>NZ_MTAZ01000098.1 GCF_002150785.1 Arenibacter amylolyticus | reverse complement strand
TTTACCCTCTATTTACTACTTACACAGTTTATGGTCTAGTCCCTTAATCGTCCAATAAATCTATGATGTCCTTTAGTCGCTCTTTAATTTGAGCGGCAATCTCATTGTTACCATCCGGGTCTACTGGGCTTATTTCTATAATCCCGTCATTGTTTCCATCCACTGCCTGCGAAAGATCTACCGATCCTACACCGTATAGAAGTTGGGAAAGATCGAACAAAATGGTCAGATTGGTTTCGTTTTCTACGATCTCGATTTGCGTTTGAGGGTCTTCAAAATCAATTTCAATCTCCTCATCAAAGTCGTGCCAAAAGATAAACGGAACATCGTCTATGGTACCTTTAATCAAAATAGATTTTCCAAATAGCTCACTGTTGGCATCGGTACTTTTATCAATTTCAAATTCGATTTCCTCATAGGTCCCTACAGGAATTTCTACGTTTATAAAATTAATTTCTCCTTTTAGAAGATCAAGTTCAAACGGACCTTCCAGTTCTATTTCGTCCTCAAAACCATAAAAACGGTCGTCATCCCACTGCTCGTTTTCGTCATCTTCGTAATCTAGGTCTAACTCCAATTCAAACTCTTTCAAATTGACCAAAAAATCGCTCACTACTATATTTGAACCTACCTCTTTGGCGGTTTTGGAAGAATTATTATCGTCTGAAATTTTTCCTTTGGCACTAATCGCCATCACTCCATGTTGGGAGGAAGTGTTATCCTTATCGCAACTAACTACGGTCAGCATTGCTAAAACGACCATTCCTAAGTTGAAAATGGATTTTTTTACATTGGATAAAACCTTTGATTTTGTTGTACTCATTATTAATTTTTTTGTTGTTTGTTATAAAACAACTCGCTAGGAAAAAACCCTACCACAAAAACCATTTATTTTTCCAATTATTTTTAGTGTGTTAATAATGAGTGAGTTGAGGGGATTGTAGTTTGTCTGCTTATTTAAAGTAGTTTCTAGACCCATTTAAATTTCGATTATGGGAGAGCTTTATCTAGGTTGTTGGTATTTAATGGTTTAAGGAAGGGGGGGTGGTAGCGGAAAAATAAAGTGTAAAATATTTTTCAATTAAACTTGTGCAATAATTAATGTTAATTGTATATTTGCAGCCGCTAAAGACAACTAGTTATCTAAAGCGAATGGTGGCATAGCTCAGCTGGATAGAGCACCTGCCTTCTAAGCAGGCGGTCGAAGGTTCGAATCCTTCTGCCATCACGACACTCTCGAAACCACGCCCTTGGGCGTGGTTTTTTAATTTATAAAAAAACCAAACGGAGTTTGAGTTTTGGAATAAATTAAAAAAACAAGCAGCGATAGCTGTGTGGTTTCGAATTTGCAACATTACTTG
>NZ_MTAZ01000097.1 GCF_002150785.1 Arenibacter amylolyticus | reverse complement strand
AGCAAAATTGTATCGAGAAGTCCAAATCAACACATTTCCAAATTGACAAATCAAAAACCCATTGCTACATTAGCAAATCGTTATATTGTTCCATTACCCCCCCCCTTTTCAAATTAAAATTTCCCCATAAGTTTAAATATAGCTATCTTTGCAGCTGTTTTTAAATTTTATTGCAACTTGTAAGTTCATCACTTCAAGTGATGCTCAATTTTCTTCCCCCGTAAAGAGCTAACTTGAGCTATTAGCTATTATAGAGAAACTATTTATCCCTAAATTCCAACCATGACAACGTTAGAGTACGCATCCTCATTGTTATCCAACAAATACCTTATGGTGTTGGTAGTATTACTTGTTTCCGTTTTAGTGTCTTTACGCGCCTACCCGGTTATGATTCTTCTGGTTAGTAGAAAAAGGCTAATGGACACCCCAGTAAGTAGGAGCATGCACACTACCAGAACTCCAACATTAGGAGGGATTATAGTTTTTATTATTTTTACCATCACCCTTATTACCATGTCGCTCTTATTAGGACTTCCACGAGAGAGCCTTTTAGATATCCTTGCCATCCTTGCTGGAACCATTTTGCTGATGTCGGCCGGGGTGAAGGACGACCTGATTGGGATATCCCCAAAGAAAAAATTGATCATACAAATATTTGCCGCAGGTGTAGTGGTATTAATTACCGACCTACGGATTACCCACGGGTATGGCATTTTTGGATTAGGCGAACTGCCGTATTTGATATCGGTACTATTAACACTTTTTGTGTTTATAGTGGTCATCAACGCCTTTAACCTGATAGATGGATTGGACGGACTCGCAGGAACCATAGGTACTATTACCAGTGCGGCTTTTGGCGCCTTCTATTTTTTAAACGATCGCACCGCCATGATTCTGGTATCCTTTGCCTTGATAGGTGCCCTTTTGGGATTCCTTAGATACAACCTATCCAGAAAACGTAAAATATTCATGGGCGATTCAGGCTCTATGTTTGTAGGGTTCTTATTGACCTACCAGGCAGTTTCCTTTTTAAATTACAATACGGTGGCTACAAACTCTGAAGCACTAAGACATGCACCAATTCTAGCGATTGCCATTTTGTCCTTTCCGTTACTGGATACGCTTAGGGTGTTTACTATTCGCATCGCACAGAAGCGCAGTCCGTTCAGTGCGGACCGTAACCACATACACCACCGCTTGTTGGACATGAAGTTTACCCATAAAAAAGCTACAATGATTCTGGGTTTGCTAAATATTAGCGTTATCCTCGTTGCTATAACGATCAGTGGACTAACCATCAACACCCAGCTATGCTTATTGTTGTTTTTTATGCCACTAATCTATAGCTCCCCATGGCTCATCACCCGCAAGGAAGGTAAAATCCGCCTCACTGTTCCGCAGAACATCAAGAAATTGATTGGCTAGGAAAGTGTGAAGTAGGTCGGTTCAGTGATCAGTAAAAAGTGATCAGTGGTCAGTAGGATTAAATGAAAAGTTGAAATAAGAATTGAAGCTCTAGGCTATAAGCAATAGGGAGTAAATGCAATACATTAGTACATTAACAAATTGTTGCATTAATTGATACCTTTTCATAGAAATCCCCGTCACTTCGAGCCCGCCTGCCGGGGTAGGACCGCCTGCAGTCGAGGCAGGTGGTTTTATGAAGCGGAGCGGAATAAAATTGTATCGAGAGGTCTAAATTGACTCACTGTTAAAATTTCAGAATACCCCATTGTTACATTAATTAACTGTTACATTTTCACATTAGAAAATCATTTTCAAATTAACTCATTAACAAATTTCCAAATTAAACTATGCCCTGGTTCGTCCTTCATACAAAACCCCAGAATGAAAAGAAAGTCGCGCTACGTCTACAGAATATTGGCATAGAGGCTTACTGTCCGTTACGTACGGAAATTCGTCAATGGAGCGATCGTAAGAAGAAAGTGGAAGTTCCCTTATTACCCTCCATGATATTGGTAAACATCGAGGAGAATGCCAGAAACAGTGTTTTCCAGGCTCCTGGGGTCCTCAGATACATGTTTTGGCTAGGTAAACCCGCTGTTGTCACTCAAGAAGAGGTAGACGCCCTCCAGGAGGTAGAATCCAGTAAAAACAATCACAATATAGAAGTAGAAGCCATTAAACCCGGCACCAAATTAGACCTCACAAAAATGGGCTTCAAAGCTCAGGAAGGAACAGTAAAGTATGTTTCTGGTAATCAGTGTTGGGTGGTTTTGGAGGGACTTGGTTATGTAGTGAAGCTAGAAATCTAGCTTAGTATTGATGGGTTCAGTAACCAGTAATCAGTAAGAAGTGGTCAGTAAACGATTTTTCAATAATCAATAAACAGTTAGCAATTATGTACGTCCCTGATATAGGTTGCCCCCTTCCAAGGATGAAATCAAAAAAGTTCCTCCCTTTACCCTGTGCGAAGCGTAGTCGCAGTATAAAGGGAGGTGGTTTGCCTGAAAGTGCAAAGCGGAGGGATTTTTTATAGTATTGAGTACAAAGTAGTGAGTCCAGTAATCAGTAAACGGTAATCAGTAGGCAGGGATTTTAGGGAACAATAATATTTTGTCTGGTCGAGCACCAACCGAAAGAACCATTCTGTCGGGCAGTCGAGAACTTCTTTATAAACGATTTATAGCAGAAAAAGTCTTACCCCTACCCTAAAGGGTGGACTTTCTCTCAACTTCTCAAAAACTCAAAAACTCAAAAAAAATATTGAATAGCCCCGTGATTTATCACGGGGATCAAAAGGGAATCAGCATTTCGGCTTTAGCCAAGGCTTAAAAGCTGAACTCGTACTGGACACTATCCCGCAATTTGTGTAAGTAGAAAATAGAGGGTGCT
>NZ_MTAZ01000096.1 GCF_002150785.1 Arenibacter amylolyticus | reverse complement strand
CATAGCCTTAACGTCAGACTGCGCAACAACCTTCCTTTTCTTAATAACTTTGTTGATTACCTTTAACCCATGGAGTCCATAACGTTCTGATATTGCTTATCTTAATGATATGGATTTTATAACAGGTTTTAATAGGGACCAATTGGTAATGATGGATTTCGAATCCTGCCTGAGCTCGGATTCCTGGGCACGGATCGTTGACATGTTCGTGGATATCCTCCCAATGCAGGAGTTGGGGTTCAAGGATGTCCTTAATACAGAGGGAAGGCCACCTTACCGTTCATCGGATCTGCTCAAGCTCTACCTCTATGGCTACAAGAATAAACTTCGTTCCTCCCGCCGATTGGAACATGCTTGCAAAGTGAACCTCGAGGTCATCTGGCTCTTGAAGGGACTCAGGCCATCGGCAAGGAGAATCGCGTATTTCAGGAAAGACAATGCAACGGCCTTTAAACAGGCCTTCAGGTATTTCGTGGTGCTGCTCAGGGACTGGGAACTCATAGACGGGGAGACCATTGCCATCGATTCCTTTAAAATAAGGGCCCAGAACGCCCTTAAGAACAACTTCAACCAGAAAAAGATCGATCGTCATATAGACTACATAGATAACAAGGTCCAGGAATACCAACAACAATTGGATGCCGAAGATCTAGAAGTCGACACCCAGGAACTGCAGGGTAAAATAGCCTATCAGGAATCAAAAAAAGACAGGTACCGCACAATTGAAAGGCAGCTCGGGGAAAGCGGGGAAACACAGATCAGCCTTACCGACCCCGATGCCAGGTCCGTGGTAATGCACCGAAACATCATCAATGTGGGCTACAACGTGCAGGCGGGCTGCGATGCAAAGCATAAGCTCTTCGTCAACAATGATACGGGGACGGTGAACGATACCCATGCACTCTCCCCCATGGCATTGGACGTCAAAGAACTTCTGAATGTGGACAGCATGCGCACACTTACGGATAAAGGGTATACAACTGCAAAACATTTGGACATATGTACCAAGAACGGGATCACGCCGTACTCCTCCCCAAAGGAGCATTCCTCCCAACACAACGGCCTTTATTCTATGGTCGATTTTAAATACGACAAGGAAAAGGACAACTATACCTGCCCCGACGGACAAATTCTGAAAACCAATGGAACCGTTTACGATAAGGCGGGCCACAAGGTGAAGCATTACAAGAACAGGAAAGCTTGCAAGGTATGCCCCGTAAGACATCTGTGTACCACTAATAAAAATGGACGATTCATAGAACGTTCCATCTATCAAGAGGCCTTGGAGGAAAATCAAAAAAGAGTGGAAGAAAACCCGGAGTACTATAGACTTAGGCAGCAGATCACAGAACACCAGTTCGGAACTTTAAAAAGGCAATGGGGCTTCACATATACCCTGATGAAAGGAAAGCAGCACGTGCTCTCGGAGGTGAAC
>NZ_MTAZ01000095.1 GCF_002150785.1 Arenibacter amylolyticus | reverse complement strand
TTAAGAAAAGGAAGGTTGTTGCGCAGTCTGACGTTAAGGCTATGGCAAGTAGGGCAGGCAGGGAAACGAATAGTCTCCGTCTGCGCTTAGCCAAAGCTTTTTATTTCTTTTTAACTTTCGTTTTATAAAAGCCAAATCAAAAGATTTGGCGGACTTCGCAAACAAGACCAAGCTAATAGATTCAGTACTTACCGCCCTATTTACTATAGGTATTGTTATCTTTGGTGCTTTTTTACGCAACCTTGAATTCCGAGTCATTCATTTGTACACTGAACTTTATGTTCGCCTTTAGTGCGTTAAACACTTTTAAAATCGTTTCAATCGTTACGTTTTTTGCGCTGCGCTCCAGTTTAGAAATTTGTGACTTTTGAACTCCAATCAATTCACCAAGTTGTTCTTGGGTCAATTTCCGTTCTTTTCGGACGGACTTAATCATTTCGCCCAAAACCTCCATTCGCAAATCGAATTCATACTTGTCCCGGTCTGCTGTTCCGATTTTTCCAATGTCCTTGTCCTTCATTTGGTCAAGGGTCATCATTTTCATCATTTTATTTTTTGTTGCCATAACTTTATTTTTTATTGCTCGAAATATTCGGTCCGAATCTGTTTTGCTTTTTCGATTTCAGCTTTAGGTACCTTGTCCGTTTTTTTGACCATTCCGTGTGTAGAAATCACAAGCGTTTCGGTTTTTCCAGTTCTGTCCCAAAATGCGAAAAGTCGGTATTGAAGTCCTCTGTATTTTGTCCTAAACTCCCAAATATCGTCCGTTAGTTTTTTGAACAGTTTTGGGTCAAGTCCAAATGTGGCCTTGTCAAGATTATAATAAATTTTCATTTGTGCTTTCTTGTCGACCTTTGACATAAAGTCAATAGCTTGCTCAAGAAAGACGACTTCAAATCTTTTTTCCATACGGTTTGCGCGTACTTTTATGAGACAAATATAAACAAAAAAGTTGATTTATATGGAAACTTTTATTTTTTTGGTCAGCATTAAAGATAACGGTTTGGCGTCGAGTAGGCAAGGGGAATTTCACCCCGAGCCTCTCACAG
>NZ_MTAZ01000094.1 GCF_002150785.1 Arenibacter amylolyticus | reverse complement strand
AACCTATATCAGGGACGTACACAATTGTTTATTGCTAATTGATTATTATTAATTGAATAAAACTGACCACCGTTTACTGAATACTGAGCCAATTGCTTATTGTTTACTGTTTATTGAATAAATTGCTTACCGTCCACGATACGGGGAACAATTTGCATAGATATAACGCGGGAGTCTTCCAAATCGGTAGCGATAGCCAAGCCCTAGGGTGATTCGGTCTCTGAGAGCGCTTTTTAGATCGGCACCAAGGCTAAGGAAGAAGGTACTTCTTTCGGAATGCCGATAGGTTAGGTCTCCATAGGTATATAGGTTATTGTGAGATGGATCCCAGGAGCCGTCAATACCTTCATTTATTACATAACTAGCCTTGGCTCTATAGTCTAAATTGAATATACGGCCCGCCGCGCCTATATGGTGCGCCCTGTAGGTGTTATTGACAATCCCTGTCCCGTTACGGTCTGGGGTGATGAATGGGATCCCTATAACCTCCCCAAAATAGGTATAACCAGAAGGGTAGTAGGTATTATTAAAATAATTGCTAGGACTTTGTAGGTGTTGGTATTCATAGAGAAAACCTTTTATAAAACTATCTTCTGAGGTAGACCAAAAGGCGCCCCATACCCCATCAGGGAAGTTCTTTAATTTAATCCCCGATCGGTTTTCAAAAATGGATTGATGGTAAAGGTGTAGTTGATCCCTGTTTCTAAACTCATATTTATAATCGATATGGTAAGAACCCATTTGGTTTGCCCTAGTGCTTCCTGTGGCACCAAAAACCACTTTTGCCAAATCCCTTACACTATTCGGTTGCGATGCACCTCCCCACTGTGCATAATGGTGTAAACCAAGGGAAAGAGTGGATCTTTGGTAGGGTTTAAAATTAAAGGTCAATTGTTTGTAATGAAGTTTCGCATGGTCTATGGCTCGGTCGTCATTCAGCAGGTAATGTCCAAAGGCCCCTTCGATACTAATAAACTCTGAAAGCTCAATAGGTTCAAAAGAAGCGAATTCGATTCCTGGTATTGCACGGGCATTATTGCTCCACAGGATATCGCCCCCAACGCTGGAGAGTCCCATTAGTTTTTCCTGGCGTCGTTTAGCTCCTAGGGTAAGCTTAAGGTTATGAAGCTCGTACATTCCATAATATTGGTCTAGAGCTATCCCATCTGGATGGTTCTTGTTAACCGCATAGAATGCACTTCCACCTATTACGAGTCTCCCGTACTCCCCAACATAGTTGGAGTATTCAGAACCAATAGTACCTAGGAGTCGCGTACTGGGGTGAATCAGCCCATTGGTGTTGCTATGGGACCAAAACGAGTTATCCTTTTCTTGGAGTAAAAGTAGTAGCCCAACATCGGTGATAAAATGATTCTGAGCGTAGATATTTAAGTGGAGTAGGGTACCTAAAAGAAGAAATCCTAATTTTCTAAACATGATAAGAGATTGGGGTGCTTTAATGTTAAAAATTAAAATCGTGCAATTTATAGAACTTTTTGGTATTTCAACGGGAAAATGAAGACAATGTACCAATGATTAATGTAGCAATTGAGCAATGTGGAAATGTAGCAATGGTTTAATTTGGAGATTTGTTAATTTGAAAATTTGGAAATGGGGGGATTAATGTGGAAATGTACCGATGGGATAATGTAATAATAGGTGAATTTTATAAGTGCTGTGCTA
>NZ_MTAZ01000093.1 GCF_002150785.1 Arenibacter amylolyticus | reverse complement strand
CAAGGCAGGGATTTCCCAGACCGAAATCATAGCCTTAACGTTAGCGGTCAGGCAAAAAAACGACCCGAGAAACAAATCGGGTTATTTTTAAAATATTGTATTTTAGCATTTGCTTAAATAAGCAAGTTGACTATCTTTGTGTTTATGGAAAACAATTCTTGCATAAGACAACAAGCGGACATTAAACAAATCAACCGTTGTAAAGACCGAGTTGCAGAACTCAACGGCTCGTTTGACTATTTGTCGAACGGTCTTGAATTGGCGGGTAACAACGTCAGACTGAAAATCCTATTCCTGCTTTATGAAGAGAAACAACTTTGCGTTTGCGACCTGAGTGATGTTCTTGGAATGACCATTTCGGCAGTTTCTCAACACCTGCGAAAACTCAAAGACCGAAAACTCATTGAAACAGAAAGGCAAGCACAGACCATTTTCTACTCGCTGACAAACGAGTACAAAAACTTGCTTGAACCGTTTTTCATAATACTTGACGAAAACAAAATTTTTGAGACAATATGAAAAAGGACAATAAATTAATCGGAGCAGGACTTTTAACAGCATTTGCTGCTTCTCTATGTTGCATTACGCCAGTTTTGGCACTAATTGCAGGAACAAGCGGACTTGCTGCCTCTTTTTCGTGGCTTGAACCTTTCCGACCGTATTTAATTGGTTTGACAATTTTGGTTCTTGGTTTTGCTTGGTATCAAAAACTAAAACCGAAAAAGGAAATAGACTGTGATTGTGAAACTGATGAAAAGCCAAAATTCATTCAGAGTAAAAAGTTTTTAGGAATTGTTACAGCATTCGCAATTGTAATGCTTGCCTTTCCTTACTATGCACATATTTTCTACCCCAAGACAGAAAAACAAGTAATAGTAGTTGACAAATCAAATGTACAGACCGTTGAGTTTACTATCAGCGGAATGACTTGTGCAGGATGCGAAGAACACGTAAACCACGAAGTGAACAAACTTTCAGGAATAATCAAATCAACTGCTTCATACGAGAATGGAAACGCAATCGTAGAATTTGACAACTCAAAAACTAACATAGCCGAAATCGAAACAGCAATTAACGGAACAGGATATTCAGTAAGAGACAAAAAGGAAAAATAAAATGGAAATAAAATTGCAATCAACAATCACTTGCCCCAACTGCGGACACAAAAAAGAAGAAACAATGCCGACAGATGCTTGCCAATACTTTTACGAGTGCGAAAACTGCAAAACTGTATTGAAACCACAACAAGGAGACTGCTGTGTTTATTGCAGTTATGGGAGCGAGAAATGTCCACCAATTCAACAAGACGAGAAATGTTGCTGACCGAAGAAAAAAAGCCCGAACCGCTAACAATGTATATACAAAATAGGCGAAATAGCAGTAAATTCAACGGTTGTAGCTCGCTTCAACTTCATCTCGGTTTGATAAGTTTGAAGCCCGCAATCGCCTACTTTGCATATACTAAACGTTGGCAACAAGCTAAAGAAACCCTCTCAAAATATTTAACAACAGGAAAAAAAGAAAATTAAGCACAAAAAAGCATTCGGAAAAAAAATACCTTTTTGTACCTAACTTGACTTAACAGCGATAATCTAAAATTTATTTTCCCCAAAATTCATCTTCCAATTTTTGGTCATCCGAAAACAACCAAACTTCAGTTATTTTGCCATCTTGAACATCAAATAAATCAAATCCCCCCATATCGATATTTCGGTCATCAAGATTACCAGTAAAACGGACTGGCATAATTACAAGATTACCATTGACCGTTAAATTTCCGTTAGGATTTACGGCAAAAGTTCCATTGGTAACTTTCATCATTCCGCCAAGCATTTCACCGATTTCATTAGTTCCGTTTTTAGTTCCGGAAAATTGGTTACTTCCCGGCTGATTCCATTTAGCATTTGGATTGAAAAATGAAAATGCGGTGGGAATATCGCCTTTTCCTAATGCTTGTGCATAAGCCATAACTACTTCTTTTGGTGTCATAAAATATATTTTTTAAATTATTAATAGTGCAAAATAAAACTATTTCTTACTTTTGTACAAGTACCTACCAAAACGTAAGGTACTTACATAAAGGTTAGATATATTGATAATCAGATGGAAAAAAATCAAAAAAAAATTATCCAATCAGATGAAAATTGTCCAGTAAGAAAATCATTATCCCTTTTGGGTGGTAAATGGACATTACTAATTTTGTTCCAGATTAATGAAAGAAAAATAAGGTACGGAGAATTAAAAGGGTGCATTCCTGGAATTAGTGAAAAGGTATTAATTCAAAAATTAAATCATTTAATAGAAAATAAATTGGTTGCGAAGAAATCATATCCAGAAATTCCACCCAGAGTTGAATATCGATTGACGAAAATTGGTCTAAAAACCTTACCAGTTATCGAAAATTTAACCATATTTGGATTGGAAAATTTGGACTAAAATAAGTAGAATTAGCAAAAGATAATGACAATTGGAATGAAGCTGAACGCATAAAGCCAGTTGCCAACAATGTATATGGATCATTGCTAATCAGTCGCTTAACCGAAGTTTTGGGCGTGTTTGCGAAGTCCGCCAAATTTTTAAATTTGGCTTTTTGAGAATGTAAGGTAAAAAGAAAAATTTAAAAATTCGGCTACGTGCCAGACGGAAAGGCAAGTGCTATTCTAAACGCAACGAGCCATATACGAGACCGTCAGACTGTCTCAAAACTTGACAACTCTGTTG
>NZ_MTAZ01000092.1 GCF_002150785.1 Arenibacter amylolyticus | reverse complement strand
TAACTATTTTTAAGGTTTTTTACCCACCCCATCACAAGGAGCTGAAAAACAAGTTTTTGCACAAGAAATAAACAAGAATAAAAAATGCTAATCCAAGAGATAGGGACATCAATTCGGTTGTAATATCACAATGAATGTACACAAACCACCCCTTCAGCACCTATCTTTATGCGTTAGATTAGGTTTAAATCTCCCTTCCTTACCAGGTATACCATCACGATCACCTCCAAAATAACGAGGAAACAGCAACTACCGGCACAAACAATCCTGAAAACCTTCCTTAAAAAATCCGTACCAATACCACTTTATCAGCACTGAAATATAACCAAGCCCTAAAACCATGCTTTAAAAAACAGTTACACCATTAAACAACATAGGATTCAGAACAAATATGGCATGATTTCCTTCTATAAGACTCACCGATTTTTCAATTCCAATCGTCTTAACCACATTTATTAAGTTGAAAATTGGCTGCAAACCTCAATCTAATGGTACACAAAAACTATTTTAACGACATTAAAGTCGATAAGCTTGTAAACAAAGGAAAGAATAAATCCTAACTAACAAATAAAAGCTCCATGACCATCCCTTCCTACCGGACGCATAAACTTTATCTCTAATGCGCCGGGGCCAAAATCCAGCTATTAAAATTTAAAAAAAAGCGCGGAGCTTTTAAACCGGTTTTTAGGGCTAATCTAAAGAATTCATCTAAGACCGAGAAGTAAATGCAACGATTTGCATTTATAGCGAGGGGCCAGTTGGCGCATTGGCCTTTGCTACAAAATCAGGCGACCTTAAAGAGGGATACAAAGTATCGGCATGAGTTTTTCACTAGGATCTAGAAAAATTTCACTTTAACATGAAGCGTTTTAACCCGCATTATTCACCAAGAGTTTTTTCTTCAAGGAATTTGAGGATAAATTTTGCATTCCCTGGATTAAGGTAATTTTCCGAGATAGTTTTCCAGCTGTTAGATGAACCTTCTGACCTGAGTTCGATGTAAGAATTTCGAATATTATTGGGTTTTTA
>NZ_MTAZ01000091.1 GCF_002150785.1 Arenibacter amylolyticus | reverse complement strand
GGTTAGGGTCGTTTTTACCTCTATGGGTAAAAATTTCGCCACCATTATAGTCTTTAACAAAGGTATTATCACCATAGGTCTCAATAGTCCCTTTGGTACCCTGGAATACCTCGGCTACCCTACTCATTGTTTCCGGATGGTGCCTACACTGACTGGCAATTACAGCTCCACTAGGATAGGTATATTCTACAAAGTGATGGTCATAGATTTCTCCATGGTCTTTTCCAGTACGTACCTGTCTACCTCCCATACCTTGGGCAGAGATAGGGTATTCCCCAATAAACCAGTTGGCTACATCAATATTGTGAATGTGCTGCTCCAAAATATGGTCTCCACACAACCAGTTAAAATAATACCAGTTACGCATTTGGTATTCCAATTCGGATTGTCCGGGCTGTCTTTCCCGTACCCATACACCACCACTGTTCCAATATACTTGTCCGGAAACAATTTTTCCGATCTTATTTTCCTTTATCTGCTGTAGTGCGGCCAAATAGTTGTCCTGGTAATGTCTTTGTAACCCAACAACAACATTTAACTTCTTCTCCTTAGCAACCTTAGCCGCAGCCAACACCTTGCGTACTCCGGGGACATCCGTAGCTACCGGTTTTTCCATAAATACGTGTTTCCCTGCATTTACAGCAAACTCAAAATGCTGAGGCCTAAATCCTGGAGGGGTGGCCAAGATTACCACATCGGCCAAAGCCATCGCTTTTTCCGCTCCATCAAAGCCCACAAACTGATTTCCTTCTGGAACATTGATCCTTTTACTACCGTCAAACGCCCTTTTTATGTTTATTAAACTTCCCTGTAACCTATCCTCAAAGGCATCGGCCATGGCTACCAGTTCCGTATTTGGGTCAGCATTTAACGCCTGAATAGCCGCACCGGTACCACGCCCACCACAACCTACCAAGGCTATCTTCAACATTTTGTCATTGGCAACATTTACCATGGCATTCATTTGCATCGTCGGTAAAACCATCGCTCCGGTAACCAAAGCACTGGTCTTACAAAAATCCCTTCTGCTATTTTTATTGGCAGAAGGCTGTTTGGATGTATCCTCTATTTTCATTTAATATGGTTTATTGGTTTAATTACAAAATACTCCTCCTTTGGCTTCCTATTAGCGCGAAGGCAAACAACAAGGGGTTAAGGTACGCAATTAATGGAAACCGTACAATTTACATTTTAATTTTCATCGAATATAATAGCATATTTCTGCTATGGCATACCCTATTTTAAAACCCCACTCCAATACTTTTTATGTAGCACCAAGGATTTTTAAAAAAACGTCAGCCACCTCGTATAATATCGTTTCTCAATTGTTTAGCAAATGTTATCTTTAACTCCAATTAATAAGAAAGAACAATTCTTTCTTTATGGGAACTACCCACCTAAACTAGAGGACACATACATGGATATAAAAAAATTGACCAAGGAGGAAAAGCGTTTAGAGGAGAACCAGGCTGGTACTAAGGACTGGCACAAATGGGGACCTTATTTAAGTGAGCGCCAATGGGGGACTGTCCGGGAAGACTATAGCCCGGGTGGCGACGCTTGGAATTATTTCTCCCACGATATGTCTCGCAGTAGAACCTATCGCTGGGGCGAGGATGGTATAGCGGGCATCTCGGATCGTTATTGTAATATTTGCTTTGGAATAGCCCTTTGGAATGGAAAGGATACCATTCTTAAGGAACGCCTTTTTGGACTTACCGGCCCACAGGGAAACCATGGGGAGGATGTAAAGGAGTTATACTACTATTTGGAGAATACCCCTTCCCACTCCTATATGAAACACTTGTATAAGTATCCTCAAAACCAGTTCCCCTATAAAGACTTGGTAGATGAAAATGGCAGACGGGGAAAGCAAGATCTGGAATATGAGCTATTGGATACCGGCATCTTTGATAATAATGAATATTTTGATGTATTTACGGAGTATGCCAAGGCAGATGAGCAGGATCTATTAATTAAAATTACCGTATCCAACAGAAGTGAAAAAGTCGCTCCCCTCTATTTACTACCCACTTTGTGGATACGTAATTTTTGGAGTTTTGTTGGCATGCCTCAAAAACCCAGCATTAAAAAGGAAGTGAAAAATGGTGTCCCCTATGTGTCCATTGATCATATTTATGTGGGGCAATACAATATGTATTTTGAAGAACCTTCCCAACTGCTCTTTACCGAAAATGAGACCAATATGGAGAGGGTCTATCTTCAACCCAATGACCACCCCTACAAAAAGGATTTTTTCCACGAGGCGGTAATAAAGGGTGATTTTACGAAAGCAAAGAAAAAACAAGAGGGCACCAAATTTGCGCCGCTCTATAAATTACAGTTAAAGGCGGGTGAAACCAAGACGATAAAATTAAGACTCACCAATGGTAGCTTAGACACTCCATTTGACGATAGTTTTGATACTATTTTTACTGAAAGGACCAAGGAGTCCCAAGCGTTTTTAGAGACCACCTTCCCAGATTCGGATAAAGAATCCTTGGAAATACAGAAGCAGGCCATTGCCGGATTATTATGGACCAAACAGTACTATAATTACGAAGTAGAGAAATGGTTGCAGGGCGATTTCAAGGAATTTCCCCCTTCGCAAAATCGTTGGTTTGGGAGAAATAATCAGTGGCAAACACTACGTATCCACGATATCCTTTCCATGCCAGATAAATGGGAATACCCTTGGTTTGCAGCTTGGGATACGGCTTTCCATTGTGTCTCCCTTGCACTGGTAGATGCCCATTTTGCCAAGGAACAATTACTTTTATTTACCAAGGAATGGTATATGTCTCCCAGCGGGCAAATTCCGGCATACGAATGGAATTTCAGTGATGTGAATCCGCCTGTACAAGCATGGGCCTCCTTACAGGTTTTTCAACTGGAAAAAAAGAAAACGGGAAAGGGCGACCTTCTATTTTTAAAACGGATGTTCAACAAACTGGCCCTCAACTTCACTTGGTGGGTAAACCGGGTAGACAGTCAGGAAAAGAATGTTTTTGAAGGCGGATTTTTAGGTTTGGATAATATTGGGGTCTTCGATCGCAGCAACGGCGTGCCCGGAGGTGGGGTCTTGGAACAGGTAGACGGCACCTCTTGGATGGCGCTCTATTGCCTTAACATGTTAGAGATGGCCCTAGAGATTTCTTTGGAAGATCAATCTTTTGAAGACATGGCCATGAAATACTTTGGACATTTTGTCTTTATTGCTGAAGCGTTAAATAGCCTGAAAGAAGGAGGTAATGGATCTTGGGACCAGAGTGACGGCTTTTTCTATGACAAGCTTATCTTGCCCAATGGAAAATCGTTCCAGATAAAAGTACGTTCCATATCGGGGCTGTTGTCCCTGGCTGCGGTTCTGAACATAAAAAAAGAGTATTTGGAGAAACTTCCACGTTTCCGAAGGAGCATGGAGTGGTTTAGGAAACACCGGATTGAGACGGCCAAATACCGCGTGATGGAAGAATATACCGAAGGGGAAGATGTACTTCTCTCCCTGGTGCCTAAAGCGCGACTTAACATTCTGATGAACAGCATGCTGAGCGAGAAAGAGTTTTTATCCCCACACGGCATACGATCCCTTTCTAAAGTACATGAGAAACCCTATTCCATCAATATAGAGGGTGTAGATTACAGCATCAATTACGAACCCGCAGAATCCTCTACACGATTATTTGGGGGCAACTCTAACTGGAGGGGTCCTATTTGGATGCCCATGAATTACTTGTTCTTGGACTCTTTACGGGAATATCACAGTTACTTTGGGGACAAGCTAATGTTTAACTTCCCGTCAGAAGGAGGTGAAAAAATGAACCTAAAGAATATAAGTGATCAAATAGGAGAGCGACTTACTCAATTATTTAAACAGGATGCCGAAGGCAATAGACCTATCCATAAATTACATCAAGAGAAGTACAAAGACCCTTATTTTAAGGAGTTGGTGCTGTTTTACGAGTATTTTGATGGGAATAATGGACGTGGAGCAGGCGCTTCCCACCAAACGGGATGGACGGCTTTAGTAGCTAATTTATTGGACGATATCAGCTAAAAACAACCATTAAACTCCGCTTGGAAGTACTTTTTCAAGTGGAGTTTTTTTCTATATGTTATCAGCCTAAAAGTGCTTGTGGCAGACAAAAAACTGTATATCCACCTGTTTTCCTCAATGCAACACCCTAAAAATATTTGGCGAT
>NZ_MTAZ01000090.1 GCF_002150785.1 Arenibacter amylolyticus | reverse complement strand
GTAGTGAATATTTTTACCGTTCACTACTTCTCGGCACACTATGAGCAGTTGGGGATTTTTTTGCTCTTACTTTTCAGTTTAGCACAGACCTTTTTTTATGTTTTAATTATCGGATAAGCACTTAAACCCCAATTGCTTATAGCCGTTGTTGTAGCACGTTTTTTATCCACTTGATTTCGTCGTCATTGAATTTATTCCAATTTCCATCATTTTTTGAAAAGGTTTTTCTTGAAATTAATTCAGTATATTTTTTATCAAGATATTTTTCAAATTTATTTTCCTTTGTGATTAGGTTTTGTTCTGTTAAATAAATATTCTTGAATTTAGTGTAATAACTAAGTGATGCTAAATCATTTTCATCATTTAATTGTAGAACATATTCCCCAATAACATCACATTTTCTAATTGAAAATATTTTATCCTCTTTAGTAAATATTAATTCGAGAAAATCATTTGTGGTTATCAATTCACAATCTGTTTGATAAATAATTCCTACAAGATAAGGAATAGTTAGTCCAGAACCCAGAGGTGTTTTTTTATTACACCAATAGTCTAAAATCCTATACCAACTCTGAATATTTACTTGCATTAATTTAAGATGTTATATCTATGTTCACTTGCCTCTTTATATGTGTCAAAAACAAAAGTTTGACGGTTTTGAATAGAATGAACTGAATATCCAAATTGACCCCTCAAATCTTTTTCTAAGTTGTCTTGAAGAAGATATTTTTTATCCTCATTGAACCCGTCTACTTTAACTACATCCGAATAATATATGTAATTTTTTATAGGTCCCTCAAAACCTGTTTTGTTATTGGAACTACTAACTATATAACGTCCTCTTTTATGTTCAATAATCGTCCAAACGTACTTGGTTTGATTTTGTTGTTTTTCCATTTCAAGCAAACGACTATTTATTCTTTCGTTCTCCCTTTGTAAACTATCAAGTTTTTGTTGGGATTCCTGACCTTTTTTATTATTGCAGGAAATTAAGAAAACAGAAATAATTAAAATTGATATTACTCTTATCATAATTGTTAGGTTTAAATTTGCTACAACGTTAAGGCTATGATTTCGGTCTGGGAAATCCGATAGGATTTTTCAGGTAAGGAATCGTGCCGACTTAAAAGTAATGAATTTTATCTTTTGAAGAATGCAAGACTGAATTATAGCCCCTGTTAGAGGTTGTTTGCAGCCCACACCTTACCCAAACGGACAAGCCAATGGAACAATCCCCGTAGTTTTTGCCGCATTTTCAATCCAGCCGAAACCTTTGTAAACACAAATATAATTTAGCGTTTTATAAAACCTGGGCGGGAAAGGGCAAGCCAAAAGTCGAC
>NZ_MTAZ01000089.1 GCF_002150785.1 Arenibacter amylolyticus | reverse complement strand
TATTATAAAAATCGTTTGGAATTGTCATAGAAATCGAACTGACGACTTCATAACCTCGTAACAGCATAACAGCTTAACCTTTTAAGTAATAACCATAATGTTCAGCTAGTGAGATTTCTCTCCCGATGGGTCGGGACGCCCTGAAATAGGGCTCTTGTCGAAATGACGTTTTCATTAATATATTTATTTATTTTCAAATTAACACATTTCCAAATTGACTAATTATCAAACCCATTGGTACATCGCTACATTGACCAATTGCTACATTAAACAAAACACCAGCTACATTCCATTATTATATGGACCATAACTGGTGTTTGTACTTTGTATTAACTTCTCCCCTATCTTGATTGTTGCATCTCCTTAACGAGTCTGCAGGGCGGAAAGTTAGAAGAAAGGCTTCAATTAGAAGCTCAATACTTCAAATTCTGATCTTCTATTTACTCTATGCTTCGATTCTGGGCAGTACTTAGTACCGTCACAGTCGTTCAACAACTGCTTCTCACCAAATGCTTCTCCTTTTAGTCTGCTAGCGTCAACTCCTTTTTCGTTTACTAGATAATCGATGGTGTTCTTCACCCTTCTCTCGGTAAGCTTCATATTGTATTCCTGAGAACCTCTAGAATCAGCATGAGAGCTAACTTTTAAGGTAACACCTGGATTGGCCTCCAAGATTACCACTAGCTTATCCAATCTTTCCTTTTCTGCTTTGCTCACCCAGGCGGAATTAAAAGCGAAACCTACATGACCTACGTCTTTCACCTGCTGCTTAATAGTAGCTCTTCGTTGGTTTTCGGCATCTCTTTTTGCCTTCTCCTCAGCAGCTAAACGCGCCTGCTCCTTCTCCCTTGCCAATCGCTCTGCACGTAAACGAGCCTCTTCTTCCGCTTGCTTTGCTGCGTTGATGGAATCGGTGATTCGCTGCTGCTCATTAATCAAAGCTTGTTTTTCTAATCCTCTTTTAGAGAGTCCTTTTTCTATACCAAAACGATATACAACTCCGGCATGGTGCTGCAAGTGGTTACCAGCGTCACCCATACCCCATTTTCCAGAGCTACTAAAGTCTAAACCTACGCGATCTGAAAACCAAGTTCTAAATCCGACAACGGCATTATAGGTCCCCATATCTTCACCATTGGCTCTAGTGTACCCTAGTCCGGCCCCTACATAAGGATCAAAGAAACCAGTTTCTCCAATTAGCTTGTTAAGATCATAGCTCAATCTTGCATCGATGGCTCCATATTTAGTTTCAGCTGTATTAACAGCACCGTCAATCATTTTCCCTACCTTATATTTATTGTAGGATCCTATAGCCTCAACCCCTAGTCCGTTTTCAAAATACCTTCCGATACTTACTCTTGACGGATAAGCCAAGGCATTCCAATTGTCCTTTACATTGAACAATTCACTAAAATCGGCACCAGAACCGGAATCATCCACAAAATTGTAGCCTAGACCCACCATCCAGGCGCTCTTAACAATTTTGTCCTTTTCGGTAATACGCAAATCCTGTGCGTTGCTATTGGTAAAGGAAATGAGCAGTAAAAAAACTAAAACAATCCTACTAATTTTCATTAAAACTTAATTTTAAATTATTATTAATTTAACCACCAAATTTAATTGGAATTTTGGCTCTTAACTATTAAAATTCTATTAAAATATTACAGAATTATAGGATGTTTTGTTTGTTATCATACCCTAATTATCATATAGAAGTATAAATAAACACTTGTTAAATTTAATAAGAACCTGTTGGAAACCCTATCCCATATGGTCTACAAACAATAAGACCCCTAGTGTAACGGGAGCGAGCATCTATTATTGTAAATACATTTATATAATTATAGGTAACGAATCTAATTATAGGAGTTTAGTGCCTCTCTAGAAATTTATACCAAAAGGAAACGATATCTTAGCCAAGGTTCTCGATACAAAATCCCTTCAGGATTTCACTCGAACTGACGGAATTCAGTTGCCAGTAACCAGTGCGGAGTAAACAGTTTTGTACGTCCCTGATTTAGGTTGACCACTTTAAGGGATTGGAACCTAAAGAAAAGTGCTCCAAACGAAGGTTCTCGATACAAAATGCCTATGGCATTTCACTCCTTTAGACTTGCATAAGTATATTTATCTCAAGTTT
>NZ_MTAZ01000009.1 GCF_002150785.1 Arenibacter amylolyticus | reverse complement strand
CGGCCCTGGTTCGTTTTTTATTCATGGCTTGTATATTGTTTTTTAAAAGGAATTCATGAATGCTGCGCATTTCATCAATGGAAAAAATGAACAGAATAAGTTTTTAAAACAGAACTAATCCTTTTATAAATAAATCCAATAAGAAGTATAACTAAAACCATCAAAAATACTGGACAGTTTAAGTTTAGTCATATGATAGTAAACAATTAAATAGATATGAGTACAAAGTAGTGAGTAGTTAGAATTAGAATTGATACTTAATACCCACCCCGTCCTTTCGAGCCAGCCTGAAGTCGAGGCAGGTGGTTTTATGAAGCGTAGCGGAATAAAATTGTATCGAGAAACAGTTGTGGATAATGCCAATAAAGAAATTTGACATAAAAAATGATGCATCACAACGAGGTTCTCGATACAAAATTCCTATGGAATTTCACTCGAACTGACGCGACAATCAGTAAAAGCTTATTGGACCTTAACTATCTACCTACGGTAAACTTAGTTTAAGTAACATTTCAACTGCCCACTTGCAATCATCACCGATTTCGACTACGCCTACCTAACGGAAGAAAAACGCAATCTCCAACAATCCGGTGACTGAGTTTACCTGCCGGAGGTAGGCGGAGTCTGCCTACCGACAGGTATGGCCGAAGTCACAAAATAAATCTAGTATAAACCCGGATATTTCAAATAACAATCCAAGAAAACTCAATCCTGAAGACAAATTCACTACCACCTGAAAACCAACCTATCAATCGACCACTTAGATATTCGTACGGAGATTCTTTGCTTTAGACATCTAGTAATCCTTATTTGAATTGCCACGGCGTTTTAGCCCATGAATTAAAGTCGATCAGTGTTAGTTTCGCCATCTCCAAATTGTCAAATTTTCAAATCATCAAATTGGAATGATCCAACAAATCCTCCCACTTAAAGAATCAAACCTTTAACTTTGGGATTGGAACTGAATTTTATCCCAATGTATCTAAACTGCCATTCCTACTACAGCCTTCGTTTTGGAACTATTTCCGAAACGGAGCTATTACAATTGGCACAAGAGATGCAGGTGATGCAACTGGCACTTACCGATATCAACAACACCTCCGGTTGCCTAAATTTTGTAAGGAAATCCCAAGAGTTCAATATTAAACCCATTTTGGGTATAGATTTTAGGAATGGGGTAGATCCATGCTTTGTAGTCCTAGCTAAAAACAACGAAGGATATCGCGAAATAAACAGTTACCTCTCTCAACACCTGCACGAGGAGAAGAAAATTCCGGCCATAGCGCCGGCTTTTAAAGATGCTTTTGTTATTTATCCTTTTCAAAAAGCGTTACTCAATGAGCAACATACTTTTTTAGAGCATGAATATATCGGTATTTCCATCGCCGATCTTAGACGACTGCCCTTTACCAAGCTTGCAGAACTCAAGGATAAACTAGTAGTACAACAAACTGTTACTTTCCGTAATAAGCGCGACTTTAATGCGCATCGACTGCTACGTGCTGTAGATAATAATCTATTATTAAGCAAATTACCAAAATCAGAGGAAGCCAATCCCGAGGAAAAGATGATTCCCTTAGAGGAGTTGACCAAGGCGTTTTCTGAGTATCCCTTTATTTTAGAAAATACGGAGCGAATTATGAATTCCTGCTCCATCTACTTCGACTTCTCCGACAACCGCAAACCCCAAAACCTAAAAACCTATTTGGGGAATACCGCGGAAGACGAAGCGCTATTAGAAAAACTATGCAAGGAAGGCCTACCCTACCGATATCCCAAAACCGATTCCGTAATATTAGAACGACTCCAAAAAGAGATGGACCTCATTAAAAAAATGGGGTTTGTTTCCTATTTCCTCATCAATTGGGATATTGTTTCCCATGCCCGTAATCAGGGTTATTTCTACGTAGGGCGTGGTAGCGGTGCCAATAGCATAGTCGCTTATTTGCTCCGAATTACCGATGTAGACCCCATAGAACTGGATTTGTATTTTGAGCGATTTATAAACCTCTATCGAGTTAATCCGCCCGACTTTGATATCGATTTTTCATGGAAAGATAGGGAGGCCATGACCCAGTATATTTTTGAGCGCTTTCCCCACGTTTCCCTGTTGGGGACCTATGTCACTTTTCAAGAAAAAGGAGCTATCCGGGAATTGGGAAAGGTGTTTGGACTTCCCAAAGAGGAAATAGATATGCTCTGTAATAGAGATTATCCTATTTCCCAACTAGACGATATTTCCAAATTGGTGCTTAAATACGCTCAATTTATTAAAGGAAAGCCCAATTACCTCAGCATTCATGCAGGGGGTATACTGATAACAGAGAAACCCATTGAATACTTTTCTGCTACCCACCTACCTCCAAAGGGATATCCTACTACGCAATTTGATATGGTGATAGCAGAAGATGTGGGGCTTTTTAAATTTGATATCCTATCCCAACGCGGACTGGCAAAAATTGCAGAGACTTTGGAAATCATTGCCTATAATCAACCCCAGGAAATCGGCACTTTCGACATTCACGATATTGGAAAATTTAAAACAGATCCCCATATAAATTCTATCTTAAAAAGTGCACAATGTATGGGTTGTTTTTATATAGAATCTCCTGCCATGCGTATGTTATTAAAAAAGCTGCAGGTGGACACCTATTTGGGACTGGTAGCGGCAAGTTCCATTATACGCCCCGGAGTGGCTAAAAGTGGAATGATGCGCGAATATATTCTACGACATCGAGATCCGGAACGAACCAAAGAAAAAGCACATCCCGTAATGCTGTCCATTATGCCAGAAACCTATGGGGTAATGGTATACCAGGAAGATGTGATAAAAGTAGCCCACTATTTTGCCGATCTTACCCTAGGCGAAGCCGATGTGCTCAGAAGAGGAATGAGTGGAAAATTCCGATCTAGAGAGGAATTCCAAAAGGTAAAAGACAAGTTTGTAGCTAATTGTCGGGCAAAAGGATACGAGGACACCCTTATTTTTGAGATTTGGGACCAAGTAGCCAGTTTTGCTGGCTATGCCTTTGCCAAAGGGCATTCTGCCTCCTATGCCGTAGAAAGTTATCAGACCCTATTTCTAAAAGCTTATTATCCTTTGGAATATATGGTGGCCGTACTTAATAATGGGGGCGGATTCTACAGTGCGGAATTCTATATACACGAAGCTAGGATGCTGGGGGCCAACATTCACCCTCCTTGTATCAACAATAGCTATATGGTGAACCATATCTATGGCAAGGAGCTATATTTAGGGTTGATGTACCTACGGGAACTGGAAGAAAAGGTGGCAACGCGCATTTTAAAAGAAAGAGTAACCAACGGCGATTTCTTATCATTGACCGATTTTATAGACAGAGTATCCATATCGGTTGAACAACTAAGTATTCTAATTCGGATAGATGCCTTCCGCTTTACGGGGGTGAATAAGCACGAATTATTATGGCAGGCACACTTGTCCCTCTCCAAAAGCACAAAGTTGGAACACCCGAAGCTGTTTTCGCCCAAACAACCACATTTTGAAATTCCCACTTTGTACACTACAGACCTAGAAATGGCTTTCACCCAGATAGAACTCCTAGGTTTTCCGCTATGCAGTCCATTTTATTTATTAACCGAAGTTCCCGAGAATAAGAACGGGAAAAAAGACCTAGTAAGATACCTTGGAAAAAACATCGATATCTATGGATATTTAGTAACCGTAAAAAACACCAAGACCCATAAGGGAACCCGAATGAACTTTGCCACCTTGGTAGATCAGCACGGGGAGGTTTTTGATACTGTGCTATTCCCTCCTGTTGCTGCAAAATACTTTTTTCGGGGAAGAGGCATTTATCGGTTTTATGGAAAAGTAGTAAGCGAATTTGGGTTTTTGAGTATTGAAGTGATTAAAATGCAAAAACAAGATTATATCCAAGATCCACGTTATGCGGACAAAAAGCCTTAACACAAGGACGAAACCAACTGCTCCCTTCATTTTAAATTGTTGAATTTAATAGGGTATTCCAAATTCATCACAATTTTTATTAGATTGGATGGTTAAATAATTTGTTCTTAAGTACAACCTAATAAGACAAGTCGAGATTCTGGATTACTAATGGTTCTATATTAGAGATAGACTCTCAACAATAAAATATTAAAGTTAGCATCGAATAGGTTATAAGGTTGCAATCCACTAATTAAATCTGAGCAGTGTGAATAAAAACAGTTTTCTATTCATGGCGATAATCTTGGGCCTTTTTATTGGGGGCTTAGCTTTCGTTAAGGGTTCCGGGGAACCATCGCCTATTTACTACGATGTTCCTAAATTGAGCAGTACCTGTCCGCCAGGTTTTAAATTAAATGAACGGAACGAGTGTATTTCCCAAAACTTTTACAAACAATACATCACTGACAATGACCCAGGTGTAGGTGGATTAAAAACCGCCTTACCAGAGGTTAGAGACGGTTTTTCCCCACAAGAGATAGACTTAGGAAGGTATTTATTCTTTGATCCCGCCCTTTCCGGTAACGGCACCATTTCTTGCGCTTCCTGTCACGATCCGAATAAAGGGTTTAGTGATGGCCTACCTAGAAGTAGAGGAATAAATAATCAATTATTAGATAGGGCAGCGCCTACCTTGTGGAATGTAGCCTATTTAAAGAGTTTCTTTTGGGATGGGAGAGCCAGTACTATGGAAGAGCAGATGAAGGGTCCACTATTCGACGAAAAGGAAATGGCAAATACTCCGGAAAATCTAATACAAACTATGAATTCCATTGATAATTACAGATTCTTGTTTGCCGAGGCTTTTCCAAATAGAAGTAAAACCGATTCTATTACTTTGGATGAAATATACCGTTCCATAGTCGCTTTTCAATCCTCCTTAGTTTCCCTGAACAGTAAGTACGATCAATATGCACATGGGTATCACGAAGCATTGAATCAGAAGGAAATTGAAGGTTTAAATATCTTCCGATCTTTTATAGCTAGATGTGCCGAGTGCCATACCCCACCCCTATTCACCAATCAGCAAATAGCCGTATTGGGCGCACCGGAACCCGAAGGCTTTTCCTTTGATCCAGGAGCAGAAGTGCCGTTCAAGGATAAAACGCTAAGAGGCGGATTTAAAGTGCCTAGCTTAAGAAATATTGAGAAAACAGCGCCTTACATGCATTCAGGAGTCTTTCCCACCTTAAGGGAAACGAGTCTATCCAAAATTTTGTGTTTTTGAAAAATAATTTCAAAATTCATAGGTTTAAAATAATTTGATTATAACCTATTTGGAAAACAAATATACAATTGATTGTAAATTTGCCCCCACTTAGATCTTGTTTTCTTCCATTTCTTACTGATGCTTTGAGCTGCTAAGTATATAGATTTAAGAGCTGCATCATCGTTAGGGAAGACCTTTTTATTGCGCGTATATTTTCTTAAACTGGCATTGAAGCTCTCAATAATGTTGGTCGTGTAGATGAGTTTCCTGATTTCTTTGGGATAGCTTAAAAAAGCCGTTAGGTTATCCCAGTTATTTTCCCAGGATTGAACGGCAGCTAGGTACTTGTCCTCCCAGTTTTGTTTAAAAACTTCAAGGGCCTCCAGCGCAATTTTTTCGTTATCCGCCTGATAGATAGCTTTAATATCCACCATAATTGCCTTACGGTCCTTATAGCTCACGTATTTTAGGGAGTTCCTGATTTGGTGCACAATACAGACCTGACGAATACTATTGGGGTAAATGGCCTCTACCGCCTTGTCCAATCCAGATAGATTATCGCTGCACAAAAAGAAGATATCCTTTACCCCACGGGAGCGCAGATCATCCAATATGGACATCCAGGCAGCGGCCTTTTCTGTTTCGACAATACTCATGCTCAAAATATCCTGTTGCCCTTCGGTATTAATCCCCAGGACAATCATGCAGGCCTTAGAGACAACTTTTCCCTCATGGCGTATCTTATAGTGGATGGCATCGATCCAGACAATGGGGTATACATCCTCCAATGGCCTGTTCTGCCAGCTCTTGATATCCTCCAGTAATTGGTTGGTAATGATGGATACCTGCGAGGTGCTATAATGGACACCATAGGTGCTTTCCATAAAGTCTATAATATCGCTATTACCCATCCCTTTGGCATATAGTAATTGGATACAGTCCTCGAGTTCTTGACTGATGGATTGATGTTTGGGTACAATCACCGGATCAAAGCTGGCCTGACGATCTCTGGGTATCTTGATGCGCTGCTCTCCGTTCTGGGTTTTGATAGTCTTTTCCGAGTAACCATTACGCTGGTTGTTCCCAACTACAGCGCCACCCTTTTCAAACCCCAAATGGGCTGTCATTTCCGCTTTCAAAAGCGATTCGATACCACGCTTAAGCAACTGTTCCTTGACTTGATCGAAGTCTTCTTTGTTGCTGATTTTACCTATTAAGGCATCTAATTGTTTTTCTAATTCTGGGTCCATATAATAAAAATTTAAAAATAAATTTTTTGCCTATGAACTTCAAAATCATTTTTCGACTAACTCAGAGCAAAAACACAAAATAATTTACAGTCCCAGGGAAACGGTGCAATTTTATAATAACGGTCGTGGACACGCTGTACCGGAAGAGGAGGATTTGATCTTACATTGGCATATTTGGGAACCTAATTTAACCGATTATGAACTAGATAGAATCGTAGATTTTCTAAAAACGTTGACAGATGAATCCTTTATGCCAAAAACTCCAGAAATACTACCCTCTGGGCTAACTACAATGAACAACCAACATCTAAATTAAAACAAATGAAAAAATCATCAGGATTATTAATTATCGGGTTAATCCTCACACTTGCCCTTGGTGTTTTTATCGGAAAAACACTTTTTTCCAGTGGCCCGTCAAAATATGTTCCCATGCCAACCACTATGAAATATAGGAATGTGGGACTCACCAAGGATAGTACGCAGTTAGCGATGAGCGAAGAATTCACCGGAGAAATCATTCAGGTTAAAAAAGGGGAATCCATCCAAAAAGCGGTACTAGCGGCGAAGCCGGGCGATTTGATTCAGGTTTTTCCTGGTAATTACTATGAAACCGTGTATATAGACAAGGATAATATTAGTGTACAGGGAATTATCGTAAAGGGGGAATGGCCCACCTTGGATGGTAAAAAGGAATTGAATGATGCCTTTTTATATTCCGGAAACGGAATCCATATAGAGAATTTCAAGATCATGAACTATAAAGGCAACGGCATCATGGGTCAGGCCGGAAATAATTTTGTCCTCAGGAATAATTGGATCATGGATGCGGGGGTATACGGCATCTTTCCACAATACGGTAAAAATGGGTTGATAGAACACAATGTGCTCAGCGGAATAGAAGACGCAGCCATTTATGTGGGTATGTGCGATAATATTGATGTACTCCACAATGAGGTCTTTAATAGTGTAGCAGGAATAGAAATTGAAAATTCTAGACACGCACTAGTCGAAAATAATTACGCGCACAATAATACTGGTGGAATCTTGGCATTTATTACCCCAGGATTACCCATTAAAACTGCCTTCGATATCATTATCCGCAA
The DNA here is from genome assembly GCF_002150785.1 of Arenibacter amylolyticus. Classification (GTDB taxonomy): domain Bacteria; phylum Bacteroidota; class Bacteroidia; order Flavobacteriales; family Flavobacteriaceae; genus Arenibacter; species Arenibacter amylolyticus. The sequence continues at coordinate 55,798 of NZ_MTAZ01000009.1, read as the reverse complement.
TAATTTTGTCGTTAACAACAACCATCCCAATTTTGGTGCTCCAGGATCCATTGTAGCGGGCATACCCCCTGGGACCGGCATTTTGGTTATGGCGGCCGATGACGTCATCATAGAGAACAATATTATATCCGGGAATGACAATGCGGGGATTACCATTGTAGACCTCGCCACAGGCGGCAGTACTTCCAACGATCCTAATTCTGAGCCCAATCCAGACCGGATTGTCATACTGGATAACTTTATGCATAATAATGGCAACAATCCCACCGGGGAGATAAAAGCCCTAATGCTCACTCAATTATCTACCAAAGGCCCGGATATCCTTGCTATGGGCGTCGGTGTAGGTAGTACTATCAGAGATAAGAACAGGTACCGCACCTTTGGACTGGACAATTTTGGTCCGGCGCAAATAACCGACACCAAAGAGGTAACCACCTTTCTATTGGACGTCCCCGTAGCTCCAAGATCGGTTTCTAAGGAGGAAATAGGTCAGCTTACCTACTACGGCGTCTGTGCAGGTTGCCATGCATGGGATGAGCGGTTAATTGGTCCGCCTACCCAAATTATTCAGGCGATACACAATAATAATCCCCAGGGTATTGTAGACTATATCACCAACCCAAAAAACCTACGGGAAGATTACCCAGAAATGCCCCCTCAGGACTACCTATCGGACGAAGCTAAAATGGCCGTGGCAGAATATATTCTGGCCATGAAGGAGTAGATAGGGACCACCGATTTAATAAAGATATTTTAAAAAGTCGAATTCATTGAATTAATTCTACTTAAATCTCCCCATGTTCACATATACAATACTTATAGATCAGGCCTTCCTAGAAAAGCAAAAACCCTGTCCTAATATGGACAGGGTTTTTACTATACGTGATAATGAGATGGCTTAAGCCACTACATCTACGACCTTCCCGTCTTTCATTTCTCCCAAAACCGTAACGTCTTTACTTTTTTTATACTCTTCATAGGCATACATCATTTGTTCTTCCGTATCCCTTCGGATCTTGATCCCTCCCGATTTTTGATTCTTGTTGCGAACCTCGATATAATAACCATCTCTTAATTCTGTCGGTCTCGTAGCAGGTCTCCCCAATCTTCCTCTAGATCTAGCCATAAATAATATCTGTTTTTTTAATAGTTTAACAATATTATTCTGCCATTAAATTAGGTTTGTCTTCTAAACTACACCTTAGCTTAATATCAGAATCTAGCATAATACCCCTTATTCTAATGTAAACCTAAGATTTTCATGAATTTAACACAAACTTAGCACTAATTCGCCTTAAAACGATGATATTATTGCATTTCCTAAATTACAGAGCCTTTTTAGCATTCCTTTGCCTATAGCTGTGTATATTATTTTAATTGTAGTTTTCTCTATTCCAGGGGATGCTCTTTTAACAATTCTTCGGCGGTATAGAATCCATTTTTATCTTTGATTGCCTCACGTACCTGTTTTACCTTTTCGGCATCGATTACAGATGCCTTATTTCCAAAAGTATTGCGTACATAGGTAAGCACTGCTGCCATTTCCTCATCGTTTAACATGCCACCAAAGGGGGTCATCGGAACTTGCCCAGGATATTTTTTACCCAAGACCTCTATAGGACCCATCATGCCGTTAATGGTAAGTTTTATCAAACGGTCTTCGCTTCCCGTCACCCAACGCGAACCAGCCAGTGGAGGAAATCCAGAGCTCTCTAATCCCTTACCATTGCTCTGGTGACAGGTTATACAGAATCCTTCCCTTGCATAAATTTCCGCGCCTTTAATATATCGCTCCCTGTCCTTGCCTGTTAATTGGGTGTTGATTTTACTGCTTTCGGGGTCTTCTCCCAATTTATGTCCGTTTAAATGGGCGATGGCGGCTTCGTAAGGTCTTTGCATCCAATTATCCAAGGGTTTCTTGCCCACCTCCATAACTATGGGCAGCCCCTTTTCCTTATCTAACCAGGATGCGGCCGTTAAGGCCTCTAAACGCACTCTTGGATGTTGGTCCTGGGCTGCCTTCATCAATATTTCTTCTTGATTGTCCAACTGGTGTCCGCCATACCTCACTACCCTTACCGCTGCGGCGCGGGCTCTAAAATCTTTGGAATTTAAAACTTGATCCAAAAGCTCCTTATCAATCTTATTTAGCCCCCAGCTTACCCATAGCCCTTCTAAAAGATGGTGTTCGTATCTGGGATCCCCTTTATCCAAATTATTTGTCCACTCCTTCAATTTGCTTAACACCTCATCAGCATCCCTGCCTCGTAACTCCAATCTTGTTCTCTCTCGGGTCCTAAATTCAGGTAATTTTAAGTTGTCCAATAGTTCCTCTATACTAGCATCTACAATTTTTGCCGGCTTCACCAAGGGTCTAGACGGATAGGTAATCCTATATACCCTACCGTGACTGTGGTCTCTAAGCGGGTCTCTTGCATTGTGCTGCATATGTCCAATTAACACATTATGCCAATCCAAGAAATACAGCGATCCATCGGGTGCAAACTCCATATCCACCGGCCGGAAATTGGGATCGGTAGCCTTTACTAGATCCAATCGATGCTTACTAAGATATCCTGCCGAATCTGGATCGTCTGAAATGGAATGTTGTTTAGTCCCCAAAAATCCGATGGTATTGTTGATAAGGAAGTCGCCCTGCACCTCATCGGGAAAATGCCTACTGGAAATAAACTCCAATCCAGAGGTAGGACGTACCCTATGGGCATCCTCAATTAAATTTTTTGGCAAGGGATTGGCCACCCCGTAACGCGATTTAATGGTTCCCGGCATCATCCAGGTCATATCCGGACCAGAGGTATGTGCAAAGAAATTCTGTCCCCACTCATCAAATGCAATTCCCCAGGGATTGGGAATAGAGAGTTGTGCGGTACGCTCTAGGTGATGCCGCTGTGGACTATACCTATAAAATCCGCCATTGGTGCCTCTAACCGGACCATAGGCCGTTTCTACATTGGTATGTAGAAACACCCCCTCGCCCATATAAATGGCCCCAGAGGGATCTGTAGCAAAAGCACTGATGGCATGGTGGGTATCATGATCATCAAAACCGCTTAATATCACCTCCGTTACATCTGCCTTATCGTCGCCATTCGTATCTTTTAGTAGTACCAGATTAGTACCCTGGGAAGCATAGACTCCCTCGGGAGCAAAGGCAAAACCAATGGTAAGGTGCAAACCATCCGCAAAAATCGTTTGTTTATCGGCCTTGCCATCATTATTGGTGTCTTCTAAAATAAGAAGTTTATCGTTTGGTTTACTATCCCCAGGCTTATAATGAGGGTAGCTTGGCATAACGCCTACCCACAACCTGCCTTGAGTATCAAAGGTCATCTGTACCGGATTGGCTAGCTCTTCAAATTCTTCCTCAGAAGCGAACAGCTCCAATTTATAACCTTCTGGAACCGTAATTTTATCCAGGGCATCCTCCCCATATAAATACTCGGGATTCCCATTTTTATTATTGGGACGGTAATTGGTATCCACCGGAGGGAGTTTCTTCGTTTTTGCATCTGCTGCAGCTAAATCCATTGTTTTCCCTTTCGTAGCCTCCCAAATAGCAGTATCCCTAATAGCCGTCATTTCTCGGATCTTCTCTACCTCAAAGGGGTAGTTGTCTGGCCCAAATGGGTCATAACGTCTCCCATAGGCATGCACCCCGTTTGGGATTTTAATATCATTGTGCCAAAACCAGTTTTTTTCCAATACAGCCTCCCTCACCAAGTCTCTATGTGCTTCTGCCACAGCCTTTTCCTTATCAAACAGCTTATCGGCCAATAATCTGGCAAACTTTTGATATCCCAAATCATTCAACTGGAAGCCATCGGCCGTTAAATTCTCTTTTTCTGAGTTGTACCAATTCTGGGATGGTGTAAAGGCATCTAGGAAGTAGATCCCATTATTGGCTGCTACCTCACGCATCGCCTCGGTATACATAGCAAGATTTTCGTTCTCCTTAATTCCATTAGGCAAATCCATTTCTGCGGATAGGTCTTCAAAGGCAATTGGGGAAACCAAAGCCAATTTTGGTGCCTCGGTACCGTTGTATTTCTGTTTTAAGGTATGCTGGATAAAAGCATTTAGTTCTTCCTTAAAATTATCAAGCCCCTCAATCCCCTCAAAAGATTCATTATATCCAAAAAATGCAAGAATTACATCCGCCTTTAATCGGCTTAGCCACTCATCTTCCGTATCAAAGTGACCGATACTACCAGAATTCTCCGCCAATTCTGCGTGAAATACCTCAGCCCCTGGAAATGCCCAAGGCGAATTGCGTGAGGAATGTGGCCTAAAGCCAGGGGTATTGCCCCCGTCGGCCATATTTCTTATAAAGAGTAAACTATCCGGATAGCGCAAATGCATTTCCGTTTCAAAGTGGCCAAAATTCATCATCCTAGACCCTAGGTTATTGCCAATTAACACAATACTCGATGCTTTCTGCAAGGGAATGGTATTTCCCTTTTCCGCACAACTATGTACTGTTATTGCCATTAAGATCAGAAGGCATATTTTACCTAGGATCCACTTCCTCTTGATATTCATAAGGTTGGTTGGTTTGTTTATCTATTAATTAAACTTGACGTGAACTCCCTCTTTTACCGATTTTTCACAGGCTTCAATAATTTTTTGACAGCTAATGGCATCTTGCAAGGTGGAAAGGGGTGCTTCATTATGCCTCAACACCTTATCCACGAAATGGGTTGTCGTATTTTTTATGGATTCGGGATAGCATTCATAGGTTTGGGAATGTGCCCCGTGCCTGGCATTGATTACCCAATCCCTGTAACTGTAGCGGGTACTCCCTTTAGTGCCCATTACTTTGATGATACAGGTCCATGGATCTCCGGCATGATCGTCATTGGCAAAACTGGCCGATAAATGGCTTAAGCTACCATTCTGCATCTGAATAGTTGCCATGGCCACATTTTCCTGTGGAGCAAGACTTGCATCTACCGTATGCTTTAAACAAGAGATTGTTTTTGGCAAGCCAGCCAAATACAACATGGTATAACTGTGGTGGGTAAGTATCTGGCGAATTACTCCAGGGTATCTGGCCCGGATATCGTCTGCATGATGAATATTGTACATCATGTAAAACTGGGTAATAGCACCCAAGCGGCCTTCTTGGATCATTCTTTTGGTCCTTTGGATGCCATCTTCGTAGATATAGTTGTGTACAGGCATACATTTTACACCCGCTTTCTCTACAGCCTGTTGCATTTTCTCCAGTTCGGCAATATTGGAGGCTGCAGGTTTCTCTACCAAAATGTGCTTCCCTGCTTGCGCGGCCCTTACGGTATACTCACAGTGCGTCTCCATATTGGTCAGTATAAAAACCGCATCTAATTGAGGGTCCTGAAAAAGCTCTTCTTCCGTTTTATAGGTCTTACAGCCGTATTTCGCTGCTTTTAAGGCTCCTTTTTCCGGGGTTCTGTTCCAGAGTCCCACCAGTTTTGCCCCCTCCAAAGAATTGATAGCCTCGGCATGCAAATCGGCCACATCCCCAGCACCTAGGAGTCCTATTTTTATTGTTTTCATGAGCCTTGTTCTGAATAATTTAAGATTTCTTTTTCTGCCATATCCTTAAACTCAAGCAGGGATTTACGAACCCCTTCCCCAATAGAGGTTAAAGGCAATTCTGGAAAGGTACGTTCAATTTTTTCATGACTGAGGTCCGACACAAAGAGGTTGGGTGCTGCTCCTTCGGCTATGGAGAGCTGTGCAAACTCCCCTATTCCCAAAGCAGTGGCTTCTTGCCTTATTATCTCCAAAAAATCCTCTATAGCAATGGTTTCTCCTTTGATATTAAAAGCCCCAAATCCACTAAATTCGGAAAGCGCACATACTGCAAAATGAGTGCCTACATCTTCCACAAAGTGATAGTTTTCACGTCCTTCGTAGGGCATTTCAAAGGGGATTACCTCTCCTTTTACCGCGCCCATGGCCACCGTTTTTAGAGCATTGGTAGGAGCAGAAGTCTTCCCTTTGTCCCTCCCCTTCCCATAGGTGGTATTGATCCTTAGGCAAACGGTGGGTACCTTGGTATTGTCAAAAAACAATCTGGCCAAATGTTCCCCAGCTAATTTCCATATTCCGTAATGGTTTGGGGGTGCCAATTGCGCGTCCTCTTTAATTCCTGGATTTGAATACATGCTACGCATGCCATATACGGCTGCCGAACTTGCAAAAACAAATCGTTTTAAGTTCCTCAGCTTTTCCGCCACATCAAAGAGCGCCATGGTACCGCCTGTATTGATTTCCATTCCCCTTATATGATACATGGAACAATCAGGACTCTGATAAGCTCCTAAATGAATAATATGGGTAGGATTTATACGCAACAACGTTTCTTCCATTGCCTTGTAATCTGCCACGTCCAAGCTTACAAATTCCAATCGTGGATCTAGGTCTTCCCCTAACCATAATTTTAAAGAATCTGTATTATTGGCCCGCGTGGCCACCACAACTTTAGAAACCTCTTTGGATTCCAATAACTTGTATATAGTTGCCGATCCTATGCAGCCTGTACCTCCGGTAATAAATATTGTATGCATACTCTTTCTTCTGTTAGCTATTCATTTTTACCACTGCCTTTACGTTGGTGGCTTTTATAGAGTCTTCAAATGCTTGGGTAATATCCTTAAAATCATAAAAATCAGCATAGTGTTCCGCAGGGAATGCCCCAGTAAGCATCAGTTTTTGTGCCACCATATAATCTGCCCTGCACGATCCCATGGACCCCCTCATGTTTAAGGAGGTTCTGGTTAGATGAGTCGCATTGATCGCTACCTCCTTGCCGTAGGTGGCAATTACACAGATATCCCCTTCTGGGCGTACTACGGAAATGGCCTCGGATAAAACTTGGGGTACTCCGGAACATTCTATAAGGAGATCTACTTTTCCATGGTTACCAAAGGCCACTCCGTTGGCATCTTGTATACCGTTTTGTAGCTGTTTGGATAAAGGGTTTTCCGGCGATACCTCCATGGCAATAAACCCTCTTTCCCTCGCTTTTTTCAATCGAATATCCCTATCGTGGGCAATTCCGGTTATTGCCACCCTTGCCCCTGCAGCACGTGCCACTTCTGCAGACATCAGCCCAATAATTCCACATCCAGTGACTACTACATCCTGTCCTGGTTTAATATCGCATTTATTGTGCAGTGCATTAACCACTACGGATAAGGGTTCTACCAAGGCCCCTTGCTCCGGACTTAATCCGTTCATTAAAACTACGGCACGGTCTGATTCCATTATGACCTGCTGACCAAAACCGCCATTTCTATGGAAACCTATTATTTGTTTAGTCGGACAAAGGTTCCACTTAGCCACACTACAGGCGGGACAATCCTCCTCTTGGCAACCCAACATGGCCAGTGGGGTAATTATATCACCTACCTTTAGTTCACCGTGGTTTCCTGGGCCCAGTTCTAGCACCTGAGCACTAAATTCGTGCCCAATAACCCTAGGTCGCTCTACCCAATCAAAATTGGCCTTTCCCAAGGCGGCACTGTTGTCTGACCCACAGATACCGGTAAACAAGGTTTTTGCCCGGATCTCACCTTCTTTCAGAGGCGGGAGATCCATATCTACCACAGAAGTATTCCTAGTTACCAATCCTTCCGAATGGGGCATTATTTTTTCACGTCCATGCAGACAAAAGCCTTTTATTTTCTCAGTCATTCCCAAATTTTTGGATGCACAGGGAAATAGTATGGAGTCCACAATTTCCCGATATATACATTAATAAGAAGGGGTGGGATGGCCTTCCATGCTTCCCTCACCCTAAGATTTTATTTAAAACAATTGGGGCGGACTACACCAAACCCCATTCCTTGTTTTATACGATTATTACCTACCAGATAACCCCTGTATCCTTCCACTGTCTTTCCCTTGCAGAGTCTAAGACAGCCTCACAAACCTTTTGGGTCTCTTGGGCTTCCTTAAAGGTAGGGGAACAAACGGAATTGTCTTCCAAACTTTTAAAGAAATCCGCAGCTTGGTGAACAAAGGTGTGCTCATACCCCACACTAAGTCCGGGTACCCACCATTTGTCCATATAAGGATGATCTCCATCAGTAACATGAATGGATCGCCATCCTCGCTCCATGGATTCATCCCTATGATCAAAATACTCTAACCTGTTTAAATCGTGCAGATCCCATCGTATAGAGGCATGCTCCCCGTTTATCTCGAACGTTTTCGCAGCTTTGTGTCCACGGGCATAACGAGTAGATTCGAATACTCCTAAGGACCCATTGTCAAAATGACAATGAAAGATACACGCGTCGTCTATACCTACTTTTTGAACTTCTCCGGTCCCAGAATGCATACGTTCTTTGATAAAAGTTTCCGTTACTGCAGAAACATCCTTAATTCCCCCATTTAACCACATGGCTGTATCTATACAATGCGCCAATAAATCTCCAGTCACTCCAGATCCAGCAGCGTCATTATCCAATCGCCACGTACCTTCTCCCCCCTGGGGTAAATCTGGACTTATGGTCCAATCCTGCAAGAAATTGGCGCGATAATGGAATATCTTCCCCAATTTTCCCGCATCTATCAGTTTTTTGGCAAGGGTAACTGCAGGAACCCTACGATAGTTGTACCAAACGGTGTTCTTAACACCTGCTTTTTCTACGGCATCTACCATGGGCTGAGCCTCTGCTACTGTTCTGGCCAAAGGTTTTTCACACAACACCATCTTCCCAGCTTCTGCCGCGGCAATGGCGATCTCTGCATGCATGTTATTAGGGGTACAGATATCGATAGCGTCAATATCGTCCCTAGCAATTAATTTGCGCCAATCGGTTTCAATGGATTCGTACCCCCACTGGTCTGCAAAGGCCTGCAGGCGTTCTTTATTACGCGCGCATACCGCTTTCAACACCGGTTGAAATTTTAACTCTGGGAAAAAATTAGCCAATCTATTGTAGGCGTTAGAATGGGTACGCCCCATAAATCCGTAACCTACCATTCCTATTCTGATACTTTTCTTTTCTGACATTTTAATGTTTTAATTAGTTGTGAGTGATTTAATTGTACGAGTACAGGTAAATAGGGCGTCCTAATTATTCGGCTTCGTACCACCCGTGTTGTTGTCTTACCTCAATCATTGCTGCGAGGATATCATTCCACGTTTGTTGTTTCATCATTACCTCATTGGGGAACATACAGCCATCCCAACAAATATGTTTAAAATTTTTGGTCAGCACCCCATTCTCATCACGCAACCAATACCCAGCGTCGGCCACTATATCCAATTTACCATTGGGGTCCGTCGCCAAACAATGTCGCCCCGTTTTATCATGGGAACCGGCACCAAAGACCGTCCCATCATTTTGGGCAACATGAAAATCAATGGTCCACGGTCTTAAAGCCGCAGTAAGCGTTTTTAACCCCTCATTAAGGGCTTCCCTATCTTCCCATTTAAAGTCCTTTGGTAAAATCCGCTCATCGGGTTTATTGGCGCCAAGAAGATACAACAGGGTATGGGCCATATCGGCCTGAAATCCAATATTGGGCCTATCTACGGCCTCCAGGGTATTGATCATGGTTTTCCATCCATGCATTCCGCCCCAACAGATTTCCCCTTCTGCCGCTAAGGACTCCCCATAATCTGCAGCCACATCACAGGCCTCTCTAAAAGTTTGGGCAATTAATTTGGTGTTAGCGACTGGATCGGTCGCCCAGCTAGCGGGATCTACGGAAGAATCGATTCTGATTATCCCATGGGGCCTCACCCCTAAATCCCGTAGTTTTTTTCCTATGACACAGGCTTTTTTCACCTGAGTCACAAATTGATCGCGTTCTGCCTTGCTCCCCATGGCAGATCCACCGCCAGTGCCTGCCCATACTGGAGCCACAAGACTTCCTATTTCTAAGTTTCTTGCCCTAGCCTTGTCGGCCATCCTTTTAATTCCGTCATCGGTAGAATCGATGTCCATATGTGGTTCGGAAACAAAAAGATCAAATCCGTCAAACTTTACACCGTCGACTTCCGCATTGGCCGTGAGATCAATTAGGGTATCCAAAGATACTGGTGGTTCAGAATCTGGTCCTTTTCCAACTACCCCAGGCCATGAGGCGTTGTGAAGTTTAGGAAAGTTGTTTTCTTGCATAGTATTTGGTTTTTATAGTTTGGCATCCGCAAAACTCCAGTAATGGAGAAAAGCAGATAGTATTTTTAAACGATGAAAATCCGGCTAAATTCCTAAGAAAGACAAGCGGGTAATATCATTTTTCCGAGTCTAAATATATTGATTAATAATTGGCGTATCAATCAACTCCTACAAATCTAGAATACTATACAACATCAAATTTCCTTTATTTTACTAATTGTCGACACTTTTTTGTCTTAACTTAGGGGCATTTAAAAAGAAATAGGAAAAATTATGAGTACTCCGAACATTGAAAAGGCATTGACCAATAAGCAAACTTTTATTTTCAAAGACTTGGTAGGCCCCTATTTCAATCCCAATTGGCATTTTCATCCCGAGTTTCAAATTTCCTTTATCGCCGAAGGGAAGGGCACCCGTTTTGTAGGGGACCATGTGCAGTCTTTTGAGGAGGGAGATCTAGTGATCACGGGTCCAAACCTTCCCCATTTATGGCGTAGTGATGACGATTATTTTGAAAAAGACAGCACCCTCACCACCCGAGGATTGGTAATTTATTTTGACAATGAGCTTTTAAGCGAGTCTCTTTTAAACAAGGAGGAGTTTTACAAGATCAATAAACTGGTTGAAAACTCGGTCAGAGGCATGGAGTTTTATGGCGAAACCAGACACAAAATCAATCAGCTAATGCCAAAATTAGCAAAAGAAAATGGCTTCGCTAGAATTATGAAGCTTTTGGAAATCATAGACATCCTTGCCAATTCTGAAGAGTACCACCTTTTGGCCAGTCCTGGTTACGTAAACGCCTTTAAAGGGGATGATGCCGAAAAAATGCAGATTGTGTACAACTATGTAATGAATAATTTTAAGGATAAGATATCCTTGGAAGAAATAGCCAGCCTCTTAAATATGACCACCACATCCTTTTGCAGGTATTTTAAACCACGGGCCAATAAGACCTTCACCCGATTTGTAAATGAAATACGGATAGGACATGCCCGAAAATTATTGCTGGAGGATAATTTGAATATTTCTCAAATTAGTTACGAATGCGGTTTTAACGCCTTATCCAATTTTAACAGACAGTTTAAGTCCATCGTTAAAATGAGCCCCCATGAGTTTAGAAAGTTATTTTTGAACATTAAGACCAGTATATCCTAGGAATTTAGTGATAAGCTAGCTTATGGCTTTTAGATTCATAATGCCAATTAATGTACACTAATCTTAGATTCTTCAGGCAATATAAAATCCGATGCCCTAACTACAGCCTCTCCTAAATTACCCCTTCTGGAGCAAGCATACATTATGCAATGATGAAAGGTAAGCATAGCACAAGCTTTCCATACCCGTTATAGGCCTAACATATCCCATTTCCTCTCAAAATCCCACCTTTAAGACAAAATAGTACTGTTCTTTAACAAGAAATAGGAAGCATGCAACTGCTTTATAATTTAGTTTTGTTGATGTTTAACCCTAGTATTTCCTTTATACACCTACATTATCGTAAATCTGGAAATAGGTTCTTGGAACGGACTATCCTTATTAATAAAAGGATACCTATCATAAAAAATTATGATTATTACAAAAAAGTGATTAATCTTATAGCATCAAATCAATAACCAAACTATAATTATAAAGTATTATCTCGATGGAAAAATCAACATCTATTTTACACCCTAATGCCAACCGACTATTTTGGGGGAGCTGCCTCGCCTTAATCACTACCGCATTCTCCTTTAGTATTAGAGCGGGAATTCTACCTCAACTAGGAGATCAACTCAGTTTAACCGCAGAAGAATTGGGCTTTATCAATTCCATGTGGTTTTTTGGCTTCCCTATTTCTATGGTTATAGGAGGTTTAATATATCATAAAGTAGGAGGAAAAGCCATTATGCAATTTGCTTTTTTCGCCCATACCATAGGTATAATTATGACTATTTATTCTGGTAGCTATACCGGCCTACTGATTTCTACCTTCCTAATTGGTTTAGGTAACGGTTGTACGGAAGCTGCTTGTAATCCTATGATTGCCGATGCTTATCAAGGAGTAAGAATGAGCAAGATGATGAACCGATTTCATATGTGGTTCCCGGGGGGAATTGCAATAGGAAGTATTATTTCTACCTTTATGACAGATGGGTTTTCTATTGGTGGAAGCTTAGTTGGCGGAGGTATGAGCTGGGAGAGCCAGATTTGGGTTATCCTTATACCCACATTGATATACGGCTATATTTTCTTGGGTCAAAAATGGCCAGAAGCCAAGGTAGAGGAAGCTGCTACCCTTAGCGGAAACCTAAAAGCCATGATTTCCCCACTCTTTATATTCATGATATTCTGTATGGCATTGACCGCCATTTCCGAATTTGGTCCTCAGCAATGGTCCAGCCTTATTCTAGAGAAAAGTGGTGCCAACCCAATGTTAATATTAGCATTAGTAACTGGTTTAATGGCTGTTGCCCGCTATTTTGGCGGAAGTGTTGTTAAACAGTTCGACCAAACCGGGGTACTGTTGGGATCAGCAGTGATCGCTACCATTGGTATATTCTTATTCAGCACACAAACAGGGGCCATGGCCTATGTGGCGGCCATATTTTTCGCCTTGGGAGTGGCTTATTTCTGGCCTAACATGATTGGCTTTGTAGCAGATAAGATTCCTAAAAGTGGTGCCTTAGGTATGTCTATTATCGGTGCGGTGGGAATGTTCTCTACCTCAATTTTCCAACCAATAATAGGAGGTTGGATAGATAAAGACAAGGCTGTTGCCGCAGCTGCGGGATTAACTGGGGATGAGTTGGAGTTGGTAGCCGGACAGGCAACTCTAAGAACCATGGTCTCATTTCCTGCCATTTTAATCATCCTTTTTGCCATCCTGTGGTTCTGGATAAGAAAACGAAACCAAACTACCACCGCGCAAGCCACTAGTGGGCAGCCCGCACCAGAATTGTAAACCAACCATTCTACATACATACCTCCTTTCCCCGATGCAGCGCCATCGGGGAAAATAGGCAGGTGGAAATTGACAACTAAAAAACAGTTGTCTTACTGTATTTCCATTAGCTAAACTTTAAACAAAGCCAAAGGATTTTAAAAACTATAGATTATGAAAATTGGAATGAATATGTTGCTTTGGACCAATCATGTTACTGAGCAGCATTTCCCACTCGTGGAAAAAATAAAGGCTACAGGTTATGATGGCATAGAACTATTCCTAGGAGAAGGGGATGTTGGTCATTATTCTAAGCTAGGCACTTTTTTTAAGTCGCTAGATTTAGGGGTGACCGCTGTTGCAAGTTTAGCAGCTGAAGAAAACATTGCCAGCCCGGATGCCAACATAAGGGCAGCTGGCCTAGATAAACTAAAATGGTCCATAGACGTGGCCGCCGCATCCAATGTGGAGGTGGTTTGCGGGCCGTTTCATTCCTCTTTTGCATATTTTACCAGGCAACCCCCTACCCTATCCGAAAGGAAATGGAGTGTGGAAATGTTACAAAAAGCAGCTGAATATGCCGCTACTGCCAACATTATGCTTGCCCCTGAGGCGCTCAATAGATTTGAATGCTATTTATACAATACAATGGCCGATTTAAAGACCTTGGCCGAACAGGTAAATCATCCCAATTTAGGTGCAATGTACGATAGTCACCACGCTCATATTGAAGAAAAGAGTCAGGTAGACGCCATAAAAACCATCGCACCACACCTAAAGCACGTCCATATTAGTGAAAACGATCGTGGAACACCTGGCAGCGGCCAGGTTCACTGGGATGCCGTTTTTAGCACCCTAAAAGAAATAGAATATGACGGTTGGCTTACTATTGAGGCTTTTAGCACGGTGATACCGGAATTTGCGAATGCCATTAATGTTTGGCGGGATTTTTCCCCCTCGGTGCAAATCTATACTCAGGGGTTGGATTTTATAAAGAAGGGGATGCAAGGATCATAGGGCAAGCTACTACCCTAACTGTCTTATTTTAGAACATATCCTAATTTAATGGTTATGTTTAGATTGATAAATACACTATTTAAAATACGTTATGAAAAATTATTTTTATTTATTGCTTGCTCTTGTCATAGTATCCTGTAATGGTAAAAAAACAGCACAGGACAACGCCAATAAAACCGAGGATGATCCTGTGCAGTGGCTAACTTTTGATGGCACGGATGACAATGCAAAGCACATTGTATTCATTTCTGGGGATGAGGAATACCGATCTGAGGAGGCGTTAACGCAAATGGCAAAGATTTTAAGCACCCACCACGGATTTAAATCCACCGTTCTATTTGCGCAAGACCCAGGGAAACCAGGGATCATCAACGCCAATTACGGTCAGAACATCCCAGGATTAGAGGCTTTAAACACCGCAGACTTGATGGTTATCTTTACCCGGTTCCGTGCCCTACCAGACAATCAAATGCAGCATATAGACAACTACTTGAAAGAGGGCAAGCCGGTATTAGGGATCCGTACCGCCACCCACGCCTTTAATTTCGGTGCCGATTCCAACTCCAGCTTTAAACATTATGGCAATTACTACAATGGGGATAAAGAGGAATGGAAAGATGGTTTTGGCCGATTTATCTTAGGAGAAAACTGGGTAAACCACCACGGGCATCACAAACACCAGAGCACGAGGGGAATTATTGCGGAAGGAGCAAAATCCCATCCAATAAACAACGGTTTGGAAGACGGAGATGTTTGGGGTCCCACCGATGTTTATGGAGTTAGGCTTCCGCTCCCTGGGGATTCGCAGCCCATTATGCTAGGACAGGTAGTAAACCGAACAGGGGAATTTGATGAAAAGGATATTTTCTACGGGATGAAACCCACAGACGAAGAAGTTGCAACCACCAATGATAAGGGAGTGCAATTGAACAACCCTATGATGCCTATAGCCTGGACCAAGAGTTACCAGCTAGAAGACGGCCAAAAAGGCCGAGTATTTACGTCTACCATCGGGGCGGCAAACGACCTATTACTGGAAGGTACTCGAAGGTTATTAGTAAACGGAGTGTTTTGGGCCATGGATCTTCCTGTTCCCGCCAAAGCAGACGTTACCTTGGTGGGTGATTACACCCCCACTAATTATGAATTTAGAAAGGACGAATACTGGGATCAAAAGCAATTGAAAGTAACAGATCTTAAGTAAGTGCTATCTCTATTGAAGCTTCCTTTACCGTAGGCAGCAAATAAGTTCCAATTGGTAAAAAGTAGTCACCATTTACATTGAAAAAAGGGAATCTCTATGGCTTTAGAGGTTCCCTTTTTACCTGCCTTCCATTGCTTTTATGACGCTTCAGTAAGCTTCGCCAATGAGAAAGCCGCAACAGCCATCACTAAATCGCGCACCGCTACGTCCAAATACCCTCCGCCAATCAGTAAAGTGAAGGCAATGAGCACCAACCAACCAGATACCACTAAGGCACCTATATGGGTCTTTATCAGTACCAAGACACCTGCCGCGATCTCAATAATCCCAACAATCCCCATAAAGGTAGTTGCTTCAAACGGAATTAAATCCAACATCCAAGGGGTAAGGTAAGCGGTCCAATCCGTTAAAATATGTGTAAACTTATCCAAGCCGGCCACTATGGGTACCAATCCAAACGTATACTTTAGAAGGTTTACCTCCACTGGTGTATGTAGTTTCATCGTATTTTTATTTTTGTGTTTTGTATCTATTGGATGGTTCGATTGGCAAAAGGTTACAAAGCAATTGCGATATTATGCTATTCTTCCTAGCCTCTATTCCAATGCACTACCGCATCTACAGACCGAGATACGTTTCAAGGTAACTTATAGTACAACCAACTTAATAAAAATAGACCCACAACTGTTATATGGAGCATTTTAAACAGCTTTAAATTCTAAGGTAAGTTAACGGGTAAATCAAAATTTAATAAGAAGGGCTGCAGCTAGGGGCAAATGGCTTTAAATCTTTGCTTACCATAACTTTCCTATTATGAGGTATCTGGATAATTCCTAGTCGGTAATTTTTTTTATATTTGTCGTCGGAAAAATTAATAATCCATAAAAAGACAAAACTCCTATCTATCAATTACTTAGCTATTTCAAAAAACATCTTAGAAACCTGTGGGCACCATTAATGCCATAAGCTACCCCAAAAAACCTAAGAGATCCCTTTAATTAAATATTCTCCTTTTTCATAGCGTTGCAAAAACCTAAGATTTTATCGACGAAAGGCTTATTTTACCGCCAAGTAAAATGATTTATGTATTTTAGCCTAAGTCCCCCAACTAATAATGTATGTCAAAAAACTACTCCTTAAAAGATCAATTAAACCAATTACTTCAATATACCCCTTCTGTTTTAAGCTGGATTACAGAAAAACAGCTAGCCGGTTTATGGTTTTTTAGGGCAGATGAAAAAAGTCGCTTTTGGGTAAGTCAATCTTTTTGGCAGGCCCTTCATTTTGATTATTCAGAAGCTGACTACGAAGCCGCCTTTATAAATAAACATCTGAATGCCAATACCACAGAGACCCTGGAAGCATTCATAAACTCGTTAAAAAAGGGAGATTTAGGAGATTCAGAATGGCAACTTACGGTGCAGGATGCCTCTAAAAACCAACAAAGCTTAGCGGTAGAAGCCTTCCCTATAGAGGATAGTCAACAAGGACTCTTTTACCTCTTACGGTTTATAAGACTGGAAAAGGATAATGAACTAGAGCAGCACGATTTAAACGCGCTTCTGGACATTTATGAACAAACCAACGAAATTGCCCAAATTGGAGGATGGGAAGTCGATACTCTAAAAAAGGAGGTGCTCTGGACTAAGGTTACCAAAGAAATTCACGAAGTAGATAGTGACTACATACCACAATTTGATGAGGCTATTCAATTTTTTAAAGAAGGATGGAGTAGAGATCTTATAATTGAATCATTTAATGATTGTGTTACTAACGGTACTCCATATGATATAGAATGCAAAATAATTACCGCTAAGGGGAGGGATATTTGGGTCCGGGCTTTTGGAAAACCAGAATTTAAACTAGGAAAATGTATTAGGGTCTACGGAGCTTTTCAGGATATTGACGAGAAAAAGAAGCGATCCATAGAACATAAGAAAACAAGGGAACGCTTCAAAATGATCTTTGAAAGGTCACCTTTGGGAATTATTCTGGTTACGAAGGAGAATAAACTTATTGATATCAATCCTGCAGGGATCAATATTTTCGGATTAGACCATCTCCCTAGGGAAGACGTGATGAAACTTACCTTTAAGGATGTTATCCATCCTGATCACCTGCAAAAGGCTGTAGATTATCGAAAGAAACTAATTGAAGGGGAAATCAGTAGTTATAAGTTGGAGGTGAAATGTTTTCACAACACAGGAAAGCTCATTTGGTGTACCATCAATACTACCATTCTTCCAGGGGCTAAAGATGGAGAAGAATTGATTATTACCCAACTTGAGGAGATAACCGAACAGAAGGAATTAGAACGATTGGCAAAAGAAAATGCCGATAAATTTATTCAGGCTTTTGATCACTCTCCTAACGGAATGGGAGTTATTGGGCTAGACCGTACTTGGATAATGTTCAATAACAACCTAGCAAACATGATAGGGTACTCTAAGGAAGAATTTGCTAGTTTACGGTTTAAAGATATTACCTACCCTGAGGATTATAAAAATGATAGTCATCTTCTAAACCAACTAATTAAAGGTGAAATTGACAACTACAGTATTGAGAAGAGGTATATCCATAAGGATGGGCATATTGTTTACTGTCATTTCCACGTAGCTGGCATGTATGATGAAGATGGAAAAGTAACCTCCTTAATTGGCCAGGTGGTAGATATGACGGAGACCATTTTGGGCCGAAAAGCATTACAACGGAGTTTATCCGACCTACAAGGCTTGCTAGATGCCACCACACAGATTTCCATCATAGAAACCGATTTAGATCTTACTATTAGGAAATTTAATAAGGGAGCTGAAAATTTACTAGGATACCGTGCCGAGGAGGTCATTGGAACTTCTAGGGCAGCCATCTTTCATTTAGAGGACGAAATTACGAATCAGGTAGCAGCCCTTTCAAATAAATATGGTCAGCCCATACCTAGAGAGGCGGTTTTTAGCTATGAGGTTGGTCAAGGAAAAATAACTCCAAAGGAATGGACTTATGTTAGAAAAGACGGCAGTACCTTTCCCGTCCAATTAGTAGTTACCCCCGTACAAGATAATGAGGGGAACATCACTGGATACCTAGGGGTGGGAACAGATATCTCCAAGCTTAAGGCAATGGAAGAATCCCTTATCACCGCTAAGGAAAAAGCAGAAACGGCGAGTAGATCCAAGTCCGAATTCTTGGCGAATATGAGTCACGAAATTAGAACTCCATTAAACGGCATTATTGGTTTTACAGACCTGTTAATGAAAACAGCGCTTTCAGAGAGTCAGCAAAACTATATGAAAACCGTTCGCACCTCTGCGATCTCCTTACTAGATTTGATAAACGACGTTTTGGATTTCTCCAAAATTGAGGCAGAGAAACTGGAGTTAAATATTGAACGAACCGACCTAGTGGAGCTTTGTGGGGAAGCTATAGACCTTATTAAATTTCAGGCACACGACAAAGATCTAGAGGTTCTATTAAATATTTCCCCAAAAATAAAACGCTTTCTGTATGCAGATACGGTACGCTTAAAACAGATTCTCATTAATTTATTGGGGAATGCCGTTAAATTTACACATCAGGGAGAGATAGAGTTAAAGGTGAATGGGAGAAGCGATGCTCAAGGACAGGAAATGGTATACAGTTTTTCCATTCGCGATACTGGAATTGGCATTGCCCCTGAAAACATACATAAAATTTTCCATGCCTTTAACCAGGAAGACGCCTCCACCACCCGTAAGTTTGGTGGTTCTGGACTTGGACTAACAATTAGCAACCGCTTATTAGGAATTATGGGGAGTAAGCTTCAAGTAAAAAGCACCCCAGATGTGGGCAGTGTATTTTATTTTGACGTAGCATTTAAAACGGAATTGGAACAAAGTCCTAAACATGTCGATGTTACCCGAAGTGTTGGGAAAGTTTTAGTGGTGGATGACAATGCCAATAACCGCACCATCCTAAATGAAATGCTAGCCGTAGAACAAATCAATACCACCCTCCTATCTAATGGAATAGAAGCCATAAATACCTTGCAAAAGGGTGAGGCTTTTGATTTGGCCATTATCGATTACCATATGCCCTATTTAAATGGTCTTGACCTCATTAAACACATTAGGACGGTACTTAAGATATCCAAGGAAGAGCTTCCTATTATTCTTTTGCACAGTTCCGGGGAAGATCAAAAGGTAAGGCAGGAATGTGCGGAATATCAGGTGCAGTTCAATGTGGTAAAGCCTATACAAATAAACGCGCTTTTTAAACTTATTTCTCAAATCCAATGTCCAGATTCAGAAAAATCAATAGCCACAGAACCTAATGAGCAAAATATCTCCGACTACAATTTTAGGATTATGGTAGCCGAAGATAATGTGATTAACAAGCATCTAACCCGTACAATTCTAAAAAAACTACTTCCCAAAATAGAGTTGATAGAAGTGGATAATGGTGAAGAGGCAGTAGGAGCTTATAAGAACAGGGAAATTGATTTGATATTAATGGACATTCAGATGCCACTATTAAGTGGTTATGAAGCCTCCAAGAAAATAAGAAAACTAGAAAGCAATGGAACTCGTATTCCCATTATAGCTTTAACCGCAAGAACGGTTTCTGGGGAACGCCAAAGGTGCCTAGATCACGGTATGGATGATTATGTGACCAAGCCCGTGGTGCTAGATACGATTAAAAAAGTTATCATTGACAATTTAATAAAAACAGATACACTTTAGGTAAGTGTAAACTTGGACCCAACTTAATAGATATAACCTAACACCCCAAAAACAGGTGAACAATAAAAAAATAATAATAGTAGTAAGTAATGCCGAAGAGCGTACCCGGATAAAAAGGATTCTTAACAACAGTCCGTTTGTGGTCCTAGACTTTACAGACAGTATGGGTGCCATACAATGGATTATGGAGAATGGAAATCCACAATTGCTCATCTTGGAAGAGTCCTCTAGTCCATTAAATGGATGGCAGACCATGGATTATCTGCGGACAGAGCTTAAAATGGAGCATCCAACCTTAATTGTAATAGACTCCGATACAGAAATCACAAATAAAAAGTTACAAGGATTTATACGCAAACCTTTTTCGGATAAAACGGCACTAGAAATTGAAAATTTCTTAAATACGGTAGAGCTTAAGGATAAGAATGAAGAGTTGGTGAAATCTTACTCTACGGACTATTTAGAGGAGTTATCCGAGGGGAGCAAGGAGTTTGTTGCAGAAACCCTAGTTTTATTTAAGGAGTCTGTATCTGGTAGGTTAAACGACCTTAAAATAGCCCTGGAACAAAATAATTTTGACGAAGCCCGAAAAATTGCCCATAGCATAAAGCCCTCCTTTCAAATGGTTTTAAATCAGCATGGAAGGGATCTGTGCCAGTCTATGGAAACCGCCAAAAAAGAAGAAGAATTAAATACATTATTTAGTGAATTAAATCAAGAATTTCAACTAATTGAAACCCAAATTACCGCAGATTACCAGCTAGATATTAATTAAAATGAAGAAGAAGATTTTAGTCATAGAAGACAATCCAATGGTTGTTAAGTCGCTCGAATTTAAGCTTACTAAGGAAGGATACGAGGTAACTACCGCAATAGACGGAAGGAGTGCTATGGAAGAGCTAGAAACTAATAGCTTTGATCTAATTCTAACAGATTTGATGTTGCCTTTTGTTTCGGGGAGTCAACTTATAGAACACATTAAGAAAAATTATCCCACCATCCCGATCATTGTGCTCTCTACCGCTACCCAAGAAGATATTATCACTGATGCATTTAATATGGGCGTAGATGATTTTATAAGCAAACCTTTTAGTCCAAACGAATTAACTTTGCGCGTAAAAAGGAGTTTAGGTGCATCAAAAAAAAACATTCACTCCTAAAAGTAGATGCTAGACCATAATATGATGTTGCTACATTTAACTATGGGGAATTTACCATTTTATATTTCCGACTTACCCGTAGTCCTGGAAATAAACCTGGTAATGACCATGGTCTTTGTTGTACTCACTATTTTATTGTTAAGCCTTATACTTTATCTGAGAGTCCATAAAAACAGTCAAAACCACAGAAGAAAAAAGTTAAATCTTTTCATAATAGATTTCATCAACAACTATTTATTTAATGAAGATTTTGATAAGGAAAAGGAAACTCGCAATTTTAAAAACAGACACCTCAGGACTTCCCTCGACAAACAAATAGCGATTGATCAGATTCTAGTTTTCGCAGAGAACTTAAAAGGGGAATCTTCGGCCAGTTTAAAGGAGGTTTTTTATGGTTTTGGATTGAAGGAATTTCTCCTAACCAAATTAACAAGTAAGGCATGGTATAAACAAGCCAAAGCTCTCAATGTAGCATATCAATTAAATTTAGAGATCCCAATGACCTTAGTAGATTCCTTATTTAACACCAATTACAAGAAACTAAGACAGCAAGCATTTTTGTACTATCTCCATATGTCCACTGAAAACCCTTTGGGATTCTTAGACAAAGTAGAAATTCCTTTAACGCTTTGGGAACAAATTTATATTGAGAATGGACTTAAAAGTTATGACGGAGAAACCCCTGATTTTTCCAAATGGCTCCATCATGATATTTCTAGCGTGGTGATTTTCTGCATGAAAATGATTGCCGATTACAACCAATTTGAACATATCCCTATTTTATTGAGGTTTTTACATCACCAAAATCCCGAGTTACGACAGCAAGCCATCATCTCACTACGGAAAATGGAGGAGCCGGAACTCCTACCTATTTTAATTCATAATTTTAACGAGGAAACCCTTTTAATAAAACATGAAATCCTAAAAACTATTGGTAAAATTGGTTCCGAGAAACATCTAAAATCTATTGGTAAATTTATGGTTACAGAGGAACCTAGCTTAGAAGTGGAATTTAAGAAGGTAGCCCTTCAAAAGAACTTAGAAGCATCCCATTTCCTTGGAGCGAATTTTAATACTATTAAATATGACAATTTGCCCTACTAAACAACATCTTCATAACTATTGATAGCTAGATAATGTGCACACCAAATTTTTGTTAACAATCCATATAATACCTTAGGGCCTCTTGAATTTTAATTTTTTCGAATTTATTGATATAGCAAGTTTTATTTTTTTAACCTATGGTTTAATTATCATTTCGGGCTATATCTTCTTGGCTTTATATTCATTATTTGAGCTCCGTGATTATAAACGCAAGAACAACTTTAAAGATGAAGTTGCCTTACTGCAGTCGTCCCACCTACCTAAAATTTCTGTTTTAGCACCCGCCTATAATGAAGAGGCTAATGTCATTGAAAATGTAAGATCCCTACTCACCCTTGATTACCCTTCCTTCGAAATTGTAATCATCAATGATGGAAGTAGCGATAACACCTTGGATTCATTAATCAAAACCTTCGATCTTTACCAGGATGATGTACTCTACCATTCCCCTATTGCTACCAAAAATGTGCGCGCTGTTTATTCGTCGAGACAGAAAGCTTATAAAAATTTAAAAGTTGTAGATAAAGAAAATGGTGGGAAGGCAGATGCATTAAACTCTGGAATTAATTGCTGTAGTCATGAAATTATTTGTTGCATAGATGTTGATTGCATCTTGGAAAGGGATGCGCTTCTAAAGTTGGTAAAGCCATTTCTTAACAACAACAAAAAAGTTATTGCCTCTGGGGGAATTATCCGGGTTGCAAACTCCTGTATTATTGAAGATGGGAGGATAATAAAAGTTCGCTTACCGGATTCCTTCATAGATCGGGCTCAGCTCTTAGAATATTTCCGGGCTTTTCTAATGGGAAGGATGGCATGGTCCCGTATAGATGGCTTATTGCTTATTTCTGGTGCCTTTGGTATGTTCGACAAGAAAACGGTCATAGAATCGGGTGGTTATAATCCCGCTACCGTAGGTGAGGATATGGAGTTACTGGTTCGCATGCGCCGCTTAATGAGGGACAAAAAAATTCCATACACCGTAAGCTTTGTCCCCGACCCCTTGTGTTGGACCGAAGTCCCTAAAAGTTGGAAGGTACTACATAGACAGAGGAACAGGTGGACACGCGGCACCATAGAAACCCTAAGCCTGCATAAAAAGCTACTATTTAATCCAAAGTATGGCGTGTTGGGCATGCTCAGTACCCCTTATTGGATGTTTTTTGAATGGTTTGCACCGATTATCGAATTTTTCGGAATCATTTTTCTACTATTAATGTTCATTTTCGGCCAAATAAATATCCAAGTATTCCTGGTCTTTTTCGGGGTAGTCTATACCTTTTCGGTATTGTTCTCCATTACAGCCTTGTTTTTTGAAGAATATTCATTCCAACAATATAAAAAGCCAAAATACATGCTCCTCTTGCTGCGTACTGCCCTATTAGAGCCACTTTTGTACCATCCTTTTGTTATGTGGGCGGCAGTGAAAGGAAATGTTGATTTGTTGCTGGGAAAAACATCTTGGGGAAAGATGACTCGTACCGGTTTATCTAACCCCTCCAAACCCAATATTGATTAGTAAATTTTAATTGAATATGTACAAACAAAAAATAAAACTACTTCTCCTTCTACTTCTAGCGATCAACGTCTTGCCTATGGCTGCACAAACAGAGGCATCCACGGATGAATTGTATAGTTTGGCTAGGACCGCGGCTTTTGATGAGGACAACTACCCTAAAGCAATTGCCCTGTTAAAGAAGGCATTGGCTAAAAGCCCCGATTACTTGGAAGTAAGCGTCTTCCTTGGCAGACTGTACACCTACACCGATAGTCTACAACAAGCTAGAATGGTTTTTAAGGAAGTACTCCAAAAAGAAGCAGGCCACGAAGGAGCTTCCCTAGCCTACGGCAACCTTGAGTACTGGAACTCCAATTCCGAGAAAAGTTTAGTTGTGGTCAATTCCGGGCTGGAAAAGCATCCTAACTCGCAAAGTTTGGGACTGTTAAAAGCGAAAATTTTAAAGGACTTAAAACGATTTAACGAATCGCGAATTGTTATAGACCAGTTACTAAAAAACAATCCAGAATTTACAGAAGCAAGAAGTTTATTGGGAAGCGTAAACAGTTCCGCTGCTAAAAACAGTATTGGCCTTAGTTACGACTTTGTTTATTTTGATAAGCGTTTTAATGACCCCTGGCATTTAGCCAGTGTTAGTTATGGCAGACAAACGGGCTTGGGTTCTTTAACCGCCCGTTTTAATTATGCCAATAGGTTTACTACCAATGGCGCCCAGTTTGAGCTGGATGCCTACCCTAGAATCTCGGATCTTTTTTACGCCTATGTAAGTGGTGGAATTTCGGAAAACAAGGGCATCTTTCCACGTTACCGAGCAGGCTTTTCCCTTTATGCTAATCTTCCTGCCGCCTTTGAAGCAGATGCCGGATTTCGCTTCCTGTCTTTTTCCAGTAATACATGGGTTTACACCTTAGGTGTTGGTAAGTACTATAAGAATTATTGGTTTAATTTGCGAACCTATTTAACGCCCTCCTCAAATTCAATTTCTCATTCTTACTCCCTAACCACCAGATATTATTTAGGCGGAGCGGACGACTATCTTAGTTTTAAAATAGGCACCGGCATCTCTCCGGACGACAATGCAAACAACGTTGCCTTTGATCCAGACAATAGCTACAAACTAAAATCTGTAAATATGTCCTTAGGGTATAAGAAACTACTCTGGGACACCCATGAATTTAGTATTCAGGCCTCTTTAGAGAATCAAGAATACAGGGCGGAAACCAGAGGGAACCAACTCTCCATAGGTGTTGGATATAGCAAACGATTTTAATTATGGCAAAGAAGATTTTTGGTCTTATACTAGTTTGTATCATCGGTATCCCGCTTGTTATGTGGATGTCCTGGCTTTTTACCCCTAAAAAAAAGCTGGTTATTGCGTTGGTAGATAAGACTGTTTTAACTACAGAAGGTCAAGAACATATTTCCCTAGGGTGGATATTAAATCACAACAGATACACCAAAACCTCCAAAGATCCTTATAAAATCAGTAAAGATTATTTTGGATTCTTCCCCTTAAAGGATGATGAGTTTCAATTAAAAGGTTTAGAAAGATTTACTACAGATCAGTTGAAAAAACTAAGTGCGGATGCCGATATGGCTTATTTCACCGACACCTATGGTATTTACAACAATGAATGGTACCGGGAGGGAGATGTAAATGCACAATCGGGTATGCTTTATGGGGGCTTAAGTAACGAAGACCTTATCTTTTTGGAGTACATGAAAGAACGTAACAAGCTCATCATTACCGAGTTTAATACTATTGGATCCCCTACCCGCGCCGAAAATCGAAAGAAATTTGAAGAATTATTCCATCTAAAATGGACCGGTTGGACGGGCCGTTATTTTGATAATTTGGATCCTACCAAAAATTTAGAAATCCCTAAGTGGCTTATAGAAAATTACAAAAAATCCCATAATGGATCTTGGCCCTTTACTCGTGCCGGTTTGGCTTTGGTGAACGATAACGACCAGGTGATTATTTTAGAGGAAGGCACCCATGTGGATAATGCGTTGCCCTTTATTTATGCTACTCCAGAGGCACAAGAGAAGTGGCTTTTACCAGCAAAAACCAAATACCCCTTTTGGTTTGATGTAATGATACCTAATTTAGAGGTTAATACCGTAGATGCATCGTTTAAATTAGGCCTTTTACCCGCTGGTAAAGAGGAATTGGCCAAGTACCAAATACCCGAATCCTTCCCGGCAGTTACCCGCCATTTGGGAGACGACTATCGCTTTTTTTACTTTTCGGGCGACTTTAGTGACAATCCCATAAGGTTTAACAGTTCCTACTTTAAGGGAGTCGGATTTTTTAAAGGATTCTTCTATGATGACCGTAACCCTTTAGAGCGTGGTAGTTTCTTTTGGAATTTTTATAATCCATTAATTAGCCAGATTTTGGAAAAAGAAATGGAATTGGTATCGCAGGATTAATAATTACCATTGTACTTGGTATAAGAACTATCGGGCACCAAGGGCGCTTTTTCCGTTAGTTTTATGTTCCGTCTTTTAAAGGCAGAAAAAGCGGCTTGCAATTCCCGCTGTTTTTCAGGGTTTTCTACTAACACCTCGCCTAGGTTATCATTTAATTGGTATAGATTATTACCATTTAAATGAAAGTCTCCCATAACAAAATCGACCAGATCGGTCTTGGTCTGCATCAACGGGATTTGTTGTACGCTTCTAAACTTCCTCACCGTATCCAAGCCTTGCCCCATAAAAC
The DNA here is from genome assembly GCF_002150785.1 of Arenibacter amylolyticus. Taxonomy (GTDB): domain Bacteria; phylum Bacteroidota; class Bacteroidia; order Flavobacteriales; family Flavobacteriaceae; genus Arenibacter; species Arenibacter amylolyticus. Next base: position 29,289 of record NZ_MTAZ01000009.1, on the reverse strand, counting down.
TTACATAATCCGGTAATGGTACTTGATGATTATTTCCCAAATAATTAAGTAAGCTAGGTGCAATATCAAAATGACTAGACACCGATGCCATTTCTGCCGTTCTGCTCAATAAGGGAGAATAAATTAACAAGGGAACGTGATAACGGTCTATTTTAGTGCTTAGAGGTATCTCTGGCAATCGGTGGTCGCCAGTAATTAGGAAAATGGTATTCTCATAGTCTTCCCGTTGCCTATACGCTTCCATAAAGTATTTTATGGCATCATCTGCGTAAAGAACCGTAGCATATTGCTTTGCATACGCTTTGTAGTCCTCCTTTTTTTCAGTATCAAAACCGAGGGCCTCCAAACGTTGCTCAAATTTCTTCCCGTAATACTCCTCGTCGTATAATACAAACGGACTATGGGTAGTATTGGTAAGTAAGATGTTAAGCTTGGGTTTTGCCAGGGAATCGGCCTGCTGACTGTTTAAGTAATAGCGATATAATTCGCCATCGCCATATCCCCAGCTAAAATTATTATTGGCAGGGAGTTTCTTATAGGAACTGGGAAAAGTTTCTTCATCAAAGATATAATCAATGCCATTTTTATTTAGGTAACCCTTCATTCCATCAAAACTAGCATCGCCACCATAGTAAAAGGAAGTTTGGTACCCATGATTCTTTAGTAGACTTATAAGGGAGTTTTCCTTCGGCATTGCGTTTTCCAATGCTAAAAATCCGTTCTCTGCAAAAGGCAGTGATCCTATAATAGAAGGCAGCACCGCAAAGGTTCTTCCTCCATTGCTTAAAAAGTTTTTCCAATAGAGACTATTTTGGGATAAAGAGTCTAAATAAGGCGTAAAATTACCCAAATAAGCACCTTCATTGGTAAATGCCCTGCCCAAGCCTTCTACTATTAAAATAACAATATTAGGAGCCTTCAACTTAGGGCTAAAGAATGGGGACAAGACATCGCTATCAGGTTTAGCATGAAGAAAAGGATAAGCATCATCTACATAGTCCACCATTTTTACATCGCTCATATGCTTACTTCCTGGTCCGCCCAAATAATTATCGGCATAAATATCTACCTCAAATCCAGGATCAAAAAAATAATTGGCAGCTTCCTTAAAAAAGTGTTGCGTTTTATTGATTACCAGGTTATTGGCAAAATCCGAACCCAGTTGCGGTTCGGCCACTCTACTGCTAATTCCCGAGGTATATACTAGGAGCGATACCAAGGGCAAGGCAATGGCAAAAGCCTTGGGTGCTTTCCATTTTTTAGGTACTAAGAATAGTGCCCATAAAAAGAGCCCCAAGATAAGGAGCAGGCCCAATAAAGCAATTAAGGATACCCCTCCAGAGGCCCCTACCGTCTGTTTAATGTCTTGAAGGGAATACCCAAAAAGATCGGCACCCAACAGAACCAGGGAGGTATTAAAATAATTTATTAAGCTTAGATGAATAATAAAGAAAAGCATCCATACCCCCCCTAAGAATATCTTGGCAGTTTTTTGATGCAGTAGAAAAATTGGTAAAAAGACCAGGAAAAGAATGAAAATCCATTGCGCCCAAAATACGGTATCGATGAATATACTGGACTTAAGCAAACTAAAGTAATCTAATGGCAAAAAGTGACTTCCCTTATATATAAAAAGTTCCAAACCACTGACTAGCCACAAAAAAAGCAACGCAATGGAGGCATAGATACTAAAATATTGTAAGGCTTTAAATAGGGACGTTTTTAAGTAATCCAAGGTCATAGGGAACTTTATTTTTTTAACTCAACCCTAAAGGCTCCCAATTTTAACATTAAAACCACCCTATACACGGAGATTTTAAAGTAAAAGCGCCCTTAGTTTATTCTCTTCCACAAATATAAGTTTGTAAACCGAAATTAACTTTAATTATGCGCCATTAAAATAACCACTACTTAAACATTGGTGAATAGCATACAATAAATTCTACTATAGTTCTTTAATCCTATCCATTACCCTTTGTACCAACAAATCACATTTGGCATTGCCAAACTCGAATGCATTTTTAGCATTGGAGAATTTAAGGATGTACTCTTGAATCATCTTCCTAGCCCTATGCAACCGCACCTTTACATTGCTGGTAGTGAGGTCTAGGCTTTTTGATATTTCAACAATATCCATATCCTGGACTTCTTTCAACATATAAACAACCTTGTACTTTTCCGGTAATTGGTCTATTGCCTTTTCCACCACTAGCACAGACTCTGAGTACATTGTTTTTCTTTCTGGATTCATAATAGACGTATCAGCAATTTGAATAACTCCTTTTTCATTGTTGATGGCTACGGTTTTATTTCTTTTAGATTTCCTTTTCCGCTGTAACGCCTCATTAATTCCGATCCGAACCAACCAAGTAGAAAAGAGGGCATCATTTTTAAACTGATATAATTTCTGGAATGCATTTATGTAGGTATCCTGCATTATATCATCTATGTCCGAAGGTCTATCCAGATAACTTCTTATCGTTCTAAACAATAATTGGTTATGCCTTCTCAACAATATTTCAAACAATTCGGTCTCACCATCCAATACTTTTTGGACCACTACCCAATCTGGTAAAGTGGCATAGGGAGCTTGGTTTAATTTTCTTAAGGGTTTGCAGATGTTCATAGCTACTATTTTAAGGTTGGATGCAATACAATAGAAAAGGTTACAAAATAAACAGAAACCTACGCGCTATTTGATAGAATAAGGATTAATAACACATTGATACTTAACCCATAACAAGTTACGAAATTGAATCGCTAAAACCCATTCTAATCTTCTTATTAAATTTAAGATTTCCTGACACCAAACATTTCTGTACTTATTAACTTCCCTCAACCTCTTTCCTTACCCATTCCTAAAAAAATATAAAAGGAAAAGCAATGCAATTTAGGTGCCTACTAAAACTGGAATTTATCTGGAAAGGCTATCTTCTTCTTAGGCCCTTTAATTAGAAAGTCAGTTTTACATTCATCTTACAATCAACACATTAAATAAATTTTAAAGCGTTCATGTGTTGGTTTGTAACCTTTCCTCCCTATTTACATCCAATGGGAAACAAATAAATACAACAAGATGAAAACGATAACAAATTACCTCAGCGTATTAGGTGTCTTCTCCATGTTTATGATAGCCATCCCTATGTACGCCCAAACATCACCCCAACTTACCGATCCTGAAATTGCCTCGGTTGCGGTGGTAGCCAATCAAATTGATATTGATTTCGCCAAAATTGCCATGAATAAATCTAAAAATAAAGAGGTTTTGGATTTTGCTAGCCGAATGGTAGAAGACCACACCGCAGTGATTAATCAGGCAGTGGCTTTGGTTACAAAATTAAAAGTGGTTCCCAAGGACAATGCGGTTAGTAAGTCCCTGCTAGACCAGGCTGCGGAAACCAAGGCAAAGTTGAAAAAGCTTACTAATAAGAATTTCGACAAGTTCTATGTGGAAAACGAGGTTGCATATCACAAACAGGTAATTGGCGCGGTAAATACGCTATTGATACCACAGTCTCAAAATGGGGAACTAAAGGAGCTATTATCAAATGTAGTTCCCGCCTTGGAAGTCCACCTAGGACATGCAGAAATGTTACAAAAGAAAATGGCGTCAAAAAAATGAAACCTACTATCTATTTATTTAGCATGCTTACAATTGCCTTCCTCTTGTTGCTAGGAGGTATTGGAATAAAGGCCCCAATTGCCAACGAACCTCAAGTACATACGGTCACCATTGAAAAAATGAAGTTTATACCCCAGCATCTTACGGTACATAAAGGAGACAAAGTAATATGGGTTAACAAAGACTTTATTCTACACGACGTGACCGATGAAAAAAATGGAAAGTGGACCTCCAAACCATTTGGTAAGGATGAAACTTGGAGTAAAATCATCACCCAGGACGAGGAATATTTCTGTAGCCTGCACAAGGTGATGAAGGGAACTATTAAGATTAGCTCTTAATTAGTTGGTGTTTATAGGGAGATTAAGAACCAATTTAAAGCAATTTAGGTTGGTTCTTAACATAGTCTTCCTGTGAATGTAACCCCCAAGGAATCCTTATCGCAAAAGGGTTATTCCCCCAGGCCCAATATTTTAATTTGATGGGGATAAACAGATTGAATAATAATCATTAACAACAGAAGAACTATGAAAGTAGCTAATCCAATAAAATTTGTCGGAATCTTGCTCGTTGGAAGCATGATATTTGTCTATAGTTGTACCAAAACCAGGACAATCACCGAAACCATTACAGAAATAGTAAACGATACCATTATAGAAACTGTAACAGACACCCTTACCTTGCATTTAGATCCAGTACTTGTTGCGGAAGGAAAAGAAACTTTTAGGTACGACACCTTTGGGGACGAGGCCTTTTGGAGTGACGTCCTACATTTAGACAAAGCTATTTTGGGCGAGGAATTAGGCGGCTACGGTAGCGGGGTGAGTCCGGCCACTGCCCTAACAGTAGGCTTAAAAGTAGATTCCGAGGCCATTCCTCCCGAGGTAGCAGCGGCCATCCTGGCGGGGGAAGTAGACCTCAACGATCCTGCGACTACAGTTGCATTGTTAAAAATGAATGCCGTGGTGGGGATAAAAGGATCCTTTAATGAGGAGGGGAATATGACGGCGATTGGGATTAATTGTGCACTGTGTCACTCTACGGTAGATAATTCCTTTTCAGAAGGCATAGGGAGAAGACTGGATGGGTACCCCAATAGGGATTTAAACGTTGGCGCAATTGTAAACCTAACCGACAACAAAAAGTTCCTGGCCGATCTACTCCATGTGGACGAACCCACGGTTGAGGCGGTACTAACAGGTTGGGGGCCCGGAAAATTTAATGCTGGCTTAATGGTAGATGGTATTGCTCTTAAACCAGATGGAAGCATTGCGGCTAATTTATTACCTGCTGCCTATGGATTACAAGGCGTTAATTTAGCGACCTATACCGGCTGGGGAGATATGGTGTATTGGAATGCCTTTGTAGCAAATTTGGAAATGCACGGACAGGGTAGCTTTACCGATGCGCGTTTAAACGATGCCAACCAGTTTCCTATTGCAGCAGAAAACAATTTTGGGAATATTACTAATGATCCAGACCTCATCACCTCCAAATTACCAGGATTGCAAGCCTATCAATTATCATTAACCGCCCCCACTCCCCCCGAAGGAAGCTATGATGTGGCAGCTGCAGAACGAGGCAAATCCTTGTTTAACGGTAGCGCCCTTTGTGCAACCTGCCATATAGCTCCTATGTTTACCGACGCGGGGTATAATTTACACACCGCCGCGGAAATAGGGATAGACGACTTTGAAGCCAAAAGATCCCCCACAGGCATGTATAGAACCACACCCTTAAGAGGACTTTTTGCCCGTATGAAGGGAGGTTTCTATCACGATGGGAGATTTGCCACCTTAAACGAGGTAATAACCCATTACGATAACCACTTTGGATTGGAGCTGAGTGCTCAAGACAAGCTAGACCTAGAAGCCTATTTAAAATCGATTTAAGAAGTATGTGATTAGTGTTTATTGGTTGATAGGGAAATACCCGGAACTTGCTTTATAGCGGTGGTTCTGGGTATTTTTATTTATATATAGGTTGCTGTTAGTAGATTTATCAACTAATAGCGCATAAAAAGGTCCAAACCCATGTAGGTTGTTGTGGACTTTCCCCTATTCGTTTTGCACTTACAAACACTACTAGCTGCTACCTCAGAATATCAATTATCCTAACAGGAAAACTCCGTAGGATTCCCAATTTTCACTCAGGAAGTCAATATTTAATGCAAATCCCGTAACATATACGAGGTATGCCATGCTAAAATCAGGTTTATTTGTAATAGTAGGGTCCCCACATAAATCGCTGTCTTAAAATACAGATTAAAATAGGGACGCTTGTAACCGACCAAAACCAATATTGACATGAGAACGTTTTTTCCTATTACCGCTTGGCTGCTGTTGTTGAGTCTTTCCTGTAACGAGGCGCCCCAGCAAAATAATTCTTCTGCCTCCCTGCCCGTGTATAAAGATGTGCCTTATAGGCAAGATTACAGTGTAAAATACCATGCAAATCTAGATGATCTCACCCTTTTTTCTGCCCATATGGACAGAAATAACCTCATTCAGATTGCTTCTTCTGAAGGGATACTTCGCACCCATGATGGTCAGTTTCTCTACCCTGGCATACTAATGCCCGACAAGACCTATAGACCCTTGACCGACAAAAACATAACAGCGATCACCCTCTATCAAGATCAGTTCATTTATTTGGACGATAGGGCGGTGTTGAGCAATGCATGGGCAGGGACCCTTTACCTTATGCACCAATTGCCCAAGGCGAATATTATAGCCGCAGGGAAAGATTTTGGTTTTTTAATCAGCGATGGAAAGGCTTTACAATATCTAACAAAAGAAAACAATGACTGGAAAGGGGCATTGCCCAATGATAAGGTCCTTCAAATTAAATTCGATGATGAAACAGGCATCTTTTATATCCTAGGGGAAAAATCGGTAACCGTTTTCAAACCCGAGGATAAAAACCTAACCACCCTTATCGAAGGTGCTAATTTCACCTCTTTGGCCCTATGGGAATCAAAATTAATCATTGGCACTTTAGATGGGTATCTGGAGGCTTCCTTAGAAACAGGTGAGCAAATTGGGGAAACCCATAAGAAGCTCCCTTGGACCGAAATCACCTATATAGAAAATATTGATGGAACCCTTTGGTTTGGCTCTACCAAAGGAGCCTTTAAGCTAAAAGACAACGGTAAGTTTAAATACTACTACGGGAAAAGGTGGTTGCCTGGTAACTTGGTTCATCACATATCAAAAGCCCATGATGGATCTATACTAATTCTTACCGATGCCGGATTGGGACAAATCGTTTTTGAGGAAATGACCCTTTATGACAAAGCACAGTACTATGACAAACAAGTGCGTCATAGGCATATCCGACTAGGGTTTAATTCTACGTTGGTCGATTTAGACAATGGGAATATAGATTCTGGCCGACTCTCAGATTCCGATAACGACGGATTATGGACTACCATGTATTTGGCTGGTGAAGTATTTCGCTATGCCGTTACAAAGTCTAAAGATGCGCTACAAAACTGCAGGGAATCTATGGAGGCCATGGAACGTCTTTTCTATATTAACCCCGTACCTGGCTTCCCTTCGCGCTCCTTTGAGCGAAGTGGTTATATAGAACGCTTGGGAGATCCGGAAAGATGGCAGCACACCGATGATCCGGAATGGGATTGGAAAGCCACTACCAGTAGTGACGAAGCCATAGGGCACATCTTTGCCTATGGGGTTATGGCCGAACTGATGGACAACGATTTAAAAGACCGCGCCATTGTATTAATAGATACCCTAATGAGCCATATAGTAAAGAACGATTTGTATTTGGTAGATTTCGATGGAAAACCAACCACTTGGGGGCGATGGAACCCAGAATATGTGAATGGCCATCCTAAAACCGTGGGCGATCGCAAATTGAATTCTTCTAATATTATTGGGATGCTTCAAACCGCCTACCACTTTACGGGGAAGGAAAAATATAAGGAAAAGGCAATGGATTTAATGGACAATCATGGCTATTTGGAAAACCTAATGCGCCCGATGAAAGAAATAGGAGTCGCAGGCGAAGAAGGAGACGATTGGAGCAATATGCTCTCCGAATCTTGGAACCACTCCGACGACGAAATGTACTACGTGGGCTATTGGGGACTCTATAGATATGCCTTAAACGATTCCCTAAAAGCGAAATACAAGGAGGCTATCATAGATCATTGGGAAATTGAAAGACCCGAAAAAGAAGGGGCATGGAATATTATGACCGCCTTAACCGGCACCCAGGAATTTGACCTGGAAGAAGCTGCCTGGTACCTAAGGAAACATCCCATGGACCTAGTAACTTGGGATATTATGAACAGTCATCGAAAAGACATCACCCATATAGAACCTAATTTCAGAAGGCAGACCATCGCCGAGGTCTTACCCCCAGATGAAAGACCCGTTCAACGTCATAATGCCAATATGTTCCGCCTAGATCGGGTTGGAGGAGATGGCAATCAGGAATATTCCGCAGGGGATATATGGCTCCTCCCCTATTGGATGGGAAGATATCTTGGCGTAATTAGCGCACCAATGGAGAAGCAAGGAACGAGTAGCGAATAAAAATCAGCAAGCACGGGCGAGTTCCAATTTGATAAAAAACGTACTGAAAACGAGGGTGGAGCTTAGCTGGCAATAGATAGGGAATTCAATTTCATTAAATCCATAAATAACATAGAGCTCGCATCGGCACCATGCTTATCAACTTAGTAATCAAAAAGATTACCTAGACCTAAGTTATTACCCGATAAAGCGGCCAGCTTTTCCATCTTCCGTTCTATGAACAAACAATCTGAAAAAAGGATACTTTTACGCTTAATAGTAATAACCATGTGTATGAGCGGTTGCAACCACAATTCGTATAAAAAGGAAATTCAACTCACCCATGATTTCTCCTATAATCACGATTTGGACAATAATGATAACTTCTCTCCGGATGACCAATGGCTGGTCTACGATACCCGAACAGAAGAGGGAGGCATCGGGGCCAATGGAATAATAGAAAAGGTACACGTAAAAACCGGAGAAAAGAAAATCCTATATCAAACAAAAGAGCAAACTCCCTACGGGCCAGGGGTTGGTGCCGCCAGCTATAGTCATACCGAGAACCAAGTTATCTTTATCCATGGCTTAAACAATTGCAGTCCAGAACGCCCCTATGAACAGTGGCGAAGAACAGGGGTGATTGTACGTGACAACGCCCCAAATAAACCTGTCTTTATGGATGCTAGGGACAGCTCCCCTCCTTTCACTCCAGGGGCCTTGCGAGGTGGTACCCACCGACACGAATTTAGTGGGGATGGAGGGTGGATTGGATTCACCTATAACGATGCCCTCCTTAAAAAAATGGAGGATGAAACCGGGATTCCCTATAACCTTAGAACCATTGGAGTGTCTAAAAAGAGCTCCCCCGTTTTGGTTACCCCATCCATTCCCGAAGAAGATTTCTCCGGGGAATGGTTTAGCGTTTTGGTAGTAAAGGTTGTACCCCAACCTGTTCCTGGAAGCGACGAGATTAGTAGGGCCGCCGGAGATAGTTGGATAGGAAATGCCGGATATAAAAATAATGAAGGTCATCTACAGCGTGCAAGAGCTTTTATAGGTACAGTAAAAAATAAAAACGGTGAGGAGGTAGATGAAGTTTTTGTGGTAGATATACCAGAAGACATTAGCCTCCCCTCCAATACCCCTTTAGAGGGAACCGCCACTACCATGCCATCTCCTCCCAAGGGTACCCAACAGAGAAGATTAAGCTTTACTACCGAAAGTAAATTTCCTGGCTGCGAGGGCATTGTCCGTTCGTCCTTTGACGGCAGTATGTTAGCTTTTATAGCGAGAGACCAACAGGGTGCGAAACAGGTCTTTACCATCTCTCCTTTGGGCGGAACGCCCACTCAACAAACCTTTCACCCTACCGATGTGACAGGGGGCATTAGATGGCATCCCAAAGAGAAAAGCTTGGTATACATTTGGCAAAATGCATTGGTTCATCTACGAGTGGGTGCCAAGGAGGGCCAAGTACTTACCCATCCGTCTTCCTTTCCCCTATCCAATCCAGTATGGTCCCACGATGGAAAAACACTTGCATTCAACAGAAGTATACCCAATAAGGAAGGAGTTCCAAAAAAACAGATATTTGTACTTCAATTATAATAACATCAGAAATTGGAACATAAGGAGCAAAAGCAGCATATCGCATCCTTAGCTCCATGTGGTAATTATCCCTTTTTATTCTAAAAATCAGCAAAACTTCTTCCAATATCCCCAAAATTGTAGGATTTAATCACAAGTCCGTGGATTTCCACCAAGTTTTAGAACAAATCTCCTTACTTTTATCGCTCTAAAAATAAATACCATGTCTGTTGCCAAAAAAGAGTACAAAAGAGTGACTGTAAAATCGCTCGTTGATATGAAACAAAACGGGGAGAAAATATCCATGCTGACGGCTTATGATTATTCCATGGCGAAAATTGTAGACACCGCCAATGTGGATGTAATCTTAGTGGGCGACTCTGCCAGTAATGTAATGGCGGGTCATGAGACAACTCTCCCTATAACCTTAGATCAAATGATCTACCATGCCTCCTCCGTCATACGAGCGGTAAATAGGGCACTGGTTGTAGTGGACCTTCCTTTTGGAAGTTATCAAAGTGATCCCAAAGAAGCACTTCGTTCTGCTATTCGAATCATGAAAGAAAGTGGCGCCCATGCTGTAAAGGTGGAGGGCGGACAAGAAATAAAGGATTCTATTAAACGCATCTTAAACGCAGGCGTACCTGTAATGGGACATTTAGGGCTTACCCCACAATCCATTTATAAGTTTGGTACCTATACGGTGCGTGCTAAGGAGCAAGACGAAGCCCAAAAATTGAAGAACGACGCCAAAATGCTGGAAAAGGCAGGCTGTTTCGCTATAGTACTAGAAAAAATTCCCGCTGCACTAGCAAAAGAGGTAGCAGAAAGTGTTTCTATCCCCGTAATTGGTATCGGAGCTGGTAACGGGGTAGACGGACAAGTACTGGTGGTACACGATCTATTGGGAATCACCCAGGAGTTTAATCCAAGGTTTTTACGTAGGTATCTTAATCTATATGAAGAAATGGGCAATGCCATTTCACAATATGTAGAGGATGTAAAGACCAAGGACTTCCCCAGTGATGAAGAACAGTATTAATAACATATAAGACCACAAGTAACAACAACCTTCTTAGGCCATAAAAGTGTCAACAAACCAACAGAAAATACATTCTACTCCCGCTAATTTACAGGTGATCTATGAGGACAATCACCTTATAGCCATCAATAAAAGAGCGGGAGATATTGTACAAGGCGATAAAACCGGAGACACTCCGTTGAGCGAGGTAGTAAAGCAATATTTAAAAATAAAATACGATAAACCAGGCAATGTCTACTTAGGGGTTGCCCATAGGTTAGACCGGCCCACTACCGGGATTGTGGTCTTCGCCAAATCCTCTAAAGCCCTCCCTAGACTCAACAAACTATTTGCCGAAAAAGATGCCCAAAAAACCTATTGGGCAATTGTAGGCAAACAGCCAGATCAGAAAAGTGGCACCTTGATACATTGGCTAAAACGAAATCCGAAGCAAAACAAATCCTACGCCCATAAAAATCAAGTTCCGGATAGTAAAAAGGCTATTTTAGACTATGAGGTACTAAAGCAGCTGGACCGCTATACCCTGTTGGAAATTGATTTAAAAACAGGAAGACACCATCAAATACGTTCGCAGCTTGCCGCTTTGGGATGCCCAATTAAGGGCGACCTAAAATACGGGGCAGATAGGAGCAACAAGGACGGTAGCATTCACCTACATGCCAGGAGGTTACGCTTTGTACACCCTGTGAAAAAAGAGCTTTTAGAATTGGTGGCACCCTTGCCACAGGAGAACCTTTGGAAGGCGTGTAAGCAATAGCTTTCCACTAGCAAAGGGTGGGTTTTCCATACTTGGCTACCCCTTTCCAAATAATTTAGAATTCCACTTAAATTGGGGAAATGTAAAACAGCCCTAGTTAGTGCGCTGCCTTACAAGGTGTTTCGTTTTAATTTCTACTACTTATCGGGTAATCATCGCTGCCTTTTCCTGTATTACTTGTGCTACCGGTTTATTCTGCAAATGACTCTCCAGCCAGGAAATTATATCGAGGTATAAAAACGCCCTTTTTTCATAAGGGTGATCTTCGTATTTTTTTAATTCCACATAAAGCTTATTAAATTCGTTGCGCAATTGGTGCGGATAAATATCCCCCAACCTTCTTAAGAACTTTATCATTTCCTTTTGCACGGCATGCAGGTCGTTCATCTTCAAAAGAAACTTATAAGTACTCTTTAATTGCACCTCTAAATGATAATCCATTCCCGCTTCATAGTGGGCAATTAAACTTAAAACTCTTGAGAAGCACATTAAATCTTCCCGCATTTTAAGATTCTTATTGTTAATAATTCTCTTTAGGTATTGTATGCACAATTTATTGTCGCCCATTCCAAAATATAGACAAGCTATTTTATAATACAATACCATGATATGGTGTTCATCCAATCGTCCTCGATGCTTGGAGATTCCATATTCCACAATTTTCACCAAATACTCTGCCTTCTCAAAACTACCTTCCATAAAATGAAGGTTTAACTTATTGGAATTGATATAGATAAAAGCTAGGGATGAAAGGTTGTCGTTGGCCGGAAAATCTTTACTAGCAACAATTTCCTCTAACCGCTCCAAGGTTTCCTTAAACTGGGAACTATACCTCACATAAAACAAGGACTCCAACAAATAATGATTCCCCTTTAGGAAGAAAACTGGATTTAAGGATATCATCATCTTGTTCTCATAAAACAAGTCTACCCACTTACTGGAATACTTATAACAAGACAGAAAATCTTGCGTTAAAAAACTATACCAAAGGTGGGCTTTGTACAACCATAATTTCTCTCTGAATCCAAGCTCTTCCATTTTCACCTTTGGAAGGTGCTTGTCAAAATATACTTTAACCCTTCTATAGTCCTCATCACTTCGCACATAACCTATCTTCAGCATTTGACCATATAACTGTAGCGCTAGGTTAGATAGCTTACTGGTAATTAAGTTTTGTCTAGACAATTCCTTTGCTTGGATGGTAAGTTCATCTGCCCTATCTGGAATACTACGGGTAATGTACTGGGTCTCTATCACTTTTTCCAGCTCCACAATTTCATAGGCCACGTTTTTTTCTTCATTTTCTATGGCGGTCTGTTTGGTTTTATCAAGGATTTTTAAACTCTGCTTATACAATCCCTTCTGGTAAAGTATAGTGGCAAAATCCAACTGCTCCCTTAATTGCACCCGTATGTTTTGGTTTACCGGATTTAATCTAAGACTTACAAGGATCTGCCTATATAAATGTGCCTTAAGATTGGATAACTGGGCCTTTTTAACAATGCCATTTTCCAATATTAATTTTTCATCGTAGACTTTTATTTTATCCAATAAATTAAATAAAGCTAAAAATTTCGCATCGGTGTTTACCCCCAAGCGTCCAACGTATAATTTAAATTGACGTTTTTCTGACTTTGAAAGCGATTTAACCAGTACAAATAATGCATCTTTCGGAGCATTTGTCATCGTAATAAAAAAGGTTTATGTTGTTGATTCTTAGTTCTTTACATCTCATAAAAAGTTCCTCACCATTGTAAATGCCCTACATACTGCAACTTGGGGGAACCTATTAGTAGTATATTCGTAAAGTGCATATAAAATTACGCAAATATAATGAGCAAAGATAAGGTACATATTTTTGATACGACACTTAGGGATGGGGAACAAGTACCCGGATGTAAATTGGATACGGAGCAAAAATTGATCATCGCCGAAAGACTGGATGTATTGGGCGTGGATGTGATTGAAGCAGGGTTCCCAATTTCTAGCCCAGGGGACTTCAATTCCGTTCATGAGATTTCTAAACTAGTAAAAAATGCAACGGTTTGTGGGCTAACCCGTGCCGTCGAAAAAGATATTGAAGTTGCAGCCCAAGCCCTGAAAAGCGCTAAAAGGCCTAGGATACATACAGGAATTGGTACATCGGATTCACATATTAAGTTTAAGTTCAACTCCAACAAAGACGCCATTATAGAAAGGGCTGTTGCGGCGGTAAAATACGCTAAGACCTTTGTAGAGGATGTGGAATTTTACGCAGAAGATGCAGGACGTACGGATAATGAGTTTTTAGCTAGGGTCTGTGAAGCAGTAGTTAAGGCCGGAGCAACGGTATTAAACATTCCAGATACCACTGGATATTGCCTACCAGAAGAATATGGAGCCAAGATTAAGTATCTAAAGGAAAATGTTACCGGTATTCACAAGGCCATCCTTTCCTGTCACTGTCATAACGACCTTGGTTTGGCCACTGCCAATTCCATCGCAGGGGTAATTAACGGTGCAAGACAAATTGAATGTACTATCAACGGTATTGGGGAAAGAGCAGGAAACACCTCCTTAGAGGAAGTGGTGATGATCTTAAGACAACACCCTACCTTAAATTTGGATACCAATATTAACAGTAAGCTGCTTTATGACACCAGCCAGATGGTAGCCCAAAAAATGGGCGTACTAGTACAGGCCAACAAGGCTATTGTAGGTGCCAATGCTTTTGCCCATAGTTCTGGGATCCACCAAGATGGCGTCATTAAGAATAGGGAAACCTACGAAATTATTGATCCGGCTGATGTTGGGGTCACAGAGTCTTCCATCGTTCTTACAGCAAGAAGTGGTAGGGCTGCTTTGGCTTACCGTGCTAAAAACGTAGGATACGAACTTACCAAGACCCAGTTAGACGAGGTTTATAAGGAGTTTTTAAACTTCGCCGACAAAAAGAAAGAAGTTATGGACGAAGATATCCATGAGATCATTGCTTCTAGTGGAATCTCAATAGAAATTACAGCTTAAATGAATCTGAAAATTGCAGTTTTAGGCGGAGATGGAATTGGGCCAGAAGTTTTGGCCCAATCCCTTAAATGCCTGCGTGCGGTAGAAGAAACCTTTCATCATCAATTTACATTTACGGAAGGTGATATAGGAGCTATCGCTATGGAAAAACATGGCAAGCCCCTACCCAAAGCCACCATTGACCTCTGCAGAGCTTCGGACTCCATACTTTTTGGCACCATCGGCACCCTAAAATACGATGAGAATCCCAGTGCCAAGGTTCGTCCGGAACAGGGATTGTTACAACTGAGAAGGGAGCTAGAACTTTTCGCCAGTATTAGACCGGTAAAGGTATTTCCAACCTTGGTAAACAAATCGCCCTTAAAGAAGCATGTAATTTTCGGAACGGATTTTATAATATATAGAGAACTCACCGGAGGTATTTATTTTGGTGAGAAAAAATTAAGACAGGACGGTACCATAGCCTCCGATCTATGTGAGTATTCCGAAAAGGAAATCAGTAGAATTGCCCATTTAGCTTTTAAGGCAGCAAAAAACAGAAGAAAAAAACTCACATTAATAGACAAGGCCAATGTATTGGAAACCTCTAGACTATGGCGTAAGGTAGTTACCAGAATTGGGGAGAGCTACCCAGAAGTAACCCTAGAGTTTCTTTTTGTGGATAATGCGGCCATGCAAATGATGTTGCACCCCAACCATTTTGATGTGATACTTACAGACAATATGTTCGGGGACATCTTATCGGACCAGGGCAGTGCCATCTGCGGCACCAAGGGATTGTTACCTTCTGCCTCCATTGGAAGCGAGCACGCCATGTTTGAGCCTTTTCATGGATCTTATACCCAAGCCGAAGGAAAAAATATTGCCAATCCCATAGCCTCTATTCTTTCTACCGCAATGATGCTTAGTCATTTTGGCCTACATGAGGAATCTAACGCCGTAGTAACAGCCGTGGACAAGTCCATGAGACAACAGGTTGTTACGCGCGACTTGGATGCTACCAGTAAATATGGGACTAATGAAGTAGGTGATTACATCGCAGCCAACATCATTGATTCTGACGAGAATTATAACTACAACTACGAAAACATAGGACTGGGCAAGTCTACCATTATATAAGGAGGCCTGCCCATTACCTAGACTTACTTATCATTATTCCTCTGCCAATAACTCATCTATAAAGCTGTAAAAGTCTTTTTTAAAGCTCAGATAATTATTTCCTGTAGCCGGACCATTAAATCCGGTATGTATTTTTCTAACCGCTCCCTTTCTATCTAAAATAATGGTAGTTGGGTATGATAGAATATGGTTTAGCATGGGGAGCTTATCCTGCGCCAGGGATTTATCCGAACTCGCGTATTGCGCTAGCAAAATAGGGTACTCCACCCCTATTCTATCCTTTAATCGATTGATGGCTTTAAAGGCAGCTTCCGGCGTTTTCACATATTCAAATGCTAGGGCTACCACACTAACGTCTTTGCTTTTGTTTTCTTCCAAATACTCCACCAAAAACTTAGTTTCATCCAAGCAGTTAGGACACCAGGTCCCCATTATTTGCACTACCACCACTTGGTTTTTAAACTGCTCATCTTCCAAGGATACCATATTTCCATCCGCATCCGGGAAACTAAATTCCAATTTATCATACCCCTCCTTTAAATAGGTAAGCCCATCGGCTTCGGGCAACTGAAAGTTTTCGTTTCTTTTGGCCGAAAAAGGCGCCTGAAAATGATTCCCAGAGTAAAACACTCCATCTATAAGGCTATCCGAGACCTTGGCTTTAAACAAATAGGCATGAGCACCATTAAAAGTAGATAGCTTTAAGGAGTCGCCTTGCTGTACTCCCTCTAAAAATCTGTAATCCCCAGTAGTGGTCCTAAATGTTCCAGTAACCCTACCATCTAGCTGTTTAAATACTCCTTCGGCCATGTACTGTTTTTCCGTATTGGGATTAAAAACTGTTTCCCAAGCCCCAGAAACATTGTACTTGGGTTCTTCCCCGGTCTTAAAACGCTCTGCTACCCCATAGGTAGCTCTAAAGGGTACTTTTCTCTCCAAATTATCCATTGCAAAGACACCCTTCATCAATTTTGGGGTATATGTTCCGCTAAGGTAACCTTCAAAAACAGGAAGTTTTATTAGGAAAGAATCTTTAGTCAAGGTAATTTCATCCACATAAATCACTTCATCAGCATTGTACACTTCCATGGTGACCTTCCCATTTTCATCTTGGTACAGTTTAAAATTAAAAGGGAGATCGTAATCATCTTGGGTTTGGAGTTCTGCCAGCCAAATTCCCTCCTTTAAGGAATTAGTTCTAGGCTCTCCGCAAGAGACCAACAGCACAGTAAAGCAAAAAATTAGGGTAATCCGAATGAAATTATACACTTTTGTAATTTTATAAATAGGTTAAATCTATGTAGCACAAAGTTACAACTTACCTATGAAAGTATATACCAAGCAATGCTAGAAATGACTAGGGGACTCCAGTGAATTTTATATTGGTCCCCATCTACCATTTTTAGGGAGTTGAGCGATTCCAGTTAAAGGGATAAAAAAAAGACAATATAGTAGGCTACCTATTGAATGTCTTGCGGCATTGTTTTATATTTGACCTCTGTAAAAATAAGCAATGAAAATATCTTATAACTGGTTAAAACAGTTTCTAAAAATTGATTGGGATTCCCAAAAAACAGCGGGATTATTAACAGACCTTGGTTTAGAGGTGGAGGGCATTTCTTCCTTCCAATCCATTAAGGGAGGATTAGAGGGAGTAGTAGTAGGCGAAGTGCTTAGCTGCGTTAAGCATCCCAATGCAGATAAACTACAAATAACCACCGTAGACGTTGGCCAGGAAAAGCCTTTACAAATAGTTTGCGGGGCCCCCAACGTTGCCGTAGGACAGAAAGTACCGGTTGCCACTATAGGAACCACCTTATATACTAAGGAAGGGGAATCCTGGAAGATTAAAAAAGGAAAAATCAGAGGGGAAGAAAGTCATGGGATGATCTGCGCAGAAGACGAGCTTGGTCTAGGAGAAGGCCATGATGGCATTCTTGTACTACCAGACACCCTCGCGGTAGGAACACCTTGTTCCGACGTTTTTGAAGTGGAAGACGACGAAGTTTTCGAGATAGGCCTAACCCCCAATCGGGCCGATGCCATGAGTCATTTTGGGGTTGCCAGGGATTTGAAGGCCGGACTTAAGCAAATGAACATCCAAAAAGAATTGATTACCCCACCGGTAACCAATTTCAATATTACCAATCGCTCTCTTAAAATAGATGTAGAGGTAGAGAATAGTGAGCTGGCCCCAAGATATTGCGGAATCACCATTAGCAATCTTATCGTGGAGCCTTCTCCAAATTGGTTGCAAAACAGGCTGAAAGCCATTGGACTTACACCAAAGAACAACGTGGTGGATGCCACCAATTATGTGTTGCACGAATTGGGACAGCCGCTGCATGCCTTTGATACCGCTAAAATTAAAGGCAATAAAATTGTTGTAAAAACACTGCCCAAAGGAACTAAGTTTACCACTTTAGATGGGATAGAACGCACCCTTAGCGACGAAGATCTAATGATCTGCGACACAGAAAGACCACTTTGTATTGCTGGTGTCTTAGGTGGAGAAAACTCGGGAGTTACAGACGCTACCAGCAGCATTTTCTTGGAAAGTGCATTTTTTAACCCCGTAAGTGTACGGAAATCCGCAAAAAGGCACAGTATTAACACCGATGCCTCCTTTAGGTTTGAAAGGGGTATTGATATTGACAATGTAGAATATGCCTTAAAGCGAGCTGCCTTACTTATCCAGGAAATTGCAGGCGGGGATATTACTTCGGATATTGCAGATTTTTACCCCAAGAAAAAAGACGACTATCACGTATTTCTTACGTTTAACAAAATTGATAAATTAGTAGGACAGGAAATTTCTAAAGATACCATTAAGTCTATCCTTGCCTCCCTAGAGATCAAAGTAAAGAACGTAACCGAATCCGGTTTGGGCTTGTCTATTCCTTTTTACAGGGTCGATGTTCAGCGCGAAGTGGATGTCATAGAAGAAATACTACGTGTATATGGTTACAACAACGTAGAATTTACGGAGAAACTGAATGCCTCCGTGGCTCCAGCGTCTAAGTTTGAGGACTTTAAAATTCAGAACATTATTGGTAACCTATTGGCATCCAATGGCTTTAACGAATTACTATCCAATAGTCTCACCTCTCCGGAATACCATAAATTAACCGAGGACCTTAAGGAAGAGCAGACCATTAGGATGCTGAATCCCTTGAGTACAGACCTCTCTGTAATGAGACAATCCATGCTCTTCTCAGGATTAGAGGCAGTAGAACACAATGCCAATAGAAAAATGCACAATCTCAAATTCTTCGAATTTGGGAAGACCTACCATCAGCTTTCAGATAGTAGGGCAGAAAAGAAGCATTTAAGCCTTGTAATCACAGGCAACAGAATGGAAGACAGTTGGACCGCTCCAACCCAGAAATCAGATTTCTTCTTCCTAAAAGGTATGGTGAAAAATATCTTAAGCAGGTTAGGACTTCCCGAGTACGAATCCGAACCCACCACCAGAACCATATTTTCTGAAGGTATCTGCCTAAAAGTAGACAGTAAGGAAGTAGTATCACTTGGGGTGATAGAGAAATCCATAGCCACCGCCTTCGATATTAAAGAAGAGGTTCTTTATGCCGATTTTGATTGGGATTACATTTTGGAGTTAGTGGGACAAGGAAAACCAATCCTATTCAAAGAAATTGCCAAATACCCTGCGGTAAAGCGAGATTACGCCTTGCTGATAGACAACAATGTGACCTTTAAGCAAATTTATGATATTGCTCGGGAAACGGAGAAAAAGCTATTAAAAAATGTAAGCTTGTTTGATGTGTATACCGGCAAGAGCTTGCCAGAAGGAAAAAAATCCTATGCTGTAAGCTACACATTACGGAATGAGAAAGCCACCTTAACGGATAAGCAAATAGATGCCATTATGAATAAATTGCGCAAGCGATACCAAGAAGAATTGGGTGCCGAACTAAGATAGCCCCTATAATATCTTTAAAAGGGCAACAGCGATTCTAAAAAGCTTCCTCCTTACCTAGTGGTAAGTTCTTGGCAAACTTTCATCACTGTTGCCCTTCTTTTATTCTAGTTGGCACCCTACATCACAACAGCGCGCCACCCCATCATTCCCGAAGAAAATAGTCAATAGCCCAAAGGCACTCTATTTTTGAACCAACCCCCAAAAAGCAGCAATATTCTTTAAAGGCACACCTATAACTTTAGGTTTATCACCATTACTAAAGGGCGCTTCCCATTTTGGTATGAGTAGGTTACAAAGCACAGAATTTATGATTTTCTCCCATGCAATGAGACCATAATTTATTAACTTTATGATTATTGCGATAAATGAAAGAGATATGTTGCTGCAAAAAACCAATATTCAGAAAAAGCTTATTATCACTAAGCAGAAGGATATTACCTCTGATACCATACTACAAGAGGTACAAGATATTTTAAGCAAGGTAGATTCTGATCGGGCAAGAATCGCTGAAAATTTAGCCACCAAATCGGCCACTGCTTCCAATCAGTTTAATTTTGACCTATTGGAAACATCGGAAATCTATTCCATTCGTCATATTAAAAAAATTGCCATAAACTATCGACTTCGGTTTTTGGATTCTCAATATTTTAAAGGTGAAATTCCCCAAGAAGCCCTTTCCAAAATAAGAAGCTTAGAAAAGAAGCACGGGTTAGAATTGAAAGGGTATAAAATTCTTGCTCCTTCCAGACTCTTTAAATTAAAAGATCCGGACGATCCCATTTTATTTGTCCCTATAAACAACGACTACTACTACTTAATACATAAATGGGGCAACGATCTACATCCATTTAGAAAAGCGTTTATGTGGCCTTACAAAAGCATGGGAAACCTTCTTGTATTTATACTTCTCCTTAGCTACCTCCTTACGCTGATAGTACCTCATGCACTTTTTTCCAAAACAAGCTCTACGGCCCAATTCCTAATAATTTACTTTTTTATGGTTAAATCTGTAGTAGCAATGGTGGTCTATTACGCTTTTGCAAAGGGCAAAAACTTTAGCCCCGCAGTATGGAACAGCAGGTTTTTAAAGACATAGCGCTCATCTATTAAGCAAAATCCGCCAAAGCGACTAAAATAATACATATAGCCAAGGGATCTGTTCTACCTTTTATTTTTAATAATTCTGTCAAAAAAAAAAAGTCTTTATTCCGCCCTCCTGTATTTCTAAGCGAAAAACAGTTGGGAAACAATGGAATAACGACTTTATAATTTATACCAAACGAATAATTCGCGCTAGTACTCTATCTACCCTAGGCAGGAACGGAATACATTTTATCTCGCTGTTCCTTTATGGTCTTGTCAGACATGTACTCTTCAAAACTCATATAGCGATCAATACATCCTTTTGGAGTTAATTCAATAATTCTATTTGCCACAGTTTGTGCAAATTCGTGGTCATGAGTAGTCAATAACACAGTCCCCTTAAAGTTTTTCAAGGAATTGTTGAAGGTTGTAATACTCTCCAAGTCCAAGTGGTTGGTAGGTTCGTCTAGCATCAGCACGTTAGCTCTCATCAACATCATCCTACTAAGCATACACCTAACCTTTTCTCCTCCGGAAAGGACCGTACATTTTTTCAAGGCCTCCTCACCACTAAAGAGCATTTTCCCTAAAAACCCTCTAATACTTACTTCCTCTCTTTCCTCCTCGGTTTTAGCATATTGCCTTAACCAATCCACCAAATTAATGTCGTCGTTAAAGAAACCGGAGTTATCTGCTGGCAAATAAGAATGGGTAGTGGTTACCCCCCATTGAAATTCACCACTATCCGCCTTACGATTATCATTAAGTATTTCATAGAATGCCGTAGATGCTCTAGAATCTCTGGAGATAATAGCAACCTTATCCCCTTTAGCTAGGTTAATATTTACATCTTGGAATAAAACCTCCCCCTCCTCAGAAGTGGCGGAAAGCTTCTCTATATTCAATATTTGATCTCCTGCCTCCCGCTCTCTTTCAAAAATGATAGCTGGATACCTCCTACTTGAAGGCTTAATATCCTCGACGTTCAGCTTGGATAACATCTTTTTCCTGGACGTAGCCTGCTTACTCTTAGCAACGTTTGCACTGAAACGTCTAATAAACTCTTGCAGTTCCTTTGCCTTCTCCTCTGCTTTTTTGTTCTGTTGAGCCCTTTGTCTGGCAGCTAACTGACTACTTTCGTACCAGAAAGTATAGTTCCCCGAGTAAAGGTTGAGTTTTCCAAAATCTATATCCCCAATATGGGTACATACCGAATCCAAAAAGTGTCTGTCGTGAGAAACCACGATTACGGTATTGTCATAATTGGCTAGGAAATTTTCCAACCAACTGATAGTCTCATAATCGAGGTCGTTGGTAGGCTCATCCATGATTAATACATCCGGGTTTCCAAAAAGAGCTTGGGCCAACAATACCCTAACCTTCAATTTAGAATCCATGTCTGCCATGGAAGTAAAATGCAGGTCTTCCGTAATCCCTAAGTTAGAAAGTAGGGCTGCGGCATTGCTATCCGCATTCCATCCATCCATTTCTTCAAACTGGACCTGTAGCTCTCCTATCCTCTCTGCATTCTCATCATTGTAATCTGCATAGAGCGCATCTATTTCCTGTTTAATTTTAAATAAAGGGGCATTTCCCATTACCACACTTTCCAATACCGTATGCTCGTCATAGGCGTTGTGGTTCTGTTCCAAAATGGACATTCGTTTTCCAGGCTCTAAATATACTTGTCCCGAAGTAGGGTCTATCTGGCCAGATAATATTCTTAAGAAAGTGGATTTACCTGCGCCATTGGCACCAATAATACCGTAACAATTGCCTTGGGTAAACGCAACGTTTACGTCGTCAAATAGAACCCGTTTTCCAAATTGCACGGATAAGTTTGATACTGATAGCATAAATGAAGTTTTATATTTTGTGCAAAAATAACGAAAATTCCCCCTTCAAACCAAGTATATTGCTCCCGCATTATCCCCCACTCTGCAAGGGCTGATAGATATTTAACTCACTATTAACAGCCAGTATCTATTCCGTTTGTTAGATTTGTTAACAATAAAGCTGCTATTCAAATATGAATAAACCTTTACTCTACGCTTTTATACTTGCTTTTGTTGGTTGTAGTACAGAAGTGAAAAAGTCCCAAAATGTATTTTTCGCCGGTGAAATAATCAATCCCACTAGTGAATACGTGGTGCTTTACAAGGATGAAATCGTTATAGACTCTGCTAAACTAAATGATGAAAACAAGTTTTCCATTGAGTTGGAATCCGTTGTGGAAGGCCTATATCATTTTGATCACCACCCAGAATTACAGTATGTATACCTGGAAAAGGGTGACAGCTTATTAGTGCGATTAAACACCAATAACTTTGATGAATCCCTCATCTTCTCTGGAAGAGGCAAGGAAATCAATAACTTTTTACTAGAATTATTTCTGAGTACAGAGGAGGAAGTTCCTACTATTTATTCTTACGCCCGTCTAGATCCCATGGATTTTTCCAATAAAATAGATTCGCTGAGGAATATAAAGACCTCTACTTTAAATGTATTGCAAAAAGAGGCAGCGCTATCGGATAATGCCATCGCTTTAGCCCAAGCCAGTATTGACTATAACTACTATAACTACAAAGAAAAATATCCCTTTTGGCATAGAAGGGTGTCCGGTAAAAAATCTATCCCCGAGCTAGACGATGATTTTTATGGGTATAGAGAAAACTTAGATTACAATTTAGACGGCCTTGCCTATCACAGGTATTATTACAACTACCTAAAATCGCACATAGACAATCTAGCTTATATGGGATGTGCCAAGGATTGCGAGGGGAGTCACCGGGAAATTATTGGCGACAAATTGCATTTCAACCAACATAAATTAGCGGTAATAAACGATTTGGTGAAAACTAAAAATTTACGCGACAACCTTTTTAGAAGTGTAGCCATCTATTATCTAATCAATATACACGATACCACAGAAAACATAGAAGCCTTTATAAAGGATTTCCAGAAATATTCTTCCAACAACCAACATATATCGGAAATAGAAGCTGTATACGAAGGCGTGAAAAACATGCAGCCGAACAACAAATTACCAGAAGTAATGGTCTTTGATAATGGCGAAAATTTAATAAGTCTTCAAGAAATAGCAGAAAAGAATAAGAATGTTGTTTTCTATTTTTGGTCTGGGACCCAGGAACAACATTTTAAAAATATCATTAGAAGAGTAGATGAACTTAGAAGCCTTCACCCAGAATACACCTTTATAGGGATCAATTGCAATACTGAGATGAAGCGATGGCAAGCCATGCTCTTTACCTATGATCTGGATTTAGACACCCAATACAGGACGGACGATTTTGAAAATCTTAAGTACACGTTGGTTATCGGTGGTCTCAACAAAGGCATTATTACCAAAAACGGACGAATTGTAGATGCATATGCCGATTTATATAGGAGTTTTTAAACACCTCTAGGCAGAAGATCTTCCTAAGTTTTACTACAATCCCTTTTCCCCAGTTTTTTATAATTAACAGCTTGCCTAGATTTCTTTTCTAAGATATACACTCCTAAACCGTACTATCTCTTTGCAAAAGCTAAATTATAGGCATAAAAAAACCCCATAAGCAAAGCTATGGGGCTAGATTACTTACCTTTTATCGGGTAAATTAATTTCCTTTTTTGTAATCTTCCAAGAATTTAGCCAAACCGCTATCTGTTAATGGGTGCTTTAGCAACCCTTCTATAGAAGAAAGAGGTCCTGTCATAACATCGGCCCCAATTTTTGCACAATCAATAACATGCATAGTATGCCTAACGGAAGCGGCCAAAATTTCGGTTTCAAAAGCATAGTTATCATAGATATGTCTGATTTCTGCAATCAGGTTTAAACCATCTGTAGAGATGTCATCCAACCTTCCAATAAATGGAGAAACGTATGCAGCTCCTGCCTTTGCAGCTAACAATGCCTGACCTGGAGAAAATACCAATGTACAATTGGTTCTAATTCCCTTATCAGAAAAATACTTAATCGCTTTAATACCATCCTTGATCATTGGAACCTTAACTACAATCTGTTCGTGTAATTCGGCCAATTCCTCACCTTCCTTTATAATGGATTCAAAATCTGTAGAGATTACCTCAGCAGATACATCACCATCTACTATATTACAGATATCCACATAGTGCTTTAATATATTATCCTTCCCCGTAATTCCTTCCTTGGCCATTAAGGATGGATTGGTAGTTACACCATCCAAAACTCCCAATTCCTGGGCTTCTTTTATCTGTGCTAAGTTTGCCGTGTCAATAAAGAACTTCATAATACTTGTTTTATTAAATTATTAATGCTGCCATCATTTATTAAATGGAACAGCTGTAAATCTTGTGCAAAATTACAATTTATAATGGTTCATCAGCAGTTTCTCATACATTTTGTCAGGTAGTATTTTTTTGAGAAACAAGGAAAATTTCTGCATAAACTCCCCAACCGTATAATGAACCTTAGGATTTTTAGTCTGAATTATTTTGTGGACCATCCGCGCAACCAATAGAGGGTCTTGCCCAGCATCTACATGCTCGTCCATCATTTTTAGGGTGTTTCCATAAGGCTTTTTATAAGGTGACGACTCCAAAACCGGTGCGTGATATCTTCCTGCGGCAATATTGGTAGCAAAATCTCCGGGAGCAAGATTGGTAAAATGGATTCCAAAATCCTTGGTTTCCATTCTCATGGCCTCGGTTACTAATTCTAGCGCTCCCTTGCTGGCAGAATAAATCCCCCTATAAGGCAGCCCCATATAGCCCGCAATAGAAGTAATATTAATTACAAGCCCCGAATGTTGTTTCCTCATAAATGGTAAAACAGCCTTAGAGACATGTAGCGGACCGTTAAAATTGGTGTCAAAAGCTTTTAATATCTCCTCATGTGGCATTTCCTCAATGGGACCTGTTATTCCAATCCCAGCATTGTTCACCAACACATCTACCCTACCTTCCTTATTAATAAGCTGGTCTATTGCGCGTTTAATACTTTCTGGTTCCCTAACATCGAGTTCTAGAAGTTCAAAATCATTAAAATGGGGGTATTTGGCTAAATTCCGGGTAGTTCCATATACTTTAAACCCCTTGGACTTTAAGTAAACCCCTATGGATTTACCTATTCCAGAAGAACCACCTGTCACCAGTACAACCTTTTGCTGCATTCCTATAGTAAATAAGTCCGCAAATTAAGGAATAAATGAAGAGTGAGACGGAATTTTGAAAGAAAAAAGAGAAGTGCTTTTTGGCTTAAAATCTAAATTTAGGGAACAAAAAATGGCAAGCTACCTACATCGCACCGCTACAACCATATACCCTTGCTGCGTTCCCACCCTGGGGGATTCTACAGGAGCTGGTCGTGTAGGACTTGCCGCTGCAAATATACAAAGTTTTAAATTTTAAACAATCCTTTTTCCCATCTTAATTATATTAAATAACTTGCCCTTAAAAAACGGCCTGGAAAACCAAAACATGAAGAACTGAGTCTGAGTGGCCTACAAAAAGATGTCACTTGATTTTAGCCCCAACAACGGCATAAAAATTTTTTAATTAAACCTATTTCATAACCTAAATTTGGTGAAAAATGAACTTATTTAAAGTAAACCTCCTTTTTCTAATTCCCCTATTCTTTATGGCATGTGGTGGCCAAACGGATCCCAGTAAGCTTTTTGAGATCCAATTGGAAGAGAACCAAACAGCCTTTCAAAAGAACCAAGAGGTCCATATCTCCATAGAGAATAAAAAAAATAAGAAAATAGATCAAGTCACTTACTATATCAATCAGGACGAGCTAGCCGTTAACGATAATAGATTAAAATTGGATATACCACAACTCGGTGCCAAGACCATTACTGCCAATATCAGTTATGAAGGTAAAAATGTAGCAGTGAGCAAAGACATAAAACTTTTGGCAGAAAACGCTCCTGAGATTTACACCTATGAAATAATCAACGAATACCCCCATGATAATACCGCCTACACCCAAGGCCTAGAGTTCTATAAGGACACGCTTTACGAAAGTACCGGAAGGAAAGGGCATTCCAGTTTACGGAAAGTAGATTACAGAACAGGAAAAGTGCTTCAAAAAATAGCCTTGGAAGACCAATATTTTGGGGAAGGCATTACCATTATGGACAATAAAATATTTCAGCTTACTTGGCAAAGTGGAGTTGGATTTATTTACGACCTTCACCAGTTTAAGAAGATTGGCAGCTTTAAATACAATGAAAGCAAAGAAGGCTGGGGATTGTGTAACGATGGCAACAAAATATTTAAAAGTGACGGAACCCAGAAAATTTGGTTCCTAAACCCTGAAACCATGGCAGAAGAAGGTTATTTTGAAACTGTGACCAACACCTCCATTTTTAATAGGGCCAATGAACTGGAATACGTAGATGGTAAAATCTATGCCAATGTTTACCAAAAGGAAAGTGTAATGATCATAGATGCCCAAAGCGGCGCCATAGAAGGGGTGGTTAATTTTGGCGGACTCAAAGAGCGGGTTACCCAACACCAAGCTCTAGATGTCCTTAACGGCATTGCCTATCACCCAGAAAGAAAGACATTTTTTATAACCGGTAAAAACTGGGATAAATTATTTGAGGTGAACATTCTAAAAAAATAAAATGGGCGTATACACAAAAACACTTAAGGTAGTACAGGACGACTTGGACGACTTAGAACATGTGAACAATGTTAGGTATGTTCAATGGATGCAAGATATTGCCAAGGAACACTGGAAAGCCAAAGCACCTAAAGAACTGGTGGAAGAAACCGTTTGGGTAGTACTCACCCATCATATTACCTATAAGAATGCAGCAAAACTAGATGATGAAATTGTCCTAAAAACATATATCGAAAAAAGTAGGGGCGCCATTAGTACACGTGTGGTTGAGATGTTCAATAAAGAAACCGATCAATTATTGGTAAAAGCCAAAACGGAATGGTGCCTACTAAATTCCAAAACCTTAAAACCTATGCGGATAGCAGCAGAAATTGTGAGTGTTTTTGTTCAAAATCCATAAGCCCTCCCCTTCCCTCATAGTGAGAACTCCTAAAACCCCTAACTTCTTAATCTCCAAAAGATAAATATTTTAGCAGCTAATCAAATGTATTCTTTCCCCAGCTCACCGATTCCAATGCTGCCCCAGCGGCACAATTGAGCATTCCCCATAAGCAAAACCTTAATCTATGTAAGGTTGAAAAAGAAACTCCTCAATATTCGTTGGTAAGTATTAGCCAAGAATCGTTTTTATAAAGAGATAAACCTTCAATACAGGTAAGAACACACTTACTTTTAAGGTGCATTTCATCGAAAATACTAAAACCTTAGTTTTTCTAAGGTTTAAACCCATTTAAAGCCTGTTGGGATTCTTAATTTGCGTAAAAATAACCAACAATGGAGTACACCTATACCATTCTGGATTCGGACGCGAAGTCTAATTTACAACTACAACATTATTTGGAGGAGTTCAATGATTTTACGTGCAAGGGGGTGGTCAAAAATTATAACGACGGCCTGGATACCATCCTTAAACAAACTCCAGACATAGTATTTGTACGTTTAGATGAAAATGCACCTCAGTATTTCCAAATGATTGTGGAGTTACATCAATATTTGATTGAAATTCCACTGTTCATTGCCCTAGCCTCTTCAAAAAAGCATGCTTACCAAGCAATAAAGAATCATTTCTATGATTATTGGTTATTGCCATTCAACGAATTTGAAATTAGAAAGACAATCTTTAAGCTAAAGATGAGGATGCCTAAGGAGGCACAACCCAAAACCTTGCTACTTCAATCTTATAAGGATTACCGCTATTTAAATACTTCAGAAATAATGTATTTACAAGCGGATAACAATGCCACCGATTTTTTTATGCAAGACGGAAGTACTATTAGCGCATTTAAAACGTTAAAGACTTTTGAAAATAGTCTACCGTCCAATTTTGTCCGGATCCACCAAAGCTATATCATTAACACCAGCTTTGTATCCAGGATTAATTATGGCAAGGGAATATGCACCTTAAAGCACCATAAACTACACTTGCCTTTTTCCAGAACATATAGGAGTAATGTTGAAAATTTAAAGCATCATCTTTCTAAAAACTCAATATCTACCCTGAATTAGTACGATACTCGCAGACTTTACCTATCTACTAGTAAAAGTATGTATTTTACTATAGATTTTTCTTACGCATTATTTAAGCGCAGTGTCTTCACTAATTTAGCAGAAGAAATAAAATATAACCCTCGAAATATCATCTACTTATGAAAAATTTAGCCGGAAGTTTAGCACTAATATTATTGAATGCAGGAATCATAGCTGCCCAAGAAAAAGAAATGACATCCAATTCCATTGAGCGTCTTAATATTGAGACTCATGTGAATTATATAGATAATGCCGTAGCAACCGACAGGGATATCATCATCAAGGATAGAAGAACAAAAGAGGACGGTCAGAATATCAACTTTGAAGCAATCAATTTTGACAATGCCGTAGCAACCGATAGGGACATCATCATCAAGGATAGAAGAACAAAAGAGGACGGTCAGGATTTCAACTTTGAAGCAATCAATTTTGACAATGCCGTA
>NZ_MTAZ01000088.1 GCF_002150785.1 Arenibacter amylolyticus | reverse complement strand
AAAGCATCATCCCACTGCATTACTTGACCGTCCAAAGTTCCATCTGCCAACTTAGAAAGGGTTATTGCTTTATCAGTGATTTTAGAAGTGGTAACCGCATCATTGGCCAATTTAGTAGTCGTAATAGACGAATCCTCTACTTTAAAGGGGGCCAAGGCAGTACCTGCTCCAGTAATCGTTATCTGGTCAGTAATCGGAGCAATATCAGCTAATGGAACCATAACCGTATCTCCATTACTGTCCGTTACCACCAAATCAGTACCCACCACTGAAAACGTAGCGTTCGTCGTATTGGTGTCCGTCGCTGCAGCAATGTCCGCAAGGGCCAGGGTAACCGTATTGTTATCACTGTCCGTAAGGATAAGGTCCGTACCGTCCTCCGTCAAACCTATGTTGGTCGTGTTCGTATCCGTAGCAGCAGCGATATCCGCCAAGGGAACGGAAACCGTATTGTTATCACTGTCCGTTACCACCAAATCAGCACCCATTACTGAAAACGTAGCGTTCGTCGTATTGGTGTCCGTCGCTGCAGCAATGTCCGCAAGGGCCAGGGTAACCGTATTGTTATCACTGTCTGTAAGGATAAGGTCCGTACCGTCCTCCGTCAAACTTATGTTGGTCGTGTTCGTATCCGTGGCAGCAGCGATATCCGCCAAAGGAACCGAAACCGTATTCCCTTCGCTATCCGTGACCACCAGATCCGTACCTACTACACCAAAAGTAGCGTTCGTGGTATTGGTATCGGTAACTGCAGCAATAGCAGCAAGCGACAAGGTGACCGTATTGTTATCGCTGTCCGTCAATATAAGGTTGGTACCATCCTCCGTCAAACTGGTATTGGTTGTATTCGTGTTTCCTACAATAGTCACCGCATTTCCCGAATCATCGGTTATAGTAAAGGTGCCGTCCCCATTATCCGATACGGTGGAACGCTTGGTGTCTATAGAAACAGAAACCCCGTCCTCGTTGGTATAGGTAAATGTTCCATCCAAATTATCTGACAAGGACGTAATAGATTCATTAATATCCGTACTAGCTCCCGCCGCGTTAGTTACTGTTGCGATCCTTCTTCCTGCAACCACATTGGATATGGCTACTCCGTTGGTGTTTATAATTACATCGCTACCATCATTGTTGGTGAAAGTATAAGTGCCGTCCAAATTATCTATAATGTTGGCCTTGTTCACTTTTTGTGTGGCACCGCTTTCATTTACGTAAGTGATACTTCCATCACCAGTATCGGTTATATTTGTGATTGTTTCCGAAATGCTTACCGAAGCTACATTTAGGTATAGTCCGCCGTCAGTTCCGACAGTAATATCATTATTGGCATTAGTGCTCACCAAGCCAATCGTTTGGGCCGAGCCGGTACCATCGGTATAGGTAATGGTCCCATCTCCATTATTGACCAATGATCCGGCCAATTGATTGGAATCTATATTTATCGTAGTTCCAGAATCATCAGTTATCGTAAATGTACCATCCCCGTTGTCTGTAGCTACAGATCGCTTGGAATCGAAAATCATGGTATCACCGTCCTCATTGGTATAGGTAAACGTTCCATCGGTATTATCTACCAAAGTAGAATTGGTCTCGGTAAAGGTCGTTACCG
The DNA here is from genome assembly GCF_002150785.1 of Arenibacter amylolyticus. Classification (GTDB taxonomy): domain Bacteria; phylum Bacteroidota; class Bacteroidia; order Flavobacteriales; family Flavobacteriaceae; genus Arenibacter; species Arenibacter amylolyticus. The sequence continues at coordinate 919 of NZ_MTAZ01000088.1, read as the reverse complement.
TACCATCCTCCGAGGTATAGGTAAAGCTGCCATCGCCATTGTCCACCAAAGTAGTCACCGTGTTGTTGGTATCCACCATCACCGCATTTCCCGAATCATCGGTTATAGTAAAGGTGCCGTCCCCATTATCCGATACGGTGGAACGCTTGGTGTCTATAGAAACAGAAACCCCCTCCTCGTTGGTATAGGTAAATGTTCCATCCAAATTATCTGACAAGGACGTAATTGTTTCGTTAATATCCGTACTAGCTCCCGCCGCGTTAGTTACTGTTGCGATCCTTCTTCCAGCAACCACATTGGTTATGGCTACTCCGTTGGTATTGATAAGCACATCGCTCCCATCGTTATTGGTAAAAGTGTAAGTACCATCCAAATTATCCGTAATATTCGCCTTATTTATTTTCTGGGTAGCTCCACTTTCATTAACATATGTAATGGTACCATCACCAGTATCGGAAATATTAGTGATCGTTTCCGAAATACTAACCGAAGCTACGTTTAGGTATAGTCCTCCATCTGTACCCGCCACAATATCATTATTCGCATTCGCACTTATGAGGTCTATATTATTTGGGGTCCCGCTTTCATTTGTAAAAGTTAAGGTTCCATCAACATTCTTAGCTAAACTGGTCACGGTCTCCAGGTTCTTTACAAGTGCGGTAAGATCTAACTGTGTAGTAATGCCGTCCTCATCCGTATAGTCCAAGTTTACATTGTCCGCATTCAACGCCAAGGTGGTCAAAGTTTCCAAATCCGAGATATCGATCACCGTATCCACGCCAGCCTCATCCCTATAGGTAAACGTACCATCCAAATTGGCCACCATAGTGGTCACGGTCTCCAAGTTTTTTACGATGGCGGTAAGATCTAACTGCGTAGTAATGCCGTCCTCATCCGTATAGTCCAAGTTTACATTGTC
>NZ_MTAZ01000087.1 GCF_002150785.1 Arenibacter amylolyticus | reverse complement strand
CGCTATTAGTTTAGCATCGTATATTTAGAGGAAGTTTAATCATATTAAATTTCTGAAAAACCAGAAGGAAAAGGTGAACTATTTCGACTGTTAAACTTTAGATTTAACCTGAGCATCAGTCCTTTCCCTTCTTAGGTTTTGGTACCATTTAGAATGTTAAGCTTAAAGGCTTATTAATAGCGTTAGTACACAGACCTTTTGGTTCTTCAGGTTTTTAATAGCCAAAACAAAGTTATGAAAAATCTAGTTACAGGTATCGACATTTCGAAGGACACTTTAGACTATTGTGGCCTTGACAAAGAAAATGTGCAAGTAAAATTCAAAGGTGTGCTTGACAATAATTCCCGTGCCATTTCAAATTGGCTTGAAGAGTTTGACAAGAACACAACAGTGTTTGCTTTGGAGCACACTGGCCATTACGGCTCTGCCCTGATAAGCTGTCTAAGTAAAAAGGGATTTGTTTTATACCTAATAACCCCCTTGGATCTTAAAAAATCATTGGGTATCCAGAGAGGAAAAAGTGATGCAAAAGACGCTTATCGCATTGCAGAATACGCCATAGTAAAAAGTCACAAATTGACGCCTTACCGGCTACCGTCAAAAAACCTGAGGACGCTGAAAGCTCTTATCACCGCAAGGGAACGTTATGTAAAGATGTCGGTCCAAGTGCAGAATAGCTTAAAAGCCAATGAGATATTAAATCGGACCCTTGATGTAAAAATGTTAATCAAAGAAGAAAGAAAGCACTATGGGTTCCTTCAAAAAAGCATTAAAAAAATTGATAGTGAAATGCAAAAGATCATTGAGGCAGACCATGAATTAAAAAGAATTTATAAGAAAGTGACCAGAATTATCGGGGTCGGTCCGGTCATTGCTACAAAATGCATAGTGGAAACCGATAACTTCACTAAGTTCGACAACCCGAGAAAATTCAGTTGTCACTGCGGCCTAGCACCTTTTCCCCATCAGTCCGGAAGCAGTATAAGAGGTAAAACAAGAACTCACTTTATGAGAGATAAAACTTTGAAGGCTATTTTAACAAAAGGCGCTATTAGCGCCGTACAGCACGATCCCCAACTTAAGGCATATTACAATCGAAAGACAAAAGAAGGCAAACACCACATGAGCGTAATAAATGCAGTTGCCAACAAATTGGTGTTAAGGATTTTTGCCGTGGCTAAAAGAGAAGAACCTTTTGTTAAATTAGCTGCTTAAATATTTGTTTTTAACTTAGAATGCTCAGCCACC
>NZ_MTAZ01000086.1 GCF_002150785.1 Arenibacter amylolyticus | reverse complement strand
AATTTTGGCACTGCCCCTTATCAGGTAGATTTTAATAGCGGCGGACTCAGCAGTAATACCACTTATTCCGGATTGGCTGCAGGGACTTATTCCTATACGGTTGTGGACAGCAAAGGTTGTAGCGTCACCAATACGGTGAGCGTGGGAGAGCCCGATGCAATTACTTTTAATGCGGTGCTGACCCAAGAATACACCTGCTTGCAAGGAGCTACGGTAGAAGTACAGGGAGAAATGGGAGGCAGCGGTTCCTATACCTATAGTATAGATGGGACCACCTTTGGGCCCAGCAACAGTTTTACGGGCCTTACGGACGGGACCTATACCCTAACGGTGATGGATGCCAACGGATGTACCGCCACCGAGACCATTACGGTGGATCCCTTGACACCCCCTACCGATATTTCTTTTTCAGCTACGGCGGCCAATTGTCCGGCAGAGACCTCCAATGTGACCCTTACGGTTACTGGAGGAAGTGGGGCCATTACCTATGAGCTGATTTCCCCGTCTGCTTTGAACAACGGCAACAACAATATATTTACCAACCTTGCTCCGGACACCTATACTTTTAGGGTTACCGATGCCAAGGGCTGTTCTTATGAAGAGAACTTTACCCTGAATCCGGTACAAAAGATAGGGGTAGCCGGTACTTTATCCCAGGATGTATCCTGTAAGGGAAGTTCGGACGGAGCCATAGCCTATACAGTTAGCGGTTTCTCCGGTACGTATAGCTATACGGTTGCTGGCCCAACGGCCATTGCTGCTCAGAGCGGGATAAGCACGGATCCCTTGAATTTCACTGGACTCTTGGCCGGGGACTATACCATTACGGTTACCGACGACAGTACCAATTGTACCGATACGGCCACCGTTACGGTGAGTGAGCCTGCTACAGCGCTTGACTTTAGTTTTGTATTGAATCCTAAGACTTGTAATGACGATGGCTCGGTGACCATCACCGCTACCGATGGTTGGGGAGGGTACGTTTATGAAATTACCGAGCCCGATACCAACGTTCTGGGCCCCCAGGCCAGCCATGTATTTACTGGATTAAGTCAAGACGGTACTTATACCATCCGCGTTACCGATGCTGGTGGCTGTACGGTATCAAAAACCTTTGATATTAATCCGCCTACGAATCCTGCGGCTAGCATTGATTTGGCCGCCTCCACACTATGCTATTCCTCATCTGGATTGGCCACAATTGTTGTGGGTGCAAGCTTGGGTGCAGCTCCTTATTACTATAGTATTAATGGAGGTCCTACTCAAACCTCGAATACTTTTGCAGATTTAACTCCGGCTATATACGATTTTACCGTTACCGATAGCAATGGATGTTCGGATACGGTTCAATTTGAGATTCAACCAGAACTAACAGCCAGTGCAGTGCTGGCGAAGGACCTTGATTGTACCGGGAGCCCGGATGCGGAGATCAACCTAACGGTAAATGGAGGTTATCCAGGGTATACCTATGAAGTGGCCTTTAATGGTGGTGCCTATTCCGCCTATGCGGCAGGCTTCCCCTACACCACTTCCAACCCAGGAACCTATAGATTTAGAGTTACGGATACACAAGGTTGTATTACAGAAAGTAATACCGTGACTGTTACCGCAGCCAATAATCCGGTGATTACCAGTGTTACCCCAACGAATGTTCTTTGTAATGGAGACAGCACTGGATCTCTGGATATTGTAGTGGATACCAGTATGGGTGTTGCCCCCTACACCATTAATATTTATGAAACAAATACATCAACTGATTACAGCGAAAAGACTACTGGATTACCGGCAGGGGATTATGAAATCACATTGACCGATGATAAAGGCTGCTCTATTACCACAACGGCATCCATTATTGAACCTACTGCCATCAGCCCAAATATTACCCACACCAATTTAACCTGTTCGGCATCTGCCAATGTAATGGGTACCATCACAGTGGATGCAAGCGGTGGGACTGCCCCATATATTTATGAAGTCAATAGTAATGATTATTCCCATACGGATACCTACGATACCTCTACGGGTACTAATGACCATACGTTTACTGGACTGGATTCTGGGGAATATACTATAAGGGTAATTGATGGAAATGGTTGTGAAAACATCACTATAGTTACTATTACTACTGGGCCAGATGTTTTAATTACCACCACCGGAGTTGCTGGATGTGCTCCTGGAAGTGGTGAAATGTTGGTAGAAGCTCAGGCCAATAATGGGACGCTAGGGTCTGGGACCTTTTATTTTGCCATCTACCCCGCCTCCACATGGACGCCTACCAATACGGAATGGCATCTTCAGGATGGTGGAGCAAGTTCTCCTGCACCCTATACCCATACCTTTACGGGACTTACCCCAGGGGTTACCTATACCTTTATTGTCTATGATTCGGATTCCGGATGCGAATACGTACAGGAAGCCACCGTCCCAGTAGCGACCAATGCCAGTTTAAGTTCCACCATAGATGCTAGTACCGATGTAAGTTGCTTTGGCGCTGCAGACGGATCTGTAGAATTCACCTATAATGGCTATGGAGGAACACAGGTAGATTACGAGATATACACCTATCAGACCAATATTGCTACTGGAAATACGGGTACTTCTACCGCTCTATTACCAGGCGCCTCAAGAACCAGAACCTTATCTGGAATTGCTCCAGGGAAATATTATATTCTCTTTACTGAAGTGGATGGACCTAATGCTGGGTGTGTAAACGCATCCGACCCTTTTGTAATAGACCAGTCCGCTGCCCTATTGGAAGTTACCGCTAGTTCTACCAACGATAATTGCGCTTCCAACGCGGGAACGATAACCGCCAGTGCTCGCTATGGAAAGGCTCCCTACCAATTCCAGTTGGAATTGGCCTCTGCTACTGCCCCTACGGCTGCTTCTTGGACGGGAACTAATACCAGCGGATTCTTCAATACTGATGCGGATACCTATACGGTGTATGTAAAGGACGCCAATAACTGTATTCAGTCTGTTAATGTTACCGTAGCGGAAGATCCGAGTCCGGTAATCAGTCTTACCGTACCAAACCAATGTGCTACTACAGAGGGCAATTTTACGATTCAGGTTGCCTTGGACAATCCGGGGGTATCACCTTATTTCCTCAGTTTAAACGGAGGAGCTTTTCAGCCGGTGACTTTTTCAGGGGGAGTTCTAAGTACCTTCGACTTTACCAGTTTGAGCAGCGGAACCCACACAGTGGAAATAAGGGATTCCAATGGCTGTGGGAATACTGAATCTATAGAAATCTATACCCCTACTTCCCTGTCTGCAGAGGTTACAGTGAAACCTGCTTGTAATGCTTTGAATCAAGGGGAGGTAAAACTAAAAGCCTATGGAGGTTCTGGACTCAATTACCAATTTGAGCTTAGGGATAGTTCAAATGATGTCATAAGGCCAAAACAAAGTTCGGATACCTTTACCGGGTTGGCTCCTGGCACTTATAGAGCCTATGTATACGACGATGTAGTAGGTGGATGTGATTCCTTTATAGACATTACCTTGGAGGTACCAACAGCTGTGGTGGCCGCAATTGGGGAAAAAACGGATGTTAGTTGTCATGGTGGCAGTGATGGTTCTGTTGAGATAAGGTTAGACGCAGGGATGGACAATCCCCCGTATACGTATCAGCTTTTGGATGGTACTGGTGGGATTATTCAGTTACTACCTCAGTTCTCCAATGTGTATACAGGATTAAGTCAGGGTAATTATATGGTAAGGGTAAGATCGGCGAGATTCTGTAGGGTAGATATACCTTTCACCATAAACGAACCGCCTGCATTGGTGGCCAGTGCCACTGCGACGGATTTCTCCTGTGCGGCTGACAATTCGGTTTCTCAGGCGGTGATTACGGCTACGGGATCTGGAGGAACCGGACCTTATACATATAGTATAGACGGAACTAACTTCTTTGCTAGCAACACTTTTAATATCAATGATACGGGTGCCGTTCAAAACATTACGGTAACAGTACGTGACGCCAATGGTTGTACGGATACCGAAACAATCAGCATCAATCCTTTACCTGCCATTACCAATGTGGCAGTTACCCAGCAGACCGCGATTACCTGTACTAATGACGAAGCGGTTGAATTAACGGTTACTGGCGGATCGGGCGACTTTACCTTTGAACTGTTGCCATTGGGCCACCCCAATGGGGT
>NZ_MTAZ01000085.1 GCF_002150785.1 Arenibacter amylolyticus | reverse complement strand
GTTACAAAACTCCCTTCCTTTTTTAAACGTTTAGGACGCTATTGTTGCAAAAACTGTAGATCACAATTCATTAATAATTATTATAAATTATTTTGAGTACAAGTTAGCTCACCAAATCCTTTCAAATGGTAATGAGATAATTTCCATATTCTATTAGCAGTGGGCATCAAGAAATCCTTCTCCCTAATGCCACCATGCAGGTATTTAAAAATTTTAAGTAGCAATTAAGCCATAAAAAAACGCCCTAAAAGCAGTTTAATGTCTTAAGGCGTTTGTGGATGGATAGTACAATTATCTTTGCATCAAGACTTCTCTTTCGGAGGCTCTTTCCTGTCTTAACGACTCGGAAAAATACCTTTCAAAACTATCATCCATTTCATCTATCCAGTTCGTATGGTGATTTTCGGCCATAGTTCCCGTCATAACAGATCTAAAGGTTACATCGCGGTATCCTAGGATATCGTCCTCCTTGTCTCTTAACCACTTCTTAAAATGAGCTGCTACGGTATCCAAATCAAATTCTGGATAATCGGTCATATTTATAAGCTCTCTAATATAGTCTGTCTGGAAGTCTATTTCATCATCGTGCGTTTCGTTGGCGCGATCTCTATCTAGCCACTTTTCCATATCCTTTGTACGCTCCGATTTTTCAGGGAGTGTGATATTGCCCATCATAACATCCCTGGCTACCCAAGCCTGGGCATCAAACATATTAAATGTATAATACTGATCTTGCATTCCCAGATAGATCAGTTTAGGAAGATCGTTAAAGAAAACTCCCTTATAAAGGTGGTCTGGGTATAGACAGTTATGTGTTTTCAATCGCAATTCGTCTGGCAAGTAAGGGAATTTGTGCTGATAACCGGTACACATTATAACAGCATCATATCTTTCTTTACTTCCATCACTGAAATGGGCGATGTCACCTTCAAAATTTTTGAGCAAGGGTACTTCTTTAATTCCCTCTGGCCAACTTACCCCAATGGGGTTTGTGCGGTAAGTAAGGGTTACGGACTTGGCACCGTGCTTATAACATTGTACACCAATATCCTCTGCGGAGTAGCTACTTCCTACTAGCAGGATATTCTGATCTTTAAATTGATCTGCTCCCCTAAAATCGTGCGCATGCATAACGGCACCAGGGAAGTTTTCCAAGCCTTCATAGTAAGGCATATTGGGCGTAGAATAATGACCACTGGCCACTACCAGGTAGTCGAAAATCTCGGTATAGGTCCTATCATTTACCAGGTCGTCCACCACCACCGAGAACTGTTGCGTTTCCTCGTTGTAGGATACCCATCTTGCAGCGGTATTAAACCGAATGTGTTCGCGGAGTCCGCTTTTCTTTACTCTTCCTTCTATATAATCGAACAATACGGGTCTTGGCGGATAAGAAGAGATAGGCTGTCCAAAATGCTCATCAAAAGTGTAATCTGAAAACTCCAGACATTCTTTAGGACCGTTAGACCAAAGGTATTTGTACATACTGCCGTGAACTGGCTCCCCATACTTTCCAACGCCTGTACGCCAAGTATAGTTCCACAATCCTCCCCAGTCACTTTGCTTTTCAAAACAAACTACTTCAGGGGTTTCAATTCCTTTTTTTCTTAGGGAATCAAATGCCCTTAATTGCGCCAAACCACTAGGTCCGGCGCCAATAATTCCAATTCTCATATTCATATTTCAATCATTAGTTTTAGTTTCAAAAGCATCGTTCACAACAGCCCATAGCAATCCTCATCCCCTCATTGGAAGGGATGAATTAATTAACCTAGCATTGTGCTGTTCTCTTTATTCTCTTGCTGGCACCCAAATCGGAATTATTGGGTGGTAGAGGCCTTGTTTATATTTAAACCAGGCTCTTGGCCTCTATGCTGCCGTAAAATGCAATCCAAAAAATAATAGTAAGGGATTATTAGGTGTTTTAAGCCACCTAATATGTAGCACCCTTTTAAATTTTGCAACTGCGAACTTACAAAAATCCTGACAATTAGGCAAAATAGATTTTCAGGCACTGACCATCAGGCACTTACACTTACCCACTAGTGTCTTTTAGTCATGAAAGGAAGTATATGCTATATTTTAGAGGCGAATATGGTTATTTTTGTCTTGCAAGGACATGGCCTTTACAAAACAGGGCACGTGGGATTTAATCCATAGTATAAAGTTGTATTTTTGGTCCAAAATTACAGTATATGATCATTCATCGTTTAGGGGAAGGCAATTCATTGATCAATAAGTTTGTTGCAGAATTAAGGGATGTAGATATCCAAAAGGATGCCATGCGCTTTAGAAGAAATATAGAGCGAATTGGAGAAATTCTGAGTTATGAGCTGAGTAAAACCTTAGACTACCAGCAAGAGCTAATCTCTACTCCACTGGGAAACAAGGAGATGAACCTCCCCAACAATGATTTGGTTTTGTGTTCCATTCTACGGGCTGGATTCCCCTTGCATCAAGGAATGCTAAATTATTTTGACCAGGCCGAAAATGGTTTTATATCGGCTTATAGGCATCACCCCAACGATGGGGATGCGTTTGAAGTACGGGTAGAGTATTTTGCAACACCTTCCTTAACGGACAAAACTTTGGTTTTGGTAGATCCCATGTTAGCCACGGGGCGGACATTAGAAAATGTTCTTATGTCTTTAAAGGAGTACGGTACCCCGAAACAGATACACTTGGTGTCTGTCATAGGTTCTGAGGAAGGGATTGCCCACGTAGAACAGGTATTCCCAGCAGACACCCATTTATGGATCGCAGCCGTTGATGAAGCTTTGAACAGTAGGGGATATATTGTTCCCGGGCTTGGAGATGCGGGCGACCTCTCTTATGGTAGTAAATTATAAGTAGGTGGGCACAACTGCTTTCCCTTAAAAACACAAAAATACCCGGTCTACCCGGGTATTTTATAAAACTAACTAACTCAAACAAAACAAAAAAAAGCCAAATTAATTCCATGGTTTGGAAACGCCTTGTAATATCCAAGGCTTAGACCAAGGAGTATCGTTTTCTATATACCCAGGAACATCGTCTGTATGGGAGGTGGTTTCCAAACTGTTTAGGGCTGAATAATAATTATCCCTATTTAGGGTACTGTTTGATGCCGGATAAACAAATCGCACTGGGATTACAGTAGATTTTGCGAAAGGTCCTGGGCGTAGATCTGGTAATCCGGTTCGTCTCCAATCCAAATAGGCCTCCGAGGCCGAACTAAAGTTCGCAATCCATTTTTGCTCCATAACTTGTTCCAAGGTACCATCAAAGGCCACCCCATCATTATCTATATAAGCAGAAAATTGATCTCCTATTCCCCAAGTTTCCAAGGAAGCTTCCACCCCTTTGTTATAATTACCTTCCGCATCCGAGCCCCACCCTTTTAAAGCAGCCTCTGCTCTAAGGAAACAGAGCTCTGCATACGAGAATACCCTGGCTTTTAAATGAGGTCCACTTACGGCATTAAACATTGGGTTCATTAGGGATACATGTGGATTTCCACCTCCCTGTACGGGATTTGGGTTTAAGTTATAGGTATAGGGTTCCGATCCTTGATAGGACACAGGAATTCCCACATAAACGCTATTGGTATCAATTAAACTAAGCCCTGCCTCCCGATCTGCATACCAAGTATTTGGATCAAATATCTTGAGGTTATTTGGTGGCAATATGTCTTCATTAATATACCTCACTCCATCTACCACCACATCGTCTCCTCCACCAGGCACTTCCGAGGCGGGTACTACCTTGATGGGGATTTCCACCGCATCGAACCAAATATTCCTTCTAGGGTCGTTTAACTCCCTCAACTTATAGGTAAAGGTGGTACATGGTTTCACCCTAGTAAAATTGGAAGGGGTACCCTGCAGCCCGTTACTAGGCTGGGAATCCCCTGGACCGGTTCCTAAATAGGGAACAGCACACTCTTCCTCCACGCTATCTATCAAGGGTTTGGATAGGGTGGCCTGTACCCCTGCACCGGCGAAACCTGGATCTTTTTCGGACAATCGCATATAGTATCTTAGCGCCAAGGAATTGGCATATTTTATCCATTTTTGAGCATCCCCTTGGAAAAAAATATCTTGAGTAGCGCTAAAGACCTCCAAGTTTCCTGCGTTTGCGGAAAGCATTTCTGAAGCTGCCTCAAAATCTGCAATGACCCCTTTATATACCATCTCTTGTGGGTCGTATTTTGGCAACAATACCTCTCCATCCCCTTCTAGGGCTTCGGTATAAGGGATATCCCCATAGAAATCTGCAAGCAGGGCAAAATTATGTGCGATTAGTATGGTCGCTACTGCTTCGTGAAATTTAAACTCCAGTTCCTGTGCTCGTTCCAGCGCCAGCTTAGCGGTACGTAAATTACTGTAATAGTTTTCCCAACCACTCCCTGGCCAATCGTAATCATTAGTGCCCCAAGAGTCCTTCTGCGTATACTGCACATAAGCCGATAAGGGATCGCTATAGCCTTTATTCCCAACATCCATAGCGGTTTTCACCATTACATCGGTCAATAAGAAACTTGGATTTGCCTCGGAAAGGTTTACCCCATTGGGATTGGTGTTTAGATCGGTGATATCTTGGTCGCAAGAGGAGGCAGACAAGATGCACAAGACCAATATTAATTTATATAGTTTGTTGTAAGTGCTCATAATTTTATCGTATTAATTATTAACAGCCTTTTCTTAAAAGCCTACATTGAGTTTAAAGCCAACGGGAATGGCCCACGGACTCACATTAAAGCGTTCTATACCTTGCTTAAATTGGATACCACTACGACCTTGGGTAGAGGATTCTGCCTGAAATGCCATTTCTGGATCTATCCCGATATCTGCTTTGGTCCATAAAATTATATTACGACTATATAAGGAAATGGCGAGGTTATGTAATCCTATGCGACTAATGGTTTTGCTGGGCACGGTATAGGTAATGGCTATCTCTCGCAGTTTTACAAAATCGGCATCAAAGGTAGCCGTCCTAGTAAAGTCCCAACCGTAATGGTCTTGGTATCTTGTATACACTGTACCGGGTCCTCCTAGGTTTTCAGCGACAGCCACAAAGTTTCCATTATCGTCATAATCTCCCTGTACCCCGGGCATAAAAACACCATCGTTCAGGGTAATCCCTCCTTCGGTAACCGGAAAACCTCCTTCCGCTGCCGTGGGCCCTCCTACCAGCACATAAAACTCTCCGTCTTCCGACAGGTACTTATCGGCATTATTCTTAAGAAAGGTAGGCAGGTCACCAACGTCATTAAAATTGTGCAACTTATTTAACCATCGCTGGGTATGCATATCGGACTCCCCATACCGGTGGGTCTGCGAAACAAACTGTCCGCCTTTACGCCAATCAAAATTCATGGTGATGGACCAATTTTTATAGGAGGCCGAAGTGGTCATCCCCAGATTAAAATCTGGATTAAAGTTTCCTATAATGGGAGCCACCCTATTGCCATCGGCATCCTCCAGTGTTCTATCACTGTCTTCAAAACCAGAATCGTCAATAATTGGCCAACCGTGGTAAGGTGAATTGGGATCATCTACCCGCACCATGGCACGGTCAATAATATTTCCTATTTCTTCGCCCAGCCAGGTGATGGCACCTCCTTTGGCGTCGGTCCATAGGGTTATAGAGTTCATGCCCTCTGCCAGCTCTATTACCTTGGTACGGTTTCTACTGAAGACAAAGCCCATATCCCAATGCCAATCGGTATTGGAAATTATGGTTCCGCCCAATCCGGCTTCTACCCCATTACTGGTGAGCAAACCTGCATTTATAAACCTAGAACCATATCCCGAGGCAATGGGCGTACTAACAGGAAATATCTGATCCCTATTCTTGCTTTCGTAATAGGTGAAATCCATTCGCAGGCGATTTCCAAATAAGGCCACGTCCGTACCCACCTCCCAAGAGCTTTGGGACTCCGATTTTAGATCTGGATTTAAAAGGGTTCCAGGAACCGATAGTAATGAAGCATTGCCCCAGGAGTCGCCACTGTTCAGTACCGGTTGCAAATTGTAGGGACTAGTATCGTTTCCTACCTCGGCATAACCTGCCCTTAATTTTATCAAGGAAACCTTATTACCCAAATCCAACGCATTTTGCAATAGTAAACTGGAAGATATGGACGGATAGAAATAGGAGTTATTGCTATCTGGCAGGGTACTAGACCAGTCGTTCCTTCCCGTAGCATCTATATATAGGATGTCTTTATATCCTATACTTAACAGTCCGTACAGGCTATTTACCTGCCGCTCACTCTTAAAAGAACTATAGTTTAGGTTGTCCGGGGCAATATTAGAAAGGGTAAAGAGACCCGGCGCCAATAATCCAGATCCTCTGTTCTTGGTAGAATTGGTAACGCTCATGGAACTGGCGGTCCGTTTATTTCCCCCTACCGATGCAGAGAAATCCCAATTATCGTAATCCTTTGCATAGGTAAGTAAGAAATCTATATTGGTCTCATTGTTTAGGATATTGGTTATACCATAAGCCCCATTGATATCCTGGGTATATCCCTTGGACATTTTGGTTTCGCGCACCTCCTTTATTTCATCATAATTATAGCGAACCATAGCGGAAAACTCGTCTGTAAGTTGCCAATCTCCCCTAGCATTCCCATAAAAGCGGTTTCTTTCAAATCCGTTATTCACCTCATGGGCCAAGAAATAAGGGTTATTCCATTCGGTATCGGTAGGGTCGTCCCCAAAGGCATAGGGAGAATTTTGTCGGAATCCCTCATAGCCGGGCAACCAATAATCTTTCATCTGACGCACATCTATATGGGGTGCCGTTTCATAAAGGGCTTGCATGGGATTGGCGCCGCGATTAGATGCCGGCCTATTATCGGCACCGGATTTCGTATAGTTGAGGCTAGAACTGATCTTTATTCTATCATTTAGGTTTAATGCCGAATTTAAGTTGATGCTATTCCTACTGAGATCGGAATTAGGGATAAACCCTTTGTGCTCCATATTGGTATAGGACAATCTATAGTTTATCCTTTCCGTATTATCCTGGATGGCCACATTGTTGGTAGTGGTTATTGCGGTATTGAAAAAGTTAGGGGCATTGTTGTAGGATTTCAACTCTCTTGGCACTGGCACCCCGCTATTTATTTCTTCCTGGGTATAGGGCCAATGAATGGCTTTCACCCCTTGATCCAATGCCGGACCGGCCCAAGCCGAGGAGGTTTCCCCGACAATAATAGCCCCGTACGAATTAGATGGAAAATTATCTTCGGTATAGGGTCTAGACCCGGCGGCAAACCTTCTGTGCGTGTCTAGGTAACGATAGGGGATGTCAAAAACGGTACTGGAGTTTATGGTTACCCCCAAGCCCTTTTTAGCTTTTCCTTTTTTAGTAGTTATCAATATGACGCCATTTGCAGCCCTAGACCCGTAAAGTGCTGCAGCACTTGCCCCTTTCAATACGGTCATGCTTGCTATATCATCGGCATTTATATCTGAAATAGCATTCCCGAAATCGGCCCTATTATCACGGCCTACCCCGCCAATATTATTTACGGAACTGATTACTGGCGCACCGTCAATCACAAATAGTGGTTGGTTGTCACTAGAAAGTGAGGAGGCGCCCCTAATATTAATATTTACCGTAGAGCCTGGCCCACCGGTAGAGTTAATTGCCACCCCGGACACCTTCCCGGATAGGGCGTTTAAGGCATTCTCTTGCGGTACATTGTCTATGGCATCGCCACTGACTTCGCTTACCGCGTACCCCAAGGATTTCTTCTCCCTAGAAATTCCCAATGCCGTTACTACCACCTCATCCAGTTTTTCCGAGGAAGTTGCCATCGTAACATTGATAATGGTCCGATTTCCTACGGTTATCTCACGGGTTTGCATCCCCAAGTACGAGAATTGAAGTACCGTATTCTCCCCAGGCACCGTGATACTGTAGTTACCATCAAAATCTGAGGTTACCCCCGTAGTGGTTCCCTTTACTACCACGGAAACCCCTGGGAGCAATTCTCCCGTTTCACTACTAATAACTCCCTTTACTTCTTGCTGTCCCAACATGATGGTAGTCTTCATGCCCAACAGCAGCAGTAATAAGATCTTTACATATTGTTTTTCCATGTTGTATGTTTTTAACGGTTTGGTTAATCATTCCCCTAACAAATCTACCCCATAAAAAGCACTATACTGCATTACATTTTATTAATTATATAGTAAATCTTAACCATCTTTATCTTTATGATAAAAATTTGGGATATTTTCGTCAATATCTTATTAACCTATTCCTTCATTTCCATACTTCTGACGACCTTGAATTCGGGAAAAATAATCTCTAAATAAAAGAGTATGAGGAGTAGTATAAATCATAATTCCCACCCAATTTACCTCCCTTGAATAATTGTTTTGATTAAGCGGTAGGTAGAAAACCTCCTTTTACAACAACTTTTTTAATCCTGCGATATTTTTCAAGATGTAGTGGGCCTCGGGTACCTGTCCAAATCCATACTCGGCAAAAACAAAGGGAAGTTCATTTGCCAAGGCTGCCTCGTAATCCCCTTGGGTATCTCCTATATAAATTGCGTTTTCAAGATTATTTCTTTTAAGGAGCATCTCAATATTTTCTGCTTTGGATTTGCCGGTATTCCCGGAACATTCACAATCTAAAAAATAGGATTCCAACCCGTGATATTCATAAAAGGCTTCTATATATCCTGCCTGGCAATTACTAACGATATACAATTGGTAGTTTCTGACTAAATAGGCGAGGGTTTCTTCCAACTGCGGATAGAGTATGGCTCCAAACGCTTTAATTCTTTCTACTTCTGCCGCATAACAGCTTTGCATTACTACTTGCTGCTGAACCTCTGTTAAATAGGGAAACAAACTAGCACCCACCAAATTATGTTGCATCCCCAGTATTCCCTTTATTTCTTCTTCTGTTATGGGTGCTTGTATACACGGATTATCCCCTAAGGCCTTATGCCAGGCTTTCACGCTCATTTCAAGGGGATCCCACAGGGTTCCGTCCAAGTCGAAAATGATATTCTTTGTAGATTTCCTCCACTTATCCATAGTTCATTGTAACGTTTTTAGCACCGCTATAGAGTGACGCTTTCCCCTGTTTTGGCCGATTGGTAGGCCGCATCTACGATGGTGAGTACCACTTGTCCTTCCTCTATTCCGGGAACTGGGGTTTCCCTCCTCTTTATACAGTTGACAAAATGCTCCATCTGCCGGGTATAAATGGACTGATCACAGTGTTCTGTTCGCTCTGGTAGCTGTGGAACGATTGTTTCAAACCCCTCATCTTTGGGAGTTTTTAGGAAGGTAGGAAAAAGGTTGGCATACCCCTTGGTTCCATATAACCCGGTACTGGCCTCTGGCCCCTCCTTATGAGGGTGCCACCAACCACTTTCAATAATACTTTCGGACCCGTTGTCCCAGGTGATTATTAAAATCCCGGTATCATCTACCTCATAATTCCCAAACTGTGTGGAAATGCGGGCATACACTTGAACGGGTTTGGGGTCTCCTAACAGATACCTTACCGTATCAATAGCATGTACTCCCATATCTGCCAAAGCACCGCCACCGGCCAGTTCCTTATTTACAAACCAACCGGAAGGTCCCCAGTTCTCATGAATTCCATAACCTTTGGTTTTAAAGATTTTTCCCAACACCCCAGAGGCTACAGTTTCCCTAATGTATTGGGCATCCCTATCAAAACGCCACATATGCCCTACCATCACCAATTGCTGTTCTTTATTGGCCACCTCCCTTATTTCTCTGCATTCTGCAGCGTTCATTGCCATGGGCTTCTCAATAAAAACATCCTTCCCCTTTTCCAAAAATTTCAGGGCGTAAGGCGCATGAAACTTATTGGGCGTACTGATGATTACCGCATCTATAGTGGTGTCCTCCGCCACCTCGGTGATTGTATCATAGGCTTTTTTGATTCCATATTTCGCAGCAAATTTTTTGGCATTGCCTATGTTTTTTGAAACTACAGCCACCATTTCTACCCCCGCTAAGGTTTGTAATCCACGTGCGTGATAGTCTGCAATAAAACCCGTCCCTATAAGGGCCATCTTTATAGTATCCATTTTATAAGTTCACAGATTGGCTATTTTCCTTATTCTAATAACTCCCCAGCATGGGCATATATTTTCTGAATGGCCCTAGCGATCAGATCCATATCATCCTTGCTCCCCATCAACACTTTGTGGTGCATGCAAACCGATTCTTCCTTAAATATCCGCTCACAAACGGGCAAGGAAAATCGCTTTGGGTCAATGGCTTTCCAATAGGCATCGTTTAACTTGTGCCTGGCCGGTTTGGTAAGTGGCACATAGAGGGAACAGTTGTTTAGGGGTTCGTAACTGGCATCTACCACAATCCCTAATTCTGCTTGCAAGGCACTTCTAAACTTATCTATAGGTAAACCCTTAAACTCTTTTTTATGATAGCGAAATGCAAAATTAAAATAGGCCTTTTGGGTTTCCCTTTGGTCTCTAATAATTGGGGAAACTCCTGGAATATGGGATAGTAATTTGTTTAAATACTCCCCATTGGCATCCCTAAGAGCATTCTGCTGTGGCAACCGTTTTAATCCTTCTATCAGTATAGCGGCCTGAAACTCTGTTATCCGCAGGTTCCCAGACTGTATAAAGTTACCATCATCGTCTCCATATTCCCCCGCACCTTTATCCATCCCTTCTGTTATGGTTGTTTCTGGTCTACGCCCACAATTTCTTAGGGCATCCATTCTTTCGGCCAACACGGGATCATTGGTGGTGACGGATCCTCCTTCCCCGGCGGTAAGATGTTTGGAAAGCTGATAACTAAAACTCCCAATATGCCCAATACTTCCCGCTTTTTTACCCTTCCACTCTCCACCATGCTTGTGGGCACAGTCCTCTATTACATATAAACTATGTTTCTTGGCCAGGGTCATTATTGCGTCCATATCGGCAAAGGCCCCATATAAATGAACGGGAATAATCGCTTTTGTTTTAGGGGTGATGGCTTTCTCAATTTCTGTA
Organism: Arenibacter amylolyticus; assembly: GCF_002150785.1. GTDB lineage: Bacteria > Bacteroidota > Bacteroidia > Flavobacteriales > Flavobacteriaceae > Arenibacter > Arenibacter amylolyticus. The sequence goes on along the minus strand of NZ_MTAZ01000085.1, from coordinate 5,908 downwards.
GGATCAATACACCAATTTTCTTCACTAACATCTACCAAAATAGGGATGGCATTTACGTCCAATACCGTTGCAGCTGTAGCTTGCCAGGTAAGTCCGGGTACAATCACCTCATCTCCCAGGCCAACCCCTAGAGCCTCTAGGGCTATTTGCATGGTGACGGTACCATTTACCGTACAAATAGCATGATTTACCCCAGTAAACGCTGCAAAAAGTCGGTTAAATTCAGTTTCCTTAGGTCCATTATAGGACCACACCCCGCTATGGAGTACCTCTAAAAGGGCATTTTCCTCCTCCTGGCCCCATACCGGCCATGTTGGCCAAGGATTATTAGTAACATCTCTAGAGGGAGCCCCGCCATGTATTGCTAGTTTTTTCATTTTTTAAGGTCGATTTCAACGTTGATGTATGCCCTTTGGGATTTTCCTTACTCGACGCTATATTCCACCCCTCCACTTTTAAATCTGTTTCTGCGGAAAATGAATAAGAAGCGGTGAGTTCCCTCTCTTCCCCAGGGAGCAGGTTTATAAAGTTATCTTCCCAGAAGATGGGGAGTAGTAGTTTACCGGTTGCCTTATTTTTTACTTTTAGGTTGATTAGATAGGCGATATGATTTCCCTTATTCTTTAGGTGGACTCGCAAGCGCTGATTGGTTCCTTCTTGCATCACATGATGGGTTACCGATACCTGGGTCCTAGGTAGGTCGTTCAACAATGTGAGATCTGCATATTCCGCACTTGGGGTATGAAAGGCAAAGTCGCCCAAATCTGCCTCATAATCCAACACCTCCTCCCTGGTAGAGAGCCAATAAAAATTATTGGACACTTCCTTAAGCTCCCTATCGTATAATCGCAGATCTACAAAATAGGTGGTAGACATTCCCCTCAGCTCCCCCAGATTAAAAATGGCGGCCGAAGTATCTTTGCCTAGCTTAAAAGAAACGCTTTCATCCAAAAGAACTTCAGAATTGATGAAAAACACCCTTATACGGGCCTGCAGATTTTCTATGGGATATAAATAATCGTTTACAGCATATATCTGCTTATCCCCATAATTATATATGAGATGGAGCGGGGAGCAGGCTTTTTTAGTGGCGTAAAAGGCTGCAGTGGGATTTAGGTAATAATCGTACAACTGCCAGTACATTTTGGGCCAGGCAGCATTTAACATCCATTGAATTACTCCCGTGCACTTTTCTTTATACACTTGAAAGGCTTCCAACATGGGACGCATCAACTCGTAGTTCATGGCTTGTGCTTTTTTATCGAATTCCCACAGGGAATTTGGGGGACCGTAGCGTTGGTCCATTGCCTTAGTAAATCTACTTAGGTCGGAAAACTCGTACCGGCCACAGTGATAATCCCACACCCTATTGATGGGCCATAATTGATCTTTGGGCAACATCTTCTTTAAACTTTCCAATTGGGGCGGCTGGGCTCCAGGGCCTGTTTCCGTATTAAAACCGTACGCACCCCCAAACCGGGTATCTGTAAACCAATAGATAGGAGCGGTATAGGCATAGGGACCCAACATTTTCACCCCGGAAGAACCACTAATTTCACTAATAACGTCCTCAGATCCAACAACATGTTGATCGCTACCCACCCCCCCGGTGCTATTTAAGTAGGGCCTACTAGGGTCGTACTTGGCAAAAGTTTCCACATACCGCTGTTCCAATTCCGCAATAGGCACCTTATCGCTGGCTACCGTCCATACAAAGATACTGGGATGGTTACGCAACCAAATCACCTGATTTTCCCAAGCCTGGGCAATATGTGCTATATCCTCTGACTTGTACACGCCTCCAAAGCGCTCATTCACGGGTACTCCCAAATGTATTTCGTGCTCCCAATGACAGCTCCAACCTACCATCAACAGAATTCCATGCTCGTCGCATAGATCGTATAATTTATGGTCTTTGCCCCAAATTCCCTCCAAGCGGATACAGTTAAGGTTCATGTGTTTAACGTACTTCACTTGGGCCTCCAAACTTTCATGGGTATCCATCAACAGCATATCATCTGTCCAGCCAGCTCCCTTTATCAATACTTTCTTGCCATTAACCTTAAATCCGCGGTGAATATCGTTCAGCCAATAATCTTCCACTTCCCGGATTCCAAAGCGTATACTTTCCGTATCGGAAATAGCTTCCCCCTTAAAAAGGGTCATTTCTAACGAGTGCAAAACTGCTTCTCCCATCCCTACAGGCCACCATAGTTTGGGGTTTTTAAGGTTTAATTGGGGATATTCCTCCCCTTCCATCATTATCAGTTCCTTGCTATAGGGCGGAATGCTAATCTTTTTCTCTAGGGAAACCCCAGCAACTTTTACCACTAGGTTTCCTGAAAAAGTAGTATCTAAAAAATTATGTACTTCTACGGAAATAGTTAGGGCGGCTTCTTGTAGTGTCTTTTTATTTACCTTGGACTTTACGAAAGGTTTATCTAGAAGCCCCCCGCGGTGAAAGTGAAGGCCAACCGTCCTAAATATTCCCATATTTCCATCGGGAGGCGCCGGATTCCAATCTACAAAGCCCGTGCTAAAATCCCCTGGTTGGGGAGGAATCACCTCCACCGCAAGGACATTTCTTTCTGTCAACAGAAAATCGCTCACATTAAAAGAGGTGATTCTAAAGGCACCATCGATTGTTTTTGTATCTGCAATTAACTGCCCATTTAACCAAACATTGGCCTTGTAGTTAATACCGTGGAACCTCAGCTGAGCAAAGCCGTTGGCCTCTTCCCCTTCTAATTGAAAATGGGTAACATACCACCAGGAAACTTTAAACTGCTCGGCAGAGATCGCTTTTAAATTCTCCCCAAAATAAGGGTCGCCAACCAAGCCATTTTCTACCATGGCACCCAATACCGTTGAAGGCACTTTACAGGGAATCCACCCACTTAAACTAGATGGGGTGGTAGATAATTCTTCCCCTGTAGCCGTCACCTTCTCCGAACTCTGAAGGAACCAATGGTCTCTTAATTCTAGCTTATCTCTTCCCCTCATTGTTTCTCCTTCCCCCTGTTTATTCTATTCCTTAGTTTGCTAAGCCTTTTTCTAGCCCGCCACACCATTCCTCCACCAATTAGGATTAACAGTGCTCCAGCAACTAAATCGGTCATATGCTGCACAAAGGTTTCTGTATAGAGCATGCCGAATAGTATTATTATGCCAAAAACCAGTATAAACATCCCTAAAGCATTGTTTATCTGGGCTTCTTTGAATTTTCCTTTTTGTTCCATTTCATTCATAATAAAAGTTTAAAACAGATAATAGATAAACGACAAAATAAACAGCACGCAAAGCGACCACAGTTTAAGATTGTGATACCAACGTCTGTCCTCTTTTTTTATCCCTACGTACACATACTCTCTGGGCAACAGAAGCACCAAGAATCCAATAAAAGCATACAAGGAGAGGAATATCATTTTAGCAGTTTCTTGGGAAATACCGGACAACCAATCGAAATTGAACATATTATTGGGCTTTTTTACTAGTTAGGATTTTAGGGTTAAACACCAAGCCCTCCAATTGAACTTCCGAATGGCGTTTGGTTACAAGGCTTACCGTTATATTTACAAGGAAGCCCAATAAAAAGGACCACCATGAAATATATAGGAAGGGATCTTCTATGGTAAAAAACCGATCTTTAAAAACGTTTAGGAACACAGCAAAACCAATTCCGACCACCAATGCGGTAAGTCCGCCCCATTGGGTAGTGCGTTTCCAAAAGATTCCCAGCAAAAGAATGGCGAACAAGGGCCCTTGAAAATAGGACATAAAGGTTTGTATGGCCACGTAGATACCGGGGAAATCACTGCTAATGGGGGATGTGGCTACCCCTATCACCAACAAGGACAGGGTAGTGAACTGTCCTACTTTTAGATAGTGGCGGTCAGAAGCTCCTTTTTTGATAAAAGTTTCATAGATATCCTTGGTAAAGAGGGTGGCGGTTGAGTTGAGTAAGGAATCTACACTAGACATTAGGCCTGCGAAAAATGCGGCAAACATGAGCCCTACGAGTCCAGGGGGAAGGATAGATTTTATCATCATAGGCAGCGCCTGATCGCCATCTGCTAGATCTGGATGCACTACAACGGCCATTAGCCCTGGAAAGAGTACCAAAAAGGGAATAAACATTTTTAGTGCTGAGCCAAAGATCATACTTGCTTTGGCATGCCATTCATTTTTAGCGGTAAGGCAACGCTGCACAATAGATTGGTTACCAATCATATATGCGTTGGCCATCACAAAGGTGAGTCCAAACAAAATGCCCGTCCACGGGAAGGGCGATTTGGTATCTGAGGGTTGGATGATATCGAAATGACGTTGGTATTCCGGACCCATGGCTGCAATTTTATCTACCATATTATCCCAGCCACCAACTTCGTATAAGCTTAGAAAAACTAGGGCGAATCCGCCAATAAACATGATGATCATCTGTACCACGTCGGTCATGATCACTGCGGTAATCCCCCCAAAATAGGTGTAGAGTCCCACCACCCCGGCCGTAGCAAGGATAGAGATCCAAATAGGCCATCCCATTAAGACATTTAGCAAGACCGCACTGGCCCAGAAGAGCACGCCTAGATTTAACGCGAAAAACACAATCCAGGTTACGGCAGCTATGGTCCTTACTTTCTGATTATATCGCCTACCCAAATATTCCGGGATGGTATACATGCCCCCTCGCCAGAAATAGGGGATGAAAATAAAAGCCGCCAATAACATAGCCGGCACAGAGCCTACCCAGTCAAAATTTCCTACGGAAACCCCGTAGCGATAGGCCTGACCAGAAACTCCAACAAAATCCAAAGCGCCAATATCGGAGACCACAATGGACATTGCTATAGCCCAAAACGGCATGCTCTTACCGCCCAGAAAATAATCCTTGGAATTGTGGACGAATTTTTTGAAATACAAGCCCAATAACAACATCCCCACGATGTAGGAAATCACAATAAAATAATCGATTCCTGTTAACATATCTTTCCTGTATTTAGATTGCCAACCTAAGTGAAACAAGCTTACACCTATAAAATAGCGTGTTGTACATTGCCTATTCCTTGGTTAAGTTCAATTTAGATCTGGGAGTAAATAAAAACCTTGTAATGTTGGTACTACCGTATAGCAGTCTGGCGTTATTTAGTTGGAGCAGGGTGAAAATTACCCACTATATACCCCTGATCTCAGAGGTAGCTGGTCTTCATTTTACCTTTGATTGGTATCCGCTTGGAAATAAATTTCACGAAGCTCCCTAACAAAGAAAAATATATAAAACAGGAAATCCTTAGTATATATTACTCAATACGCATTAGATATTACCCCAGAGTGGTATTTTATAGGCTATTTAGGGGTAAATTGAGGTAATATTATTGTAGGCCATGGAATGGAAAGGTTGTATTTCTTACCCTCCCTTTGCATGAGAGAAAATGTAAACGGGGAATTCTGGGCGCTGCTACCATCCCATTGGAAGGTGTTATTTCTGCTAGTGTATAGGATCATGAAAAGGGGCGTAGGGTACTATGTCGATGAAAGGAAATAGCTCCTAGAGTATTTGAGTTGGGCTAAGGCCCATTTTTGGCAACAATTTTAACCCCCGGATACATCTGGGGGCTATTCAAAAACCAATTATTTAATGAAGCTCAATTAATCCCTTGCCTGCGTTTATTGGTCTTTTCCAGTCAGCCATGTTGCAATTAAAAGGATCACCCTGCAAGGTTTGGGGACCTTGTAGTTTATGTTTAACGGAGAGATCCATGGCGCCTAATGCCGATAAGCCTCCATGGGTTGCCCTCTTAAGCGCTCAAAAGCTTTATAACCTGAGTTCGGGATAAGCATTTAGCAAAATAATGCTAATTGTCCATTTTGATTTTGCTCTTTTTCAAATTTGATTCCCGGTTTCTTCTCT
>NZ_MTAZ01000084.1 GCF_002150785.1 Arenibacter amylolyticus | reverse complement strand
CAATACTGTCCTAAACGATTTCAGGAAGTTCTAAAACTACCGTTTTTACTGTTCTTTTCAGTGTATTTCTTTCCTTTTTCAAAATAGGACCCCCTGCCTTAGATTTCCGGGCGGCGGTTTTGGCTCGACAAAAGGCTCGTCTAGCCATTTTTGAAGGTCTATCTTGACAAAAAGGTTCAATCTTATAAAAGAGACCAGATTCGATAAGTGCCAGGGGTATTTTCCTATCGCTTTCAATGCCTTAAGGACGAGGATTGTAATCAAGGCTGTCCATATTTGGATCATTACCGCATTTTCCGATGTGCCCACGAAAGACTTAATGTGTAGCAACTGTTTTATTTCCCTGAAAAATATTTCTATCTGCCAACGTGCCTTGTAAAGTTCACCTATCGTGTTTGCTGTCCAAGTCTTTTGGTTGGTGATGAGTTCTATTTCCTGCTGGTTCTCATCATCCCATATGGCCACCCTTCTAAGCCGCTTGGAGTATTTCTGGGACGACCGGTACCCCGTGAGTTCAATGATTTCATCCTTTAGGATATGCCCGTGCATATCGTCGGGGAGTTCGTTCTCCTTAATACTTTTAAACCGGATGTTTTCTTTATGCCTAATAACGAAAAACACCTGGTTGCTGTCCCAGACCTTGAGCAGGGAAAAATCATTGTAGAACCGGTCGGCAACAATGACGCTCTGTTTTAACAGCGGTATGTCATAAGCACCCTTGTTATCCGCTGTCTTTCCATCTGTAATGTTCACATAGGCCGGCAGATGCCCATCATAATCCAGAAGTGTATGCATCTTTATGGCGCCTTTTGCCGTCTTGTATTTCGCCCAATCAAAAAGGCTTAGGCACAGGCTTATGGTAGTGGAGTCCAGCAGGAATATCTTTGATTTGATCCTGAATTTTACACGCTTGCGATAGGCATGCTGTCCTAATGTTTGGAGCAGTTTATAGTAATAATCCCTGAAGAGTTCCCAGTCCCGTCTCTGGTTTTGATAGCTGACCGTGGATTTGGACGGAGCCCTCTCAATTCCCAAATGGTTCAGGTTACCGGTGGCCGAGCGGAGCCCGTTGCTGATATCACGGACGGATTGGCTCTTGGCAAACTGGCAGAAAAGCATCGAGACCATATGGGTCCAGCTATTAAATCCTTTGGAATGCTTGTCCGTTTGCTTTTCTCTGACCATTTTATTGAAAGAAGAACGATCAAGTTTTTTAATTATCTGTGAAAACAGGGTTATATTTGTCATGGGAAGGGTTGATTTTTGTTTCGCACCTCAAAGATAACTTTGAGTTACAAAACTCCCTTCCTTTTTTAAACGTTTAGGACGCTATTG
>NZ_MTAZ01000083.1 GCF_002150785.1 Arenibacter amylolyticus | reverse complement strand
CCACAACTTAACAGAACGTAGATTTTTTGCTGCCCTGATAAACGCACCACTTGCGTACAGATTGGTCAATTTATAGGATAGGCAGCAAAAAAAGGGAAGTCCCGAAGCTGCTCTAATTTTTATTGCAAATAACCTTCTAACGTTAAAGTGATCGAGTAGGCAAGGGGAATTTCACCCCGAGCCTCTCACAGAACCGTACGTGATAGTCTCCCATCATACGGCTCTTATTGTACAAATCTAAGCTACTACATTTATTTCAGAAAAACGCCAATGGTAGAACAAAGTCGGAAATTGTTTCCTGACTGTTGTCAACCATTTATAGGCTTTCCCCATGCTGGTTTTGTAGCGCTTATACTTTCTCCTTGCCCACCAAACCAAGCGCGCACTTAGCAATCGGAAGACTTTTGTGAGTTCGTACATCTTAAATTTACCGTAGTAACGCACCCATCCTCTGATCATTGGATTTAGGTATTGGGCAACTCCTACAATGCTTTTAAAATTTAACTTGTTCACGTTGAGCTCTCCTAACTTGTCGGCGATTCGTTTTCTCGAACTGATACTGATGGCACAATCATAGCCTAAGAACATTTTCTTTGTTTTCTTGGAGAATGCACTTCTCGGCTGAAAGGAATAGCCCAGAAAATCAAACTTGACAATCGGGTGTTTTCCTTTACGGCGATAGTCTCTACAATAGACGATCTTCGTCTTTTGTGCATGTAATTCCAATCCTACGGATTCCATCCTTTGATGTAGCGCATTTAGTATCTGTTCTGCGTGAGCTTTGCTTTTACAATGTACGATCGCATCGTCGGCATAACGTGTAAACTGTACATCTGCATCCGCATTTTCCAACCATTTGTCAAAAGCGTAATGAAGAAATAGGTTCGCCAACAGTGGGCTTATTACGCCTCCTTGCGGCGTTCCTTTCCCTTCTTTTTGTACGAGTTGTCCGGATGTTGTAAAAACGGGTGCTTCCAACCATCGAGCGATGTAGAGAACCACCCAATTTTCGGGTACGTGCTTCTTTACGGCAAGCATCAGTTTCCGATGATCGATGTTGTCGAAGAATCCTTTGATGTCAAGGTCGATTACCCAGTCTTGTTTCCAGCAGTTTTCCCGAACTTTTTGTAATGCTTGATGTGCATTTCTATTCGGTCGATAACCGTAAGAATTGGGACTGAATACGCCCTCTAATCTTGGCTCTATGAACATCTTGACTACCATTTGTCCTACCCTGTCACTTATGGTAGGCACACCCAGTTTTCGGATGCTTCCATCCTTCTTGGGTATTTCCACCTCTTTGACGGGCGGGGGAAAATAACTCCCCGATGCCATTCGATTCCATAGTTTGTACAAGTGTTTGCTGCGATTGGTATCATATTCTTGCATACTTACCGCATCTACTCCTGCACTCCCTTGGTTGGAACGCACTTTTTGATAAGCCTCCCAAACCATTTGGCGGCTTATCGGTATTGATTTTGTTTCATTCCATAAATTCATCCTCATTCTTATGAGTTGGTCAATAAAATAAAACGGTACAACCCAAGCCCTTCGCTCCATTTCCATTACAGAAACTTCATTGCTACTACGGCTTGGTCTGCCTCTGCATGCACTATCGGTATTTTGCCTCTAAGTTGTTCTTATTGTGCATTTCCCTTGGCATTTGCATACAGTTTCCCAAGTTCCGTAAATAAGCCTGAATAAAGTTCTTGCCATCTGAATGACGCCAGCCCTACAGAAAATAAATAGGTGCTCTCTGTAGTTGATATTATGAGCAACATCACTTTTCACTCCGTCTCATACTTCGTAGCTTTTGACTGGAGGTACGCACTTCTCGACACCTCATCAGCGGTTCACTTTCGTTCATCTCCATTATCCATACCTGCCGACCTCATGGATCGGATTCTCCCAAACGCTCAGTACCATTGCTATTCACAACAGCACCTTTGGGTGGTTTAGAGCCATCGCCTATACAACGACTCTGATGGGCCTACCATCATCTTATTTACAGCATGCAGCCATTTTATTGCCGTGGCTGCTTCTTGGCACACTATGAGTAGTAGCGGATTTTAACCAACAACTTTTTGATTAAGCACTGAATTCTGATAGACACTATCACTTTCATTTGAATCACTTAAACCGCTATTACTTATACACATTGTTACATGCTGGCTTTCTTTCTTTTCAATCGAGTCGTTTTGATTTTCTTCATCGCATATTTTTTCCATTAAAGCTTGCAATTCAGAATTCATGTTTTTGTTACGTTCATGTTTTCTTCTTAAAATTCCTGCACACGCTTTTGAGCTTAAAAAGAATTTATCCAAAGCATGATTAGGTTCAACGATTTCTCTTAAATCTCCGAAAACTGGATTATTTGGAATATTTGAAGAATTTAAATACTCAAAACGAGTAATTCTATTTACATCTCGAAGTAAATAAAGTTTTGCATTTTGATTATTCTTTTCTGGATTAATTGATTTCTGCCAATCAATGAAATTATTCTTAATGCTATGTGAGATATAATCACTTATTCTATTTCCAATCCACTTAACAACAGGAACTGCCCAAGAATTTCCTACAGCTTGAAATCTATTGGTATGGCTGTTTCCATTTACCTTTGTGTAATTATCAGGAAATCCCATAAGCCGTTCACATTCTAATGGTGTTAAACGCCTTATTTTATCGTTTTCAGCTACATATAATGAACCGTTATATGCGGCTGCGTTTCCATTCCATTTTGTGCCATAAGCAGCATAAAGACAGTCTGTATATTCTCTAAATATTTCAAATTTCACACCGTTTTTGTAAAATACTTTTTCATTTTCTTGCTCCTTTGTTGACGATGAAAAAAGAGTAAGTGAGTTCGTAGGGTTTTTAGATGATTTTGATTTTAATTCCTTTACTATGTTTTTGTTATCAAATTCGAATAGTATTTGGTCAGGTTTAAAGTCTTTGCCACCTGCAAGAACATATAATCTTTTTCTTTGATGCGGAAGTCCAAAATATTTGGCATCTATGACTCGCCAAGCAACATTTCTATCTTTACCCTCTAAATAACCAGATTTCGTCCATTTTTTTACTTTGATTTCCTCATCAAAACCTGCTAAACCAGCAATAAAATTACCAAAAGCATTTGTTTTATCGTTAAGTGCTCCCTCGACATTCTCCCATAGAACAATACTTCTGTCTTTTCCATCTTCCAATCTTATTTTATCGATTGCATTTGCAATTTCAATAAAAGTCATAGTGAGCTGACCTCTTTCGTCAGCAAGTCCATTTTTCCAACCTGCCAATGAAAAGGCTTGACATGGTGTTCCGCCACAAAATAAATCAGGTGCCTCATATTCACGATTCAGAATGGAAGTAGGAATGTTTATCATATCTCCAACATTTGGAATTGTAGGGAAATGATGTTCGAGGACTTTTGATGGAAACTCTGCAATTTCTGAACTCCATAATTGCTTAAAGCCAAATGGTGAAAAAGCTAATTGTGATGCTTCTATGCCTGAACAAACACTACCAAATGTTAAATTTTTACTCATAATATTCCTTTATTTAAACGCAAAGCTATTAAAAAATGATAACTTTAGTATGCAATTCTATTTATTGTTATTAACAAATTCATTAAGACTTTCTCTCCATTTTTGAATGTCGTACCATCCACACCCAACACATCCTTTTTCTGCTTCTTTTCCAATTTTAGGAACCTCATCAGGCCACTTTTCTGTGCCAGCATAATAATAGTTTATCCCATAAAGTTGTCCTCTTATTCCTGTTTGGAAGCACTTTCTACAAACTTCTCTTTTCTGTTGATTTCTTTGATTATCTAAAAGTTGAAATTTTTCTTTTATTTCTCTTTCAGGCATTTCTTCGGGATTCTCCTGTCTGGTTTCCTCGTCCCATCTAATTTCAGGAAACTTGTGGTCAGGTAATAAACCATGTTTATTTGCCTTGCTATACTCAAAAACATTTATAGATTCCATAACTGAAATAGCTTTTGCTTTAAAGGCAGCAGACATTACCTCGTAGCCTGTAACACCACCTTTTGGCAGTGGTACGAGTAATATATGTGTGTCAGTTTCGTATTTGTCTTTAACTTTTCTTCTTGTATCGGTTGCTAAAGTGTAACCAAACTCCTTAATATCTTGAATTCTTCTCGCCCAATTAGGATTATTTGGTAAATCGTATTTAACACTTTTCCATTCAAGGTCAAGTAATTCATCAAAAAATCCTTTCGTTGTCTTTTTTCCAGACATTTCGTTATTCCATCTTGCTCTTTCTTTGGCTTGAAATTCAGTAATCTCTTTTTGAGTGAAATGCGAATAAATCTCATTTAAGTATTCAATGAGTTCTTCAGGTGTTTCTATAAAAAGTCCAGTTCTTCTGTAATAATATGGTATTGAACCTTTCCAAGTGAAACCATCTTTTTGTACAAAAGTTACATCGATATATTTTTCTGAAGCTTTTGAATGTTCGCGAAATGACTCTACTATTATGTATTTATTGTCAAGTAGTTCGTAAAATTCTTCAATTGTAATGTTCATTATTGCTGTCTTTTAATAAGTCTTCTATTTTGACTTCTAAAGCATTAGCAATTTTCTCAATATTAACAAGTGTTATATTTTTTTCCGCTCTCTCTATCATTCCAATATAGGTTCTGTGAAGGTCAGCTTTATGTGCTAATTCTTCTTGTGAAATATTGAGTAAGCGTCGGTACTTTCTAACGTTTTTTCCGAATAAATTGAGTATTTCGTGTTTAGATTCCATTGCTAACTAAAGTCTTCACAAAGCTAACTTTAGTATTCAATTATTGCCACAGACTATAATTAGCATTTTCGATTTTATTCAGCTTGTATGTAACGGCCCAGCGTCGAGTAGGCAAGGGGAATTTCACCCCGAGCCTCTCACAGA
>NZ_MTAZ01000082.1 GCF_002150785.1 Arenibacter amylolyticus | reverse complement strand
ATAGAGAATATAGAAGAAGTAATTTCATTTTTCGATAAAGGAACTCCCTTAGAACAAACACTTATAGATACTAAGGCGGAATTCTATAAAACCTTGGATTTCCCTGAATACGATTTTTCGGATGTGAAGGGACAAGAGAGCATAAAGCGGTGTATGGAGATTGCCGCTGCAGGCGGACATAATATTATCCTTATTGGTCCGCCAGGAGCTGGAAAGACGATGTTGGCAAAGCGACTCCCATCCATACTGCCTCCAATGACCCTTCATGAAGCCTTGGAAACCACCAAAATCCACAGTGTGGTTGGGAAAATCAAAAATATGGGACTTATGAACCAAAGGCCCTTCCGGAGTCCACACCATACCATTAGTGATGTGGCCCTCGTTGGAGGCGGTGCCTATCCCCAGCCAGGGGAGATTTCCCTTTCCCATAACGGGGTATTGTTCTTGGATGAGTTGCCAGAGTTTAAACGGGGAGTTCTGGAAGTAATGCGACAGCCTTTGGAAGATAGGGAAGTTACTATTTCAAGGGCACGGTTCACCGTAACCTACCCCAGTAGTTTTATGCTGGTAGCCAGTATGAATCCCAGTCCAGGAGGGTATTTTAATGATCCTGATGCCCCCGTTACTTCTTCGCCCGCAGAAATGCAGCGGTATCTAAGTAAAATATCGGGCCCACTATTAGACAGAATTGATATCCATATAGAAGTGACTCCGGTACCTTTCGAGAAATTATCGGAAGACCGAAAAGGAGAAAGTAGTGTTGATATTAGAAAGAGAGTCACAGCAGCTAGGGAAATCCAGACCCTGCGTTTTGCCGATACGGATACCGTACATTATAATGCCCAGATGAATACCAAACAGATACGGAAATATTGTAAAATGGACGAGGCTTCCAAGGAATTGCTAAAAAATGCCATGGAACGTTTAAACCTCTCTGCCCGTGCTTACGACCGAATCCTAAAAGTAGCCCGCACTATAGCCGATTTGGATAAGGTATCAGAAATTAATGGGACGCATATTGGGGAGGCCATTCAATATAGAAGCTTGGATCGAGAAGGCTGGTTGGGTTGATAATTTGGTGATTTGGCAATGTGTTTATTTGGAAATTACTTGTACAAAAAAAAACTACTTATACTAAAAAATCCCAATCTGTATTCAATAGAAGCACGAGCTAAAGGCTTGCCCGACTAATCTTGGGCGGGCCTGCCCGACTAATCCTGGGCGGGCTTTCCATGCCGCAAAGGGTATAACAAAGGATGAAACTTTTAAAGTAGTTTAGGTTTGGTAATTGCTCATGCTCTTGGTCCTAGCTACAAGTATAGGGCAGATAATGATATGGGTATGTTCAGAGCTGCATGTATATCATTTCATAACTAAAAAACATTCGCTGGCACGAGCCTGCCTATGTCGGCAGACAGGCGTCATGCTCGTGCCAAAGGATCATTGCACCACCTTTAAGGTAGAATACCCTAAACTACCTTTTTCCAGCTGAATTTGTGTGGTAATCCGTTCTTTTAAAGCGCTTACATGCGATATAACCCCTACCGATTTGTCTCCTTCATTTTGCATTTTCTCTAGAATTGTAATTGCCTGGTCTAGTGTTTCCGGATCTAAAGTTCCAAATCCTTCATCGATAAAAAGCGATTCTATCTTTACATTTTTAGCAGCAATATCAGACAGGGCAAAGGCCATGGCCAAACTTACCAGAAAGGTTTCACCGCCCGATAAGGTTCGTACAGAACGACGGGCATTCCCCATATATTTATCATATACTTTTAGCGTATCGCTCTTCTCGGCTTCTTCTGCCGTGGGAATATCCAAAAGATATCGATCGCTGAATTCCGAAAGTCGTTTGTTGGCGTAGCCAATAAGCTGCTCCAAAGTCAGGTCCTGCACAAAATTGGAGAATTTGTTTCCGGTAGCATCACCAATTAAATCATTCATAGTTTTCCAGAGGGACAAATCCTTTTTGAGGAGGTCTATTTCTTCCTGAACCTTTTGTTGGCGTTGCCTAGCTTTTTTATCCTCCTCAAGACTTTGGGAAATTTTACCAATAGTTACGGATAGATTATCCCAATTGGTCTTCGCATCCTTAAATAAGGTGGTTAATTCCTCCATGGAAAGTGTGGGGTCATCTTTCTTCAATAATTCCACCAATGCTTTTTTCAAAGAGCTCTCTTTCTCGGTCAGCTTAGTTCGTATCTCTTTAAGCTGACTCTCACGTCTTCTTATTTTGCTGGCACGTTCTTCTGGAAGTATTCCCGATCGTAAACTTTGCAAGGAGTCTAATTCCTCCTTTAATATAATGCCCTTTAACTCGGTCTCTTTCTTTACTTTTTCACTCGAAATTGACTTTAGTTTATCTGCATTCTCCTTTATTTGCTCCTTTAGGGAGGAAATAGCAGAACTAGAACGCGTAATGGAAGTGCTAAGTTCGTGTACCTTTTTATTGATATCTGGACCGAAAAAGAGGGCACTCCGCTGCTGTTTTAATTCTGTATATGAGGTCAATGCCAATTCCCACTGCTTTAATCGCTCCTCTATATCCTTAAAAATGGAAGCCGCTTGGAAGGCTTGTTTAGACCTTTCCATATTTTTTATACGAAGGTTTAAATCGTGTCGGTTAGACTGTAAGGTCGCCAAGTCGTTTTTATAATCCCATTTTAGCTGTTGTCCCAATTTGTTTAAAGTTTCCTCATACTTGGCACCTTCTTCTTTAAGGGTAGCCATCCCAGAATTGATATCGGGAATTCCCTTTTGCAGAAATTCAGTGTTGGCTTTAAGGTTTATTAAGTTGGTTGAATCCTTTTGAAGCGACTTCTTTTTTTCGTTTAGCAATTCCTCGTTTGCATCAAAATGGGGGGTGTCCGAAGCATAGGGGTGGTGCAGGGATCCACAGAGGGGACAGGGTTGCTCTGGTTCTAATTGCGAGCGATATGCCTCTAGGCTTTGATGTTTACGTTGTTGTTCCAACGATTTTTCAAGGCTTTCTATTTCCTTGGAGGCCACACCTACCTCTTTTTCCAAGGATCCTATGATTTTTCTATTTTTTGCTAACTGCTCATTTACCTCTTTTAGTTTTGCTAGCTGGGTCTCCTGGTTTTTTTGAAGTTTGAGATGCTGTTCTTTGGCATTTAGAAAATCCCCTGCCTTTTCGTTTAAATTTCGAAGGGTTTCCAATTCCAAATCCAATTGCTCTAGGGAGTTTGCCCCGGAACTTTGTAGGACGCTCTGTATGGATTGGTGTACGGCATCTATTTGGGGTTTCAATAGTTCGGGTTTATCGGCCATAGGTAATGGATACCCTAGCTGATTAACTTTGTTTATGTAGATGCTGACCTGCTCTTGGAATAAGGAGGCTTCCTTTTGTTTGTTTTTCTCTTCTGCTTGTAGTTGTACAATTTTATTGCGAAAAACCTCTAATTTTTCGCTAACGGTGGTCACATCCACCTTTTCTCCTAGAAGTTTATTAGAATCTTCCAAAAGAGAATTGAGTTGGATTGTTGCTAGGGATTTAGATTTCCCGAGTTTGTCACTTGCCTCTTTAAACTGGAGCTCTTGTTTTGTTATAGCATCAAAATCAGCTAAGATGGCCCCATATTTAGCTAGTTTATCGTGTTGTTCCAATTCTCCTTTATAGGGATGAAAGGTCTCCCAATCTTTTTTTAACTGAAGCTGTTCTGTTTGCAGGGCTTTATGCTCAGTTTGCTTTTTCTGAAGTTCCTTTCTATTATTTATTCTTTCTGAGGCGCTTTCATAGGCCTTTTCTATGGTAGGTTTCGATTGGGTTAATGCCTTCAGTTTACTTTTCCTTTCTTCAATTTCTTCTTTTGTAAGCAATGCAATGGTTTCTAGCCCAGCCTCTTTTAAAGCAATATTCTTTTCTACCTGCTTGTAGCGGAAATAGACTGCCTTTCCAATTTCACGATAAGATCTCGCCCCGGTAATGTCTTCCAATAACTTATTGCGTTCGTTTCTAGGAGCTTGGAGCAGTTTACTGAACTCCCCTTGCGAAAGCACCATGGCTTTAACAAATTGCTCATAGCTTAGGCCAATGATCTCTTGGTTTTTCTGGGGTGTTTTGGTGCCTTCCTCCAAAATATGTTGGGTAGCAACTTCTACCAATTCCTGTTTTCGGGCATTTAAATTATTATTTCTATTGCGTTCTATAGACCAGTGGCTGCGATAATTTTTTCCATTTACACGGTATTCTACCTCTGCAAAACAACTTTTCATGTTACGGGTCATGATCCCTCCATCGTCTTCTAGGATAGAGTTACTTACCGATTTGTCTACCCTAGCGATACGATTGTATAGGGCTAGGGTTATGACATCTAATAAGGTAGACTTCCCTGAGCCTGTAGGGCCTGTAATGGCAAATAATCCGGCATCGGCTAAAATGCCATCGCCAAAATCAATTTCATGTTCTCCTTTTAGGGAGTGTATATTTTCAAATCTTACTTTTAAAATCTTCATGGACTATAGGTTCAATTCCTCAATAATTTCACGGAAAGCGTTTTTTAGATCCTCTGTGTTTTCCAGTTCGCTCTGTAGCCCAAGCTTTTTTTCGAACATCTGCATGGGGGTAACATCGGAAACATCCGTTCCTACTGCAAAAGCGTCGCTGGCACCCCTGATTTTACTTTTGAAATTGAGGCGCGATTTAACAATTTTGAGGTTATTGTCGAATTCTGAATCGGTGAGTGCTTCAAAAGCTTGACGTTTTTCCAAATCTTCCCTTTCCTCATTTACGATAAGTTCCACTAGGGAGGGTAGGGTGGTAGTTTCGGAATAGGTCTGTAGTTTGGCTTCCACTTCCTGGAGGTTTCCCTCAAAGGTAATTAGGTTTCTATGCTTAGGAACAGGAACAATTTCTACCTTGGAAATTTCGTTGTTTTCTAGGGTTATTACATTTATTTGTTTGCGATCTTCTTTTTCAGAAAAGCTCAATGGAATGGGAGAGCCGCAATAATGAATGTTTTGTGCCTCGGAAACTACCTGCGGCTTATGAATATGCCCCAGTGCAACATAATGTGGAAGCGTTCCAAACATATTGGCGTCTACCCCGGCTTGGTTCCCAATCTGTATATCGCGCTCACTTTCGGACAACTCACTTCCCTGTACATACAAATGCCCCATTACTATAAATACCTCATCAGTATAATGCTGGCTGTAATGCTCGTTTACGTTCCAAAAATAACTGCGAAGACCATCTTTAATCTGTTCTATTTTAGTAGCGTAGCTTTCCCCTGCGGCCGACTTCCGGATATCGCGATCTTTTAGGAAGGGAATAGCGGCTACCACCAGCTTTTCACTGTTCTTTTCTACCTGAATAAACATATCTTCCATGGCATCTTTAGCGCCGCCTATCACTGATATATCGAATGCTTTTAGTAATTCGGCAGGTGCATTTAAAACAGCGGGTGAATCGTGATTTCCACCAGTGAGTATAATTTTGCAATCTAGCGGTATCAGGCTCCTTAATAGGTCGTAATACTGCTTATAAGCTGCTTGAGACGGATTGGCCTGATCAAAAATATCGCCAGAAACTAATAGAACGTCAATGTTTTCCGTTTTGATATAGTCTATTAACCATCTAAAAAATAAATCTAGGTCCTCTGCAAGGTCATATTTATGTAGCTGTTTCCCGATATGCCAGTCGGAAGTATGTAGGATTTTCATACGAAGGGTTTATTTAAGGAAGGTAAAATTACAAGAAAATTGTCCATGTGCGAATACATCAAGATTTTTGTAATTAAATCATTTCTTTAATTCATAATATTGGAATGTAATTAAATCATATAATTCATTAAATCCTATTTTTGATGCTTATATCCCAATGCAAAATGAGAAACCCATAAGTATACGCTGATGTATAATAGGTTTGCCATTTTGCCCTTAGCTGTAGGCTAAAAGTCGTTATTGACACCACAATTGTTCTTATGTGCTAAAAACATGGTACTAATCGGTTATTTTTATGGTTTGTTAGCGTAATTATGAAACGGAAAGTAAAAAGAATAAAGAACCCTTGGCCTACAAAGCAGGCTATGACACAAGTCTATGAAATGAAGCTCTGGGGAGCAGGCGAAGAAGTGTATTATTCAGGTGTAGGGTCGCATCATCCAGATATAGTTGCGCCTTATATTTCTGTGGTAACCTCATTCTTAAAAACCTTTACTCCACCCTTGGTAGTGTGCGATTTAGGTTGTGGGGATTTTAATGTAGGCAAGCAATTGGTGAAGCATTCCAAGAGATACATCGCCATAGATATTGTAGCAGATCTTATTGCCCATAATAAGGAAAAGTATAAAGATGGGAACCTGGAGTTCCATTGTCTGGATATTGCCGTGGATAAGCTGCCCTCTGGGGATTGTGTGTTAATACGTCAGGTATTGCAACATGTTTCCAACAACGAGGTGCAACGCATTTTGGATAAGGTATCCCATTATAAATATGTTATTCTCACAGAACATATTCCCGATGGAGATTTTATTCCTAATAAAGATGTAATTTCTGGACAAGGAACCCGATTAAAAAAAGGTAGTGGGGTAGATGTCTTGGCACCCCCTTTCCATTTTAAGCCGAGGCATGCAAAACAGTTGTTGTGCGTTGCCTCAAATGATGGTAAAGGAAAAATAGTAACTACGCTTTATACCAATACTTAGACAAGGGTTAGTAGTCATTAACTCAAGCTAATCGTTGGTTTCTGGAATTACCGCTTGTGATTTAGCCACTATTTCCCGGATGATCCCGTCTAACTCTACAGCCGATGAAAGGATATTAGATAAAAATTCCATCTTCTCTTCTTCGGGTACTATATCATCTTTCAATAAATAGACTAAGCCCATCAAACGAGCTAACGGAGCCCTTACCACGTGCGATTGCGTCCAGGCAATATCCCTTAATTTTTCATTTTGAGCCTCTATATTCAGTGCCCGTTCCTGGAGCTCGCGATTCAGCTGCTTTAATGCCTCTTCATGGGTTTTAAGCAAACTAATATCGGTTAATGCCCCTATCATACGAATGGCTTTGGCTTGCCCATCTCTAATAACCGCTGCTTTATCCCATATATAGGCATACTCCCCATTTGCCTTTAGTAATCGGTACTCTTCCTCCCAAAACAATTCTTCAGGATTATCAATTGCTTTGTAATAGGAGTTAAGTACCCGAGTTTTATCTGAAGGATGTAGTAGGTTTTCCCATAACTGAAGGTTTTGGGACGCATTGCTTATGTCATGTCCAAAATGGGTTTTAAAAGCTTCGCTTAGAAATAAGGAGTTATTGGTGATATCCCAATCCCAAATTGCATCGTTGGTTGATTGTGCCACCCGTTTAAATCGCTCATTGGTAAGTTCTATTTCTTTTTCTGCTTCTATACGCGCATTTACATCCTTAAAATATATAGAGACTCCATAATCGGATGGGTAGGCATTAATTTCATACCAAGTTTTTGAATTGGGAAAATATCTCTCAAATGATAGTAGATCCTTGAGTTTAATGGAAGTGAATATTTTGGTGAAAATCTCCTGATCTCTTTCATTAGTAAATACATTCTGGTAGTGCTTGCCTAAGATTTGCTTTCTATCGATTCCGAAGGATTCTTCTGCTTTTTGATTCCAATAAGTAACTATACCATTAGTAGTTAGGGATATAAAGGCATCTCCAATACTTTCCAGTATCATCTTTTTCTCTTTACTTGCCTTTATAAATTCTTGCTCAGCTGACTTGAGCTGATGGATATCCTGATAACTACCATATATTCGTATACATTTATCATTAAAAAATTCAGGTTTCCCAATTGCCCTAATCCACTTCTCCTTCCCCTTTGCCGTTCTTATAGGAAATTCTAAATCGACCGTTTTATTTTCAAGGAATTTACTTTTTATGATTTCAATAAATTTCTTGGCATTTTCCTGAACCTCATAAAATCCAACTATATTCTGTAGGCTTGGAACAAAGTCTTTATCCACCTCATGGATTTCCTTGGTCATCTCGGACCAATAGAGTGTGTCATTTTCCAAATTTAATTCCCATGCTCCAATACGTGCCAGTTTGGTAACATCCTTTAATAGCCCTTCAATTTCCTTTTTTTGCGTAATATCCTTGGCCACAGCATAGGTAATTCCTTTTTCATGGGTTAGATCGGCAGTCCAACTGAGCCATTTAATTTTCCCTTCCTTGGTGAGGTAGCGGTTTTCAAAATATCGGAGGGGCTTTCCTTGGTATAGGCCAATAAGCTGTTCCACTGTTTCTTCCCTATCTTCGGGGTGGACAAACTCAATAATTTTTTTGGAGAGGATTTCTTGCTCCGAAAAACCCAACAGTTTGGTAGCTGTCGGATTTATTTTTTTAAACATTCCATCATCGCCAATTTTACATAGAATATCTGGGGTGAAATTAAAAATTTGATCCAGTTCTAGATCCAAAATCTTCCGTTTAACAGCTGCTCCTAAATTGGCTTGTAACTGTTTAAATAATTTACCATAAAACAAGGGGCTCTTAGTAGTATTTTCTACCCCAAGAACAAGGATTCCCTTTACCTTATCGTTGTGGATTAGGGGAATCCCGGTAAATGCTTTTTTGCTGGACGGATGTAGATCGGTTGCTCTTTCCATATCTATTTCCTTTTCCACACTGTCCCATACCAGAGTTCTATTGGTTTGCCACACCGTGCCGGGCAAACCTTCTCCCAAGCCTAAAGGGGTATAGGTTTCCTTACTCATTAATAGGGGAGTGTCTTTAGGATCTTTTAAAACTTGTGCGGCTAGGGTCATGGTAGAGCGGTCCGAATTCGGAATCCAAAATTGGCCCACGCTAAAGTTGATCCTTTTAATTAGATGTTGTAGAATTTTTTCCAAACAGGTCTCCAGAACTTCGTGACTATTGAGTAAAACGGATATTTCGTTCAGTATTTTTTCCTGCAGCTCCAAATTCTTTTTCTCAGTCACATCCCGCTCTATGGAAACCCAATGGGTATAGTTGCCATTTGCGTCTGCTACGGGATTCACAACACAGTGGACCCAATAATCCTCTCCGTTCTTATTCCTACTGGTCAGGGTAGTCTCAAATGCCTGCCACTGTTGCATGGCTTCCCTTCTTTTCCTTAGCTTGTTGGGATCTGCATTGGGACTTAGGAGGATGGAGGTAGACTTCCCGAGAACTTCCTGAACAGCGTATCCGCTCATTGCAACGAAAGCCTGATTGACAAAAACAATCTTTTGTCCTCCTTCTTCTAATGGATGGGCCTCTGTAACCAAAACCGCTTCCTTGGTATTGACTACTACGGATTGTAAAAGCTTTAGTTGCCGTTCTTCCTTTTTCTGCTCCGTTATATCTTCTATGGTGCCTTCAAAAATATTGGTAGCACCGTTTTGGTTTACCACAAGATGTCCTAATTCATGCACCCATTTTACAGTGCCATCTGGTAGTATAATTCGGTAGCTAATATCATGTATCCCTTGTCCATAAAAGGACTCACCACTTTTTTTGATAAACTTATCGCGGTCCTCTGGGTGAACGGTTGCTAGGATATCTTCATAATTAAGTTTGAAAGACTTTTTATTCCTTCCCCAAATGGCATACATAGTATCTGACCAGGAAATGAAAAAAGTACTTAGATTAATACTCCAATAACCCTTCTTTGCATGGTCGTTGCTCTTTTTTAATGTGCGTTTAGACGATAAACCCAATTTCTGCTTGTGGGTACTAACCCCACTGTTGGAATTGCTCTTGTTTTCCGTACTGGGTTTTACTTTTGTAAGTGTATTTTGGAGGCCACTAATTAAGGTAAGGGTATGGTTGGCTAGGGTCTGTAAGCTTTTTAATTGTTTTGAAGTTAAATTTCTTTCTTGTCGGTCCCAAATAAAAATCAGCCCCATTAGGGCCCCCAAACTGTCTACTAAAGGGGTTATTGCTATAAAAACGGGAAAGTCTGGAGTGAGCTCATCAAACAATTCTTTGGTTCGTTCGTCCGTTAGAATATTGGAAATAACTAGCGGCTCCTTGGGTTTTGCGCTTAGATGATATTTTATATAAGGTTCTAGCCTTACCATGGACTCTGTTAGTCTGCCTGCGGATAGATCACTACTTGTGGATGCTTCCAAAATGGCGACTCTTTCCTTGGGGAGTTCAAGAAGTTGTGAAGTTAGTTCACAAATGGAAGAATATAGGGTATTAGGAAGGTTTATAGGGTGGTATGAGGGGAGAAGGGGATTATTACTCATAGGGGATTAAAAAATATCCTAATTAAAATTTAGGTGCTCAATTAAATTTTATCTGCTTTTATTAATGGCATACTGAATAATGGTAAGTGGCGTTCATTACAAAAATCGAATTTTTATTTGGAATTGGAACCATGGGGTATGTAATTATTACGAATAAAGAGTATAATTTGTGCTCTATACTTCCTGGATGAATTCAAATCTTAATGAACCTGCTAAAACAGCAGGAGCGCCTGCTTTTAATGAAGGGGTTACGCCACTTATTATCAGGAAAAAAACTACGTTGTGAAGAATTTAACAGTTTTGGAGTAGGGTTACCCAAGCTTAAATTGTTTTATAGGCAAATGTTCAACTTAAAATTATTATGAAGAGTATGAAGAATTTTTTAAAGAATTCAGGATTGGCAGTTATCGCTGTAATGGCTATGGTGTCATGTAGTAAAGATGACGATTCTCCGATGGAAGGTGAAACGTACAACACTAGTTTTGAGATTACCGATGCCCCAATAGATAATGCCGATGTAAAAGCTGCTTTTGTAACCATTACCAATGTTACAGTAGATGGGAAAGCCTTGGAGGGTTTTAGTGCCACTACCGTTAATTTGGCTGCTTTGGTAGAGGGAAAAACCAAAGTCTTGGGTAATCTAGACCTACAGGCAAAGTCGTATTCAAATATCGTATTTGAATTAGATTTTGATAAGGATGTGTATGGAAACGCTCCAGGTTGCTACATTGAAAAGGCAAATGGGGAAAAGGATGCATTGGTCGCTTCCTCCAACAAAATTAAGGTTACGGATACTTTTGAGGTGCTTGCCCAAGCTAAAAATGTAATTGTGGTTGATTTTGACCTTAGGAAGATCATTAAAGAAGATACGAGCAATGGGTCTAGCGATTTTGAATTTGTGACGATGAGTGAGCTTTCTGCAGGAATAAGAACTGTAAATGCAGAACTAACCGGAAAAATTTCTGGAACGGTAAGCGATTCTAAAAACACCTCGGATAAAATTATTGTGTACGCCTATAAAAAGGGAACGTTCAATGCCGATGTAGAAACAAAAGGTGCGGGGAAAAGTGGCATTACCTTTGCCAATGCCGTAACTAGTGCGGAAGCAAAAGGGTTTACAGGGTCTTATAACTTGGTATTCTTGCAAGAAGGAGATTATGAACTGGTTTTTGCCTCGTATAAAAAGGAAGGTGACAAGCTATATTTTAATTCCCTCTTGGAGGTAGAATCGGCTTTAGGACTCAATCTAAGTTCCATCAGTGTAACCTCTACTTTAAATTTAAGTGCCAATGTAGTTGTTAAAGGCACAAAGCAATAATTAAAGTAGTATTCCGATAGAATTATAAAAAGCTGCCATTGTTGGCAGCTTTTTTGTTGTGTGCCGTGCATGGTAATTCGCTAGGTGGTGAA
>NZ_MTAZ01000081.1 GCF_002150785.1 Arenibacter amylolyticus | reverse complement strand
GCACCCTCTATTTTCTACTTACACAAATTGCGGGATAGTGTCCCCTTTATCCTTGGGGCTTTCCAATACTACTAGCACCAATCTATGCCATTTACGATGTTGACTATACAGTATTTAGACTCCTAGAAGCCATTTTTCTGATTTGTGCTTTGCTCATGATGTTTCTAACATTTAGAAGCGGTGGTGCATTCAAACAAACTAATGGTTTGTTCTTTTTTGCAATTATAGGCTTTAATATATCCTATATTACGGCAATAAATAGTGTGCTTTCTGAAATCCCTTTCTTGTTATTTTCCTTTATAAGTTTATTTCTTATTCTTAAATTATTACGCAACCATTACAGCAATTCATGGATACGATCTGTGGGTGTTGGGTTTATGCTATTCTTCTGCTTTAGCATAAGATCGGAAGGCATTGGCCTTTTTTTAGCATTATTCATAGGACAGATCCATTACTTGTTAATAAATAGAAAAGAGCAACCGGTATTAGCCGCTAAGCACTTAATATTTTTGGCTCCCTACTTAACGGCTTTGTTTTCATATTATTTTTTAAAATTATTGCTCCCATCGGGATTCACGTCACATTTTAGCTATAATAACCTTATTAGTTGGGATACTTCCCTGCGTAATCTAGAGGTGTATTATAAATGGTTCAAGGACCCTTTGTTTGGTAATCTAGCTATACCATACTTTTTGCATCTTACCTTACTAATAGCATTTGTGGGTATGGGATACAGAATAAAAAAAGATGTTGTATTACTAACCTACCTGGGGTTCTTAATTATTTTGTTTACAATTTGGCCATTTAGAGAGCTACGCTACTTGTATTCTATTTACCCATTTATACTTTATTTTTTAATTCAGGGCTTACAGTATTTATTTAAGCTGAGCAAAGAAAATGTCTTCGTAAAATATTTTTCACTATTTGTACTATGTGTGTGTTTAAGCACCAATCTTATAAAAACTTATAAGGCAACTTTTAAGGCCGTGAAAAGTCCATCACAAATGGTATTTGGTCCTGAGTCACCTGAAAGCAAGGAATTGTTTGAATACATAATAGAAAATACTCAAGAACAAGATATTATTGGATTTTTTAGACCTAGAGTCATGCACCTATATACAAACAGGCTTTCACTAGCATTGTTCAATTCTACAACAGAAATCTTAGAAAAATCAAATTACTATGTGGAAAATAAATCTGTTGGCAACTTTTTTCAAATTCCTATGGAGCATGAATCTCATAGGCTTTCTGACCAATTCAAAAAGGTGTTTTCAAATGGATCGTTTAACGTATATAAAATCATAACCAATGATTAACCCTTATTTATCTATTGTTATGCCTTGCCTAAATGAAGCAGAAACACTTGAAACCTGTATTAAAAAGGCAAACTCCTATTTAACTAACAATAAGATCTCTGGCGAAATTATTATTGCAGATAATGGTAGTACCGATGGTTCTATAGGGATAGCACAAAAAAATGGTGCTCGTGTGGTTAATGTAGTTTCAAAAGGTTACGGTTCAGCCCTACAAGGCGGTATCAACGCAGCAAATGGCACTTATATCGTTATGGGTGATGCTGATGATAGCTATGATTTTTCTACCCTTACCTATTTTGTAGATGAACTTGCTAAGGGATGCGATTTAGTAATGGGCAATCGTTTTAAGGGCGGTATTGAAAAAGGAGCGATGCCTTTTTTACATAGATATTTGGGAAACCCTGTTTTAAGCTTTATAGGTGGCCTATTTTTTAAAAGCCCCATTAAAGATTTTCATTGTGGTCTTAGAGGTTTTTCTAAAGAGGCTTATATCAAAATGGAGTTGAAATCTACAGGAATGGAGTTTGCCTCAGAAATGGTTGTAAAAGCAACCCTAATGGGAATGAAAATTACAGAAGTACCCACAACCTTATCTAAAGATGGTAGAAACAGACCACCACATCTTAACACATGGCAAGACGGCTGGCGCCATTTAAGGTTTCTAATCACCTACGCTCCCAAATGGTTTTTATTATACCCAGGAAGTTTATTGTTAATAGTGAGCTTAATTTTTGGAAGCCTTCTAACAATTGAGCCTTTAAGAATTTCTAATATACAGTTAGATGTACATATAGATGTACATACGCTATTATATGCTATGGTAGCAGCTTTATTAGCCACCCAATTATTGTTTATGTATGTCATTGTAAAGCGTTATAAGCAGCAACATATCCTATATAAAAAGCAAAATCAAAGGTTAAATTTTAATTTAGAAACAGGATTAATAGCAGGAGTGCTCCTGCTATTAATAGGTGTTTTATGGAGCTATTTCAATATAAGTGCATGGAGCGATACAGGGTACTCAGAGTTAAACCCATCTTTATTTATGAGAAAAGTAATTCCAGCAGTGTTCCTAATTAGTCTCGGTGTGCAAACCATGGTGTCAAGTTTTGTTATGGCATTAATAGGGGATCAAAAAAAATAATACACTATGAGCAATTATTTTAAATACATCCCTCTACTACTCGTAGTAACAACAATTCTAGTATTTGTGCCAACTTTCTTTAACGATTTTCAAAGAGGGTGGGACGATACTTGGCAGGTACTGGAAAATCCTTTTGTTAGCAATCATTCGATTGAGGACCTTAAGCATCATTTTACGGAGTTTTATTACGGACAATATTCTCCCGTTAACACTTTAATATATATCGTATTATATAAGTTATTTGGATTTAATGCCATGGTATTTCATACTGCATTTCTTGTGTTTCATATTATTAACGTACTATTTCTATTTTATATCTTAAAAGAAATTATAAAAACAGTAAACCCGAAATTTGAAAACGGGACCATAAGGTTATATTCAGGGTGTGTTGCCCTAATTTTTGCTATTCACCCATTACAGGTCGAGACTGTGGCATGGATAAGTGCTTCAAAAATAGTGTTGTATGCATTTTTTATGTTCATAGCTATCTGGTGCTATATTAACTACATAAAAAGCACCAAAATAGTTTGGCTGATTGCAGTACTTCTATTATACGCATTGAGTTTTGGTTCTAAAGAACAAGCTATAATCTTGCCATTAAATTTATTGGTGTTTGATTATATCTATGGGCGGCTTACATCTTTAAAGTTCAATAAAACACTTTTAAAGCAAAGAGTTCTTCTTGAGAAAATCCCCTTCTTTCTAATGGCTTTCGGATTTTGGTACTTTTCATCATTGTTTAATCTGGGTAACATTATCGTAGAAGAAACATATCCAATTCATCAACGTCTGTTATTTGGGATGCACAGTATGGTAGAATATGTGTTTAGATCCATAGCACCGGTAAAATTGTATTACCATTACTTTTACCCAATAGAAATAGGAGAAAAATTACCTTGGTTTTTCTGGGGATACCTTGTGTTGACTATTATTATTGTAGGATTCATTTGGTCATACTATAAACGGAAAAACAAACTAGTATTATTTGGGTTCGCTTTGTTTATAATAAATATTCTATTGGTGTTGCATATTCTACCAATGCCACGTAAAATGATTACAGCAGATCGTTATATGTATGTAAGTATTATTGGATTGGCTATTATTGGCGTCTGGTTTTTTAAAGAAGCGTTAAATACATTCTTAAAGTATAGAAAACAGCTCTTCGCAGCAGGAATTCTTTATTTATTCGCTTTAGGTGTCCAATCCCATTATAGAACCAGAGCATGGAAAGATAGTGAGACCATGAAAAAAAATGTACAGGAGCTGATTGAAAAAAGAAATGTGTTAAAGCAGCCTATTATTAACAATCCTTTAATTGATAGAGATGGAAAATAATGCATTTTTAGTTTCAATTGTTGTACCCTGTTTTGATGAGGCCGATAACATTCAACCGTTAATTGACAGAATACAAGATGTATTGTCACCATATCAACACGAAATTATTTTGGTTAATGATGGCAGTAAAGATGCTACCCAACAGGCTATTGAATCTGTAGCAGCTACCTATAAAAGCATTAGCTACTTATCTTTTTCAAGAAATTTTGGACATCAAACCGCTATAAAGGCAGGAATAGATTATGCCAAAGGCGACTGCATTGTAACCATGGATGCCGATTTACAACATCCTCCCGAAACTATTATTAATATGTTGGAATTTTGGGGTCAAGGGTTTGAGGTCATTACAGCTATACGTATAGATGACGCTAATTTACCATGGTTTAAAAAATGGAGTTCCAAAGGTTTTTATTGGTTATTGTCCCTTATATCAGACGAAAATGTAACTCCTCAAGGAGCCGATTTTCGGCTGTTCGATAAAAAAATTGCAGCGGTAATTAGGAATATGCCCGAAAACAATATATACCTAAGAGGGTTGTTTTCCTGGATAGGGTATAAACAAACAACATTGAAATATAAGGAAGAGAAAAGGTTTTTTGGCAGTACCAAATATTCTACCAAGAAAATGTTGAAATTGGCAAGTAACGGCATTACGAGCTTTAGTATAAAACCTTTACGGATCGCACTAGCCATTGGTGTAATGTTTGCCTTTTTAGCATTTGGTTATGGGGTTTATGCCATAATAGTAATGGTCTTGGGCTTAACGGTTTCTGGTTGGGCCTCTATTGTAGCAGCCATTGTATTCTTGTCGGGCTTACAGCTTATGGTCTTAGGGGTCATGGGCGAGTATATAGGGAAGTTGTATTTAGAGAACAAAAAACGCCCCCATTATTTAATTTCCAAAACAAACATAAACGGAACTAGCCCGCAGCTGGATTCTTATAAACAAGAAAGGAGGGCAGCAGTGTTCTAATGTAATCGAGAGTTCAAAAACACTTTAGTTTGCGTATAAACTATTAACGGAGACTTAAGGCGTGTTCCATA
>NZ_MTAZ01000080.1 GCF_002150785.1 Arenibacter amylolyticus | reverse complement strand
AATCAGTGAATCCCCCTCATTGTTTCATTGCTACATTTTCACATGGCCTCCCTATTTCCAAATTGGCTAATTTCCAAATTGTCAAATCAGTGAATCACCCTCATTGTTTCATTGCTACATTTTCACATGGCCTCCCTATTTATGGGGTAGCAATGTAAACCTCACCTCGGTGTGGTTTAAGGGCGTCTCTTACACCAATCATCTGGGATTCATTTACTACCAAGAACGCAATGGAATGCATCTCATGGATGTCCTGACTTCCAGTAATGCAGTTGTTTAGCTGTTTGGCAGAGCAGTATTCTTCTAGGTGGATTTTATGATGTACGGCAGTTTTTTGAGCGGCCTCTCCCCTAAAATCCCAAATTAATTTAATTCTTCTTTCCTCCATGTGGTAAAATTAATGAAAAAACGATATGAGGGTTGGTAAATATACCATTATCCAAATAGGTAGTTTTTGTTGACAAGAGGTATGATAATGGACCGTTGAGTTGATTCATTCTATGCGTGCCTGGGAATAAACCATTAAAGTTTGTGTTAAATTCAATGGATTTATTATAAAAATTGAGAACTTGCATAACGTTGTGATATTGTTAAATTTGCTGCATGCATTTTTTTGGAATGAAACTTAAAAGCTTACTGGGAATCATAGGGTGTGCGCTTCTTTTGGGCAGCTTTGTCTCCTGTGAGTCTCTGTTTAGGAGGGAGATGGATGGTGTGGCAATCGCTAGAGTGGGGGAGTCCTACCTCTACAAGGAAGATTTGGCTGCCTTGAGGTTAGACAATTTATCCAAAGAGGACAGTGCCTCTATGGTTAATAATTATATCAATAAATGGGCTTATAAGCAGTTGCTACTTGCTAAAGCAAAAATTAACCTTCCACAGGAAAAGGTGCAGGTGTTTGAAGATTTGGTGGCAGATTACCGGACAGATTTATATACTGGCGCTTATAAAGAAGCTTTGGTGCTAAGCTCACAAGATACGGTGATAACCGATTTTCAGCTAGCGGAGTTTTATGCTCGGGAAAAGGAGAATTTTAAATTAAGGGAACGAATTGTTCAATTAAGGTTTGTGGAGCTCCCCCTGCAGTTTATGGACAAGGAGCTTGTATCCAAAAAGTTACAGAGTTTTAAGGAAGATGATAGAGCCTATTTGGATTCTATAAGGGTCCAATTCAAAAAAATGAATTTTAATGATTCTCTATGGGTGGGAGTTAATAGGGTGATGGAAGAAATTAGGCCCTTAACCCCTGATAATCAGGCTAAGTACTTAAAAAAATCACAATTTTTTGAAATACAGGACTCTTTAGGGGTATATTTGACAAAGATTAATGATGTCCTGGAAATCAATGACATTGCTCCTCTTTCCTATGTTGAACCAACAATTAAACAGCTTCTTTTAAATAGAAGGAAGTTGAATTATATGAAGAAATTGGAACTCGAAATTATAGATGAAGCTATTAAAGATAAAGAATTTGAAGTGTATGAATAAGGTAATTAGAACAAGTCTTTCCCTTGCTGTATTAATGTTTATGGGGGCACTTAGTGCTCAAGAAACTGAAACGTTGCCAGATACACAGGTAGAACCCAACGAAATTAAAGTGGAAGATTCCTCCATTACTAAGAATGATTACAAGAATGATTTTAATAAAATAAAATTAGACGGAATTGCAGCTGTGGTAGGTGATTATGTGATTTTGGAATCGGATATTGAAAAAACGTTGATCGACCTAAAGAATCAGGGTGCTTCTACTGCAGATATTACCCGTTGTGGACTTTTGGGTAAATTGATGGAAGACAGATTGTATGCGCATCAAGCGGTACAGGATAGTATTCTGGTCTCCGATGATGAGGTGAACGCTACTGGTGATCATCAGCTTCAGCAGTTGGTGGCACAGATAGGATCTATGGAAAAGGTTCTTAAATATTATAAAAAAGAGGATGAGGCTAGTTTTCGTGAAGACCTTTATAAAATTAATAAGCTGAGAATGCTTTCCGAAAAAATGCAGAACAAAATTGTTTCGGAAGTAGAAATTACTCCAGAGGAGGTAAGGCAGTTTTTCAATAGAATTCCGGAGGATGAGCGTCCTGTTTTTGGTGCTGAGTTGGAAATTGCACAGATCGTAAAGGAACCAAAGGCTTCCGAGGAGGAGAAGCAACGAGTGATAGACCAATTGAATGAAATTAGGGCAGATGTAATCGATAACGGTGCTAGTTTTAATGTGAAGGCCATTTTGTACTCCCAAGATCCTGGATCTAAATCCAAGGGCGGTTTTTATAGCATGACCAGGGAAACTCCTTTTGTGAAGGAGTTTAAGGATGTTGCCTTTAGTTTAAGGGAAGGAGAGATCTCCGAACCCTTCGAAACCGATTTTGGATATCACATTATTTTAGTTGAAAAAATTAGAGGTAGGGAGTTAGATTTAAGACATATTCTAATAAGCCCAGAAATTTCCCAATCGGAATTGGAGAAGGCGAGGAAAGAATTGGATAGTATACGTCAGGGAGTAATGGACGGTAAATTTACTTTTGCGGAAGCAGCCCTTAATTTCTCCGATGAGAAGGAAACTAAATATGATGGAGGTTTATTGCGGAATCCGGCCGACTTCAGTTCTAGGTTCGAGCTGACCAAGATGGAGCCTTCCCTGTATAATCAGGTAAGGAATATTAAGGATAATGAGATTTCTAGACCTATTTTGGAAAACGACCCAAGGGGTGGCGGACCAAAATACAAGATCATGAAGATCACCAATCGCTATGATGAACATGTGGCCGATTTCTCCCAAGACTATATAAAAATCCAGGAATTGGCCCTGAGAGAAAAGCAGTTCAAGGCCATCAAAAAATGGATGGAGAAGCACATTAAGGATACCTACGTAAGTGTAAACGCAGCAAATAGGGAATGCGACTTTGCCAATAATTGGTTAAAGGAATAAGGGCATGTCAGATGTAGCGGCAATTAAAAACTTAGTAGTAAAACACCAAGAACTTAAAAAGGAAATAGCCAAGGTTATTATCGGGCAAGAGGAGGTGGTAGATCAATTGCTACTTTCCATTTATACCGGAGGTCACTCCTTGTTAATTGGGGTGCCCGGATTAGCTAAGACCTTAATGGTGAATACCATATCCATGGCGCTGGGGCTCAATTTTAAACGCATTCAGTTTACCCCAGACTTAATGCCAAGCGATATTTTAGGCAGTGAGGTCTTAGATCAAAATAGGAACTTTAAATTTATAAAGGGACCTGTATTTGCTAATATTATCCTCGCAGACGAGATTAACCGTACCCCGCCTAAAACCCAAGCGGCCTTATTAGAGGCCATGCAAGAGCGTTCGGTTACCATCGCAGGGAATTCTTATAAGTTAGATGAGCCCTATTTTGTGTTGGCTACTCAAAACCCCATAGAGCAAGAGGGAACCTATCCCTTACCTGAAGCCCAATTAGACCGTTTCATGTTTGCCATGGAATTACAATACCCCTCTGTAGAGGAGGAGATACGTGTGGTTAAGGCTACTACTTCGGATACGCAGCAAAAGATAACCCCCATGTTTACTGCGGCCGAAATCCTCGAAATTCAACATTTAGTAAGGAGGATTCCCGTACCAGATAAGGTGGTGGAATACGCGGTGGAATTGGTAAATAGTACCCGACCTAAAATAGAAGGGGCATCCAATTTTGTAAAGCAATATTTAGATTGGGGAGCAGGTCCCAGGGCTTCTCAAAATTTAATTCTGGCTGCTAAGGCCCATGCGGCGGTAAACGGAAAGTTTTCCCCCGATATTGAGGACGTTAAAGCTGTGGCAATGGGGATTTTAAGGCATAGAATCATTAAAAATTACAAGGCAGAAGCCGAAGGTATATCGGAGACCGATATTATTGAAAAGCTGATGTAATAATTTTTAGGTATTTGGGGCGCTTACTTGCTATAAAAAGGCCCTAGGAATTGCATTTGGGATTGGTTTAGGGCATTCTTTTTTGCAATCGTGTAAAATTGGGCTAATCTTTGTTTAAAAGTTTTATTAAATTGGTGTATTTTCTTAATTTTGAAAAATTACGATAACTCAAAATATTATATATAATGGCATTCGATATTGATATGATTAGAAAGGTGTATGCTACAATGGCAGAGCGTGTAGATAAAGCTCGTAGTATTGTTGGCAAGCCTTTGACCCTTTCGGAGAAAATTCTTTACGCCCATTTATGGGACGGGAATCCAACCGTAGCATTCAACAGAGGTAAGGATTATGTAAATTTTGCTCCTGATAGGGTTGCATTGCAAGATGCTACTGCACAGATGGCATTGCTTCAGTTTATGCAAGCAGGGAAATCTAAGGTAGCAGTGCCAACCACCACTCACTGTGATCATTTAATACAAGCCAAACAAGGAGCTGCACCAGACTTATTGCGTGCTAATGAGGTGAGTCATGAAGTTTTTGATTTTCTGGAGTCTGTATCCAACAAATACGGAATCGGATTTTGGAAGCCAGGCGCAGGAATCATTCACCAGGTGGTATTGGAAAATTATGCCTTCCCTGGAGGACTTATGATCGGTACCGATTCGCATACGGTAAACGCCGGTGGGTTAGGAATGGTTGCTATTGGTGTAGGAGGAGCCGATGCGGTAGATGTAATGGCCGGAATGCCTTGGGAACTTCGTTTTCCTAAATTAATTGGTGTTAAATTAACCGGGGAGCTCAATGGTTGGACGGCTTCCAAAGACGTAATTTTAAAAGTAGCCGAAATTCTTACCGTGAAAGGTGGAACTGGTGCTATTGTAGAATATTTTGGACCAGGTGCAAAAAATCTTTCTTGTACAGGAAAAGGAACCATTTGTAATATGGGGGCCGAAATAGGGGCTACCACTTCTACCTTTGGTTATGATGATGCTATGGAGCGTTTCTTACGTGCTACGGATAGAGAAGAAGTGGCCGATGAAGCTAATAAAATTAAAGAATACCTAACCGGAGATGACGAAGTATACGAAAATCCGGAACAGTATTTTGATCAAGTTATAGAAATAGATCTTTCTACTTTAAGACCACTATTGAACGGTCCGTTTACTCCAGATCTTGCTACTCCAGTAGGGGAGTTAGGAGAAAAGGCTCGTGCTAACGATTGGCCATTAAAAGTAGAGTGGGGATTAATCGGTTCTTGTACCAACTCTTCCTATGAAGATTTAACACGTGCTGCATCCATTGCTCAACAGGCTATTGATAAGAAATTGAAACCTAAGAGCGATTTTGGAATAAATCCGGGATCGGAACAAATACGATTTACCGCAGAGCGTGATGGACTCCTAAAGACTTTTGAGGATATTGGAGCTACTATCTTTACCAATGCCTGTGGACCCTGTATTGGTCAGTGGGATCGAAGTGATATGTTGGGAGATCAAAAAAATACCATTGTACATTCCTTTAATAGAAACTTCTCTAAACGTGCAGATGGGAACCCAAACACCCATGCTTTTGTAGGTTCTCCAGAAATGGTTGCCGCAATTGCTATTTCAGGGCGATTGGATTTTGACCCGATGAACGACACCCTGATCAACGAGGATGGGGAAGAAGTGAAATTGGATGTGCCAAGAGGTATAGAGTTGCCACCCTTGGGCTTCGAAGTAGATGATAACGGATACTTGGCTCCTAAAGAGGACGGAAGCTCTGTAGAAGTAGTAGTAGACCCAAAGAGTGAGAGACTACAGTTGTTAGAGCCTTTTGAGCCGCTAACCGAAGCAGAGCTGCAAGGAGTAAAACTTCTGATTAAAGTAGATGGTAAGTGTACTACAGATCACATCTCCATGGCCGGACCTTGGTTAAGGTACCGTGGACACTTGGATAATATAGCGAACAATACCTTAATTGGTGCGGTGAACTATTTTAATAAGAAGACCAACTTTGTTAAGAATCAATTGACAGGGGAGTACGAAGGCGTGCCAGATGCACAGCGTGCCTATAAAGCTGCAGGGGTTAGAACCATTGTAGTAGGAGACCATAACTATGGTGAAGGTTCTTCTAGAGAACATGCCGCCATGCAGCCAAGACACTTGGGAGTTGCTGCGGTATTGGTGAAATCTTTTGCACGTATCCATGAGACCAACCTTAAGAAACAAGGGATGTTGGGGCTTACTTTTGCCAATGAAAAAGACTATGATCTTATTCAGGAAGATGATACTTTCAATTTCATTGACATTAATGAGTTTGCTCCAGACAAGCAACTTACTTTAGAATTGGTTCATGCAGATGGTAGCAAGGATCTTATAAAGTTGAATCATACCTATAACCAAACACAGATAGATTGGTTTAAGGAAGGCTCTGCCCTTAACGTGATTAAAAAGGAAAATGCCATTTAAGGCATTAGCTTAAATACATTTTTAAAAAAACTCCTGATCACCATCAGGAGTTTTTTTAGTTGTGTGCCGTGCATGGTAATTCGCTAGGTGGTGAAAGTC
>NZ_MTAZ01000079.1 GCF_002150785.1 Arenibacter amylolyticus | reverse complement strand
GGTACGGCCAATGTAGAATATACTTTTCGGGTAAGCGATACCTCTATTGATTGGGGCACGACCTTTCGGGTAAACGGTTCCGAGATCGGGGTAATGTTACAGAATGTCGGGGACGGTATGGCCGTAGCAGGGTATGGATTAACGTTGTCGGTAGTGGGTGCTGAAATTGGGGTGCCACTGGCCGGAATCGGGAGCGGGATCTCATTTGGTGGTTCTATTATGGAATCTGTGGCCACCGCAAATTTTGGACAAGGAACGGCATCGGTCGGTTCACAAGCTATTAGTATTGGCACTAAATATGCCCTTAAAAGAACAGGATTAAGTATTTTGTCACAACAGATATTAAGACAGAATGTTGATTTGAAGGTTACACTTATAAATCGTATTACAAACTAGAAAAATGGAGACCAATAATCTTATTTTAGGACTTTTGAGCATTTGCCTATCCATTTTAGGATTTATTTTTTTTAATAATCCTCTTAAACCACCTCCTAATCGGCCCCAAGAAGATGAACATGGATTGAAAAATGCAGATCGATTTGATGATAAAATAACAACATGGCGATTTCGCATTGCGTTGGCAATTATGTTTTTTTTTGGAGTATTTCAGGTGGTAAAGGAAATCTTTAAGTAGTTTTTAATTAGTGTAAGCATAATTTTTTGTGATCGCAATAGAAGATAGTTAAACTCTGTGGTGTTTTTGGTACTTTAAATAACCATAATGCTAATTCCCCCGATACCGCAAGCCTCACGTTTGTGCAGACATCGGTAAGCAGACAATGCCCAGTATGGTACAGAGAAAAGTTCTTTGAAACAGCGATAACAATGCCCTTT
Organism: Arenibacter amylolyticus; assembly: GCF_002150785.1. GTDB lineage: Bacteria > Bacteroidota > Bacteroidia > Flavobacteriales > Flavobacteriaceae > Arenibacter > Arenibacter amylolyticus. Next base: position 557 of record NZ_MTAZ01000079.1, on the reverse strand, counting down.
AGAGTCCCAACTGGGGCAATATCGTTAAGTCGACGGAAGGCAGCAATACGGCACTGACGAAATTCGCCGTCTTGGACCGTGGCTATACAGGGCACGAGCATTTGCAAGGGGTGAACCTTATACACATGCCTGCCCGTCCGTAGCGTAGCGAAGGCGGGAACGGGCGTTTGTACGACCCCATGCTGCACCGGTTCCTGATGCCGGACAATTTTGTGCACGCTACTTTTTGTAAACGCACGGTGTGCGTTTGCAAAAATAGGCGGGATGGTGCGCTGGCGAAAATACCGGGACGTTGATCAATAAGGCTAGGCATGGAACAGTCCGTTGAAGTACACTGATGCAAATGGGGAGTTCTTTTGGTTTGCGGTAATTGCAGGAGCGGTCATCGGTGCAGTGGCCCAAGCGGTGAAGCCCGGGACGAACTTCGGTACCATTGTCGGGGGCGGACTGATAGGAGCCGTGGCCGGGATGGTAGGTGCCGGGGGCGGGTTTTTCAGCAGCGGAATGTCGGCATCCATGGGCTTTTGGGGCGGTGCCGCCTCAGGTTCCGCAGGGGG
>NZ_MTAZ01000008.1 GCF_002150785.1 Arenibacter amylolyticus | reverse complement strand
TTTGACTTCGCTAATGCTCCGTCTAATTGTTCAGCGCTTCCGCTCCTCCAACAATTTCCAAAATTTCGCTGGTAATAGCAGCCTGTCTTGCTTTGTTGTAGGTAAGTTTTAATTGATCTCTAAGTTCGGTGGCGTTATCGGTAGCCTTGTGCATCGCCGTCATACGGGCACCATGCTCACTAGCAAAAGAGTCCAATACCCCTTTGTACAATTGAGTTTTTAAGGATTTAGGGATTAACTCCTCTACAATCTCCTCTTTTGTTGGCTCGTAGATGTAATCGGCAATATCATCAGCCTCGCCTTCCATAGGAACTATGGGTAAAAATTGTTCGGTTGTTACAATCTGGGTGGCTGCATTTCGGAATTGATTGTATACAATTTCAATCTTGTCATAAACACCCGTAGAAAATAGGTTCATCAACTCCTCTGCAATTTCAGCAACATTCTCAAAGCTTAGGTGATCAAAAATATCACTATGATCTGCAATGACCTCATTGTTTTTACGCAGTATGTCATTCGCTTTTTTACCTATGGCCATGAAGTCTACCTCCTTATTGGCATAGACATTGTTGATTAAATGATTGCTTTGTTTGATGATATTGGAGTTAAAAGCTCCACACAAACCACGGTTAGAGGTGATAGCAACGATCAGTACTTTGTTTACCTCACGATTATCAGCGTAGATACTCCCCGAATCACCCTCCAAGCTTGCGCTAAGACCTTGCAAAAGCTCCGATAGTTTATCGGAATAAGGGCGCATGTTGGTAATAGCATCCTGGGCCTTCTTCAACTTAGCAGCAGATACCATTTTCATGGCACTGGTAATCTGCATGGTAGAGGATACCGAGGTAATCCTATTTCTTATTTCTTTTAAATTAGCCATCTTTTTTGGTGTTGAGTAATGAGGTTTTAATGAGCAGCATTGGTAAGGATTAACTTAGCTCCTTATCCCATGCTGCATCATTAATTGTCATTACACATTATATAAATAGACTTCTTATTGGATAACGAAATCCGCAAAATTAGCCTTTATATTTAGCTGATACTTCTTTGGCAACCTTCGTTAATACATCGATTACCTCATCGGTTAATTTCCCTGCCTTCAACTGATCAAGGATGGGGCGATGTTTAGCGTTCAAGAACTCGATATAATCCTTTTCAAATTCTTTTACCTTGGTTACTGGGACATCTCTTAGCAAGTTTTTAGAACCTGCGTAGATAATTGCAACCTGATCTTCCACTGTAAATGGATCGTTTTGTGCTTGTTTTAGGATTTCAACGTTTCTACGTCCTTTTTCAATCACATTTAAGGTAGCAGCATCTAGATCGGAACCGAACTTGGCAAAAGCTTCCAATTCACGGAACTGTGCTTGGTCTAGTTTCAGCGTACCCGCTACTTTCTTCATCGATTTAATCTGAGCGTTACCTCCAACACGAGATACGGAAATTCCCACATCAATTGCCGGACGCACCCCTTGGTTAAACAAGTCCTGAGTTAAGAATATCTGACCGTCCGTAATAGAAATTACGTTAGTAGGGATATATGCGGAAACGTCACCTGCCTGCGTTTCAATGATAGGTAGGGCTGTTAAAGAACCACCACCTTTTACCATTGGTTTTAATGCTTCTGGTAAATCGTTCATGTCCTTTGCAATGGAATCGTCAGCAATTACCTTAGCAGCACGCTCCAATAATCTGGAGTGAAGGAAGAAAACGTCTCCAGGATACGCTTCACGTCCCGGTGGACGTCTCAATAATAGAGAGATCTCACGGTAAGCAACTGCTTGTTTAGATAAATCATCATAAACAATTAAAGCAGGTCTTCCAGTATCTCTGAAGAACTCACCAATGGCAGCACCTGCGAAAGGAGCGTACACCTGCATGGAAGCAGGGTCAGAGGCATTCGCTGCTACAATAGTAGTATAAGCTAAAGCTCCATGCTCTTCTAAGGTCTTGGCGATTAGTGCAACCGTGGAGGCCTTTTGGCCAATGGCAACATATATACAGTATACAGGCTCCCCTGCATCGTAAAATTCTTTCTGATTTATAATGGTATCTATACAAACCGTGGTCTTACCAGTCTGACGGTCACCAATAACCAATTCACGCTGACCTCTACCTACAGGAATCATCGCATCAATTGCTTTAATTCCAGTTTGTAATGGCTCGGTTACCGGCTCACGGAAAATTACCCCAGGTGCTTTACGCTCCAATGGCAATTCGTACAGGTCGCCCGTAATAGGTCCTTTTCCATCGATAGGATTACCTAGGGTGTCTACCACACGACCTACAATTCCTTCACCTACTTTTATAGAGGCGATGGTCTGGGTGCGTTTTACAACAGAACCTTCTTTAACATCTCTGGAGGGGCTCAACAATACCACACCAACATTATCTTCTTCCAAGTTAAGAACGATACCTTGAAGTCCGCCTTCAAACTCTACAAGTTCCCCGTATTGAACGTTGGATAACCCATAAACTCTGGCAATACCATCACCAACATTTAATACGGTACCTACTTCGTTTAATGAAGCTGATGCTTCAAACTCCGATAATTGCTTTCTTAATATTGCTGATACTTCAGCGGCTTTAACTCCTGCCATTTGTTATAGATATAAGATTAGGACTCATTGTTATGCAACGTCGTCCAACGTAATTATTTATAAACTATTTGTAAACTCTCTTCTTAGGTTCTCTAATTTATGGGCGATACTTGCATCGTACTGCGTATCTCCAACCCTTAAAATAAAGCCTCCAATAATACTTTCGTCCACCTTATTTTCTAAGCTGGACTGGTTTCCGGTAAGTTGAACTACCTTATCCAATATTTGTTTTTCCAATTCCTCAGATAAAGGCACTGCGGTAGTAACTGTAGCTACTTCCTGGCCCTTTCTGGTTTCATTGAGAATTATAAACTTTTCTGCCACTTGCTGTAACATGGAAATCCTTTTGTTCTCAACCAAGATAGTAAACAGCCCTTCCGTAACTGGATTGCTGCCCGTAAAGATGGCGGATAAAGCCTCTTTCTTTGATTCTCTTTTTAGCAGTGGACTTGCCAACATTTCACGGAGCTCTGGGCTTCCAGAAATTGTAGCCATTATATTTCGCATGTCATTTTCCACTGCTTCGGTGGCATTGTTTTCCACTGCCATTCCCAAAACTGCCTTTGCGTAACGTACCGCTGCTCTAGATTCGTTCATTTTTTACCCTTAGTTAAGCTTAATATCCCCTACCATTTCTTCTACCAACTTCAATTGCTTCCCAGAATCGGAAATCTGTCCTTTTATTACCTTCTCGGCAATTTCCAAAGATAGGGTAGCCACTTGATCTTTAATTTCGGCAACGGCAGCTTTCTTTTCACCTTCAATGGCGGTTTTGGCCTGACTAATCATATTTTCTGCCTCTACCTGTGCCAAAGCTTTTGCATCGGCAACAATCTTCTCCTTCATCTCGCGAGCCTCTTTAATCATGCCATCGCGCTCCATGCGAGCTTCCTGTAACAGACGCTCACTATCTGCAGTAACATTTTGCATTTCCTTTTTGGCATTCTCTGCTGCCTCTAATGCATCCTTTATGCCAGATTCCCTCGCTTCAATAGCATTAAGAATAGGTCTCCATGCAACTTTTCTTAAGACAAGCAACAGTATTACAAGCAATAATAATTGCCAAAAAAACAATCCAAATGAAAACTGTTCTATTAATTTTTCCATGTTGTAATATTATGATAGATACGTGTAATAATTAATTTGGTAAAAAGAACAGCTATAACCAACCGTTATAGCTGTTTCTTTGTTTGATTAGGCTGCGAACAACGCTGCAAAACCGATACCTTCAATAAGAGCCGCAGCAATCAACATTGCTGTTTGAATCTTACCAGAAGCCTCAGGCTGACGCGCGATAGCATCCATAGCAGAACTACCAATTTTACCGATACCAAAAGCGGCACCAACAACGATTAATCCAGCTCCTAAAATAGTTGGGATTTCCATAATATATATAATTAATTATTAAACATTCTACTTTTAGTGATCGTCATGCTCCTCTACTGCCATTCCAAAATACAGGGCAGATAGCATGGTGAATATATACGCTTGTAGGGCGGCTACCAATAATTCCAAGAAAGAAAGTGCACTTGCCAAAACAAAGGACATAGAACTTCCTATCCAGGTTTTAAAGATAAACATCATCCCTAGGATACTCATTAAAATTAAATGCCCAGCTGTAATGTTCGCGTATAAACGAATCATGAGGGAGAAGGGCTTAATAAAGGTTCCTAGCAGTTCTATCGGAGCCAATACGATCTTCATGAATACAGGAACGTCTGGCATCCAAAAGATGTGTTTCCAGTAATTCTTGTTGGCTGTAAAAGCAGTGATGAAATAGGTGAACAATGCCAAGCAAAGGGTTACCGCAATGTTGTTGGTAACGTTTACACCTAGAGGCGATAGACCTAAAAGGTTAATAATCCAGATAAAGAAAAACACGGTCAATAAATATCCCATGTATTTTTTATAATGCTTTTCACCGATATTGGGAATAGCAATGTCGTCACGGATGTACAGGATAATTGGCTCCAAACCACGTCCAATCCCCTTAGGCAGCATGCTGCCACTGTAGGATTTGGCCATTTTTCTGAACATAAAGATCATTAGGAGCGAGACCGCAATGATGAATACCACGTTTTTGGTGATGGAAAAATCCAAGGGCTTTGCATTGGTAGCATGTCCTTCCTCATCATAATTGATGGTTCCCTGGGCGTCGGTTTTAACTATTTTCCCGTGGTACAGGGCGTAGTAGTTCCCATCTACCTCGGCCACAGACTGCCCATGGTCAAATTTAGAGGACATAAATACCTTTAAGCCATCGTCCCATATAATTACGGGCAGCGGAAAGCCAAAATGCGTATTCTTCTCTTCATCAATCGTGAAGAGGGTAAAATCGTGCGAATCCAATAAGTGGTGCGCAATGAATTCTTTAATTTCTGCCTTTACACTTCCTTGCTCATTTCCGGACGAAGCGTCCTCATCTTGTGCGAAAGCAGTGAATCCCAGAAGGAAAGTGGCGACTAAAAGAAATCTGACGTAAAAAGGTTTTTGCATATCGCTTAAAAATATCGGTCTCGAAAAATCCGTGCAAATGTACGCTTTTATTTAAAAAAGAAAAAAGCATTGGCCGGTTTATTTTAATGAGGTCCGGAAAACACTTGATGTGTTAAGAATTATTGATGGAGTTCAGGATTTTGGCTGTATAAAGGGTTTCTACTATGAGACCTACGACATAAGGGACAAAGAAGGCCGAAAATTCTATAGTCTCCATTTCACCATCTAGCTTATAATCGGGGTAAAAGACAATAAAAAAGACCACAAACTTTAACATACTTCCCGCCAAGTATAAAAATCCCAATTGGTCCTTAAAGGGTTCCCTAAAGATGTAAAGGATAGAGAAAATGGCAACCGCCATTATGATGTTGACCCCATAGGCTAATAAAATCTTATGATCCGTAAGGGGAAGGCCCAGCGCGTATAATATTAATAAGTGTAGCCCAAATACGAGAAGGTATGATAAGAACAGGGTGAAATAAAAACGGTGAAGGAGATTTTTTTTAAACATTAATTATTGATGCGTTTCAATTGTTGTATAACAAGATAAATGGAAACAACCACCCCTACTAAGGTAAGGATGATAACAAAGGTCTTAGATTCCATTTCAAAATAGTTGTCCAGCCATATTCCGCCCTTGGCCGCCAGGAAAATTATGATTCCCATTTGTATGGCGACCCCGGAGAGGATTGCGGCATTTCTTAGGCCATTGTTCTTTTTAGGAGATTTTTGCGGTTCCATTGGTTGTTACCTTGTTGGTGGAGGGGATGTTTGCTGTTTTGGCTCCTTTTCCCCTCATGGTGCAGGAGGCATTGAAAGTTGCCCCTGGTTCTACAGCCAGTTTTGCAACGCTTACCGTACCCTCTATTACGGCGGAGGCTTTTAGGGATAGGAGTTCGGTGACAATTAGTTCGCCTTCATATTTCCCCTCAATATCGGCCTGTACGCACTCTACTTTTCCTTTTATGATTCCTTCGGCACCAATAACCACCTTTCCAGTGGTTTTTATATTGCCTTCCAATTCGCCGTCTATCCTAAAATCTGCTTCAGATATGATATCTCCCTTTATTTTTGTGCTTCTCCCTATTCTGTTAGGTTGTCCGCCTTGTTCATTAGGTACGCGAGGTTTTTTGTTGTCTGAAAACATGATGTTAAGATTTTGGGGTTTTTATTTTTTTTAAATAGTCATCTAAGTTCTTATGCACTTGGATGATTTTGTAATTGGCCGACAAAATTACGAAATTCTCGTCATCGATTCTATAATCCTTGTTTTTTTGAAGCAATTCTGTATAACCTAGGGCAAAATCCTTGGCTCTAAAACCGTGTACAACTACGAAGAGTTGTTCTAAATTGTAGACATCCAAGGATACCTTGTTCCTATATCTTAATTCCTTAATGGAATTTTCTAATAGCTCCTTTAATCGGAGCGCTTTTTTGGCATCGCTGGTTTTTAGCGGGAAAACTACCTTCCAATTTTCGCTCCCACTACTTCCCGTTTCCATAGAGAAGGTTTTGTTTTCCAATTGGGGCAATTGCTGGGCAACTAGCTGTTGCGCTTTTTTGCCTTCGGGAGCATTGGGATAGTTCAGGGCTACATAGTTGAGGGCTTCCTTAAATTCCTCAAAGCCCTGTAGTCTCCCAATAGAATTTGCCTTTAGTAATTCTAGTTTTGGAACTATGGGGTCTCCAAGGTATTTGTTAATCTGAACCTCTGCACCGGTTATGACCTTTAGGTATTCTTGTCTTTGATATTGTTTGTATAGTTGGCCATACGCAAATTCTGGGCTATTGGTATCCTGGGCCAAAATGGCTTGGGGATTTAGTAGTATTTCTGCATAGCGAGATTCTGGGTGATTTTGTATGATGTTGTACCTCATGTCTTCTGCCAACGCACTCCCTTCTTCCTCGTAGATCTTATATAGATTGTATTTGCTGGGAATAATGAGCCGTTCTTCCGGATCCCTTCTTAAAACATCCTCTAATTTCCCCGCTGCCAAAGCGTTTTCCTTAAACTTTTCCTTGTAGATAAGTCCCAGCTGGTAATTGGCAAAATTGCGTTGGGTCCTTAAGCTGTCTATCAGATTCTCGTCGGTGGGTACTTGCTCCATATAATAGGATACCTGGTACCGTTGGTCTTCCCCCTGTGCGCCCACGGTTGGGGCTGCATCCCTACTGCCTGCTTCAACAATCGTTTCCGTGGCTGCCACCCTGTTTTTATTAGACCAGCGCCAATCGTCTTCCAAGCTGCGGGTTCCCCATTTGGATCTAAAATCGTTTTTGCCGTAGCCAAGGGCAGTGATGTTGTAGAAATAGAACTTGCCCTTGTTTTCCCTGCCTCCCTTGGTTTTTAAAAACGCCTCGAAACCTGCATTGGCCATCTGGGCAGTTTTTTTTCTGTCCTTTTCTGCGGCCGATTTTAGCTTGGCGATGTGTGACTCAAAATAGGCAAGGCGATCTGGGATGGAGAGTTCATATAATCCAATGATGCTGTCTGTGTGCTGCGCTATCTCTTCATATTTAATAACGTCTTCCAGATTGTCTAATATCTTTTTTATCTGTCGGTGTTTCTTGGAGGTTTCAGGGAGGTTTTGCAATACACTGTCATAATAGGCTCCCGAGAGTCGGTAATGGTTTCGGTCAAAATTGTAATTGGCCAGATTTTCATAGTTCAACGCGTTCAGTTGAGGCATATTGGTAGTGGCCCTTAGGGATTTATTATAGTAGACCAATGCCAAGCTATCCGATTTCTCCGCAGCATGAAATGTTGCCAATTCCCTGTAAATCTTATTTAAAAAGGGCCTGTTCTCCCGATTCTCCTCTAAACGGATTAAATGTTGGTATAGGGCGTCCCGGTTATCCGCTGTTAATTCCGTATTCTGTATTTTTTGAATGTGGGCGTTAATCATATAGACTCGGGGCGACTTCCTGTTTAAGGCAATCACCTTATCGAAGGCATAATTGGCACTGTCCTTATACCCTAATTGTTTGTACAGCTGGCCAATGATGTATAAATACCGTCCCTTTTCAGGATTTTTTTTGGTGTATGCGGTGGCAATTTTTAGTTGTTGTATAGCGGTATCCGGTATGTGGAGATTAATATAAGCCTGGGCCATCATGGCATGGGTGTCCGCATATTCTTGGTCCTTTAGACGCTCTTGTCGTAACAGCCGTTTTAGGTTTTTAATGGCCAGCTCTTCGTTTTCCAGGCGGATATGCACTTTTTCGCGCCAAATAGTGGCTTCGTTTAGCTTATCGCTCTGCGGGTATTTGTTTAAAATATAATTAAAGGACTCTAAGGCAGGCATATACCTTTGATCAAAATACCGGGCCTTTCCCAAAAGCAGGAAGGCTTCGTCCGTTTGCGGATTGCGTTCCCGGTTATTAATTTCCATACTGTGTTTCTGTATGGCTTTGGTAGCTTTTTCCTCGGCAATAATAAAGTTGGGGTTGTTGTCTTCGGAATCCAATTTTAAATCTTCCGTAACTTCCAGGCGTTCTACAGGCAGTACCTCCCAGTAGTTGTCTTGGTAGGACTCATAGAGTCCCTCCCGCCCTTCCTCAAAGGCAAGATTGCCATTGTACAAGCTATTGTATTGGGTATTTAGCGCATGCCAGCTTCTATTGAGCAAAGCATCCTTTTTGGTAGAGCAGGCATTAAATGCCAGACTACCAAATACGGCCAGTATTATTAGATTATTGCGAAGCTTCAAAATTAAACGTATTCGTACGTATTCTTAAACTATAAAATAGCGGGAATATTATGTAGTTGGTCGATAAAAGTAGGAATATTTTATGACGAAGGACAGTTCCTGTTGGACTATCCTATCTTGGGGTACTATAAAATTAAAATTAGGGGGATGTTTGCCTATCATAGAGGTGGCTGCCTAGCGTATGCTTTATGTAGGCAATTAGCTAGTGCAGCCTTATATTTAGATGGTTTCCTGATGGAAATATTGCCTAGCCAACGGCCTGTGTAGGCAAGCCATCGCCCCCAAAAAAGGCTTCCAGCTCTTTAAGGGTTTGGGTAGAGGTGTTTAGATCCTTCACCAACTCCCCTTTGTGCAATACCGCAATGCGCTCGCAAACCTCAGTGACGTGAATAAGATCGTGACTAGAGACTAGCACGGTCACCTGTCTGTTAAGGGTGAGTTGCTTTATAATACCTTTCAGTCTAATTTGGGTGGTGGGGTCTAAATTGGCGAAGGGTTCATCCAAAATTATGAGCTCTGGACTGCCAATAAAGGCGGCCACAATGCCCACTTTTTTCTGGTTTCCTTTAGAAAGGTCTCGCAAGTACTTTTTCTGTCCTAGGATTTCCCCGTGGAAAAAATCTTCATAACCTGCCAGGAACTCATCTACCTGTGCCTTGTTCTGCCCCCTTAATTCCCCTATGAAATAAAAATACTCCTCGGGGGTGAGGTAGCCTATTAGAAAAGACTCGTCTATATAAGCAGATGTAAAGGGTTTCCATGCCTCACTCTCGTCTACTACCACCTCCTTATTGGTAATGTGGCCCGTTGTGGGTTGTATCAGGTCTAGCATCAGGCTAAACAGAGTGGTCTTTCCTGCTCCGTTATTGCCTACCAGGCCAAAACTCTGGCCCTTGGGAATTTCTAAATCCGCTATATTCAATACCGTGGCACTAGCATAGGCCTTGGTTAGGTTTTCAATCTTAATCATAAAATATCTTCTTATTAAGCTTTTTGCTTGTAGGCAGCCAGCGTCTTATATTTTTCTTTTTTATAGATGCGTTCTATTCTAAGGAACACCTTGTTTTTAAAGGTGAAACCAAGCACTCCTGCCAGAACCACAAAAATATAGCCGGCGGTAGGACTTATTAGGTAATGTCCCAAGGCGTATACCAATAAGGGAAGGATTAATTTTGGGAGGGTTAGTAAGAGGGTCTTGGAGTTAAACGCCTGCTTGTCTCCAAAGGCTTTTTTATTGGAGCCTAGGTCTATGGGGGTTTTTATATAGGCCCCTCCCCAGAGCACCAAATAGGAATTAACCCCAATATTGTAAATAGCGCCTGCCACAACTGCCAAGTAAGCATCCCATCCAAAATAGAGATAAAAGGAGGCGAGAACCGTACTTAAAATAGTGGCAATGACCATTAAATACCATTTGGAATTTAAGTATTCCCTGTATTTTATATTCTGGCTCATCATTAAGGGGTAGTAGGCACTGTCCCAACTAGGAACAAACTGACCAAAACTAAATAGGAAGCCACCGGAAACAAAAATCCCTGCAAATATTTTCCATTCGGGACTGTCATAGGCTTCAATGCTCCTGGTAAAGAAAAGTAGTCCGTAAAAAATGAAGAGGACGCTCATAATTACGGTAGTCCTGGAGCGTTTGTTTCTTTTAATGAGTTTAATATCGTTCTTTAAAAAAGTACCCAGATTTCCAAAACGGTTCAGCCAGGTGTAATCCTCGGTCTGTGCGACCGATTTTTTGCCAGCTAAGCCGGCATCCAGATACATTCTATTTCTAAAGTAGCTAAAAGCGATAAAGGCAAGGGAGCTTAGTAGGATCCATGGGATGATGGCGGTCCATGGGGTGTGGTACAAGCTGTACAACACTGGTCCTGTATAGTGGGTGATATTGAAAAATCCAAAATACTGACTGGCTCCCAAGAGGGTGGCCACTGCGAGGAGGGCGTAAAAAACTTGATCCTTGTTGTTCATCAGGATATTGATGAAATTATTACACAATATCAAGGCCATAGCACCCAAAAACCATGTGAAAGTCCCTAAGGGCCGATATCCTTCCATTGACAATACCACGGAAAAGGGTAGGAAGAAGAATGCATGGGACCAATTAAAGAAGGAGATGATGGTTTTTCCCATGGCATACCTAACAATCCCACTTTTTTTAATGGGTAGGTATAATAATGGTTTTATGTTGGTGACGGGCATTTTTTGCAGCATAAACCGCAGGTAAAGGTCTACGACTAGGTAATAGACCAGAAATTGATTGGCTACCACCAAGGGATCGCCCCATCCGCTTTTTTTGATTAGGTAGAAAGCACCTACGCCCATGCCTAAAAAGACCAGCATAAAATAGATGGCCCCAAAAAACATCAGGATTTTGATGCCCAAGTTGGTTTTAAAAGAAGCAGCTCTATAAAAAGATTTCCATTCCAGGGAAATAAAGTGTCTTAGCATATAAGTTTTTGGTTATTACTTATCGGTTAGTGTTAAGTGCATAAGATTTGTTACAGCGAATTTATGCAATTCTGTATTCGGGATACGTTTCCTCCAGTAGTTCTTCTGCTTTTTGTGGGATGATGTTGGCAATTATATGGAGGAATAAGCACAGACAGGGGAGTGCAATGGATAGAATGATTAATAACCACTCCGCTTCTAAGTTGGTAGGGTTGAAAGGCCATGAGAATAAATATAGAGGGAGTATACCAATATTGGAATACCCAATTTGGTTAAATATCATGTCTTCTAGCATCCATTTTTTTTCCTTGGCGCCTTGTTGCTTTTTAAATTTAAAAAGCTTGTAGAATATAAATAGTACGGATAGGAGATAAATTCCGTAAACCACCCCAACTCCTATTTCGGCAGGTAATAGTCGTAATAGCGTATAGCAAAGTGCTATTAAGAAAACGGTTAATGCAACTTTAGGAAAGCTAAAATAGTCTTTAAAAAAACGCCAGATAAAGGAAAAATATCTTTTTTCCATAGCTTTGGTGCGTTCTGTAATAAGGTCTTGAAAGCCGAAAACCCCAAATTTTTTAAACTCCCTATTCAAGGCGTCTTTAAAATCAAGGTTCGGATTTTCTTGCCATTGCGTTTCTATTCCATTGCTCAAATGATCTACCAATTCGGTCTGTAGGTCGTAATGCTCCACAAAATGGTCACGGGTAAAGGTGTAAAGCGCTTGTATTTGCGATGGAGTAACTTTCATGTCATGCGATTTGGAAGTGAAGGACATATTCCTTTTTAAAAGTATGGATGATTCTTATAAAAGCCATGCCCGTTACAACGAATAGCGAGATAAGCGTGTAGTAAATTAAGGGTTGCTCTTGAAAAAACACCTTTGAATAAAAGGGGGAAAATAAAAACAGCATCCCTTGCTGAAAAATTAGTAAGGGTGTTCCTATTCGCTCCAATCCTGAAAAACGGTTTTTTCCAAATACAATCCTATAGGTGTAGCAATAAAAACACAGCATCACCAATAATACCCCTAATGGGATATATCTGTAAGTTGTAATTAGATTAAATGATTCCGCTCCCATTTTTAGGAGTAGTATGCAAGCCAAGAAAGCCAGAGCGCTTATGGGGGTGCACAGGTTGGTTTTTAGGGCTTGCAATACCTTAACATCTGTAACCTTCCTGAACTTTTTGTTCCACTTTAAGAGTTCTTTCTTGTTGACTACCATATAGGATTTAAACGCCTCATAAAATGAAGTGTTTTCCCCATTCATTGATTCCAGGACCCCAGTGGCCACATGATCTAGCATTTCCATACGAAGGTCTACATACGCAATCCCTGAATTTTTTAGATAGGTGTCTATAAAACTTAGTTGGTGTTGGTCTAATTTCATTTATTGGGGGATTTAATAATCGGGATGGCAGCCATTTTTGTAAGGTTTATTCTAAACTCCATTTAGGATTTACCAGTTGCTGCATGTTGCGGATAAAGTCTTCCAACGCTAGCAAACGGTTAACGGTCTCTTTTTCGCCCGCTTCTGTTAGTTTATAATATTTTCTAATTCTATTGTCTACTTTGGCAACCTCTACCTCCAAAAACCCTTCGGCTTCCAGCTTGTGAAGGGCAGGGTACAATGCACCTTCCGTAACCCGAAGCTCATCCTTGGTGATCTCTTTTACTTTTTGGGTGATTTCATATCCGTACATTTTCCCTTTTTCTTCCAAGAGTTTTAGGATAATGGTGTTTAAACTTCCTTTATATAATTTAGAATTCCTCATAATTGGTGGAAAAATGCTTTTTTAAGACGGCATCAGTAGTTAAGGTATAGCGGTATTTTTGCTTTTAAGTGTTAAATATAGGGATTTCTAACATACCTAAGATACTTAGGTATATATTATTTTACAATCCCGTTTTAAATCGTCCTTGCTTTGCTTAATTTTGTCACAAAGATTTAATATGGCCCAATTTTATTCACTTACGGTACAAAAAATAAAGCAACTTACACCAAGTTCAGTTGCAGTAACCTTTACTATTCCAAAGGATCTGATTCAGACTTTTGCTTTTACCTCAGGTCAATATATTACTATAAAAAAGGAAATTAAAGGGAAGGAATTGCGGAGATCATACTCCATTAGCTCATCGCCCAAGTCCGATTCTATCACCATTGGGGTGAAGAAGGTAGACAAAGGCGGATTTTCTGACTATGCCAATAGTAAATTACAGGTAGGCGATGTGTTAGAGGTAATGCCGCCAGAAGGTAGGTTTGTCTTTAAGCCTAGCAGTAGTCCTAAGAATATTGCTGCTTTTGCTGCAGGGAGTGGTATTACGCCAATTATGAGTATTGCCAAAACCGTCTTAGACAGTAATCCCAAAAATACGTTTGTGCTGGTCTATGGGAACAAATCGTACAAAGAAACCATGTTCTATACAGACTTGGTGAAATTGCAATTGGATTATCCCAATAGGTTTTTCATATATTTTATACTGAGTCAGACTCAGGAAGACGAATCCTTGTTTGGGCGTATAGATACCTCTACGGTAAACTATGTATTAAAGAACAAGCACAAGGACCTGGCCTTTGATGATTTCTACCTCTGCGGGCCAGAAGCCATGATTCATTTGGTGAAAGATCGTTTAAAAGAAAATGAAATCACTGAAGATAAGGTTCATTTTGAACTGTTTACCGAGACGGAAATCAAGGATGAACTTCCAGTAAACCTGGAGGGGAGCACACAGTTGACCGTATTGGTAGATGATGAGGAGTTCTCACTTAGTATGAGTAAGGAAACTGTGGTGCTCGATGCGGTGCTTAAAGAAAATATTGACGCTCCTTACTCTTGTCAAGGTGGTGTTTGCAGTAGTTGTATCGCAAGGATCAAAGAAGGAAAGGCCGAAATGGTAAAAAATCAAATTTTAACGGACGGCGAAATAGCCGAGGGATTAATACTAACCTGCCAGGCACATCCCACCACGCCTACCTTAACGGTAGATTATGATGATGTATAGGGGAATCCAATAGGCGGGTTTTCATTAAAAGCTTGTTAATAGGAGCTGGGGCCATGTATTTAGGGATATTTTTACTTAAATTTTGATTATGTCAGAGATTGTAAATCGCGTTGCGAATAGTAAATTGATCACCTTTGATCTGGAGGATTATTATCCTGCTGGGGAAAGGGTAGTGTTGGATATAAAGGATTGGCTGTATGAAGGGTTAATTCTGAGAGAGAAGGACTTTAGATCGCAATTGGAAAATCACGATTGGAGTAGGTACCAAGACTGTTATGTGGCGCTAAGCTGTTCTTCCGATGCCATTATCGCTGGATGGGCCTATATGCTCATTGGGACCAAACTTCAGCCTTTCTGTAAAAAAATGGTGATAGGAGACTTGGATACCTTGGAGTCTTCCCTTTACCAGGAAATTATAGAAAACTTGGACGTTTCGGAGTATGAAGGGAAGCCTGTTATTGTAAAAGGTTGCTCTAATAAGCCCGTGCCAGCCAACGCCTACTTATGGGTTACGGCCAAACTCCAGACCGTGGCAAGAAGCGTTATGTATGGGGAAGCTTGTTCTTCCGTACCGCTATATAAGGCAAAATAATTGGCGATAAGGTTCAAATTTTAGTCGGTAACCCCCTAGTTTTGTGTAAAATTGACTAATTACAAACTATTATGAGGAGAGTTGTACTTGCATTAATCGTTTTTATGGGCTTTCAATTGGGGTATTCCCAAACCTTGGAAGAACTTAATGCGGAAAAGAAACTAAAAACCGATTCCATTGCTGCGCTACAGGGACGGGTAGATGCCATTCAGAAAAAGATTAAGGCCCTACCTGGCTGGAAAACAGGAGCATTTGGTACTGTAGGTTTAAGTCTTTCTGGGTTTAACAATTGGTACTCCAAAGGGGCGCCAAACTCCAGTTCGGGTAATATAGGGGTTACGGCCAATGTGTATGCCAATTTGAAACAGGAGAAGTTTTTTTGGAGAAATTCCCTAAACGTTAATCTTGGTTGGGTGAAATTTGATGATAAGGATAATCCTGACGATGATGATAGCTTCCGCTCCGCTACCGATGTGTTTTCCCTAACGTCTCTCTACGGTCGTAACCTAAGTAATAAATTGGCGATTTCTGCCCTAGGGGAATACAGGACTACGATTATTGATAATTTTAACGATCCCGGATATTTAGATTTTGGTGTGGGTGCCACCTGGACTCCGATCACAGATTTAATTGTGGTAATACATCCCTTAAACTACAACTTTGTTTTTAGCAGTGGGGAGTCCGTTTTTGAGTCTTCTATGGGAGCCAAGATTGTGGCCGATTATACTAGACAATTGGGAAAGGTGAACTTTAAAACCAATTTGTCCATGTTCCAAAGTTATAAGTCGTCCGACTTTTCTAACTGGACCTGGACCAACTCCTTTGGGTATACACTGTGGAAAGGTATAGGACTAGGATTTGAATTTGGATTAAGGGATAATAAACAAGAGGCATTAACCTATGCCATCAATAATGTGGATGTAGGCGATCCCACCCCTACTTTTGATAATGTAGATAACGATTTACAAACCTATTGGTTGTTGGGTCTTAACTATTCCTTCTAGAGATACTAAACTATTTACCATAAAAAAAGCCCCTAATCTAGGGGCATTTTTTGTGTTGGTTAAGTCGGAATTTTTTGAAATTGGGTATTTCTAAATTCTTTTGTCAAGTGTCAATTTGGGGAAAAAAGGACATTTGAATATTTATTAAAGCGGCAACACGATTTAGGGGGAATATTACCGCTTAACTACCCTGTAAAACTAGGCAATGCCTATCAACAATCTTAATTTTTGTTGTGAAAGGTCATTAATGTGTGGTGTACCATGGCAAGGGGGTGTTTTATTCTGCCACTAACCTTAAGCAGTACAAAAACTTGGCTAATATTCATCCAAGTTTTCCGGGTATAGAAAATCGTTATAAGGGAATCTGGTGGTATGGATGCTTTTTACTGCGTCGTATACCTTTTTCCTGAAATCTTCTAAATTCTCCTGGTCTGTAGCCGAAATAAATACGGCATTCTCCCCGGACCGTTGCATCCAAGACTTCTTCCACTCTTCCAGGGTAAAGTGTTTACTGGTCTTTTCGGTAATTAGATCGTCTTCCTCTATGGTCTCGTGCTTGTAAAGGTCTATTTTATTGAAGACCATGATTGTTTTTTTATCGGCACATTTAATTTCCGATAGAATATGGTTCACAGATTCTATATGTTCCTCAAAGTTGGGATGTGAAATGTCTACCACGTGTAAAAGTAGGTCGGCCTCCCGTACCTCGTCCAACGTACTTTTAAAACTCTCTACCAATTGTGTGGGAAGCTTACGTATAAATCCGACCGTATCACTCAATAAAAAGGGAAGGTTCCCCAAAACTACCTTTCGTACCGTAGTATCTACTGTTGCAAAAAGCTTGTTCTCTGCAAAGACCTCACTTTTACTTACCACATTCATAATGGTAGATTTACCCACATTGGTGTACCCAACAAGGGCTACCTGTACCAACGATCCGCGATTTCCACGCTGGGTCTCCATTTGCTTATCTACCTTGCTCAGCTTTTTCTTTAACAAGGTAATGCGGTTACGTACAATACGCCTATCCGTTTCAATTTCTCGCTCTCCAGGACCTCTCATTCCAATTCCCCCTCGTTGTTTATCTAAGTGGGTCCAAAGCCCGGTAAGTCTGGGCAATAAGTATTCATATTGGGCCAATTCTACCTGTGTACGAGCATAACTAGTCTGTGCCCTTTGGGCAAAAATGTCCAGGATGAGGCTGGTACGATCCAAAATCTTACACTTCAACTGCCTTTCAATATTTCGCTGTTGCCCAGGGGTAAGTTCGTCATCGAAAATGACAGATCCTATATCGTTGTTTTTTACGTACGCTTCTACTTCTAGCATTTTCCCGCTACCTATATAGGTCTTGGGGTTGGGTACGTCTATCCGTTGTACAAAACGTTCGCAGACTTCCCCACCTGCTGTATAGGTGAGAAATTCCAATTCGTTTAAATACTCAGTTACTTTTTCTTCATTTTGGTCCTTATTCATTACGCCTATAAGGACCACTTTTTCATGATCTATAGTGTTTTTTTCTAGCATATATATGTTTATAATACAAAACTAAACAATAGTTGGCAAGCGTTTTCCTAATTTAGCCATCCATTAGATAATTTTCATAGATTTTTCGATTTTTAAGAGGAATTTAGTACAAAATATGCATACGATTGCCTTTTATAACCTAGAAAATCTATTTGATGCCCTATTAACGGAATCTACGCGAGACTTGGATTTCACTCCCGAAGGGTCTAGGAAATGGACTCCTAGGCGTTACCAACGAAAATTGGAGCGATTGGCAAGCGTCATTGGAACGATTGGTTTGGAAGAATCGGGGAAGCCTCCTGTGCTCCTTGGGGTTGCCGAAGTGGAAAATGGGGCCGTGGTACAGCAATTATTGGATACCCCGCCATTGAATGGATATAACTATGGCTATGTACATTATAATTCACCCGACGATAGGGGAATGGATACCGCACTAATATACAGCCGGGATCATTTTAAGGTACTGAAATCGCAACCCATCCCCTTGTTATTAGAAGCTTCAAATGGGGAGCCGGAAGCCACAAGGGATATCTTATATGTGCAGGGGGAATTAAATGGGCAGGTACTTCATATTTTTGTAAACCATTGGCCCTCCCGAAGAACGGGAAACCTGGAGAGCGATTATAAACGCCTCCTAGCTGCCAAAACCATTATTTCTTTTATGGATGGCATTGAGGCGGAGTTTAAAGAGCCTAGCTATGTGGTTATGGGCGATTTTAACGACGGACCCACCGCAGAGAGTGTACAAGCCCTTATGGATACCGATAAGCTCTATAACCCTATGCAAGACCTATATTCCCGTAGTCGGGGAAGCGTCCGCTATAGGGGGTCTTGGAATCTATTTGATCAAATTATGCTTTCCAAAGGATTTCTTACAGATAGGAAAGGGGGGCATAGGTATATAGGGGCCAATATATTTGACGAGGCCTTTCTTAAGGAAGCTAAGGGGAAATACAAAGGGACGCCATTTAGAACCTACAGAGGGGGTGGGTATAAGGGCGGATACAGTGATCACTTTCCCGTATATGTGCAGCTAATGTTAGATAGCTAAGAGCAGCCTAAATCCGCTTGATTTCCTCTTCCTCTAAGAGGCTGTCTCCACGTAACCTTAAAAACACCTGCGCCGTAGTGATGACATCTAGCTCGCAATAATTTATGATACGCCCCATGTTTTTCTCCTGGTAATAAACCTCTTTTACCATGCTGCCATCCAAATCTTCTTTAGGGGAAGCAATTCCCAGTACATTGGCCAAAAGTTTTAGGGAGGTAAAATGCTTGTAGTCGCCAAACTTCCATAGCTCCATAGTATCCAAATGTGGAATTTCCCATGGTTTCTTCCCAAAAAGATTCAATTTCTCTGGGATGGCTATGCCGTGGATAATCATCCGTCTGGCGATATAGGGAAAATCGAATTCCTTGCCGTTGTGGCCACATAAAAGGTGCTTGGGACTATTAAAGTGGGTGTCTAGAAGGCTTTTAAAATCATTTAAAAGTTTGGATTCCTCGCCATGGAAGGAAGTAACCCTATAGTTTCGTTGATCCCCGCTTATATTAAAATAACCTACCGAAATAGTGATGACCTTTCCAAACTCGGCCCAAATTCCGGCACGTTCATAAAACTCCTCCGCAGTAAATTCGTCTTTGCGCTGGTATTTGGATTTCTGCTCCCAAAGCTCTTTTTTGGTCTCGTCCAATAAATTAAAATGCGCTTGTTCTGGAACGGTTTCTATGTCCAAAAAAAGGATGTCTTCCAAATTAATAGTGTGTAACATAGGGGAGGGATATTTTTATTCCAATATACTTTCTTTAGGGAAGATACAAAAATGGAAATGGGGTTTCTTATCGGAAAGTAGGTATGTTAAATTGGGGGTAATTATGTTTGGATATTGGGTGGGAATTGTAGTATCTTTTCCAAAGCTTTCCAAGTGAAAAGATAGCGTTAGTTGGAATCATAAACAGATTTAGCAGCACCTACTTCAAAGGATATGTTGCTTGATTATACCACAAGTTCTTGCCAAGAGGCTATTCTTAAGAAAAAAGTGGGTAACCGACCCCTAGGTTGGTGAGAGCCTATAATTTTGCTGAGGATTTTCCTGATTTATCTTTTAACGGCAACTATCATCGTCCTAATGCGCTTTTACCGCCCTATAAGCCGGTTATTTTTAAGGGTTCCGACCATGTGGTTTGTAATTTTTAGAAGAGGGAGAGTTGCTTAGCTGGACTTTCGTGCTCCAAAAGCCATTTTTTTCGCTCTAATCCCCCTGCATATCCAGTAAGTGATCCGTCACTTCCAATGACCCTATGGCATGGAATTACAATCCATAGTGGATTTTTACCATTGGCGGATGCAACGGCCCTTATGGCCTTTGGGTCGCCCAAGGATTTGGATAATTCCCCATAAGTGACGGTCTGTCCATAGGGAATTTCCTGTAGCGCTTGCCACACCTTTTGTTGAAACGGCGTTCCTTCTGGATTCAATTGCAAACTGAACTCGGTTCTCTTGCCCGCAAAATATTCGTTTAATTGATAAACGGCATCCTCCAATACCTCGGGAATTACGTCGGTAAGTTTTTGGGATTCATCCAATAAGCTGAGGTAAGACAAGCCTGTTTCATCCCCTATTAATTTGGCAACTCCCAGGGGAGTTCCTACATAGGCCGTCTCCATCATTCCTGCTGCTTTTCTTCCCCGGTTATCCCAAGCTTTTTAGCGCGCTCCCTCCAGTTTTTCCGTGCCAAATGCTGTAAGTCGGCCACACTATCGCTTTCATCCACAATCTCCATACCCAACAAGGTTTCCAAAATATCCTCCATACTTACCACGCCGCTAACGGAGCCGTATTCATCTACCACCAGAGCAATATGCTCCCGTTTGGTAATAAAGGTCTCAAAAAGCTCTGGAATGGGGGTTTTTCGGTTGCTTACTAAAATATCCCGCTTTATTGTGGATAGTGGTGCCTCTCCATTTTCACGGATGATTTCTTCCAATACCTCATCTTTAAGGACAAACCCAGTGATATTGTCCATTTTCTTGTGGTAAACAGGGATCCTAGAAAAGGGCATTTGTGCATTGGCATTATAAAACTCTTTTATACTGGTCTCTTCGGAAGCAATTTTAACGACGGCCCTAGGGGTCATAATATCCTTTACCAGCACCTTGTTAAAGGTTAATAGGTTGCGGATTATGTTGGATTCCGATTCCTGGAACACTCCTTCCTCGTGGGCAATATCGGTCATGGCAGAAAAATCTTCTCTGCTCAATACGCTTCCTTCCATGCCTTTGCTGCTAATAAGTTTGGTAAAGAGTTGTAGCGCCCATAACAAGCCCGTATAGCGTAGTGCCCATACCATAATCTTGAGCGTTTTGGTAGTAAAGTTTACCAGTTGCTTCCAATAGGTGGCACCAATGGTCTTGGGAATGATTTCTGAGGCAATCAGAATAAGAATGGTCATGATGGTAGATACCAAACCTACCATAGCCCCTTCGGTAAAGTTGAGCCCTAAAAAGGTTCTGCTGGTGTCTTCGTAAAGTTCGGAATAGACCACTTTTGCCTGTACCCCAACCAAGATAGCACCCACCGTATGTGCCACGGTATTGAAGGTTAAGATGGCAATAAGGGGTTTGTCTACGTCTTTTTTAAGTACCTCTAATTCGTGCGCATAAGGTTTTCCCTCCTTTTTTTTTAGGTTGATGAAAGTGGGAGGTATACTCAAAAGAACCGCTTCCAGAATGGAACACAGGAATGAAAATAGAATTGATATAAATGCGAAAAAGAAAAGTAGGCCCATATACGTCGGATAGAGTACTAAAATAAGAATAATTTAATAAGGTTGGAGGGCTATGCTGCATTAGCGGCAAAAATATATTGGATTTGGTTCTTGGGTCAGACAATACATTTCTGTTATACTCCTTTGCCGCCTATAGGAGGGAAGAAAAAAAGCCTTGATGCGGATGCTTCAAGGCTTTTTGTAATAGTAGGTTTCGATGGATGGACTCCTAAAATGTGGTTATCCCAATAATTTTACGGCATCCTTGGCAAAATAGCTGGCAATGATATTGGCGCCCGCTCTTTTTATGGCGGTTAGTTGCTCCATCATTACGGCATCGTGATCTAACCAACCCTTTTCAGCAGCTGCCTTTACCATTGCGTATTCGCCCGATACTTGGTAGACTGCTACGGGTACATCTACTAGGTCTCTAACTTCCCTGACGATGTCTAGGTAACAGAGTCCAGGCTTTACCATCACAATGTCTGCACCTTCATCGATATCCATTTCTGTTTCCCTGAGGGCTTCCAGTCTGTTGGCGTAATCCATTTGGTAGGTTTTTTTGTCTCCAAAACCAGGGGCAGAATCTAAGGCATCCCTAAAGGGACCGTAAAAGGCACTTGCGTATTTAGCGCTATAGGCCATGATCCCCGTATTGATATAGCCTTCATCTTCCAAGGCCTCGCGGATACTCAATATCCTTCCGTCCATCATATCGCTGGGGGCCACAAAATCGGCGCCCGCTTCGGCATGGCTCAGACTCATCTCCGTGAGGATCTCTACGCTGTCGTCATTTATAATGATTCCGTCCTCTACAATACCATCGTGTCCGTAAGAGGAGTAAGGGTCAAAGGCCACATCGGTCATTACAAGCATTTCCGGACAGGCATTTTTAATTGTTTTTACGGCACGTTGCATTAGCCCTTTTGGGTTTGTTGCCTCCTTGCCCTTATTGTCCTTCAAATTTTCTGGAACCATGGCAAATATTAAAACGGATTTCAATCCCATGGCCCATAGTTCCTTAACTTCTTTTTCTAGAAGGTCCAAACTTAAACGATAGTAGTTAGGCATGGAGGGAATCTCTTGCTTAACTCCCTTTCCTTCTACTACGAAAAGGGGCACTAAAAAATCGTTTGGTGTTAGAATGGTTTCCCTAACTAGGGAGCGAATGGCTTCATTTGAACGAAGTCTTCTATTTCTTATTAATGGATGCATTGCTACGTTTTTTATTATTAAACAAAGATAAGGGAACTATGCCTAATCCGTATGGCTTGGCATTGGTTTATTGGGAGATGCCCACATACTGCCAAATGCCCTGTTCCTTTCTGAAAAGTGATTTCTCATGGATTACCGCTACCTGTCCATTTTCATAGAAATAGGCGTTAAAAGTAACGGTGCCCTTAGTGTCGTTCTTTTTACCCTTGGTGGTTTCCAAAACTTCTAGGCGGATCCAACTAACGGATTTGGCCCAGGCTACAATGGAGGCTTTTTCCTTAAGCGGCCTAGTACTCTTGTGATGACTCGCCATGAGGTAATCTCCATTGGCCATTACAAAAGCCGTGTATCTGGACCGCATCAACTGCTCTGCGGTGGTTACCATGGAGAGGTTGAGGTGCGCCACCTGGCAGCAATCGGGATAGGGTTTAAGGCTTCCACAAGGGCAGTTCATGGTGTTTTCGTTGGTGGTTTTCACTTACTGATAATGCTATGGGTGTTTTCGGGATCCTACTTGGCCTCTTTTTTCTGCTGATTAGAATGTTGTGCAAGGATTGCTTTTAAGCGCTCTTTCCTTTTTTCCTGGTCTTTTTTAATTTTATTCTTCTTTCTATTTACCAGTTTACTGTGCTTTGCCTTGGCCAGGGTGTTTTTTTCTTTTCCAGACTTTCCCATACGCTTTCCTTTGGGGTTATACCCATTCTTTTGGCTTTGTCAGCACTTTTATTAGTCGCTCTTCCTCACTTCCTTCTTCCGGATGGTGGTCATAACGCCATTGTACCTGTGGGGGCAAACTCATTAAAATACTCTCTATTCTGCCATTGGTCTTTAGTCCAAAGAGGGTGCCTTTATCGTGTACAAGGTTAAATTCTACATACCTGCCACGTCTTATTTCTTGCCAGGTCCGCTGCTCTTCGGTGTAAGGCAGGTCCTTTCTTCTTTCTACAATGGGAATATAGGCTTCTAAAAAGCTGTTGCCCACTTCGGTTTCAAAATTATACCAGTCTTCCATGCTCATCCCGTCGGTCGCTTTGCAATAGTCATAGAAAAGTCCGCCTACGCCCCTGGCCTCGTTCCTATGGGTATTCCAGAAATACTGATCGCACCGTTCCTTGTATTTAGCATAAAAGCTGGGGTGGTGTTTGTCACAGGCATTTTTGCAAACTGTATGGAAGTGTTTGGCGTCCTCATCAAATAGGTAGTAGGGGGTAAGATCTTGTCCGCCTCCAAACCATTGGTCTACGATATTCCCTTCTTGGTCGTACATTTCAAAATAGCGCCAATTGGCATGCACGGTGGGCACCATCGGATTTTTTGGGTGAAGGACTAGGCTTAGTCCGCAGGCGAAAAAATCGGCGTTCTCAACCCCAAAATACTTTTGCATGCTCTCTGGTAGGGCCCCGTGTACGGCGGAGATGTTTACCCCTCCCTTTTCAAAAACGGCCCCGTTTTCTATAACTCTGGTACGACCTCCTCCGCCTTCTGGGCGTTCCCAAAGGTCTTCTTTAAAAACAGCCGTACCATCTACTTCCTCCAATTTGGCGGTGATGGTATCTTGAAGCTGTACGATATAGTTGTAAAATTTATTTTTCATTTTTTCATTTTTTTTGATAGACCTAGGTGCAGGTCGGTCTCAACCTGCAAGGACTTTGAGACCTTGTAGGTTTATTTTCTTGGTAAATCATTCTTCGTATTTAACAGGGCAACCGTCCTAGTGGTAGCCGCTGTTACGGACAAGGGCAATACTAGGATCACCCCAATGACCGGAATAAAGAGAAACAGCATAAACACCAGGCCGTTTCCTATGGCCAATCCTTTGTTTTGTTTTACAAACAGAATACTTTCCCGATAGTTAAAATGCCGCTCTAGGGTATAGTCCATATTCCCAAAACCGGCATAGTAGGCCTGTACCAGCAATAATAAAAAGGCCGATACCACTCCAATTACGGGAATTAGGCCAAATAATAAAATAGGAATTGTCCATAGCAATTCCATCCCCAGGTTCCGCAGGTTAATGCGGAGTCCGCGCCAGAGTTGCTGGAAAAAACTAGTAGCTCTTTTGCTATGGGGTTTGGTTCCCAGGATGTGGGCCTCTATTTTTTCTGATACCGGACTCATAAAGGGTGCGGAAAGCGCCATTACTAAATGTTTGTACAGTATAAAACCTAAGACTAGAATGACTATTCCTCCAAGCACTTCAGTGATCGTTAGGACGGTCTGTTTTCCCCATTCCCATATCCATGCTTGGGAGAGGAAGCCCCCTATATTGTCTGAAAAGCCGTAGGCGGTAGTAATAATAAGAGTTGCCGTAAGAAGGCTAATAAGAATGGGAATCCAAAAGTACTTCCATAGCCCAAGGCGGGAAATGATCTTAAAAGTACCTGAATAGGCTGTAATACCTTTTAGTATATTTTTGATCATGGGCAGTGTTTTGCGTGAGCGATTGACGTGGCATCCTTTTATTTTCTCCACCATTGCTTTGGGGGTGTTCCTTTTGGTGGAAGCTAGGTCGTGATGGGGGATGCTGGTATAAAAATAAAAGATATAACGGAAAGCGCGACCCTTTTTTGCTTTTCTGCAAAAAAGGGACACGCCCCATTAATTAATTTCCGTATTCTTTTACTGCGTCTATAAAGGCTTTGGCATGGTCCAATGGAATGTGTGGGAGTATACCGTGGCCTAAGTTTACCACATATTTGTCCTTTCCAAACTCGTTAATCATTTGGGTGACCATTTTCTTGATTTCTGCCGGGGGCGACAACAATCTGTGCGGATCAAAATTCCCTTGCAGGGTTATATTGCCTCCAGAAAGGTACCTTGCATTCTTTGGGGAGCAGGTCCAGTCTACCCCTAGGGCAGAAGCACCGGATTTTGCCATATCACCCAAGGCAAACCAACATCCTTTTCCAAATACAATAACAGGAGTTTCGTCCTTTAAGGCATCAATTATTTGCTGAATGTACTGGAAGGAGAACTCTTGGTAGTCTACCGGAGAGAGCATGCCTCCCCAAGAATCGAACACCTGAACGGCATTAACGCCGGCCTTTACCTTGGCTTTTAAATAGGCGATGGTGGTGTCTGTAATTTTCTGTAACAATTGATGTGCTGCAACCGGATTGGTAAAGCAGAACTCCTTGGCCTTGTCAAAGGTTTTACTCCCCTGGCCTTGTACTACATAGCACAAAATGGTCCATGGAGAACCTGCGAAACCGATTAGGGGTATCTCGTCGTTCAGTAATTCTTTGGTGGCTTTTATGGCCTGCATTACATAATCTAATTCCACGTTAACATCTGGAATGATTATATTGTCTACGCCTTTTTGATCCCTCACCGGATTGGGCAAATAGGGTCCGAAATTAGGCTTCATTTCCACCTCTATATTCATGGCTTGTGGAATCACCAAAATGTCGCTGAACAAGATAGCGGCATCCATTCCGTACCTGCGGATGGGCTGTACGGTAATTTCACTTGCCAATTCTGGCGTTCTACAGCGGGTGAAGAAATCGTATTTGTCACGGATTGCCATAAACTCTGGCAAATACCTTCCTGCTTGGCGCATCATCCATACGGGTGGTCGCTCTACTGTTTCTCCTTTTAACGCTCTTAGGAATAAATCATTCTTTATGCTCATAGTATAAGGTTTAATTTCCGTCCCGCCATTTTCTATACTCTAGGCGTTTTTCGCTTGCCTTTACGGATTGGATTGCGGAGGGGACGACTATTAATTTATTTTGATTTATAATGTTCAACTACCTTTTCCAAGACGCTTTCTACCGTTGGTTTTTTGGCGACTACGATATTGGAGGTGTATTTTTTTGCTTCTTCTGCCGTGGTGGTCCCAATGCAGAAAGCGATACTGTCCGATAGGGTGTTTTTCATCTGATAGCTTTCTATACCGGTTGGACTAAAAAAGAGGATCCCATCAAAAGCGGTGCTAAAGCCTTTGGGGTTGGGGCTATTTTTATAGACCACCTGTTCCTTAAAATGAATGTTGTTTTCTTTTAGACTGGTCGGGATCTCGAACCTTCTTTTATTGCCACATAGGAACAAGAAGGAATGTTGTGAGTATTCTGAGACTAATATTTTTGCCAAATCTGCTCCGTAATGGGTCACTGCTACCACTTTAATCCCGTTTTCCTCCAATAACGCCTTTGTTTTTTCTCCTACACAATAGGCAGTGATCTGGGAGGAAAGATCTTTGGAATTCTTTATATGGTTGAGGTTGGCCGCTTCCTCTAGATTCTTTAAATAGGACTTTACCGTATTTTGACTGGTGAATATGACGTGCCTGTAGGAGGTGTCTATCTCCTGATAGAGCAGTTCTATTTTTAAAGAATCGTACGCCTCAATGTTAAAAGGTCCCTTTGATAGTAGGGCCGATTGCGAGGGACTGAGAATTTTGGTAGATAGCAGGCGTATGCTCATGGATATATAGTGTTAGGTCCGAGCTTGGATTATGCCAATGCTTCTTTTATGTTTTCCATTATTTCCTTTCCGCCATTCCCTAAGATCTCTAAGGCGCAGGCCTTTCCGAAGTCTGCGTACTCCTTGCTGGGAATAGATTTTTTAATCTCCATTTTCTCCTTGCCATCCAATGAAAGTAGCACGCCCTTAAAATGCAACTGGTCATTTTCTAGGGTGGCCAACGCGCCAATAGGTGCAGAACAACCGCCTTCCAATACCTGAAGGAATTGGCGTTCTACATGGGTGCACATAGCGGTAGGTGTATGGTTAAGTTTGCTGACTGCTTCCGTAGAGAAAGAATCGTTCTCCATGGTAACCACTACCATGGCCCCTTGCGCTGGGGCAGGAATCATCCAGTCCAGATCGATATGGTTTTCTGGTAATACCTCAATTCGCTCTAGGCCTGCCTTGGCAAAAACGGCTGCGTTCCATGGATTGTCTTCCAACTTTTGGAGTCGGGTAATAACGTTCCCACGAATATCACTGACCTTGTGGTTTGGATATTTGTTAAGCCATTGTGCCTGCCTCCTTAAGCTGCCAGTGGCTACGGTGCCTTCCCCATTAAGGAAATCGAGTTCCTTATAGACGAGTATGTCCTGGGAATGAGCTCTTGGTAATACGGCAGATTGTATAATCCCTTTGGGGAGCCGTGTAGGAACGTCCTTCATGGAGTGCACGGCAATATCTACCTGGCCATTGATCATGGCTGCATCCAATGTTTTGGTGAACACCCCAACGATGCCCAGTTCGTACAGGGGTTTGTTAAGTACCAAATCGCCCGTAGATTTTACAGCCACGATTTCGGTTTTATATCCCTGTGCTTCTAATTCTGATTGTACGGTATGGGCTTGCCATAGTGCAAGTTGACTATCGCGTGTGCCAATTCTTATCGTTTTCATTTTGATTCCAATTCTAGTTGAAAAACCCGTTGTATAAGTTCCAAGCTGCTATCGGAATCACTTTCCTTCTCCCGGAGGTGATTGGCAAATTGGGTGGTGATTTTTTGTATGATACGTTCGGTTACAATATCTGCCTGTTCGGAGTTGAAATTGGTGAGCTTTTTGCTCTGGAAATCCAATTCTTCCTCCTTCATGGTGCTCAGCTTTTCTTTTAAAGCCTTAATTACCGGTGCAAATTTTCTGGTTTCTAGCCATTTGAGGAAATCTCCCTTTACCTCCTTAATAATCGCTTCGGCCTGGGGAACATATTTCTTTCTGTTTTCCAGGGTTTCATCCGTCATTTGAGATAAATGATCCAAATGTACCACGGTAACGTTCTCTAAGTCCGTAACATTTTCCGATACGTTCTTTGGAATGGAAAGATCCAAGATCAATAAGGGTTTTTTAGTGTGGATCAGCTCCTTGGAAATGGTGGGCGTATGTGCACCAGTGGCAACAATGAGGACATCCGTGTTGCGAATTTCCGTTTGTAGATCCCCATAATCCTTAACAATCAGGTTAAATTTGCCGGCAATTTTCTCTGCCTTACCCTTGGTGCGGTTTATGAGGGTGATATGTGAGTTTTTTGTGTGCTTAATAAGGTTTTCACAGGTGTTCCTTCCTATTTTTCCAGTTCCAAAAAGTAGAATGTTCTTTTCTGAAATATTCGGTACATTGTTGATGATGTAATGAACCGAGGCAAAAGCTACTGAGGTAGCCCCCGAAGAAATCTCGGTCTCATTCTTAATCCTTCTACTTGCCTGGATTACGGAATTGCACAGGCGCTCCATGAAGGGTTGGGCCATTTTGTGCTTTTTGGACCGATTAAAGCTCTGGCGCAACTGACTGATAATCTCAAAATCGCCCAAAATCTGACTATCCAATCCGGTTCCCATCCTAAACAGATGGTTTATGGCATCGTAGTTTTTATATACATAGGCTACTTCTTGAAACTCCTCCAAGGTGCCTTGGGTATTATCGCATAACAATTTGATTAATTGAAATGGATGTTTGGCGAATCCGTATAACTCGGTACGGTTACACGTGGAGGTGACCAAGAGGTCCTCCAGGTCATTCTTCTTTGCCTGCTCTAGCAATTGGCTTATCGCATCTTCGCTTAAGCTGAATTTACCCCGTATAACAGCGTCAGCCTTTTTGTAATTGAGGCCAATCGCATAAAATGAACTGTGTTTAGAAATATTATAATCTTTCATAAGAACTCTTAAGAGTGCCGCAAAATTAACTGCAACAAAGGTATTAAAATAACGCTAGAAGAACAATTAGTATCGATTGTAGGATTTTAACTAATATTTAGTATTAATAAGGCCTTAATGCGCTAATTTAGCGGGTGTGTAGGCATTTTGCATCTATTTTATTTAGAATGCATCTAAATAGAAACGCCTTAAATTGCAGCTTATGAAAGAGAAAAACATCGCTCAAGGTTCCTTCGAGGAGGTATTTGTGGAAGACGGCTTTTATTTATTGAAGATTCAGAATGATAGTATTGATAGTCAGTCGGTTACCAGGGAGATAGACAGTACGTATATTCAATTTCACTTCTGTTTAAAAGGCGGGGCAACCTTTGTCTTTAACGAAGGGCGTTATTCCTTGGAGGTGTCCGAGGAGAACTCCTTGCTGCTTTATAATACCCAGGTAGATTTACCTCTAAACTTGGTATTGAGTCCTAATTCTTGGATGGTTTCTGTGGTGATGACCATTCGAAAATTCCATTCCCTATTTTCCAAGGAAGCAAATTATATTCCTTTTTTAAGCGCAGAGAATAAAGACAAGAAGTATTATTCCCAGGATCCGGTATCGCCCGCCATTGCGGTAGTGCTTAGCCAGATAATGAATTACAACCTGCATCCGTCCATCAAGGAGCTATATGTTAAGGGAAAGGTTTATGAACTGATCTCTCTCTATTTTAATAAGACTGGGGATACGGATATGGAACAGTGTCCGTTTTTAGTGGATGAGGACAATGTGAGGCGAATTAGAAAAGCCAAGGAAATCATTATTTCCAGAATGGCAGAGCCACCTACCCTGGTAGAGCTGTCCGAGGAGATTGGGTTGAGCCTTAAGAAGTTAAAAGACGGATTTAAACAAATTTACGGGGATACTGTTTTTAGTTTTCTTTTCGATTATAAAATGGAGTATGCTCGCAAAATGCTGGAAACCGGAAGGTTTAATGTAAACGAGGTGGGACTTAAGGTAGGTTATAGTACGGCCAGCCATTTTATTTCTGCCTTTAAGAAAAGATACGGGACTACCCCAAAAAAATATCTTATGTCCATGGCCAACGGATAATTGATGCTTTGGCTGATATAAAAAATGATTACTTGTAAACTACGTATAGGGCGGTAGCTGCCTTGTGATTTAGTTAGGGCTACTTGTCGGGAATTCATGTTGTTCCGTGCCTTAGGTTCCAATTAAAATAGCGATATTTAAGGTCAAGAACCAAAGTTAAAGCACTATAATGAAACAACTTAAAACAGTACTGGCGTTTATCGCCCTAGTGGTGATTGCCGGATGCGGTAGCGCCAAAATTGAGGAAGAGGTTATCCTAAATCCCCATTTGCACACCCATCCAGTAACCGTACCCCAGCGTTTGGTGCCGGCAACTATGAAAAGCAAGGATCAGGTGTTGGTGTTTACAAAGACTAATGGTTTTAGGCATAGCTCCATAGAAAAAGGAGTGACTACCTTGGTTCAGTTGGGAATGACCAATAACTTTGCGGTAACTCAAACCTCAGACTCTTTACAATTTAGTTCAGCTAATCTTAAAAATTACCAACTGGTGGTATTCCTAAATACCACCATGGATGTGTTAGGGGATGCGGAGCAGCGAGCCTTTGAGGAGTATATCCGTGGTGGGGGAAGCTTTATGGGAATACATGCTGCAGCAGATACGGAATATGAGTGGCCCTGGTATGGGAAGTTGGTAGGGGCTTACTTTAAAAGTCACCCCAAACAACAGGAGGCACTTTTGGAAGTGGTAGATCGCGATCACCCTGCAACTGAGCATTTGGAAGATACGTGGACCCATTTTGATGAATGGTATAATTTTAGAAATATCAATCCCGATATCCAGGTAGTGATGCAGCTAGACGAAAGTAGTTACGAGGGAGGCGAGAATGGGGACTATCACCCAATAGCTTGGTATCACGAATTTGATGGGGGGAGGGCTTTTTATACCGGGCTTGGCCATACGGAGGCGGCCTATGACGATCCCCTGTTTAGACAGCATTTGGTAGGGGGTATCGCTTACTGTTTGGGGCGCGATCTATAGATCGCAAACTCCGAAATCTACCTTGCTTTTTTCCAGTTTTATAAAAGGTTTCTCTTGAACCGTGGGCTGACCTATGGTGCTGTTATAGGAGTGTACAGGAACCTTCTATATTTTAATATAATGGCTGATTCTTGGTATAAAGCCCTTTCTCTGGTTGCTAAGGTTATGGATGTTAAAACCTTTCCTATCTTTGGGAATTCATTTTTAACAATTCCTAGCTTCCAAGGAGCATTGGTTTAGGTGAACCTCAGATAAGGAGCTAGCAAATTAAAGGAAATACCATGAAGATTGCCATTTTACAACCATCGGACGTAAACGATGACTTTGCACAACAAGTAAAGGATTTATTTTCCCAGTTGAACGACACCATAGAGCAGGTGAATCTTGACGAAGTTTTTAAGCCAGAAAACGCTATTACCTTCGCCTATTGTATGGACAAGGATAAAATGGTGGGGATTGCCTTAATGTGTACCTATACTGTGATTTCCGGTTATAAGGGCTGGGTAGAGGATGTGGTGGTAGACAAAGCCTATAGAGGACAGGGATTAGGACGTAAGTTGATGGAGAAGCTGGTAGATGAGGGCAAGAAAGATGGCCTTTCCGAAATTTTACTTTTTAGTAATGATAAGCGGAAGGCAGCTATCAGTCTATATAAGAGTCTAGGTTTTAAACAAAAAGATAGTGGCCTTTATGTTTTAAAAACAAACTAGGACCATTTTTCGCATCCATAAAACTATAGATTAAAGCCATCGCAAAGGGTTTCTAAAGGCGATGGCTTTTTTTATGGCCAAGAATTATTGAGGTCGTGGTTTCTTGGGTCTTTTTCTGTCCTCATGACAAATTTTGATCGGAATTCGATAAAATACCGTTGGTTATTCCCTATTATCCTGATTATATTGCTTTTATCTTTTTTATCGCACTGCGTCCTTTAGTAGCTTAGTACGCACTGCTGCCAATGGCTGCTTTCATTTTTTGTAATAGGAGCTGAGGCAGACCAGCCCAATAATGGAATGGACCTCCCATAGGGAGAATGGATTTATATACCGACTTTAAAATTATGTGATTATGGAAAATAAAAAACCGACCAAGGCGGATACTTCCCGTCGTTCCTTTATTAGAAAAGGGGCTATGGCCTCCTCCATTTTTATTGTACCCAGATTTGTGCTGGGCGGGGTAGGTTATACCGCCCCGAGCGACCGATTAAATCTGGCAGCCATTGGTGCTGGGGGTAAGGGAGCCAGTGACATCCGCCATGCTTCAGTAGGGGGCAGGGAAAAAGTAGTTGCCCTGTGCGATGTGGATTTTTCCGGATCGGCCGCTAAATCCCTCGCGCAGTTCCCAAAGGCAAAGGTTTATGCGGATTATAGGGAAATGCTGGATAAAGAAAAGGGGATAGATGCCGTGACCATCTCTACCCCAGATCATGTTCATGCCCCGGCAGCAGCCTACGCAATGGAACGTGGAGTACATGTTTATGTGCAAAAGCCCATGACCCATAATATTAGGGAGGCCAGAAGGCTTACCGAGATGGCAAGGGAAAAGAAAATTGTCACTCAAATGGGAAATCAAGGGGGGTCTAACCCCCTCTTGGGAATGGTGCAAAAGTGGGTAGACTCTGGGCAATTAGGAGCTATCTCCAAGGTGCAGGTGTGGACCAATCGGCCAGTATGGCCACAGGGGGGTGCCATGCCTCAACCAGATCCCGGCTCCAAACCAAAGGACCTTAATTGGGACCTATGGCTAGGACCGGCGCCCTTAAAGCCTTATACACCAAATATGCATCCCTTTGGATGGCGAGGGTGGTGGGATTATGGTACCGGTGCCTTGGGGGATGTGGGCTGTCATTTGATAGACATTCCCTTCCGTACCCTGGGACTTAAATATCCTACAGATGCCGAATGTAGTGTGGGGGCCGTATATACAAAAATGTGGACTCCGGAATACCATCCAGAAGGGTGTCCTGCTTCTTCCTTTATAACCCTGCATTTTGATGCTACCGAGAAAAGTGGCTCCCCTATAGAATTGACATGGAGCGATGGAGGTATTAGACCCTCCCATCCAGAGATTATTCCTGCTGATCATGATATTGGAGGAGATGGAAGTAGGAATGGGGTATTGATTATAGGTGAAAACGGGATTATTTCTACCAATATTAATGATAGCTCTCCCTTGATGCCAAAATTATACCTGAATGATGGGACTACGGAATTTGGTCCCGAGGTAGAAGTAAGTGATGAGCCCGAGTACGGACATCACAGGAAGTGGGTAGATGCCTGTAAAGCTGGTTTTGGCAGTACAGAGCACCTGGGGCTAACATCTTCCTTTGATTATGCGGGACCAATGACAGAAACCGTATTGATGGGGAATCTGGCTATAAGAAGTTATCTGCTGCAAAGGGAAAACGAGGAAGGGAAAATGGACTTCTTTGCCCGTAAAAAGTTATTGTGGGATGGGGAGAATATGCAAATCACCAATTTGGAAGCGGCCAATCAGTTTGTTACTAGGACCTATAGGGATGGGTTTGTGGTGTAATTAGTGAAATTCTATTCAGACAAGAACACCTTTTTCGCTATAAATTGGATAGCGGTACTAGGTGTTTTTTTTTGTGGAACCACCAGTATATTAGGCTGATGGTTAGCGCCATTTTGTATTATATTTGTTCCTGAAAAAAATATAGTTTATGAAAAAATTGCTTTTTGTTTTAACACTTACCCTTGTGGTTTCCTGTGGGAAAAATGGGGAAACCGATTTTAGGGCCAAGAACGACTCTGAAATTGTTGCTTATCTAGAGGCAAATAACCTACAGGCAGAAAAAAGTGCTAGCGGACTTTATTATGTAATTAACGAGGAAGGGGATGGGGTGCAACCTACCGCAACTTCCGAGGTTACGGTGGCCTATAAAGGGTACTTCACCAACGGACAGGTGTTCGATCAGAGTCCGTCGGAAGGAATTTCCTTTCCGCTGCAGCGGGTTATTCGCGGCTGGACAGAGGGTATTCAATATTTTAAGGAAGGCGGTAGCGGGATGTTGTTGGTGCCTTCTCATTTAGGCTATGGCAGTCAGGACTATAGTTCCATCCCTGGGGGGTCCGTACTTATATTTGACGTACATCTTATTTCTGTGGATTAAGGAAAACCAAAATTAGATATAAGGTGTAGGCTCTAAAGTTAAACACTTACCAATTTACAAACATCAGCCCTGAGGTTGGTGCTTGTTTTTTTCTCAAATACCTTTTAATTCTCTAGACTGGAATTCTATTTAGGTACAATCATACATACACAAGGGGCTGCTAGGGAGTTGGTGAAAACAGGAGAGCAGAGTGGTATACTGATAGGTATTTTGCAGGGCTATTAGAATCGGCGGAAGCTTAAAGAGGGGGTAATTACCCTAGCTACCATAATTCCCGTATTATTCTTCACTTCTTTTAAGTAGTCTGCCAAGGGAAGGGTGGTAACTTCTACTTCCATGGAGCCTGTGGAAGCGTGCAATAAATGGATTCTGCCATCTGCTTCTCTGGTCGCTATTCCCGTATGGGTGATGTCTAGTCCTTCTATAGAGGTGGTCATGGCGATAATATCCCCGCTCTGTATCAAATATTCCATCTCGGCAATTTTGTCCTGAGGAAGGATAAAGATGGACTGGTCTTTTAAAAACTGTTCGGATTCTTTGATCTTTTTGTAGTTTTCAACCTCTTTTAAAAATGGGTACAGGTTTCTGTGTGTACTCATAAAATTAATCTCCTTGCTACTTTCCACCCCGCCCATACTGGCAGTTAAATCCTTTATAAGTCCTTTCTTTTCATTGTTGGCAAACCATTCCGAAAAGTAGTGAAGTCTAGAGGGGTAGCCATCTAGGGTACCATCTCTATACCGAATGGTCTCTAAGTGCTCCGTATAGGAATTAAAATCGGACTGATTCATTGCCAGCATGCGGCTAAAAGCCAGTACATTCTCTACAAAAGTGGTGCAATCCAAGCCTTGTAAATTCACCACCAGGGATTCTTTATCTCCAATTTCCAAAGTTTTTGCCACGTAGGGAATGCCTATAAATGTTTTTCCCACAGCTACCATGGTTTCCCCTAGGTTAGTAGAATTTAAATTTGAGATTTCAGTTATTTTAGCTTCAAAAGCTTTTCGATCCTGTAGGGAGCAAATAATGTCCTGGGCATTCCCAACTGAGGTAACCACTGATAGGACTAGCAATGCCAAAATGCGACTCGTGGGGCCAAAAAATTTAAAACCTAATAAGTTCATAGCTTGGTGTAAATATTCTTTTGGATGCTTTGTTTGTTGGTTTTAGGAACAAAACCCGTGCCACTTGTGCTGCCTAAAGCATCCCTTCAAAAATACAAAATGTAATGGCTTCTAGGTGCTTTTTCAAGGGATAAAGATAGGAGCACCCTCCAAACACCAAACTGCCTAAAGCTAAGGTGGCGGGATTTTGATTAAAGTCGTGATTCTCGCTTAAAGGAGCTTGATTGTAAATACTTAACGGTATGTTGTGTGGGTAAGTAGCTTATTGACAGGGTGGTAGGGGTTGTTTTGCTGTTTTTGATTGAAGTTTGGTATAGTCTTTTTACTTTATAACTACACCAATTTGCAGTTGTTTCTACTTATCAATTGAGAAGACTTCTTGTTTTTAGGGAGGGGTGTAGTGAAAGCCGGTTTCTGGGATTTAAAAATTTTATACTGAATGGTTTTGGAATTATAAGGGGCGGGTTGGGTAGCAGTTTGGAGGGGGAGAGGGAGCAAGAATCTTTAGGGGGCGCGCTTACAGGGGGTAGAATCGACTTCCTCTATAGTAGGATCGAGAAGTATTTGGGTGTTTTAAATTTTAGTTCCTTTACAAGTGTTATTTTTGTGCAACATTAAATAATTAGCAGTTTTATAATGAAAGGAGTTTTGTTGGTAAACCTGGGATCTCCCGATAGTCCCACCCCGAAAGATGTAAAGCCATATTTGGACGAGTTTTTAATGGATGAGCGGGTAATTGATGTGCCTTTATGGTGGCGAACGATACTTGTGCGCGGCATCATTTTGAGAACCAGACCTAAGAAGTCGGCCGAAGCCTATCAGAAAATCTGGTGGGAAGAGGGGTCGCCCTTGGTAGTTATTTCGGAAAGGTTTACGGACAAGGTGAAGAAACTCTCTGAAATTCCCGTTGCCTTGGGAATGCGTTACGGGAGTATGAGCATTAAAAATGGACTTCAGGAATTGAAAGAGCAGGGAGTTACAGACGTTTTGTTGGTGCCCTTGTATCCGCATTACGCCATGTCTTCCTATGAAACCGTAGTAGTGAAAGCTATGGAAGAGAAGGAAGCCCATTTTCCGGAAATGAAAATTACCACCTTGCCTGCGTTTTACGGAAATCCGGACTATGTAAAATTGGTGAGTAATAGTATTACCAAAGGCTTAAAAGACTTTGACTTTGATCACCTTTTATTTTCATACCATGGAATCCCAGAACGACAGATTTATAAAAAGGATCCCACTCAATTTCATTGTAAATTGGATGATAAGTGTTGTAGCACCAATTCGGTGGCCCATACTACCTGTTATAGGCATCAATGTTTTGACATGACGGAAAAGATTAAAAAAGAATTGGGCCTTCCCGATGAGAAGGTAACCATCTCCTTTCAATCTAGGTTACTCAATGACCCTTGGTTAAAACCATATACCGATTTCGAATTTGAACGTCTTGGAAAAGAAGGGGTTAAACGTTTGGCCGTTATTACCCCTGCCTTTGTTGCAGATTGCTTGGAAACACTGGAGGAAATTGCCATGGAAGGTGAAGAACAATTTAAGGACGCCGGTGGTGAAGACTATAAGTATATTCCCTGTTTAAATGATGACCAAGAGTGGGTAGAGCTTATGGTTAACTGGATAAGCGACTGGCAGCTTAAAGAAACGCTCCCCGCTTAATATGTCTAGGGCTTCGGCAGATCAGCTTGGGAATCAGCCCATCGGGAAACTCCTGGTAAAACAGGCGGTACCTGCTGCTATCGGGATTTTGGTGATGTCGCTCAATGTGCTGGTCGATTCCATTTTTGTTGGGAATTGGATTGGTTCTATTGCTATAGCCGCCATAAACGTAGTGCTGCCCGTGTCTTTTTTTATAGGGGCCTTGGGAATGGCGATCGGTATTGGGGGCGCTAGTATTATCTCCCGTGCCCTAGGGGCCAACAACCAGGAGAAAGCGTTGAAAACCTTTGGGAACCAGATTGCCCTTACCCTATTGGTAACGGTCGTAATGGTAATCCTAGGCTTGTATTATACCGATAGTCTTATTCCTGCTTTTGGAGGGAAGGGCGACCTATTTGAGACCGCTAAAATCTATTATACCATTGTGCTGTACGGAGTCCCTTTTTTGGCGCTCTGTATGATGGGAAACACCGTAATCCGGGCAGAGGGCAAACCCAAGTTTGCCATGAACGCCATGATTATCCCCTCGGTAGGTAACCTGGTGTTAGACTACATTTTTATCTATGTGTTGGATTGGGGGATGACCGGTGCGGCTTGGGCTACTACCATTGGGTACGTGCTGTGTTTTGCCTATATTCTCTACTTTTTCCTTTCCAAAAACTCCGAACTAAAGATTAATTGGTCCCATTTGGGATTCAGTACGGGGATTCTGAAGGAAATTGGAGCCCTTGGTTTTGTTACCTTATCTAGACAAGCAGTGGTAAGTGTAATTTACCTTTTAATGAACAACATCCTCTTTAATTTGGGAGGGGAGGCCATGGTGGCCGTGTATGCGATTATTGGACGCATGCTTATGTTTGCACTCTTCCCTGTGTTTGGGGTTACACAAGGCTTCTTGCCCATAGCTGGCTTTAATTACGGGGCTAAAAAATACCAAAGGGTACGGGAATCCATCAATACGGCTATTAAGTACGCGGCCATATTAGCTACAGCAGTGTTTATAGGGCTTATGATATTTCCAGCAGAAATTGCCGGACTCTTTTTGAGCTCTAGGCCCGACCTTTCCGCCAAGGAATTAGCGATGAATGCTTTTGTGTTAGAGCATACCCCGGCAGCCATGAGATGGGTGTTTGCCGCCACGCCAATAATTGCACTTCAGCTGATTGGAGCCGCCTATTTTCAGGCAATTGGGAAGGCAGTGCCCGCCCTATTGCTTACCCTATCCAGGCAGGGTTTCTTTTTTATACCGCTCATTTTAATTTTGCCCAATTATCTGGGAGAGTTGGGGGTATGGATTTCCTTCCCTATATCCGATGTGTTGGCAACAGTGGTTACCGGCTACTTTTTGCGAAGGGAAGTAAAGAATAAATTGATTCCTGGAAGTGAAATAGCTGTTAAGGACCCATGATAAATTGACCGCTGGCCTCCAATAACATTAGCATTATAATAAAGGGTCTATTATCTTTACCCTGTAATTGAGAATCTATGTCCGAATATTACAACTATATTAAAGCCTTGCACCTTATTTTTGTGATTACCTGGTTTGCAGGCTTGTTCTATATTCCGCGCCTTTTTATATATCATATAGAGGCGGATGGGAAGTCCTCTCCAGAAAGGGAGATTCTTACTAAACAGTTTAAATTGATGACCAAGCGCTTGTGGTTCATCATTACTTGGCCCTCCGCAATTCTGGCAACTATCTTTGCCCTTTGGTTATTGCTGTTGTTCCCCGCTTGGTTACAACAACCTTGGATGCATGTTAAATTGGGCTTTGTGGTACTGCTGATCGCCTATCATTTAAAAAACCATCAGATGTTTGGTCAGTTGCAACGCGATGAGATAAAATACACCTCCAAATTTATGCGCATCTGGAACGAAGGTGCCACCTTAATCCTCTTTGCCATTGTCTTTTTGGTAATTCTAAAAAATGCCTTCAATTGGATTTTTGGAGTGGTAGGGATCATCGTATTGGGTATCCTCTTGATGCTGGGTATCCGACTTTATAAGCGGATTCGGGATAAAAATCCCGAAGCATAGGTTGCCTTCCAATTTCCCTATTGGGTTTGGTGTGATAATTGCTATATTTAAATACTAAAAAATAGATTTCCCTTGCTCAAAACCATTTCCCTGCGAAGTCGTATTATTATCGCCATGATATTTTTGGTGGTCATCGCCTTTATCCTGATTGCCGTCGTGACCATTTATCAGTATAGCGAGCAAAACAGGGAATACCATGCGGAACGTATGGAACGTAAGGAGGAACAGATTAAACAAAGTATAGACCTTACCCTGCAAAAAACAACCTACCCGGTTACCACGGAAAATCTTCCCTATATATTTAAGGACGAAATCTATGAAATTGCCCTGGTGCAGAACATCAACTTTAACATCTATGATCTGGAAGGTCAGTTGTTAAAAAGCTCCCGACCCAAGTTTGAGGTAGACTCCATCTCTAGGTGTATAGAGGCAGAAATTTTAAACGAGCTGGGCTCCAATCCGTCCAAGCGAATTGTGGAGCAAAAAACAGCGGCAGGTTTTAAATATCAAGCTTCTTATACTTTTATAACCGATAATAAGTTTAAACCTATCGGTATATTAAACCTGCCCTATTTTGAGGACAGCTCTTTTAATGATAGGGAGTTAAAGGAGATCTTAATGCGACTTACTTGGGCTTATATGCTTGTTTTATTGCTGGCAATTGTAATGGCCTATTTTATTTCCCTCTATATAACTAGGCCCTTGCAGACCATATCGTATAGATTAAACCAGACCAATATTGCCAAGCGGAACGAAAAGATCATCATAAAGAATCCTAGTGAGGAAATTGGGAAATTGATTGCCTCTTATAATGCCATGATTGATGAGCTGGAAGTAAGTGCAGCCAAATTGGCCAAAGGGGAAAGAGAACAGGCTTGGCGCGAAATGGCCAAACAGGTGGCCCATGAGATTAAAAATCCATTAACCCCAATGCGGCTTGGGGTGCAGAGCTTTGAAAGAAAATTTGACCCTAAGGATCCGGATATCTCCGAGAAAGTGGCCGAATATTCCAAGACACTTATTCAACAAATAGATACCTTGAGCAATATTGCATCGGCTTTCTCCAACTTTGCCCAAATGCCGGCCCAACAGAATGAAACCCTAAATGTGGTTAAGATCGTTAAGCTGGCGGTAGATATTTTTAACGAGAACTACATTGAATTTTCCTCGGAGGAAGAGGAGATTATTAGCGTACTAGACCGTACCCAGCTAATTAGGGTTGTGACCAATCTAGTTAAAAATGCCATCCAGGCGGTTAGTTTGGAAGAGGAACCACGGGTACTGGTCACCGTGGCTAGAGATAATGGTTGGGTAAGTATCCAGATATCGGATAATGGCATCGGCATCCGACCCGAAGTAAAGGATCGCATCTTTGAACCAAAATTTACCACC
Organism: Arenibacter amylolyticus; assembly: GCF_002150785.1. Taxonomy (GTDB): domain Bacteria; phylum Bacteroidota; class Bacteroidia; order Flavobacteriales; family Flavobacteriaceae; genus Arenibacter; species Arenibacter amylolyticus. Next base: position 75,875 of record NZ_MTAZ01000008.1, on the reverse strand, counting down.
AAGAGTAGTGGCATGGGGTTAGGCTTGGGCATGGTAAAGAATATTGTGGAGACCTTTAAGGGAACCATTGACTTTGAGTCTAAACCAGAAAAAGGAACCATTTTTACGGTAAAGTTCCCAATAGAACCCCACTAAAACTATTTTTATAGAAGTGGTTTGTGGTAGATGAGCCATTATATTTTGGCAATTGGTTTATATAATCTATTTTAATTAGCTAGAAATACTTTATTTAAAATAAGTTAGGAAATGAAATACGAGAACATTTTGATAAGTAAGAAGGGTGCCATATCCACGGTAACCCTAAATAGGCCTTCCAAAATGAATGCGTTGAACAAGGCTACTATTGGGGAGCTTCACCATGCCATTAAAGCGCTGGACAAGGATAAAACCATTAGAGTTATTATTTTGACTGGGAGTGGGGAAAAATCCTTTGTGGCAGGAGCCGATATTGCTGAATTTGCCGATTTCTCCACCAAGGAAGGGGGGAAATTGTCAGCTACCGGACATAAGCAGTTATTTTCCTTTATAGAGAATTTGGGAACGCCCGTAATTGCAGCGGTCAATGGATATGCTCTGGGAGGTGGGCTAGAACTAGCCATGGCATGTCACTTTAGGATTGCCAGCCATAATGCGCGTATGGGGCTGCCAGAGGTCTCTCTAGGTGTTATTCCTGGGTATGGGGGTACACAACGCCTACCACAATTAATAGGGAAGGGTCGCGCCATGGAAATGATCCTTGGTGGCGAAATGATCGATGCGGCTAGGGCATTAGAATTTGGTTTGGTAAATCATGTAGTAGAACAAGAACACCTAATGGACCTTACCCTAAAGATAGCCGCCAAAATTTGTAGAAATTCGCCCAATGCCATTAAGAATGCAATAAAAGCCATAAATGCTGGTTTTAATCATAACGCAAACGGGTATGAAATTGAGATTGAGGCTTTTGGAAAATGTTTCGGTACCTCCGATTTTAAAGAGGGAACCACCGCATTCTTGGAAAAGAGAAAACCCGATTTCTCCGATATGTAATAACCAATAAACCACCGCATGGCTCCACTAAAGTATTGCCTCACCCTTTTATTTTGTGTTCTTTTCGCTTTTTCCAAAGCACAGGAAATACCAGTGGAGTACCATTTTGGAGAGCGTTATCACGATCGGTATAAATACTCAAAGCTCTTGGATATTTCCGACGATGGCATGGGGGGCTCCATACTGGTGCGCTCCTATTATACCGGGATTGTCCTTAAACCCAAGGGTTATTATATTGAACACTACAATAAGAACCTAGAGCTGATCGCAGAATATAATTACCGCTTAAAAGGTCGACATTTCATTAACGCCTTTGTAAAAAATGGTCAGTTAAACATGTTGCTTTTAGAATACAATATGCTAAAAGGAACTTATGATTACGTGGTTCATAGGAGTCCCATTAGTACCTACGGTTTTACGGCACACCCCATTTTGTCTGTTCCCTCCCAGGAGGTAAGCAATCCCCTAGCGCACAATTACTACAATAGAAATTTTTCGAGAGGGTTTACTACCACCGCGTTTTTTAATCCGGACGAATCCGCTTTTGTGATAAGTACGCATTTTAAACGGGGGAAAGTAAATACTCATATGTTGTATCTCTTCAATAGCTCCCTGAATAAATTGTTGGAATACGATTTTTCCGGGGACTTGGAAGAGAAAAACTATGCGTTCGAGAATATGGTGACATCCAAGAATTTGGATGCGGTGTATTTAGTGGGGAAAGCCTACTTTAAAAAACGCCGCTTTGCAGCAACAGACCGAAAGTTTCAGTACGAATTATTAAGGATCAGTACGGACGGAGGCACCCTCCAAACCTTTGATGATACCGGTCGGTATTCCGAGTCTTTAAAGCCCATGCTAGTCCAAGATAGGTTGGTTTGTGTGGGATTTTATGCTGATAGAAAAGACAATAGATATAATGGTCTGGCCTATTTTAACCTAGATCCCAAGACCCTAGCCATTCGTGAAAAAAAATACAATCCCTTCTCTCCGCAGTTTATGGCCGATAAGTTTGGGAGGGGGGAAGATAATGTGGTGAAAAATCTGGTCTTTAAAAACCTCTGTCTCACTCCGGAAAATAATATTCTTTTTAATGCCGAGGAGTATTTTGTGACCTCCAGCCTTCAGTCCGATCCTACAGGATCTAGGCTAAAGATTAACCGATACCATTATAACGATATCGTAAGCGCCAAACTGAGTATTGATGGCGATATGCTTTGGGCAAGAAACATAAATAAGGCCGAGGTAACCCAAGGGGACGGAGCTTATACGTCTTATAGTTCCCTCACAAAAGGGGATAATACCTATTACCTGATTAGTACAGGAGCGGAAAATCCGCAACTCCTACCAGGGGAGCGACTTTTTTTTAAGCAGGGATTGGGTAGGAATAAGAACGTGTTTATGATTATGTTGGACAAGGATGGGAAGATTAGCTATGAAAAGGTGATTGATAATCATGAAGCCCGACTCCCCCTAATGGTTTCCAAACCTTTGATAGACGATGTAGATAAAAGTATGCTGTATTACGCCAAAAGGGGGTCTAGAAAACAATTGGTAAAAGTGAAGTTGGGGCCCCAAGCCTTGCCTTAAAAGTGAGAGTTCTTTCCTAAAGATGTATCGCGTGTGATTAGGGTGGTGGCACAATAAGCATCTTTGCCTTTTTCCGATGGTAGCCCCAAGCATCTAAGTCGGGTATTTTCCGCTCTTACCACGAGCCGTCCCTGAAACATTCGCTAGCTTCCCTTGGAGCATTAGTTGGTTTTTCAATAATTAATCAAACATAAATTAACATATTTACTTTTTTGCAATTGGATTTATTCCATAATTTTGGAGTAAATCCATCAGCATGAAAGTGAATCCAGTTATTAAAGGGCGTGGAGCCCAACAAAATTCAAATAATCGTTTTTCCGAGTTCTCCAATGAGATGCGAGACGATTTTCTGGAGTTTTGCCGACTGGAGGGAGAGGAGGTTGCTTCCAATAAAACCCAGTACCTCCCTATTTATCCTAAAACCATCGTAAATAAAGTGAATAGTCCCGATGTAGGGATGGCCTATTCCCTAAATCCCTACCAAGGATGTGAACATGGGTGCATTTACTGTTACGCCCGTAACTCCCATGAGTATTGGGGGTATAGTGCCGGGTTGGATTTTGAAAGAAAAATTCTGATAAAAAAGGATGCCCCAAGCTTGTTAGAAGAAAAGCTGAAAAGCAAGCGTTGGAAGGCAGCCACCATTGTACTTTCGGGCAATACGGACTGTTACCAACCGGCAGAACGTGAATTTGAACTTACAAGGGCCTGCTTGGAAGTATTCCTAAAATATAAGCATCCCGTAGGGATTATTACGAAAAATAGCCTAGTGCTACGGGATTTGGACATCTTAACCCAATTGGCAAAGGACCATCTAATTGGTGTAAATGTGTCCGTAACTTCCCTTTCCGAAGCCACTAGGAGAATCTTGGAGCCTAGAACGGCCTCCATTAAAAAACGGCTAGAGACCATAAGGCAGCTTTCCGAGCATCAGATTCCCGTGAAAGCCATGCTGGCACCCATAATTCCAGGGATAAACAGTCATGAAATTCTTGGGCTGGCCAAAGCAGTGGCAGATAATGGTGCCTTATCCTTTGGCTATACCGTAGTAAGGCTCAACGGAGCCATTGGGGTACTGTTTGAGGATTGGATACGAAAGACCCTGCCCAACAAGGCAGATAAGGTGCTAAACCAGATTAAGGATTGCCATGGGGGCACACTAAACGACAGTAGGTTCGGTGTCCGAAGTCGCGGAGAAGGTAAAATAGCCCAACAGATCCATGAAATGATCCATTTGGCCAGAAGGAAGTATTTTAAGGATGCTCCTGTTCCCCCGCTGAATACTACCCTTCACGAGCAATATAAGGACGGGCAGTTGCGACTTTTCTAGGAAGACGCGTATATGTTTGGATAAACGTAGTCCATGTTTGTCCGGTAGAGCGCCAGGCCGAAAGAAGCGTTCTGGCGGACAGTCTGGACCTTTATTTTTCAATAGCCACGGCGCTTTAGGCCGTAGAAAAATAGGGTAGACTACCGATAATCATAATCTAGCTACGGTTTATCAATGAACCTAATGCAAAAAAAAATTCCCCGTGAATACTCGCGGGGAATTTATAATCATCCTACATTCAGGAAAATAATAGTGGGTTTATTTTCGGTGCGACTTCCTATACGCCCAGTAAAACAGTTGTGGCAGTACGGTTAAAGACAATATCATACAGATTAAGAGTCCCCCTACAATCATAATGGCCAAGGGTTTTTGAATTTCGGAACCCATTCCTGTAGACATGGCAGCAGGAAGCAATCCCATGGAGCCCATTAGGGCGATCATTACAATAGGTCTTATTCTACTGTGAACCCCATTGGAAATAGCTTCATTGAGCCCTTTTTTGCGCATGTTTTCTTTCATCACCGCAATCAAAATAATGGCATTAATAGTATTTACACCAAAGAGAATTATAAATCCGATTCCGGCCGATATTCCAAAAATAGTGTCTGTGACCCACAGCGATATAAATCCGCCTATAAAGGCAAAGGGAATGGTAGCTGCCGCAATCAAAGTATCTTTTATGGTGCCAAAGTTAAAGTATAAAAGAAAGAGAATCAGCAACAAAACAGCAGGAACAATGCGTGCCAATTGCTTACTTGCGCGCTCCTTGCTCTCAAATTCCCCTGCCCATTCCATTTTATTGGCCTTGGGTAAGTGTACGTTCTCTGCTACTTTTTGTTTTGCTTCAGCTATGGTACTCCCCAAATCCCTGCCTTCTACACTAAATCCAACCGCAATATACCTACTACTGCCTTCGCGGTAGATAAAGGAGGGGCCTGTTATATAACTAATGGTGGCTATTTCTCGTAGGGGGATCTTCTTTCCATCCATGGCGGGGATTAGTATTTCCCCAATCTTTTCATCGGTGTCCCTATATTCCTCGGCAAAGCGCACCCGCACGTCAAACATCCGTTCGTTCTCATAAAAGGTGGTGGCCGCCCGGCCCCCGATGGCCATCTCTACCACGGCTTGCGCATCGGCCATATCAACCGCGTAACGGGCCAGCTTGCTATCGTGGATCTGAATACGCAGTTCTGGTAGGCCAATATTGCGGTATACATTTAAATCTTCGATTCCCTCCACATCTCTAATACTATTGGCTACTTGGTCTGCATATTTTTCCAATTCAAAGAGGTCGTCCCCAAAAATTTTTACAACCAAGGAACTTTTTACCCCGGCCACATATTCCTCCACATTGTCTTGGATAGGCTGACTAAATCCGAATACAATGCCGGGGTAATTTTGTAATACCTCTCGCATTTCCTCAACAAGCGCTGGCTTTCCTATCTTTCGTTGCCATTCTTTTTCGGGATGCAATTCTATGTGAAACTCAATATTAAAGAAACCGGTGGGATCCGTTCCGTCATTGGGTCGGCCTACCTGGTTAAGTACAAACTTCACTTCCTCAAACTGTCTAAGTTCTCCTTTTAACTCTTTGGCAAGTCTGTTGGCCTCCCCAATATTTACGCTATTGGGCAAGGTGGCACGCACGTAAAGTGCTCCTTCGTTTAGGCTGGGAATAAACTCGGACCCGTAGAACAGGAAGCTTACCCCACATGTCATTAAAAGCGCGCCAAATCCGTACAAAGTAGCTTTTCTTCTCTTGTTGGTCCATAGGAATAGCTTGAAGAGGTTTTGTTGGAAAAATCTGGAAACCATATTCTCCTTTTCCACTATATTCTTTTTTAAGAGTAGCTTAATCATTGCCGGAACGTAGGTGATACTCAGTATCAAGGATCCGGTTAGTGCGTATCCTAAAGTAAAAGCCAGGGGTTTAAACATTTTTCCTTCCACCTTTTGGAAGGAAAAAATGGGTAATAAGGCCACTATAAGGATAATCTGCGCAAAAACAATGTAGGTAGCTACGCTGCCCGCACTTTTTTTGATCAGGCCCAGCTTACTCATTTTATTGAATTTCTCCATTCCCATTTGGCTCGCTCTCTTGTTCATTGCAACAAAGACGGTTTCCACAATTACTAGGGTCCCTTTTAGCAACAAGCCAAAATCTATGGCTCCCATAGAAATTAAGTTGGCAGGTAATCCCTGGATCCTCAGCATAATGAGTGCAAATAGGAAGGATAAGGGAATAACGGAGGCAACTATTACGGTTGTTCGCCAGTTAAATAGGAATACAAACACAATTATAGAAACCAGGAGAATGCCTTCCACTAGGTTTTTACTAACCGTACTCACCGTAGCATCTACCAAGGTAGTCCTATCTATAATAGGTTCTATTAAAACATCACTAGGGAGGATACGGTCATTGAGTTCAGCAATTTTTTCCTTTACATTGGCAATTACTTCATCCGGATTTTGCCCTCTTAGCATCACTACAATCCCCTGTACCAGGTCTTCCTCATCCTGGAGTCCAACCGATCCCAGTCTTGGCTTGGCCGTAACCTTTACCTCGGCCACATGCTTCACAAGGATAGGGGTGGTACCTTTCACCTCTATCAGAATATTCTCTATATCTGCTACTCCTTCCAACAGACCTATACCACGTACTACATAGGCCTGACTCCCTCTTTCAATAATATCTCCCCCTACATTGATGTTGGTTTTCCTCACCGCCTCGAACACCTCCAGGGGCGATAGGTCGTAATTGGCCAGTTCCGTAGGGTTAATTTTTATCTCATAGATTTTTTCCTCGCCTCCAAAACTCACTACATCGGCTACCCCAGGTACCGATACCAGTTCCCGTTCTATTACCCAATCGTGGATGGCGGTAAGTTCCTTTATGGGAAGGTCGCTTTTTAGAACATACCTAAAAATTTCCCCGGTGGCCCCATAGGGTGGTTCTATCCTAGCATCTGCACCCTCTGGGAGGTCGGCCCCCTGCAAACGATTGGCCGTGTATTGTTGGGCAAAGAAATCGTCTACCTCATCGTCAAAGATGACGGTTACCACGGAAAGCCCAAATAGGGAGATGGACCTCACCTGCGATTTTTTGGGAATGGTATTTACCGCAGTGCTTATAGGTAGGGTAACAAATTTTTCTACTTCCTCCGCACTTCTACCAGGCCATTGGGTAATAATTCTGGCCCTGGTGTTGGTCACATCCGGGAAGGCTTCAATAGGGGTGTTTAAATAACTAACTATGCCTGCAATGAACAGCAAGGCGGTAAGGAAGAATACGATAATAGAATTCCTTAAGGAAAAGCCTACTATTCCTTGGATAAATTTTTTCATATGTAGATATCTATTGTTTTTTAACGGTCATACCAGCCCGACTAGGTCGTTCTGGTGGGTGCGATTTGCAAATCTTGATTCGGTATTTGCCCGCCAGAATGAATCTTTCGGGCTGGCGACCAATTTTCGGTTATGCTCCTTTCAAGGTGAATTAGTTCTGGAAATTTTTGATTTGTTCGTGGATTAGAAGCTGATTCCGGGTTATAATGTTTTCCCCTTCTTCCAGGCCCTTAGCAATAAAGGTGTTTCCATTGCTCCTGGTGAGGATGGATATTTTTCTAATTTCTAGATTGCAATCGTCCTTATAGACAACCACGTAGTTCTGATTGTTGTCAAAGACCATAGTATCGGTAGGGATACTCAGGGCTTCCTTGTTACTTTCTTTAAGGGCGAAAACATCTACCAACATGCCAGGTTTTAACTTTAAATCCGAATTAGGCAGTACCACCCGCGCTTTTAAGACTTTGGCCTCCGCATCCAATACTTGGGAGATGGCAGCAATGCTTCCTTCAAAGGTTTCGTCCGGATAGGAAAGCGATTGAATACTTACCGGCATCCCAGGGGTAATGTCCTGCACATTAGTGGCGTACACGTTAATGGTGACCCATACTTCATTTAGATCGGAGATAGTGAAAAGGGTTCCCCCTCCGGCCGTAATAGGGGTGCCAGTGGCAATTGCCTTGGCCGTGATGATGCCAGAATGCGGTGCTTTTATTTTGAAGACCCCTTTTTCTGGACTGGCACTGTACAATCGTAGATTGGCATTTATTTTTTCTTTCTCGGCTTTTAAAATAGCGAGATCGCTCTGTACCCGTAATAAATTCTTTTGGGAAGAAATTCCGTCGTCATACATGGATTGGGTGGCCTTTAAAGCTTCTTCGGCCACCTGTATCTGTGAGTCAATGGTCTGTGACTGGGCATAGAGTTTGGAAAGATCTACACTTTGCATTTCGGCCAATATCTGGCCTTTCTTCACCTCATCACCCAAAGAAAAATAGGTTTTGGAGATAATACCATCTACCAAGCTCATAAAATGAACCACCTTATCGGGATTGGATTCTACGGCCCCCGTAAGGTGTATGTCTTCCGTAACCATTTTTCTAATAGGGCTCGTAATAGCAATTTTGTTCTTAAAATTATCATCCATGCAGTAGGAAGCATCCTTACTTGGTTTTGGAGGTGGCACCGTTTCTGCACAGCTACCGAGTAGTAGCCCAGCAATTAAACAGATGAAGATGGATGGGAATAATGTGTTATTGTTCATGTGTATTGTTTCAGGTTATTTAATAATGTCTTGTCCAACGGCATAATTCAATTCCTCTTTTCTTAGGAGTAATTCCTTGCCGGCTTCAAGAATGATCTTTTTATTTTCAAGATAGGCATCCAAAAAATCTATATACTCCAAGAGGCCAATATGCTTCGCGGCGAAGTTCTTGTTGTAGTTCTCCAGTAACTGTTCCAAGGTGGTTTCGTACTCCGGATCAATGCCCTGTAGAAAGCTTAGGGCGTCTTCAAGATTTTGATAAGCAAGGGCAATCTCATTTTCCACGGCAAGGGATTTCTGGTCCAACATTATTTGGGATTGCTCCCTTCCCAAAGCGGCGGCTTGTATATTTCCCTTATTCCTATCAAAAATGGGTAAGTCTATTTCTAGACCAAAGCCTATAAAATTGTAAAGGATGCTACCGCCACGGTCATAACCCGCTTTTAAAGTAACATCGGGTACGCGCTTTGCCCGTTCATAAGTATAAAGGCGGTGGTATTCCTCTTGGTTAAGCTGGGCCAGTTTTAGATCTGGACGGGAGCTCGCGGCCAGTTTTAGCAGCTGGGAGAGGGGACTAAGGCCGTTCTGGTGCAAAGGGGGTTTAAATCCTGCCTCGGTTATGGTCAATTGAGTAGTGGCAGGGAGTCTCATAAGTAGCTTTAATTCTTTTTCTACCCCGTGCAGTTCGCGTTTAAGATCATTACTTTCCTTGTTAAACTCCATCTCCAAGGCCTTTAAGCGGATGTATTCCCCTTTTGCAATATGTCCCTGTTTCACTTGATTTTTATACGATTCAACCAAATATTTAAGGGCTTGGAGTTGCTGCTGGTACACCTGCAGATTTAGTTGCAGATATTGCATTTGGGTAAGCTGATGGCGGAATTCAATTTTTAGACTTCGCAATAGATCTTCAAAGTACTGCTGGGCCTTATCTGCTCCTACCTGTTCTAAAGCCAGTAGCTTTTTTCGTTTCCCGGCAGTTAAAATAAGTTGTTCCAATCCCACGCTAAACTGTTGATAGCGACCCTTATTCCCAAACAATGGAGGCAGCTCTTCGCCGTGCGGTTCCCTCTGGCTCTGGGTGGCCCAGAGGTTTACCTCCTCTATGGATAGGGAGGGGTTGGGCCAAACCTTGGCCTGGAGCACCAAGGCTTCCGCTTTGGGAATTTCCAGTTTTTCTGCCATCAGGGACAGGTTTTGTTCCAAAAAAATGGCCTCAGCCTCTTCCCTGTTTAGGGATAGGAGTTCCTGGGCCTCACTTGCATTATAAAAAAGGAAAAGAAGTATACAATAAAATATACGGGTACCAATAGTCATAGGGGCTGCATCTTAAATGAGCAACAAAGCTGGCCAGGACTACCTTAAAAAGACCTTAAAATGGATAAATTTTAGCTTAAGGGGAAGCTTAATTCAAAAATGTTTTTGTTAGGGGAGGGGTTAGAATAGGTGATATCCCCATGGTGTAATTGCACAATTTTATGGGTTAATACCAAGCCAAGACCAAATCCTGTGGGGTCTTGACTATTGGTCCCCTTGAAGAAATGATAGAAGAGGTATTTCTCCTCCTCCTTTTTAATGGGATTGCCACTATTGATAAAGGCTATTTTGAGGTAGAGGGGATCGCTAAAAATAAAACGGATTTTGGCAAGGGGCTCCGAACTATAGGCAATGCAATTATTCATCACATTAAGAAAAGCCTGCTTTAGCAATAATTCGTTGGCCTTAAGCTCTAACTGCGATTCCTTAAATACTTCTGGTTGAAACTCAATTTCGAAGCGAAACTTGGGGTAGAGAATGCCCAATTCCTCAATGGCGGTAAATATTATCTCATCTACGCGCAAGGGCGTAACGGCCAAGGCCCGCCCCGATTCAATTTTGGAAACCTCCAACAATACCGTAATGATATCGGCCAAGGAGTTGGCATTTAAGATCTGACTTTCAATAATCTTGTTTTTTTGGGAAAGATTGTCCTGTGCCTTGGCTCTTTCCAATTCCGATACCAAAATGGCAATGGGGGTTTTAAGCTCGTGGGAAATATGCTGTACAGCGTGTTTTTGAAATGAAAAAACATCCTTGGTTCTATTGACCAGTGCATTAAATTTTCCGGTGAGGTAGTTTATTTCATAGGAATTGGTGGCCACTGAGATCCCCTTAAATTTTTGCTCGTTAAAGTCGATGTCGCTCAGTTTTTCGGCCAAACTGGTAATGGGTTTAGAGATTTTGGCCGATAAGTAATGACTAATGAGTAGTACAATAACGGTAATGGCCAAGGAAATAATGATCAGTATATTTTGCAGGAAATTTAGCTTGGTATAGCCAAAGGCGTCATAGGCCTTGCTGATGGCGTAAAAGGTGGCGTCTTCCCTTTCTACATATATCCCAATCAGGTCATAATCGTCCTCTTTGGTCTCTATCCATTGGTTGGCGGGGGAAAGGGAGTTTAGGATATTTTGGGCATTGTGGATGGGGAGATCATCGATACTTCTAAAAATCAGTTGTTTGTTGCGATCATAGATAAGCATTTTCTCATCAAAGAAATCGTGTATGCTATGCCGGTCCATGATGGTTGCCAAACTTTCACTGAGCTCTTTGTATTCGGCAATGAGCCCTAGGGTATAGTGGATTTTTTCGTTTTGTCGCTGTTGAAATTCCTCTTCTCTATGCTCTGCAAAGAGCACATATATTATAACAGAGAAAAGGACTGTAAGTGTTATTACAGTGGCGGAAATATAGATGTGTATCTGATTCTTAATTTTCATTTACATCCACATAATAGCCATAGCCAATTCTGGTTTTTATAGTGTTTTTCCCAAATGGCTTATCTAGCTTGTTTCTTAAAAAATTCATATATACCTCTATGGTATTGGTGTTAGCCTGAAAGGAGCTTCCCCATATTCTTTCAATGAGGTCCGATTTGGAAACAACCTCCCCTGCATTTTCCATTAAGCGATAGAGAATTTGGTATTCCCTGGGAGTCAGGGAAATTTCCGTCCCTAGCCTAAAGACCTTTTTCTGTGCAGTGTTCAAGGTAATATCGCCTGCAGTTAAGACGGTACTGTGTTGTTGGGCGTCATTATTTCCACTGCGTTTTACTAGGGACTGAATTCTTAGGACTAATTCCCGCATAAAAAAGGGTTTGGTGAGGTAATCATCGGCACCACAATCAAAACCTTGTACCTTATCTTCCAGTTCGCTAAAGGCGGTGAGCATTAGAACCGGGGTTTGGGTATTGTACTTCCGAAACCTACTGCATAGGTCAAAGCCGTTGCGTCCAGGGAGGTTTATATCCATCACCACGCAATCAAAGGATTCCTTCTTAAGCATGCGTTCTGCCAAGAGTCCGTCATAGACCACTTGGACCACCATGGACTCTGCTTTCAGGGCCTCGCCTATATTCTGGCTAAGGGTATGGTCGTCCTCTATAATTAAAATTTTCATGGGCTCCTAATTGGTTTTTTATACCGTAGGGAATATTTCTCAGTTACGGGTAGCTATTCTTCCCTCTGCCCAAAGATAGCCTTAAAAAGGAAGGATGTCTAACCTCTTAATTTGTAGCAGCTAATACCGATTCATTAAAATCATGGAAATTAGGATCCCATGTCCAGGTTTTAAGGACTTTCTTTCTAAGGTCTACCTAGAAATAAGTGGAAAGTCCCAAACTAATTCCTGCTGTTTTTTCTGCAGGATTATTATGTACATCAACTTGCTGCTGTATGCGATAATTAAGGCGGAATACGGTCTGTTGCGAGGGCCTAAAGCTAATGGCGGGCATTACGCTCCACAAGTGGTCCCCAATAGTATAGCCGGTTTCTTGGAAGGTGCCTACATTCCAATCCACATATTCCAATCTACAGGCCAAGTTGAGGGATGCCTTTTCCCACCCCAACATTTTTTTACTGATCAATGGTTGTACTACGTCTACAAACCCTCCCTGCTGTTTGTTCCCGTAGAACTGGGTATAGTTGTTAGGAATATCTACGTTTATCCATGCCCATTCGCCGGTGATAAAAGTGTTCCATTTGGGAAGGGTGTGGTTATAATCTATGGCGAACACCTGAAGTCTTCTCTTTTCGTCTACTGCTGCTCCATCGTCTTCAAAGGTGTTGTAAATACCGCCCATATAGGACAAACCTAGCTCTCCAAAATTATTGTGACGTACTGCCACTTTCCCTGTGGTTAAGGGGGTACCGCTAGCACTTTCTTCAAATCTAGCAAAATTGGCTTTGGAGGCGGGCAAATAGGTCCTGTTTTGGTCGTTGTCTATAATAGTATGGTCAAACCCTCCGCTTAGGTAGGCTTCATAGCCTAACATCCAATCCCCTTTATAGGTTTTACCAAAGAGTCCAAAACCAGCATTGCTCCAGGTAGAAGGAAGCATTTGGGTAGCGGAAATGGGCCTATCGGTAAACTCCCATTTGGGGCCGTCGTGATTTTGGTTAAAAGCCCCAATCGGATTCATAATGATTCCTCCGCGGAGATTGAACAAGGGGTGGAATTCTACATCCAAGGAAGCGAATTCAATCGCAATATGGTTTCCGCCTTCCTCAAATTCGATCTCACTCATAAATTTTAATTTTTTCCCGATGGTAGACGACACAAAGAGGGTCATTCTCCTCATTTGAAATTCGTGTCCTTCCGTAATGCCTTCGGTACCCATATATTGCCAGTTGGCTTCCATATACCCGCCCACGGAGACGGGCAATTTACCTAAGTTTAGAAAAGGCCTATCGTAAACGGCATCCATATTCAATCCCTGTTGGGTGCTGTCCGTTTTATTGATTTGTAAAAGAGTGGTATCTATTTGGGCCTGGGCCATCCCTGCTATTAATAAAAGTAATAGGGTAATTAATTGTTTCATCTGTTGCGATTTATGGTGGTTCCTACTTTAACGAAATCCTTTGAAGAATTCGTGGGACCGGTCAATTTTATGGTATGTTTTATCTCGATCTTGTTTATGCCGCGCTTAAGGATACATGGATATTTTCCTGTAAAACCTTTACAGGAAAGGATCTCAGTGCTTCCGTGGCAGGACCATTGGTCACCTTGCCCTTATTGTCAAATTCACTCCCGTGGGCAGAACAAACCAGTTTGTCTCCATAGGCATTTAACTCATTCCCTTGGTGGGTACATTGGAGGTACAGGGCGGTATAATTCTCCTCTGAGAAGCGAAATAGAGCAATAGGGTATTGTAGTCTGGTATTGCTAACCACTATATAATTGTAATGGCCCTTATTTTTTGCAAAGTCGGCCTTAGAAATCACTAATTGATCTCCATCTATGGGAGCTGTAATGTTTTTGGTAGCCACGCAGCTTTGCAATAACATACCTACAGAAGTAGCCCCTAAGCAAGCTAGTCCGCAGGTTTTTATAAAATCCTTTCTATGCATTGTCATAAGCTTTCCAAAAATTTAATTAGGTCTTCTTTTTCAGATTGGTCCAGGCCAACGTAAAGATTTTTACTGTTCTCAGCCTCTCCCCCATGGAGTAGAATGGCCTCTTCTATACTTCTGGCCCTGCCGTCGTGCATTAAAAAGTAATGTCCCCCTTGAGAATTCTTGGATAGTCCCAACCCCCATAAAGGGGCAGTACGCCATTCTGAGGTAAGTGCACTTCCTTCGGTGTAACCATCGTCCAGTTCTGGTCCCATATCGTGTAGTAATAAATCGGTATAGGGGTGGAAGGTTTTATAGGATAATGCCTCTATGGGGGAGTATCCTGTTTTCATTTCCGGTAAATGGCAAGAGGCACACTGTATTTGTGAGAAAATTGCTTTCCCCTGCTGCACCTGTGGATCATCCTGATCTCTGGGAATGGGTGCTTTTAAGGTCTCTAGGTAAAAAACGACGTCTCTAATGGTTTGTTGGGAAATTTCTGGATCTATGGATAAACCAGAAAAAGTGTCAATGGGGTCAAAGATCGAGTTGATTCCCATGTCTTGGTTGTAGGCGTCAACGGTTTGCTCTAAGAGATCGTATACCGAAGCTTTTTTTCCAAAACGGTGAATATACTTTCCGTCCCTGGTGATGGCATCGGGACGGGGGATGGTAAAATCCCTGATGTAATCCCAATTGGGCACCCCGGAAATACCATCGTCGTCCAGATCATCGGGGTCGGCTAGCGCAAGGATGTCTTCGTCCGTTACATATTGAAGAAATCCAAGTCCGGTAACCGCTGGCGGGGTAAAAACCGAATAGGTAGCTCCCTCCGGAATAGTTTCTGGAGTGTATCCTGGGAGGGCACGGTTTTGTAATTGGGGTCCGCCCAAATGCAAGAACTTATTGCCGGTAGCGTCTATTTGTCCAAAACGAGTTAGGGAGGTAGAAGGTAAGCCCTTCCCATCCCCCGCATGGCAACTAACACAGCTAGTGGCTACGAATAGGGGGCCAAGTCCATTTCCGGAATGGAAAAGCTCGTCGTTAAAAGCAACATCGCCGCGAATAAATTGTGCGCTTTGCGCATGGGTTAATCCTTCCATGGGGCCATCCAACAACTCGGATTCCATGGGTGCTGAGGGAAGAATGTCTTCACATGAAAGCACGATCAATCCTATTAGGATCAGGATTAAGACTTTAAAACTGGATTTTAGCATTGACCTATAATTTAGTTAGACATGCAAATATATAAAGTTAGGAGCACCTAACAAGAATTAATTTTAAATATTTCTATCTTTACGGTAAACTATTGAAATGCCTTCACAAACAACGGAGAATTATTTAAAGGCCCTGTACCACCTACACTTAAAAAATCCTGAGATTTCCTTAACGGAATTGGGGCAGCGCTTGGAGGTTAGTAAGCCTACGGTAAACGAAATGATCAAGAAAATGGAGAAGCAGGGCTGGGTAACCTATGTAAGGTACAAGCCCATAACCCTTACCGAAGATGGGGAGAGGGAGGCTGCCAAGGTTATTAGAAAGCACCGTTTGTCCGAGATGTTCCTTACCGAAATTATGGGGTTTGGTTGGGAAGAAGTACATCAGATAGCCGAACAGATAGAGCATTTAAAGTCGGACGCCTTCTTTGATAGGATGGATGAGTTGTTGGATTTTCCCACCAAGGATCCCCATGGCTCTCCTATTCCGGATAGGGAAGGAAATTTTTTAGATAATAATTATCAAATGCTTTCCCAAATGGAAGAAGGCCAAACGGTGGTCTTGAATGCCTTGCGAAGCAGCGGTAAGGAATTTTTAATGTTTTTAAACAAGAAGGAAATAAGTTTGGGCCTGGAAATTACCATAAATCAAATTGAGGCATTCGATCGAAGTGTCACCGTATCTTATGGCAAGCACAAGAACGTAGTACTCAGTCAGGCTGTTGCGGCAAAACTCCTGGTTTCCCAAACGGAGTAGGGGCTGGGTTGGGATTCATTGGGATTGCCCTTTGCTTGGTCCAAGCGATGTACCACCTTTTCGAGGGAATCTTTGTAAGGTTTTACCGTTTAAACGAACCTATTGTTTGGTACATAGGTGTTAGTGCCAAAAATACCAATTGGTTTATAAATTTAATAAAGTAAGCATATGGAAATAAGTATTTGGTCGGACATACGGTGTCCCTTTTGTTATATTGGAAAAAGGAATTTTGAATCGGCGCTGGATAAATTTAAGTATAAGGATAAAGTGAAGCTAGAGTGGAAGAGTTTTGAATTGGATCCCACTATGCAGACCCGTACAGATATTAGTGCCATTGATCATTTCTGTGAATCCAAGGGTGTAGAGCGAGAGCAGGCAATGCAAATGTTTAACGGGGCAGTACAAATGGCTAAAGCGGTAGGTATTAACTTTGATCTTGCCCAATCCGTACCTGCAAATTCCTTAAAAGCGCACCGACTCTTGCATTTTGCCAAGGGAAAAATTGAGGTAGATAATTTAAAGGAGGCCCTTTTGGAGGCACATTTGGTAAAAGGTGAAAACATAGACGATATAGGTTTTTTGGTAAACCTTGCCGAATCCAAGGGATTGGATGGAGCGGAAGTACGTGCCATGTTAGAATCGGATGATTTTACTTATGAGGTAAGGCAAGACCAAATGGAGGCCCGCAACTTGGGAATTGGCGGCGTCCCTTATTTTGTGGTAAACAATAAGTTTGGTATTTCTGGAGCACAACCTTCCGAAGTATTTTTGGAAGCCTTGGAGAAGTCATATGAAAATCAGCAAGAGGAGGCCTTGGAGGTAAAATCCGATGGTAGCTGTAGTGTAGACGGAGAGTGTAATTAATTATAATTCCTGTTACTCTTCAAATAAGTGGGAATTAAGGCTTGCACGCTTACCTGCCCGTTGAGGTGGGTGTAGAAATGCAAACGGGCAGTTTCCACATCTGCTGGGTCATGAACTTGCCCTGCGGTACGTAACATATCCATCTCCTTTCCATGATCATGGGAAGGAGATTTTTTTATGGAAAATTTTAATTCCATGGCCCGTTGTAATTAGGGGTGTAGATGGCAATCTATTACCCTAGAAGTGCTATATAAAGGGTACCCACCAAGATAACGGCACCAAAAATATACCCCACCCACTTTCCTGTGGCCCTAGATCCCCTAGAATAGGCAATCCCTAGTTTTACCAAGGTGTTACTAAGGGTAGCGGCAATAATAACGAGGGAGGATAGTTTAAGGTAAGCAGCCTCCAAGCCAAAGTTGGCCATGCTAATAGTGATGGCGGTGGTATCTGCCAAACCTGCGATAAGGGCAGAATAATACAATCCGCTTTCACCAAAGTAAGCATTCCCAAAGTGTACGGCATAAAGGATTATCACATACATCACCGCAAATCCAAGTGCATTCACAATATTGAGGGGGTTGCCCAAATCTATTTCGGTAGCGGCCTTGCCCGAACCTTTTTTTATCAACAGTACGCTGGGAATAAGACAGATTAAGGTTAATAGGGTAAGGGGGATTGCCAAATAGTGTAACATATCCGAATTAAAGATGGTTGCTAGCAGGGCCAAACGTGGAAACATAATAGCCGATGCAATGATGATGCCCGCACTGTATTCCCTGGATAATTCTGGGTTAGACTTACTCTTGGCAGCATAATTCCATGTCACTGCCGTACTGGAAATGAGTCCGCCTAAAATAGCGGTCAATAAAATCCCTTTCCTAGATCCCACAAATTTTACCAGAAAGTAGCCTATAAAATTTAGGAAGGATACAATTACTACAATGGACCCGATTTCGAACGGATTCAACAAATTATTGGCTCCATAATCCCTGTTGGGTAAGAAGGGCAATATCAAAAGAGCCAGAATAACAAACTTTATAAAAGCAAAAAGCTCCTGATGCGTAATGTTTTTAATAATGGATCTAAAAGTGGTCTTTAGGGAGAGCAGGGTTACCAAAATAACAGCTGTAGCCACGGAGTCTCTATACCATTCCTCAGAAACCATTAAGCCCAATACAAAGGCAGCGATCAAAGCAAGGTTGGTAGTGACCCCCAAGCTAATTTCCATCCTAGATTTTATGATTTGGCCAATACCTAGAAATAGAATCAATGTGCCAAATCCTACAATGGGCAGCCAATGGGAAAAGGAATCCGTTAAATTTCCCAAGGTAAATCCCAGAATGGTAACAAGGGGAAAGGTCCTAATACCGGCAAAGCCTGTAACGCCCTTCAGTTTGTCGTACTCCCTCTCTAACCCTAGGATTAGTCCAATCGCCAAACTCACAAGGACTCCAAGCATATAGGGCCCTATCAGATTGCTTAAATACGCTTCTGGCTGCATATTGTTGTGGATGCTTAATTAGGAGTACGAAAATAGGCTATTTTATGTCAGCTCCCAACCCTCCCGGTAACTGCCCTGTACCCAATCATTGGCTTTTTCGAAGTTGGTTACCCGCATATTTTCTCCGTCCCAATGTATTTTTCTTCGGCCGGGATAGTCAAACGGATCCCAATCGCCCGCTTTTTTACCAGGTTTATAGTTTTTGTATTGAAAGGCCCTAATGGCCAGGTTGCCCATAAGGACAGCCTCGGTAAGTGGGCCGGCACGATTAAAATCGGAAGAGGTTGGGGTGCCGTTCAGACAGGCCTCCACAAAATTGCGCTGGTGTCCGTTTATACCGTTCGTTATTCTGTTTAAATAGGGTTTTGGCGGTTGAAATATCTTCATTGTGCTAGAGGGGAGTATTCGGGCATTTCTAGAATAGGTGTCGCATATTAAAATGCCACGGGTTCCATAAAAAATGGAGCCACCTCCGGCATCGCCAATGGGTTCCCCGTCTTTTAAGCTGTCGGGCAGGTCGGGCAAGAGTCCGCCATCATACCAGTTTAACCTAAGCTCCCCATGCTTTTGGGTGTTAAATTTGAGTCGCACTATGGAAGATGAGGGGCAGGAAGCGCTATAATCGGCCTCCACAAAATCGTCCACCCAATTGGTGGTACAACTGGCTTCGGCCTCTGTAGGGTAGCCCAGCTCCAACACACTAAAGGGAGTTTCCATAATGTGGCATCCCATATCCCCTAGGGCTCCTGTACCAAAATCCCACCAACCGCGCCATTTAAAAGGTAAATAGGCATGATTATAGGGACGCATGGCGGCCACCCCTAGCCAAAGATCCCAATCCACTCCTTTTGGAATTTTATGCTTTTCCGTGGGTGCGGGGATTCCCTGGGGCCATACAGGGCGGTTGGTCCAACAGTCTACCTGGGTTACCTTCCCTATAACCCCGGCATCTACCCATTCCCTGGCTTCCCTGCTTCCATCGCTGGAGGCACCTTGATTTCCCATTTGGGTCACCAGGGAATTCTCTTTAGCCACCCGTGTTAAGAGTCGTGCTTCCTTTATATTATGGGTAAGTGGCTTTTCTATATAGGCATGCTTTTTAGCCTTCATAAAAGGCAAGGCAATGCGGGCGTGCATATGGTCTGGCGTAGCCACCATAATGGCATCTACTTGACTGAGCTGCGTGTCGTAAACCTTTCTAAAATCCTTAAATCGTTTCGCCTTGGGGTATTTTTTATAGGAATCAGCAGCCAATCTATCATCTACATCACAGAGGGCAACAAACTTTACTTTATTGGTGTTATGGAGTCCCTTTAGTACTTCTACTCCCCTACCGCCTACCCCAAAAGCGGCCATGTAAAGGGTATCGCTAGGGGGAATGTGTTGTTTCCCCAAAACAAAACTGGGGACAATGGTAAATGCGGCTGAGGTGGCCGCTACGTTTTTCATAAACTTTCTTCGTTGCATCTCATGTCCGTTTTAGGGTAAATACAGTATAAGATACAAAAAAAATAGCCTAGAAACTCTAATAAATAGGAAGTAAGGTGGTTGATTGGCTTATGCCTTGCCGTTCCATTCCTTATAAAACTGCTCCAAATATTGAAGCATAAACTGATGTCGCTCTTCAGCCAATCGTTTTCCGGTGTCCGTATTCATCTTTTCCTTTAAGAGCAGTAATTTTTCGTAAAAATGATTGATGGTCGGGGCGTTGGATTTTTTATATTCCGCCTTGGTCATTTTTAGGTTGGGGGCAATTTCAGGATTATACATTTCCCTGTTTTTAAATCCGCCATAATTAAATGCACGGGCAATGCCAATGGCGCCAATGGCATCTAAACGGTCTGCATCCTGTACCACCTCCAATTCCTTGGAGGTAAACACCTGGTTGGGATTTAGGCTAGCGGAAAAGGAAGCGTTTTCTACAATTTTTATAACATGCTCAATGGTCGCTTCCTTTAGGGGTAAGGTTTGTAGAAATGCCTTCGCCATCTTGGGACCAATGGATTCGTCCCCCTCATGGAATTTTGAATCGGCAATATCGTGCAACAAAGCCGCCAGACTCACGACCAAAACATCCACTTTCTCATCCTTGGCGATTAGGAGGGAATTTTTAAAAACACGCTGAATATGAAACCAGTCGTGTCCGCCTTCGGCTCCCTGCATCGCTTCCTTAACAAAGTTGATGGTTTCCTCAACAATTTCTGTACGGGTCATTATTAGTTTTTTATATGTTGGGTAATGGTCTGCTCTACTTCCGCGAGAAGTTCGTCTATATTATCCGTAATTTCCATGGGTGGGTGTACCTCAAAGCGCAGGTGGTTCCCAAGACCGTAGGGGAATTTGCCGTATTTCAACATCTTCCAGGAGTTGTTAATACTAATGGGTACTATTAAGGCAGAGGGTGCTTTTTTGATAAGCACTTTTAGACCGGTGGTATGAAATTTCTTAGGTTCGCCAGTTTTACTTCGGGTACCCTCGGGGAATATGACGGCAGCCCGCTTGTGCTTTTCTATGTATTTGCCCAGTTTGGCAATTTGGGCAAGGGATTGCCTGCTATCTTTTCTATTGATTAGTACAGAACCTCCATGTCTTAAGTTATAGGATACACTGGGAATGCCTTTTCCCAGTTCTATCTTACTGACAAATTTGGGATGATGCTTTCTCATAAACCAAACAATGGGGGATATGTCGTGCATACTCTGGTGATTTAAAACCAAAATAGTGGGTCTATCCGTGGGGATGGTTTGGGGATTGTTAAAGGAGTAGGTGGTGCCCAGCACATGGGTGCAACGTATTAGGCAAAGGTTTAGAAGGGCCACACTTTTTCGATGGGCCTCATAGCCAAACCAATTAAAACAGATCCATTGTATAGGGTGAAACAGGAGCAGGGTTGCTCCAAATAGGATCAGGTATAGTAGGGATAGGGGGTATGCGATTATTTTTTGCATCTTACAAAAATAAAAAACCGCCCTATTACAAAGCGGTTTTTGAATTAAATTTTTCTGAGTGCTTATTTTAGAGCCATGGGGTTAGCAAAATTCATTGTAAGCCTCCATTAGGTTCTCTGCGATAACTTCTGCAGGTCTACCTTCAATATGATGGCGCTCTATCATATGGACTAACTCTCCATCTTTAAACAAAGCCATACTTGGAGAAGATGGGGGGAAGGGAACCATTAGATTCCTAGCAGCATCTACTGCTTCCTTGTCTACTCCAGCAAATACCGTAGCCAATTGGGTAGGTTTTTTTGCATTTTGAAGGCTCATTTTTGCGGCCGGTCTGGCATTAGCTGCGGCACAACCACATACGGAGTTCACCACTACTAAAATGGTTCCCTCTTTATTGATGGCCTTTTCCACTGCCTCCGCGGTATATAGTTCTTCAAACCCAGCTGATGCTAAGTCTTCTCTCATCGGTTTTACTAATTCTGCAGGATACATATATGTTATTTTTGTATGATTATTAATAAGTGCCTCAAAGATAACCATTTTCGTGCACTCCATTAGAATACCTTAACTTTTCATTAAACCTTCCGTTCTATGGTAAAATTATATCTTTGCCCAAATTTACGTGAAGATGATAAAATGGATTGCCGCCATATTGGGGTTTTATTTGTTTAGGTTTCCCGGAGCCATATTAGGATATTTTATTGGTAGTTTTATAGACGGCGTTAATAATAAGGGCAGTTCGGGGGGCCGATCCGTATTTCAAGACTTCACTAGGCAATCTGTAAGTCCGGAAGATTTTGAGCTTCACCTATTGTCGCTCTGCTCTATAGTGATTAAAGCAGACGGAGTGGTGAGTCAGCGCGAAATGGATTATGTGCGTCAGTACTTTGTTGGTGCCTATGGAAAAGACAAGGCCAATGCCATTTTTAGGACCTTTAACGAGGTGGTTAAGAAGAGGGAGGTTTCGGCAGAAAAAATCTGTACGTTTTTAAATCAGCGTACCCGGTATGAGGTGCGATTGCAATTATTGCATTTCCTTTTTGGAATTGCCCAAGCAGATGGAACGGTTCGGCAGGCCGAAATTGATAAAATCAGGGAAATTGCCGGGTATTTTAGAGTGAGTATGGGCGATTTTGAAAGTATTAAGGCCATGTTTATAAAATCGGCCGATACCGCCTATAAAATTCTAGAGATAAATAAATCGGCCACGGACGAGGAGGTTAAAAAAGCGTATAGAGCCATGGCTAAAAAATACCACCCAGATAGGGTAAATACCCAAAACGAAGCCATTAAAAAAGGAGCCGAAGAGAAGTTTAAGGAAGTTCAGAAGGCTTACGAGACCATTCAGCAGGAAAGAGGCTTGTAGTAGGTACCTGCCCCTTAAATCCCTTATGGTTTGGGATTGCATAAGGGGTGTAGGTAGAAGCGTTCCTGGTTGAATATGAGGTGCAATTATTTGGTAGGCTAGGCTTGCAGTTGAAGTAGCTTATACATTTAAGGGGGCTTAAATCAATACCATTTTTTTTTGAATCTCCTGTCCAACTAAGTTGGGTAGCAATTCATAGTAGTATCCGGTAAATCCTCGCTATTGCCTTTTGTTTTTACCATTACAATGGCGTTTTAGTACAATTCTTAATTTCTGATTTAGGGTCTAGCACCTTTTTGAACCCTTTTTCTTTTTTAACTTATTAAACCAAATGAGTGTCCCTGTAATGGGCAGGCTGGTACCGATAAGACAAGCCAAAAAGTAGATGAACTTGGAGAAGCCTCCAAAGATCTCTCCCGTATGCAAGGGTTTAATCAGGCTGGCAAGCTTAACATTAAACGGTTTGTTGCTGAAAAGATCTTCCTGAAGGGTGTTCCCATAGCGATCTATCAGATAGGTATCTGAGGCGGAGGGCATCCAGCTAGTTTCATCGTATTTGCTAAGGGTGTAATAGGGGGTTTTTTCGGTTGGAAAATACATAGTGACTTTTCCGTTGTAGGGCAGTTTCTCATTTAGCAGGATGAGGGCGTCTTCATAATTGATGGCAGGGGCTTCTTTCTTAGGGGGATGGTGCTGTAACTTACTATTGTTCCTCCCAAAAATGGGGGTGCCAAGCAGCTTGCCCAAGCCTTCGCGGTAACCTTCAAAAGACCAGCATAGGCCGGTAATGCCCATGATCAATAAAAAAGCACAGGCGTAAAATCCTAGGGTATTGTGAAGATCGTGGTTAATGCGTTTCCAATTGGCGGAGGTTTTTATTTTGAACCCCGTTTTTAAATTTTTCCACCTTAGTCTTTTAGGAAACCATAGTATTAGACCGCTAATGCTTAGGATAATAAAAATGATGGTAGCAATTCCAACGATAGGTCTTCCATAGGGAATATCCAAAAGCAGCCAACGGTGCATTTTAAATATGGTCAGCATAAAGCCATCTGCCGGATTTTGTTTGTTATGTAAAATTTCTCCGGTATAGGGATCCATAAAATAGGTGCTTCCCCTTTTTTCCTTAGGATCTTTTTTTACAACAAATGCATAGGGGGCCTCTGGGTGTTCCTCAATACTAACCCTGCTGACCAGCCCCTTGGTGTGGGCCTTTAAAATCACCACCAACTCATCCAAGGAATGTTTTTTGCCAATGGCCGTCACTTGGGGGTCTTGTGCAAAAAGGGCTTTAATTTCCTTTTCATAGGTAAGGATGGTTCCTGTAGCGCAAATAATAAATAGAATAATCCCGCTGAAAAGGCCTAACCACAAATGAATGTCGTTGATAAACTTTCTTAGGTTGGCCGATTTCTTTTTTACCATTGAAACACCATTTTAGGGAAAAAGTTGCGGGGTAACACCCCGCAACTCTAATAGATTATAAACAATTGGTTGATCGCTTAGAAGGAATACGTAATTACCCCTGCAAAATTTCTAGGATCGGTTTGGTTTATGTACCTGGTGCGGTAGGCATTGTACCCAATTTCATCCAATACATTGTTCACTAGGAACCTAAAGTTCCAATGTTGGTCCAATTGATACGATACCTGGGCATTCACCATAGTATAGGCCGCTACATCAAAAGGTTTTTGGTTAGGAACTATCCCTTCATGGGTGATGGCTCCCGAGCTCCAATCGTTAATAGGTCTTTCCCCGGTATAGTAGGCTCCCGCACCTAGAAATAGGCCGTTTAACCTTCCTTTAAAACCATAATTGGCATAAGCGTTAAAGGTGTGTTTAGGAGTGTTTAGCGGAGAAGAACCAAAAACATAGGCATTGTGTTCTTTGTACTGTGCATCGATATACGAGTAGCCTGTAATAACCTCTAGCCTATCTAGGATCCTTCCGGTAAGTTCTACTTCTATCCCTTTTCGCTCGTCGTTCCCGCCTTTTTCATAGAAACCTGTGGCAACCCAGTTTTCATCGTAAACGGCAAGATTTATATTCTTATTGTTAATTTTAAAGAAGGTGAAATTGAATCTTAGTCTGTTATCCAACCAATTCGTTTTTATACCCGCTTCCAATTGGTCAAAACGCTCATTTCCTAATTCCTTTCCTTCCACGTCTAAACGGGTTGCGGTTCTTGGGTAGGAGCTATTGGTATAGGAGGCAAAAACATTCAGGTTATTTACGGGTTGTAAAACAAGTCCAAAAAGCGGATTAAAGGCATTGCTATTGGTAGTTTCAGTTGCAGTACTGCTTTGTGTGGTACTATAGCGTACCCCTAAAAATGTTTTTAACCAGGAGTTTAAGGTGATAACATCCTGGGCAACAAATCCAATAGATCTAGAGGAAGACCCAGCTTCATTGGCGGCTCCGAAAGCCAACGCCCCTGGCAAAGTATTGCTTATCCCTGTAAATACATTGATGGTATCTACGGTTGCAACGCTTTGGTTAAACGTATTAAAGGAAGTGGTCCTGTAATCAAATCCGACCTGAAAAGTGTGGCTAATGCCTCCAGTCTTTAATTTGTTTCCCACCAGATCAAATTGTAAAACGCTGTTGTTGTCTTTTCTGGTTGAAACGGAATATCCCCTTTTTCGCAATTCGTATTGGGGGGTTCCGTTGTCATCGGCTACCACATTGCCCAAACTTGCTCCCTTATCATCCAGATCCAAACTGGATTTGTAATAGGCGGCCTGTAGGCTTAGTTTTTCGCTGAGGTTGCGCTTAAATCTAAGGGCGTAGGTAGAGTTTTGAGTGATGGATTTGTCGTTCTTATACCCCAGAAACCGGTGGTATGGCATATTGTAAATGGCATTGATATCATTTTCATTTAAGTTTACCGTACCTACATCCGGGGTTCTGCTATCATCCATATAATCCATTTCCATGCTAAGGGTGGTGTTGTCGTCTATACGCCATTCTAGGGATGGGTTGATGTAGAATCTTTCCGAGCCCACACCTTTTCTAAAGCTATCGGAGCGCTCAAGGGCCCCGTTTATTCTAAAGGCTAGATCCTTCTTCTCGTTTAAGGGGCCGTAAACATCAAAGGTGGTTCTTGCTTGTCCAAAGCTGCCTAAGCGTAAGGAAATATTACCTCCAAACTGATATATAGGGGTTTTGGTTACGATGTTGATAACCCCTCCAGGGCTTCCCAAATCGGTGGCAACACCCTGGGTGATGGCAGTAGCGCCTTTTAGCACCTGAATATTGTCTACACCTTGCATATCGGTTAAAATCCCTACCCCTCTAAAATCGGAATGTACCCGAACCCCATTTTTAAGTATGGGGATCCCTCTAAAACCTCTAGAGGACATGCTTTCCCTTTTGTTGCCGTAGGTTGCAAAGGTATATACCCCTGGAACGTTTTTGGTAGCATCGGAGATGGTGAGATTCCCTTGTTGTTCTATCAGTTTTTGGGAGATTATAGAGATACTTTGTATTTGTTCGTATGGGGCTAGGGGTAGTCTGGTAAGGGCCTCTATTTTGTCTGGATGCTCATAGCGGTTCCCAAATACTTCTACCTGGTCTAATTCCATGCCGTCCCTGAGACTAACTACTAGTTCCACGGTTTCGTTTTCTCCAAGGGTTATTGTTTTTAATAGAGGTTGATAGCCAACAGAGCTTATTTTAAGGGTGTGCTGCCCTGGATTTAGATGGTTTATGGAAAAATTCCCGTTTTCATCTGCTGCCGTTCCAATGGAAGCCGGCTCCAATATTACCGAGGCATAGGAAATAGCATCCTGGTCCGAGTTTAATACTTTTCCGCTTATTTTTCCTTCTTGCGCAAATCCCCATTGAAGGCAAAATGCGGCGAGTAGGAGCAATGATTTATTATACATCTTATTTAGACTTAATTTAAATTAGGTGGCAAATATAAAGCGGCTGTTTTTTATTTTAAAATTATTTAGAATAATTATAAATAATAAATTTAGAGGGGCTGGTTATGAATAAATTACCCAATTGGGGATCCCCGAAGTGGTGCCTATAAAAAGGTGAAAACGCGATTTTCAGTCAATAAAAGGATGGTGTTTTAAGCCCTGATTTGATTTTTTGGAGCGAAGGAGGATGCGTAGTTTCCCCAGTTTGGATTAGATCCTTTATAGGGTTTGGGAGCACTTAGGTATTTCCAGTTTTCCCGGCCTGAACGTGGCATTTTTAGCGAAGAATTACCTTTTGTTGTTAGTAGAAGTGTTTCAGAAAACAATAAAGTTTAAACAGGTTCTTTTTAATCAAATATTCTTCAGTATGGAGGTAATTGATCCAGTGTCTATGGATGCTACTATTTTCGGTTGACAGGAATTTTATAAACCTTAACGGTAATTAAAACCATTAATTCATAAAATGCATTAATTTTGAGTGTGGGAAGGATTTTCCACCCAGTAAATCAACTTTTCCTTTATGGGTTCATGGCAACTGCAAAATAAATTGAAGTAGTCTGCAGGAGTCTTAGTTGTAAGGAAGATAATTTAAGTGGATATAATTACAATGAAGGAACGCAAGCAAGAAAAATACGATAGAGCGTATTTGCGTATGGCGAGCGAGTGGGGGAAACTCTCCTATTGCGAGCGAAAACAGGTGGGGGCAATAATTGTAAAGGATAGGATGATCATCTCGGATGGTTATAACGGCACCCCTACCGGATTTGAGAATATTTGTGAGGACGAAGAAGGATATACCAAATGGTATGTATTGCACGCCGAGGCAAATGCTATTTCTAAAGTAGCCGCCTCTACGCAATCTTGCGAAGGGGCCACCCTGTATATTACCCTCTCGCCCTGTAAGGAATGCAGTAAATTAATTCACCAATCTGGCATAAAACGTGTAGTATATCAAAAGGCGTACAAAGATGATGCTGGTATACAGTTTTTGAAAAAGGCGGGGGTAGAGCTTATTCAGATGCCAGAAATCGTAAATACCCTATAAGAATTTAAGAAATGAAGCGCAGAAATACCTTTATATGGCCCACCATCATTGCCTTGGCATTGGCCATTGGTATTTTTATTGGTGGAAAACTGCACTTTAATGATTCTTCCAAAAAGCTTTTTACCAAAAACTCCAATAAAGACAAGCTCAATAGGCTGATAGACTTTATAGATTATGAGTATGTAGACGAGGTAAATACCGATAGTATTGTAGATGTAACCGTCAATAATATCCTTGAAAAATTGGATCCGCATTCCGTTTATATTCCCAAAAGGGATATGACGAAGGTTTCCGAGAATATGAAGGGCGATTTTGTGGGGATCGGGGTAAATTTTTATATGTACAAAGATACTATTTCGGTAATCCGACCGGTAGAGGATGGTCCTAGTTATCTAAAAGGTATTCAGCAGGGAGACCGCATCCTTATGGCCGATGGGGATACCTTGTTTGGTTTGGGAGTCCCTAATGACGAGGTGGTAAAAAAATTGAAAGGGAAAAAGGGGAGTCCGGTAGAATTACAAGTGTATAGAAAAAAAGAGGATAAACTCTTTAAGGTAGTTGTAGAGCGAGACGTGGTACCCATTAAAAGCGTTGAGTCTTATTTTATGCTTACTCCAGATATGGGGTATTTAAAAGTAAATAGATTTGCAGAGTCTACCTATAGAGAGTTTAAGAAAGCCCTGCGCCAACTGGAGGCCATGGGAGCTAAAAAACTAACCCTAGACCTCAGGGATAATCCGGGTGGTTATTTAGGGATTGCCGAGAAAATGGCTGATGAATTTTTGTCCGAAGGCAAGCTGATTTTATTTACCAAGAACAAAAGGGGGAAAATAGACAGTGTATTTGCTACTGGTAAGGGACATTTTAAGAATAAACCGGTCTATGTGCTGATTAATGAGAAGTCTGCATCGGCGAGTGAAATTATTGCAGGTTCCCTACAGGATAATGATATTGGGACCATAGTAGGTCGCCGGTCGTTTGGCAAAGGACTGGTACAGCGCGAAATGGATCTGGGTGATGGGTCGGTCGTACGATTAACAGTATCCAGATACTACACCCCTACTGGGCGTTCTATACAGAAATCCTACGAAAATGGAAATCGGGATTACTACCAAAAATTTATGGACCGCTACCATAACGGTGAGTTGCTTTCCGTAGATAGTATTAAGGTGGCCGATTCCCTAAAGTTTAAAACCCCAAAGGGGAAAGTGGTTTATGGTGGCGGGGGAATAATTCCAGATGTTTTTGTGCCCATTGGCTCCAATGAGTCGGAGGCGATTGCCAGTATGAATTTCCAGTTTATCCCGTTTTTCGTATTTACCTATCTCGATGAACACCGGGAATATTTTGATCGCTTCAATAAAGAATCCTTTATAGAAGAGTATGTGGTAGACGATATCTTCTTTGAAAATTTTGTCACCTATTTTTCCAAAAGCATCAATATAGACTTTTACGCCCACGAGGAAAGTATTAAAACATACTTAAAGGCGGCCTTGGCAGCCCAGCTTTTCGATGCGAATGCCCATGCCAAAATACTCAGCGGTACCGATGATATGGTGCTTAAGGTGCTGGAGCTGGATGGGGCAAACAGCGATGGGAGCGGCCAAAACACCACGGTTCTTACGGATAAAAACCTAGAGGTAGAATAAATAATAAATTGGTTCCTATGGTATAAAAAAAAGCCTCAGTAGTAGTGCTTACCGGCAGGGTTGCCACGGACTCTAAAAGGGAAGGAGTGTGTTACTCCTTCATTTTCTTTTCAATCTTTTTGGAGATCGAATAAATAACCAATAATGCGATGGCGCATAACGATGCCACAATTCCGATCAAGGCAATTATGCTGTCACCTTCCAAAGGTGCGTCAAAATCTACCATGGTTATATTAAAGATAATAAGGGCCAAGCCCAATACGATAAGTACTCCTAATAATATTTTGTTCATCAGATCAATTTTCTAACGCTCCCTAAAATAACTGGTTAATGTTTGCTGTAAAGAGCTTTACGGCGATGGCCAATAAAATCACACCAAATATTTTACGGATAACATTAAGTCCATTTTTACCTAATATCCTCTCTATTCTTTGAGAGGATCTTAATACAATGTAAACAAAAATAACATTTATTATAATGGCTACAATGATATTCTCTACATAGTATTCCGCCCGCAGCGATAGTAAGGTGGTAACCGTTCCAGCCCCAGCGATTAAGGGGAAGGCAATGGGGACAATGGAGGCGCTTTCTGGGTGATCGTCTCTATAGAGGGTGATGCCCAAAACCATCTCCAGGGCCAAAAAGAAAATTACAAAGGAACCTGCTACGGCAAAGGAATTGATGTCAATGCCAATTAATTTCAAAATTTCTTCACCCACAAATAAAAAGGCAATCATAATCAGGGCAGAGACCAAACTGGCTTTTCCAGATTGTATATGACCTACCTTATTTCGTAAGTTGATAATAATAGGTATGCTTCCTACGATATCTATAACCGCAAAAAGGACCATACTGGCTGTAAGGATTTCCCTAAAATTAAAATGTAAGCTCATTTAAAACAGCATGCTAATTGTTGTACAAAACCCTTTTTGGTTTGCAGCTGCAAATCTACGTTTAATTCAAACGAAATTATCCATGTAAAGGGGTATATTTGTGGTTTAATTTTGAGGTATGTTCCAACTGGGGAAAACAATAGTATCGGAAGAGATCATAGAGAATGATTTTGTGTGCAATCTTGCAGCTTGCAAGGGAGCCTGCTGTGTTGATGGAGAAGCGGGGGCGCCCTTGGAGGAGGGGGAGACCGAAGTGCTGGTAGATATCTATCAGGATATTAAACCATTTCTAAGACCCGAAGGGATCGCCGAAATTGAAAAGCAAGGTGCCTTTATTAAGGGAGAGGATGGGGGCTGGGAGACTCCGTTGGTAAATGGAAGTGAGTGTGCCTATGCTATATTTACGGAAAACGGTACTGCAAAATGTGGTATTGAAAAGGCGTATGAAGAAGGTGCAACGAAGTTTAAAAAGCCGGTTTCTTGCCATTTATACCCCATACGGGTAATGGAATATTCCGAAATTACGGCCATAAACTACCACAGATGGGAAATTTGTGATGCGGCCTGTTCATTGGGAAGCGAATTGCAAGTGCCCATTTACAAGTTTGTAAAGGACGGACTAATCAGGAAATTTGGCGAAAAATGGTATGCAGAATTGGAGGAAGTAGCCAAGGAGCATACTAAGTCGTAGGGATGTGGAGTACTACTCGCGTGCCCAAGGCTTGCTTATTGTCATCATATAGATCTATAATTTCTACCTGAAAATTGTGTTCAAAATCTTTGGAAAAGTTTGCCAAGCGCTCTTTGGTAATGTCTATTCCCACGGATTTTCCTTTCAGAACCTTATTTTTCTTTAGTCTTTCGGAAGCTTTACGACCTACGCCGTTATCTGTAATGGTTATTTGTATGTAGTGGTTGTCTTCCCTACTTACTCTTAGATCTATGTTTTTTTCGCCTTCTTTGGTAGAGAGCCCGTGCCATATCGCATTTTCCAGAAAGGGTTGCAATATTAAAGATGGAATTTTCACGGTATGCGGGTCGATGGGGTCTTCTATGGTGATGGAGAAATTTATTTCATTGGAAAAACGGATGTTTTCAATGTTCATATAGAGCTCTATGGTCTCTAGCTCATCAAAAAGTGAGATTTCCTTTACCGAAGAGGCTTCTAGGATTTTACGCACCAATTTGGAAAACTTATTTAGGTAGTGAACGGCATTTTTCTTCTCGTTGTTAATAATATATAACTTGATGGAGTTTAGGGAGTTGAACAAAAAGTGAGGATTCATCTGGCTGCGTAGCATGCTTTGCTCCAGGGTAAGGATCTTTTTTTCACTTTTCAGTTCCTTCTGGCGGTAAAGGATGTATAAAAGAAAGGTGAATAGGGCCATTCCCAAGGAACCTATGAGGAGCATGTTTTTGTTTCTCCTTAGTCGGTGGTTTATTTCGAGATTTTCGCTCGCTAAATTCAATATTTCATTATTCTTTTTCTCCGTTTCATACTTTATGATGAGATCGTAAATATATTTACGGTTCACCTCACTATTGATGGCAACATTTAGGCTTTCTGCCTTTTGATAATATACCAGGGCATCTTTATAATTTGCTTTATGGGTGGCTAATTCCGATAATAGGGTAAAAGCCTTGGAGATAAAGCTGGGTAGGTGATGGGTTTGGGCCATTTCCAGACCTTTGTTAAGGTATTCCTGGGCTTTTGCGTACTGCTTAAGTTTTAAAAGTGCCCATCCTATATTAAGGTTGATGGAGGTGGCAATAAACCTATTTCCAATTTCCTCCGCTGCCAATAGATTGGGCTCTAGAATGGAAAGGGCGTCCTCGGGTTTGTTTTGTTTTATATATACTTGGGCGATGCTGTTTTTGCAAATAATTAATCCCTTATCATTGTTAATTTCGTTATTGTATTCCAAGGAGGTTCTATAGTGGTGAAGGGCGTCTGCTAGTTGCCCTTGTTCTTCTAGGCAATCCCCAATGTTTTGATAGTTTATAGCCAAGCCCAACTTATTGTTTAGCTCCCTTTCTAGGGCCATGGATTTTTTGTACTGCGCGATGGCTATATCGTACTGTCTTAAGGTTTGGTAAAGATTGCCAATGCTGTTTAAGGAAACATTGATGCTTCTTTTAATGCCCATGGAGGGATTTTGAGCAGTGTATGCTAGGTCCAAGGCCTCTTGGTGGTAATCTAGGGCAATTTTTATGGCATCGCTTTTCCGGTAAATTACCCCCAGCATGTTTAGGCTGTAGACCCTAAACTCCAAGTTATCTGCCTTTACTGCCGCCTGCAGGGCTTGTGTGTGGAGGGCAATGGCCTTGGGGAAAAGGGCAATTTCCCTGTATTTTCGTCCCAATTGATTAAGGGCGTAGGCTTCACCATCATAATATTGCTTATGGGCAGCGGCCTTACTGAAATAGCGCATGTAAATGGTGTCGGTCCTATAGGGTCTCAGTACCTTATCTAACTGTTGGTAGGTGGTTGGTGCTGCTTGGATTAGGCTATCGCTACGTTTTTTAAAGGATTCTGGCACCTCTTGGGAGAAGGATGTAAGAGGAGTTAAACACACAAGCAGTGCCCAAAATAAGCGTGACTTAATAGTTAACG
Source organism: Arenibacter amylolyticus (assembly GCF_002150785.1). Taxonomy (GTDB): domain Bacteria; phylum Bacteroidota; class Bacteroidia; order Flavobacteriales; family Flavobacteriaceae; genus Arenibacter; species Arenibacter amylolyticus. The sequence goes on along the minus strand of NZ_MTAZ01000008.1, from coordinate 43,159 downwards.
GTGCGTATTTATGGGAAATGGCCAACTTCAAAAAATTGGATTTTTGTGGTTAAACTAAATTAAATCCAGAAAATCCGACTTTTTTTGTCTTGATACTGGAATTTTGTGATTGGATTGAAGAATAACATAGCCGTCGGTTTTTATGAATTCTTTTATCTTGTGCATATTGATGATGAACGAATTGTGAATCCTAAAAAAAGTATCCTTCGGCAAAAGTTCATTTACCTCTTTCAGTTTTTTTGTCAACAGAATTTTCTGGCCGTCACTTAAAAATAGGGTGCTGTAATTCCCATCTGATTCTGCGTAGAGAATTTCATCGCTTTCTAAAAATAATAATTTCCCATCTGTGTTGATGGTTATTTTCCTGTGCTGCGAATCTGAATTAAATTTCAACAATACTTTTTCCAATTTGGAATAGGTATCATTTTTGTCGTTAAACTTTCTGATCTTGGCTATGGTCAAGTTTAAATCGTCCGTATCAATAGGCTTTAGTAAGTAGTCTATTGCCTCGTGTTTAAGGGCCTTAATGGCGTATTGGTTGTAGGCGGTGGTAATGACCACAGGGAAATCCCTGTTTTGAAGTTTTTGGATAAATTGAAATCCGTCCATAGTGGGCATCTCAATATCCAAAAACAAGCAGTCTGGAGTATAATGCTGTAAATACTCCAGTGCCTCAAAAGGATCTGTAAAGGAGGCTATCACCTTAATATCATTGCTGAAATTGGTGAGCTCCCAAGAAAGACTTTGGAGTGCTTTAATTTCGTCGTCTACTAATACCGCTTCTAACATAACCAAGGTAAGATAGTTAAATTATAATCCATTGTCTACTTGATAAGCAAGTTTTGTATCAATGGATTTGTTTCGAGTGTAAATGGCAAGAAAAGGGGTAAGATTGGGAAGGATTCTAATACATTGCCGATCTCTATTAGTATAGCCATCATAGGCATTTCGGGAGTTTTTTAAACGCTCTTACCATTCATACAGGATACTATACCAACTATACAATATGTTAGATTTTAACTGGATGTTTCCTATAAATTTGATGTTCCCCAATCCCCTTTAAATCTTTAATGTGTAACCTAGGTATTTAAAATTTTAGGGTGATGAGAAAATGTGTGTTTTTTTTTATTGGATTGCTGTTAGCACTATTTATTGCCGTTGCAGCGGACGAGGAAACTATGAGTTCGGAGGAACAGATTGCCACACATAGCGAAATGGAGAGTCCGGCGGATTTGGCTGAACTTAGAACGAATGAGGAGGACTGGAAAAGATAAGGGTGGTTTCTGGGGCATTCAGCTATAGAAAAACGTAAATAAGCTACGGAATTTAACTATTTAAATAAGACTTAATACAGCCAAATAAAGTGCGATCCAATTCGGGGTCTGTTCATTGAATTTTGAACAGGTTGTAGTTTCTACACTACCGCCAATGTTTAGTAGGATTGATAATCACGACTAACCCGTCGGTATTGGAATTTTTCTTGTGAATGGGTTTCGGGGGAACTACCTAACGCAAGGAAAAACCATGCTGGTAATTCATAACTACTTTGCATTAATTGGGTCGTACGTTTTGGCGTATTATTAAAATAGGGACTTAACTTTTTAGGGCTCCTAAAGTCAATTACCTCAGGGCAAGCCCGCCTATTCAGTTCGGGCAAGCCCGCCTAGACAAGTTCGGGCAAGCTCACCTGAACGGTATGGACAGTCCCTCCTAGGAGCATTTAAAAACAATCTCATATAGTGTGATAACAAAGGACATGGAATACAATTGCTGTATTCCATGTCCTTTGTTTTCTTCGTCGCTTCATGTGGCACAGCTGCTAGCATATTATCGCCATTCAGGGAGTCCTTTCTAAAAAACCTTAGTTAACAGTATGGTTGCAGGTTTATAAGAAGTTGTCTACCTCTTTATACGCATTGATTACGGCTAGGTCCCCTTCCTTGTTGGGTCTGGAGTTGCCGTGTTCCATACCAACCACTCCTTTAAATCCTTTATCATATAAGTATTTAAAGACATTTTTATAATTGATTTCCCCAGTGGTAGGCTCTTTTCGGCCAGGATTATCGCCTACCTGAATATAGGCAATTTCATCCCAGGTAAGATTCATATTGTGGATGAGGTGGCCTTCATTCTTCTGCATATGATATATGTCGTACAGAATTTTACAGGAGGGACTGTTTACTCCTTTACAGATTAAATAGGTTTGTTCTGAAGTCTGTAAGTGAAGGTCCGGAGAATCTGAAAGAGGTTCCAATACCATCACCAAACCATGGGGCTCCAGTATTTCGGCGCCTTTTCTTAGGGCTTCAATTACATTGGCATTCTGTATTCCTATGGGAAGGCTTCGGTCATAGGCGCCAGGAACTACGGTCATCCATTTGGCATTAACGCGTTTGGCAACCTCTACCGCCCTTCTACAGCCATCCAGAAAAATATCTACATTTTCCTTTTTGCCGGCCGCCAAAGTATTGGCCATGTTGCCTCCTTTGTCTATTACAAAAACTCCCATGGTCATATTAAGCTTTGCCAGGGTATCCCCAATCTTGGTTTGTAGGGCCACATCCCTACCCATCATTCCATTGTCTTCCAGCGCGGTAAAACCCTGCTCGGCCATGAAATGCAATTGGTCAATGGGATCGTTGCCAGCAACGTTCCTGAACATGCCAAAGTGTGGGGCGTATTTAAGGTTAAACGTATGTTTATTTTGTCCTTGGCCAAACGGGGAACCGTAAGCTAAGGATCCCCCTAAGGTAACCGCCCCACTGCTGAGGGCGGTTTTTTGTATAAAATCTCTTCTTCTCAATTTGCAATATATTTTAGAGCGACCATGCTTTGCCACCGGTTAATTCCTCTAAGTCTCCGCAAGCGATATACTCACCTGGAACAGGCATATATGCCAGCACGTTTTCCCCTACATATTCGGAGGTCTTATACCCCCAAATGGTTAACCCTCGTAAATTGTTGGCAAAGGCAAACCTGGATACTTCGTCGTCTAAGGAAGCGGTTTTTTGTTCCCGAACGGCCTCGGTATAGGCAGAGATCAATTCAAAATATTTAGCCTGCTCTTCTTTGGAAGTGCTGAGTGCAGCAGCCAATACCGGTTCTAAATCTTCGGCGGTAAGGTTGTCCTTACTGGTTTTTCCAGAATCCGCTAGGGCTTTGTCTATAAACTTGCCCATGCTCATTTTAAGGAGTTCCTTTTGTTCGGGCTCCATAATTTCGTTTGCAAAGCGATCAATAAAAAGATGCACCTGCACTTCGGAGGCCGAAGGCGTGTCCGTTTTTGGAAGAATGATGTCTACCAAAGTGGTGAGTACCGTCCCCTCTTCCTTACTTAGGAAGTCTGGGGTCCATACCAAGGCGGTATCTTGTTTACAGCTTTGTACTAGGGTCAATAATGTGGGGGTGGCCACTACGTATCCTAGTGACAGCCCCATGTTCCGTAATGCTTTTCTTCTATCCATTATAGATTTCCTTTTTTAAGTTCTTGGGCGGCGTGGTTAGCAGCCCTGGCCGTAAAGGCCATATAGGTTAAAGAGGGGTTTACACAACTTGCAGAAGTCATAAAAGACCCGTCCGTTACGTATACATTGGGAACGGCATGTATTTGGTTGTGGCCGTTTAACACCGATGTTTTTGGGTCCCTGCCCATCCTGGCGGTTCCCATTTCATGGATGCCCAGCCCTAGCGCTCCCGGGTTGTCGTACGATTGTACATCCCGCAGCCCCGCTTTGGTTAGCATTTCTACGGCCTGCTCCTTCATTTCCTTACGCATATTCCACTCGTTCTCCTTAAACTCCGCGTCAAAAGTAACGGTGGGTAGGCCCCATCCATCCAGCTTATCGTAATCTAAGGTCATACGGTTGTCCTCGTAGGGAAGTACTTCTCCAAAGCCCATCATTCCAAAGGTCCAGCCCCCTGGCTTCAAAATGGCTTCCTTTAAATCTTTACCGTGGGAAACCTCGGCGATGGTTTCTTCCCAGTTCCCCCTGCTGGCACCTCCTTGGTAACCAAAACCACGGATATAATCCTTGGCATTGGATTTTCCCCCTAGATTCTTGAATCTTGGAATATAAATGCCGTTTGGTTTTCTACCCTTATAGTATTTATCGTCAAATCCATCAAATTTACCGCTTGCTCCAACACCTAAATGGTGGTCCATAATGTTTCTTCCCAATTGGTCCGAATCGTTCCCCAGTCCATTGGGGAAGCGGTCCGATTTGGATTGCATTAATATGGCGGTAGAGGCTATGGCCGAAGCACAAAGGAAGATCACCTTGGCTTTAAACTCATAGGTCTCCTTGGTCACTCTATCAATAACCTTTACCCCACTGGCCTTCTTGGTATTGGGATCGTAGATTACCTCGGTAACGATGGAATCTGGTCTTAAGGTTAGATTTCCGGTGCGTTCGGCTGCCGGAAGCGTAGAGGAATTACTACTGAAATAGGCGCCAAAAGGACAACCTCGTATACATCTGTTTCTAAACTGACATTTAGTACGGCCTTCAAACTCTTTGTCGCCCGTAATATGCGCCACCCTACCTGCAGTGACCACTCTGCCGTCAAAATTTTCGGCAACTTTTTCCCTAAAGTGTTGTTCTACACAGTTTAAATCCATCATGGGCAAAAACTGGCCATCCGGAAGTTGCGGCAAGCCCAGGTTTTCACCACAGACGCCTATATAAGATTCCACCTTGTCGTACCAAGGGGCAATATCCTTGTATCTAACGGGCCAATCCACGGCAATGCCATCCTTCTTATTGGCTTCAAAATCGATGTCCGACCAGCGGTAACTATGTCTTCCCCAGGTGAGGGAACGCCCCCCAACATGGTAGCCCCGCATCCAGTCGAATCGCTTGGTTTCATTGTAAGGGTGTTCCAAATCATTGACAAACCAATGGTTGTGTGGTTTCTTTACCGTATAACCGGTACGGGCTTGTTTAAGTTGCTTGGCCTTTTCCTCGGGGGTCAGTTCCCCATTGTTTGGAAAATCCCAAGTGTCCATATTTGCCGTGGTGTAATCCTCAATGTGATTGACCATTCTCCCTCTTTCCAACACCAGTGTTTTAAGTCCGTTCTCGCACAGCTCCTTAGCAGCCCAACCTCCGCTAATCCCCGTACCTACGACGATAGCGTCGTAAGACTCTTGCTCTTCGTTATAATAAAATTTGCTCATCTGGAAAATTGTTTGTTTAATATAGTTGTTAAATATAGAATTAATTTTCTACATTTAAACCTTGTATTTGTTAATAGATCGGTACTACAACGTTGTAGTTATCGATGAATCTTAAATTTAATATAATAAAAGAAAATGAAAGGTAAAAACTTGAAGCTCAATGGGTTTAAATTAGTGATGGCATTATTGTTCGTAGGGATGCTATCTTGTAAAGATGCTCCAAAAGAACAGGCAAAGGATACGGAGAGCGTAGCGGCGACCGCTAGCTCCGAAGAGCCATTCTTTAAACTTTCCTTAGCACAATGGTCAATGCACAGAATGATCAGAAACGAAGGAGTAGATCCTTACTCTTTTGCCGAAAAAGCGAAGGAATGGGGGTTTTCTGGTTTGGAGTATGTAAGCGGATTGTATTATGATGAATTGAAAAAATCCAATTTCTCCCAAGAGGCGATGGATGCCTTTGTTGCAAAAAATAATGAGCTAAGTGAAAAGTACGGTTTAAAGAACCTGCTGATTATGATAGATGGTCAAGGTAATTTGGCTACACCGGATGCGGCAGAGAGAAAAGCGGCAGTAGAAAATCATTACAAGTGGGTAGATGCTGCTGCAGCCATGGGTTGCCATGCTATTAGGGTAAATCTTGCTGGAAGCAACGATCCCGAAGAGTGGGTAGCTAGTTCTGTAGACGGACTTACCCAATTGGCTACTTATGCTAAAGATAAGAACATCAACGTGCTGGTAGAGAACCATGGCGGACTTTCTTCCAATGGGGCTTTATTGGCCGAGGTAATGACCAAAGTTGGTATGGAAAACTGTGGAACACTTCCAGATTTTGGAAATTTCTGTATCGAAAGAACTGCTTCTGGATGTGCCGACATGTACGATCCTTACAAGGGAATGAAAGAACTAATGCCACATGCCCTAGCGGTAAGTGCCAAGTCCAACGTTTTTGACGAGGAGGGGAACGAGAGAAATCTTGACTATCGCAGAATTTTGAAGATAGTGAAGGATGCTGGCTATACCGGGTATATTGGTGTAGAGTACGAAGGTGGTGAATTAAGTGAAGAAGAAGGTATATTGGCCACTAGGGATCTGCTTATAAAAGCAGGGAGTGAGCTTAATTAAGCACTCCTAGTAGGTATGTAGACTCCGTTAAGGGGTTTGTTCGCAACCAAAATAAAATTTAAGGAGTGCAATGACCTGAATTATAGTTCGTAAACGGTCATTGCGCTCTTTGGTTTTAAAGAGGTGGCTTCCATAGGGAGGGGAGCGTGCATGCCTGGACCATAATTAACCAGCCATAGCCCGGTTTAACCTATGCAGTTAGACGCGGGCAAATTAAGACCGTCATTTAAATTAATAAATATTAACGTATGAATTTAAGAATTAAGTCACAGCTCTCTTTTATGATGTTCCTGGAGTTTTTTATCTGGGGAGGCTGGTTTGTTACCTTGGGCACCTTTTTGGGCAATAATCTCAACGCCACTGGTGCCGAAACGGCCATGGCATTTTCCACACAGAGCTGGGGGGCCATAATTGCGCCGTTTATTATCGGTCTAATTGCAGATAGGTATTTTAATGCGGAACGTATCCTGGGGATTCTGCATTTGTTGGGGGCGGTATTGATGTATCAAATGTATACGTCGGTAGACTTTGCTTCTTTTTATCCCTATGTGCTGGGGTATATGATCGTCTATATGCCTACCTTGGCGTTGGTGAACTCCATTTCCTTTAACCAAATGAAAAATCCGGCCAAGGAATTCTCCTTTGTTCGTGTTTTTGGTACCATAGGGTGGATTGTTGCAGGTTTGGTTATTAGTTATGTGTTTGTGTGGGATTCCGAAGCCGCTAGGGAAGCGGGGATGTTAAGGAATACCTTCCTAATGGTAGCTATTGCTTCGGCCGTGTTGGGGCTTTTCAGTTTTACCTTACCAAAAACGCCCCCAAAAGTTAATAAGAACGAAAAGCCTTCCCTATCCGAAATTTTGGGGTTGGATGCCTTAAAACTATTAAAGGATAGAAACTTTTTAATTTTCTTCGTCTCTTCTATTTTAATATGTATTCCGCTTGCGTTTTACTATCAAAATGCCAACCCTTTCTTATCCGAAATTGGGATGGAAAACCCTACTGGGAAAATGACCATCGGACAGGCGTCGGAAGTATTGTTTATGTTATTACTTCCTTACTTTTTTAAGAGGTTTGGAATTAAGAAGACGCTTATTGCCGGAATGTTGGCATGGACCGTTCGGTATTTGTTATTTGCCTTTGGGGATGCGGGAGACCAAGCGTATATGTTGCTTATAGGAATTGCGTTACACGGAATTTGTTATGATTTCTTCTTTGTTTCCGGGCAGATCTATACGGATTCCAAGGCAGGAGAAAGATATAAAAGTGCCGCACAAGGCCTAATTACCTTGGCTACCTACGGAGTGGGTATGTTGATAGGGTTCTGGGTTGCAGGAGAAATTACCGATAGTTATATTATAGAAGAAGGAGTGCATAGCTGGGTTGATATTTGGACCTTTCCTGCTATTTTTGCATTTGGGGTGATGATCTTGTTCACCATATTTTTTAAGAACGAAGAAGTTGAGTATAAAGAATAAATCAGTAAAAATAATCATATGGCTAAAAAAATAAGATTAGGTATTTTAGGAGGAGGGGGCGATTCCCTTATCGGAATATTGCACCGGGTAGCTTCTCAAATGTATGATAATTATGAAATTGTGGGAGCGGTTTTTAACCCCAACCACGAAGAGAGTCTTGCCTTTGCCAGGGAGATAGATATTCCTACCAATAGGATTTATAAGGATTTTGACACCTTGGTGGAGGAAGAATTAAAATTGCCCAAGGAAGAGCGTATCCAGGTATGTTCTATTCTTACACCAAATTTCCTGCATTTTCCAATGGCCAAAAAATTATTGGAGAACGGTTTTCATGTAATTTGTGAAAAGCCTTTTACCACCACCTATGAGGAGGCGCTAGTTTTACAGGAGGCCCAGGCAAAAACCAACGCTATATTGGCTATTACCCACACCTATACGGGGTATCCTATGGTGCGTCAGATGCGAGAAATGATTAAGGCAGGAGCCATTGGAAAAGTCCATAAGGTAGATGTGCGTTATTATCAGGGATGGATAAATTCTATTATCCACGATAAGGAAAAGCGATCCACTGTTTGGCGCTTAGATCCTAAAAAAGCAGGTATCAGTTCCTGTATTGCAGATATTGGGGTGCATGCCTTTAATATGGTGGAGTATACCACCGGATTGAGAATAAAGTCTATTTTGGCCGACTTTAATTATCTGTACGATGATAATCAAATGGATGTAGATGGTACTATTTTAGTGCGTATGGACAAGCATGTAAAGGGAATTGTACGTGCTAGTCAGGTTGCCACCGGAGAAGAGAATGGTCTTGCCATTGCCATCTACGGGGACAAAGGCGGATTAAGATGGGAGCAGGAGAATCCAAATTACCTGAAGGTACAGAGCGATACGGAGCCCTTGCAGATTTTTAAACCAGGACACGCCTATAACTCTGAACTGTCCTTAGACGGTACTAAGTTACCTCCAGGGCATCCAGAAGGAATATTCGATGCTATGGGTAATATCTATAAAGGGGTAGCTAGGGCTATCCGCGGAGAAGAATACAATGATGGAGAGTTCCCTCCAATGTTGGATGCGGTCCGTGGAATGGATTTTATAGAAAGTACCGTGGAATCTAATAAAAAAGGAAATGTTTGGGTAGATCTTAAATAAGGATTACCACTCAAAAACCAAAAAAGGCTGCCAAACTAGGCAGCCTTTTTTTTGTGCAAACTTGTGCGCTTACCCATATATTTTTTCGAAATTTACACAGACTATAATCATGCTTTCCTGTGGGGAGCGGCCATGGTGCGCTAGTTCTTCGGAAAAATAATCCCAATAGGTCTTTTTCCATTCCTCAAGGGAGCTAAATCCTTCGCGCCTGCTATGGTCCGCTGTAATACTGTACCACGGTTTTAGCGTGAAGCCCGTAATTTGCACTACACATTGGGCGCTGCCCCGGCCATCGACTACAATTAAAAACGATCCGGTTTTTGGCAATGACTCCTGCCTACATTGTAGTCCCACTAAGGAGTACGAAGTAGCTGTTTTGCCGTGATTGAGTACTAAAGAGGCGTGCCTGTCGGCGTCCTGTTCGTTTTCAAAAAATTGAAGGGTGCCCTCTGCTTCCAAACCGGCAAATTCTGGATGGGCTTCCACAAAGGTTTCCCATAAATTTCTAGCTGATCTATTTTCCATCGTTGTATGCATCACTTCTTTTTATTTCACCGATAAATTGCGCTTACTCCCTAGGTAGTTAAAGTCTTGTTGTTCAGTTTAATGGGGGAGGTTGTTGTTGTGAAGACCCTGTTGGTTTCCATGGTGGGTGTTAAGCCGACTTTTATCGTTGGTTGATTCCATGCTTTATTATTCTGATTATTCTTGGGGTTTCCTTATATTTATGACTTCGCTTTGGCGAAACAATTGTTTATTGTTCTTTAAATATAGGGTTAAAATATTAAATATATTAACCTAAAAAGGCAATTTAATAGTTGATAAGAACAATAAAGAGGGAAGAGAAAATAGGCGGAAGGAAATGTTGGCAAACTCATTATTGGATCGTGGAGATGTGCGTTAAGAAGTAAATTAGGGAGCTTATTGGGTTGCATCCTTATTATTCACTTAAGGGACATATTCGCTTCAATGCTTTTGGAAACAATTAATTATAGATAAATATACATGAAAACAATTAAGGGGCCAGCCGTATTTTTGGCACAATTTATAGATGAAAAAGCGCCGTTCAATTCTTTGGATGGTATATGTAAATGGGCATCCGATCTGGGGTATAAGGGAATACAGATACCTACCTGGGTAGATTTTCTGATAGACCTAGATAAGGCAGCAGAGAGTCAGACTTATTGTGACGAGCTTAAAGGAAAGATCAACTCCTATGGGTTGGAAATTACCGAATTGTCTACGCATTTGCAGGGGCAATTGGTAGCAGTACATCCTGCCTATGACACGATGTTCGATAGTTTTGCGCCAGAGAACATGAGGAATAACCCCAAAGCTCGTACAGAATGGGCAATAGATAGAGTGAAAAAGGCGGCAACCGCCAGCCGTAGGTTGGGATTAAAAGCGCATGCTACTTTTTCCGGATCCCTATTATGGCATACCATGCACCCTTGGCCACAGCGCCCTGCCGGTTTGGTGGAAATGGGCTTTGAGGAATTGGCCAATAGATGGCTTCCCATTCTTAACCACTTTGATAAGGAGGGGGTAGACGTCTGTTATGAGATCCATCCAGGGGAAGACCTTCACGATGGGGATACCTTTGAGCGCTTTTTGGCAGCTACCGGAAACCATAAAAGGGTAAATATACTTTACGATCCAAGTCATTTTGTGCTTCAGCAACTAGACTATATCGCGTATATAGACCACTACCACGAGTTTATAAAATCGTTCCACGTGAAGGATTCCGAATTTAACCCTACAGGAAAGAAAGGTATGTTCGGGGGCTATAACGATTGGGGAAATCGAGCTGGGAGATACCGTTCCTTGGGGGATGGACAGATAGATTTTAAAACCATTTTTTCCAAACTTACCCAGTACGGATGTGATGTGTGGGCAGTAATGGAGTGGGAATGCTGTATAAAAAGTCCAGAGCAAGGAGCAAGGGAAGGTGCTAAATTCATCCAAGACCATATTATTGAGGCCACCGAAAAAACATTTGATGATTTTGCAGGAGCCAAAACAGACAAAGAAATGCTTAAACAAATATTGGGACTATAATCGTATCGGAATATATTCGGGATGCGAATAAAGCTATGTGAACTTCATTGCCGCTAGGCGAGTTTACATAGGGTCATTAAAAACTTATAAAAATCTACCTATGAAAAACTTATTATATACTGCCTTAATTGCTGTTTTGGTGATGGGCTGCAAGGAAAAAAAGGAAAAAGACGGGGCGTTGCCAGATTCGGACGTCACTACAAATACGGAAACAGCTGCCAGTGCATCCGAAAACTCGGGAGAATGGCAGGTGCTTTTTGACGGGACCAATTTTGATTCTTGGAAGCGATATTTAGAAGAAGGCGTTGGTGAGGCTTGGAAAATAGAGGATAACGCAATGGTGTTCTATCCGCCTAAAGAGCGTAAAAAAGGGGAGAAGTATAACCTAGTGACCAAGGAGAGCTTTACCAATTTTGTTCTTTCCCTAGAGTGGAGAATCTCTGAAGGGGGAAATAGCGGAATCTTTTGGGGAGTGAAAGAAATAGAGAGCTTGAACGAGGCCTACCTTTCTGGACCAGAGATTCAAGTCTTGGACAATAAAAAACACCCCGATGCCAAAAACGGACCTATCCGTCAGGCAGGCGCTTTGTACGATATGGTTGGGCCTAGTGAAGATGTTACCAAGCCGGCTGGGGAATGGAATACCTGCGTGCTTACAGTAAACCACAAAACCAATGAAGGCAGTGTGGTCCTCAATGGCAAGGAGATTATTAACTTCCCGGTAAATGGGGAAGGATGGGAAGCCTTAGTGGATAAATCCAAATTTAAGGGCTCCGATCATTTTGGGAAATATCCAACCGGAAAAATTGGTCTGCAAGACCATGGAGATATCGTTGCCTATAGAAATATAAAGATCAAATCTTTGGACTAAGTCAAATAACCATACTTTTATGAAACTTACTTTTACGTATATCCCACTTTTTTTATTGCTTTCCGTCGCCTGCAAGGAAAAGGTAACGGTAGATGCCATGGAACCCATTGCATCTAATATGCAATCCAATGAGCGAGTGGTTCATGAGGAATATAAGGGTGCCGAGCCTACCACACCCGAAGAAACGGAAGTGTACAAGCCTATACCCCCTGTGGTAAAGTCTACCCCTGCTTTTCTAGAGCCCCCAAGTGATGCCATTGTGCTTTTTGATGGCGATAACTTAGATAATTGGGTGAGTACCAAGGATGGCTCCAAAGCCAAATGGCACGTGAATTCGGATGGGAGCATGACGGTTGCCGATAAAACTGGGGACATTCAGACCGTTCAGGATTTTGGAAGCATTCAATTGCACCTAGAGTGGAAATCTCCCAAGGATATCCAGGGTGAAAAACAGAGTAGGGGCAATAGTGGGGTGTTTTTACAAGGCTTGTATGAGGTTCAAATATTGGATAATAACGATAATGACACCTATGTAAACGGGCAAGTAGGCTCCATTTATAAACAACATACGCCCCTAGCCATGGCATCGGTACCTAGTGGGGAGTGGAATAGTTATGATATCATCTACCATGCTCCGGAATTTAATGAGCAGGGCGATAAAACAAAATCTGGCACTATTACCGTTATCCACAACGGGGTGGTGATACAAGACCATGTAGAGATAAAGGGAACTACTCCTTATGTGGGATGGCCTAAAAATCCACCACATGGAAAAGGCCCCCTAAGACTACAAGACCATGGGGATAACAGTAGGGTAAGTTTTAGAAATATTTGGGTTAGGGAATTGTAATTCAATTATAAGGGAGCTTTTTATAGCAACAACTAGGCTTTTTTGATAGCCGACAAGTGTAAATAAAGTTATGCTGTAAAAAGCTCCTTCCCAAATAATGGTCAAAATACTACAAGTCGCTAGCCTCCTAACGACTTGTATAAGTATAGAATTTAAGTGGTTATAGGTGAAGTGGGTGCTTCAGGTTGTTCATGCCTAGGTACCTACTTTGCTTTAGTATGTGTTATTACTTCTAATAGTCTTATGCCCTGTACCTACCATTGCTTCTGTGGGGCAAATTTGGAGGGTAGCGTCTAACGGCATTTGTGAAGGTCCCCCCAGGTATCCCTGTAAATCTGCTAAAAGCATAATCTATAGGGCTGTTAGCGTTCCATGTGATAGACGTATCACAAGTAGCACAATCCTTGATTATACCCTGGAATGGAGGGTGAAAAATCTAATTTGATTACATTTGTCAAAATTTAAATTTATTTTATGATTCAATCCATGACGGGTTTTGGGAAGCATGTGATACAACTTCCATCCAAAAAGATCACCATAGAGATCAAATCCCTTAACAGCAAAAGTCTAGATTTAAACACCAGGATTCCTTCGGCTTACCGGGAAAAGGAATTAGAGCTGCGTAAAACCATCGCTAGTTCACTAGTGAGAGGGAAGGTAGACTTTGGTCTATATGTTGAAAACACGGGTGTAGAGACTTCTTCGGTGGTTAATGAGGCCGTAGTGAAGCAGTATATGCAGCAGTTAGGTGGAATTGTACCTGGAAATGATATGGCATTGTTGGAAATCGCAATGCGTATGCCCGATACCATGAAAACGGAAAGGGAAGATATAGATGAAGAAGAGTTTAAGGTTATAAAAGAGGGATTGGTCTTGGCCTTAAAGGAAATTAATGCCTTTAGAACGGAGGAAGGAAGGGTCTTGGAAAACGATTTTGAAGCCCGTATCACCAATTTAAAGGAGTTGCTTTCCCAGGTCACGGAAATGGATAAGGATAGATTGCAAACCGTTAGGGAGCGATTGGAGAAGGCGATTGCAGATATAAAGGAAAATGTAGATGCCAATCGCTTTGAGCAGGAGTTGATCTATTATTTGGAGAAATATGATATTACCGAAGAAAAGGTAAGATTGCAAAACCACTTGGATTATTTTACTACTACCCTTAATTCTGTGGATTCTAACGGTAAAAAATTAGCCTTTATTGGACAAGAAATCGGTAGGGAAATAAACACCATTGGGTCCAAGGCTAACTTTGCGCCCATGCAACAGTTGGTGGTGCAGATGAAAGACGAATTGGAAAAAATTAAGGAACAAATGCTCAACGTATTATAATGAAAGGAGGAAAGTTAATTATATTTTCAGCACCATCCGGGAGTGGTAAGACTACTATAGTAAAACATCTTTTAAAGCAACCAGAACTTAATTTGGCTTTTTCCATATCTGCCACCTCCAGACCAAGGCGAGGTGAGGAGAAACACGGGGAGCATTATTATTTTATGGACTTGTCCGAGTTTAAGCAACATATAAAGGAGGACAATTTTTTGGAATGGGAAGAGGTATACCGAGATAACTTTTACGGTACCCTAAAGAGTGAGGTAGAGCGTCTCTGGGCCGAAGGAAAGAATGTAATCTTTGATATTGATGTGGTAGGGGGCTTACGGATTAAAAAGAAGTTCCCGGAACAGACCCTTGCCGTTTTTGTGAAGCCCCCTAGCGTGGATGAACTAAAAATAAGGTTAAAGAAACGAAGTACGGAATCCGAGGACAAAATTAATATGCGAGTTGCCAAGGCTTCTGTAGAACTGGCAACGGCACCACAATTTGACCGTATTATAAAGAATTACGACCTAGAGGTAGCGTTGGAGGAAGCACATCAGTTGGTGGCCGATTTTGTAGGGGTAACCCCAAAAGCTACATAGATTACTCAGTACTGTTAGTACTGGAGAGGGTATAAACGGTTATTTTAAAATGATAAAGGACTTATAGCACACATGAAACAGAAACGGGTGGGTTTGTTTTTTGGGACGTTCAACCCCATACATATAGGCCATATGGTAATTGCGAACCATATGGCAGAATTTTCGGATTTGGATGAGGTGTGGTTTGTAATTACCCCCCAAAGTCCATTTAAAACCAAAAAGACCTTATTGGAGAACCACCATCGGTACCAATTGATCTATGAGGCAGTTACCGATTATCCCAAATTGCGGCCCAGCGATATCGAGTTTAATCTACCGCAGCCTAATTATACCGTGCATACCCTGGCTCATATATCCGAAAAGTACGGGGATAAATATCACTTTTCCCTTATTATGGGCGAGGATAACCTAAAAGGGTTCCATAAATGGAAAAACTATGAGGTTATTCTGGAGAATCACGACATCTATGTTTATCCAAGAGTTTCTGAAGGGAAAACGGATACTCAATTTCAGGGACATCCCAAGATACATCATATTGCAGCTCCCATTATGGAGATATCCTCTACCTTTATTCGTAAACAAATAAAAGAGGGTAAAAATATACGGCCTATGCTAACTGAAGCTGTTTGGAAATATATCGATCATATGAATTTTTATCGCTAGGCGTAGCAGCGAGCTAAACAACCTCCGGAAAAGGTATTCTATTCCTATCAACCATAATAAAAAGGCTCCCAAAACCTAGGTTTTGGGAGCCTTTTAGGTTCTACTTTTTTGGTTACTGATTTAGCGAAGTTTTTTGGAAAAGGTCTGGTATGGGGCTTGGGGCATTGGGATTCCCATCGATCTCGTCCTGTGCAATTAAAAACCTTTCTGGATAAGCATTGCCTGCATTTATAGGAAGCGGCATGGCGATATCCGGATCGGTAGTCCGTATGCGTCTAAAATCATCAAAAGGAGTTAAGGTGCCAAAGCCCGTTACGTATTTTTCCTCCATAATTTCGCGTAAAAGGGCCTTTCCTGCCTCTATATTGTCTGAGTTCATCATGCCACCGGCATCAAAATCGGCCGCAACATAGGCATCGTATTGAAAGGTTAGGCCGGGATCTCCTTTAAAGGCATTGCCGGTATTTAAATACTGTCTTAAGGTGTTTAAATGGCCTAGAGCCTCCTCAAAACTCACCGTTCTATAAGCGGTTTCCGCTAGGATCATTAAATTTTCCTCATAGGTCACCAAGGGCATGGTGGCATGTGCGGCGCTTAGTCTGTTGTCATTAATTGCGGCATTATCCAGAATAAGATAATCGCGCCTTCTACTTTCATCAGTCTTGGGATTGTTCCGGGAATTGGGGTTGTCTTTATCCAGCAAGTCCTGTAGAAATGAACCATTGGATGTAAGGTCGCCCGCCCTACTTCCTCTCAAAATTAGGTTGTAGAGGCTACTATTCTCATCCGTGGAACCGTAATCACTGTACGCTGCGGCATACCGTAGGGAGTTTTCCGCAGATTGCACGCCTAACAGCGCACTTTGATAGGCCTGGTCGTATTGTCTTGTCATTAAAAAATAACGCGCCTTTAAGCTGTGGGCTACTTGTATCCATGCCTTTGGATTTCCTCCCAAAAAGATGTCATCCTGAAATCTTCTGGACTCTGGTACCATGTTTAATTGGGAAATAGCAGTGTTTAAGACGGATTGTGCCGCCTGCAGCACTGCTTGCTGTCCGTCAAAAATTGGATTTTCTGCTACGCCTACTTCGCTATAGGGAACATCTCCAAACATGGAGGTAAAACTACCTATGGCATGTGCCTCCAGAATATTGGAAATTCCTTTTAAAAGGTTGTCATTGGAGGTTTCCTGAATGATGTCGTTTTGGGTCATCACTCCGTGGTACATAAAAGCCCATATGCCGTTAGAATCTTCGGGAGAGATAATATAATCGTTGATTCTACCATAGAGGTTGTCCACACCCCTCATCTGGCCCGTCCAAAATTGGGAAATTCTCATGAGGTGTCCGGATTGGATCTGTACATTGGCCAGCTCCATACCCTTTAGGAGTAGTTCTGGCGGGACATCGGTGGCTACATTGGGATCCTCGTTTACATCCAAATAACTTTCGCAGCCTACAAGGGATAGAAGCAATGTTATGCTCACTAGCTGTTTTATATATTTTTTCATCGCTAATATTTTTAATAATTAATATTAATTCCAATAACCACAGATTTAGAGCTAGGGTTGGTAAAGTAATCCAGGCCTTTTCCCACGCCTGCACCAAACTGATTTACATCTGGGTCTATCCCCTTAACCTTGGTCCACAAGGCAATGTTCCTTCCCGTGAGGGAGAACTGTACGGATTCCAGTCCTATCCGCTTCATTAAGTCGCCCTCCAGGCTATAGGCTAGGCTTAGTTCCCTTAATCTGGTCCAGCTGGCATCGCCTATGGCAAACTCGTTAATTACAGACCCTCCAAAGCCTCCTCCCAGGGAGGTATACCAGCTTTGGTCCAATAGTACCGGCCCGCCGCCAAAGTCCATTACATTGCCCCGTACCGTGCTTCCGGCCGTTATAAGGTCCCCGTCCGCATTCAGTAGGTTTTGGGAAAGGGTAACGTCGTTGCCAACATCTGCATGGGTACCAAAACCGTATAGAACATACTTTGTCCTTTCCCCTATATCATTACCCTGACTGGTTTCGAACAATACATTAAGGGATAGGCCTTTCCAATTTGCACGTAGCCCTGCAGCGCCACGCCAATCCGGGTTGGGGTCGCCCAGCACCTTATCCCCAGAGGTATCTAACTGCGGAAAACCGTTTTCATCCAGGTTTAGACTACCATCCGGATTTTTTAGGGCCGCACTTCCCAAGAGAACGCCCAAGGGCTCTCCCAATACGGCGCTGGATTTAATGGAAGATCCTGGGGTGAGGTCTACGGAAGCAACTCCTCCCAGGTCTGTTACTTCATTTTTATTGCCAAAGACGTTCCCGTAGATACTGAGGGAAAGGTGCTCTTTTTTCAGGAAATTATAGTCAAATTCCACTTCATACCCCCTATTCTCCAAGGAAGCTACGTTCCCGGAGAAGGTGTCAAAGCCAGAGGAGGGGTTAAGGTCTAGGTTCAAGATCATGTCATTGGTCTCATTGTAATAATAGGTTCCGGATAGGCGTATGCGATTTCTAAAGAAACGAAGATCCATTCCCAATTCGTACTCCTTCTTTCTTTCAAATTTCAGCAGTGGATTTCCCTGGTCGTCATTCAATCTAAAGCCCCCACCAAAGGCAGTAAGGGAAATACCATCGGAATAGGAAGAGTAGGTGGCGGTCTCGTACCCAGTTTCCCAACCATGGGCATCGGGTGCCAATCCTACCTCTCCATAGGCCAATCTAAGCTTGGCAAAAGAAAGGGCGCTACTAGGTTCTAGGTTAAGTAAGTTACTCCATTTAAAGCCCAATTCTGCACTGGGGTAAACCAATGCTTCGGAACTGGAAGAAGCGTCCTCATGGGTAAGTCCCAAATTTAGGTTTAACAGATCGTCATAGTCAAAACTGGTCTGCCCATAAAAGCGTACGTTTCTTATTTTGGTTTTCCTTTCTATAACATCCTTGTTGGCGGCTATGGACGGATTTTGTAGTCGGCTGTTGTAGAGGAAATCGATTGCCTCTACATACAACTGCTTTCTGTCCCTATCGTTTATGGCAGCGCCAAAGGTGGTTTTATTCGTTATTTTATCCCCTAGGGAAAAATTTAGCATGGAGATAAGATCGGCGGATATCTCCGTATTGTTGAAAATTTCGTTTTGGTACCTCCCGTTATTGGCTCCATCTGCCGAAAACATAGGGAAGAAATATACCCGATCATCATTGTAGGTGTCCAGGCCGCCCCGTAGAATAAAGGCTAACCAAGGAGTGGCCTTGATATTAAAATCAACGGAACCAAAGACGCGGTCTACTGCGGTTTCACTAGTTACTTCGTTCACCGTCCATAAGGGGTTGTTGTACGTGGGATTTTGGGTATTTCCTAAATATCTTCTATAGGATCGGTGGCGAAGCGGTACCGGATTCCCGTTGCTGTCATAATAAGTGCCTATGTAGTCCGAAATATCAAAATCTGGTGGGGTGCGTAACAATCCCAAGTAGATACCAGCTGTGTTGGAGCCTTGTTGTATTCTGTTGGATTTGCTGTTGGTATAGGAAACCTTGGCCGAGGAGCTTAGCCAATCATTAAACTTATACGTATTTCCAATGGTAAAAGTATTCTTGTAATAATCCGAGGCTTTTATGATTCCCTCCTGGTTTAAATGGGAAACGCTAAAGTAAAAGGTGGCGCGTTCACTACCACCGGAAACATTGAGCTTAATGTCCTGGGCGATTCCATCATTGAATACCCTGTCAAAATTCCTATCGGAATAGATGGCGTTGCTATTCTTTTGGGTGATGGGGTAATATAAGGTGCCGTCCTGTGCCTCAAAATATTGACCGCTAGTGTCCAATACATCGGCTGCTCCAGACCGGTCCGAGATACGATCGCCCCAAGAGTTGGCACTGGTTGGGCTATAGTTGCCATTGGATCCTTGTCCAAAACTTTTCTGTAAGGGGTGCCTTCTATTTATTTTATCAATAGAGACCGAAGAGCTCAAAGAAACCGCCATCTTTCCTTCTTTTCCCCTTTTGGTGGTGATCACTATCACTCCACCTAGCGCCCTAGAGCCGTAAATGGCACCTGCGGAGGCCCCTTTAAAGACTTGGATAGATTCTATGTCGTCTGGGTTAATGTCGTTTAAACGCGATTGCTGGGATACTCCACCGTCCGAATCACTCCCCAAGCCTTCCAAATTGCTATTGTTAATGGGAATACCGTCTACTACAATAAGCGGCGCACTCCCATTAATGGAACTCACCCCTCGGATCTGTATGGTAGATCCTGCACCAGGATCGGCACTGGTGCCTGTTATGCTTAAACCTGCAGCCTTCCCGGCCAAACTGTTTACCAAGGTGGGTTCCTTAGAGCGCAGGGCGCTTTCTGCTCCAATAACCGAATAGGTAGAGGCCACATTGTCCCGTTTTTCCTTAAATCCCAGTACGGATACCACTACCTCGTCCAAGGCTTGTGCATCTTCCTGTAATACCACATTGATAGTGGTGTTGGTTCCAACGGCAATTTCCTGGGATTTGTAACCCACATAGGAGAAGAGCAGGATATCCCCTGTTGCTGCATCAATGGAATAATTTCCATCAAAGTCACTGGTGGTCCCTTGGTCGGTGCCTTTAATAATGATGGATGCCCCAGGTAGGGGGCCTGCTCCATCACCTACATTTCCTGTTACGGTCACTTGGGCCTGGCCCAGTCCTACAAGGAATAGTGTAGCGATTAGAAAAATTAATTGTTTTTTCATTGAAATGGTTTTAGTTATTCATGTTTACTAGTATTCTCATCATTTCCTGGGCAGATACCCTACCCTTTAAGGCGATAAAGTCCCGTGGGGTATCATCCCCAATTTCATAAGTGATTCCTATAGCCTTAAATCTGTTTAAAAACCAGCCCTTGGATACTGGCTTGGTGCTGGTGCTACTTTTTTCATTTACCGTATAATTGGGAATGTTATTTTCCAAACCAGCAAACCACTGTGGTAGAAAATTGGGAATGGTAGTGCCTTCCCGCTGGTCATTGGTATAAAATACATCATACCAGGTGGAGTGGAAATCGAGACCCAGAAGTACCTTTCCTTGGTCTTTTTTTAGGACTTCCTCAATGGTAGAGACTACCTGTCTTATCTCTGGTTGTCGGTATTTGGACCAGTCCCTATTTAAATCTACCCCGCCGGCATTATGTCTCCAGTGGCCTAGGTCTACCCCATCGGGATTCATAATGGGAAAGGCCATGACCCGATACTTGTTTAGGAAGGACTTGGAAAGGGCAGAATGGTCTAAAATGGTTTCCAAAAAACTTTGAAAGGCCATAAACCCGGTGACCTCTGGTGGGTGCTGCCGTGTTATAAGTATTACAACGTCTTTTCCCTTAGCACTGCCTTGGTAGAGATCTAGATAGGGGATGTCTCTATTTCCTGGGGTGCTTCCTGCACTTTTTAAACGTACCGCGGTGGGGTTTGTATTTGCCAGCCCCGTATACCAGTCCTTGGTAAGCTTACTGTTATAGATTTCTTGTGCGGCGATAAGTGTGGTGTCTGGGGATACCTTCACTTTAAGGGTGAAAATAGAATCCCTAAAGGAGTACTGGGACGAATCTACTATGGTCCATGGTGCTCCGTTTTGTTTAAGTTTTGGGATGTACCGATGTTTATATCCCTTTGGGTAATGAAAGGTAAAGTAGACCGGTTTTTGATGGTCTGCCCATGTTTTAAATGCATAATAGGGACTATTGTTTATAGGTTGGTTTTCTGGTTGAATATATAGGGTGATGGTAGAATCATTGGTTTTTTGAAATCCATTGAGTCTTGCCCCAGCAAAAGTGTTGTCCAAATACAGCCCCAGCTCAGGTATTGCTAACAACTGCTTTTTTTGATAGGTAATTGGCCTGGTTTCAGTATCTACCGGCTCTGGGAATTTTATTCGTTTGGGGCCCGAGCAGTTGGTAAGGGTCGCCAATGCAATAATTGCTACAACTACTTTGTTAAAAGCTGGTCTTGAGTACATTGGGTGTGGTTGGTTTTAGTTTTTAACAAATAATTAAGACTAAGTGAAGTTAGAAAAAGATTTAATACGGCAATATTATTTTTTCACTTTTTTGTATTTTTTTGACTCCAATAATGAGAATGTTGCGGATAGATAATAGGATTATTGCTGTAATCGGAGGTATTGTTTAAAAATACTGAGGGAATGTTAAGGAGGGACTTGTGGTTGGTAATCGGAGTTAGGATATAGGGAAAAGTGGCGGGTGGTTTAGGAGAAACCTGCCATTATACTCAAAAGGATTTTATATAAGGTATAGACTGGTTGGAGTTTTCTAGAAACAAAGAAAGAAAAAAGGGGGACTGTAGAGAAGTTGATAAAAAAAAGGCAACCCATGCTAAGCTTGCACAGGTTGCCTTTTTGATTTAAAATTGGGAAGCCTACACTTCTACTTTGGCGGGCTTCACCGTACTGTCATGTTCTTGGTAGTATAATTCCAATAAATTCATAGTGGCGTTTATAAAATCCTTTGTTTCCAAGAGAATGGTAAAGTAAAGGGTAGTGTTCTTGGGGCTCGATTCTTCTGTACGAGTCCTTGCGATCTGTTTTTCAATCTTCTGGGAGACCATATCTAACAGCGTCTGCTTACTACCTAATATAGATCCTATCTGGGTGAAATTACGGGTTTCAAAAGCTTCCTTGGTCTCGCTAAGCAATAAGTCTAACTTCTGATCTATTTCCTTAATTTCCTTTATCTGGTTGTACTTCAACTTCTTGTGGTTGTTGTTGATGTGCTTGTGGCTAATCTTGGACAGGTACTCCAGGGATTGGGTCATATCCTGTAAATAACCTAAAATATTAATGTAGAAGTTACTTGCACCAACACTTGCCTCATCTAGGTTTTTAATGAAGAAGAAGATGTGGTCTCTTAATTCATCTACCTCGTTGGATAGTTTTACCACCTGCTTCTTGTTTTTCTTAAGCAAGTCTAAATCTTGCTTTGCTAAACCGTTGATGGTATTGGTGTATATCTTATTACCTCTTTTGGCAACATTAGATATATTATTGGCACTTTCTTCAATAACTCCTTGTATAGAGCTGCTTTCCGCTTTTCTCAAGCTATCCTCAGCACTAATTTCCTTGGATTTTTTGTTGTGGGAAATATAGTTGCGAACCAATAAAAGTACCGCAATCAACAATAGGATGGCCAGCATAGAAGGGACGTGAATATTGATTAGGTAAGCGATGACCGCCGCTGAGACGAATGCCATCAATGCAGTAAAAAACCAACCGCCAATTACATTTAGTACTCCGGCAACCCGGTAAACAGCACTTTCTGCACCCCACGCCCTATCGGCCAAGGAAGTACCCATGGCCACCATAAAGGTTACGTAAGTAGTAGATAACGGTAATTTGTAAGAGGTTGCAATGGAGATTAATACCCCGGCTACCATAAGGTTTACCGCTGCCCTAATAATATCGAAAGCGGGCATCTCAAAGGTCTTATCCTTAGAAAGGGCTATGACTGGCTTCTCAAAATTGGCATCAATTTTTTTCTTTAAGGAAGCAGGTGTAATAGCATCTGCACCGGCAGATATTAGCATGGCTCCCCTTACAATACTTCTTGACAAAAAGTTGGGTTGAAAACGCTCTTTGGATTCCCCTTCACGGGATAGGTTAATTTCTGTTTGGGTAACATAGCGCGCCTTTTTAGAAAACCAAAGGGTAAGCACCATTGTTATTCCTGCCCCGAACAAGAGGTAGGTAGGGGTAGCAACCTTGTTGGCAAGAATACCCATATTAAATTGATCGGCCGCTATTCCAGATGCCTGCCAAGCCTCAAAAGATTGCCAAGCGGCTATTGGTACCCCAATAAAGTTCACCAAGTCGTTCCCCGCAAAGGCAAGCGCTAGGGCAAAGGTACCTGCAATAATAATAAGTTTGTAACTGTCGTATTTAAAGAAGGCAGTTAATAGGTAAGAAATTAGGGACCATAACGCAAGGCTCCCAATTATAATGCCTGCAGTGTGGTTTTGGGTAAATTCTAATACACTGTCGCTTACAAAGGAAGCACCCTTTAATCCTTTGATCAATATAAAGTAGGTAATGGCCGTTAGTGCTGTTCCGGCAAATAAGGCGCCTATCCATTTTGCCTTTCTCCTAAAATTAAAGGAGAGCAATAAGCGGGAAATATACTGTACAAAGGCACCCACCGAGAATGCGATGACCACCGAGAGCAGAATTCCCAGGATAATTTCTGTGGCTTTGGAGGTATTAATGTAGTTGAATACTTCCACATAGCTTCCAGAAGCGGCCCCTATTTTTATAAGCGCCATGGCTACCGAGGCCCCCAATAGTTCAAATACGATAGAAACCGTAGTGGAAGTGGGCATCCCTATGGTATTAAAGAAGTCTAACAGTAGGATGTCTGTAATCATGACCGCCATAAAAATGATCATAATCTCGTTAAACATAAACTCGCTGGGATTAAAGATCCCCTTTCGGGCTACCTCCATCATTCCTGAGGAGAAAATGGCCCCTACGGCAATTCCAATGCTCGCTACCACCATAATAGTCCTAAAAGAAATCGCTTTAGAACCAATGGCAGAGTTTAAAAAGTTCACTGCATCATTGCTCACCCCTACTATCAAATCGGCAATTGCCAAAAAGACAAGGGCTATTATCATCAAAAAGTAAATATCATCCATAGTTGTTAAGATAAATGTTTGCAAATATCCAAAGTGAATTGGTCACTAATGTTATGAAAAGGTTATGTTATTGGTTAAAAATGTATATCGAACTGTAATCTATACATTAATTCATCGGTTCCTCCATTTACCGACATATAGCTTAGATCTGTCTGAACTTTTAATTTATGGCCCACTATGTACTTGGAAAGGCCTAAGGTATATTGATTTTCTTTAGGATTGCCTGTTATAAGCTTGTCTAAGGCGATATGGGTATACCTACCGGAAACCTCCCAGTTATTGTTAAAAAGGTAGCCCGACTGTAGGTTGAGGCCATCGCCCACTTGTACAATATCTCCTGTTAGACTGCCATCAGAATTTTTTGCGATGGGATCTTTGGCAGTTCTATGGGCGTATTCCCCCATAAAGGAGAAGCCCTGGTATTTGAACATGGCATCCACAAAAACGGTATTTATATCCGTATGATGGAATCCAATATCATTGGTCATATAACTCCCCTGATTGCTTCTAGTCTTAACCGCATTTTTGTTATGGTCATAGGTAGCTGCAAGCATAAGCTTTGGACTTTCTTCACGGGCCATATCGGCTCCGGAATATTCCCCTCCTTTGGTAAACTCACCAAAAGGGAGTAGTTCTAAACGACTGGTAAATTGGGCGCCTCCTATATTGCCATTGGTGACATTTCTGCCTTCCCCTTGGGATAGTGCAAACCTTTCGCGAATCAAGAAATTGTTGAAGAGGTAGAATTGGTGCCTAAGCTGTATTCCTGTTTCCCTATCTAAAGTGAACCTACTGTTTAAGCGCGATCGGTCTACCTGTTGTAGGTTCCCGGAAGATATTACCCGTTCCATATTGCCGGGTAACTTGGTCTGCCCAATCCACAATTCAAAGTTTTCATAGAAATTCCACATAACAAAGGCATCTAGAATAAATCTAGGGGCATTGCTCGTGTAAATGGAGGCTCCGGACATATCTCGGTTAGATAGTCCTAGTTCTACCTTGTACTTTAGTTTTGGGGAATAGGCATATCCCTTAAATTTTAATCGTGCCCTGCGGACCAAGGCCGTGGTATGGGGATCTGCCCATTTGTCATCGGCGTTTTGATCCCAAGTAGTGGTGGTCAAAAACTGAAATCGGGTGGCAAGGTTCATCGTCCAACTGCTATCCTTCCCCACCAGATTTAATAATCCCTTACCAAACTCCGGGGCTTCGGTTTGGGAATATACGGGTGCCAATAATAGAATAAATAGCAAACATGCTAATTGTTTCATAAGTGTAATCATTAGTTTTTGTCGACTGCAAATTACAGGATTGTACGTTAATTTAACGTTAACTGAAGAACAATTTTAGTTTAAATAGAAAAGCTACCTTGGCCAAAGGTAGCTGAGTTTCAAGATTATAGTCGACAAAAACTAACAAAATAATGAAACAAGGTTGTTTATAAACAACTGCTAAATTAGGAAATCCTTTTGTGACGAATGTAAAGTTGGGATTAAGGAATGGTTAAGCAAAATAGGGGGCTAAGAGAATTTGGGGGAGGTTTGGTGGGAAGGCCATTCCTGAAAAATGTATCTTGCGGGTTTTAATTATGTACTATGAAATGGGAACAATTACTCTCTCTGAGACGATTTGGGGATACCAGTAAAAGATTGCGAAAAGAACAGGATGAAACCCGTTTGGGGTTCGAAGTAGATTATGATCGGGTTATTTTTTCTGCGGCTTTTAGGAGCCTGCAGGACAAGACCCAGGTAATCCCCTTGTCCAAGACAGATTTTGTGCACACCCGCCTAACCCACAGCTTGGAGGTTTCCGTGGTGGGCAGAAGCTTGGGGCGAATTGCTGGGAAAAAAGTATTGGAGAAACACCCTTATTTAAGTGAGATTCATGGGTATAGGTTTAACGACTTTGGAGCTATTGTAGCAGCGGCAGCCTTGGCCCACGACATAGGGAATCCTCCCTTTGGGCATAGTGGCGAAAAGGCCATTGGGGAGTATTTTAAGAATGGGAACGGTCATCGTTTTAAGGAGCAACTTAGCGATAAGGAGTATCAGGATATCTTGGAGTTTGAAGGGAATGCTAATGGATATAAATTGTTAACCGAATCTAGAAAAGGTGTAGAAGGCGGTTTGCGACTTAGTTATGCTACCCTGGGCGCCTTTATGAAATATCCCAAGGAATCACTGCCCAAAAAGCCCACCAAGCATATAGCGGATAAAAAATTTGGGGTTTTTCAGACAGATGTGGATTCCTTTAAACAAGTAGCCGCAGAATTGGGGTTGCTTTCAACTTCCCAAAGTGGTGATATTGGCTATTGTAGGCATCCCTTAACTTATTTGGTGGAGGCTGCAGATGATATTTGCTATACCATTATAGACTTCGAAGATGGGATTAACCTAGGGTTAATTCCAGAGGATTTTGCCTTGGAATATCTGATTAAATTGGTAAAAGACAGCATCAACGTCAAGAAATATAACGAGTTGGTCTATATGGAAGATCGTATGAGTTATTTGCGGGCATTGGCCATAAACACCTTAATTTCTGATGCCATAGCTACTTTTATTGCCAACGAAGACGCTATTTTAAAAGGGGAGTTTAGCGTTTCCTTATTGGAGAAAAGTAAGTTTAAAGCGCAAATTCAAGATATTTTATCCATAAGTAAAGACAAGGTATATCAGTCACAGGAAGTTATAGAAAAGGAAATTGCTGGGTACAAGATTATCTCGGACATTTTGGAAGTTTATACCACCGCTTTAATGAGGCAGAAAGAAAATAAAAGGTCCAATTACGACGCCTTGATACTTTCTACCCTGCCAGAGTTGTACCGAGATACCGAGGGATCTATTTATAATATATTATTGAATGCCTGCTGCTATGTGGCCAGTCTTTCGGACAGTGCCGCCGTACACATCCACAACAAGATTATGGGGAAGCAGCTGTAGCCCTGTTTAAAAATTATAATTGATGCCCACCCCAAAGAGCTGTTTAAACTGAATTTTTGGGGTGCCATCACTTATAATGGTCCCATCATCCGCTTTTATAGGGTCAAATTTAATATCGTCGTCATAAATTATATGGGTCCCCAAATTGGTTGTTATATTTTTATTGACCTTTAGGGAGATATTGAGTTCCGAGTCAATATCCACATTTCCAAAGCTGTTGAGGTAGTCCGTATATAGGCTTAAACGATGTTTTAATAATACGTTTTCAAAAATTTCGGTCTCCCAGTTATTCGTCACTAGAATACCAAATTCCATGATGACGTTTTCTCCATCTTTTATTTTATTTCCTTCCGCATCGTATTGCGCCCGTTCTACTCCAAAAGATCCCCTATCTGCCAATTCCTGATCCAATACAAAAGTTGCCTTTTGCGTAAAGGGGGAGAGGTAGAGGTCAAATTTCTTTCCTTCGGGGATGTATGAGGTTCCCGCACCAATAAATCCGTAGCCCGGGGCCATAAACCTCGAGATGGGATTGTCCCTGTTGGGGTATTTGTAACCGTTAGAGAATTGAGTTCTAAAGTTTGCCCTTATAGAGTAGTACCAGTTGCTTATGGTATCCCGTCTATAGGCAAAGTTGGTGCTGATGCGGATCGCATCGTCCGTTTTTCTCAATTTTTGCTTCTCCTGTGAGTTTAAACCGTAACGGAGTTCCAATAAGTTGTCCCATTTTACGTACCTGAATTTATAGTTACGTAGAAACTTTATGTTTGCTAGGGCCGATACGGAATTGTTTCCCCCGGCATTCCAATTGATAAAAGCTACCTCGTTAAAATTTACGCTCAGCTTGTTTTCCTTATCCCAAAAAGAGGGAATCCTAAAGGGGCGGTACTCCTCGTCTAAGGCCTTTGTTTTATTAAAGGTAATGACCGGTCCGCTTAAATTAGCCCCGCGTGCAACGTTTTTAATTTTTTGGTGCAGTGTTCTTATCACTATGGTGTCTACGCGCATAGTGTCTATCCTCATGGTATCTACCGGGATAGGCGATACCCTAAGCGTGTCCGATGCTGTTTTTTGGGTAGGTGCTACTTGTGCGTTTAGAGGAATGATACATAGAAACAAAAGGATAATGAAGCTAAATTTACTGCGCATGTTAAACGATGTTCAATAGATTATTAATTTGTTTTCTTAGGGCTTGTTTATCTATTTGGGCAATATGATGTAGTTCTTCCACGGTTCCATGTTCTAGAAACTTATCGGGGACCCCCATTACGCGAATAGGGATCCCACAATTTACTTCGTTGGCATATTCCACAATGGCACTGCCGAAACCTCCGGCACTACACCCGTCCTCTATCGTAATGATATGGGTGTAGTCCTGGAATATGGTCTGTAACATATCTTGGTCCAATGGTTTTACAAATCGCATATTGTAATGGCCAATTTCATTTTTATTTTTTAAGGTTGGCAATAGGTCGGCCACCATATTTCCGATATGGCCGATTGACAATACAGCAATTTTCGTGCCCTTTTGCAGTTCTTCTGCCTTTCCTATAGGGATTTTAGAAAATTTGCGTTTCCAATCCAATACCACTCCTCTGCCCCTGGGGTATCTGATGGCAATGGGATGTGGTAGCCCCAATTGGGCAGTGTACATAATATCCCTTAGCTCCAACTCGTTCATCGGTGCAAAAACAATTAGGTTTGGGATGGTTCTTAGTTGGGCCATATCGAACAGCCCGTGATGAGTGGCACCATCCTGACCCACTATTCCGGCCCTGTCCAGACAGAAGATGACGGGGAGATTTTGTAGGGCCACATCGTGTATTACCTGATCATAGGCCCGTTGTAAAAAGGTAGCGTATATATTGCAAAAGGGAACCATTCCTTCTGCGGCCATACCCGCAGCCATGGTTACAGCGTGTTGTTCGGCAATACCCACATCAAAGGCCCTCTCCGGCAACCGGTCCATCATATACTTTAAAGAGCTACCCGTAGGCATTGCAGGGGTAATCCCTACAATCCTGGGGTTTTTTTTGGCCAGTTCAACTAGGGTATATCCAAATACATCCTGATACTTTGGCGGTTCCATTTTATTGGCCTTGGGTAAAAGGTCGCCGGTGATACTATCAAATTTTCCCGGGGCATGGTATACCACTTGGTTTTCTTCCGCCTTTTTTAGTCCCTTGCCTTTAGTGGTTATCAAGTGTAATAATTTAGGACCTGGCACAGATTTAAGTCGCTCCAATTCTTTAATCAAAAGCGGGAGGTTATGGCCGTCTATAGGTCCGGTATAGTTAAAGTTTAAACACTCAAAAAGATTCTCATCCTTGGCTGTGCCCTTCTTTACATTGGTTAGGTATTTTTTTAGGGCCCCAACGCTGGGATCTATGCCAATGGCATTGTCATTTAATACGATAAGAATATTAGGATTGGTATCCCCTGCGTGATTTAGTCCTTCAAAAGCCATTCCGCTGGCAATGGAGGCATCCCCAATCACAGCAATATGCTGCTTGTCTTTTTCCCCTTTTAAATGGGAGGCCATGGCCATACCCAAGATGGCCGAGATAGAGGTGGAGCTATGCCCGGTGCCAAATGCATCATATTCACTTTCTTCCCGATGAGGGAATCCACTAATACCTCCTAGTTGTCTGTTGGTGTGAAAAACATCCCTTCGGCCAGTAAGTATCTTGTGTCCGTAGGCTTGATGGCCAACATCCCATATAAGTTTGTCATAGGGGGTGTTAAATACATAATGTAGGGCAATAGTAAGCTCTACAACGCCTAAGCTGGCCCCAAGATGCCCTTCTTTGGTGGCTACAATGTCTATTATGAAACTTCGCAATTCCTTGGCCAATTGGGGCAATTCTTCCAAGCTTCTTTGCCGAAGGTCGTGCGGATCGTTGATATGTGGTAATATAGCTTTCGACATGTAATAAAGATAAAGTACAAAACTAAGGTTTTTAGGTATCCCTTGTTGCATTAGAGCGCTACGAATGGTGCATTATGGGATTATTGACCTAGGGAAGGGTAAAATCATTTTAGAGGAATGCAGGGCAAGGGGATGGCAAGGTACATCGCCGTTTTATCTTTTTGTAGTAGCATTGGTTTTTTCTTCTTGAAGTGTAGAAATGCGGTTTTGAAGGAATTGAGTTAAGGGATAAATTGGGTTTTACTTTACATTGAATTTAATTATTGATTACTATTGTAGTCTAAAAACCGGACTATGATAACGCCCTTTGACGATACTTACTTTATGAAGAAAGCCTTACAGGAGGCGGAGATGGCTTTTGAAAAAGGGGAGATTCCTGTAGGTGCGGTTGTGGTAGTTAATAATAGGATCATTGCCCGCGGACACAATTTAACCGAGCAGTTGGTAGATGTTACTGCCCATGCCGAGATGCAGGCCATTACGGCCGCTTCCAATTTCTTGGGAGGGAAATACCTGCAGGATTGTACCTTGTATGTAACCTTAGAGCCCTGCCAAATGTGTGCGGGGGCCCTATACTGGAGTCAGATTTCCAAGATTGTATATGGGGCTAGGGATATGGACAGGGGATTTAAGACCATGAATACGAAACTACACCCTAAAACAACCGTGGTAGGTGGTGTTATGGAAGAAGAGGCTTCGGAAATCTTAAAGCGCTTCTTTATTCAGAGAAGAAACCTTAATTAGTGTAGGACCACGACTGGACTAAAGGCCGTACTCGCTACTTATAGTTTTTTGAAAATGCAATAAAATGGGGGCTGCCGGTAGCTTATTCCTTTTTCTCTTGTTTTTTATCCTTTCCCTGCATTTTTCGTATGTTCTCCTCGTTCAGCATATAATCCTTCATGTTTTTGCCTTTGCTAACTTTTATAAGAAATAGGGGCATGGCAATTAAAAAAATGCCTACTGTGCCAAAACCAATGCATTTATTGGCAAAAATTACATCGGTTTCCTGAATGGTGAAGCCGTAAATAATTGAGGCTAGGGATGCAAGCAGCACTAGGACGATAAGGTATTTCATGATATGGGGTAATTATCTTGTAAAATTAATCAATTTTCTGCGGTAGGCCGTTAATAGTTT
Organism: Arenibacter amylolyticus; assembly: GCF_002150785.1. Classification (GTDB taxonomy): domain Bacteria; phylum Bacteroidota; class Bacteroidia; order Flavobacteriales; family Flavobacteriaceae; genus Arenibacter; species Arenibacter amylolyticus. The sequence continues at coordinate 12,194 of NZ_MTAZ01000008.1, read as the reverse complement.
AGACTTGGAAACAAAGCCCAGGTACTTTCCGTCCTTTATGACGGGGAGGTTCCAAGCTTCCGAATGTTGAAACTTTTTCATGACCGTCTTCATATTATCTTTTTCAAAAATAATATGTTCAGGCGGATTGTGCATAAAATCTTCCACCTTCATGCTGTCGTACAAAGAGGCGTCGAACATAAATTTTCGAATGTCGTCCAAGAGTACAATGCCCACCAGAATTTGGTTATCGTCTATCACCGGGTAAAGGTTTCGGGTAGATTTGGTAACGCAATTGTGCAGCATTTCTCCCAAGGTCATTTCTGGGTGTACCGGTATAAAGTTTTTTTCTATCACCCTTTCCAATTTCATAAGGGTAAGCACATTTTGATCCTGATCATGGGTTAGCAGATCGCCCCGCTCTGCTAATTCCTTGGTGTAAATGGTGTGTTCCATAACCTGTTTGGTAATAAAATAGGAAATGGCAACGGTGATCATAAGGGGAATAAAAAGATCATAACCCCCAGTAATTTCCGCGATAAGGAAGATGGCTGTTAAAGGCGCGTGGATTACCCCTGCTATTAGTCCGGCCATGCCCACCAAGGTAAAATTGGCTTCGGATACCGTTATTCCCAGCCCTAAATTATTGAGGATTTTGGCGACTACATTACCTAGGGCGCTTCCCATCACCATAGTAGGAATAATGACCCCGCCTACTCCTCCCGCGGCAAAGGTAATGGTCATGGCAAAGGCTTTAAAAATGGTAAAGCCCACCAAAAGGGCAATGACTACCCAGATATTATCAATAACATCGTCAAAAGGGGTGGTTCCCAAGGCATGCAAATGGTTTCCATCGAACAAATCCTTGGTAAAACTCAGTCCCTCCCCGTATAAGGGGGGGATAAAATACAACATCACCCCAATAATAAGTCCGCCAACAAGGACTTTTAGGAAGGGGGTTTTAAATTGATCGAAAAAGGCATAGACGGCAAAGTAAATCTTGGTAAAATAAATAGAGCCAATTCCAGTTCCCACGCCTAAGAGGATATAGGGCGCAGCATCGTTGATGACAAATTTGTCTACGATATTGAAGCTAAAGATAGTTTCATCGCCTAGAAAAAAATAGGACGTTAGCACCGAGGAAATGGACGCCATTAACAGGGGTAAGAGGGAGGCAAAAGTGAGGTCTAGACTAAAGAGTTCTATGGCCAGTACCAAGGCGGCAATAGGAGTTTTAAACATTGAGGCCACGGCCCCGGAGGTGGCACAGGCGATAAGCAGCGTCCGTGTTTTACTATCTACGTGCAACAAACGGCCCAGATTAGAGCTTATGGCCGATCCCGATGTAATGGCCGGCCCCAGCAATCCCACAGATCCCCCAAACCCTACGGTAAGTGGCGCCATAATTATAGGGTGGTAGATTAGTTTATAAGAAAGCATTCCGTTCTGTCTTAGCAGCGCGTATAATAAAGTGGGGATGGCTCTTTTTAGAAAGGACGGTATTGGGGGGCGAAATCCATTGCGAAAAAGTAGCTTCTTTACCAAAAAAACCAAGAGGAGGCCAATAAAGGGCAGAATGAAATACAGTTGGTTTTGGGAGAAAACGATCCCTTGCTCAAACAAGGATGCTACGCTAAAGGTGAGGTTTTTAATGGTAACGGAAGCCAAACCAGCCAGTAAACCGACAATTACCCCCAAGATGATAATAAAATTCTTTTCGGAAATATTTCGATATCTCCATCTTAGGAATTTTCTAAAGAAAGTGTTTTTATGGGACACCATATTGTCAACTATGCTTATTATAACCCTTGCTAAAGAACTTTAATGGCTTTATAATATCTTAACGGTTAAGATAGTAAAAAGGTTGGAGGCGCCATAGGCACTACCAACCTTTTTAAATGAATCTATGCTGAAGAGTGGAGCTGTTTTCCCATTGCTCTCTCCGGTACTATGCTTTTAAATCCAATTTTAGGGACAATTCGTTTAATTGCTCCTGATCTATAGCGGCCGGGGCATCTATCATTACGTCCCTACCACTATTGTTTTTTGGGAAGGCGATAAAATCACGGATGGTCTCTTGCCCTCCTAATATGGCCACCAGTCTATCCAATCCAAATGCCAAGCCACCGTGAGGGGGAGCTCCGTACTGAAAGGCGTCCATTAAAAAGCCAAACTGAGCCTTGGCCTCCTCGGGGGTAAACCCAAGGTGTTTAAACATGGTAGACTGTATTTGCTTATCGTGGATACGGATAGATCCTCCACCAATTTCGTTTCCGTTCAATACCAGGTCGTAGGCATTGGCCTTAACCGCACCGGGGTCTGTATCCAAAAGTTCCATTTGTCCTGGCTTAGGAGAGGTAAAAGGGTGGTGCATGGCATGGTAACGCCCCGTTTCCTCATCCAATTCCAACAATGGGAAGTCTACCACCCAAAGCGGGGCAAACTCTTCTTTGTTTCGAAGTTTTAGGCGTTCTGCCATTTCCATTCGCAGGGCACTCAATTGTGCTCTGGTTTTGTTGGCATCACCAGAAAGGACACAGATAAGGTCGCCCGGTTTTGCGCCAGTAGCTTCAGCCCACTTGGCCAGGTCTTCCTGGTCAAAGAACTTGTCTACGGTAGATTTAAAGGATCCGTCCTCGTTGTACTTTACATAAACCATGCCTTTGGCACCTACTTGGGGTCGGCGCACCCAATCTACTAGAGCATCTAACTGCTTCCTAGTATAGGAGGCTATACCAGGAACCGCAATTCCCACCACTAATTCGGCCTCGTTAAATATTCCGAAATCCTTGTGCTGGGCCACGGCGTTTAATTCGCCAAATTCCATTCCAAATCGGATATCGGGCTTGTCGTTACCATATTTTCTCATGGCCTCCTCGTAGGTTAACCTTGGAAATTTGTCTACGGTAATCCCTTTTATTTCCTGTAATAGGTGTTTAGTAAGACCCTCAAAGACATTTAGGATGTCTTCTTGCTCTACAAAGGCCATTTCACAATCTATCTGGGTAAATTCTGGTTGTCTGTCTGCCCTAAGGTCCTCGTCCCTAAAACATTTTACAATTTGGAAGTACTTGTCCATGCCGCCAACCATCAATAATTGCTTAAAGGTCTGGGGCGACTGGGGAAGGGCGTAGAATTGACCTTGGTTCATGCGGCTTGGAACCACAAAATCCCTAGCTCCCTCGGGAGTGGATTTAATTAAATAGGGGGTTTCTACCTCTATAAAGTCCTGATCGGAAAGGTATTTCCTTACTTCCATGGCTACCTTATGCCTAAAAATGAGATTGTTTTTTACCGGGTTTCTTCTAATATCTAGATAGCGGTATTTCATTCTTAGATCCTCCCCACCATCGGTTTGGTCCTCAATGGTAAAAGGAGGGGTGATGGATTTATTTAGGATTTTTATTTCCGAGACCAAGACCTCCACATTACCTGTTGGGATATTAGGATTTTTGGAACTTCGCTCTAAGACGGTACCCTTTACCTGAACCACAAATTCGCGCCCCAAGGACTTGGCCGTATCCATGATCTCTTTGGAAGAGCGCTCCTCATCAAAGATAAGTTGTGTAATTCCGTACCGATCCCTTAGGTCGGCCCAAATTACAAATCCTTTGTCTCTTACCGTTTGTACCCAACCTGATAGGGTAACCTCTGTATTCTGATGGGCTTCCCTTAATTCCCCGCAATTATGACTTCTATACATGTTATACTTGATCTATGAAAACGCAAATGTAAGAAGTAATGGGGTTATCGACTAAAATTTCTGCGGGTGAATTTTTATCTAAGCCTTAACTTGTATAGAGTTTAGATAACATTCTTGGATGATAACTAGATTATTTAAATCCTCCTTGGCATGCCTGCTTTTTATAATTGTACGTATAAATATTCAATTAGCCTCCTATTTCGATGTTGGTATAACTATAGTTGGTTGAGATTTGTGTAATTTATGGATAGTTAAATTATTAAAGTGGGTATTAAGTACCTATATAATTAGGAATGTGTTAATTTTTTATAAGTAAAAAGAGAAAAAAAGTTTTTAAAATTTAAAATCTTCATTACCTTGACCTTCAAATAACTAACTCAAACCTTATGAAACTAAAATTGACTTTTTGGAAAAGTGCGTTTTTTTTTGTGCTTTTTGCCGTCCCCATCACCATGGCCGCACAAGGAACCATAACGGGAAACGTAACTGAAGCAACGCAGGGATTGCCCCTGCCAGGCGTAAACGTAGTTGTAAAAGGAACAACGACAGGGACAACTACGGATTTTGATGGAAACTTTGAAATAGGGGTTAGTTCCTTTCCTGCAACATTAGTCTTTTCTTCTCTTGGATATGCCAATACAGAAGTAAGGGTGACAGGCGAAACTAGCCTTAATGTTACCCTGGAGGAGTCAGCAACCGGACTGGAAGAGGTGGTCGTCACTGGATTGGCCAGTTCCGTAAAACGAGAAAACCTGGCTAATGCGGTTGCTACGGTTTCTTCCGAGGAATTAGTAGGAACTACCAGTCAGTCTACGGTAGATGGCGCTCTCTACGGAAAAATACCAGGTGTAAATATAACCTCTACTTCAGGGGCACCAGGGGGTGGTTTTGCATTAAGATTGCGTGGTATATCATCGATTAACGGCAACAACCAGCCCTTAATTATTGTGGATGGTGTTTATTATAATAACGTAGAAATCCCTACCGGGCTTCGGTTTGCTTCTGGTGCTAACCGTGGGAATGAGGAGAATTCTGGAAACCGTTTGGCAGATTTAGACCCCAACGACATTCAAAACATAGAAGTGCTGAAGGGTTCTTCAGCAGCTGCAATATATGGACAGCGTGGAAATGCGGGGGTAGTTTTGATAACCACAAAACGTGGAAAGACAGGAAAAACAAAAATTAGTTTCAGCCAAGACATAGGCATAAACACCATTTCAAATCGTTTGGGAATGCGACCTTGGACGGCAGATACCGTAGAAAGCGTATTCAATGCGGCCGAAAGGGCAAAGTATGAGGCAACCATAGCAGAACGTGGGAAACTTTACGATTTTGAAGATATTATTTACGGGGAAACTGGTTTTATAACCGAAACCCGATTAAGTGCTACCGGTGGTAGTGATAAAACCAAGTTTTATTTGGGTGGCTCTTTTAGGGACGAAAGCGGTATTATAAAGAATACTGGTTTCGATCGCCTCTCCTTGAGGACCAATATTGACCATCAAATTTCGGATGTTTTTGATTTTACCTCAACCACAAGTTATAGTAGAAGTAATGCGAGCAGAAGTTTTACTGGTAACGAAAACGACGGAGGTTTAAGTTACGGATACACCTTGGCTTTCACTAGGCCTTGGGTAAATCTATTCCCTGATGCCAATGGTAATTATCCGGTGAACCCAAATTATTCTGGGAACCCGATTTTCGTGAGAGACAAAGCTTTGAACGATGATTCTAATGACCGTTTGGTACAGGGGATTACGTTGAATACACATATTTTACGTGCAGACAGGGATAGGGTAAAATTGGTAACAAGTGGTGGACTAGATTATTTAGCGAATCAAACCAATGTATATGTACCCGAAACGCATCAGTCGCAAGTGCCGCCTGGACCTGGTGGTTTTATAGCGGTAGGCAAAAACAATTTCACCCAATTCAATGCGCAAGCTATTGGGGTGTGGAACCGTAATGCTATGGAAGGCGATCTAGATCTTACTACCCAATTGGGTGTAGCGTACCTATATCAAGAATCTAACCTTGTAAATAGCCGAGGCTCCTTATTAGCAGCGGGTCAGACCAGTGTTGATCAATCCGTTAACCAGGTCATCGATCAATTTCGTTCGGAGGAAAAAGATTTTGGATATTTTGGTCAGATAGAGGGGAATTATCAAGATCAAATAATTGCTACTGTTGGCTACAGACTTGACAAATCTACCCGAAATGGGGATCCTAATAAGTTCTATGGATTTCCAAAGGCTTCCTTAGCGCTTAATATGACAAATTTTGATTTTTGGACTATGGAGTCTGTTACCCAGCTGAAATTAAGGGCCGCATATGGGGAAACTGGAAGTCCGGCGAATTATGGTTCTACCTTTACTAGTTTGGGTGCTAGCAATATAGGGGGGAACATTGGGCAATCTGTATTGGGAATTAAGGGAGATGCCCTGGTTAAACCTGAAACGGCGAGCGAATTGGAATTTGGTTTTGACCTTGGATTCTTCAATAATAGACTTTCATTAGAAGCTACCTATTATGATAAAAAGGTAAAGGACTTAATCTTGACGAGGGCACTACCCGCTTCCTCTGGATTTACTCAGGAAACCACCAACTTAGGAGATTTAAAAAATAGTGGGATAGAATTAGCCTTGAAAGCTTTTGTGTTCGACAATGAAAATTTTAGCTGGAATTCAGCGGTTCAATGGTATAGGAACCGCTCTGAGATTACACGTTTGGAAGTACCTGCATTTCCACAGCCTGGCGCCGGTTTTGGTTTAGGACTTGGAACATTCTTTATTCAGGAAGGCAAGTCGGCTACCCAGTTGGTGGGTAACCTAAACTTAGATGGTACTGGTACAAAGCCAACGAAGGTTGGGGATGTGGAACCCGACTTTCAAATGGCATGGAGTAATAATTTTACAATATATAAGCAGTTAGACGTGTCTTTCCTATTTCAATGGAAAAATGGCGGGGAGAACCTAAATCTATCTACTTTTCTTACCGACTTAGGACAGGTTTCTCCTGATTTAGGTACCCCAAGGGGTCAGGAACGATTGGAGATGCCTGCTAATGCTATCCGTTTTGTGGAACCTGCCGGGTACCTAAGATTGCGTGAGGCTGCAATTCATTATTCTCTCTCAAAGAATACGGTAGAGAATGTATTCGGAAGTACGGTAGAGGGTGTTAAATTCGGAATATCGGGAAAAAACCTTTTCACTATTACCGATTATAGTAGCTACGATCCCGAGGTTTCCGTAAATGGGGGCTCTGGACTTTCTACGGGTATAGAAGTAGCTCCATTCCCTAGTTCACGGCAATTTTTCTTTAGCCTAAACGTTAATTTCTAAAAAAAATAAAAAATGAAAAATAATATAAAATATTTAGCGATCAGGGTTCTCATGATTCCAATAGTCTCGCTTATGGTTTCTTGTACTTTCGAGGAAGTAATAGATCCTAACGGGCCTAGTGTCGATGGAGTTCTAAAGGGAGCTTCTAAGGGACAGTTGAACGAATTAGTAGTTGCCATAGAATCTACTTCCCGTAATGGAATGGGAACAGAAGTTACTGCTAATGGATCTATGGCAAGGGAGTTGTATCTATTTAATGCCGATCCCCGAAATACAGGTGATGTATTGGGAAAAGACGGTATTCCCCTAGATAATAACTCCTTCTATAGCGTAGGTTCATGGAACGGAAATTACAGGTGTATAAAAAATATAAACTTATTGTTGGAGGCGGCCGAAAATACAGATGCAGTTACTGAGGCTGAGCGGAATGGCTATCAGGGTTTTGCTAAGACCATGATGGCTGAGGAGTTGATACAGATTCTAAAGTCGTACGGAAAGGCCCGGTTAGACGTAGCCAATTCGGACGAATTGGGGCCAATTGTAGAGTTCGACGAAGGCTTGGCCAGGGTCCGTTCCCTATTGGAGGAAGGCCAACAACATCTCTCCAATGCAGGAAGCGACTTTGACTTTGAACTAAGTACTGGTTTTACCGGGTTTGACACCCCAGCTACCTTTGCTAAATTCAATAGGGCCCTAGCTGGGTTGGCAGCAGTGTACGCCAAAGATGGGAATGCCGCATTAACGGCCTTATCAAGCTCCTATTTAGATCTTGATGGCGACTTGGAAGTGGGACCAAAACACATATTTGGCTTAGGAGGTGGTGACCAGAGTAACCCGGTGTTTAGAGTTCCTTCTACGGATGATAAGCCCAACAATGGAGATCAGATAATAGTCCATAATAGCTGGATTACAGAGGCAGAGGCTGGAGACGCAAGAGTTGCGGCAAAGGCAGCATTAAGGCCAGATCCAACCTCTCAAGATGAACTTAACGGTACCCATGAATCCCGATTGTATGAATCTAATACAAGTCCTATAGATTTTCTTCGCAATGAGGAATTAATATTGGTTTATGCAGAAGCAAGTATATTGGCGAATAATTTACAGGATGCCGAAGATGCCCTTAATGTAATACGTAATTCGGCCAGCCTACCAGATTATTCAGGTGCACAGACCGTAGAGGCGCTAACTGCAGAATTGCTTAAACAACGTAGGTATTCGCTATGGTCGGAGAATCATAGGATGTTCGACTTAAGGCGTTATGGACTATCTAATACGTTGCCTATCGATAGAGTCGGAGATCAGGTGTTTAATGTAATGCCAATACCATTGCCCGAGAACAATTAACACATCTTTCAATTTTAATAGTACAGGGATAAAATAGCCCCTAATTAAAGCCCGATGAATTGTTGTCGGGCTTTTTTATGGAGTTTCAGGAGTATATGTGTTTAGGAAATTTAATTTCTTTAAATTAGTCTATTCATGTAATGAGGAAATTTACTTTTACAGCCATAATGTTTTAACGCAATATATCAATTAAAAACACCCAATTCCGTTGGAAGTGAAGACGGGTAAAACCACCAGCAAAACTTTAGCCTATGAAGCTTTATCGAATTCCTTACGTATTTTTCCTTTTATTTTCTTTTCAAATCTTTTTTGGACAAGAGGCGTCCGACATTTTTTCAAAACTGGATGAAATCGCTATTGTAGATCAAAAGGTAATGATGCCCATGCGGGATGGTGTACGTCTTGCCACCGATATTTATAGGCCGAAGACGAAGGAAAAAGTGCCCATTATTTTTTCACGTACCCCGTATAATTTTAATACATGGGTAGATGGCGAACGCCGGACCCGAACAGCCGAACAAGCTTATGAAGCGGTTAAACGTGGATATGCCTATGTGGTACAAAATGAGCGTGGAAGGTTTTTCTCCGAAGGAGAATGGGATATTTTGGGACTTCCGCTCACCGATGGATATGACGCTTTTTCATGGATGGCCAATCAATCTTGGTCTAATGGAAAAATAGGCACTTATGGCTGTTCTTCAACAGCCGAGTGGCAAATGGCGGTGTCCGCTCTTGATCATCCTTCCCATGCGGCCATGGTACCACAGGGATTTGGGGCAGGTATTGGCACGGTTGGTAGTATCCAGGAACAGGGAAACTGGTATCGTGGGGGGGTAGAACAGCTTTTGTTTTTCTCATGGCTATATGGTGTAGAACATGATAAGTTTAAACCTCGGATCCCCGAAGGGGCTACGCAAGAGGATTTAATCAGAATTTCTAGATTTTATGACCTCGCTCCTAAAAATCCACCCATAGATATGGCTGAAGCCCTAAAGCATTTACCGCTAAAGGATATTGTAAAGAATATCAAAGGGAAGCGAGAAATATTCGATAAAATGGTAGTTCGAAAACCGAACGATCCGGCATGGTATGAAGGGGGCCTTTATCATGATACCATGGAAATTAGTGCACCTAGTTTTTGGTTTGCTTCTTGGTACGATGTTTCAATCACTCCTAATTTGGCTTTGTTTAATCATGTACGTAATAATTCCAAGGACGCCCAAATCCGGGAAAATCAATATTTGGTTATTGCACCTACCTTACATTGTGCATTTACACGTGCTACGGAAAACACGGTAGTTGGTCAACGTAGCGTTGGCGATGCCCGTTTAAATTACGCGGAGCAGATCTTTGGTTGGTGGGATCTGTGGCTAAAAGGAGAAAGTAACGACTTTAAGGAAAATACCCCTAGGGTACAATACTATACAATGGGTAGCAATCAATGGCAGTCTGCCGAGGAGTGGCCGCCAGCAGATACGAACATGGTAACTTATTATTTAGACAGTGATGGCAATGCAAATACCCTTAATGGCAGTGGGACATTAACAAAAAAGAGACCATCTAGAGACAACCCAGATTCCTTTGTTTATGATCCAATGAATCCTGTAAGTTCTTTGGGCGGAAATGTATGCTGCACTGGGAATGCCGTGGAAGGAGGTGCATTTGATCAGCGGAAGATGGAAGAACGCCCCGATATTCTTGTTTATACTTCGGACGTTCTTAAAGAAGGAACAGAAGTGACCGGGTTTATTGAGTCTACCCTTTTCGTTTCTTCGGATGCTAAGGATACGGATTTTACCATTAAACTAATTGATGTGCATCCAGATGGTACTGCCTATAACTTGGACGAAACCATACAACGAGTGCGTTATAGGGAAGGATACGATAAAGAGGTGTTTATGGAAGAGGGGAAGGTGTACAAAGTGGATCTAACACCAATGGCAACCAGTAATTATTTTAAAAAGGGCCATCGCATCAGAATAGAAGTTTCAAGTAGTAATTTTCCACGATTTGCTCGTAATTTGAATACCGGTGGAAATAATTTTGACGAAACAGAAGGAGTGGTAGCCAGGAACAAAGTGCATCACTCAAAACGATATCCTTCGCAAATACGGTTACCTATAAGATAAGCTAACAGGTTAAAAAATCCATATAATTTAAATACTCCCGATGAACTAGTATCGGGAGTGTTTATTCAGGGTGTCCGCTGTGAACTAACTTTGAACCCCACCAGGTTTTTAAACTGGATTTATTTTAATTCCTTAGATTAGTCTGCTTATTTTGAACTAAACCAAACAAATTTTAACCAATTAGAATACGATCTATGAGAGTGATTAGTTTATGGTCCCTGGTGTTACTGCTGTTAGTTGTTGGCTGCAAACCAGGGAAAAAGGAAGAAGGAGCGGTCTCCAGTAAAGCGGCAACCCCCAATATAGTAATCATCTATGCAGATGATTTAGGGTTTGGGGACCTTAGTAGTTACGGGGCTACAGAACTCTTAACGCCCAATATGGATAGGATTGCCAATGAAGGTATTAAATTCACCAATGGCTATGCCACTTCCCCCACCTGTACCCCTAGTAGGTACTCCTTACTTGCGGGAACCTATCCCTTTCGCCATACCAAAGCACAAATTTTACCGGGCAATGCCCCCTTGTTGTTCGATCTTGGGAAGCAAACCCTTCCCTCCATGTTGCAAGGGGCCGGCTATACCACTGGGGTAGTAGGTAAATGGCATTTGGGCCTTGGCGGTGAAGAGTTGGATTGGAATGGAGAAATTAAACCAGGCCCCTTGGAAGTTGGTTTTGACCATGCTTTTATCATGGCCTCTACCAATGATAGGGTGCCCTCCGTATATGTAGAGAACCACCGGGTGGTAGGGCTATCGCCCGATGATCCCTTGGAGGTGAGCTATACCGAGAATTTTGAAGGGGAGCCCACGGGTAAAGAAAACCCAGAACTCTTAAAAATGCATCCCAGCCATGGCCATGATATGAGTGTCCACAATGGAATTTCCAGGATTGGCTATATGAAAGGGGGAAAATCGGCCCTGTTTATAGATGAGGATATGAACGACGATTTCCTTAGGGAGTCCATAAAGTTTGTGACCGAAAACAAGGACAGGCCCTTTTTCTTATTCTATAGCCTACATCAGCCCCATGTTCCCAGGGTACCGCATCCCCGTTTTGTAGGGGCCTCTGGTTTGGGTCCGCGTGGCGATGTTATTGTAGAGGCAGATTGGTCCGTAGGTCAGTTCCTAGACACCTTGGACGAGCTTGGGTTGGCAGAAAATACGATTGTTGTCTTTACCAGTGATAACGGACCGGTGTTGGATGATGGGTATCACGATGATGCGGTAACCAAAAACGGGAACCACACCCCAGCGGGTCCGCTTAGGGGAGGCAAGTATAGCCTGTTTGATGCAGGGACCCATGTGCCTTTTATGCTGCGTTGGAAAGGAACTATTGAGCCTGGCGTTTCCGATGCCTTGGTATCGCAAATGGATTTTACCGCTTCTTTTGCTGCACTTACCGGACAAGAGAACGCTACGCCAGACAGTAAGAATATCTTGGATGCCTTTTTAGGAAAATCGGAGCAGGGTAGGGAGCAGCTTATTTTGGGGCAGCGGAATATTTTTGCCTTCCGTCAAGGAGACTGGGTGCTTATTCCACCACATAATGGTACCCAGCTAATGCGATTGGTAAACATAGAGACGGGAAGGGATACAGAATACCAACTTTACAATCTAAAGGACGATCCCGGACAAAAAAACAATTTGGCAAAAAGCCATCCCGAGAAACTAGAGGCTATGAAGGCCGATTTTGAGA
>NZ_MTAZ01000078.1 GCF_002150785.1 Arenibacter amylolyticus | reverse complement strand
AGCTCAGGGGACGATAGTAGGTAGTCCTGCATTTTCGTTGAAAGGGCGACCGTTACTTTATATTTGGAATAAAGAGAACCTACCCAGAGTTTTCCTCCCTGCTCTTCAAAATAAAAGCCCCTGGCGTTGAAAAAGGCGATATAGTCCCTTGGGGATTTCTCAAAGGGCGCCTGCATCCGTTCGGCATACCGATGGTAGGCTTTTAGGGCCAAGGTATCATACCGCTCCCTAAAGGTTGGTACCATAGCATTATAGAGTTTTGGGAATACCATGGGCAAAAATAGGGCGGTGGGCCCCGGCTTTATCTCTTTGGCGGATTTGCCGTGCAGCAGCCCTTCCAATAGCTTTTCGTTTTCACGTGCAAAACCAGGAGGTACATACGGGTTTACGCTTGTCTGTAATAAATAACTGCCCAGATCCACTGGTACTTGGTGGAGCTTGGAATTCGCATAGGTCAGGGTGCCCTCATTGTATCGTACGCCCAGACTTTGGACAAGCGCACCAAGGACCTCCCTTTGGTCCAACGTACTAGTGAACAGCCGATCCCTGGCCCGTTGAATAAGGTCGGCCTTCTTTTGCAATTCCTGCTTTTCCTTATTCATGGCGGAGGTATATAGCTTCTCACTAAAAGGATAGTAGTGGGAGGTGATTACCTTCCACAAGGTCCGGTTATCGGTATGTAAGTGTTTCTTAAGGAAGAGAAAGCGCTCCGATTTCATCATTTCCCTAACCAGAACATCTAAAGGAGTTTTAAGGATATGCTCGGAGAACAGGGGTTTGTATCGCAAATCTCGATAGGTCTTTTGGAAGGCTTCCCTCAAGCAGCGTTGGAATTCCAATTCCAATTGCCTGCTGTCCATGTACATTTGGGTGTGTTCGGTTTGGAACAACTCGGGGTTCTCTTGGATGCCTAGACCCCTCCCAATCTCGTCGCTGCGCAACACATAGCCCGATTTATCATAGATGGTGAAATCCACCACCTCTCCCTGATCGTTGTAGTTTAGCCTACAATCGAGCTTTTGATGGGAGTCCAGAACATCTGGGAGGTGCACGGGACGGAGGGTCCTAAATAGTTTATAGGTAGTTTGTACTTGCTTTTCCAGTCGTTTCTTCACCATGGGCAATAGGGCCGATTCCTTATTGCGCTCGAAGACTTGTTGGAGTTTGGGACCGGAGAATTGGGGGTGCACGGTATAGCCGCCAATAAACCGGGATCGGTATCCTTCCTTGGTGGCAATGCCATAAGCTAGCCCTACCCTACCGGAACGCTCCACTACCTTCAGTTGGATATGGTACTTTTCCAGTAGTTTGCCAAGCTCGTCAAAACTCCGCACCTTATGTTTTTGCAGGGTATTGTTCAAGATGTCCTGCATATAGTATCGGACCCCGTTGCTTTCCTTGTGGTTAAACTGGGGCGTTTCCAGTTTGGGAAGCTCCCGGACCGATCTTTTTTCTGGGGAGGGGGAAAGCCCATACTTTTTCTCTAGGTGCTTCTGGGCAGCCATACTCCTTCTATAGTCAAAGGAAAGGTTGATCTGGGTACAATCCTCCCTAATGGTACTAGAGACGATGTGCACGTGTTCGTGCTCGGTATCGTGATGTCGTACCACAATAAAAGGCTGCTCCCCATAGCCCATATACTCCATATAGGCTTTGGCCAGGGCCAAAAAGGTATCATTGTCTAGGTGTTCGCCACGGGGGAGGTTCAGGGTGGCATGTACGTAGCGCTTTTCAGAGGCATGGCGGAAGCCCAAAAAGACAAGTACCTGTTCGAAGACCTTGAGGTTTGTATCCGTATCGGAATAGGTATTGTGGAAGCCGAGAATGGTCGATTCCGGTTTCCCCAGTACGTATTTCAGTACGCCTTGCACTTTGTTACGGTATAGGAGTCGTGCGATCATGATCTTTTTGTTGATTATTATTCCCAAGGGCAGCTTTTCACTTCGCTAGAAGTAGGAGTTTTGCGTAGCGCAAAACATAACTTGCTATCCGTTAAAAACGGATAATCCTATATAAATATAATACATTAAAAAACCAACTTAAAAGACTTATTTACAGTATTTTACGCCTCAAAACCATATGAAGCCATATGAGACCATATAAGACCAGCCCTGGTTTAATATGGTTTTATATTTTATTCGAAAAGATGGTGGGAAAAGGGTTAAATAGGTCGATTACATAGCGAGGGAGAAAAAGGGCAAGGGGTTTTTCGCCCCTTGAGCTTTGGTGCGGGGCCGAGGCTGTCGGGCAAGACTGATGGAGAAATCCTCCCCTAGCGGATGGGTAAAATGTGGGTAGGGAAAAGAATAGGCTCGGAAGGTAGGTCCGATGGCCGCAGGGGCATGGTAAATATTATAAGTTTAATTACTACCTTCTGGGTAAGCAGGCTCTATCAAAAAAAAAGATTTGAGCTTTCAAAAGTTTTAAAGGGAATCCTTAGATCCATCCGAAATTGCCTATTAATCTAAGCGGGAGCTAAAATAAATCCTACTATCATTACTCGTTTCTATAATGACATAATATACCTATACAATTCATAAGCACTCCATAAAATTATTATAATTGCGAATATTCTAGCAAAAAAAAACCTTATATCATAATAATGATCGCTCGTCTCCTTACTAATATAATGGTCTTTTTCTTCAATTTTTCCCGATTTTTTTGTGCATTCCAGTAACCTATTGGAAAAATATAAAAATATTGAACAAATAATTATCATTAATATATACTTAAGATAGCTCATTTTGACAACAATTTTCAGTTATTAATAAATTTTTCAATCAAGTTTATCTTCAAACTTTTATTTTGAAGAAGTATTTGAGTTGATAATGTAGATCCAGGGATTCTTTTTATTAAAATATCCGTGCCTAAGTCAACCCCAAAAGCCCCAATTGTAATCCCACCTTTCGACCAATTGGCGTTTGCTGCTGATTCTAATATAGAACCCGAAAATGAGACTCCGCTTCCAATCCCTGCAATTGGAACCCCAAATCCGGTACCAGCACCTGTCAACGTTAATCCATAGCCTGCTACGGCCATACCGTCCCCGACATTCTGTAACATTATTTCAATTTCTGAACCGTTGACCCGGAGGGTCGTACCCCAATCGATCGAGGTATCGCTTACCCGAAAAGTATATTCTACATTGGCCGTACC
>NZ_MTAZ01000077.1 GCF_002150785.1 Arenibacter amylolyticus | reverse complement strand
GCAAGGCAGGGATTTCCCAGACCGAAATCATAGCCTTAACGTTACCTGCAATTTGCCGAAAAAATACTTTTAATCCGAATGTTTGAATGTAGATTTTCTGTGGGAAACACCCCAATCAACCATTGCATCAAGAACTGAGAGAATGTTTTTACCTGATTCGGTCATTTTGTATTCAATGCGAACTGGCGTTGAATCATAAACGTTTCTTGTTATAACACCATTAAGCTCTAATTCTTTTAACTCCTTAGACAACATTCTAGGTGTAATTTTATCGATATTGGCCTGTATGTCTTTGTACCTATAATTACCATAAAGAATAGAAGCTAGTATAGGTAACTTCCATTTACCACTTATCACATTCAAAGTATCATTAATCGCCAAAACGTATTGTACAGGGCATTTTTTTATCTCAGAAATATTTTGCAAATCATTCATTATCATACAGTCTAAATTAGTACTATACAAAAGTATAGCAGTATTAATTATTAACTAACTATACTTTATATAGCAAAAGTAATACTTTTGTATCATTATTAACGATTAAAAATTTTAAAAAATGATATTAGTAACAGGAGCAACAGGCGAATTTGGTAAGCATGCCGTTCAGCAATTAATGAAAAAAGGAGTAAACGTCTCTGATATTTCGATACTTTCTAGAGGCATGGAAAAGGCAAACAACTATAAAGAAGACGGAATTACAGTTAAAATAGGAGATTATACCAACTATGACTCTTTAGTAAAAGCCTTTAAAGGCGTAGATAAACTTTTATTTGTTTCTAGCAGCGAAATAGAAAACCGAGCAGAGCAACATCAAAATGTGGTTAAAGCAGCCAAAGCTACAGGAGTAAAACATATTGTCTATACTTCGTTTATGAGAAAACAGGAAAGAGATAATTCTGCTATTGCATTCTTACAAGATTCACATTTAAAAACCGAAAAGTGGATAATAGAGAGTGGTATAACTTATACATTTTTACAGAACGCCACATATTTGGACATGCTACCTATGTTTATAGGAGAGCAAGTTTTGGAAACGGGCGTCATAATGCAACCTGCAGGAAATGGAAAGTCTAGTTTAGTATTAAGACAGGAATTGGCAGAAGCAGCAGCAGTGGTATTGACTTCTGAAGGGCATGAAAATAAAGCCTATCCATTAGTAAACAATCAAGCGATTTCATACAATGAAGTAGCAGAAATAATTGCTGAGATAAGTGGTAAAGATATCACCTATCAATCGCCTTCATCTGAAGAATATCAGGCTGCACTAAAAAATTATGGTGTTCCTGATGAATATATTGGACTATTTACTGCGTTTTCGATAGCACAATCCAATGGAGAATTAGAAATGTCAGACAATTCTTTAGAGAAACTTATAGGTAGAAAACCAACAACCGCTAAAGATTTTTTGACCAAAATATACGCTTAAAATGGAGCGTAAAGAGTTTTTGAAGATAGCCGGACTAACGACATTAAGTATTCCAATTATGTCATCATTAAACAAATTAGAAAACATAACGGATTCTTTTGAATCTTCCAAACGAATGCCTGTCCTATTCTTAGGACATGGTTCGCCTATGAATGGTATTGAAGACAATGAATTTGTTAGAGAGTTTAAAAAACAAGGACAACAATTGGAAAAGCCCAATGCTATTATTGTGGTTTCTGCTCATTGGGAAACAAATGGAACTTTTGTTACAGCCATGCAAAATCCAAGAACAATTCACGATTTTGGCGGATTCCCTAGAGAACTTTATGAAGTACAATATCCAGCACCTGGACACCCAGAACTGGCTAAAGAAATATCAGAATTTATTAACCCAGCGGGAACCGTTCACTTAGATGATAAATGGGGGTTGGATCATGGATCTTGGACCGTAGTTAAACATTTATTTCCTGATGCTGATGTACCTGTGATTCAACTTAGTTTAGATTATAGAATGACACCACAGCAACATTACGAGTTGGCGCAACAATTAAAAAAAATAAGGCAAAAAGGCGTACTCATTGTTGGTAGCGGAAATATTGTTCATAATTTACGAAAAGTTGATTTTAAAAAAATTAATGAAAACTATGGCTATGATTGGGCAATAGAAGCAGATAGCAAAATGAAGAAATGGATTTTGGAAGGAAATCACCAAAATTTAATTGACTTTAATAAGCAAGGTAAAGCTTTTAACCTAGCTATTCCAACGCCAGAGCACTATTTGCCCTTATTATACACCTTAGGATTAAAAGACGAAAAGGATAATACCACAATCTTTAACGATAATCCTTTAGGCGGTTCTCTGACTATGACAAGTGTAAAATTTGGATAAAAAAAGCAGGTAACAAGGTATAAAAGCAATAGCGGTTTGGGTTAAACTCAAACCGAATTGCATTTAAATAAGTATATTGTAATTCGAAAGGTAAGTTCGATAATCCTGCTACTGCTCTTATACAGTACGTTAGAAGGTTATTTGCAGAAAAAATTAGAGCAGCTTCGGGGCTTCCCTTTTTTTGCTGCCTACCCTATAGTTTGACCAATCGGTGCGCAAGTAGTACGTTTATCAGGGCAGCAAAAAATCTACGTTCTGTTAAGTTGTGGGAAGTGCTTTCGGGTTATTTAGGGATTGAAAATAAGAGCAGCTTTCGGGCTATCCGCTTTTGCCGCCAGTACGGAATCGTTGCGCAATCGGTACGC
>NZ_MTAZ01000076.1 GCF_002150785.1 Arenibacter amylolyticus | reverse complement strand
GGGACTAGACCATAAACTGTGTAAGTAGTAAATAGAGGGTAAACTAAACGCTTTATTTTATAAACTTGCCTGCGATAAAAATCCAGGTACTAATCTTACACAACAAATGAAAAAAGAAGATCTATTTGATGATGAGTTTCTGAAACAGTTTAAATCAGGAGAAGAACTCAGCAATTTTCTAAAACAAATTCAGAAAAGAGGACTTGAGAAAATGCTTGAAGGGGAACTGGATGGTCACCTGGATTATCAAAAACATCACAAATCTGTTTCCGGTAATACCAGAAATGGCTATTCAGAAAAGAAGATCAAGAGTTCCTTCGGCGAGGATACCATTAAAGTTCCCAGAGATCGTAATGGTTCTTTTAACCCAATGATTGTCCAGAAGCGTCGGAACATGGTAGATGGCATAGAAAATGTCATTGTCTCTTTGTACGCTAAAGGAATGAGTAACAGCGATATTGAAGAGCAACTCTCTGAGATTTATAACTTTAATGTCTCCTCCACGACGATCTCAAGAATCACAGATCACATCACCAATGATATTGTGGCATGGCAGAATAGACCCTTGGAGCCCGTTTATCTAATTGTCTGGATGGATGGCATCGTCTTCAAAGTTCGAGAGAACTCTAAGGTGGTCAACAAGACAATCTATATCGCCGTAGGACTTAGACGCGACGGGAAGAAAGAAGTGTTGGGGCTGTGGCTTGGGAAGAATGAATCCGCAGCTTTCTGGATGAGTGTACTGACTGACATGAAAGCCCGTGGGGTTGAGGATATACTTATCACAGCCACCGATAATCTCAATGGCTTTACCGACACCATTAGAACTGTTTTTCCTGAATCCAGCACTCAGATCTGCGTGGTTCACCAGATCCGAAATGCTTGTAGGTATGTGGTATGGAAGGATAAAAAAGAGTTCACCAAGGATATGAAATCTATCTACGATGCTCCCAACAAGCAAGCTGCAGAGGCTGCTCTGGAAGATTTTTCCGCTAAATGGAACTCCAAGTACTCTTATGCCGTAAAAAGCTGGAGAGACAATTGGGAAGACCTAACTGTCTTCTATGAATTTCCGCTGGAAATCAGAAAGATAATCTATACCACCAACCTGATTGAAAATTTAAATGGCAAGATCAGGAAGTACACCAAAAATAAATTATCATTCCCTACCGATGAGGCTGTAATGAAATCTGTATATTTGGCTGTGAGGGAAGCAACAAAAAAATGGTCGATGCCCATCAGGAACTGGGGAATTATCCTCAATCAATTCCTGACTTTATATGAAGAAAGAGTCAAACTCTAAGTTATGCTTAAGCACCCTCTATTTTCTACTTACACAAATTGCGGGATAGTGTC
>NZ_MTAZ01000075.1 GCF_002150785.1 Arenibacter amylolyticus | reverse complement strand
AAATTAGCAAAGCTAGCGGCAGCTGGCTTATTTTTAGTGGCGCTAGTTATCAATGTGAAGGTAACCTTAGATGACCCTTTTGTGATGCTTAGTGAACAGGCTATAGCCACGGGAACAGGCTCTGGAGGGGGATCTGGCACAGCATCTGGTTCTGGAGGTATATATGAAACAAAACAAACTATTGTCATTGAAACCACAGAGACAAAAATAATCGATGGTAAATCTTGTGCCCGTTCACGAACAGTTACTACCGTAAAATGCTTAGGTGAGGGAAACCTGCAATGTGAGTTTAACGTTGGGGCGACACCATGGAGTGAATATTCCTGTCCTTAGAAAATAGGTCATAAGATGTGAAATTAATCGTTCCGTGGATTTTATTATTTTACGGAACGATTTGCAGAAAATAAAGGAATACTAATATTAATAAAAATACTCCTATGAAATATAATCTAATTTATATCTTTATGGTGTTTACAGGTTTGAGTTCATGCAAAGAATCAGTAAGATTAGAAAATACCGAGTTCATATATGTTAATCTTGAGGAAAAGGCGGCCAAAGGTAATTTTGATGACTATTTTTCTACATCAAAAATTATCCCATTGGAAACTAAAGATGGTTCAATTATTGGCAATATAGATAGGATGAGTCTATATAATGATAAAATTTTCATTCTGGATAAGCAATCAAATAGTGTGTTAATTTTTAATAACCATGGTAAGTTTATAAGCAAAATACAAAGTTTGGGCAAAGGTCCTGAGGAGTACGATAGCTTAACAGACTTTGCCGTTGATGAAGAAAAAGAGCAAATTATCCTGTACTCGGATAGACCTTATAAGTTACTTATTTACAATTTTGACGGCAAATTTATCGAAGAAAAAAGATTAAATAATTTATATTTTAACGTTGGATTTGCAAATAGTAAAATACTATTACTTAACAAGTATATAAAAAGAAAATATCTTCTATTTGAAAGAGAACTTGATTCGGATGATGAAAAAGGCTTTATTCGCACCAATGACAAAGATAAGTTTTTTAATGACTTTGGAGGTATGGGTACACCGAATATCATAAAGAACAATAATATTCATATTAGTTTTCCTTACTCGGAAATTGTATATGAATATAGTGAAGATGCTATTGATCCTAAGTATTATATTGATTTTGGAAAGTATAAAATGCCTAATGAAATATACAAAAAAAGGAAAGATTATTCTAGTATAATTGACTATTCCAAAGAGAACAATTATGGTTTCGGAATCTCTAATTTCCGGGAGAACGATGATTATATTACGTTTAACTTTTATTATACCATGTTGGTTATCTACTCGAAAAAAACTAAAAAAACAGAAAGGATCAGTCTGTTGATTAACGACGAAGATTCAATTCCTTTTTATAATTACTTTGCCCATGATGGAGGCAATAACAAACTCATTTCGATATATCCTGCACCATCATTCAAACGACAAATGAGTACATATAAAGAGGAAAAAGAACCTTGGAAAAAAGTACCGAATAACATTAAAAAAATAGCAGAACAGATTTCAGAGACAGATAATCCTTTACTAGTTGTATACACTTTTAAAAATGAAGATTTTAATTAACGTGTGTCAGTCTTATTTATGGGAGTTAACCGCTGATTTATTATTTAGAACACGATTATTGAATTAAAGGAAAGTTTTTGAACTGATGTCTAAAATTCCTGGTTTAGGCAATACTTTTCAAAGGAGCGTAATGGTCGACTATTGGTTTTTTTCATTTCTTGTAATATAAGGTATAGGTCTGGTTTCGGCTTAAATTCAATTCACCTATTGGCTTAGGCTGGCCGCGAACAACAAAATTAGTAGGGGAATGTACTGAGCCACCAACTTCTAAAAGGAAGCAATAGTCTGAATATTGCATTTAGACTTTCCGCTGACCTATTTTTTCAGAAGAATCAATTACAAAAAAGGAAGGCTACGGCCATAAGTGCCACAGCAAGAAAACTTTCCGTAATTATTTGGAACATGTTCACAAAAGGAGTTCAATACAATCTGGATTACCTACTAAATTTGGGACTAATTTTTTCAAGCCACTTTTTTAGAAAACCCTCTTAGTTTAATTTCCATTTCTAAAGGAGAGAGATACCCTAAACTAGAATGTAGCCTTTCGTTATTATACCATGTTATATATTACTTTATTGATTCGAACAATTGGTCATGGGAGGTGTATTTAAACCTATACAGCCATTCATGTTTAATCGTTTTGAAAAAGCTCTCCGCAACAGCATTGTCCCAACAATTTCCCTTTCTGCTCATTGACCGTGTTATTTTTTTATTATAAGTGAATAGATCGGTCATTTTATTCGAGGCATACTGCGCCCCTCTGTCTGAATGAAAGATGAAGTCATTGCTGATCGCCCTTGTCCGACATGCATCCAACCAGGCTTTCATTACGGTGTTTCGAACGGTCATATCCTCACTCAAGGCCCAGCCCACTATTTTTCTGTCGGCAAGGTCCATGATCGTGGTTAAGTAGTTCCATTGATCACCAACACGAATATATGTAATATCCGAGACCCATTTCTTCCCTAGTTCCATAGTGGCAAAGTTTCTGTCAAGGTTATTGTCAGCGACAGGGAAGGAATGCCTGGAGTCCGTTGTCACCACGAATTTTCTTTTTAGCACGGATCTCAGCCCCATTTCCCTCATCAGTAATGCTATATAAGAACGGGAATAAAATAGTCCTTCCCGTTCCAATTTTTGCTGGATACGATAGCTACCATAGATTTCCATGCTCTGTCCAAAATGGAATCGAATCCTTTTTTTCAGTGTCATGGTTGCTGTTACCACCCTTTCCACATCTTTGTTTCTAAGCCAATGATAATAAGAATTCTTGCTGACTCTCATGCATTTACACATCTTCCCGACAGGGTAGCAATCTTTATTCCTTAGAATAAAATGATATATTACGTGTCGCTCTTGGAGAAGATGCTCACCGCCTTTTTTAATATATCACGCTCCATTTTAACCTCTCTCAGCTCTTTCTGCAAGGCCTTGAGTTCCTGCTCCTGCGGGGAAACCTCTCTTTTCTTGTCAAAATCCCCCGATTTAGCTTCATATTCCCTCTTCCATCGACGTATCATACCATCGTTCAGACCATAGTCCTCACTAATCTGTTTTGCCTTTAATCCAGATTTTAATAGATCAACTATCATAATCTTGAATTCATTATCATACTGTTTTGCCATAGTTCAAATATACTTATTACGGACTTAATAAATTAGTACCATCAAAGGTAGACACTCGAATTTTGGGGCAAAGCTAGATGCAAGCAATCAAGTTAACAATATGTGTTTGGTGGGATGCATACCTTGCAACAACGCTGAATGGAAATACTATACGCCATCCTAATATCCTTGACCATCACGAGCTTCTAAGACGTTCCTAGAACTTGTTTTTAGAACCTCCTGTGAAATCTGTTTGTAAGGCTGAAGTCCACAACAAGTTTCTTCATCTTCGAATTCTCTTCCTTTTAATTCTCTAGTTTTATAAGTATCGAGATCCCCAACCCGCCTTATTTTATTCTGCCAAGGATAAAATTTGCCCCACAGATGCCCAGTTTGCGCATATCTCACGAAAACGGCGCCCTGTTTCCAACTCGTTGATCGAAAATACGATTTGCAATTCAGAATATTTTGAACGTTTCATAAGCAAATAATCTATTTTAAGTTTATCATTTATTTGTCTAAAATCCACCTCTACTTTTAAATAGTCTGGTTTTAACGGAAGGATGTCAAAAGGGGAAGACAGCAACAACTTAACCTCGCAAGATGTTAATTTACAGAAATATGCCAGTCACACTTAATACATGGATTTAACCAATAAAATTTTACACAAACAACATTACAAATCAAAACTACACTTTTGTGTAGTCAATACCTCACTTTTAATATTTAACTTGGCCTTAACATTTTTATGAAAAATTGTCAAGACGTAGGCAATTTTTTTTTATAAAATATCAATTCGATTACAATCATTTAGAATAATCAACATTCTAAATATACGAATTGGATATGCAAACCAAAGTTGAACTATAAGTCATAGTAACATATTTATAAATAATTAACCATCACCTTCAAAATAGGAAGTAAACATTAATATTGAAACTTATATCAGCAATATATCCAATACTTATGATAGGACTTATAGTTTTATCTTGTACTGTACTTTGTATTTTGAATAGTGAAAAAGGACATAATTGGGGAGGTGATTATTCACTATACATACATCAGACGAAAAGCATTAATGAAAATAGAAGTCATCAATTAGCCATCGCTAATAAATATGTCGTAGAGAATTCGTCAGTTCATTCGTTTAGCCCTACTCTTTATCCTTGGGGATTTCCATTACTACTAACACCTATCTATACCATTTACGATGACGATTATACCGCATTTAGATTTTTAGAAGTTATTTTTCTGGTTTGTGCTCTACTCATGATATTTCTATCATTAAGAACTAATAGTTCAATGAAGCAAACTATTAGTTTGTTCTTTCTGGCATTTGGTTATGGGGTTTATGCCATAATAGTAATGGTCTTAGGCTTAACGGTTTCTGGTTGGGCCTCTATTATTGCAGCCATTGTATTCTTGTCGGGCTTACAACTTGTGGTTTTAGGGGTCATGGGCGAGTATATAGGGAAGCTTTACCTAGAGAACAAACAACGCCCCCATTATTTAATTTCCAAAACAAATGTGAACGGAACCAGTTCATTGCTGGATTCTTATAAAACAAGAAAGGAGGGCAGCAGTGTTCTAATATAAAGGAGAGTTCAAAAATACTTTGGTTTGCGTATAAACTATTAACGGAGACTTAAGGCGTGTTCCATA
>NZ_MTAZ01000074.1 GCF_002150785.1 Arenibacter amylolyticus | reverse complement strand
GTGTGCCGTGCATGGTAATTCGCTAGGTGGTGAAAGTCCACTATGGGGGTTTGTAATCGCCAACCATTAGCTAATGGCAAGGGTGTCCACCGTGAGGTGGAATCTGAAGGAAGCCGGCGGCAAAACTCTGCCCCGAGGAACACGAACCATATTAGGCATAACCGATGGGATGAGACTGCAACACAAGTCAAAGTCCAAAGATTACACGGACATCGGACTGTAAATATGGCGGGGACATGGAGTGAAAGCGGATCGCCTTACCACGGGAGGTCTCATGGACGTGTGGACATCTCATTGGAAACGCGGAGTAAAGCTTGTCATGAGAAGTCAGCAGCGACCATAGTAGAACCGGCAACGAGCGTTGCGTACCAACGAGGTCTCACAAGGGTTCGAAGGGTCAAACCTTAAGGAGTGGGAAGTAAATGAATGTTACCTCATGATAGGAAGAACGCAGAAAATCTCTGGTTATTCAGAGACCTCCACACAGGAAGTTAGGACGGCATCCGAAGCGCATGTGGGAGGGCAGACTTTCATGTGGATAACTGAAAATAACCCCACGGACAGTAAAGTTGAACATGGACTACTAGAGCTCATCGTATCGCCAGCCAACCTGAACACCGCTTACGAACAAGTAACACGGAATAAAGGAGCTGCAGGAGTGGATAGCATGGAAGTTGATTCCCTCAAGGATTATCTTCTTAGCCACAAGGAGGAACTCATAGAGTCTATATTACGGGGCAAATACCGCCCGAACCCCGTGCGACGGGTAGAAATCCCGAAGGACGACGGAAGTAAACGACTGTTGGGAATCCCCACAGTCATCGATAGAATGATTCAACAGGCCATAAGTCAAGCACTCTCGCCCCTTTACGAAGCCCAGTTCTCTCCAAATAGCTATGGCTTCCGACCAAACCGTAATGCCCACCAAGCCCTGCGAAAAAGTAGGGACTACATCACCGAAGGGTACAGTTACGTCGTCGATCTGGACTTGGAAAAGTTCTTCGATACCGTAAACCACAGCCAGTTAATCGAAATACTCTCACGCAGTATACACGATGGTAGGGTAATCTCTTTAATACATAAATACCTGAACGCAGGTATCCAAATTGGTAGAAACTACGAATCCAGTCACCTCGGCGTACCGCAAGGCGGACCATTGAGTCCACTATTGAGTAACATTATGCTGAACGAACTGGACAAGGAGCTAGAGAAAAGAGGTCATCCGTTCGTTCGCTACGCCGACGATGCGATGGTTTTCTGTAAAAGCCAACGAGGAGCAGAACGGGTAATGGGTAACCTTGTTCTTTTCATAGAGGAAAAGCTACGGCTCAAAGTCAATAAGAAGAAAAGCCAAGTCGCCTACCACAGAAGGGTTAAATTCCTAGGCTACTCTTTCTATAGAATGAAAGGGAAATGCCGCCTACGTATTCACCCCAAAAGCGTTGCAAAGATGGAAGCCCAAATTAAGGAGCTTACCTCCCGCAGCAATGGTTGGGGAAATGAACGTAGAAAGGAGGAACTCCGCCAATACATTACTGGATGGGTGAACTACTTCAAACTGGCAGACATTATAAGGCTCCTACAAAAGGTGGATGAATGGTACAGAAGACGGCTCAGAATGGTTATCTGGAAACAGTGGAAACGCGTCAGGACCCGACTAACCAACCTGATTAAACTTGGGGTAAAGAAATCCAAGGCTTGGGAATGGGCGAACACAAGAAAAGGGTATTGGCACATTGCCAAGAGCTATATTCTTGCGACCACCCTAACCAACGACAGGTTACGTCAAGCGGGATATGTCTTTCTATCGGACTACTACAGAAAGGTTCGTGTCAAAACTTAAGGAACCGCCGTATACCGAACGGTACGTACGGTGGTGTGAGAGGACAGGTAGCCAAATAATGGCTACCTTCCTACTCGAT
>NZ_MTAZ01000073.1 GCF_002150785.1 Arenibacter amylolyticus | reverse complement strand
CGGGCCCAGAACAGCAAGAAGAACAATTACAACAAGAAGAAAATTCAAAGGCATCTCGAATATATTGACAATAAGCTGGAAGAACACAATAAGGCCTTGGCCACGGCAGATGATGACCAAAAGGAGGAATTGCAAAAACAGGTCGGACACCGCAAACAGCAGCGCAGGAAGTATGAACAGCTTCAAAGGAAACTGGACGGGGATCGGTCCTCTGAGAACCCACAGATCTCCACCTACGACCCGGACAGCCGACATCAAATCATAAGGGGAATGATTACCGAGGTGTGCTATACCGGCCAGATAACTGTGGACGGAAAGCACAAAATCCTGATTGACTACAAACTCACCAACCAAAACGACAAAAAAGCGATGGGCATGATGCTCCGTAGGGCTAAGTCAATTTTGAGAACCAATCAGTTTACCGCACTCTATGACAAAGGTTACCACACGGGCAGCGAGTTCAAAACAGCCGATAACCTGGGAATAAAGACCTTGGTTGCCATTCCAGGCATAGGCAGGGCAAGCCAGGCACCGAATCCAGCTTATAACGCAGAACATTTTCTCTATAACCGCGAAAAAGACACCTATACCTGTCCGCAGGGAAATGAATTAAACTCTAACCAAACCCAGTACAAATCAAGAAACTACACTTTTAAACAATATAAGACCAGGGCATGCAAAAGCTGCCCCGTACGTCATGAATGCACCACTGCCAAGGTCAATGGCAAGATCATACAACGAAGCGAGTTCACCCAAAACATCCAGGACAATGCTACCCGAGTCGCTCACAATGAATCAGTATATAAACAGCGACAAGCATTGGTAGAACATCCATTTGGCACCATGAAACGATCCCGAGCCTTCGGGAGGGATTTGACCACATTATGACCAAAAAGGGACTCCAAAGGGCTTCAGCCGATTTTGGCTTCATAGCGTTAGCATACAATCTTAAAAGGATGCTGAACCTTGCCAATGAAACTTCCTGGTAGGTTTGCTATGCTTCATTTTTGGTATGCAAAGGCACCTATCGCTCAAAAAAAGGCCTTAAAATTGATTTTAAAGGGCAAAGTGCAATATTTCAACTCTTTCCTGTTTACTTTTAGAACATCAAATAAAAATCCTATTTTCAACCATTAAAGGGTGGTTTTGAGACAGACTGCCGTTGTGCTTCATACATAAAATTCGTGGTTAAAGGGAATTTTTAGTAAATTTGAGTAAAGGGAATTAATATGGATATCGAAGCATCAAAAATAGAGCTCGTCAAGATAATCTTAAATATCGATAACGATAGATTTATTAAAAAAGTGACTGATTTCATAAAGAATGAAAAGTCCGATTTTTGGAACGATCTGAGCGCTGCAGAACAAGACGAAATTAAAAAAGGAATCGAGCAGTTGGACAAGGGAAAAAGAGTGCCGTTCAAGGATGTTCTAAAAAGGATTTCCTAATGGAAGTTTATCTGTCCGAACTGGCCGAATCCAAACTCGAATGTAATAGCTACGATTTCGTCTGACAGTTAAGAGTTTTTTTAGGCGTTTTGACTCTTGGAATAATTTTGGTTTAGGGGCTCGTTTGGAGCCCCTTGATCATTCCAATCGTCTAACTGATTATTCCTAACAGGTTGGTCTCCACCAGAGCCTGTTTCGCTGTGCCCAAAAAATGTTATCGTTTGTTAAAAGTATAGCCCGCAATATGCGTTAAGATTAACTTTGTGAGTTTATACCTCAGGAATGATAGCGTAATATTCGATTGGAATAAATTGGACTTACAATTTCCGAATATGGAAAAGGACTTCTAGGTACCGTGTGGGAAACCAAAGAAATGGCCGTTTGGGACAGTATAGAAGAAGAAAAAGCCTTTAAAAGGGGTGTTTCTTCGGATGAGCATTGTCCACAGGAGGTAATAGGCATTCCCTTGATGTACAATAATGAGGTGAAGGGCGTGCTAGTTCTCGGAAATGAAAATGGTTCTTATAATCCATCGTTTTATGGCAAGTTGTTTCAACAACTGAAGGCCACTTTGGGAGAGGAAATTAAACGAAAGAACTTGGAATTGGAACTTGACCAAATTTTTAAATATACCCCGGATATCATATGTGAAATTGGTGACGATGGGTACTTTAAGAAAATAAATCCGGCTGCTACTAAACTTTTAGGCTTCTCAGAGCAAGAATTCCTTTCTGAAAATTTACTGGAATTCATTCACCCCGAAGATAGGGAAGAGACCTCGGAGTATTTAAGTAGACTCTACCAAGGGGAACCACTCCGATATTTTGAAAACCGATATCTGACTAAGGAAGGTAAAACCAAATGGCTTAGTTGGACTGCCGATCTTACCCATGAAACGGGAATTACCTATGCCGTTGCCAAGGATATTACAGAGAAACAGGAAATTAAGGAGTTGCTTAAAGAGGTAACCGATCTGGCGCTTATTGGGGCATGGGAGGTGGATTTTGAAAAGGGCACCGTGTTTTGGTCCGAGATGACCAAAAAAATTCACGGGGTAGCTAAGGATTTTGTCCCCAATTTTAAGAACATCCAAAGCTTTTATGAATATCACGAGGGAACTAATAAGTTCTTAGAGGTTACCCAAAGTGTTTTTCATGAAGGCATGACTATTGATCTGGAGATGCCGATCAGAACAGCAAAAGGCAAGGAAAAATGGGTTCGGCTTCTTGGAAAGTCAGAATTCGTGAAGGATCAATGTGTCCGAATTTATGGGAGTTTTCAGGATATCCATGAACTAAAAACGAGTCAGCTAGACTATAAAAGGACCACCGAAGAAAAAAATGCGATCTTGGAAAGTATCGGGGATGCTTTTATATCCCTTACCAACGAAGGGATAGTAACCTATTGGAACAGCCAGGCAGAAGATTCCTTTGGAATGGATCGTGAAGCTACCTTGGGGCATCATATAAAGGAAGTATTCCCTCATATCAGGTATTACAAGATTTATGAAAAAATCAATGAGGGGATCAAGAACAACAAAAAATTTACCCTAGAAAAGTACTTTCCTCGATTTAATACATGGTACGAGATAAACGCCTATCCATCAGATAATGGAATCTCGATATATGTTAAGGATGTGAGTGAGCGTGTAAAGGCAGATAATGAAATTAGGCTCACCAATGAGCGTTTTGAAAAAGTGGCACAAGCTGCCAATGATGTGCTTTGGGATTGTGATATATCAAAAAACACCATATTTTTTAGTGAATCCTTTAAACTTCTTTTTGGCCATGAAATAAGTGCTGATACAGAAATCCTTCAGCTCTGGAAAAGTCTAGTACATCCCTTAGATAAAAAACGAGTACTTAGATCCTACTACAAAGAGATACAAAATCCCAAGTCTTCCGTATGGGAATGTGAATATCGGTTGTTAAAGGCAACAGGGGAGTATGCCTATGTATGGGATAAAGCCACTGTTATCAGGGATGCGGATGGTAAAGCCACTAGGATGATCGGTGCAATTACCGATATAACCATGCGAAAAACCTATGAAGATTCCTTAAAACAGCTCAATAACGAACTACAGGAACGCGCCCTCAATATAGAAGCTCAAAATAAAAAATTAAGGGACATAGCTTGGACGCAATCCCACGTGGTAAGAGCTCCGTTGGCTAGGACTGCTTGCTGAATCCGCACAAAAGGGAAGCGACGTGTATGAGGCGATAGAAGTTGTCCTAAAAGGGAAGGAAATGCCCTTGCCCGGGACGCAGACTTTTGAAGACGAGGACGGAATTGACCGAAGGGAAATGCGAATTAGATGGTGGGAAGATCCTTCGAAGATGACTTATGAAAAAATAAGTGTTCTACAGTATGACAACCTTCTCACAGAACAAGTTGATATGGACCTGTTAAAGGATTCCGATTTTTATAAAAAAGACGATAAACCCGTTTTCTTTGGGCACTATTGGATAAAGGAGCGGCAACCAGCCCTATTTAAGGACAATATTTGCTGTTTGGATTATAGCGTGGCTAAGGGAGGTAAGCTGGTTGCATTTAGCTTGGATGATGAATTTTGTATAACGAAAGGAAAGTTTACCGCTGTATAGCTGTACTATAATAAAAAGCTAAGGGAGTTACTTCACTTCAAAGCCATTCCTTTGTAGCTCCCCTTCCATATACTCTTTATACCTTTTAAGAAGGGGGGCTGCTTGCTTCGCGGTCAATTTATTCACATGGAGGCTTATCCTTACTTGTACATAGTGTCCACGCTTGATCTCTTGCTCCACCCCATCTGCCTCCTCTGAAAAAGACGTATGGATTTTTGTGGTTTCCAGGGCACCAATCGTATAATCTAGGCCCTGCGATGCAGGATTATGATCTGCTATTTTGGCCATTATTTCCTGAGGGTCTATAGCATGTGCAAGCGATACAATAGTATCATAGTTTAGATCGGCGTTTACCGCCGTACTAGGAATGCTAATGGTTTCGGTAAGGGTGGTGCGATTGCTGCAGCCGCTTAGGAAAAGTATACTAACTAGGACGAGTGAGAAAAAGTGGTTCTTCATCTAAGAGAAAATTTCCCATTTGGTTATTATGGTTTCCAAATAGGTAGGTTATGGGTGGTTACAAGGCATCAAACTAATAACTTTTTAATCAATTCCACCTTCTTCCTTCGCATTTTTAATGAGAGCGACCTAGCGGAATGTCTAATTCCCCAAGCATTCCTTAATTAATCCGAAGTATTAAATTGATATCCAATACCGATAAAAAAGCGGACTTTATTGGTGCTGTTTATCCAAGAGACATCAAAATTAACAGGTCCTAAAATGGAGTGGTAGGAGAAGGTGGTCCCAGCAGACATTAATAAACTGGGCTGGGTGGCGTCTGGCCAATTTCCTTTGGGAATAAATGCATCCTCAAGATAATCGCGAAACCTTCCAAACCCCACGGAAGCGACATTGAAATGGGGGGTCAGGTAAATCTTGTTCATGGCTTGGAACTGCATCCCTAGATTGAGTTTTACAAATTGCGTAGCACTTAACTCCCCCTGGTGCAAACCGGGGAATACAAAGTTTTCGTTCCCTGGGTTTTTGCTGTTACCACCCAGAAAATATTTGGAATTAAGTCCCAATGCTGAAAAAGAATAGTCGTTCTCCCTAAGATCATCCTCAAAAATAAAATGGCCCGAGGTTCCTATAATGGCCGATGTCCTACTGCTTAATGGGAATCTTTTTTCATAATCCAACCCAATTCTAGAGAAATCATTGGTAGCACCATCCACATCGGGAATACTGGCGTCCGAATAGTCAATACTAAGCTTATTCCCTAACGATCTTCCTAAATGCCCTTTAAATAGCGCCCCCTCCGTTGCAAAATAGACCCGGTTCATGCTGTTATAACGGTAGTGGAGGTAAGCCTCGGAATCGCTATTCTTATATTTATGTATCTGAAACACATTGTCCTTTACCTCTGGATCTATGATAGGTTTTAAACTGGTACTGTGAAATTTAATTCCTAATCCAATATAGCTTTTCAAGGAAATGAGATTTCGGTTTAATTGGTTGTCAAAAACAAAGTTCCGATAGCGAAGATTGTCCACATACTCCCCGCTCACAAATACCTTTTGTTTCAGTTGCTGCCCAAAACCTTCCGTGCGCCACCACCAATCGCGTCCGCCTCCAAAATTTTTCTGGTGCTGAACCCTAAATTTTGGCTGATCGGCAATATCCATGGTCAGTAACGAACGGGAGGCATAACCTATAATATTTCTCCCGGTATAGTTTACCATAAGGCCTACGCCATTGTCTCCGTCATAGTGCAAAGACCCCTTTACCTGATGCTGGGATCGTTCCGTAGCATTTAAATGCAATTGCAAGGTATCTCCACTTAGAACGGGGTGGTAGGTAATCTGGCTGAAAATAGTAGTACCCATCGCCCTATTGACCCCGTCCAATATATCCAAAACGCTATAGGGGGTGTGAGCTTTTATATTGGTTCTGGCCCTAACCAAGGCCATATTGTGCTTGCTAATACCATTATATATTATAGTATCTAAGGTTGTCTCATCTGGCATCTCAGGCAACTTACGGGGCCGTTGTGTAAAATTCATCAGTCTGGAGGAAAGGGCACTTAGGGAATCTAGATTTTGCTGTACCGCGATTTTTCCTTCCTCGTACATGATGTTGGTTTTAGAGAAATCGGCCGTGGAATACGATAAATTAGGAACATGGTCTATCAAAATGTCACATAGCGCCCTATTTTGTGGGTTTTTCAGGTTGCTATTCATCATCCCTGCCTGAAACATAAGCGCAGTGAAGCTATTGAGATTTTCTTTACTGGCCATTCCTCCTCCTACGTCACTTCCAATAATGATATCGGCTCCCATACTTTTTGCAATATCCACGGGGAAATTGTTTAACAACCCTCCATCTACCAATAGGGTTCCATTGTATTTTACAGGGGAGAACAGTCCGGGAATAGACATACTGGCCCGCATGGCCAACCCTAGAGAACCCCGGTCCAAGACAACTTCTTTCCCATGTACGATATCCGTCGCTACGGCACGGAAAGGAATGGCTAATTCGTCAAAGTTGTCGGTATTGTAGGTGGGATAGGTATGGGATGCGATAAAGGCCCGTAGGTTCTGATCGTTCAGTAGAAAGTTTCCCAACTTTAGACTGCCATCTGCCCAATTCAACTCTACCAGATAACGGTTAAACTCAAACTTTTCTTCCACACTAACATCCCGCAAGGATATGCCCCCACCAATAAGAATGTCCCAGGGTGCCTGTTTGGCAATGGTCGCAATACTATCGCCAGAATAGCCCATTGCGTATAGGGCGCCCACAATACTGCCCATACTGTTCCCCACCACTAGATCTGGCACAATACCAAGGGAATCCAACACCTGTAAAGTGGGGATGTGAGCTACGCCTTTTGCGCCCCCACCACTTAGAACTAGGGCAATTTTAGGTTTTTTATCTTGAGAAATGCCCGTTCGGGGGGTAAGCCATAGTAAGAAGAGGAAAAGGCAAAGCACGAACCTTTTTAGTGAAGCTACCATATTGCTAAAAAATTGTGCGGACATGTGATTATTAATTTGATACGGCCTCTTTTTATTCATTAGTTGTCGGTTTCGTGCAGTACGGAATGAAAGGTTTTTTGGGGATCCATGCAAATGCTGCCATGTGCTTCGTCAAAAATAGCGGATAAAATTTTTTAATCAAGCATTCTGTCTGAAATAACCCACAAAACTGCGCTTCCATGACCAATTTATTTTGTCGGAAGTTTTGGGGGTAAAAAGGGAGTCTCAATTCAGGGTACAAATAATTGGGCTTAGACCCTAATGGCTGGGAAACAGCGAAGGAATCAACCTCCTGAAAATGGCAGTCATTGCAGATTGGTTTTTAGCCCCCTAAAAGCTGGTGAGTTTTAGAGAAACCTTCCCAATTCCTTGGGGAGCCCTTTGTAAATCGCTAATTTGGGGGCTTTTAAATTTTAATCGAAGCACAAAAAAGAAAACTTTAATGTTAAAATCAAGGATTTTACCCACCTTATTACTTTTCCTATTTACTACTATCGTTA
Organism: Arenibacter amylolyticus; assembly: GCF_002150785.1. GTDB lineage: Bacteria > Bacteroidota > Bacteroidia > Flavobacteriales > Flavobacteriaceae > Arenibacter > Arenibacter amylolyticus. The sequence goes on along the minus strand of NZ_MTAZ01000073.1, from coordinate 3,737 downwards.
TGGCACAAGACCAACTCACTTCGGTCGGGAAAATGACGGTAGCTATCACCCTAAAAAATCCATCCAAGGAGATAAACAACGGAATAGCGGAGGTGTCAGTGACGGGCGGTAAAGCTCCTTATAAATTTAAATGGAGCGATCCCCAAACTGCATTGTTCCAAAAGCAGGCGACTGGACTCATAGAAGGGCTAGAGCATGTAGTTATTATCACGGATGCAGATGGGAATACGGTGACCAAGAACTTTACAATTCCGGCCCAATCCATAACTGAAATCTTTAACAGTAATGTGCAACCAGCGGTAGACTATTTAGGGGCCATTTTATTTTGGGATCCCTTTGCGGCTATTGGCGTGTACGATCCGGTGGTTTATAGCGACCAAACCACTATTACCGTTCCTGTGATGGAAGCCACGGAGAAAAATTATACCATGGCAAAATGGTTGGTGCCAGAAGGGGAAGAAGTAATCAAAGGGCAGGAGGTTGCCGTTGTTGTGGATAGTAAGGACCAAGAAACACTTATCTATGCCACGGCAGACGGTAGTTTATCACATATCTTAAAAGTAGGGGACGCCATTACTGGGATAGGAGGTGACCCTTCCAAATTAGCTATTGATTTGGCCGTAATTCAGTTCGATGCGCCAAGACCCTTATTGTTTCCCAATGGGGATGTAAGAACCAGTACTATCCCATTTATTGTTATCTGGTTAATTCTAGGAAGTATATTTTTCACCTTCCGACTAAAGTTTGTAAACATAAGAGGGTTTCTACACTCCATCGATTTGGCAAGAGGAAAGTACGACGACCCCAATGCGCCCGGTACTATTACACATTTTCAAGCGATGGCAACTGCTACCTCGGCCACCGTGGGCCTTGGCAATATTGCTGGGGTAGCGGTAGCCATTTCCTTGGGAGGGGCCGGTGCCACCTTCTGGATGTTTATGGCTGGTTTTTTTGCGATGTCCCTAAAATTCGCGGAATGTACCTTGGGGGTAAAATATCGCTTTATTGATGAGGAAGGCCGAATCTTTGGAGGACCAATGAATTACCTCCGTTATGGATTGGAAAAGCGAAACATGAAAAAGCTTGGGAAATTCCTCGCAGCGCTGTTTGCTATTTTGGGTATTGGTGCTTCCTTTGGAGGAGGGAATATGCTACAATCTAACCAAGCATTTAAAATAGTATCCCAACAGCTTCCCTTCTTACAGGAGCATGGCTTTTGGTTTGGAGTAGGATTTGCCATCCTAGTAGGTATGGTGATCATTGGAGGAATTAAAAGTATTGCTAAGGTTACCGCAAAAGTGGTTCCCTTTATGGCAATCCTTTATGTTTTGGGATGTTTGGTGGTGATAGGGACCAATATAGAAAATATTGGTTGGGCGTTTGGCTCTATAATCGATGGTGCCTTTTCTGCACAGGCTTTAAAAGGTGGATTTATAGGGGTGTTGATTATAGGACTTCAGCGCGCTGCCTTTTCCAGTGAAGCAGGGGTAGGTTCCGCTGCCATTGCCCATAGTGCCTCCAAGACCAATCATCCTATTGCCGATGGATTCACTTCTTTGGTAGAACCGTTTATAGATACCATGTTGGTGTGTACCATGACTGCGCTGGTACTGATTTTTACTGGGAAGCACGAAGTATATGGCCTGGGTGGGGTAGAACTTACCTCCGATGCCTTTGGGAGCGTAATTTCCTGGTTCCCCATGGTACTGGCAGTGGCGGTGCTGATGTTCGCATTTTCTACCATGGTATCCTGGTCTTATTACGGAATGCGTTCCTGGACCTACTTGTTTGGAAGGAGCAAGAAACTAGAGATGGTCTATAAGGTAATGTACTTGGTGTTTGTGGTACTAGGGGCTTCTGTTAGTCTAGGAGCGGTATTGAGCTTTGCAGATATGATGATTTTAGCTATGTCCTTCCCTAATATTATAGGACTCTATATACTTGCTCCCGAGATAAATTCGGATATGAAAAATTACTGGGAGAAACTGAAAAAAGGAAAACTCTATATCAATCCTAAATTTAGGGAAGCTTCAGAAGTAACTAGTGCTGCGTCCGGAAAGTAAACTTGATTTAACTGCTTCCCTTCATAGGATATTTTTGGAGGGGTAGTAGGGAATGATCTGGATTGGGAAATGCTAGGAGTGTTTTTCTGTTCCAGATCATTCTTTTTTGTAACGGCAGCTGGGAGATGCCCACTTGCTTCGTTCTCTTAAAATGAAAAGTTTTGTTAAGGTTTGTAATCGTTCTTTTTACAGTAGGTTGTATATTAGCCAAATTACCTGAAAAAAGGGCATGGAAACAGGGTTAGCGCTTCGTTAATTCCAGTATTTGAAAGGAACTAGTGCGGTTCCTTCTGTGGCCTTTTTATTAAGATATTGCAAACATGAAGCGACTTTTTTCCAACCTACTTTTCAAAGTCTTTTTGGGCATTGTTTTAGGTATTGTTTTCGGTTTGGTATTACCCGAATCCATCAATAGGGTTTTTGCCACTTTTAATGCCTTTTTTGGTCAATTCTTAAATTTTTCCATTCCCCTGATTATTATGGGGCTCATTATGCCGGCCATCTCCGATCTGGGAAGGGGAGCAGGTAAATTACTTTTGCTGACCGCTGTTATTGCATACGGGTCTACCTTGTTTTCGGGTTTTATGACTTATTTTACCGCTTCGGGAATATTCCCAACGCTTTTGGAATCGCACGCTGCCAACGCAGCTGGTATTAGCGAAACGGGTAAGGAACTCTTGCCTTATTTTAGTATTACCATTCCCCCTGCCTTGGATGTAATGACCGCTTTGGTATTCGCTTTTGTGATTGGCTTGGGACTATCCTATCAGGAAAAATCTACCTTAGGCGGCGTAGTTAAGGATTTTCAAGTCATTATTATGCAATTGATAGAAAAAGTAATCATTCCGCTGCTTCCCCTGTATATCTTGGGAATCTTTGCCAGTATGGCCTTTAATGGGAAGGTGTATTCCGTACTCTCGGTATTTGTTACCATCATTGGAGTAATCTTTGCGCTGCATATTCTTTTATTGATAATTCAATACGTAATTGCCGGATTGCTTACGAAGCAGAATCCGGTACGCTTATTAATCACCATGTTACCTGCTTATTTTACAGCTTTGGGAACGCAATCTTCTGCGGCGACCATTCCCGTTACTTTGGAACAAGCTTTAAAAAATGGAGTATCAAAAAAAATAGCCGGATTCGTAATCCCCTTATGTGCTACCATTCATCTATCGGGTAGTATTATGAAAATCGTCGCCTGTGCCATGGCCCTTATGATCTTACAGGGTGTGCCCTTTAGCTTTACCCTTTTCGCAGGCTTTATTTTTATGCTGGGAATTGCTATGGTAGCTGCCCCAGGAGTACCCGGAGGGGCTATTATGGCCGCGATCGGCATCTTACAATCCATGTTGGGTTTTGATTCGGAGATGCAGGGCCTTATGATTGCACTCTATATTGCCATGGATAGTTTTGGTACCGCGTGTAATGTTACCGGTGATGGGGCCATCGCCTTGGTGGTCAATAGACTTACGAAACAGGTTGCTTCATAAAAATTGCCTTTAGCAGCTCTTATTCTAGGTTTTAATGCTTGACAGCTAGTCTAGGCGAAGACCGTTTAGCCTATTGTTTACCGCAATTTTTGTAACTTCCACAGCTGTTGGCCAAATCAATGTTAGCATTACCTATGGACCTGAGTTCGATGTAAGAATTTCGAATATTATTGGGTTTTTA
>NZ_MTAZ01000072.1 GCF_002150785.1 Arenibacter amylolyticus | reverse complement strand
GTCAACCTATATCAGGGACGTACACAATTGTTTATTGTTAATTGAATAAAACTGATTACGGATCAATCTCAAAATCTGGGTCTAGGAGTAATTAACTGATACCACTCTTGAGACTTTAAAGGATGAAATTTTCTCGCTAAGTATTCCTTATCTGCAGAGGACCGAGAAGTAAATGCAACGATTTGCATTTATAACGAGGGGCCAGTTGGTGCGTTGGCCTTGGCTACGGCTGGCTCCTTAAAGGTTGGTACAAAATATTGGTACGAGTTTTTAACTAGGTTCTAGAAGAACTTCACTTTAGCAAGTAGCATTTTAACACCTTAGGCCATCGCTACAGCTTGCTCCTCTTTCCAAAGGTACACTGTACCTTTGTCTCTCGGCCCTGGACAAGCAAAGAAAATGAAAGAAAGCCTAATTGAAATTAATAGTGTAAATAAATTGGGTCAATAAGAAATATTCCTTCTCAAAATGATTGTGCTCTAGTGAAATACAAATCAAATGATATCCCATGTTTAACAACCACTTGAAAAATTCTTTAAAAACCAAGAAACCGGACTTGATCCCTGATTACCCACGACTGGCTACTGTTTACTGAACCCTCTCACTACTAGCAATAAAAAAGCCCGTCATCTCCTAAAAAATGACGGGCTTTATTTTTGCATCCCTACTTCCTCCAAGGCATATACCAAGGAGCTTTTGTCTCAGCTTCTTCCTGGTAGCCATAACCATAGCCGTAGTTATAGGTATACCCATAGCCTCTACGGCGTTTGATGCCTACTTCGTTTAGTAGGTAGCCCATATTTTTCAGCTTTTTGGATTTGTTTAGCTCTTTGGAGAATTCCAATAGGCGCTTGTCCGTAAAGCCAGAACGGGTTACATAGAGGGTAAGGTCCGCCGCTTGTGAGATGATTAAGGTATCGGTTACCAGCATAGTAGGAGCGGTATCTACGATCAAGTAGTCGTACTCAGGTTTGGCAGCATCAATAAACTTCTCAAAACCACCGCCTGATAATAATTGGGGGGCATTGGGAGGGATACTACCACTAAAGACCACGTTGTGGCTGTCCATGCCCTTATAGCCTTTGTTAACACATTTCTTCCAATCCATTGTTGGGTCGTAAAGGTAATCCGTAAGTCCCAAGGAGTTTTTAGATACCTCAAATTCTTTGTGAATATTGGGATTCCTTAGGTCGGCACCCACCAATAATACTTTTTTGCCCAAACTGGCTAATGCCAGGGAAAGGTTAAAGGCTACTAAGGATTTCCCTTCGTCTTTAACGGTAGAGGTTACATAAATCACCTGTCCGTCTCCTTTTTCCTTTTTAGGGAGCATATAGTTGATATTAGTACTCAAGATGCGAAAGGATTCCGCTAACACAGACCTGTCATTGGCCTCCATAAAGGTTTTGTTACCTTCCAATAAGGGGATTTCTGCCAATACGGGAATTTCCGGGTTAGCACGTTCTAGGTCCGTACGTTCATGAACCTTAGTATCCAGTGTAAAGCGAATATACAGGACGCCAAAGGGTAGCAAAAGTCCCATTAATAGCGCACCCGCCATGATGATCATCTTCTTAGGTGCCACCGGAATATTGGAGGTAAGCGCATAATCTACTACCTTTAAAGAAGGAGCGGTTACCGCCAGACTAATGGCTGCTTCCTCTCTTTTCTGTAAAAGTAATAGGAAGAGGTTTTCTTTAATACTCTGTTGACGTTCTATGGCACGTAACAACTGTTCTTTTTCCGGAAGTTGGGAAAAGGAGGTGCCAGTTAGTCGTTGTTCCTGCTGCAATTGCGCCATGGACACGTTTAGCTGTTGTTGGTAAGCACTTACTGTTTGTAGGATGTTTTGCTTGGTGCGCTGTAACTGACTGTTGATTACCAGTAGGGTAGGGTTGTTCTCACCGGCACTGGCCACCATCTTATCGCGTTCCAATACCAACTGGTTATAGTCGCTCACCAAGGAATTAATCCCTGAGTTTTCCAATCCGATATCCGCAGGAAGAAGGCTATAGGCTGCTTCCTGTGCCAAAGTTTCTTTTAATAACTTGGACAGAGCAATTTGCGTCTCCAACCTAAAGGCCTCTTCCTCGGTGGCCGACTTCTTCTGAAGGGTAATTCCGGCATCAGCCTCTATGTAGGAGAGGTTGTTCTGTTGCTTAAAGGATTTTTTATCCCCTTCTATGGAATCCAGTTCCTGGGTAAGGAAAATAAAACGGTCATCAATAAAATCTAGGGTACGCTTGGAGACTAATTGTCGATCCAAAATACCGTCCTGATTAAATTTATCAATAATGGTATTTAGAATGGTCTCAGAACGTGGAACGCTTTGGCCTTCAAGTGAAAGGGATAAAACATCACTGTTCTTATTGGTGGAATTTACCTGCAAGTTTTTAATGAGCCCCATGGTAGCTGCTTTTACCGAAGCAATGGATATTTTGTAATTGGTGCTCTCTTTAAGGGAACCCACGTAACTATCTGAAAGCTGAACAGTAAAAGGAAGTGAAGCATTCGTGGCAGGGGTGGACTGTAACGGGAGGGAGAAGTTTTGTTTGTTCTCATCCGTAACCTCTATCGTATTCCCGTTTAGCTGTATACGATACTCCAAAGGTTTAGAAATGGTGTCAACGGAAGTCTTAGTGTTAATAGAGAAGGGGGTGTTCCATACCTGTGTGGATTGTAGCCCTTTAACTTCATAATAGTTAACATTAAGTTGTAATTCCTCTACCACTTGCTTTAGGAGTCGGTACGACTTTAAAACCTCAATCTCGTTATCCAGATTAACCTGGGACCTTCCGCTTAGGAGAGACATGGCATCGGTGGCGATGTTCATTTCCTTGGACTCGTCTATGATCCGTATTTTGGCGGTAGATTGGTAGGTGGCGGTGGTATATTTTAGGTAGAAGAAGGCTAATAATAGCGCTAATACTACGGTACCAAGAAACCAGGGCCAATAGGCTAGGTATTTTAAAAGTTCTTCTTTTAGGTGAAAGGATTCTTCCTCCTCAAATTCATCTACTAGGTATGGGGATTCTTTCATGGCTTAGCGGGTAATAAGTATTATGGAGGATAAGATTACGGATGCTACCGATAGCAAGGTTCCAGTATTTCCAATAAATCCGGCACTTTTCACTTTAGGATTATTTGGGTTTACTACTATAAAATCATTGGGTTTAATATAATAGTAAGGGCTGTTAAACCAGTCCGATGCGGTAAGGTCTATTTGGGTAACGGTACGCATCCCGTTTTCCTCGCGAATCAACAATACATCATTTCGCTTCCCGTTAATCGTCAAATCCCCTGCATAGCCTAGGGCTTGGGGAAGACTTATCTGTTGTTCCGTAAAACTATAAGTTCCTGGGCGTTGCACTTCCCCCAATACGGTGACCTTGGCATTTAGTAGACGTACGTTCACCGTGGGCTTTATAAGATGACCTCCATCTTCTAACACCTTCTGCAACTCCTTCTCCAATTGGGCGGTAGTTTTATCCGCTACCTCTAGGGTACCCAAAACGGGGAAAACAATAGTACCTTCTGTGGTGACTAAATATCCCTGAAGTTTTAGGAGTTCAATATTATTAAAAGAAGTGGTATTAGCAGGTTGTTGCTTGTTATAGGGCAAAGCAGTCTCCGGTACCAATGCACCCACGGTAATATTCAGGATATCGTTCGGCTGAATTTTTGGGGTTTCATAGGTGATGTTCTGTGGTCCACGGGTATTGGCATCCTGAAAATAGAGGATCTCTTTTTTGGTGGCGCAAGATTGTAGAACTAGAACTAGTAGCCCCAGTAGCGTTAGGTGTTTTTTCATTTTATGTTCTTCTTGGAAGTAGGAGGGGAATTCCTACGAAAAAAATTAATCGGCAAATTTACGGGTTTTATGGATGTGATACAACTATTTAAGGGTATTATTGGATTGGGAGTGTAAGCAATCTCCTTCCATTTTTAAGTGAAGTTATAACTTTAGATTCCAGACTATTTTAATTTATTTCGATAAGCTTGTTGGAGGAACGCCCTCAACAAGCTGTACTGGCTATAGCTATAGCCTACACATGCGTAGGCAAGAGAGTAAATGGTTGATAATAAAATATTTAAACAGAATGTTCTAACTGGCCCAACTGTTTTTCTTAGCTTTAAAATCCTCCAGTAAGTAGTTATATACATCTTTTAAGGGAAAACGTGATTTAGGAACTCTATTTTCTGTATCTACAACATATCCTATACCATTATGTTCTCCATTTTTAATAGCAACAAAAGCGATATATTTTTTAAAATTATCTACTTTTATTTTCCCTTCAATAGCGAAGTTTTCATCAATATCGTTTGGATATACAAGCTCTACAAAAAGACTAGTGCCTCTATTATCAATGTTGAAAATAGTTTTACCATCTGAACTGGCTTTGTATGAATCTAACAATTTCTCAGCCTCTGTAGCATCGTTTTCGGAGGAGAATTCAATTAGAAAATCCCTAGACATTCTTGGTATAACCTTGGAGTAATTATTTACTCCAATTAACTTCAAGAAATCTGCGTGTTCTTTTAATCGCCAGTAATATGTTAAATGTTTATGTGGTTGTTGGTGAAGACCAGTACCTATAACTAAACGGACATTTAATTTTAATAATCGACCTAATATTTCGTCATACACCTTTAATATTTCAAATAAAGGGTCTTGACTTTGTGGACAATACCATTCTGGGTTTTTTAAATCACCTTTATATGCGCGAGAATTAAACATATAATGGTGTTGGAAATGAGCACCGGAATTTAAAAATAAATTAGAAAAATCTGGTTGACTTTTATTCCATTCATTTAAGAAGGCATCGGCTAATAATTTGTCTAAGATAAGTGCTTTTACCCCCGTCTCAGACTTTATTTTAGCTAGCTTTCCCATGTACCACTTGTAATCAGCTATTGAAGTGTACTTTCCTAAACCTTTTATTAGTGCTTTTATACTTTTTATAGTTAATTTCCCATTGGCATTATCATTAACCGCTTGAGAAACTGCATCGCTTAATTCTGTAAAGGTTTTGTTTCCTGCAGCTTTGGTTTGAGTCCATGGATCAGGAGCAAAAAAGTGAGGGTTTTTCAAACGATTGTCCACGTTAAATGGGCTTACTGCCCCAACAGAATACCCATTTTCCTCAATTTGCTCGAAAATTTGTGGTAAATCCTGGCGATATACCATATCTCCAAGCCTAAATACCTGATGCTCCTCATAGGTTTTTCCGGTACTTACTGTGACCCATTGTATCCAGGGTTCAAGCAATTGGTATTGATCTTCAGAGGTAGTTTCACTGTATCCCCAATTGTCGAAAAGGTATTTGAAGTTTTCTAAGTAACCTTCAGATATATAATGCTTTATATAGCTGAAATTTAGCTCATTTAATCCTAGGAGTATAACTTTTTGCATGTTATTAATAATTCTAAATGTTGTTTTATTGGTTCTTAAATTTTATAATAGCGACTGAATAGTGTGTGTTCTTACTTTTTCAGTGTATTTGAATAATCTCGATCATTATATAGTGTGAAAAATTCTGAGAAACGAATGTGTTTAATTCTAGCTTATTAAAAATTGTCTTATACATCAACTGACAATTAAACCCATGGACTTTTCCTGTCACATATTGAGAGGCTTTGTTTAACGTAGCTAGAATGAGCAGATAATAGTTAACTTTTTATTAAGTTGAATTTAATAAAGATTTGTAAATATCAAGATGTTTTTTAATTACACTCTTAACATCAAATTCAGCTTCTGCTTTTTTTCTACCTGCAAGGCTCATTTCGTCACGAAGCTCTTCATCAGAAATAAGTTTTCCTAAAGCTTTAGCAAGAGTAGCTCCATCTTTTATTGGAACCTTAAAACCGTTAATTCCTTCATCTACACAATCCTTACAACCAATTGCATTAGTAGTTACTATTGGCCTTCCAATGGCACAAGCTTCGATAAGAGCTTTGGGCAAGCCTTCTCTATAAGATGGGAGTACAACTATATCACATTCCTTATACAATGCAACCATGTTGGATTGATGTCCTAACCATTTAACATATTCCCCGTCTTGCCATGCGTTTAAATAGGAAGAAGGTACTCCTGCTTTATTACCTTCATCTGTGAAGCCTGCTAGAAGGAATTGAACTTTGTTCGCGAACTTATCTTGTAAAAACTCTGTAGCTTCCCTCAGTTCTGCAACCCCTTTATCCCATAACATTCGTGCTGGAAAAAGTATTTTTAACCTTTCTTTAGTCTTGGGTAATTTAGTAAAAGAATATTCATTCAAATCTACACCAGAGCCTTTTATTAAATGCAGAGTATTTTCAGGTTGAATAACATTATGATCTATCAATAATTGTTTATCATCATTGTTTTGGAAGATCACTGATAAATTAGGCTGTTTAAAACCATAACGCATTAATCTAATAATCAGCTTTTGCACTAGGCCTACTCTCCCATCTGTAAAAGCATATCCCAGACCACTTATAGCATTGACAACTCCCATATTAGAACCTAATTTTTTTGCAGCATAAGAACCGTATACAACAGGTTTGATAGATATATGATGAATGATGTCTGGCTGCACACGCTTATAAAGGTTTTTAAATTTAATGATGGTTTTTAGTTCATCAATTGGATTTGTACCAGAGCGCGAAAATTTAAAATCAATAAACTCAATACTCTCAACAGAAATTTCACTGCCTCTGCCTGTATCTTCACATGCTACTATGACTCTCCACCCAGCTTTTACAGCAGCTTTGGCAATAATTAACCTATGAGAAATAAGAAACCAATCTATATTAGCAACTATTAAAAGTGTTTTCTCTTTATTACGTTCTAATGTCATGTTTTTATAATGTGCTTTCTATATGAGTTGCTTTGTGGAATATTTATCTTAGAATGGAAAAGGATTTCTGTATCGTTTAAACCATTGCATAGTCACCCATATTTGATGAGGTAAACTTATATTTATATTCTAGTTCTTTAAAATGGGATAAAATCTCAATCAATTGAGCCCTATTGCTTTCTATGTCATCTCCAAAGTTATGAGGATGCCACCACAAATGATATATCCTATTATGCTTTGCAGCATAAGTCATTTCCCGTTTAATTCTGTTTAACTTTATTCTTTGAATGCTTTTTTCTCTAGGATTAAATGGTCTAAAGAAACGACTCGCTGGCAAACACAATAGATCCTCATCTTTTGTAGGTTTTAAAAAACAAAGCGAATTGCTTATTGGAATAAGTGTATCTAGTGCCCGAAACAATGGTTTGAATTTCCCAAAGTTCCAATTCCAAAACCAAACATTGGGATTAGAACGAACTACCTTAATTCCATTTTTCTTAGCAACTTGAAGATACTCTTTGTTAAATTGATTCCTAGGAAAAACCAGTGATTGTAAGCGAACTCCAAAATTTTCTTTCGCTATTATCTGAGCAGCCTTCAAATCAGCATCAAATTGCTCTACTGTTTGGCCTAATTCATTACAATAATAATGAGCGAAAGTATGTGAGGCAAGTTCCTGTCCAGGAGTGTTTAATATTTGTTGAATTAAACTAGGACCATAATGGAAAGGATCATCGGTTTCATCATTTCCTAGTTGTGGAATTATATTGTAATAGGATAATTCCCTCCTGTCATAGGTAGGTTTCACCTTAGGGGAGAAGTCTGTTAATTGTTTCTTGTTTTTTGCAAATAAAAATCCGACCGTTGCCCACGTACATCTAATATTATACTCCTGAAATGTTAACAACAGTTCTGGAATATATTTTACGGTGTTTAAGAAATAAGTCCTCATTTCATCAACATCCCATTTTTCGGCAGCACCCCAATGCAATTCAAAATCTAAGGATATTATAAACTTTCCACTCATTACTTTACTCCTTTTAAAAGCCAACCTAATATATACTTTGTGAAAGTAGGGTGGTAATATAATCTACTTCTTGAATTTTCTTTTTTATAGGGCTGCATCTGATTCATTTTAATATCTAATAATGTTTTTTTGAGAAGAGGAATTGCCAAAGCATATTGATATAAGGGATAAGTTAAAAAATTATCTCCCTTTTTTACCTCTGTTATATCTTGGTAAAGTATAGAACCTGTATCAATTCCCTTGTCTACTATGTGTACTGTTACTCCAAAGTTTTTTTTGTCATTATTTCGTAGGGCCCAATAACCTCCATGAACTCCCCTGTATTCCGGGGTTATACCAACATGGGTATTTATAAAAATGGCGTTGGTAGCTTCCAATACTTTTGTTGAAATTATTGACGTGCCATTAACGATTATAATATCAGGATTTAAATTTTGAATTGTGTTAATTGTTGTTTCAGAATTTACTAACCCTACATTTATTAAAACTTCATCTGGGATATCTGTAAGATCTAAATTTAGTTCCTTTAGTCTTATGTTGATTATAGAATTAGATAGTATTTTTAAAATCCTAACAATAATGGTTTGAAAAAGCAATTGATTTAGAACATTAAAATACCCTAAATTTATAACTCTTCGTTTAAGCATCTTCATTCTTGACTTTGAGTCAGTGAGTAGTACTTTTGAAATTTCAAATTCTTCTTTTAATCCATTATATATATATCTAGTACTATTTCCCCTACCAGCAAGCATTATTATTCTCATTCTGAAATTATATTACATTTATTCCTAGTTACTCTTGTTAATCAAATGAAACTTTATTTAAATAGTGATGAGCTTACTTTGAGCTCATCCTATTTTTAAGAATTAAATTTTGTAAGATCTCCTTTGGTGCGTTTAATGGTTCATCATGCCAGTTTCCTTCTCGATCAAAATATCCATTAGCATCTAATAAAGCTTGATGAGAGAAACCATAACTGATTTCGATTACTTTTCCATTAGATGATGATTTGTCTACTACATAATCGTAGCCCATGCAATTAAAACCTAATTTATCAGAAATTTTAAATGCAGAATTAATCACATTCTTTGGGACCATATTTTTATCGTAAAACAAACTGCCCCCACCAGATGCTCTAAATTCACCTTTCCTAATATTTCTTCCAATAAATGATAGTTTATCACCCACTACAACGATTTTTAAATCAAATCCATCATTGGGAATAAATTCCTGTAAAAACACATAACCCTTTTCACGATTGAACTTCCTTGCACTGGAGTATGTACGTATGAACTCAGGGATTCGTTTTGCTCGATTTACAATGGTTTTAAAATTTTTAGAGGATTTTAAATTGGATGAAGTTTTATAAAAAATATTAGGCGAACCATCTATTCCAGAATTAAACATTTTTTTCGAATAGCCTATTAGTTCATGACTGTTATTCAGTAATTTAACATTATGAGAGCCAGACCCATTTCTTAATTTTGCTATAATCGGAAAATTTAAATCATTATTATTTATGGCTTTTTGCAAATCATCCAATCTATAATAATAAAATGACATGGGAATGGGTGCATTTATACTTTCTAAAAGGTAAGTTTCCGCCAGTTTATCATCAAAGTGCCAAGCATCTTTAATTGAAGGAAAAACTTTTTTACCTGCTGCTTCTAAAGTGAATAAGACATTTCTAGCCATCAACATATCTGTATGTGAATAGTTGTTGAAATGCCAAAGAATAATATCAAATTTTAACAAATATTTTACTTGCCCTATATTATAAGGATTAACTAATTCAAAATCAATATTATTTAGTTTACAATATTCTATCCATGGGAAACTCCAGTTTGTGGAATGTTGTTTTTTGGTTTCATCAGTTAAAATGGCTATTTTCATTTCAAATTTTCGATTTGTATATTATACATTATATAGAATTCCTTTTGATATTTCATGGTGAGATTCACATCGTATATAATTTAAGAGTATTCGATTATGTTTATTTCTCAAGAAACGCTTTGGCAGTAACCCTAGCATAAATGCATATCTTATATATTTATTTTTAACATAAAGATGTGCTAAGTAGGACGCTTCTTGGGTTTCTAGATACATGTTCCATTCCTTCATAAATAGAGCATCATCAATAATTATTTTGTTAAGAGAATCTATACTTTTAAAAAAGTCCGATTTTTCATCTTCTTCAAGTAGCTTTAAAGTACTATCTTTTTTTCTACCTTGGTAATGAGGAATTAACTCTACTGTAAAATTATTATCTTTTAAGTTTAAAATAACACTCATGCCCTCTGTCCATTTCCCTTTTTGGTATTTCTTTTTATAATCAAAAATAAAGTTACCTAAACTATAAACTATAGGCTTATTGTTATAGTATTCATAACCACTAAAACAATGTGTATGATGAGCCACGATTGCATCTGCCCCATTCTCAATGAAAAAACGGAATCTTTTTCTTTGTTCAGGTGTAGGCAGTTGATAGTGCTCCCTACCTCCGTGATAAATTACAATTAGTTTCTCTACCTTATTTCTTAATAACTTAATTTGATTAAAGTTATCAACTAAATCAAAAGTATACGCACCTGCTTGGCTATCGGTTGCTGCGCAAAACTCGTTTTCTGCAATATTTAAGATACCAACTTTAATTCCATTGATTTCTTTAATAAATGGTTTCTTAGCGTTTTTAAGACTATCTGCAGCACCTACGGTCTCAAATCCAAATTCTTTCGCTTTGTTTATCGTATCTATTACACCTTTTGATCCATAATCTTGGATATGATTGTTTGCTAAAGTTAGTAGGTCAAAACCGGCATACTGCAGTGCTTTTAGGGCTTTTGGACTTTCTGTTTTTATGCAAGGCCCAGTTTTTTTAATAGCTTCAGAAGAGGTTGTGATAGGACACTCTAAATTTACAATTGCATAATCAACTTCTTTAACCACATCCTCAAAACCATTAAATAATGACGAATAGTTCTCATCTTTTATTATTTGGGCATTTCGACCTATGGGACAAAAATCTCCTGATATAAGTATTTTCATTTAAAACGTATTTAAAAATTCGTTAAGCCTTTTTGATTGTACTTTATAATTAAAAACGTCATTTACTAGCTTAAAACCTTGCAAAGCTACCTTCAAGGCCTGATCATATTCACTAATTATTTCAGAAAGTTTGTTTGCAAATAATTTGTTATTATCCGGTTCTACAACAAATGCATTTTCTTTATCAATTAAAAATTTAGGGATATCACCAACAGCAGTTACTACTACTGGCTTTTTAGTAGACAAATACTCGCCTAGTTTTGTTGGGAATCCGCCAGATGACTGTAAGCTACTAGGTCTTGCTAAAGCAAGTAATTTTGAATTTTTTAGATAGTATGGTATCCTTTCACGAGAAACAGAACCTTCAAAAATCACCCTTCCAGGGGCAATATTTTCTGCAAAAACCTTCATTTCATTAAGTTGTTTCTTTGGTGCCGTTCCTAACAATAACAAATTTAAATTTTTGTGTTGATCTTGTATTAAGGAAAAAGCTTCAATCAAATTTTTGACTCCATCTTTATTATTACCCATATAACCACAATATGTTATACAATTAGAATATTTCTCAGTCGTTTCAACCTTATCAAACCGTGTAATATCAACTGTCATAGGCATTAAAAGAAATTTACATTCTATTCTAGTTTTATTTTTAAAATAATCCATTAATGGTTCTGTCATAATAATCATTCCATCGAAAAGCCTATAAATGAAACGTACATACAGATTTGAGAAAACCATCTTAATAGACCCTTTATAATTTAAAACAAACGGGAACTCACTTTTTTCTTGAATATAAGTTATACCTCTAACTTTGCATACTATATATAACAATACTAAAACAATGGCGTTATTAGAGACTACAATAAGTGTTTCATAGTTTTTCTTAAATATTAAAACAATAAGATTAAAAATGCCACTTATCATAGTGAGCACCTTGTTAGCCCCTCTTCCAAGATTAGAAAACATGACACCTAGAATTTCACCAGAAGTTGTCTCAGATTTATTTATTGAAAGAACCTCAACTTGATTTCCTAACTCAACTAAACCTTTCGTGTAAGAAAGAATTCTATTATTTGATGCTACTCCACTAGGAAAAGACTGAGCAGTAACTACACAAATGTTTTTCATGTTTATTCGCTCCAAACTGTTCTCTTTACATAATCCGTATAACTTAAAATAATACGGACTACTTTTTCTGACACATTCGGCATAGTATAATCTCCTACTTCTCTAAAGTTACGAGTAGCACCAACTTCCTGGCGTAAAACCTGAGTTAGTCCCTGCATAATACGCTCTGTATTCATTCCTACCATCATTACCGATGCCTCTTCCATAGCTTCAGGACGTTCGTGGGCTTCGCGAATATTTAAAGCTCTAAAATTTAGTATGGATGATTCTTCACTAATTGTCCCTGAGTCAGATAAAACGGCATAAGAATTAATTTGTAAGGCGTTATAATCATGAAAGCCTAATGGTTTTAAGAATTGAATCCCAGAATGTGCTTTAATATTCTTTTTTTTAATCATATTTCTAGTACGTGGATGTGTAGAAACTATCACTGGATATTCATATTCTTCTGCTATTATATTTAAACTTTCCATTAACCCCCTAAAATTCTTGTCAGAACTTATATTCTCCTCTCTGTGTGCAGAAACAACAAAGTATTTTCCTTTTTCAAGGTCTAAGGTATTTAATACTTCAGATTTTTTAATTTCCGGTAAATAATGATTTAATACTTCAAACATTGGGGAACCAGTTTTTATAATCCGATCAGCAGAAAGTCCTTCGCGTAATAAATATTCCCTAGCAATATCACTGTAAGTAAGGTTTATATCACTAATATGATCAACTATTTTCCTATTAGTTTCTTCTGGTACGCTTTGATCAAAACACCTATTGCCTGCTTCCATATGAAAAATAGGAATCTGTCTCTTCTTTGCAGCAATAGCACATAAGCACGAATTGGTATCTCCTAGAACCAAGAAGGCATCTGGTTTAATATCTTCTAATATAGGATCTATATTAATTAGGATTTGCCCAGCGGTTGTTGTAGCGTTAGTTCCTGCAGCATTTAAAAAATGATCTGGTTTTCTTATTCCTAAATTTTCAAAAAAAATTTCATTTAATTCATAATCATAATTTTGACCAGTATGGACCAAAACATGTTCTATTGCTTCGGAGCTATCTAGTGCACTGATTACTCTTGATAATCTAATGATTTCTGGACGTGTGCCAACAACCGTAATAACCTTCAGTTTTTTCATTCTACTTTAATTCTTTTGTGGTAAAATAATTGGGCTCAAATCTAAGTTCATCTTTTACTTCCCCAAGAAGATAGTCAGACATGGCCAATAATTTGGAGTTTTCTTCTAATGCTTGAATACTACTTACATATCCACTTGGGACACATAAAATATCTAATTTTTCATTCTTTAAAATAAAAGTATAGACCTTGGCATTTTTATTTGGGTTTTCCTTATTATCTATTTGTATTAATTTTATATCAAAACTTCCCTTAATAGCAGAAAACCATCTTCTTTCTATGCTATGTCCTTGCCATGCCCTAATGAATTCAGGACTTTTATTTTCAATAGTGTAGATACGTTTTATATCAATTGAGTTAAAGTCATTATTAAATTGAATACTCCCACGATCATCAGAGTGACTACCTCCTTTTATAAGTTTTGGCTTCATATTTCAAGTATCACTATCTCGTTAAACATTTTCAAAATACGTATCCGCATCGTCGGGATCATAAGCCTCATTTATCCAGAAATTGGTGTACAAAACCTCCTCACCAATATTTTTGATATTGTGGGTATACCATATGGGCATATCCACATAAGCAGGTTCGTTTCCGTCTAGATAGAAGTCTAGAACTTCGTTAGTGCCGATTTTTCTTAGTTGGATTAGGGCTTTTCCTTTTATTACAGCGAAGCGCTCAATCTTTCTAGTATGGAAATGGTTCCCTCTAGTTATTCCTGGAACGGTAGTAGAAAATGATACTTGTCCACCTACGCCCAAACGAACTACCTCTACAAAAGAACCCCTTGGATCTGTATGTTGCTGAAATTTAACAGGGAAATGATTGAGAATATCCATATAACATCTGTAGGTATTGAAGAGGTTCAGTTCAAAGTTATTATTGATTTCTGGAATCTCTCCTTTATCTTGGTATTCCGATTTATAATTTTGTAATAACTGCAAAATTTGAGATACTTTAGCCTTGGCGGTATGAGGAACAACATATTGTTCTTCGTTTTTTCGCTCTCGAATTGCTTTTAATATTTCATCAACCAATTCGCCCACATAGATCAAATTTAAATTCCCGTCTACTTGAATCTCTGGCGTTTCACCATTTGCAATTTGATGTGAAAAGGTAGCTACTACGCTGTTATAATATGGACGACCAAAAGGACCAAAAACATTAGGAATAATCATTCCCGTAAACGTTGCATTAGCTTCTTTGGCCCAATGGACCAATGCCTGGCGTCCTTCTTTTTTAGATTTACCATATAAATTATCTCTTTCTTCTTGGGAGGAAGAGGACATAATTAGGTGAGGTTTACTATTAGTGCGATTTAAGGAAGCTATTAATTTGGAAACAAGTCCAATATTGGTCTTATAGATTACCTCTGCATTCTCATGACGATTCATGGCAGCGAGATGAATAATTACGTCACATTGGGATACAAATGTGTCTAAACTATCGCCATTTTCAAAAAAGTCTTTTTGGAAATCAACCCGTTCAAATTCGTCAGGATATAACTCTAAGGAATTGTATAAATGAGAACCTACAAAGCCATTTTGGCCAGTAATTCCTATTTTTATCATATGAAATTTTAATTGTTGGGAAGAGGAGAATAATCCACTGACAATATTTGGATCTCTTACTCTAAATTACTTATGCTTTTTGTGCTACTGCAGCTTGTACTTCTGGTAACTTCATTACTAATTCTTTAACTCCTTCCACATTTAAGCGTTCCGTATTATGTGAGTTGTAATCTTCAATTTCAGAAATTGCCGAATCACCTTCAGAAAAGTATTGTGCATAATTTAAGTCTCTGTTATCGGCAGGTATTCTATAGAAATCACCCATATCTTCGGCTTTAATCATTTCTTCTCGGGTACAAAGGGTTTCATAAACTTTTTCTCCATGTCTTGTACCTATAATCTTTACTTCGTTTTCAAGGTTGCAAAGTTCTTTTAATGCTTGCGCCAAGTCGTTGATGGTTGCTGCTGGCGCTTTATTAACAAAAAGATCACCAGGATTTCCATTTTCAAAAGCAAACAATACTAACTCCACCGCATCTTCCAAAGACATAAGAAAGCGGGTCATATTAGGATCTGTAATTGTAATGGGGGCATTCTCCTTAATTTGTTTTAAGAATAAAGGAATAACAGAGCCTCTAGATGCCATTACATTACCATATCTTGTGAGGCATACAGTAGTATTTTTTAAATTACGAGATGCCGCTACCGCCACTTTTTCCATCAAGGCCTTAGAAATACCCATGGCGTTAATGGGATAGGCCGCTTTATCTGTACTTAAGCAGATTACCTTTTGTACTCCATTGGCTTCCGCCGCGTCAATAACGTTCTGAGTTCCAAATACATTAGTACGTGTAGCTTCTAAAGGAAAAAATTCACAAGATGGCACTTGCTTTAATGCAGCAGCATGGAATACATAATCTACACCACGCATAGTGCGTTCTATACTATCGTAATTACGAACATCACCAATATAAAATTTAAGCTTTTCATTTTTTAAAGCAGTTCGCATATCGTCCTGCTTTTTTTCATCCCGACTAAATATGCGAATCTCTTTGAAGTGATCTGTATGTAGGAAGCGGTTTAAAACTGCGTTACCGAAGGAACCTGTGCCTCCGGTTATCAATAATGTTTTATTTTTTAGCATAATGTTTTCATTTTTTTAATCTTATTTTTTTTTAATTCTTTATAGTTTTGAATGGGTTGAATTATAATTGCAGGAAGAATAATAAATATATTTATTAAAATTATTAAATTCCAGTTGTTATAATAATGGTAAAATAAGACAAACAAAGGAAACTTAATAATAGCTGCAATCAAATTAATAATTAACTGTGGTTTAAGTTTACTTATACCATTGGCTATGCAATTAGATGCATATATAAATATCATTAAAGATGTATATGTGGCAATTAAAAAAGTTGTTAAATAAGAAACTTTAATTTTGCCTGGCCCAATCCATATATGAACAATATCGTTAATAAAAAAACAAGACAAAAAAATGAAAATAGTAAATACAACAGCTACTATATTTAAATAAAAATATATTTTTTTTATCCATTTGATATTTTTATTAACAAATGCTTTAGTAACTGCAGACCAAATTGGTATAGTAATTAAAGAAAATAAAACAAGAAATATATTAAATATTCTAAAATATGTTTGATACTCAACAACATTCTCAAGCTGAAAATATTTAGCAATAATTAGTTCATTTGTAGAATTTATTACTACTAATGATACTTGAATACCTAAAAACATTAAACCTAAGTTTAAAATTTTACTTGTAAGCTTATATCTGAAAAATCTTAAATTTGGTTTTGCTTTTCTTAACTTGGTAAAAAAAACAACGACTGTAGCGATTAACAAAGGAATATTAATAGCTATAAAATAAACATAAGAAAGACTAATTAAGGACTTAGGTGCACTTTCAAATTTAAAGCTTATTAAGAATAAGAGAATTATTGTATTTGAAATAAGTGAAATAGCGTTTGAAATAGCCGTTTTTTGAAGGGCATAAAGTATCGAAACTATTAGCCTTAAAAAAAGTTGACAAACCACAGTTAAGAAAACAATAAAAATTGAATCAAAAAGTACCCCTGGATTAATTATTTTGTCTGAAATGTTTAGAAAATTATTCCAATTTATTGATTTTGCTAAAACAAAAGAAAAAAGGCTTAATATTAAACAGATAATACCAATACTTATATAGGCTGTAGATATGTATTCTTTTAATTCATTATATTGTTTATTTAAATAAGGTTCAATAATAAGGTTTCGTAAGCCGTTACCAATACCTAAATCAAAAGTTAAAATCCAGTTTAATACTGAAATTATAGTAAACCAAACACCTAAAATTTTTTGATCTGAAAAATAATATAAATATGCTGGTAAAGATAGAATGTTGACAAGCATAGCCAGGCCTTTAACACCAACAGAGCCTATTATATTCCAAAATAGTTCAGCATTATTATCATATGATTTTAACAACTTATTTCTCAAAATTATAGCTTTTAGTACTAGACATTTTTAAAAAATAAAACATTAAAATAAATGTTAGTGTAAAATACATATGAGGTTCTTTATTAATCTGAGTTAAAATGATTATTAAAAACATTAGCCTAGAGGTTAAATTAACTTTTTTAAACGATAAAATGCCATAAATAAAAAACAACGTATAAGAAATACCCAAAATGCCGAAAGTTGCTAAAAAATAGGTAGATGTAGATGTTTGAGAGGACTCAGTTAAGCTAATAAACAAATTCTCTATGTTTCCAATACCAGCACCAAATAAAATATTATTTTTGAAAATTTCTAGGTTTATTAATGGAGACTCTATTCTTTCGTTTACAGAAGCCGATTCTGTAACGAGTTTACTAAATAATATTGGGTTTAAAGAGCTTAAGTGAACTAAAATATCATTTAAGTAATTGACTGAAAATGTTAAAATTCCAATAAAAAAGGTATTTAAAATAATAATATTTCTTTTTGTTTTTATTTTTTTAGACATTATTATTGCTACTATTGGAAGTACCATTATGTAACCAAACGTAGATTTAGTTGTATAAAGCGCTATTAAAAAAATTATAATATTTACTTTATTAATCTTATTTTTCCATAATTCAAATACGATAGCAATTAAAAGAGTTGTTGCAAATAAACCAGGCTCCCAAAAAGCACCTATATTTCTTTCAAAACCATCATTGCCATATTCACTAAAACTTTTTATTGCAAAAAAAACTATACCATTGTAATACTCAACATCATTTATATTTTTAAAAGTACCTAAAGGAATAGTTAAAGATGTATAATTTAAAATACTATAACCTATTAATGAAATAATAGAAATGACTTTTAAGGTTTTTAAATAAAATTTTATAAAATCATTAAATGAAACAAACAAACAAAACATATAAGAAAAACTTATAACTAAGAGAAATTTAATATTAAGTGATAAGTTGTTTACATTTAGATTTGTAATAAAAGAAGTTAACGTTAAAAACAATAATAAAAAAAAAGCGTAACTCGCAAAGTTTTTAGGCCATAATTTACCTCTGCTTCCTAGTTTAATGGTTATTATTAGTGTAATTGGAATTAAAGAAAAATAATTTAGGTTTCCTGGAACAGTAGATAGTGGATAACCACTTGTAATCATTATGCAATAGATAAGAAAAACTATGCCCAAATATTTTTTTTTGATAATCAACTTTTAAGCTTCTTTAAATAATGTACAAAACTTTCATGTTTATCTATTCCCAAAATTGGTTTAACAAAAGACATAATAAAAATTTTTAATCTCTCCTTAAATGGATATAATACAATTTTGGAAATTTTTTTTTCATATTCTTCATCAATACTAATTTGATTTGGATGATTTAAAGGAAAAGAAAGTTCTAATGTTTTTAACTCACAAAATCTCTGAGTTAAAGGGTTGTCAAAAGATGAACCCCCATGTGTAGAATACTGGTCTACACCGATGTTTTTAATTTGATTAAATTTAGGTGAAATACCATAAAGACCATGGTACCTCAATGAAAAACCAATTTGAGCATCCCATGATGCCAAGTTTATAGAATTTTCTAGAGTATATTTAGTTTTAAAATATTTCAATATTTCTTGTTTATAGAGTTTTTTATTCAAAAAACTAGCCTTCAAATCCTTTGCAGATTTTTTGTTTAACAATTCAAGTTTGCCGTCATAAAACTTAGAGAATTTACTGCTCCACGATGCCCAACCACATGGCAACATATGTTTTGTAAACATATAACTTGCATCATCACTAGGAGAATATTCACTTAAATAATTTGTACCCACAACCCAGAGTATATTGTCATTATTTTTATATTTTACAAGCATCTCTTCACAAAATCTAAAAAAAGATATTTCAGGTAGATTGTCATCCTCTAAAAATATGGCAGATTCTTCCCTTTCTAAAACCCACTTAGCGCCTCCTCCAATATTGTGATAAACTCCAATATTTTTCTCAGCATATTTCTTTATAATTTCACAATCCCAATTGATATAATTTTCAATAGAACTTCTGACATCTAAAACAATATTATGTTCCTCTTTATTCCTACCTCCATCTGATAAAAGATAAATTTTAGAGGGTTTGATTTTTGAAATTACATCCAAAATTCTAAAAACCGTGTCTTTTCTTTTAAATAAAAATAAAACTACAGGTACATCAAAATTCATTTTTTTTTTTTTTTTTTTTTTTAATTTTTTAAATTATATTTTTTTTTTTTTTTTTTTTAAATTCTTTTTTT
>NZ_MTAZ01000071.1 GCF_002150785.1 Arenibacter amylolyticus | reverse complement strand
GCCCACGTGGTGAAATTGGTAGACACGCTACCTTGAGGGGGTAGTGTTCGCAAGGACGTGCTAGTTCGAATCTAGTCGTGGGCACCAAAACCGTTAACTATAAATTCCGTATAGTTAGCGGTTTTTTTAGTGGCATTTGTTATCTCCCCATCTTTTAACATGAAATTCTCTACAATAAATTACCATTAAAGCAGTATAAATTGTATTTTTGTTTAATCTTCATTGAAAAATCATGAACAAGATTAAAAGAGAATTCAGCATCCGTGATTTAGAGAACCTTTCAGGGATCAAGGCCCATACTATTCGTATATGGGAAAAACGATACCAATTACTAAACCCAGAAAGAACCACTACCAACATTAGAACGTATAGCTTGGAAAGCTTACAAAAGCTTTTAAATATTTCATTGCTCTATCAAGCAGGTCATAAAATTTCCAAAATAGCCAAATTAACCCACGAAGAGCTACTGCAATTGGTAGGGGAGCTAGCGCAAAACAACAACAATAACACCCATGCTATTGTAGGCCTAAAACAGGCCATGATTAATTTTGACCAGGAAGCCTTCTATGAAATTTACCACCAACTTTCCACTCAAATGGGTTTTAGGGAAATTTGGCAACAAGTACTGGTTCCTTTTTTGCATGAAATTGGTCTTTTATGGCAAACCGATGTCATTTGTCCATCGCAGGAACACTTTATTTCCCACCTGATAAAGCAGCTTATTTTTACAAATACCGCCCAGTTAAAACCACAGGTACAGCAAAACAACGAAGCAACCTATGTGCTTTTTTTACCAGAAAATGAAATACACGAATTAGGATTGCTGTATCTTAATTACGAAATAAGATTGATGGGCCATAATACCATCTATCTAGGTCAGGCTACCCCCTTGGAATCCATGGAGGATTTAAAACAGCATTTTCACAAAATTATATTTATCTCCTATTTTACCGTTGCCCCTGCCCCTGATAAAATAGAAAAGTACATGGCAGATTTTCATCGACTAATCAATAACAAAAACCTGCATCAACTCTGGATTCTGGGACATCAGGCAAATCAATTGGAAGCAAGCCAAATCCCTGAGGGAATCAGCACGTTTAACAATTTAGAATCGGTACTCAGGGCCCTACCCAAGAACACTCCGTTTCAAAAAGAACCTATTATATGAAAACCAAGATAGCCATTATCGGATCTGGATTTTCTTCCCTATCGGCCGCCTGTTATTTGGCCAAAGAAGGGCATGATGTAACCATTTACGAAAAAAACGATTCGGTAGGTGGTAGGGCCAGACAATTCACCTTTGAAGGGTTTACTTTTGACATGGGGCCCAGCTGGTATTGGATGCCTGATGTGTTTGAACGTTTTTTCAACGATTTTGGAAAATCGGTCTCAGACTATTATACATTGCAGAGGTTAAATCCGGCTTATAAAATATTTTTTAGTGATGAAGTCATCACCATTGGAGATAGTTTGGAGCTTATCTGCAAAGAATTTGAGAGAATAGAACAAGGCAGTTCCATTCCATTGCGAAGCTTTATTGCAAAAGCCCAAAAGAATTACAAGATAGCCATTCATAAAATTGTCTTACGTCCTGGCATTTCCCCTTTCGAATTAATCTCCAAGGAAACTCTGGGGAATTTAAACCAATTCTTTACTTCTATAAGTAAAGAGGTTAGAAAACGATTCAAAAACCCTAAGCTAATTGCAACCCTGGAGTTCCCCGTCCTATTCTTAGGTGCCAAACCAAGCAAGACGCCCTCTTTTTACAGCTTTATGAATTATGCCGACTTTGGATTAGGAACTTGGCACCCAAAAGGCGGCATGCACCAAGTGATCAAAGCAATGGTGAATTTGGCCAGCGAATTGGGCGTAACTATCCACACCAACCAATCTGTTACCGGGATACAAGTTAACGGCAAGCAAAAGGTAACTGGGATTCAGCTAGGCCAAGAGACTATAGCAGCAGATATTGTTGTTAGCGGTGCGGATTATCACCACACAGAGACGCTATTACAGCCCCAACTAAGACAATACTCAGAAGACTATTGGAACAGGAAAACCTTTGCTCCCTCCTCCCTATTATTTTATATGGGATTTAATACAAAGCTAAGAAATGTAGCCCATCACAACCTATTTTTTGACACCGACTTTAATCAGCATGCAAAAGATATTTACGACTATCCCCAGTGGCCAAAGGAACCCCTCTTTTATGCTAACTTCCCCTCCATCACAGATCCCACAATGGCACCGAAAGGATGTGAAAATGCCTTTTTTCTTATCCCTATTGCCCCGGATCTTAAAGACGGACCGGAGCTTAGGGAGCGATACTTTAACATAATTATGGAACGTTTTCAAGAACTTACGAACCAAGAAATACTTGGAAATATTCTCTTTAGGGAAGACTTTTGTGTAAGCGACTTTAAAGAAACCTACAACTCCTATAAAGGGAATGCCTATGGGTTGGCAAACACCCTAACCCAAACAGCTTTCTTAAGACCCAAGCTGAAGAGCAACAAAGTAAAGAACCTGTTTTTTACAGGTCAACTTACAGTACCCGGTCCAGGGGTGCCCCCAGCCCTCATATCAGGGAAGTTAGTATCCCAACTCATCTCAAAACAGATTAAAACCTAACGCATGAAAGCACTTTTTGACACCTTATCCCATCATTGCAGCAGGTTGGTTACGGAGCATTATAGCACCTCCTTCTCCATGGCCACAAAAATGCTGGGATCCTCTATTAGGGCAGATATCCATAATATATACGGGTTTGTTCGTTTTGCCGATGAAATAGTGGATAGTTTCCACGATTACGACAAATTATTTTTATTTAATAAATTTGAACAAGATCTTTGGGAGGCACTGGAGCATAAAATTAGCCTGAATCCAATCTTAAACTCCTTCCAACACACTTTTTTTAAATACAACATCCCCCTGCACTTAGTGGAATCGTTTTTAAAAAGCATGCGGATGGACATAGGGGATAAAATAAAACTTAATCAAAAAGAGTACAAGGACTATATTTATGGTTCAGCAGATGTAGTGGGATTAATGTGCCTCAGGGTATTTGTGAATGGGAATGAAGAAGCCTATCAGAAGCTACAGCATTCCGCGATGGCATTAGGGTCTGCTTTTCAAAAAGTGAATTTTTTACGCGACTTAAAGGCCGATTATGAACAATTAAACCGGAGTTATTTTCCTGATGTAGATTTAAAAGCACTAAATCAGGAAAACAAAGATAGGATCATAGCGGAAATTGAAGCCGATTTCAAGGCAGGATTCAAAGGTATTGTCCAATTGCCCCCACAAGCCAAATTTGGGGTTTACACGGCCTATAAATACTATCATAAGCTCCTTCAGAAACTTCAAAAGACCCCACCTTTAGAAATTAAAAGCACTAGAATAAGGGTTTCAAACTATCAAAAGTTTGGCCTTTTGGCTAGTTCGTATTTAAACTATAAACTTAAAATGGTATAAGATGCAAGTATTATTTTGGATATTGATTTTTATTTCCACGTTTTGCTTTATGGAATTCATGGCGTGGTTTACCCATAAGTTTATTATGCACGGTTTTTTATGGAGTCTTCACAAGGACCACCATAAAAAGGACCACGATTCCAAATTTGAGAGGAACGATGCCTTTTTTATATTTTATGCCCTAATTAGCATGACCTTCTTTTATTTAGGTGCAGAAACAAGTTTCTGGCAGGGCTGGGCTATCGGATTTGGGATAATGGCCTATGGAGCTACCTATTTTCTTGTGCACGATATTTTTATACATCAACGGTTTAAGCTCTTTAGAAACACCAATAATTGGTATGCCAGAGGCGTGCGCAGAGCCCATAAAATACACCACAAGCACTTGGGGAAAGAAAAAGGGGAATGTTTTGGCATGCTAGTGGTTCCCTTTAAATATTTTCGAAAAAAGAAATAACAATCCTGCAGCTCCATTAAATGGAAAAGCATTAGGAATCTAACTGAATCCAAGCAGGCAAGAAATTAGTTCAACAACAATTCGTCTAAAAGTTTTCTAGTTGCTTCACTGTTCCAATCCACAGCACCGGTCTCTACCACCACTATTTTCCCTTCCTCATTAACTATATAGGTGGTAGGCAGTAATTTGGAGCTAAATACATTTGGTTCTGGTGAGTTTGGGTAGTATACAGGTAACTCTAAGCTTCTTTTTTCCAAAAAGGCGTTTACCTTACTGGGATCATCATTGGTTACAAACATAAAGCTCACTTTATCTCCATAATCGTTATAAAGCTGCTGCAAACTAGGCATTTCGGCTATGCACGGAGCACACCAAGTGGCCCAAAAATTTAATAGCACCACCGTCCCTTTTTTGGATTTAAACTGAAGGGTGTTACCCTCCAAATCCAACAACTCCCATTCATAGGCTGCCAAAGGCACCTGCTCCCCCAACTTTCCCTTTACGGAATTGGCGGCCATAAACCTACCCGCGTAAGTCTTAATCTTACCACCAACAGGTGAAAGCAAGAGCACTACAACGACAGCCAGCAACAGAAGCCTTAGACCCCAGTTATTTTTCAATTTAATTAGCGTCATTTCACCAATAACTTATCAATAATCACCTTTAAACCATCATTATCCCAATCTGCCACGCCCTCTTTTTGGACAACAATATTTCCTTCCCTATCCAAAAGGTAAGATTGGGGTGGGTTACTACCATCTACAGGCATTGGATTACCAACAATAGAATAGGTAACGGGAAATGTAAACCCTTTTTTCTGCATAAATTTTTCTACTGGCTCTCTGTCCTCATTGGTAATAATATAAAATTCTACCCTATCCTTATAGTGATCATACAGCTTTTGGATACTCCCCAATTCTGCTTCACTGGGCAACATCCAGGATCTCCAAAAATTAATAAAGACCACCTTTCCCTTAGACTAATTAAAATTAAAGAAATTCCCGTTGACATCTTTTAATTTCCAATCGTAATTCACCACTTGTTCCCTATGGTCCTTTTGGACCACCTTAGGGGAAAAGGAAAATATCTTATTTAACAATACCTTGCTATAATCTCCCAGAGGAGTAACAAAGAAGGAGATTATTAAGGCCATAATGGCAAGGTTAAAAATTGTTTTCTTACGCATAGTATTTATTTATAGGCATTGCCAAATCGAGTAGGAAGGTAGCCATTATTTGGCTACCTGTCCTCTC
>NZ_MTAZ01000070.1 GCF_002150785.1 Arenibacter amylolyticus | reverse complement strand
GTGAGAGGACAGGTAGCCAAATAATGGCTACCTTCCTACTCGATCGGGTACAACATAGGTACAACATTTTGGAAGTTCTGAGGGATCATGGGATCATGACCAATTGTTGTGTTTATGCAAAAATTGTGGATAAGCTGTAAGAGAAAGGGAGGTGTTCATTTGGCCACCTTTTTTATAAACGGTTCGGCCTGCATGCCATAGGCATCCATAAAATCGATTGTAAGTCGATGTCCCTTGCCTTTAAAAAAATAAGTTTTGCCCGTAACAGCCCCTTTTAGTATTAAGCTGTTGTTTTCCAAGCTTTCAAAGACTTGGGGAGGTCTTTCCGAAATACCTCCTTGGATTTCTTCGGGAGGATTATTTTTGCTTGACTGTTTTCGAATGTTCTTCTGCCAAGCCCGTCTTTTTTCACCACAGCACCCCATTGTTATACTATTTTTCGGTTAGTTTAAATAAAATTGAAGCCGCTCCGGAGAGTGCCAACCAAATAATTATTCCATGTAGCCATGTGTCTGCTAATAGCAGAGTAAAGGGTATAGCTATCCATAGTGTTACACAATGAAAACAGTCTAGCAAGGCCCCAAAAAAGCTTTGCCCCAACCGTTTTCTAAATTTAATAACTAGCTCAAATGGTCCGTCTTCCTGAGACAGCAGGTGTCCTATACGCCAAACGGCGAGCGTGCAAAGAATAAAACCAGAGGGGCTCACCATATTCACGGCGCTAAATATTCCATCATAATTCTCCCCGAAGCCCTATAGGTTCCAGATAATCCGTTGTTATAACCGTTGGTCACCCGTTGGTTTGCGGTTAGACCAAAAGTATAGACGGAGAAAGTCTCTCCATCAGCGGTTAGTATCCATCCTGGTCCAGACGGGGTAGGTTCTATCTGTACGCCTACCGCATTGGAGGTCATATAGTCATCTTGGGTGCCGGTATATCCCGGACATCCATGTCTTATGTTGCTATCATTCTCTCCGGAAGATAAGAGGTCGCTTCCTGAAAAGGTAATGTCTCCTCCAAGATTAGAAGTTAAAGTGATAGTAGAACTTGGACATCTTCCTATAGTTAAGTGGTAGTTGTCTACAAATCCGCGACTATCCAAAACTCCATATTCATTCACATACTCATAGTTTTCGGTTGCTTTAAAGGTGAAGGTAATGGGGGTCTTTAGTTGGGAATCTGTAAGATGGAACAAACCACAGCCCACATTTATTATTGATGGATCGTTAAAAGTGGGGGTTGTCATGGCAAAGTTAAGTTCCTTATTGTGTATGAAAAGCGCAATCAAATCCGTTGCTCCGCTTACATGTGCTCCATTAGTATCATAACCATCTACCCGAAGGAAGAACCTGCCGGGGGTGCGTTCCCCCGAAATTATGTCGTGCAAAAGCGTATTCAATCGCATATACCTACTGAGGTTGGAAAACTCCCAGTCTTCGCCATCCACAAATATTTCACGTTGAATGTTTTTGTATGCAGGAATGGAGCCGTCCAATGTGCTTCCTGGGGCTGGATAAAATGGACCTACATCATCGCCAATGTAATTGGGAAGGTTCCTGTTGGAATATTTAGGGTGTTTATAGTTTTGAGTTACGTAAACCCAGGAAGAAGTTCCTGCCCTGCGGATGCGAATGGTATACCATTTAATCTTATTATCGGCAGCACTTTTAGTAGCATCGTACATACAGCCCTTCATGTCAATGGTTCCTCTCCAAGCAGCACATTGCACCCCAAAACCAGCTAGTGGACTCTCTACGGAGATGATACCGCTAGGCTCTAGATAATTGGAGTTTCCATATCTAGTTAAATTGGTTGGTGAGAACGATCCCGTGCTATTCTGGTCTCCTCCAATAAATACATTGCCTAAGCTGCCAATGAGGTTGCCATTAAAGCAGGTGGGAGAATCTTTCGGTAGAATGGATTCTGGGAGACATAGGTTAATTCGTCTTAGATTGGGAATGTTATAGAATGGAGCACTTTCATAAAGTACCTGATAGGGTGCAAAGTCTACTATTTTGACGATGACATCGGGGAAAATGATGGTATTCACATCTTCTCCTGGAGCAATATCTTGGGCATCCTCCAAACCTGGAACGGTCATATCAAAGCTAAATTTAAATATATAATTTCCATTCATGTCGGTAATAGTGTCGCCTAGTAGGGTTCGATTCCCGGTTCCTGTATAGGTGCCACCCATAAGTTCGGCGGCGGTGCGGTCATATTCTTCAAAGGAAAGGGTAAGGTTAGATCCCGGGTTGGTAGTGCATGAGAAAAAGAGCCCTTCAATACTCTCTATCAATTGTAAACGATCTTTAGATAATGCCGTAGTGCGATTTTCAATACTAGCAGAGGAATTAATTAATTCAAATTTTGATTCCGAAAAATTAGCCTCTAAGATTTTCTTACTTTTAGAAGCGTCCTTTTTGCCTTCGGTACGCCGATAAGCAAGGGTAGTATTGGGCTTCATGGCTTCTCCGCTAAGATCTAATACCATTGGTTTAAAATAGTTCTCCTTCCTCAAGGTTACCGGACCTTCAGGATCTAAGGGTACCCTCTCCGGGTAATGTGTTTTTATATAATCGGATAATAAGGGGTTTTTTAGTGCCCTTTCTAATGCGGGGTGTGTCTCAATCACCCATGGAAACCTTCGGCAAGGGTTAAAAATACAACGGCCACCATACAGGGTAACGTTGCCAAAGATTATAAAGTCGTTTACGTTTACTGGAGTAGAACATGTAAGGATTAAATCGTTATAGTCCGAATCGCCCCCAGCATCGTTGGAGTGTATGTCAAAAACGTAATTACTTCCAGTTTTTACAGGAAACTTAAGTTGAGTTTCTGAAGCCTGCCATCCCGTTCCGGGATCGTTTTGTATGCTTATGGACCATTGGGTTCCGGTAACACTAACGGATGTGTCGTTAGTTCCAGAGTGACTCCCATTACCGCTGTTGGCACCTTGAATCACAAAACGTTGGGGATAAGATGCGCTTTTAGATTTTACGGCAACCGTCCAGTTGCCTTGCATTGAAATTGTCATGGCTTATATATTTTGTTTGCCTACTCTAGAATCGGATTTTCGGCTAACTCCATGTTCGTTATTGATCATCTCACTTAGAAGTTGATTATCAACAGGTATAACTTGTGAGGGGAGTTGTGGGAAGTATTGGTGGTAATTTAATTGTCTTCAGCACAGAAAATGCCTTTGGCTATTTTATTAGTGCTAAATATTGGTGCTACGGGAGGAGTTTTAATATTTAAAAGTAACTAAGATTTAAGACCTAGGGAAACGGTTTTGTATAAATAGGGGGATATACTGTATAGCTCGTAATTTTCTGAAAATTTTTAATTGGGCGTTTTGACTTTTTTACGGGTGCTATACAACCTTATGGGGTGTATAGTTTGCTTCATAATCTGTCCTTATAAAATCATACAGGTGGCTAGCAATCCGATACTTGGCATGGAGCCCTTGGTCCTGTCTTGTCGTTTATTTACTACATGCCTTTCCTTTATCTACTACAAGAATAACTACA
>NZ_MTAZ01000069.1 GCF_002150785.1 Arenibacter amylolyticus | reverse complement strand
TTTTTTTTTGACCTGTTTTAAGAAACAGCTAGTCCCGGAAACCGATCACTACAGATAAGGGGCCAAAATACACCAGCTGCCTCCAGGTATAACCCATGCCCTGGCCTTAATACTTCAGGGATGCCGTTCCCGCCTTTATCAACCATAACTTGCCTTATATAATTCCAGGACAGGTTTTAGAATAATAGTTTTTATTTCATTTTTATGGGGCAACCTATATTAGGGAGGTGCAAAATACTTCCTTGTTTTTTCGAATTGTTGTATATTGAATATCAATAAAATGAAGAAACCATGAAATACAAACTGCATTATGTATTACTTCTAGTAGCATCCCTAGCCTTTTTTAACACAGTAACTTCACAGGATACCCAAAAAAAGGACGGATGGATCGCCCTGTTTAATGGAAAAAATTTAGAGGGCTGGAAAGTGGGGGAGAATGCAGGTACCTTTTCTGTGGAAAATGGCGCCATTAAAGTGGCAGGGCCAAAAGCACATTTGTTTTATATGGGCGAGGTTCAAAACCATCATTTTAAAAACTTCGAATTTAAGGCCTCTGTAATGACCAGAGCTAATTCCAATTCGGGAATATATATACACACTCGTTATCAAGAAGATGGCTGGCCTATTCACGGTTACGAGGTGCAAGTGAACAATTCCCATGGCGACTGGAAACGGACGGGGAGCTTATACGATGTGCTTAATATAATGGAAACCTATGCTAAAGACGATGAATGGTATACAGAGTACATAAAAGTAGAGGGAAATCGCATTATTGTAAAAATCAATGATATAGTAGTAGTAGATTATACAGAACCCGCCATTCCTAAACGAGAAGGAGAACGTGTACATAGAACCCTTAAAGGTGGAACCTTTGCCCTACAGGGACACGATCCTAAAAGTGTGGTTTATTTTAAAGATATTATGGTGAGGCCACTCCCCTAAACTAGGCCATGTTAGCTCCTTAAAAGTATCAAATGGGTAAGTAATGCGTTCGTAAATGAAACTTCATTAGGAGTCGTAAAAATCGTTAATTTAGGGTTGCCAACCTTTGGTTACAGCTACAAGGATAGGGCTACTGGTAGCTTGTGGCTAAGAAGAAAATTATAGGTAAGACTTGTAGTTGTTGTTAAATACTTCCAGAAAATGGGATTCAATTATTTGCTGATAAGCTTTATCCATATTCCTTTATAAAAACAAAAATAGAATTGCAATATTAAAAAGATCTTGCAGCGTTGAACTCTATGTTCCTTTTGCCACTTTCTCAATTGCAATTCTATTTATTTAAATCCTTTTTATTGCCTTATCTAGACTTAATTATAACTTAGATCCTAGGTAGGTCCCCTTCTCCTTTAAGGGGTAAATTGGAGCTTCCCATAAGAAAACTATCTACATGGTGTGCTGCTTGTCTCCCTTCGGAGATGGCCCAAACAATTAAAGATTGTCCTCTTCTCTGATCCCCTGCTACAAATACACCGGGTACGTTGGTCTGGTAATCTGCTTCACTGGCTTTAATGTTGGAGCGTATGTCTGTTTTAAGCCCTAATTGGTCTGCTATGGTTGTTTCCGATCCTGTGAAACCTAGGGCTAATAATGCCAAATTGCATTTCCATTCTTTTTCGGTACCTGGAATTTCTTTTAATTGTGGGCGCCTTCCTGGTGCTGTAATCCATTCCACTTCCGAGGTTATAAGGCCGGTAAGATTTCCATTTTTGTCACCAATAAATTTTTTGGTAGAAATACTGAAAATTCTTTCTGCGCCTTCCTTATGGGAAGTACTGGTACGTAAACGCATGGGCCAAAAGGGCCATGGCTGATTTTCTGGTCGTTGCACAGTTGGTTTACCTAAAATTTCAAAATTGGTAACAGACGCAGCGCCATGCCTAACTGAGGTTCCAATACAATCCGATCCTGTATCGCCTCCTCCTATAACAATAACATCCTTTCCAGTGGCTTTAATTTCTTCCCCTAGCTCGGTAATGCCATCTACTCGTTTGTTGTTCTGTTTTAAGAAATCCATGGCCTGTACCACCCCTTTAAGGTCTGCCCCTTCAATGGGTAAGCCTCTTCTCACAGTAGCGCCACCAGTAAGCACAAGGGCGTTAAACTCCTCTTTAAGCTCGGTTGCCGAAATAGTGGTCCCAACATGTACTCCTGTTTTAAATAGGATGCCTTCTTCTTTTAAGATTGCCACCCTGCGGTCTATCACCTGTTTTTCCAATTTAAAATCTGGAATCCCATATCGCAAGAGTCCGCCAACCTTTTCGTCTCGCTCAAACACAGTCACCAAATGTCCGGCTCTGTTCAATTGCTGTGCTGCGGCCAATCCTGCGGGTCCGGAACCGATTACCGCAACTGTTTTTCCTGATCTTTTAACAGGTGGTTGGGCTACTACCCATCCTTTGGAGAATGCGGTCTCTACAATATTCTTCTCAATATTCTCAATGGAAACGGGATCCTCGTTAATCCCCAAAACACAAGCTTCCTCGCAGGGAGCGGGACATAACCTTCCAGTGAATTCTGGAAAGTTATTAGTGGCATGTAGAATTTCGGCCGCCTTTTCCCATTTTCCACGATAGACAGCATCGTTAAAATCTGGGATTAGGTTCCCCAAAGGGCATCCACTGTGACAAAAAGGAATGCCACAATCCATACATCTGGCCCCTTGGTCCTTTAATTCCTGCGCTTTCATGGGCAGGGTAAACTCTTTATAATGCGTTACTCTATCTTCTACTGGAGCGTATCCCTCCACTTTTCTATCGAATTCTAAAAATCCTGTTATCTTTCCCATAGTACGATTATATGGTTTCTAATTTTTCTTTTTCTAAACGAGCCAATGCTTGTTTGTATTCTTCCGGAAATACTTTGATGAACCTAGGTAAGCTGTCCTCCCATCTTTCCAATATCCGCTGGGCAATGGGACTAAGGGTTGCGTTGTAATGATTTTCTATTAATTCTTTAAGTTCTGCAATGTCTGTATCCTCCTCTACCTTTAAAAGATTTAAGGATTCTGAATTGCAATTCTTTTCAAAGCTATTTCTCTCATCAAAAATATAGGCGATCCCTCCGCTCATACCAGCGCCAAAATTTCTACCTACTTCGCCTAATATTACGGCTGTACCTCCAGTCATATATTCACATCCGTGATCACCAATGCCCTCTACAACAGCTTTTGCTCCGGAGTTTCTAACGCAAAAGCGTTCTCCCGCCTTTCCGTTTATATAAGCTTCTCCAGATGTGGCGCCGTATAAGGTAACGTTCCCCGTAATAACGTTTTCCTCGGGTTTTAAGGTTGATTTATAAGGAACCTTGATTATTAGTTTGGCACCGGAAAGTCCTTTTCCCAAGTAATCATTGGTGTGGCCGTTAACCACCATGGTTAATCCTTTGGTAGCAAAAGCCCCAAAACTTTGTCCCGCAGATCCGGTAAAGTTTAGTTTTAAGGTGTTGTCTGGGAGACCATCGGCTCCGTATATCTTGGAGATTTCATTGCTGATAATGGCTCCTACTGCCCTATCGGTATTGTGAATGGGGAAATCTAAAATGGTCTTCTCCTTCCTGAATAAGGCAGGGTGTGCTTTTTCCAAGATTTCAAATTCGATAGACTTCTCAACGTCGTGCTGTTGCTTCTGGGTGTTGTGGAATTTAGTTCCTAGGGGAACATCCACTTGATGTAATATAGGACTAAGATCAATCCCTGCCGCCTTGTAATGTTCCATGGCCTTTGTGCGGTCTAGCTTCTGTACCTGTCCCACCATTTCGTCTATGGTCCTAAAGCCTAATTGCGCCATAATTTCTCGTAGTTCTTGGGCAACGAAATACATATAGTTTACCACGTGTTCTGGTTTCCCCTTAAATTTTTTGCGCAAATCTGGATTTTGGGTCGCAATCCCTACAGGGCATGTGTTTAGATGACAGACACGCATCATGATACAACCAGAAGCAACTAAGGGGGCTGTTGCGAAACCAAATTCTTCCGCCCCCAATAAGCAAGCAATGGCTACGTCCCTTCCTGTTTTTAACTGGCCGTCGCATTCCAAAACCACTCTATTCCTAAGATCGTTCATGACCAAAGTCTGTTGTGCTTCTGCAATTCCCAATTCCCAAGGAAGGCCTGCATGTTTTAGAGAGGTGAGCGGTGAGGCTCCGGTGCCGCCATCATGGCCAGAAATAAGGATAACATCTGCTTTTGCCTTGGCAACACCTGCTGCTACGGTACCTACTCCAATCTCCGAAACCAGTTTTACATTAATTCGCGCTTTTCGGTTGGCCGATTTTAAATCGAAAATAAGTTGGGATAAGTCCTCAATAGAATAGATGTCATGATGGGGTGGCGGTGAAATTAAGCCCACATAGGGGGTGGAATTCCTAGTCTTAGCGATGGAAGGATTCACCTTTGGGCCTGGTAATTGTCCACCTTCTCCAGGCTTTGCCCCTTGGGCCATCTTTATCTGGATCTCTTCGGCACTGGTTAAATAATTGGAGGTTACTCCAAATCTACCCGATGCCACTTGCTTTATGGCGCTATTACTCCAATCCCCGGATTGGTTTTTGTAAAATCGTTCTGCAGATTCACCACCTTCCCCGGAATTGCTTTTTCCGCCTATTCTATTCATGGCGATCGCTAAATTCTCGTGCGCTTCCTTACTGATGGAGCCATAGGACATGGCGCCTGTCTTAAATCGCTTTACAATCTCGGTCCAAGGTTCTACTTCCTCCAAGGGGATAGGGTCGTAGTTGGAGAACTGAAATAAACCACGAATGGTCATTAAATCTTTGGTCTGTTCATTTATTAACTGCGAATACTCCTTGTACGACTTTGGTTCATTGTTGCGTACTGCCATTTGAAGTTTTGCAATAGTCAGGGGATTAAACAAATGTTTTTCCCCATTCCTTCTCCAACGGTATTGTCCGCCTATTTCCAAATC
Organism: Arenibacter amylolyticus; assembly: GCF_002150785.1. Taxonomy (GTDB): domain Bacteria; phylum Bacteroidota; class Bacteroidia; order Flavobacteriales; family Flavobacteriaceae; genus Arenibacter; species Arenibacter amylolyticus. Next base: position 10,255 of record NZ_MTAZ01000069.1, on the reverse strand, counting down.
TAAATTAGCGGGTATTTCCTGCTTTCCATAGGCTCTTGTATGGCGCTTGGAAATTTCTTTTTCAATCTCATAGAGGCCTATTCCCTGTATTCTAGTAGGCGTGTGGGGGAAATATTTGTCTACCGTTTTGGTGTTTATCCCGATACACTCAAACAACTGGGATCCTCGATAGGAGTTTAAGGTGGAAATACCTATTTTATTCATCACCTTTAGGATACCCTTTCCAATAGCCTTGTTGTAGTTTTTAATGGCTTCGTCAACACTATATTCTGTAATGTCTTGCTCCTTAATTTGTTCGGCAATAATTTCATTTACCAAATACGGATTTATGGCGCTGGCGCCAAAACCAAATAATAGGGCAAAATGATGCACCTCCCTAGGTTCTGCAGATTCTATAATTAGGCTCACTTGGGAGCGTTTTTTTAATCGTTGCAGGCCACTGTTAACAAATGAACATGCTAATAGGGCGGGGATGGGAGCTTTTGTTTCACTAACATTTCTGTCTGAAAGGATAATGATATTGGTGCCTTGTTCAACGGCGGTTTCTGCTTGGTCTAAAATAGATTGCAGTGCATCTTCCAAGGCATTATGACCTTTGTCAACCTCATAAAGCATGGGAATGGATACTACCTTAAAGTGCGGGCTAGAATCGTAATTCTTTATTTTATCCAAATCCTCCTTGGAAATCACCGGATTTTGAATCTTTAGTTTTCTACAGTGGAGTTCCGAAAATTCAAATATATTTTGATCGGCCCCCAAGGTCAGACTAATGTCTGTTATTAGTTCTTCGCGGATGCCATCTAAGGGGGGATTAGTTACCTGGGCAAATAACTGTTTAAAATAGTTGTATAATAGTTGGGGTCGTTCGGAAAGTACGGCGATGGGGGTGTCCGATCCCATAGATCCTAAAGGCTCTTTGGCCGTTTTTCCCATCGGAAGAATTATGGTATTTAAGTCTTCCTGAGTATAGCCAAAAATAGATTTTCTTCGCTGTACGGAGGCCTCATTTAGAAATATGGGGCAATCATTGTAAGGAATGTCCTTTAGGTGTACCAGATTATTGGTAAGCCATTCTTTATAGGGGTTTTTAATGGCAATTTTTTCTTTAATTTCTTCATCATTAACAATTCTGCCTTCTTCCATGTTTACCAAGAACATCTTACCCGGTTCTAATCTACCGTGTAGAGCGACGTTTTCAGGGGCGATATCCACGACCCCTACTTCAGAGGACATAATGACAAAACCGTCTTTAGTAACAGAATATCTAGAGGGACGCAGGCCGTTCCTATCCAGTACGGCTCCTATATAGTTGCCATCGGTGAAAGGAATGGATGCGGGGCCGTCCCATGGTTCCATTAGGCAAGAGTGGTATTCATAAAAGGCTTTTTTAGCTTCGGACATTTCGGGGTTTTTCTCCCATGCTTCAGGGACCAATATCATCATGACCTCTGGAAGCGATCTTCCCGTCATCAACAATAGTTCTACCACCATGTCCATGGTGGCCGAATCTGATTTTCCTGGAAGTACAATTGGGAGGATGTTTTTGATCTCTTCCCCAAATAAATCGCTCTTCATGAGCTCTTCCCTAGACCGCATTCTAGAGACGTTACCTCTTAAAGTGTTTATCTCCCCATTATGGCACATATATCTAAATGGTTGTGCAAGATCCCAGGTAGGGAAGGTATTGGTTGAGAATCTCTGGTGCACCAGGGCCAATCTGGTGGTTACCCTTGGGTCCATTAAGTCCTTATAGTAAAGACTGATGTCCTCTGGCATTAATAGCCCTTTAAAGATGATAATTTTGGTGGAAAGGCTGGGAACGTAGAAAAAATTGCTTTCGGAAAGTTTAGATTCCTCAATGGTGTGTTCCGTGACCTTCCTTGCGATAAACAGCTTTAAATTAAAATTGAAATCATCTTGCTCTTCGTCTCGTTTGCCAATAAAGAGTTGCTTGATGAAAGGGGCTGTTTGCGCGGCAATTCTGCCTGGAATGGATGGGTTTATAGGAACATCTCTCCATCCTAATAATTGCAGTCCTTGCTTTTCAATATTTTCCTCAAAGGTCTTAATACAATAATTCCTTTGGTTTTCCTTTTGTGGTAGAAAAATGTTGCCCACTGCATAATGCCCAGGTTCTGGTAAATCAAAATCACATTCTTCTTTAAAGAAGTTATGTGGTATGTCTACCAAGATTCCGGCACCATCCCCAGTTTTACCATCAGAGCTCACCGCACCGCGATGTTCCAATTTTTCTAAAATTTCCAATGCCTTATGGATAATGTCGTTCGACTTCTCACCTTTTAGGCTACATATAAATCCAGCTCCACAGTTGTCATGCTCAAACTCCGGAAGATATAATCCTTGTTTCTTCATCCTTATTCTTTGAAGTATTCACTCAAAAATAAGCAAAACACAGCATTTAATGTAATGAAAGATCTATTTTACAATAAAAAATGCAGGATTTTTAATGAAACGTTGCTGAAAATGCACATCTGTATATTTGAAGGCTAAATTCTATGATTGTCATAATTAACTCATATCTGCACAGGCTAATTGGATAATTGAGGAAGTATTTCCAGTTAGTTGGAAAGAAATAGTATAGGACGCAGGCTAGTCGCCAACACGCTATGCTAGGTGTTTAGCAGAAGGGAGTAGATAGGTAATAAGGACCGTGGACAGGTTTATATTATACCCTGAAACCACGGTTTGCTCAGAATCGCCTTAAGGGAAATAGGTTATTCCTAGAGGGTGATTACCTTATAAGTCTCTTAAAATACTTCTGGAGATAACTATTTTTTGAATTTCCGAGGTGCCTTCATAGATCTGGGTAATCTTAGCGTCGCGCATCATCCGTTCCACATGATAGTCCTTTACAAATCCGTTGCCTCCATGTATCTGAACTGCTTCAACCGTGGTTTTCATGGCTACTTCCGAGGCATAAAGTTTCGCCATGGCCCCGGAAATGTCATAGTTGTTTCCTTGATCTTTGTCCCAAGCGGCCTTATACACCATATGCCTTGCGGCTTGTATTTCTGTGTGCATATCGGCTAGTTTAAAAGCAATGGCTTGGTGGTTCCCTATTTCGGTTCCAAAAGCTTTTCTTTCTTTGGCATATTTTAAGGAGAGCTCATAAGCTCCTGCTGCAATTCCCAGCGCTTGTGCAGCAATTCCTATTCTTCCGCCAGCCAAGGTTTTCATGGCAAATTTAAAGCCAAATCCATCCTCGCCAATTCTATTTTCCTTGGGTACTTTAACATCGTTAAAGATGAGGGAGTGGGTGTCGCTACCGCGTATGCCTAATTTATTCTCCTTGGGGCCAATAACAAATCCTGGCATCCCCTTTTCCACAATTATGGCATTGATCCCCTTATGTCCTTTTTCTAAATCTGTTTGTGCAATTACAATATAAATATCGGCCGTGCTACCATTGGTAATCCAGTTTTTTGTACCGTTTAAAAGATAATGGTCTCCTTTATCCAAAGCGGTGGTTTTTTGGGAAGTGGCGTCACTGCCCGCTTCAGGTTCGGAAAGACAGAAGGCGCCAATGCATTTACCACTCGCCAGTCTGCTTAGATATTTTTCTTTCTGCATGTCACTACCGTACGTTTCCAATCCCGAACAGACCAGAGAATTATTGACCGAAACCACAACGGACGATGAGGCGTCTACCTTGGAGAGCTCTTCCATAACCAACACGTAGGAGATGGTATCCATGCCGCTGCCGCCATAGGCAGGGTCTACCATCATGCCAAGAAACCCTAGTTCCCCCATTTTTTTCACTTGTTCTGATGGAAACTCTTGGGCATCGTCCCTCTCTATTACTCCAGGAAGTAATTCGGTTTGGGCAAAATCCCTTGCTGCTTGTTGAATCATTAATTGTTCTTCCGATAGTGTGAAATCCATTATTGAAAATTTAAGAGGTTGTAACAAATATAATGGTATCCAATGAAATAAATAGGATGAATAAAAAGTTTAAAAACTGATCTATATTTCTATATTTGTTAGTTAGGGTTCCTATAAAGGAATAATCCTTAGCTTATTAAGGGGTGTTACTAATAATCGTCACTAAAACTTAAGGTATTGCATATATCAAGGTTGTAGCGATTTCCCCAATCTATACACATAAAAGGAAGGTTAAGCAAATGAAGGAATTACTTAAAAAGTTTGAGGAGAAGCCTCCCGAGATAGTTTTTAACTGGAAAGATGCAGAGACCAATGCAGAAGGATGGGCGGTGATTAATTCCCTGCGTGGTGGTGCGGCCGGTGGAGGTACCAGAATGCGGGAAGGGTTAGACCTAAACGAGGTGTTGTCTTTGGCAAAGACAATGGAAGTTAAGTTCACGGTTTCGGGCCCTCCTATTGGGGGCGCAAAATCCGGAATTAATTTTGATCCTAAGGACCCTAGAAAAAATGAGGTGCTGCAACGCTGGTATAAAGCAGTTGCCCCCTTGTTAAAAAGCTATTATGGTACCGGAGGAGATTTAAATGTAGATGAGATACAGGAGGTGATTCCCATTACGGAAGAAGCCGGGGTTTGGCATCCACAGGAAGGTGTTTTTAATGGACATTTTAAACCAACGGAGGCCGATAAGATCAATAGGATAGGACAATTGAGGTTGGGTGTAGTAAAGGTGTTGGAAAATGCAGAGTTTTCACCCGATCCCTCCAGAAAGTATACCGTAGCAGATCTCATTACCGGATTTGGAGTTGCAGAGGCTGTTAAGCATTACTACGAATTGCAAAATGGTTCGGTAGTAGGGAAAAGAGCCATAGTACAGGGATTTGGGAACGTAGGTTCTGCTGCAGCTTTTTATTTGACCAAAATGGGCGCAAAGGTAGTGGGTATTTTGGATAGGACAGGGGGAGTGATAAAGGAGGAGGGTTTTACCCTGGAAGAAATGACCACTATGTACCTAAATAAAGACGGGAATACCCTTAATGCGGAAAATATGATTCCTTTTGAGGAAATGAACCAAAGGTTTTGGAGTCTGCCTGCAGAAGTATTTATGCCCTGTGCTGCTTCCCGATTGGTAACAAAAGATCAAATCTCTACCATGATCAATACCGGATTAGAAGTTATTAGCTGTGGGGCCAATGTACCTTTTGCGGATAAAGAGATCTTTTTTGGACCTACCATGCAATTTACGGACCAGCAGATAAGTTTAATTCCAGACTTTGTTTCCAATTGTGGAATGGCCCGTGTTTTCGCCTATTTTATGGAAGGAAGGGTGCCTTTGGATGATAAATTGATTTTTGAGGATACCTCAAAAACCATTAGAAAGGCACTTCTAAATATATTCAAAGCAAATAATACCAAAATCAATCTTAGTAAAACAGGATTTGAAATTGCATTAAAACAATTAATTTAGCCAAATCAAAATCGATCTTGGGAACGATTATTGAAGTTCTGTTATTTGTAAGATATTTGCAATGAACTTTCTCCTTAATTGGTCTTAAGTTTTTGCGCTGTACATGGGTATAAAAAATTGGCAGGTCTTGTTCACTTGCCCTTTTAACTACGCCCATACGGCCTTTTTATGGAAGTTGACCATAGGGAGGAAATTTTGCGAAGAACAGATAATTTAAAACCCAAAAAAACGTTATTAAGGCAACACGTATAAAAGAGAATTTATGATATTGTTACAAGACCTTGCCCAAGAGGCAGGAATAGAGGAATTAGTGTCGGAAGAGAAGACCCTATCAGCAATCGATTTAATAGTTAGTGGGGGTACGGGGAGTATCCTGATTATTTCTGTGCTCTTTGCCATGCTCTTTGTGGCGCTATATATTTATTTTGAACGAATTTTTGCCATTAAGGCGGCGTCTCAGATAGATAGTAATTTCATGAACCAAATACGGGATCATGTTACTAATGGCAAGTTGGAAGCAGCAAAACTATTGTGTGCGCAGACCGACTCCCCTGTGGCCAGGTTAACGGAAAAAGGAATTTCCAGAATCGGAAAACCTTTAGATGATATCAATACGGCCATTGAAAATGCAGGTACCCTAGAGGTTTATAAACTGGAAAAGAACGTAAGTGTTTTGGCTACGGTAGCCGGGGCTGCACCTATGATTGGTTTCTTGGGAACTGTAATTGGAATGATCTTGGCCTTTCACGAAATGGCCTCCAGTGGGGGACAGGCAGAAATGGGCTCATTGGCTGCGGGTATCTATACCGCTATGACTACTACGGTAGCCGGCTTAATAGTTGGGATTATTGCCTATATTGGATATAATCACTTGGTGAACAGAACCGATAAGGTAGTCCATAAAATGGAAGCCAATGCCGTAGAGTTCTTGGATTTATTGAACGAACCCCTGTAGGCTAGAATATATGAAACTAAAAGGAAGAAATAAGGTTAGTCCAGATTTTAGCATGTCGTCCATGACGGACATCGTATTCTTATTGCTCATTTTCTTTATGTTGACAGCAAATTCTCCAAATGCGTTGGATTTATTGCTGCCTAAAGCAAAAGGGAAGTCTACTAATACCCAGAATGTATCGGTGAGTATCAATAAGAACCTTGAGTATTTTGTGGACAACCAAAAAATTAACGGGAAATACATAGAAATTGAACTAAAAAAAGCACTGGAGGGAAAGGAGAAACCTACGATTATTCTACGAGCAGAAGAAAGCGTGGCCATTAAAGAGGCCGTAAATGTGATGGATATTGCCAATAGAAATAATTACAAGGTTATTTTGGCAGTGCGCCCCAATTAATGGCATTATTCAATACAAAACATAAAAAGAAATCCTTTACGCTTACAACCTTGTTGCTTAGCGTGCTCCTGCTTTTACTTTTTTATATTGGACTTACCTATATGGATCCCCCATTGGAAAGTGGTATTACCATTAATTTTGGTACCATGGAATATGGAAGCGGAAAGGTTCAGCCCAAGGAAAAAATAAAATCCCAACCGGTTACTAAACCCGAGGTGATAGAGGAAAAAGTGCAAGAGCAGGTTCCTCAAGAACAGGTGGCAGAGGAGAAACCCATAGAAAAAGTCCTTACCCAAGAGGATGAGGAGTCTATTTTAATTAAACAGCAACAAGAAGCAGCACGCAAGGCTAAAGAGGCTGCTAAGAAAGCCCAGGCGGAAGCAGATAGGATTGCGCGTGAGAAGAAGGAAGCGGAAGAGAAGATTAAACGCGAGCAAGAAGCGAAAAGGAATAAATTAGATCAACTTATCGGGGGCATTAATAAATCTGACGGTGTCGCCACTGGAAGCGAAGGTGATGACAATCAGACTGGGGATAAGGGGAGTCCGGAAGGTGACCCTTATGCTACAAGTTATTACGGTAGTCCTGGCGCTGGTACTGGAAGCGGGGGATATGGGCTTAAGGGCAGGTCGTTAGTTAATCAAGGGAAAGTGCCGCAAGAATGTAATGAGGAAGGTAGGGTAGTAGTTAGGATAGTAGTGAATAGGAATGGAGACGTGGTAGAAGCCACCCCGGGAGTAAAAGGTACTACCAATAATCATCCCTGTCTGTTGGCTCCAGCTAAACAAACCGCTTTAATGCATAAATGGAATCTAGATGCCAATGCCCCGTCACAGCAAACCGGTTTTGTAGTTGTTAACTTCAAATTGGGGGAGTAATTTTCATGGAAATTAGTGGGTCTTTTAAATGGCCTATCAACAAGTATAGAACTAAAGTGCTCTCCATTTTTTTAACAGTATATCATTATTTTTAATTCAACCTGCAATACGCAATGACTTATCAGGAAACCTTGGCGTGGATGTTTGTCCAGCTGCCCATGTACCAGCAGAAAGGAGCGTCTGCCTTTAATGCTAAACTAGATAACATACGTAGTTTTACGGAGTTTCTGGGCAATCCGGAAAGGAAATTTAAAAGTATCCATGTTGGAGGGACCAACGGAAAAGGGTCTAGTAGCCATATGTTATCCTCTATTTTGCAAGAGGCTGGTTATAAGACAGGGCTGTACACCTCCCCACATTTAAAAGATTTTCGTGAGCGGATAAAGGTAGATGGTAAGCTAGTGCCAGAGGAGTATGTAGTTAACTTCATTAAAAAAAACAAAGTGTTTTTGGAGGCTCATAAATTGTCCTTTTTTGAAATGACAGTGGGTATGGCGTTTCAATACTTTCAATCGGAGGAGGTAGATATTGCTATTATAGAAGTGGGCATGGGGGGGAGGTTAGACTCTACCAATATTATTATCCCGGAGGTTTCCTTGATTACTAATATAGGATATGACCATGTAGAGGTGTTGGGAGATACCATTCAAAAGATTGCCTATGAAAAAGCAGGTATTATAAAGCCGGGCGTCCCTGTGGTAATCAGCGAGCTTCAAGAGGAGACGGCAGTGGTTTTTTCTGAGGTAGCTCAGGATATGGGTTCTAAGATAGTTTTTGCGAGTGAAGTAGTACCTAGCACCTATAAAACTTCTTTGCTGGGGGGGTATCAGTCCAAAAATGTAAAAGGGGTGGTGGCTGCCATTAAAGAATTAAAAGGGTTTTCTATAACAGAATCAAATATAGTTAATGGGCTAGATAAAGTGTCTGTGAATACTGGTTTGATGGGTAAATGGCACGTATTGGGGGAGAACCCCTTAGTAGTGTGTGATACTGCCCATAATACAGAGGGGCTCACTATTGTCTTGGATCAGATAAAAAAACAGAAAGCAGACAAGCTGCATATGGTGCTCGGATTTGTTAAGGAAAAGGATTTGGAGCAAATATTTCCTCTTTTTCCGAAAAATGCACAGTATTATTTTTGTAGACCAAATATTCCAAGGGGGTTAGCTGTGGCAGCTTTAAAAGAGCGGGCAGTGGCTTGTGGTTTAAAGGGTGAAGCGTATGCATCTGTTGCTGAGGCGTTTGAATCTGCAAAAAAATCAGCTGATAAGGCCGACTTCATTTTTGTAGGAGGGAGTACTTTTGTGGTTGCAGAAATAGTTTGATATTTTTTTTGGTTTTCTTTTGCAGAAGTAAAAAACTGTCTTATATTTGCACCTGCTTACAGCAAGGGGCGCGCCCCGAGAAGCTAAAAGCAAATTTTTTGAAATGAAATAGTGGGGCTCTTAGCTCAGTTGGTTCAGAGCACCTGCCTTACAAGCAGGGGGTCACTGGTTCGAATCCAGTAGGGCCCACAGTAGTAAAAACAAGGCTTCCAAGTAATTGGGAGCCTTTTTTTGTCTTCAGTCAATTGCTGCCGTTAATCCCAATTTCAGAGGATCAGGAGATCTAGCCTAAATTCTGGGTGTTTGAATATCTAAGTAGATAATTGAGTTAATCTAAAACAGATGAAATCTGTATGTTAGTGCCAATGTGTTGGGTGCGAGTCATAGAGTAGACTACCATTGATTATTTCTTTTTGAAAAAAACATTCCATATAATAAATAGAGGATAACTCCACCAGTGAAAATTAGATTCAATTCCAATATAATATGTGTAATCTGTGACATAGTTGTGAATTTAAAAATTCAAATTTCTGTTTTATAAAGTGGGAATGCGTTATATCTCTATTGTATATTGTTATATAATTTTAGGATAACCATTCACTGTGTCAGGTTAATACCACCTAACCCCCTCTTTTTATGTTGCTTACCCTAAAGGTAACACGAGAATCCTCTTAATAAAGCCCTAAATGTGTGGATGGTAAGGAATTGTTTATAATCGGCTTTTAGTTATCGGCAATCTATGCTAATATTTTAAGGATCATGACTAATTGTTGTGTTTAGGTAAAATATTAATGTTGATTTGAGCAGGACTTCTTTTTCTTATGCCAGTTATACTATACCTTTCCCCTCAACCAAATTCCCTTTCATTTTACTCAAGAATTGTTATTTGTTTTCTAATGGATTTCGTGAATCTATGATTTCTTTGCTTGTCCAGGGCCGAGAGACAAAGGTACAGTGTACCTTTGGAAAGAGGAGCCAGCCGTAGCCAAGGCCAACGCACCAACTGGCCCCTCTCGGCAAATGCAAATCGTTGCATTTTCCGATCGGTCCTAGATTAGATCTAAAAACCGGTTTAAAAACTCCGCGATTTTTAAAAAAATAAAAAGCTGAATCTCGGAGCTTTGCCAGCGCTCCAACTGGCCCCTCGCTATAAATGCAAATCGTTGCATTTACTTCTCGGTCCTCTGCGGATAAGGAAGGGCTCACAAGTGGCATCTACCAAAAGTTTTCGGCCTACTTTCTCCTTTGGTAGCAAATCAAGAGTTTTCTACATTGGCTTAAGGAAGGTTTACCTGCCGTTAGGAAGGCGTCCGGCAGCCCATGTTCACCTA
>NZ_MTAZ01000007.1 GCF_002150785.1 Arenibacter amylolyticus | reverse complement strand
AAAGCGGAGCTTTGTAGGGAAGGGCGGAGCCAATCCCTTGTTTCTTCTTTAAGTGTGTCACTTTTGGCAGCTGCTATAATTAGTTGTAGATATCCCATTGCAATGGATAATACCTATCTAGTCTATAGCCTAACAGGAAGTCTTTTCACTAATATTGCGAACCAATCAGGGTTGCCGCGGTGAATTCAATTGTTATTCCTTTTCTTCTTCCTATAAAGGATATAAAAGATGATTAGAAGAACCGGTAGAATAATATATACTAGCACATCAAAAATGTTTGTAAGGTCCAGCGGACTATTGTCATCTGGGTTTCGAGTGCCTATGGGTAACTGTAGTGTTAAAAGATATAGTGTGTTTAACATTGTTTCTCTGTTTTTGAATCGCTTCTAGGTAATTTACGAAAATTAATGGACTGTCCCTTTTACGGTAGGAAGTTCTGATCTGGATAGGGAAAGTGCGTGCAAATCTAAAATTTCCTTAAGCAGGGTGTTAAATGAACTACGGCTATGTTAGACTGCTACTGATAGATCCCCTCTAGGTTTAGCAAAAAAGCGTAGACCTCGGCTATTTCCTTTAAGTAATCAAACCGTCCACTGGCGCCACCATGACCATATTCCATTTGAGTGCGGAGGAGTAAAAGATTCTCATCTGTTTTCATAGCTCGCAATTTGGCTACCCATTTTGCGGGTTCAAAGTACTGTACCTGACTATCGTGTAAGCCCGTAGTAACGAAAATATTAGGATAGTCTTTCTTTTCAATATTTTCATAAGGACTATACGATTTTATATATTGATAAGCTTCTTTGTTTTTTGGGTTGCCCCACTCATCAAATTCATTGGTGGTTAACGGGATGCTTTCATCCAGCATCGTATTTACTACATCTACAAAGGGAACTGCAGCAACAAGTCCGTTCCATAAATTGGGCGCCATATTTGCAACAGCCCCCATTAAAAGTCCGCCCGCACTGCCACCCATGGCATACAAGTGCCCTCTTGCTGTATAGTTTTCCTGAATTAAATACTCGCCGCAGTCAATGAAATCCGTAAAGGTGTTTTTCTTATTCATCAACTTCCCATCCTCATACCAAGCACGACCAAGTTCCTGCCCCCCTCTTATATGGGCTATGGCATATATAAAGCCTCTATTTAATAAGCTTAATCTAGTACTGGCAAAACGGGCATCCATGCTTGCTCCATAACTTCCATAACCAAAAAGTAATAAAGGCGATGTTCCATCTAGTTTCGTATCATTCTTATAAACTAGGGATATGGGTATTTTACTGCCGTCCTTTGCCGTGGCATATATGCGTTCTGTAGTATAGTTACTTGAATTGTATCCGCCAAGAACCTCCTCTTGTTTTAATAAGTCTTTTTCTCTGGTGTTAATGTGATAATCATAGGTGGAGGGTGGAGTGGTAAGAGAGCTATACCTATACCTCAATTTTTCGCTTTTATATTCTGGATTGGCACCTATATCTGCGGTATAGGCCGCCTCCCCAAAATCTAGATAATGCTCTGCATTATTCTCTAAATTCCTAATACGTAATTTCACAAGTCCATTTTCGCGTTCACTGATAACAATAAAGTCTTTAAACTCTTCTACTCTTTCCAACAACACCTCCTTGCGTACAGGGATGACTTCCGTCCATTGGGAGGCTTCGGTTGTATTAAGCGGACATTCCATCAATTTGAAGTTTTTGGCGCCATCCTTGTTGGTAAGTATTAAAAATCGATCGTTTAGGGGAAGTACCTCGTATAACACATCCTTCATTCTAGGCTGAAATACTTTAAAGTCACTGTTTGGTAGATTGGCATTTATCATCCTTAACTCGGAAGACAGCGTTGCTTGGGAGTAAATAAAAATGAATTGATTGTTTTTGCTTTTATCAACCCATATATAATTGCTATTATCTTTTTCATGGTAGACCACTACGTCATTTTCAGCGTCTGCACCTAGGGTATGTCGTTTAATTTTTTCGGACAATAGGGTTGCCGGATTTTTGGAAGTATAGAAAAGTGTTTGGTTGTCATTAGCCCAGCAAGGATAGCCTGTGGTGTTTTGAATGTTGTTTTTTAGTATGGAACCCGATTCTAAATCTTTTATGTAAATCGTGTATTGCCGTCTACTTAGGGTGTCCACGCCATAAGCCAAATATTTATTATTGGGGCTCACCGCGAATCCGGAAGCTGAATAGTACGAATGTCCCTCGGCCATTTTGTCAACATCCAACAACACCTCCTCTTGGGAATCCATGCTTTCTTTTTTTCGGCAGAATTTATAATACTGTTTGCCTTCGTCTGTTCTGTAGTAATAAAAGTAGCCGTTTTTAAACACGGGTACACTTTCATCTTTTTCTTTTATTCTAGCTTTCATCTCCAAGAATAACTCAGTTTGAAAGGGTTTAGATAGGTGCATTACAGAATCTACATAATTGTTTTCTGCTCTTAAGTAGTTTAAAACCTGAGTGCTATCCGGTCCCTTTCCAAAATAGTCGTACATCCAGAAATAGTTGTCCAATACACTATCGTTATGAATAACGCGCCAGTGTTCTTTCTGTTCTGCTATGGGAGGTGTTGCATCCTGGAATTGTGCATGTACCTGAAACAGGCAGGCGAATAGCACTAATGCTGCTAAAGTTGTTTTCATTATAGTGTGTTTGGTTGCCATGTCCCACAACGATGGGATGGCAATGGTTATACGTAAATCTTTGGGGGAGGTCACTGATCTTTTACCTTGTTAATCAGAAAAAAAATGATCAATTTCAGTACAAGGAATAAAGGAATCTAAGTAGATGGGGAAATTCCTAATTTATATAAATATACGTAAAATTTGGGTTTTTACTTATTGTTAACCAGGGGCGTATCCTAATAGGTTGCCACTAATGGATTCTATAACGTACCCTGATCTTCCCTTGTGCAACATATCCTAGATTTGTTTTTAATATTCGTACCTAGTATATGGGGCATACTAGGATGTGAGGATACTTGTAGGAGACAAGTTTTATTTAGGGAGTACTGTGCTGCATTAAGCAATTTATCGAGATTTAAGCCTATTGTAATAATGGTGTAAATCTAAAGAACTATCCCTATTTTGCAGGTCATAACCTAAAAACCAACATCGGTGACCGAGAAAGAAAAGATGCTTAATGGTGCGTATTATGATTCTAGGGATGCGGAATTGATAGAAATCTATCACCATGCACGATCATTATTAAAGGAGTACAATAACTTAGACTCGAGATTGCGAGATGAGCGGGAGCGGATTCTGTCTGAACTGTTTAAGCGGAAAGGAGACGGGGTGTGGATAGAAACCCCCTTCTTTTGTGATTATGGGGAAAACATAACCATAGGCGATAACACCTTTGTTAATACCAATTGTATTTTTTTGGACAATCATACAATAACCATAGGGAAAAACGGTCTCATCGCCCCTAATGTTCAAATATATACAGCCAGCCATCCACTAAAAGCCTCGGAAAGAATCGTTGATGTAGGCCATGGGAAGCGTTACCTCACTTTTGCTCAGCCAGTTGCCATTGGTGATAATGTGTGGATAGGTGGGAATACCGTGATTTTCCCAGGCGTTACTATTGGGGACAACGTAACCATTGGCGCTGGAAGTGTGGTCACTAAAGACTTGCCCAACAATGTTTTGGCATTTGGAAATCCCTGTGAAGTAAAACGAAAACTGTAGGGATTAGCTTTAATTTGTATTCGTTTGTGTGGTGAAGCTTCTGTTTCTTAGAGCGAGTTTACTATGTCTGTAAACAGGCATCACTCCGCTCATAACCGCTTGCGCGAGCGTCACGCTCGTGTTTTGTTATTTGTTTGGATCTAAGCATCCTCTGTGTACTGCCCGTGGATATCTTTTAAACCTTTTTTTGCGACTTTTAAGGCTCTTAGGGTGTTCTTGGATTTTTGGGAATGGGCCTCCATGCGCCCCAATACGTTCTTTAAAGTTTGGGTGGCCTCTACTATAAAAGGACCCTTATTGAGCATTACACACTCCGCTTGGGCACTTATGGTGGCGTCGGAGATTTCTGCACGTGTGGCCATCCCTTTTTTGGCCATGGTATCCAATACTTGGGTAGCCCATACTACTGGAATCTGAGCTGCTTCACACAACCAGAGAATTTCGTTTTGCACCTCTGATATCCGTTCAAATCCTACCTCCACTGCTAAATCGCCCCTTGCAATCATTATCCCGATTTTTGGTCTTTGCATTGCTCTAAAAAGTATGGCGGGCAGGTTCTCAAAGGCGGTACTATTCTCTATTTTAAAGATTACCCCAATATCTGTATTGCCTAGTTTTTCCAGTTCACTATAAAGTAGGGAAACATCATCGGCATTTTTCACAAAGGAATAGCCAATCATATCCGAGTGCTTTATAATGAAAGGCAATAATTCTAGATCTTCGGAGGTAAGGGAAGGAAGTTCTAAATTGGTGTCGGGCAAGTTTATGCCCTTGCCGGGGCGTAATTTCTTTTTGTATGCATTTTTTATGCAAATGGTAGCGGTGCCATTATTAATAGTTTCTACTACGGCTTCAAAGGTACCATCATCAAAAAATACCCGTTCCCCTACTTTAAGGTTATCTATAATCTGAGGAAGAGAGACTTCTATCAACGGGATGTTTTCGGAGAAACTTAAAACGTTAGACCCCTCGGAAAGTAGGGCGGGCTCCGGTTTTATAAGCAATAAGCGCGATGTGTTGTTTATTTCTATAAGGGGAACCGACACTAAAGACGTTTCTGGGCGGTCTTGTTTGTAGATGTTGCTGATCCGTATTTTGGGGCCCGGAAGATCCATGTAAATATGGATAGGAAGTTCGGTTTCCTTTTCCACGCTCCCAACATTCTTTAAAATTTTACTCCATAGTTCTTCGTTGCCATGGCTTAGATTTAATCGGGCAATACCCATACCCGCTTCCTGCAGCCGTTTTATGAGGTCTTTGTCCGTAGCAGCTTCATCGGGCATGGTGACCATAATTTCTGTGTCCCTTACCTTGGAGTCCACCTTAAATAGGTGGTTTGCATGCTGTACCAATAATTTCTTGCTGCCCGTAAAACCAATGGCTTCCATATCGGAATTTTGCTCCCAGGATGTACCGTTCAATAATTTCACCAGCTTCAGTGCCCCTGATATATTATCGTATACATATCCTGCGCCGCTGCCCAAAGAGGATATCCCCAATTCCGATAAACCAGCCTGAATCTCCCGAATATCGGTACTGCGCAATAATAAATAGCGATAGAGGTTTTTAGAGCTCGACCTGTATTGAGGATGTACGGAGGATGCAATGCTATTGGCAACCTTTTCCTTTTCTATGAGGGTGATATAGATTTTCTCCAGTTCCTTTTCTAGTCTTTCCAGTTCCATAATCAATACAAGTGTATGGGATCGTAATTAAGTATTTGTGCTGGTGCAAATAACGGGTTTTATTTGGATGTAAAAATACGAATATTAATTATGGAAGCTACTGGGATTGGAGGATGTGACCTTCTAAATCCTAGGGAAGATAGCGGCCTGCAAAATTAAGTGGAATTGTAATGGAAAAATAATCTTGTAGGTGCTATATTTCATTTGTTGGCGCTAGTTAGCCTCTGTAGGTTTACAGGCCCCCCCCCCGTGCTTCTGGTTACTAAAACCGAGGTGTCTTTCTGATTGATTATGTTTGCCTTTTATTTTCCGTAGGAAGAATTTCACTCAATTTAAAAGTAATGAACACACATCTTAGGGGGGTATTGTATATAGCCATTGGCGCATCTAGTTATGGGGTGTTGGCCACCTTTGTTAAATATGCCAACAACCAGGGCTTGGGAACTGCGGGACTTGCCTTTTCCCAGTACTTATTTGGGGTATTGGTATTGAGCGTTTTGGCCTATTTTTTTTCTAAAAAAGAGGTAGGTGAGAAAGTAGCGGGTACCCCAAAACATCCAAAATTAAAATTAATGCTCTTTGGAAGCTTTTTGGGGTTAACCAGTAGTTTCTATTACTTATCTATCCAATATGTGCCGGTGTCCGTAGGTATAATCCTCCTGATGCAGACCATTTGGATGGGGGTGGCTTTAGAGTTTTTTACGGCCCGGAAATTGGTCAGTGGTATTAAAATAGTGGGTGCTCTGGTGGCCATAGTGGGTACGCTCTTGGCTGCGAAAGTCTTTGAGACCAATGTAGAATTGGATCTTAGAGGTATCGGATTTGGGCTGTTGGCTGCTTTGAGCTTTACGGGGGTAATGTACGCAACTACTCGGGTGGGTTTGCAGCTCCCCATCCTTGTACGTACCCAATACTTAGTGTATGGCGGATTTATAGTGGTAATCTTATTTTGGAACCTTCAAATTTTGCAAGACTTTAGTTGGAGGAGCTTTATTAGTTGGGGAGCTTTTCTGGGTGTATTTGGTACCCTGCTTCCCCCACTATTGTTCAATAGGGGGTTTCCAAAAATAAGGACAGGTTTAGGAAGTATTATAGCAGCCTTGGAAATACCAGTTTCTGTTTTTAGTGCCTATTGGGTATTACATGAAGATATAAGTCCGCTTCAGTGGGGAGGGATCCTAATCATTTTATTTGCGGTAGTACTCATTAATTTTAAAAGGAAAGAGGGAGTCTCAACGTAATCAATAAGGCGTTAGTGGGATAGGTTTTTTGGTAAAGTAACTCTTGCATTGGGAGTAGTCCCTAATTGTTAAGTGATCCCTTTTCCAGTATTTTTTGGTTCTACTAGCCAAAACAAGAATCTTTTTAAAAGGAGAAAGTTATTGGTAGCGGCCGATACGCTTAGTGTAGTCTGGGTAGTTTGTTCATTTCCAGGGGTTTTCTTTCAATGGGTGGTTGGGATTAATTTTAGTTGCAGTTTTAGGGGTAGGGAAGCGCTTCACTCATCCAAAACGAACAGCTAATGTAATTACTTCTTGTTTGTAACAAGTCTAAATAAGCTTACCTTTGCAGATCAAACAAAAAAACAAAACAGATGAGGAATACCCTAAAATTCGGTTTTATACTGAGCTTAATGACTTTATTTGTGGCATGTGGTGAAGCTTCAAAATCCAAGGAAGTGGTTAACGTTTATACACACCGCCATTACAAGGCAGATGATGAGCTTTTTTCCAAATTTACTGAAGAGACTGGAATCAAGGTCAATATTGTAAATGCTAGTGCCGATGAGCTTATCCAGCGTTTGGAGACAGAAGGCAAGGATTCCAATGCAGATATATTGATTACTGTGGATGCTGGTAGACTGTATCGTGCACAGTCTAGGGACCTTTTACAACCCGTTAGTTCCCAGGTTTTGGAAAGCAATATTGGATCGGAATTTAGGGAGAAAGACGGACATTGGTACGGTTTAACCTATAGGGCAAGGATTATCGCTTATGCCAAAGATAGGGTGAATCCGGAAGATATTAAGACCTACGAAGACTTGGCAGACCCCAAATGGAAGGGCAAAGTAGTGATCCGCTCCTCAGAAAATGTGTACAACCAATCTATGTTGGCCTCTATTATTTTAGCCCATGGTGAAGAAAAGGCCAAGGAGTGGGCAGAGGGAGTAGTTGCCAATATGGCAAGGAATCCAAAAGGTAGTGATCGGGATCAAGTAAAGGCGGTGGCTGCTGGTGAAGGAGACATTGCTGTGGTAAATACCTATTATATTGGATTAATGCTGAACGATAAAAATGCGGAAGAGCGCAAGGCGGGAGAGCAGGTCGGTATTATTTTTCCAAACCAGGAAGGAAGGGGTACCCATATTAATATCAGCGGTATAGGGGTAACTAAATATGCACCCAATAAAGAAAATGCTATTAAGCTTATGGAATTCCTCTCCGGGGAGGAAGCGCAGCAGACACTAGCGAATTTAAACTACGAATACCCCATCAATCCTAAGGCTAGTAAAGCCTCTATTTTAAAGACTTGGGGCGATTTTAAAACGGACACCGTAGAACTCTATAAACTGGGGGAATACAATAGCAAGGCCGTTAAGATCTTTGATGAGGCCGGTTGGAAATAAGAAGGGGAGGGAGTAAGACCAAAAAGGCTTTAAATAACCTTCTTGGTCTTGCTCTAAAAGTTTAAGAAGTTTTGGATTTCTAAAAGGTCCAAAACATTGAATAGCATTTATAAATGGCAAAGAGAACCACCTATTGGTGGAATAAGTGGACGGGTGGGGCAACGGTAATACTACTGTTGGTCCTGACTCCCATCTTCACTATTTTGATCAAGCTTTTCGATAAGCCTGGGGAGCATTGGGAGCATATTGCGTCCAATTTGCTGCCTTCTTATTTTGTCAATTCCGCCCTCTTGTTACTGGGGGTGGGGTTTTTCACCTTCCTGATTGGGGTGAGTATGGCCTGGTTGGTCTCTATGTACGACTTTCCCGGGCGTAAGTATTTTGAATGGTTATTAATCTTACCGCTTGCTTTTCCCTCGTATATGATGGGGTATAGCTATGTGGGGATTTTGGAATATACGGGCCCGGTGCAGGCCTTTTTTCGCAATAATTTTGATATACATTTTAAAGGCGCTATTGTAGATATTATGAACATGCCTGGGGCTATTTTTATTCTCTCTATTAGCCTGTTTCCTTATGTGTATGTAATCTGTAGGGCATCTTTTATGCAACAGTCCAGCGCCATGCAGGAGGCAGCTTTTCTTTTGGGGAGCAATCGCATACAGATGTTCGCCAAGATTGCCCTTCCCATGGCCAGACCAGCAGTGGCAGGAGGGATTGCCTTGGTGGGGATGGAGGTGCTAAATGACTATGGGACCGTGAAATACTTTGGGGTAGATACATTTACCTCTGGGATTTTTAGAGCCTGGTTTTCTTTTGGCGATATCAATACCGCTATATACCTCTCGGCTATTTTAACCCTCATCGTATTGGTATTGATATGGTTGGAGAATTTCCAAAGAGGGAGCCGTAATTGGAATGCGGCCAATACTGGGGCCAAACCCGCTATTAGGGTGAGTCCAAAACACAAAGGTACAAGATGGTTGTACACCGCACTTTGCCTGGCAGTGCTCCTGATAAGCTTTATTTTACCGCTTGCCCAACTATTCTATTGGGTATCCCTTACCTGGAGCTATGTGGTAAATGCTGAATTTGGTATTCTGATATTTAGAAGTTTTTCACTGGCAATAGGCGCTGCAATGGCCATAGCGGTAATATCCATCTTCCTATTGTATACCATTCGCCTTAGTCCCTTGCGGTGGACCAAACATATAGCGCGGACCGCTTCCATAGGATATGCCATTCCTGGTGCAGTTATTGCAGTAGGAGTTATGATACCTATGATGGGCCTAGATAGAAAACTCAACTGGGTGCTATCCAACGACCTTGGGATGATTTTATCGGGAACATTGTTTATCTTAGTAGTGGCATATATTGTACGGTTTATGGCGGTTGGGTATAATGCTATTGATGCAGGATTTCAAAAAACTGGGGCCTCCGTAAACGAGGTGGCGCGTTCATTGGGCGCCTCTCCTTTAAGGACCCTATGGAAAATAGATTTACCTTTAATTAAGAATAGTATTGCTGGGGCCGTGTTATTGGCCTTTGTGGATATCTTAAAGGAACTTCCTTTAACCTTAATTTTAAGACCCTTTAACTTCCATACCCTAGCAACCAAAGCCTTTGATATGGCGACCAATGAGATGATTGCAGAATCTGCAAACGCTTCCTTGGTAGTAGTGTTAACAGGGGTGATACCAATTATTTTGTTGAATAATATGATCAGTAGAAAGAAATAAATGCAGCAGTAGGAAGATCAATAGCTTTTGTGGTTGGTAAATAAGTAGTATAACCCTACCCTTTGGGAAAACAAAAGCAGCTAAAATGAATGAACATGGCAATTATTGAATTAAATAATATTAGTAAACGATATCAGAACACTGCAACTAATGCGGTAGATGATGTATCTTTTTCCTTGGAAAGAGGGGAGATATTGGCCTTGGTTGGAGAGAGCGGCTCTGGGAAAACCACCTTGTTGCGTTTAATTGCAGGCCTGGAACATCCCAATTCTGGGAGTATTATTTTGAATGATAAAATCATTGTTAGCGGCCGTAAATCCTTACCTGCCAACAAACGAAAAACCGGGATGGTATTTCAAGATTATGCGCTGTTCCCTCACTTGACTATTTTTGAAAATGTTGCGTTTGGATTAAAGGGACTCCCTAAAAAAGAGGCCGAACAACGGGTGTATGAGACAATTAAACTTACCGGTCTAAAAGAAGATGTTAAGAAATACCCCCATCAACTTTCCGGGGGGCAGCAGCAACGGGTGGCATTGGCTAGGGCATTGGCTCCAAGGCCAGAACTGTTGTTGATGGATGAGCCATTCAGTAATTTAGATACCATTCTACGCGATCAGGTACGTGAAGAAGTAAGGCAAATTATTAAAGACATGGGTATAACGGCCATTTTGGTCACCCACGATACCAAAGATGCGTTTTCTACATCCGATAAAATTGCGGTAATGCTAAACGGGAAGCTATTGCAGATAGATACTCCCGATGCATTGTACAACGACCCAAATTCTGCCTATGTTGCTGAGCTATTTGGGAAGTCTAATAATGTAGTTGCTACGGTTGCACCAGGCGGTTATAAAACGCCCTTTGGATTTGTGTCTGGGCCTAAAGATTGTCCCTTATCCGTTAATAAGGATAAGGTAAACTTATTTTTCAGGGCAGAGGAAACCGATTTTTGCAATGCAGAGGAACCACACCTTTGTGGGATGGTAGAGCAGTGTATGTACCTAGGAGATCATATGCAACTTAAGGTATGTTGTAATAGGTGTACCAATTGTGCCAAGGAGGGCGAGGGGAAACCCTTGGAAG
The DNA here is from genome assembly GCF_002150785.1 of Arenibacter amylolyticus. Classification (GTDB taxonomy): domain Bacteria; phylum Bacteroidota; class Bacteroidia; order Flavobacteriales; family Flavobacteriaceae; genus Arenibacter; species Arenibacter amylolyticus. The sequence goes on along the minus strand of NZ_MTAZ01000007.1, from coordinate 176,202 downwards.
AGACCCAACGTATTTTGTTGAGGTCCTCGGTGCAAACCTGGAAGCCAGGGGATATCGTACGGTTTAGACTCAAGAATTATAAGGTGAAAGATACGGAGTCGGAGTAATTCATTTATGAAAACCCTTCATTTCTTATTGATAGTGTTAGAAAAATCCCTGTAGATGCATTATACTTAAATGCGGTATGTTATTAATATACATACCATATTATACAGATGCTTAATGTTATAGCCTAAAAAAATACTAAAATTACAATAGCTATCGTTATATTTTATAGCTTTGATGCGTTATGAAATCTTTTCTCCACAAATTAACTGCTGCCTGTATGGCGTTCTTGGTATTGTTTACCACGATGTCGTTCACCGTAGATATGCACTATTGTGGAGATACTTTGGTAGATTACTCCCTATTTCATAATGTACAGACCTGCGGCATGGAAGAGTTGCCATCCGATAGTTGTGATTTAGATTACCAGCAAACATCTTGCTGCACGGACAAGCAATTGTTGGTGGAGGGGCAGGATGACATAAAAACTCCCTTTCAAAAATTAACTTTCGGGCAGCAGGCTTTTGTTGCCACTTTCTACTATACGTATATTAATCTTTTTGAAGGACTGGATAGTAATATTATCCCATTTAGGGATTATAAACCTCCCTTCCTCATCTGGGATCTACAAAAGCTTCAAGAGACCTATATAATTTGATTTTAAACAGTGTCCGTATCCGATAATGTTTGGTGCGGAAGGAACTGCCCTATGGTAAAAGTCATGATGGGCATATTTCGTTGTCTTTAATATTCTGATACTATCAGAGTTTTAATCAATGTTTCACTGTTTAACAATCAATATACATGCTAAATAAAAGCATTAAATTTCTAATACAGAACAAACTGGTAGCGGTCTTGTTGCTGGCACTCTTTGTTGGCGCGGGAGTAGTAACCGCACCTTTTAATTGGAATACAGGTTTTATTCCTACGAATCCCGTGGCCGTAGATGCCATCCCCGATATCGGGGAAAACCAACAAATTGTATATACCCCATGGGAGGGGCGTTCCCCCCAGGATATAGAGGACCAAATTAGTTATCCGCTTACCACCAGCTTGTTGGGAATTCCCGGGGTGAAAACCATTCGTAGTACTTCCATGTTCGGATTTTCCAGTATCTATATCATCTTCGAGGAGGATGTAGAATTCTATTGGAGCCGTAGCCGTATTCTGGAGAAATTGAATTCCTTACCAGCGGGCCTCCTTCCCAATGGTGTAAATCCGTCCTTGGGTCCGGATGCTACCGGCTTAGGACAAATTTATTGGTATACCCTAGAAGGTCGGGATAAAGACGGCAATGTAACCGGAGGTTGGGATCTACACGAATTGCGAAGCATTCAGGATTACTATGTGAAATATGCCCTTTCCTCGGCAAGTGGTGTTTCGGAAGTTGCCTCCATCGGAGGATATGTACAAGAATATCAAATTGATGTACAGCCAGAACTGATGAGGCAATACAATATTGGTCTTGGGGATGTTGTAAAAGCAGTAAAGGAAACCAACAAGGATATTGGTGCCCAAACCATGGAAATTAATCAGGTGGAATACTTGGTGCGGGGACTCGGATATATAAAGACAATAGCCGATATTGAAGATGCCGTGGTTACCTCGGAAGACTACACCGCTATCCGGATCAAAGATATTGCCAAGGTGAGTTTAGGGCCTGCCCCCCGGAGAGGAATTTTGGATAAAGAGGGCGCTGAGGTGGTAGGGGGTGTGGTCACTGCTCGCTACGGTGCAAATCCGATGGAGGTTATCAATAACGTAAAGGATAAGTTGGAGCTGCTTAAAGCCGGACTCCCTTCCAAAGAACTTTCGGATGGTACCATTTCGCAGCTTACCGTTGTTCCGTTTTATGATCGCTCGGAACTGATCCAGGAAACCTTGGATACCCTAGATGAAGCGTTGAGTTTGGAAGTACTCATTACCATCCTGGTCATCATTGTAATGGTCTTTAACCTAAGGGCCTCTGTGCTAATATCGGGACTTTTACCGGTGGCTGTTTTAATGGTATTCATTGCCATGAGGTACTTTAATGTGGATGCCAATATTGTGGCATTATCCGGGATTGCCATTGCTATTGGTACCATGGTGGATATTGGGGTCATTCTTTCCGAGAATATCATCAGACACCTGGATGAAGAAAAGGAACGGTCTCTGGCAACTGGAATAAAAACGCCTATAAACACCGTGGTGTATAATGCCAGTGCCGAGGTATCGGGAGCCATCCTTACCGCAGTTCTGACTACAATTATCAGCTTTATTCCGGTGTTTACCATGATTGGAGCGGAAGGTAAGTTGTTTAGACCCTTGGCATTTACCAAGACCATGGCTTTAATTTCGGCCTTTATGGTGGCCATCTTCCTTATTCCGCCCTTTGCAGCGTATTTGTTCCGAAGAAAAAGTATCAAAAAAGTCACTAGTTATCTTATCAACGGAGGGCTAATCCTTTTAGGGCTAGCGGCCATAATTTTCGGATATTGGTTAGGTTTTATCCTAATGGGATTCGGAATTACAGGCTTATTGAAACATGAGCAAATCGCTGATAAATTGCCAGGTAAATTATTACTCACTGATAAACGTGCCAATTGGATAAATATCGCTATTTCTGCCTTGGCAATTGTCTTCCTATTAGCAGAGTTCTGGCGTCCGTTGGGAGTGGATAAAAGTATATTTTGGAACCTGCTCTTTGTGGGGCTTATATGTTTTGGCCTCTTGGGGTTCTTCTGGCTCTTCCAGTATTATTACACCCAAATTCTTGGATGGGCGCTTCGCAATAAATTAATATTCCTTTCCATTCCCACCCTTATTGTGGTATTTGGTGTTATGATTTGGCAGCAGACGGGCAAGGAATTTATGCCTTCCTTGGATGAAGGAGCGTTTCTTTTGATGCCTACGTCTATGCCACATTCTGGTGTAGAGGAGAACAAGCGGGTACTGCAGCAACTGGATATGGCGGTGGCCAGTATTCCTGAAATAAAAACGGTGGTTGGTAAGGCTGGGCGTACGGAGTCCGCCCTGGATCCAGCACCACTTTCCATGTATGAAAATGTTATTCTGTACAAGCCAGAGTATGCATTAAACGAGGAGGGGAAACGCGAAAGGTATAAAGTGAATGAAGATGGATTATTTGTGCTTAGGGATGGAAGATTAGTCGAAAATCCCAATAGAAAGTCGAGCGTTGATGTCCATGACGGGAATTCACAATATGCAGATCCCTCTAATGTGGAGATTCAGCACCTGATTCCAGACCAGGATGGGGAGTTTTATAGAAACTGGCGACCCGAAATAAAATCCTCGGACGATATTTGGAATGAAATAGTACGTGTAACTAAACTTCCGGGGGTTACTTCCGCGCCTAAATTACAACCTATTGAAACCCGTTTGGTAATGCTGCAGACAGGAATGCGGGCCCCTATGGGTATTAAGGTGATGGGGCAAGACCTTCGGAAAATTGAAGCCTTCGGGATAGCCTTGGAAGAAATTCTAAAACATGCTGAAGGGGTTAAGGTAGAAGCCGTTTTTGCAGATCGTATAGTGGGAAAACCCTATATGTTGGTAGATATTAAAAGAGACCGACTGGCCCGTTATGGGGTATCTATAGAAACTGTACAGGAAATTTTGCAGGTAGCAGTAGGTGGTATGCCTTTAACTCAGACCGTAGAAGGCAGGGAACGCTACTCGGTCAGAGTTAGATACCCCCGCGAGCTAAGGGCACACCCAGAGGATCTTAAGAATATTTATGTACCGGTGGAAAAAGGCAATCCGGTGCCCTTGGGAGAGCTGGTAGAAGTGCGGTACGAACAGGGTCCACAGATGATTAAAAGTGAGGATACCTTTTTGGTGGGCTACGTTTTATTTGATAAACTCGATGGGTTTGCTGAGGTGAATGTAGTAGAGAATGCACAGGCCTTGATTCAAGAAAAGATTGCCAGTGGAGCACTCATTGTTCCTAAAGGGATCAATTATGAGTTTACGGGTACGTACGAGAATCAGTTGCGTGCCGAAAAAACGCTATCGATCATAGTGCCTTTGGCCCTGACGATTATTTTCCTGATCCTTTATTTCCAATTCCGTTCGGTAGCTACCTCCCTAATGGTGTTTTCTGGGATTGCCGTAGCCTTTGCCGGTGGTTTCCTAATGATTTGGTTTTATGGCCAGGACTGGTTCTTAAACTTCAACTTCTTTGGAGAAAACTTACGGGATATGTTCCAAATGAATCCCGTGAACCTAAGTGTAGCGGTATGGGTTGGGTTTATTGCCCTCTTTGGTATTGCCACGGACGATGGGGTAGTGATGGCCACCTACCTCACCCAGACCTTTGATAGGAATAATCCAGAGACCATAGCAGAGGTACGTTCTTCAGTAGTGGAAGCGGGAAGTAAAAGAATTCGCCCGGCTTTAATGACCACGGCCACAACCTTACTGGCCCTGTTGCCCATTCTAACCTCTACGGGGAGGGGAAGTGATATTATGATCCCTATGGCCATCCCTAGTTTTGGTGGGATGCTAATTGCACTGATTACCCTTTTCGTTGTTCCAGTTTTGTTCAGTTGGAGAAGGGAAGCAAAATTGAAAAGACAACTAAGTACTCTTAATAATAAATAAGAAATAATGGAATTTATAATTAATACAAGACTTCGTTATCCCATAGCGAAGGTGCTAAGAGGAGGGATGCTCCTTGTGGTTCTGCTGTTTTTTAGCGGAGTTGTGCAAGGGCAAGAGTTGCATACGTTTATAGAGGAGGCCGTAAGGAATAATCCCACTATCCAGGCCTTTGAAAAAAGATATGCCATTTCCACGGAAAAAATATCCGAGGTAAACTCCCTGCCCAACACCCAGTTTTCCGGGGGATTCATGGTAGGTGAGAACCATATGCCTATGGCGATGCCAGACGGTGAGTTTACCGTAATGCAAATGTTTCCATGGTTCGGAACCCTTGGGGCGCGTGGTAATTATGCCACGGCCATGGCGGAGGCCGATTTTGTGGAGATTGAAATCGCAAAAAGAAAAATTGCGATGTCTCTGTCCCAATCCTATTACCGATTATATGAATTGGCAAAAAAACAACAGGTATTGGATGCCAATCAACAGCTCTTAAAGGTTTATGAGGAGTTGGCGCTAAGCTCGGTAGCGGTGGGGAAGGCATCTGCGGTTTCGGTATTGCGACTCCAGATGCGGCAGAATGATCTTAGCGAAAGAAAATTAGTGCTAGCGCAGGAGTATGAGGCAGAATTGGTCACCTTCAATAAAATTCTGAACCGTGAGAAAATCTCGGGGATTACATGGACGGATAGTTTAACACTTCCAGAACAGGAGGTAGCAATAGATTTTGCCAGTCTTAGCCTACATCCAGAACTGACCAAATTTGAGGAATTGCAGAAGGTAGTGCAGCAGTCAGAAGCACTCAACAAAAAAGAAAGTGCGCCAGATGTTGGGGTAGGGGTCAACTATATGCTATTTAACGAGGCGCCCAATATGATTATGCCTATGGTGTCTGTCTCCATCCCAATTTTTAATAAGAAGTATAAATCCGTCACTAGGCAGAATACGCTAAAGCAGGAGGAGCTAAGCATTCAGAAACAAGCGTCCAAAAACACCTTAGTGGCCCAATTGCAAACGGCTATAAAGAAGAGGAACGCCGTGCGTATAAGTTTAAATACACATGAAAAAAATCTTTCACAAGCACGGAATGCCACAGAAATATTGTTCAAGAATTTTGAAACGGGCACTATAGATTTTAGAGAGGTACTAGAGGTGCAAGAGCTGCAGCTGAATATCGAGATCAACCAAATAGAAGCTATTGGAGAATATTTTAAACAGCAAAGTATTGTTGATTATTTCATCAAATAAATAAAGTACAAGAAATATATAATTTAATATTATGGCGCTCGGGCGGGCTTTTCGCTATATCTTTTTAAAGGAAAAAAGGATGCCGCTGCAATCCCTAGCGCAAAACATACAATCTGCGAGCTGCAGGGGAAAAATTAAATAAGATTATCATGAAAAAATATATTTATTATATCGCAATTTTAGCTCTGGGACTCGTCTTGGGCTATGTGTTTTTTGGAACTACCAATGAAGGGGGAGACTCGCACGCCTCTCATAATATGGAAAGCACAGAAACAGAGGCTCAAATGTGGACCTGTTCTATGCACCCCCAGATTATGCAACCAGAACCAGGGGATTGTCCCATTTGTGGGATGGACCTGATACCTGCGGAAGCAGGTGCAGAAGGACTTGCAGCAGACGAAATACGAATGACAAAGAATGCCATGTCCTTAGCCAATATTCAAACCATGGTAGTGGGCAATGCCGCTGAGGCGGGAGGCAACTCATTAACTCTTTCGGGGAAAATTATGCCTAATGAAGAGGCGAATGCGGTACAAGCCAGTTATTTTGAAGGGCGGATAGAAAAACTGAACGTTAGTTTTACAGGAGAAACCGTCCGGAAAGGGCAGTTGTTGGCAACCATTTATGCGCCAGCACTTGTTGCGGCACAGCAGGAACTGCTAACCGCAGCTACTATTAAAGATTCTCAGCCAGCACTCTACAAGGCGGTGAGGAATAAGTTGAAACTGTGGAAACTATCTGAAAATCAAATCAAGGAAATAGAAACATCGGGAAAAGTACGTGAAAACTTCCCTATTTATGCCACGGTTTCTGGTACAGTCTCCGAAAAATTGGCCGAGGAAGGAGACTACGTCAGCCAAGGTCAGCCCATTGTTAAGGTCAGTAATCTGGAAACGGTATGGGCTATTTTTGATGCCTATGAACATCAGCTAGCCCAGTTGAAGGAGGGACAGAAAATAGCGATTACCTCCAATGCCTACCCCCAAAATGAATTTGAAGCAGCCATTTCTTTTATAGATCCGCGACTTAATACCCAATCCAGAACCGTTGCCGTTAGAGCAACCTTAAAGAACAACGAGGGAATTCTTAAGCCTGGGATGTTTGTGGTAGGTACGGTAAAAGGAGTTACAATGGCCTCGAGTGAAACACAGCTAAGCATTCCCGCATCGGCAGTGCTTTGGACGGGGAACCGATCCTTGGTATATGTGAAAACAAATCCGGACGAGCCCATTTTTGAAATGCGAGAAGTAGATCTAGGCGCTAAGAGTGGGGATAAGTATACCATTTTAGGCGGACTTACCCCAGGGGAGGAAGTGGTGGTCCATGGGACTTTTACGGTAGATGCTGCGGCACAGTTACAGGGGAAAAAGAGTATGATGAATGCTGGTGGGGATTTAGAGATGGATGCTACAGAGCAGTTGGCGGCCTTGGAGCGAGTAGCGGTTCCCGCTAAATTTCAAGCTCAATTGAAAGCCGTTTTTGATGCGTATATGGTAATAGAAAATGCCCTGGTCCAAGACAATGCAGAAACCCCTATGAAGGCGGCCAAGGAATTGCTTAATAGCATCCAGAAGGTAGATATGAAACTGTTAAAGGAAGCGCCTGCCCATAGCCACTGGATGTTGTTGGATAAGGAACTTCAAGAAGCTGCACTTGCGCTATCCAAGACCTCCGATATTAAAATTCAAAGAGATCATTTTGAGCACCTTTCTATCTATTTAATCAATGCGGTGAAATCTTTTGGTATCAATCAAAAGGTATATGTGGATTACTGTCCCATGGTGAACAATGATGCTGGGGCGTATTGGCTAAGTACAGAAGAGGGGATCTTAAACCCGTATTATGGGGCAAGCATGCTGCGTTGCGGAGAAGTTTCGGAAGTCATAGATTAAAGATTTAACCAACGGGGAAATACCGCTGCTTATGGAAGGTGGGAAGGAATTGAGACCTTCGCACCTTCCTAAAACCATATATTCCTATAGTAACGCGAATAGCTTTTCTTTATCGGCCTTCTAAGATATTTATGATCAATTGTAAAAAATCCCGATTTTTTACAAGCGACTCCCCAGGAATCTTAAACACTGGAGAGTTCCACCAATCCCTATAGCGAAGCAGCTGATGCTTTGTAGTGCTAATAGCCTCCTGTTTATTGATGGTTTTGGCGTTTTGGACCAATTCCTCTGTTAGCTCCACAATTTGTGCGCTAAAATCTTTTTCACTACTAGCTCTGCCTATCAAATAAAGCTCCAATAAACTACCGTAGGCCCAGACACTCTTTTTATCCTGAGCATGCTGGGTGGCAATCTCCGTAAATGCCGCCAATCTTGCCGCATACCAATAGTCTACCTTAGTGGCAATAGTACCTTCCAAAATATAAGCCAAGGAAAGGTATTGTACAATACTCCAATGATGTGATAAATTACGATCAGCGGCTTTCTTATACCATTTCTGGGCCGTTTGTAAATATTCTAGCTGTTTTGAGGTGGTGTCCACCTCAAAAATTTGAGATTCCCTAAACTCAACTTCTGCCAATCGCTTAAAGGCACTCGCCAATAGTCCGCTGTTTTCCAAGAAGGCCTGTTCCTTACTGCTGTCATTTTCAATTGCCTTTAGCTGTTCCCCCAGATCCCTAATGGATGCTTCTATCTGTACTTTAGCCCGTATAAAATCGTCTTTGGTGAGCTGGTGTTCCTTATTTGTCCTGAAAGTGCTGTTGGTTATACTGTTTAAAATTTTGAGCTGATATTCCATTTTCAACATCAATAGTTGAAATTCGTAATCGTTGGGTAGGTTGGTATAACTGACCAAGCTTATCCAATCATGCCGATACTCCTGTTCTGCGGAATATAATGTTGCTCTAATATCCCCTAAAATAGTACGAATATCCTCTGCCCGAAACAACCGCTTGTACAATTCCTTGGTAATTAAATTGGCCCCCTTCATGGATAATGGGAATTGAGATCCCAGAACTATGGGGACCCCGGCTTTAAAGGTAGCGTGTACCGGGTTGCGGTCCGGTTTGCTGCCATTGGTGAAATTGGCACCATCGCAAATCATATAATTCACCATAAAGGGCAAATTGTCCAAGGATTCAAATAGAAATTTAATTTCTAGAGCCGTAGTAGGCCTGTAGTCATTTTCTATTCCATCCTTGGAATGGAAGGCAATTCCATATTCGAAGTTGGAAGGTCGTTTGGGGTCAAATAATAAGGACCCATGCGCCAATAGATGGATATGGGTAAAGGGTTTATTTGTCTTATCCGCTTCCCGGACAAGTGCGGAGAACTCTTTAAAGGTAGGGTTGGCCAAGACCATGGGTTGGTGGTCCAACCCCCAATGGCGCAGGGCATAATTAAGGGATTGTTCGTGATTCTTAAAGGGAATGTCCGGAAAGGGAAGCCCCAAGTAATTTTTATGATCTGGCTTGGTATGTACAAATAATACCCGGGGAGTATGCGGAACTGAAATCTGGGGAGCGGTTTCCCGACGGAAATTACGGGTCAAAACCAACGGTTTGCCATTTCCAGAGGCAAAGATTGGTTTGTCCTTAGCGTCTAACAGCAATTCAAATGGAATTAAGGCCAATTCCGAAGGGTTTAGAAAAAGTTCCAGATGGGAAATACCTTCTAGCAGCCCATCCAGGTTATAAAATAAGGTGCGTAACTGATCACTGCATTTTTTTATGGCCTCCCATTTTTCTTCAGTAGTTCTTACAGTAGTCCCTTCGTACCTAAGGTGGTCCGCTAATTCCTCCAGTAGATCCAATTGTCCCATGGGGGTGTGTACCTGCTGTAAGGAGTTAAAATCCCCGTGGGAAAGTATATAGGGCTTGTTACCCATCAGGATTCCGGTCTGGAGATCGTCAAAACGGATGTATTCGATCTTAAGCGATTTCATGGTTTAAAAATCGTCCTGGATATCCGAATCAAAATTGTCTTCAATAGAAATATCGTCTTGGGTAAGTTGGTCGTCCCCAAGCAATTTAACTTTGTTGAAAAGGTTGATCTTAAAGAGCCTCACTCCAACTACGCCAGATTCTCCTATTACATCGTATGTACTAGCATTGGAGGACGACGTTTCAAATCCGCCCTCAGCCTTACCGCCTTCTATCGCCCCCAGAATGTGGGCGCTTCCCTTTATGCTAAAGTCGGATCCTGCCTCCCTTGCACAGATTATAAGGCAGTTTTCGCCAGTGTAGACGGCAGAGACTACCTTGTACTTTTTCCTCCAGTTAGACTTTGCGGCCAAGGCCAAGGCTACCTCATCTATATTTTGTAATTGGGCCACCGTTACCTTTTCTGCCTTTATGACCAGGGAGTTTTCCTTTTCAAACTTAAATTTCAACGCTGCCTCTGCATCCCCCAAGGCCGCAAAGGAATCGGTGGTTTTTCCGTCTGCACCCAATCGGGTGACCCGGGTTCCTTGGGTAGTGAAATTTACTTTGGTGGCAGGTCCGGGAGCGATGTCTAAAGTAATCTCCGGGTATTTGTTTTTTAGGTTGCCCAATGAGCGGAATACTCCGCCTTCAAAATAACCAAAATCCCCCACCGCGAGGGTATTGGTCACCGGTAACCAGGCCGCATGTGCACCGAGTTCTTTTTTTATGGCCTTTTCATAACTACGTGCTAATCCGCTCATAATACAATAGGTTTTAGGGTTATACGCTTACAGGTGTTGAGGCAGGCCCAATACCATTTATCGGCTTTTAACAGCTTTAAGAAAAAAAGGGGAGAGGATTATATCTTCTTAAAGTTATGAAAAATCTTGGGGATATAGCAGAAATCGACTGCCTATTATTGCGGAATTGGAAATAAAACTTTAACTTGTTAAGGCGTCCTTCATAGCCCATGGCTTCCTAATCCTTAGGACAGAATGTTATAAGGACCCTTCCCCCAAGCATGTGTCTCCCCACGCTAGTACTGGAACATTTTTGACAATGTAATGAACTGCTCAACAGCCTTTTCTTTACCGTCAAACTAAATAAAAGACCGCTATGCCAACTACAAATCCTTCCCTTTGGGGAAATCTGTCCCAGCGCTATGAAAAATCCCAAACGCGGAAGATCCTCGCTTTGGACGGTGGGGGAATTCGGGGTATTATCACCTTGGAAATACTATTGAAATTAGAACAGGATCTAAGAAGAAAGCTCAATAGAAAGGACGACTTCCGATTGTGCGACTTCTTCGATTACTTTGGTGGCACCAGTACGGGAGCTATTATTGCTGCCGGACTCTCCATAGGGATGTCTTCCCAAGAGTTGTTAGATTTTTACACCGATAAGGGGAAAGACATGTTCGATAAATCCTGCTTGCTAAAAAAATGGAAGTCGCTTTATGAATCCGGACCTTTATTGGAAATGTTGCAGGATACCTTTGGGAAGGATACCAATATGGACATTGCCAATGGAAAATTCAAGGCATTACTAACCGTAGTGACGATGAACCGGAGTACGGATTCCCCATGGCCGATTAGCAATAATCCCCTGGCCAAGTACAATGATAAAAAAAGACCCGACAATAATCAAAACGTAAAACTTTACCAGTTGGTAAGGGCAAGTACGGCCGCACCCGCCTATTTTCCACCGGAGACTTTGGAATGGGATGCCGCCGATCCCAGTAAAACCTTTGTGTTTGTGGATGGTGGGGTAACCCCCTATAACAATCCAGCATTTCTACTGTTTCGGATGGCAACACATCCTGGGTATAGGCTCAATTGGGAAAAAGGGGAAGATAAACTGTTGGTAGTCTCCGTGGGTACCGGAAGCGCCCCCTCTGGAGGGGAATATAGAAACCTGGGTAACACCTTATTGCAATTGCCCTCCAACCTTATGTATGCCATTCAGGTAGATCAGGATATCAATTGCCGTACGTTCGGTAGATGTGTTTTTGGGGATAAAATAGATCGGGAATTAGGGGATATGGTCAGCACCGATACCAAGGAGAGCAGGGACTTCCTATATGTTCGCTACAATGCCGATCTAAGTGAGGAGGGACTCAAAGAAATGGGGTTGGGACATATAGATCCGGAAAAAGTAGGGAAAATGGATTCGGTAAAACATATCAGCAACCTGCGGCAGGTGGGAGCCCAGACAGCCATATCTCAAGTAAACCTAGATCATTTGGGGCCTTTTGTAAAATAGAATAAAAGTATGGAAGCGTTTATTGTTAGGCCTTTTGGAATAAAGGAGGGAATTAATTTTGATGAAGTCCAGGAGCGCTTAATTCTCCCAGCCTTGGAAAAGGCCAAGATTAAGGGGTATACAACGGGGGTTATTTTGGAGGCGGGAAACATTCGTCAGGATATGTTTCAATTGTTGCTTACCAGTGAGGTGGTTGTTGCCGATATTTCTATCCACAATGCCAATGTCTTTTATGAATTGGGAATTCGCCATGCCCTTAGGGAAAAGAAAACGATCCTGATACGATGCCGAAAAGACGAAGTGCCCTTCGACCTAAAGACAGATCGGTACATAGCCTATGAACAGGATAATTTGGAATCCAGTGTAGAAGTGCTCGCGGAGGCCCTTAAACAAACCCTAATTTCCAATAGGACCGATAGTCCGGTATTCCTTATGCTTCCCAAACTTACTGCCCAAAATCCAGAACATTTTTTGGCAGTTCCGCTAGACTACCGCAAGGAAGTATTTTTGGCAAAAGAAACGGGACATAGGGGAAAATTGTCCCTGTTGGCTGCCGAAGCTAAGTTCTTTTCATGGCAAATACCGGCCTTAAGAATGGTAGGAGACATTCAATATAGATCCAAGTATTATACCGAAGCCAAGGAGGTATGGGAACATATCCGAAAAAAAAATCCGAATGACTTGGAAGCCAATGAATATTTGGCCACTATATACCATCGATTGGGAGATATAGAGGTGAAACAAAATTCGGATATCGCCCATCAATTACTGGCTAAATCGGAATTGGCCATCAATAGGCTGTTCGATCAATTTTCAATACTGAATAGGAATAAAAGAGCAGAGGCCTATGCCCTTAGAGCGCGTAACGAAAAAACGAAATGGGTGAGGCGTTGGATTATGCTGAAACCAGAGGAAATGGGAAAGGAAGCAATCCGATCGTCTTCCTTGCTTAAGGCTTATAAGAATTATTCCAAGGGCTATGATGAGGATTTAAATCACTTCTATTCCGGTGTAAATGCGCTAGGTCTCCTTAAAACATTAATAGCATTGGCACAACGTGAAGTCGCTATTTGGGAGTCTAAGTTTGATACGGCCCTGGATGCGAAAATTGCCCTGGATAGGTATGTGGAGGAATTTGATCAATTGGTCATAACGGTGAAAAGAGCGGCCTTCTCGGCAAAAAAAGCCCTGGAACGGGATAATCTAACCGATCCTTGGGTACTAATCACCTTGGCAGACCTCGCAGTATTAACCATTAATAACCCCGAACGGGTAAAACACCTATATTGCAGTGCTATCGAATCTGGATCTGATCTTAATTTTGATGCAGCTAAGAGACAACTCGTATTATTTCAAAAACTGAACATTATGTCCAAGAACGTTACGCCCGCCTTGGAAGTATTCGGAAACTCGGATGAATCGTCCAACAAGGTGAAAAAAGTGCTGCTTTTTACCGGGCATATGATAGATGGGGAAGATAGAAAAACTCCTCGCTTCCCTAAGGAATTGGAACCCGAGGTACGCCGTAGAATTAAGGAAGGCATAACAGAGATCGTTAACAAGAGCCCGTCGGAGCAGGAATGGATCGGTATTTCCGGAGGGGCTAGTGGCGGGGATATTCTATTTCTGGAAATCTGCAAGGAATTGGGAGTTCAAAGGAAAATGTATTTAGCACTCCCCCCGGAGAAATACATTGTAGAGTCCGTTCAATTTGCGGGGAGTAGTTGGGTAGACCGTTTTTATGCGCTGTATGAGGATGCGGATACGGAGGTAAGTATATTGGCCGAGTCCAAAGAACTTCCTGTGTGGTTATATGGTAAAAAAGGATACACCTTTTGGGAACGGAATAATTTATGGTTGTTAAACACCGCATTGTCCTATGGGGATCGTAATCTTACCTTATTGGCCCTATGGGACGGAAAAGGAGAAGATGGCCCAGGGGGAACCAAGCATATGTTAGAAGAGGTGAAGAAAAGAGGTGCCAAAACTAAGATTATACAACTATAGAAAACTTCCCCTTACAACGTTCTTAGAGTCCGGCCAACAGGGGACAATTGTACTGTCCGCATTGGGTGGTTACGGGGGGAGTGTTATTGTGCTGTACAATGGAAGAAATGAACCAATTGTTATTCTTTTTTTCCAGATATACAGTTTGAGGGGCATTACGCGAAGGTTGATGCACCAAGCATAAATGATCCGAGGTCCTATGCGTATGGGTAGACCAAGTTTCGGATACACTGGCCTCAGCTTTAAGCCCGTTGCCCTCCTGGTAGACTTCTATGTTCCCAATGGACTGATTTTCCAAGGTGTTCAGGTTGTAAATCCCCATCAAATAAAATTCGGATAAAATATCTTCATAATCCTGAAGGGCATCTTCGGAAAAAACCTGACCCAAAGGCGTAGGGTCCAAGGTGGCCATTGCCAGGGATTCCAGATTGGATCCCAATTGTATGGATTTTTTAATAGCAACAATTTCCTGACTGTAATCAGGTGCTTTCTTTTCTACAGTTTTAACGGGTTTAACAGCATTCTTATTCTCCTTCTCCGTAGGAATTGGATCGGTGGTAAGAAGTTGGGCTGGAATATTAGATTGATCACCGTTAATAGGCTTTTTGTCGGTCTGTGACTTCCACATAAAACCAATACCAAGGGTAATTAGAATCACAAAGGTAGTGACCACCACAGCCACTATGATTTTCTGTTTCCTTTTACGGGCTTCCTGTTCCTTTGGGGATCTACCTCTAATGCCAATGGACTCTATGGATCTTATCAATTCGTCCGAATCGTAATCCCAGCGTTGGTCCGTTAGTTCGTGCGACTGCCTCCTGACGAGCGATTTTAAATCGTCCGGTAATTCATCTTCCAAGGGCATCTTTGCCCCTCCTACCAATACGGGAATCACCCGGATATTCCGAGCTAAGGCGGTACTTACCTCCAAACGGACAAAATCTTGAGGGTCCTGGAGTCTAGGAACCCCATGGGCATCTTTCATACTTACCCAGTCCGGCCCAATGACTACCAATAACAAATCGCAAATACTGGTGGCGTGTTTAATACTCTCCACAAAATCAGTGCCCTTTTCTATGTCCTCAATATCCCTAAAGCATTGACTATGGCCAAAATGCTTCACCAGTTTATCGGCTATACGGCCACCAAATCCCGCACCTTCGCCACCCCTACGGTAACATATGAATATTCGAGGTCTGGATTTCTTTCCTAAAAGGGCCGATAGACTCATAGTACTTACTTAAATACTTGTTTCAATTACGCAATCAATAGTTCTGTAGACTTCCAAAGTGGTCGTAGGCGATAGCCGATAAATTGCCCCCTTCCAGTGTTGGATTACAGCTTATTAATCTTAAAGTCGGACTTCCGTGAAGACATCATAAGTTAGAAAGTTATTCCCAGTACAAAGTAAAAAAATGTATGAGTGGGTATAATTAATGTATAGTCGGTTTTCCAATGATAGAGCAAGAGAGGGAAAAGGATGAGAAATCTCATAGTGGGTATGGATTTTTACGTTTTGCCAGGTGATAACGGTCATTTTGTAATTTATTGCTAATCACACAGTATTTGTTGCTAAAAACACATATATACCGTTATTTTAATAAGGAAAATTGTAAATTATAGGGTGTTAGTAATAAATAAAGGAACTATAGATAGTTGGTTAAGATAATTTCTCTGTAGTTATAGGAAAGCAATTTTATGCCATCCATATATATATCATACGCCTGGGGTTCCGAAAGCGAAGCAATTGCGGAAGCGATTGAAAAGGAATTTCAAAAAAGGGGCCTACGTATTATTCGAGACAAAAATGATCTGGGATATAAGGGGCGTATCAAAACTTTTATGGAGGACATTGGTCGGGGAAAATATATAATTCTAATTATAAGCAATAAGTACCTCCGGTCCGAAAACTGCATGTTCGAGTTGCTGCAGATATTTAGGAACCGTGATTTTTATGAGCGTATTTTTCCGGTGGTCTTGGAGGAGGTAAAAATAGCCAAAGCAGTAGATCGGTTGGACTTGTTGAAGTACTGGGAAAATGAAACCGAAAACCTGAATGCAAAAATCAGGGAATTGAAGGAGCTTTCCAATATTCAGGGAGTAACGGACGATCTTAATCTCTATACGGAGATAAGGGGGAATATAGCACGACTTACGCATATTCTTAAGGACATTAATACCCTTACCACCGATAGGCATATTCAATCGGACTTTGAACAACTCTATGAACTGGTAGAGGAAAAAGTGAAGTTGGATTTGTTACACAATAAGTCAAACGAGGGAGATGCGATAGCGGATCAATTGCCCGAGCTTCCCGTAGGCACTGGTGCGGAAGAACCGACCAAAGAGAGATCCAAGACCATTAAACGAATGGCGCTGTTGGTGGCGGTTCTTGTGATAGGGGTGGTAACCTTCCAGGTAATAAATACCTCGGAGCCAATAAATGGAATGGAAAATGCCCTGGATACGATACTTGTAAACGAACACAAGATCGATTCCCCTCAGCATTTAAAAAAAGATAGCTCTGAACCTGATAGTAAAAAAGATGAGGTAATCAATGAAAAGGAGAAAACAGCGGTAGCCGATAAAAGCTACACGGTAAAATTGATGGTCCCCTCCAACATGGTGCAGGCCAACGTTTTAGTAGATGGAGAAAAGGCAGAAATAATCAGTAGAGGCCTTGTATCCATAACCGTGAAGATAAAAAAGAAAACGATGAGCCATCATTTTGAAATAAACGATGGTCTGGATAAATGCACTACCGATAAATTGATTACCAAGGACAATACACAGATACCCTTGTGCCTTTAAGGTGATTGTCTGTTAGTAGTACGCCATTTCCCCCCACCAGAAAATGTGTCGATTGTGCACGGGCTCCTTTGTCTTGGGCATCCAATACATTGTTGATATGGCAAGCTTGAACCAAAAATCGTAAAGAATGAAAAATATAGGCCTGGTGTTTTTTATGGGTTTATTCTTAATTGCTATTCCTAGTAAGGGGAAAGCCATGGTGCCCCCACCCAATAGTAACGATTCCATTGTTTACGTCTGGGATTTCAGCGTTTCGGAGCCGGCCTTAAAGCCTATCGCGACCATGCTGACCAACGATTTTGAAACCGAACTCATCAATTCGGGACTCTATACAGTATTGGAGCGAAGGCGTTACAATAGGGTACTGGCACATCAAAACTTACAAAGGGAAGTAAGGGACATTGCCAATATACCCAGTGCCTCCAAAGATAGCCTGGCGGCCAACAGGGCAGGGGTAGTCATTTTTGGAGAGGTAAAGGACGATATAGATAGCGGAGTCTACGAGGTTACGGTTACGTTCCAAAGTTTAAACGAAGTGATATTGAGAAAAGGGAGTGTTCTCATAGGCAGAGGGTTAATACGCGATAACCAAACCCGAAAAAAGTATATGAAGGAGTTGGTAGATCTGTTACACGCCAAAGAACTGTTAGCGGCAAAAAAAGAACAATACAATATTATTTCGGGGGTGTTGTCTACCTATATGGTTCGCGTAACGGATGTTAAAAACAGGTTTCAGGATATATCCCGTTTTGCCTTCAGCGACAAAAATTATTTTGAAGCTCTAGGGAAGACCATCTTTGCCTACAATGATGTTTTTGATCTCCTTACGGCCAATAGGGCCAAATATCATCTGGACTTTATAGCATACTGGGCAGAACCAAGGGGACGGGAACTGGAAGATATCTTTAGCAGTATCCTGGACGATATCCATATTACCTATATTCTGAAATTGGATAAGGTGCGAGTGGCTATTTGGGAATATGGTGAAAGTTCTGCCGGGAAAAATGAAAAACAAAAAATGAGGAACAGTATCCTAAAAAGTGTCAAAGAAACAACAGACGACCTTGGAAGGCAAATTGATATTATGCACGGAAAAATAAATCCGTTTCTATCCCACCTAAGGGTAGAAATCAGTGAATAATAGGTAAGTATTAATAATTTAAATCCAAAAGATATGAAAACTCTTAACTTGTTTAGAATTATGATTATAGCTATCCTTGTATTTGCATGTGTAGGCTGTAGCTCAAGTGACGGTGGTGGAACTGTTTTTATTCCCGGATTTAATGCCACATGGCCCGTAGAAGGAACCAATGGGGAATACCGTATGGACCTGCAGCCAAATGCAGCTAATAGAAACGTACCATCGGGTGTATTTAACGGGGAGGAACAACATGATAACGATACTATCCGGGATGGTAACCCCTTAAGCGGAAGTTTTAATGGTCTGGATATTGAATTTACAGTGACGAGGAAGAATAATGAAAAGATCCAATTTAAAGGAAAAATGATACCAGTAAGTGAAACCGACCATAGCATTACCAGAATCAATTTAAACTCTCCGGAAGGACCCATTTCCTTGGTTCCTTAATAGGGTCGCGTTGGGTTCTACTTCGTTTGTAATCTGGTTCTTATAACGCTAAGTGCTACAAATTTATGTGGTAGTGCCTTATCGCACTAAGCTAGCGGCTAGAAGAAAAAAATAATTTTTCCCAATGCAGGATATCCATAAGGAATGAGGGAAGTAAATGAATCGGTTTACGGGATCATTTATACAGAATTTGCGACCATATATACAAAACAATACTTCCGTTCCTTAAATGTTGTTTATCTTAAGATACATACCCCAGCAAAATGAAACTATCAGACATCAACACCTGTCTAAACCCAAATGCCATCTGTGAAGATGAACTGATGGTAAGAATTGCTAAAATTGTAGAGGTCTGTGAACGCTCCAAGAATGCAATGGTAGGTATCTACCTTATGGACAAGGCCCTTTTCCTTTATTGTAATCCCCGTTGCATATCAATTTTTTCCGATGACTTCTACAAATTGTGGGACGATGGGTGGGGCTATTGGTTCTCAAAGATCGATTTGGACGAGGTGGGGTGTGTTAAGGAGCTTATAACCAGCTATTTGATTGCTCCCAAACCCCAATCCCCACTGGTGCTCAAATATCATATTGCGTCCTTGGAGGGGAAACAAATCTGTGTGAAGCACGAAATTCATTTATACGACATAATTCATCGGAAGATCGCGGTTAACTATGTTTTTGATGTTTCTGTAAAGGAAGAGATCGAAAATTTTTTTCATGCTTCTTATAACCTGAACAACCCTTCCATATCCAATAAAAATAACCTCCAAATATCGGGAAGGGAACAAGAGGTGTTAGAACATATAGCCAATGGCTTCTCTTCCAAAGAAATTGCCGATAAGCTTTTTATAAGCAATCATACCGTAGTTTCACATAGGAAGAATTTAATCGAAAAATTTAAAGTGAAAAATACCGCGCACTTAATTAAAAAAGCGGCAGCATTTATCTGACCAATTAGGACCCCCATGGTCATTTTATGAAATTAAGAAAACAGATGGTAAAATCCCTAAAAATGGGGATTGATTTATAAGCTTAAAATTAGAATCTTTCTTAGTGAATCGAAAGATTCGGTCTATCCTCCTCCCAGATGATAGTGGCACACAGCATCAATTACTGTCGGTTATTTCATTGATCGATTCCTCAAAAGGAAGATTTATGGGATTTTCGTTTTGCCGTCAATGCTACTTTCTCCCTACCCGTCCCCCACGGATTTATTTAATTTTTTATGTACCTATTATGATACATTCAACCTTAAAGCTGTTAACCAGGTCTATTAATGACTATCTAAAGATCAAAAATAATCTTGATGAGGAAAAGGTGTTCCTAACACATGTATCCGGTGAGGCTGGCATTGCTATTCCGGATAAATCCCTTGGACTGTCCTTGGTGAATATTGAGGAGGAAAAAGTATTTAAGGAACAAAATGCCACATTTATCAATGCCGATGGAACGGTAGAATACAGAAATCCCGAATTAAAATTAAATCTCTATATCCTAATTTCCGCCAACTTTCAGAACCAAAGTCAAACCGACCCTACGGATGATTACTATGAGGGGCTTAAGCAGTTATCCTATGTAATCTCCTTCTTTCAGGCCAAAAACGTTTTTACCAAGGACAATACTCCTGTTATGGCCGCCGAAGATCCTAATATTAAAAAAATAATTCTGGAGCTGTACTCCTCCTCATTTGAGCAGATGTACAACTTCTGGAGTGTACTGGGTACCAAATACCTTCCCTCGGTATTGTACAAAGTGAGAATGATTACCATTCAGGAGGATGAATTGATCAGTGATGCCCTTCCCATTGAGGAAATTGACCTCCTGGCCAAAAACAAAATGCTGTGACCACAAAATACAACAGACTGTTTTCAGTATCCATGCAGCACAATTTCTATAAAAATGGTGTCCACAAGTCTCTTGTGCTAAAACCGGACACAACTACTGCTGTGCTGACCCGAAATGGGAAAATGTTGTTCAGGACACTTGGCAATGATGCCATTGTTCTTTTTAAGGCAGACGCAGATAAGACCTCTCCCTTTATTGATCTGGGGAAGGATGTTGTTTTTAGATACTACCTAACCTTAGAAAACAGCGAGGAGTTTTTTAATATCACCAACCTGGATGGTGTAAAGAAATACGAAGTGGGCAACAAACTCTACTTTACCAACAATCCCGCCAATGCCAGCACCCACCCCGATACTCCGGAGCTACTTACCCATAGCTTGATCGGCAAGGCATTTTCCCCTCTATTTACTTACTCTTTTTCATTGACCACTACCCATACCAAAACTAAGTTTAAGCTGACCGATCAAAATGGGAATTTAATATCGGTGGGCAAGGATCAGGAGGGCAACGATTTACCTACCATATTGAACCTTAGTAGGGACGACAATAAGAAATTTCACCAGCAGGTAGATCTAAGGAATAAACCCAATGGCATTTATACCATTACCATTAGGAACGATGCAGATGCAACAACCCTAAGGGAAGAAACCGTGCTTGTAGACAATGAGGCCCTTCAACAAGGTGTATTGGGGGTGGTAGACATCCGTTACGATTCGGCCACGGGCCACCTTTATGGGGCTACCGAGTATTATCGACTAAATTTTGAACGTAAAACGGCGATTTGGAAATATTTTATTGTCAACAAAACCAAAACTCAATTGGATTATGATGATGTACTCAATACATCCAGTCTCACCATTGAGGATTCCCCTACCGGGGGCGGTGCCCCGTATACCCATGTAGATTTTAACCTGGACGGTACTGAACCGCGAACCGATATTAAAGTAAAGGGATTTCATACGGTCGTCTTTAAATCCAGTGCTGAGATCCCAAGCTTTGAGGATCCCAAGCTAAACGTGGAACTTGTTCTCAAACCTTCCGACAAAAAAGTAGTCGCCCACCTATCCAATCCACCCATTAACACCGTGGAGAAAGATAATGGAGGAGTGATTGAGAAAGAAATATTTGTATTCATTTAAAGAGAATCAAAATTATGGCAGATTACAAAACACCCGGCGTATACATTGAGGAAATTAGTACGCTTCCAGCATCGGTAGCACCTGTAGCTACGGCCGTCCCAGCATTTATTGGCTATACGGAAAAAGCAATTGTAGATAATGTTGCAATTGATCCAGCAACCACTAGAACTCCCGTAAGAATAACCTCTATGCTCGAATTTATAGCGCATTTTGGTGGGCCCTTTCAAGAATATTACAGCGCATCCATAACCGATCCGCCCAGCGGGGAAACGGAAGTGGGGCTTAGCGTTTCCAGTATTGGAGCCAATGAATCCCCCTACGTGTTGTACTATCAGGTACGCATGTTTTACGCTAACGGCGGTGGTAACTGTTATGTGGTTTCCGTGGGTACCTATACCCAGATAGACGAATCCGATCCTACCACCATGCCAACGGAAATAGATGCCATAGCCATAGATGATGCGGCTCTCCTGGCCGGACTCAATGTCTGTGAGGAAATAGATGAGATCACCCTCCTGACCATACCAGAAGCCATGGCCTTATCCGATACCGATAGAAAGCCGTTGTTCGATACTATGCTGGTACAGTGTAATAAACTACAGGACCGGTTTGCGATACTGGATGTGGAAGCGGATGTTTCCTCTACGGTGTTTAACGACGGGAACAATTTTAGAAATGATAATGTAGGCCCGGATTACCTAAAATACGCTGCGGCCTATTATCCATCCTTGCATACCTTAATCGAATTTTCCTTTGATGAAGACAAGGTCCGGATCGTGGATACTACCACTGCGCCCAATGCGGCCCTTTGGAATGGTAAAATGCTGAGCAACATAAATTCCGGCCTGGAATCCGACGGTACCACCGCCATTTCCAAGGCGGCTTCGGCCACCATAACCGTATTGGACAATACGAGTATAGACGGTGATGTTTTTACCGTGGACGGAACGGATTTTACGGAAGGGACAGAGTTCACAAAAGGGGGGGACGCCAGCGCCACCGCAGGTCTTTTGGCCGCACAAATAGATACACTTCCCAATGTAAGTGCCATAAATAACGGGGCAGTCGTAGTAATCCAAGCCACTGCGTCCGGTGCTGCGGGCAATGGTATTGCGATTAATTACACCGATAGCGGTACCGGAATTGCTGCTTCTATCTCAGGGCCCGAACTGGAAGGCGGGGTTGATCAGTACCTGGATACCAACTTGTACAATCGGATAAAGAAAGAACTTCAGAAACACAAGGTTACCCTGTATCCCTGTGGCGCCATAGCAGGTATTTATGCTGCAGTGGATAGGGATAGAGGAGTGTGGAAGGCACCGGCCAACGTAAGTGTGAATCTGGTAAAGGAACCTACCATCCAGGTTACCGCCGCGGAACAGGGAGATCTTAACGTGGATGCCACTACCGGAAAATCCATCAATGCAATCCGATTTTTTAATGGAAAGGGTAACATTGTTTGGGGGGCAAGGACCCTGGCCGGTAACGACAATGAATGGCGTTATGTTCCGGTAAGACGCTTTTACAACTTCATGGAAGAGTCCATTAAGAAAGCTACGGAATTTGTCATTTTTGAGCCCAATAGTAAACCTACATGGGTGAAGACCAAGGCCATGATAGAAAACTTCCTTACCCAACTATGGCGGGATGGGGCCTTGGCAGGTGCCAAACCGGAACACGCTTTTTTCGTGAAAATTGGACTTGGGGAGACCATGACAGCCGTGGATATTCTGGAGGGAAGGATGAATATAGAAATAGGGGTGGCAGCAGTAAGACCTGCAGAATTCATCATCCTTAAATTCTCCCATAAACTACAAGAATCATAACATAATATATAAAAACATAACATTATGCCTACCTATAACACACCCGGAGTCTATATTGAAGAAATTTCGACCCTACCGGCCTCCATTGCGCCGGTTGCTACCGCTATTCCCGCGTTTATAGGGTATACGGAAGCTACCACCGACCAGGATGGTAACAGTCTTCTCTTTAGGCCAAAACGGATTACCTCCATGTTGGAGTATGTTGAAATATTCGGAGGTCCTGTAGGACAGGATATTACTGTAAATATTAGGGATGTTTTTGATGCTTCTGATGTTCTTTTGGAACGGAAGTTCTCCTCGGTATTAACGGGGGCGGCCTCCAATTACATCCTCTACCACAGTATGAACCTATATTTTGCCAATGGGGGCGGACCCTGTCATGTGGTCTCCGTAGGAAGCTATACCGATCCCATTATAGTGGGGGATGGATCGGTTTCCACAGTGGCAGGTGGTTTAACTGGTGGTATCACCGCTATCGAAAAAGTGGACGAACCTACGTTATTGGTATTTCCAGAAGCAACCAAATTGGGAACCCCAGGGGAATACGGTTTGGTAGTGGTAGCAGCGCTTAGCCTGTGCAACAAAGTACAGGATAGGTTTACCATTGCCGATTTTAAAGGGGATATAACCGATACTACCCAGATAGAAACGTACAGAGGTGCTCTGGGCATGAATTATTTAAAATATGGAGCTACTTACGGCCCAGACCTAAAAACGACCCTAAACCATGGGTATGCAGAAGACACCGTAACCATTAGTCACTTACAGGAGGACGGAGGCACGGGGAGTGCCTTACCAGGCGGTGCAGAGGACTTTAGTGGATTAATGACCGGTCTTGAGGCTGCCAACCCCAGTATCTATAGGTCCGTAGTCGCCGAAATAGGGAAGTTGTATGTAGATCTTCCTCCTTCCTCGGCTATTGCCGGGGCCTATGCCCGGGTAGATGCGGAAAGGGGAGTGTGGAAAGCCCCTGCCAATGTGGGACTCATTTCGGTCCTGGCTCCAAAAGTGTTGGTGACCAATGAAATGCAGGATAATTTAAATGTGGACCCCTCCACCGGAAAATCCATCAATGTAATTAGAGCTTTCTCCGGGAAAGGAATATTGATCTGGGGTGCTAGGACCCTGGCCGGTAATGATAACGAATGGCGCTATGTACCAGTACGAAGGCTGTATATATTTATTGAAGAATCGGTAAAGAAAGCAACCGAATTTGTTGTTTTTGAACCCAATAACAAACTGACCTGGGTAAGGACGAAGGCGATGATAGATAACTTCCTTACTGGTCTCTGGCGCGAAGGGGCCTTGGCAGGGGCAAAACCGGAAGCGGCCTTCTTTGTAAAGGTAGGCCTGGGCGAAACCATGACTGCCCAGGATATTTTAGAGGGAAGGATGAATATCGAAATTGGACTTGCAGCTGTAAGGCCTGCGGAATTCATCATCCTGAAATTTTCCCATAAACTTCAAGAGTCTTAATAGAAAAAAAATAAATCAATAATCATTAAATCAACACATTATGGCTATCAACTATCCCGTTTCGGTATTTCATTTTCAAGTAGAATGGGGCGGAACACGCATTGGATTTACAGAGGTGTCCGGATTGTCGGTGGAACTTCAATCCATAGACTATAGAGAAGGTAATGCTGCCGAATACCATGTCACCAAAATGCCCGGTATTCCCCAATATTCCAACATCACCCTAAAGAGAGGAATTTTTAGGGCAGACAACGAATTTTTCCAATGGCTCAATACGGTTGCCTTAAACCAGATAGAACGGAGAGATATCACCATCAGCCTATTAAACGAAGAACACGAGCCCGTAACGGTATGGAAGGTAAAATCTGCCTGGCCATGCAAGGTGGAAGGGCCTTCCCTTAATTCCACGGGGAATGAGGTGGCTGTAGAAACCATCGAGCTTTGCCATGAGGGACTTAATATAGAATTCGTATAGACAGTATGGCAAATTACTATCCACCGGTCGGTTTTCATTTTAGGGTAGACATTGAAGGAATTACATCCGATGGGAATGATATTCGTTTCCAGGAGGTATCCGGATTAAATGTCAGCGTTGGCGAGTTTACCTATAACGAAGGAGGAGAAAATCGTTTTGTCCATAGATTGGCCGATAGGATCACTTATGAAAAACTCGTCCTAAAAAGGGGATTGTTGATTGGATCAAAGCTGATCGCATGGTTTAGGGACGCGGTAGAATCCTTCTCCTTTGATCCCAAAGACGTACTGGTTACCCTTCTTAATGCCGAACATGAGCCCTTGGAGTCCTGGAGCTTTGTAAAGGCCTATCCGGTTAAATGGACTATTTCCAACTTTGGGGCACAGCAGAACGAAATTGTTATTGAAACCATAGAACTGAACTTCCAATATTTTAGACGTTTGGAGGTCTCCTAAAAAAGAAAGCCTTATGCCTGTCGAGATAAGAGAATTGATAATACGAACCACGGTAGATAAGCAAAACAAAAAGCCGTCTACCCATGTTTCCGGGGAGGATTGTACCACACCGCCCTCCGCCCAGACCAATCAGGTTAGGGTAGATGAAGTTTTGAAATTGATCAAGAACAAAAACGAACGATAATGGGATTGTTGGACGGGATTTTATTGAAGATGATGATCTTTTCTTACCATGCCGATAAAAATGGCATGCCGAAGGGACTTCCTATCCCGTACCCGGTGATGTACAATCCGGAGAAACTATCCAAAAATATCGCCATAAACTACCAAGGGCAGTGCGTGCCAGGAGATAATAGCCAAGAACAAAGCTATCATAGTAACCAAAGTGGGGAGGTCACGTTCCAATTTCTTTTTGATGCCACAGGGACTTCGGTAAATTCCATCAACGGGGAGGTGGCCAAGACCGTGGGAGGCGTGGATCTGGAAATAGCATTGTTTTTAAAGCTCACGGGAGACGTGGATCCGGAAGAACATCAGCCCAGAACCCTAACCTTGGTTTGGGGAACTTTTATTTTCAACTGTAAATTAAAGAGTGCCAAAGTAGACTATACCATGTTCAGCTCCATTGGCAGACCCTTAAGGGCTACTGTTACCGCCACCTTTGTAGGACATGAGTTTAGGGTAATCCAGGCAGCACTTGTTAAACTGTTCTCTTCGGACCTAACCAAAATCCATATCGTTAAAGCAGGGGAGACACTGCCTTTGATAGCAAGCAATATTTATGGCAATCCAAATTATTATATGGAAATAGCCAAAGCCAACAATTTGTCAAATTTTAGAAATATCAGGCCAGGGCAGGAAATAATTCTGCCCCCGGTCCAAAAATAAGAGAGTCCTATGCTATTAGCCGAATTAGATATTCCCACAGGTTCCGAATTACCCTCCTTTACCATTCTGGTAGATGGTACCGAATTGGACGGTAGTTTTGCCGTAAGCAGTTTGGCGGTAACCAAAGCGATCAATAAGATTCCTACGGCACAGATCCAATTGGTAGATGGTAACGTTGCCGAAGCCGATTTTTGGGCCAGCAATGAAAACACCCTGATTCCCGGAAAGGAAATTGAAATAAAAATGGGCTATAAGGGAGAAGAAGAAACCGTATTTAAAGGGGTTATTATTAAACACGGGATCAAAACCATGGGGGGCAATACCAACTCCCAACTTTCCATAGAAGCCAAGGACGTGGCCGTGAAACTTACCGTAGGACGTAAGAACAGGTATTTTTCGGATATGTCGGATAGTGACATTATGGAAGCTATTTTGAACGATTATGGCGATATAGCCCCCGAGATTGAAACCACCCCCACTACCCATGCGCAAATGGTCCAATATTATTGCACGGATTGGGATTTTCTGGTGACCCGAGCGGAAACCAACGGGCAATTGACCATGGTTGATGATGGGACCATTAAAACAGCAGCCCCTGATTACGGGCAGCAAGCGGTGGCCAATCTTTCCTATGGGCATAATATCCTGGAATTCGATTTTGAAATGGATGCCAGAAACCAGTTTTCCGCTATTGAGACCAGGGCTTGGGATACGGCCAATCAAGAAATTGTAACCAGTGGCAACCAACCTCAGAATATCACCGAACTAGGGAACCTGTCGTCCACGGAACTGTCTGCTACCATTGGTGTGGATCCCCTAAATTTTCAACATACCGGAGCTTTGAGTCCGGCAGAATTACAAGCGTGGACCAACGCGCGAATGTTGAGGAGCCAATTGTCGAAAATTGTTGGCAGGATTAAGATTTTGGGCAATAATGTAATTAAACCGGGTAACCTGATCAATCTGGAAGGCCTTGGGGATCGTTTTAACGGAACGGCGTACGTATCAGGGGTTAGTCATACTTTTTCATCCACTTGGAATACCCACTTGCAGATAGGGTTGGACCCAAAATTCCTGACCGAGAGTTATGATGACGTACAGGCCATCCCCTCTGCGGCACTTTTGCCTGCCATTAATGGGCTACATATAGGGAAAGTTACCGCCGTACACGACGATCCCATGGGAGAAAACAGGATCAAGGTAAAACTCCCCATGATCAGTACCGAGGAGGAAGGGACATGGGCACGGATTGCCACCTTGGACGCCGGGGACAATAGGGGCACTTTCTTTATGCCGGAACTGGACGATGAGGTTATCGTAGGCTTTTTGAACGATGATCCCCGAAATCCTATCGTGATCGGTATGGTACACAGTAGTGCGAGACCGGCGCCGTTCACGGCCACGGAAGAAAACGATGAGAAAGGATTTGTAAGTAGGAGTGAAATGAAACTGGTCTTTGACGATGGCAAAAACCACATCCTTCTGGAAACTCCCAATGGTAACAAGATTTTATTGTCCGAGGAAGAGGGGGCCATTCAGGTCGAGGACGAAAACGGCAATAAGGTTACCCTGGACAGTGGGGGTATTTTGTTGGACAGCGCTGGGGATGTAAATATCAAGGCCGGGGGTGATGTCAATATAGAAGGGGTCAACATTAACCATAAGGCACAGGCTGCGTTCAAGGCAGAGGGGTCTTCCGGAGCAGAAGTCACCTCTAGTGGAACGGCCACCATAAAAGGTTCGTTGGTACAAATAAATTAAAGAAGAAATTAAATGGGAGCACCTGCGGCAAGAGTTACGGATATGCATGTATGCCCCATGGTAACGGGTACGGTACCCCATGTAGGCGGCCCTATTTTGCCGGCTGGGGAACCAACCGTACTCATAGGGGGACTGCCGGCAGCAAGGGTAGGCGATATGGCCACGTGTACCGGGCCGCCGGATACCATCGTTGCTGGTTCCGGTACGGTAATGATAGGAGGGATGCCTGCAGCTAGATTGGGAGATTCTACTTCCCATGGTGGGACCATAGTATTGGGAGAATTTACGGTATTAATAGGATAGCAAATGGGAAAAACAGGAAATGATCTTATAGATAACAAAGGCTTCCTAGGGAGGGGATGGAAATTTCCTGTCGAATTTACCTTGGGGAACAATGGTGCAACCTTGGTGCAACACGAGCAGGACGTTAGGGAAAGTCTTATCATTTTGTTGACCACGATCAAGGGGAGTAGATTATTGCGGCCCGACTACGGAACCACGGTAAGGAGTTTAATTTTTGAGCCGTTAGACACCAACACGGCGACCTATATCTCGGAGGAGATTAAAAAGGCCATTTTGATCCACGAACCAAGGGTCTTTGTAGATAAAATAGAAGCCGTTCAGGAATCATTAAATGGTACTATTGAACTGACCATTGACTATACCATAATTTCGAGCAATACCCGATCCAATCTGGTATTTCCGTTTTATTTAAATGAAGGAACAAATATTTTGGAATGAGCGAAAATTGCTTTCATAACAACCCCTTGAGAAGGGATGGCACAAGCCAACAACAGCGCACCTTACATACGCTGCTTCCATCCTATGTGGCCGTGGATGAACGGAGTATGAAAGACCTATTGTCCTTTGTTCAAAATTTTGCAGCGGAAATTAAATATTATAACAGTGAAAATTCGTCCTGGGATAGTGTAAACTCCAAACATTTTGATTGGACACCTTTCTTTGAGATTACGGAAGCGGATTGGACTAGGTTTTCATTGGAAGCGTATCTGGCCCAGCTTAGGATAGATCAGTTTGCCATGCCGCACGAGGCATTGTTCTTTGGTTTTCTGTATATGTTTAAGGTGGTACAGGCAGACATCAATACCATCACACAGAAACACCTGGAATTTTATTACAAGGAGGTACTACAATTAAAGGAAAAACCAGCGGAGCCTGATAAGGTTTCCATCATCTTTGAACTGGCCAAACACGTGGATAGTCATTTGTTAAAGGCTGGGACTTCGCTAAAAGCCGGAAAAGACACAACGGGTACGGATGTTATTTACAAACTACATGAGGACACCGTTATCAATAAGGCTGAGGTGGTAGAAATAAAGGCCCAATTCGCCAATATTTTTGATGAATGGGACGGAAAGGCCAAATATCCCAAAACGGACCATAGAATATATAGTTCCCCAATAGCCAATTCTGCCGATGGGCAAGGCGAGGAAATTGAAACCGAAGAAGGATATTGGCGGGTATTTGGACGCCCTTCGTTTATTACGGATGTGGATAATCCCTCCGGATTAAAAGTGGCCGACCGCCCAGAGGGGCACCTTGGTTTTGCCATTGCCAGTCCCATTTTGTTTTTAGCGGAAGGTCAGCGTAGAATTACCCTGGAAATCGGAATTGACGCAAATGGGCCCGACTTGGACTATTCTAAATTGGGTCTGCAAAGCTTTAAGCTGCTGCTCAGCGGGGAGGAAGAATGGCTATTGGCAACGGTAGAAACCGTACGGGAATCCAGACCCAATTCCGGGAAATTGTTGATAGAATGCCGGCTAAAGGTAGATCAGGCTGCCGTTGTCGCTTATGATGACACTGTTTTCGGGGAGAATTTTGATACCCAATGGCCCCTTTTAAAGGTGCTTATCCATACAGCCGATCTAAGCTCCAATTCGCCCTATAAGGGATTGAAGGGGATTTTGGTAGAGACCTTAAAAATTACGGTGCAAATAGAGGAGGAAGGGGAGACCCCTGGTATTCAGAATATCATCGTCCAAAATGATCTTGGTAAACTGGATCCCACCAAATCCATGGCCATTTTTGGAAGTATTCCTCATTTGGGCAGTAAATTTTATATCGGTTCCAAAGAAGTATTTCAAAAGAAACTGGAACAGCTGGCCCTAAAATTCCAATGGGTAGATCTTCCCCAAAACTCACAGGGTTTCAGTAGCTACTATAAGCATTATCATGTGGAAGGTACTACCGATAACAGAAGTAATACCGCATTTAAGACCAAGATAGAAGTGCTTAATAAGAAGGAATGGGAAGTGATTGCCAACGATCAACAACTTTTTACCACAACAAACGGTTCGGATATTTCCACCAGCACCAAATTACCCGATTCGGAAACAAAGAGTAAGATTTCCAATATGAGCCCTGGCCTTTTATCTATAGACCGTAAGGTAAACAGTAAGGATTTTGAGGAGTATGATCCCAATCTTGCAAAGGGATTTATGAGACTTACCCTAAAAGGGATGGATTTTGGGCATAGGGATTTTCAAAATGCCTATACCTATCACGCCATACATATGGCAAATGGTACTAGTACAAGCAACAATACCCTGCTCTTAAAGTCGTTACCACCCAATAAAAATGTCAAAGATACCTTGGAATCCAAAATTATCCAGAATACGGACGAATGGACCCTCCCAAATACTCCCTATGTCCCCACAATTGAATCCCTATCCCTTTACTACAAGTCATCGGTAACCATTAATCTAAACAGTACGGTCACCGCGACCGAGGAAACCGAAATTGCTGAAAACTTTTTTCATTTAATGCCTTTTGGCAATTATGAAGTAAATAGGGAGAATCCTTCAAACAGCCTGTTCCCGATGATCACCGAAGAAGGGAACCTCTATATAGGAATTGAAAAGCTACATCCTCCTCAAACGCTATCCCTGCTTATTCAGGTAGCGGAAGGCAGTGCCAACCCGGAAAAGGAAAAGCAAACGGTGCAATGGAGCTATCTTACCAAGGAAGGGTGGAAAGACTTTGATCAATATACCATCCTGTCCGACGGAACCAATGGCCTGCTCACTTCCGGAATTTTGAAGTTGGACATTCCCCGTGCCATTGCCACTGGGAATTCCAGATTGTCTCCCAAGCTATATTGGATAAAGGCCGGTGTGGAAAAAGATACCGATGCCGTATGTGATATAATCGCTGTTAGGGCTCAGGCCCTTAGTGCTTCTTTTTACGATAGAGGCAACGACCCAAGATTTTTGGAAAAAGCGTTGGAAGCCGGTACTATAGCCAAACTTAAGGATGCGGATGCTGCCATTAAAAAATTGGAACAACCCTATGCCTCGTCCGATGGGAAACCCCCGGAAAGGGAAAGAGCGTTTTATACCAGGGTAAGCGAACGACTGAGACATAAAAACAGGGCGATTACCATTTGGGACTACGAACACCTTATTTTGGAGAAATTTCCCTTGGTCTACAAGGTTAAATGTATTAATCATACTCGTTTCGACGGAACCATTACCAACTTTAGTGAAATAGCTCCAGGCCATATTTCCTTGGTAATCATCGCCAATGTGCAGAACAAAAATGCGATAGATCCCTTGCGCCCAAAGGCCAGCTTGGATCAGCTTAGTCAGATTGCCTCATTTATAGAGGCTCTGAAGCCGCCCTGTGCCAACCTTCATGTGAAAAACCCCATCTATGAGGAAATTAAGGTAGCTTTTAATGTGAGGCTCCATCAGGGGAAGGACGTAGGGTTCCACCTTGCCAAACTTCAACAGGAAATCAAAAACTTTTTATCCCCTTGGGCTTCGGACTGTTCCAAAGACATTGTCTTTGGGGGGAGAATTCATAAATCCGTCATCCTGAATTTTGTGGAAGAAAGGTCGTATGTAGATTATGTCACCTGTTTTAAAATGTACCATATAATAAAAGAAGATCCCGAAAATAATCCCAATAAGGATGTAGATGAGGCTATTGCGTTAACATCGGTATCCATTATTGGTTCGGCAGATAGCCATACCATCCTGGAAATTCCATCGGATGGGGCGGATCAATGTTTATGTGATGATAATATTATTTTAAGTACCAATGAATTGACCGTTAGGGACAAGTGCTAAAAAAAAGATGCCACCATGAACAAATCCAAGACTATATCGAAGTTAGCACCGGCTTTAGAAAGCATGGATTACGAGTTGCTTCGAGAAATCGGAATTCGGCATATCCAGGAATTGGCGGGCAAGTTATGGACGGATTACAACACCCATGACCCCGGAATTACCATCCTGGAGGTACTCAGTTATGTGCTCACCGATGTCGGATATAGAATTAATTACGATATTAAGGACATCCTGGCCCAGAAATTGGGAAGTCCGGATGTTTACGATATAAAGAATTTCTATACGGCCGGTAGAATTCTGCCCGTTTGTCCTGTGACCTTTAATGATTTTAGGGAAATCATGATCGATGTGGAGGTGGTAGACAACAACGGATCCGATCCCCAATATTATGGGGTGAAAAATGCCTGGATCCATAAATCCCCGGATGCCGAACATGCCATTTATGTGAACCAAAAGAAGAGTGAACTTAGTCTGGCCCCCATCCCTAATGCGGCCATGCAGAAAAAGTTCTATGTGAAAACACTCTATGATGTTTTGCTGGAATTTGATAAAAACACGGATTATGGGGATCTAAACGAAAATACCATAGCAGGGGATTTTATACTCTATGAATTCCCTGCCCTTCCCATCTTGCAGGGAATGAAAGTTGCCGTCAGGATTTCTTTTCCTAGCTGGGACGACCCTGTGGATTGGACAGATTATAACGAGGTACGGAAGGCTGTGAGGAACGTGAGTTTAAAGTTCTTTCATATGGCCAATGGCTATGGTCTTACCTATGATCTGGCCCAAGATAAAAAAGTGGTCCTTTCCGTAGCCTCAAATTCCAAACCTATTCCGGCCGTGGAGAGCCTTATCACCCAACTGAACCATTTCCTATATGATCCTACCGCAGGTTTGATCGTAAAACACATGGAAAAGTTGGCTTTGGTGCACAAGATCGTGGAGGAAGTCAAAATCAACCTACATCGAAACCGAAACCTTTGTGACGATTTTTTCCGGGTCAGTGCCCTAAAGGTAGAGGAAATCCTTCTCTGTGCAGATATCGAATTGGATAACCTGGCCGATGTGGAAGAAACCGAAGCCGCCATTTTTTACGCTATTTCAAATTTTCTTTCCCCCACCGTATATTTTTACACCCTTGAGGAAATGTTGAACAAATGTGCCATGGAAAACACCTATGGTATAACCGCGATATCACCCGGAGAAAATACGATTACCATCAATGCGGCACTTAAGGAAGACGTTGGCAACGGCGATACGGTTTCCATTACCGGGGATGAGGTCCTTGCCGGGGAATTTACCGTAAATTGTATCAGGGAGAATCAATTGAATCCCGCCTTTACCGATATTCATATAGAAGAGGAAATAGCCTCCGACACCTTTTCGGAAGAAGCTGTACTATTTGTTGGTAAGCTTGATGAAAATCTATGTTTAACAGTCGATAAGATTTTCGAAGGCCCTAAACTAAGCCATGGATTTATTGATGCTAAGGAATTGGAGGCCGCGCAGCTGACCAAGGTAATCCACGTTTCGGATTTAATCCGTATTATCATGGATGTACAGGGTGTAAAGGCGGTACGGAATATACAGATCGCCAACAAACCACAGGACAATGATGACGGTATTGAGGAGAAAAGTGTAAAATGGTGTTTGGACCTGGCTTGGGAACACAATTACGTACCCAGATTAAGTTTGGATAAATCCAAAATTACCTTCTACAAGGATCAACTGCCCTTTCTGGCCAATGATGAGGTGGTAAGTACCCTAATAAACAATTTGGAGGCGGCGGATAGGCCCCAAAAGATCCGGTACCCAAAAATGGATATCGATCCCCCCTTGGGAGCGTTTAAGGATATTGAAAACTACGTTTCCCTGCAGGAAGAATTTCCCGATATCTATGGGGTGGGAAGCTCGGGCATTCCCAATCTATCGTCCTTAAAGGGACTTAAGAAGAGCGAGCGATTGGGAAAGGTAAAGCAGCTAAAGGCATTTTTAACTTTTTTTGATCAGTTGATCGCCAATGAACTGGCACAACTAAATAGCGTAAAAGATCTTTTCTCAATGAATGGGGATAAAAATGCTTTTGGGGAGTACAAAATTGACCGTACCTATTTCTCAAAACCTCTTCATGAAGTTATCCCCAATGCATCAACTTTATATATGGATGCTGCCGGGCATTCGGAAACCCTGAAGGGAATGGTAGAAAGTGAGGAGCTGTACATTAAAAGGCGAAACAAGTTTTTGGATCATTTATTGGGAAGATTTGCGGAGACCTTTACGGATTATGCCATCTTGGTGCATAAAGTAAATAAAGAGACTGCCGGCTTGGACCTCATAGAGGACAAATTACAGTTTCTAGATCGCTACCCGGCCATCAGTGCCGAAAGGGGAAAAGGTTTTAATTACCTACAACCCTTTTACCAATGGCATATAGGCAACATCTCCGGAGTAGAGCAGAGGGCCTCCTTTTTATTGGGAATTCAGGAAAAGGAATTGGCAACCCTTAATTTCGGTCCCAATTTCTCCATAAATACTAGCTGGGGCTACTCCATTACCGATGATGCTGCGGTTCCGCTATTGGTACAAAAGGATAGTTTGGAAAATGAAACAGCGGTGAAGGAATTGATGGAAGGCCTTATTATGGTGGGGCTTTATCGGGAAAATTATACCATTTTGCCAGCCGAAGGCGGTAAGTTTTTCTTTCAACTGAATGGCGAGGATGGGGTGTTGGGAATTAGTGCCAAAAACGACTATGATTCGGACACGGCCGGAGGAGATGCAGATACTGCCATTACCCAGCTTATGGCAATTTTAAAAAAGGAGTATTTTGAAAATTACGAAGCCAATAGAAAAAATCTAGGCTGTCCCACTAACAACTACTTCACCTATTCCCTTACGGCAGACACGAGCCCTGTGGCTCCCAATTTACCCACTTATACCCTGGATTATGTGCTGTATTCCAAGGCGTTTAATTTCTCAAATCCCTTCGAAATACTGCATGGGAAGATTACCGAGGAGGTAGTCTTGGAAGAAACGGAAACCTTGCCGCTCACCGAGGAACAGGTTTTAAAAAAGGGAGGTGAAAGGATTGCCAAATTGTTGTGGGAGGTGGTGCATAACGCTTTGGATAGGGAACGTTACGTGCTGGATGCGGCCCTATCCCCCTATCGTTTTCAACTATATAGTAAGAAGGGAATACTTTTAGGGGCCAGTTCTGAAAAGGATTTTAATTCCCTTTTGGCAGACCAAATTAAAAATAGCACCGATCCAACGCTTCAAATTTTAGGTTCTACTTCCAACGATGGTCTATACACCATAATGGATACGAATGCCATAGGTCCAAATTTGGAGATTGAGTTGGCCGAAGCACTACCTTCACCCATATTTGACGGGGAAGCCATCTGGGAAGAAGCCTTTGGACTTCAGGAAGTGAATAGTGAGGAAAGGTATGTGAAGGCCGATGCAGATATTGGCGCCAATTTTATGGTGGGCGATCTTTTTGAGATTAGGGGTTCCCAAAAAAACGATGGCGTCTATACCATACGGGAAATATCCAATGAAGGTGGCAAAACAATTTTGGGGTTTTGGGAACCTATTTTTTCCGAGGTGCCGGACGGCGAAATAATAGATACCCATGTGTTTACCATGGTGGGAATAAGCGGGAACACGGTAACAGTGGTAGGTGGAGAGGATGAAAAGGCCATCGGGAAACTAATTGACTTTATAAAGGAACGATTCTTTAATAAGGAGGGAATGCATTTGATAGAGCATACATTGCTCCGTCCCCGAATTAATGAGGAGTTGTTTCTTCCGTTGGAATCTAGGCAATTGGTTTCCCTGGGAAGTAGTACGGCCCAACTGATTTTTCCCAAAAGAAGCGATATTGTTAAGGTAGATTCCAGTAACAATACCCTGATGGTTTCCGATAATCTAAAGGCCGAAATTGTTGGGCAATCCATTTATATAGAAAATGGTCCTTACGATGGAATGGAACTCGGTATTGTCAAAATTACCACACAAGGAGGTAAATCCAAGTTAAAGGTCAAGGAAGATTTAAAGTTCGATTTGCCAAAACTTCCCTTCCAAAATGGTACGGTACGTTACTCGGTCCAGACAGCGATTACCAAGATAAAACCCATCACCAAAAGAATAACTGTTGGCGACGCCTCGGCAATGGCACTCATAGAAGGGGATAGGGTACGTATTGAAAACCCGGGGAATGACGAAAATGAGGGGCAATACACTGTCGGGATGGTAGAGGAGAATGGATCGGAATTGGACATTACCCTAGTTTCAAAACTGCAATGGGTAATAGACGATCTGCTGCCCATCCATTTGGATCAAGACTGCGAAGCCTGCCAAATTAAGGATGTATATTCCTGTATAGCTACCGTGATTCTTCCCTATTGGGCCGATAGGTTTATAGATCTGGACTTTAGAAAATTTGTAGAAAAGACCCTCCGGTTGGAAACCCCGGCACATATACTACTCAATGTCTGTTGGGTGAATTGTGAACAAATGGAGGCTTTGGAACACGCCTATAAATCTTGGCTCCTAGAGATCAATAGGCCCGTTGGGAGCAAGTCCGATCGCTCCGTAGCGTTAAACAATTTTATAAAGGCACTAAGTAAGAGCAGAAATATTTATCCCACCGGGACCTTACACAGTTGTGACGAGGAAGAATCGCTGGAAGGTGCCATCATTCTGAATAATTCCGTTTTAGGAACCTAAAAAAATAAGTCATGAGCACACTAATAAACAATTATCCCATTTTTGAAGATAACCAGGTACTTACCAGTGGGCAGCTCAATCAGCTACATAAATATCTGGATCAACAGACCAGGTTAACCCGCTCTTGCCTTATTGGGATGGGGATCGCCTGCGGTTTAGAATTGGAAGTAACTACCGGACAAAACACAAACGTGGTAATTCATGAAGGAATCGGCATTAGTTCGGAAGGCTTTTTAATTAAGTTATGCCCGGAGAGCGGGGCGTGTACCACGGTGCAATACCGAGCGTATAATTTGCCGGAAGGGGTGGTCTATACCCCTTTTCAGGATGCAATATTTCAACAGGATGTTGCGCTTTACGAACTGCTTACCGAGGAGGTGGAAGTGGATGAAGACGAGCAGCTTATTTCCCTGACTAAAAATTTTCTCAATGATAAGGTAGCTGTGTTGTTCCTGGAATGTTTGGACAATGATCTTAAATCCTGTCTGGGGAAGAGCTGTGATGAATTGGGAATTGACCGCATTTTTAACCTTAGAAAACTACTCATCAGTGTAGACGATCTAAACAAGGTCAATAGTAGGACCAACGGAGGTAGACAGGACGACCTGTTTCTAAAAAAAGATGATTTAAGGGACCTTGGTCTACCTAGGGTATTGTTTGATGATTTGGAAACCAAACATTATTTCCCTTTTGCCTTTGCCTATGTAGAAACAATGATTAAAGGGTTTACCCCCTTAAAGGCCCTATTAAATGCTACTTATACGGTTTACGAGCCAATCCTAAACAAGAGTTATGGAGAGAACCCTTTCTCTTCCTCAATCATCGAAAATACCTTTAAACAATTGGAAGCGTATTTGGCAGGTGGTCTCACTCAACCTAGCTGGTGGGGGGTACAATATGTCTATGATTTTTATAAAGATCTCATCCTGGCCTATGAGGAATTTAGGGAAACTGCCTACGCTTTAATGCTCCAGTGCTGCCCGGACATGAATAGGTTTCCAAGACACCTGATGTTGGGAAAAGTGATAAATCAGCAACCTGCCAAATGTGAAGTAGATGCGTACAGACATCGCTTTACCCAGCCACCTATTTTTAACCTACATGGACAACTTCTGGATAAGACCATATCCCTACATAAAAGAAT
The DNA here is from genome assembly GCF_002150785.1 of Arenibacter amylolyticus. Taxonomy (GTDB): domain Bacteria; phylum Bacteroidota; class Bacteroidia; order Flavobacteriales; family Flavobacteriaceae; genus Arenibacter; species Arenibacter amylolyticus. The sequence continues at coordinate 137,925 of NZ_MTAZ01000007.1, read as the reverse complement.
AGTATTACTATTGGAAAAATTTTCCTTTGATCGCCTTCAGAATATGGGTAAGGTGGAAGTTAAGGTAACCCCAAGCTGTGAGAAAAAATCGAGCTTGTCCATGCGCAGCATTCCGTTTTACTACGATTCCAAAAGTACTAGCAATTTTGAGGCCTTGGAAAACCTGGAAGTTGAATGGAACTTTGAAAGGAAACAACGTCAATGTCAATTGTGGGAAAAGGAAAGCGATGCACTAAACCTGTCCTATGACAATAATTCAATGGCTCCGGAGGGAAAGACTCCCTTTACTACGCCCTTGCATTTTGATTTGGACCAATTAAATTTCCTTCGTTTGGAAGGAATCCATGGCAGGGGAATCCAGGAAACCATGGCTGGACTTAATAAAATAAAAACGGAGTATAACCTAAATTTCGATATTAAAACCATCTATTTTGGTGACGAATCCGTGGTCCATGAAAAATTATTGGGACTTCGGGACTGCCACTATAAGGATTTACAGCCACATTATGCCATTTGGCGTGGCAAGTTGCTCTATTTTTTAGGAAGTTTTTCGCGATTGATTTCAGGTTCACGCTTTCTTCAGCGTAAGAATAAGACCAAAAACGACAGTAATATAATGTCTGAGAAAGACACCTCCGAATTATATGAAGAACTTAACAAGGTACGTGGTGTTAATTTAGGTTTGGACAACAATAATTGGTACCGTGCAATGGATGAAGTTCACTATAAGACCAAGGAGGCCAATAGGGCCGAATGGATTAAAAGGGAGAAAGAGGCTCCAGGTGGAAGTGCTGCCGGGGTAAATAGTGTAACTGTAGATAGTCTTCATGCACAAATCGACGCGTGTTTAATAGCCATACGCAATCGTACTCCGGAAAGCTTTGAGGCCTTTAATATGACGGCGTGGTTGGAAGCCTATAAATGTCCGCTGGACCTATTTACCAACTTTCTAAAGTTGAAAGCGGGTGAAATTCCCAACAATGGTAATCTAACAAAAGTACACGTGGTCCTAAGATTGATAGCAGCAGTTCAGGAGTTGATGAGGAATCTTTTTATTTATCCTTATATCGATATTCGCGTACTTCACAATACCCTAGTCAATAGAATTTCTGCATATCATCAACAGCATAGTTTCGGGGAGTTTTTAAAACATCACCCAGGGTTGGAACACAAGGCCGGGGTAGCACAGGGACAAACCTTTGTGTTGTTATATCAAGACGGATTTTCGGATAGATTTCGGGCAGAAATGAAGGGTGTATTGGAAAAATGGACAAAGGAAATCAAAACTGATAAACTGGATATAGATGCCTTTTTTAAATTAAACGAAGAAGGTGCCGGGAGAGTTCTTGCCGATTTCACGCTGCCTTATCAATGTTGCGATCCCTGTACATCGGTGGGGGTAGTGACAGCTCATTTAGATCCGTTGGCGGTTCCTATCAATGAAATAGTCCCAACAAGGATAAACAATAACAAGGAGGCTCCTATTCAATACGAAGTAGTGGAAGAACACATGCTCCATTCTATGTACGAACCGGAACGATATCGAATTAAGTTGAGCGGCAACAATGGGAAGTATGGGGAGGCCAAATTGAATGTGAGGCCCCATCCTTTTGATCCGCATAAGGAAATACAAACCTTTATTTACAGTGTAGATGAAAAAAAAGTTTTGGCGGCTTCCGGAAATAATACCAGTGCCTATCTCATAGAAGATTTTCCCTATACCATAGAAAAGGTGGGGAATACGGAGTTAAGGGATTTGGACTCCTCCAACATCACTATTATTATTCCCATCATTCCCAAAGGGGATATCACCATTGGTATAAAAGGCTTTGTATTCTATAAGGATGAAAAAGGCAGGCAAATCTCTATAGAGAACGCCGATGTATGGACCTCCATGGGAGGTAAGGATATTGGAGCCAAAACCGATAGCAAGGGGATGTATAGGCTCACCGATGAGGCCATGGTAAACGGGACTTATGAACTTCTAGTGGCGGCCAACGGATTTCACAGGGTGAAAATTTCCAAGGTGGTGGTAAAAAATGAGATGACCACCCAGGATGTAGAATTGATTCCAGGTACCAAATTAAAAGGGGGGCTTAAGGAGTTAATCAATAATATAGGGTTTGTAGAAGATTCAAGAGAGGCCATTCTCCTAGCCGATGAATATAAGAGAAGTGGAAAATTATATCGCGAAATAATGGAGAAGGCTATTGCCAAGGAAAGGGAAAATATAAAGACCCTAGTAGCCGTAGAAAAGGTGATTACTACATTTAATGAGGAAGCGGAAATAAGCACCGAGGAACTTAACAAGACCTATCTGAAGAATCGGGATCTTCTTCTTAAGGAAATGAACACTACAACGGATAAAACGACAAAAACCAACAGGGCCAATTCCCTAAAAGTCCTTACCAATAGTTATATGGATCGCTTAATTATCAACGAGGGGAAAAATATCAGTGCCGAGAGTGAAAAAACCCTGAGCAACACGGCCAAGGCATTAAAAAAGGCCGGGGTTAATATGGAGGGTGAAATGAAAGAGTGGTCTAAGAGCAAGTCGGGGGTACTAGGGAAGGAAATAGTAGCGAACATTACGAAAAACTTTAAAGTATAAAAATTGTCCTATGTAGATAAACATAGTATCAAACAACAAGTCTTGGACATCAACATCGCAAATGTGGATGACCAAGAGGAGGTTGCTATGGCAATTTCCAAGGTGTATAAGGAAAGCATAGAGGCTATTCTTTCCGATATCTGTGAAAATCTGATACCCGATAATGAGGTAGTTCGGATAGATACCATGACCATAGATATTGGGCATTTGGCATTTAATCGGCTGGAATCGGAATTTCCGAAAGCGGTGAAAAAAGCATTGAAGGAAAAACTCTTTCATCAGATTAGGGATAAAAAAGTTTCTCCCGTACCCTCCAAAATGGCCGTTCGGCAAAAGGTGAAAAACACCTTGCTCTATTATTTGAATACGGGCCAACTCCCTTGGTACTACGAAGGGGACCTGCCAAAACTGCAATCGGATTTCTCTTCCAAAGAGTTGGTCGCCATGCCCCAATTGCTCAGGATTTTAGGGCATGTAGAGGCCCGAAAACGAGCGGTCCGGTTTTTTTCGGAAAAGCAAATGTCGGACTTCCTTTTTAAATATTATCCCATGTCTAAAAAAGCAGTTTTGGACGAGCTTCCGCTGTTTAAAGGTTGTTTAAGCAAGTTGGGGAGGCCAATGCCCTTAGCGAATACTTCAATAGCCAAAACAGCAAAGGGCTTATTAGACGACCTAAAAACGGATGGGGTAGTCCGGATGTGGGTTATGGAACAACTTCTTGAGCAGCTTGTGTACCAATCAGATGCGTCTAGGGTGCGGCTAATCCAGCTACTGCCAACAACCTATCGAAAATCGGTTGTAGCGCTGCTTAAATCGGTAGATTGGAAGCGGGGAGACCTGTTTTCCAGGGAGGAGCGGCAATTAATGGAAATCTTGGTCGCCCCGCACCAATCAAGATCCCAAACAGCTACTAGGGGAAGACAGGTGAGAAAAAGGATGGTGACTCCCAAGGAATTGCCGATGGAAAATGGAATAGTCATCAATAACGCAGGTCTAATATTGGTTTGGCCTTATTTGGAAGCTTTCTTTACCGGATTAGGTCTTATGAAAGAGCAATTATTCCAGGATGAAAAGGCGTTTACCAAAGCCATCCATCTATTGCATTTCATGGTCTTTGGATCGGAAGGAGGAGACGAAACCCACTGGTTGTTGAATAAAATACTATGTGGGGTAGGGCCTACAGATTTTATTTCGGACCGCTTTGGTTTGACCAAAGGGGAAAAACAAGAATGTGAGCATCTATTGCGGGCCCTTATTGCTAATTGGCCGGCCTTAAAAAATACAGGTCCGGATAGTTTAAGACAGACTTTCCTACAACGGGATGGCCTTTTGACGCCCAAGGAGAATGGCTGGTTGATAAAAGTCGAGAGAAAGGGCTTTGATGTATTGTTAGACCGATTGACGTGGCCAATTTCGGTAGTAAAATTGCCATGGAACCAATATATAATAAACGTGGAATGGTAACCGACAAGATTAGAATAAACGCAGCGGATATTGGCATGGAGCTACAATGGTTAAAGCAGATCCTTAAAACAAGGTCGGACTTAAATGCCAATGAAGCAACCGAGTACAGGGATGTTATGGAGATTGCACCCCCTAATATTTCCGAGGGGACCTCGGGCTACGCCCAATTGGTTCAGGAGAATGGATTTGGATTTGTGGAAAGATTTATCCTAATCCTCGCTGCCGTCCCTTATATAAAACCGGAATTATTGGATGTGTTTATTCAAAAAAACAAGACTACCAATCAATTGTACACCGAGTTTGGCGGGAAGGTAAGCGATTCCCATTCGGGATTCCTGCCTACTGGGGAAACGGTAATGTTTATTTTGGCCGCCAATGATCTGGAAAGGCGCTTTGCCTTGCTAAAACCCTTTGAAGGCGATCATGTGTTTGCAAAGAAACAGCTGATATGGTTATCCGAAGTTTCGGGCAATACCAGTATCCTTAACGGGCAGATATGCCTTTCCCAGGAAGTGCTGGATAGGATAACTACCGGGGAAGTGAAAAAACCAACCTTTAGTAGTGACTTCCCTGCTAGACGCCTGGAAACCAGGATGGAATGGAAAGACCTTATCTTGGAACAAAGCACCCAGAACCAACTCAAGGAAATAGAGGTATGGTTAAAACACCATCGGCAATTGATGGTAGATTGGAAAATGGCGAACATACTAAAGCCAGGGTATAAGACCTTGTTTCATGGCCCTCCGGGAACTGGGAAATCCTTAACGGCCAGTCTTCTTGGAAAAAAACTAGGACTGGATGTCTATCGGATAGACCTCTCCCAAACGGTCTCGAAATACATTGGGGAGACCGAAAAGAATTTGGCCAAGGTCTTTGACAAAGCGGAGAGCAAAGACTGGATTCTGTTCTTTGATGAGGCCGATGCCCTCTTTGGAAGCCGAACAGCCACTAAAGATGCCCATGACCGGTATGCCAACCAGCAGGTATCTTATTTATTGCAGCGTATTGAGGAATACAACGGACTGGTGATCTTGGCATCCAATCTCAAAAGCAATATTGATGATGCGTTTTTAAGGCGTTTCCAGACCGTGATCAGATTTCCAATCCCCTCGGCCAAGGAACGCTATAATTTATGGCAAATGGCATTTTCCGATACCTGTCAATTGGAGAAAAGCATAAATCTTTATCAAATCGCGAACGATTATGAACTGGCGGGGGGCTCTATTGTTAATGCCGTACAGTACGCCTCTTTAATGGCATTGGATAGGAAGGGAACGGAAATATTTATGGCAGATATCGTTCAAGGGGTGAAACGGGAATACCATAAGAATGGGAGGACTATTTAGTAATAATTAAAAGAAGGTAGTTATGGGATACGGGACTTATTTAACAAAGCATAGGCCTGGGATAGTACAGCGAAAATTGACTGTCGGTCAGCCTGGGGACAAGTACGAACAAGAAGCAGATGCAATGGCGGATAAGGTAATGCGAATGCCGCAACCTGATGCCCCTATTCAGCGAAAATGTGAAGAATGCGAGGAAGAACAAGTGCAAATGAACCCTTTGGCGAGCTCAATTAAGCCAGTCATTCAAATGGTCCCAACGGAGGAAGAGCAGCCAAAGGTACAGGCGAAATCGGAGAGGGATATTTTGAATACCACCGCCGCCTTGTCTACTAAATTGAACCAAACAAAAGGTAGAGGTTCCGCACTTCCGGAGGCTACAAATCAGCAGATGAGCAATTCATTTGGTTCTGATTTTAGCGAAGTTCGCATACATACGGATTCAAACGCCATTCAGATGAATCGATCTTTAGGAGCTAGGGCTTTTACGCATGGAAATGATATTTACTTTAATGAAGGCCATTATAATACCACATCTACATCGGGAAAGCATTTGTTGGCGCATGAATTAACGCATACTATTCAGCAATCCAAGACACCCACCATACAACGATGGTTCAAAGGAACCGAAAGGGCCCCGGTCCCCAGTGGAACTACAAATCATGTGGGATCTATTGGCAGCGCACAGTGGCTACAAGGTCATAGAAATGCGGGTAATCCACTTTCCGAGGGCATTAGTTTTGTTTTCGTGGGCAGTTCTCTCTCTTCCGAAACTACCACCGACATAGCAACCAGATGTAACCTACAAGCTAGCTTTGAGGATAGAATTATTTGTCTGCACAATGAGGTGCATAGCGCAGTCTTGGCTCTAGAAGGTAGGGATGGGGATCTTACGGACGGGGATTATGTATGTAGAAATTATGCCTCATCAGTTCATGATGTGTCTCAGCAAATGGGCTTATCCCCAGACTGGGAGACCAGCACCACACATGCTTGGGTAGAGTTTACCGGGAACGGTAGGCAGTATGTAGTGGACGCCTATAACGAAATTCTATTTTCCTACCCAAGATAGATCTTAACCCTATTAATAAATAGATGGGAGCAAGTAATAACCGTAAGATTGAAAAATTTTAATGCATTGATAAACAGACTGGTGCCTAGAGTGTCGAAAATCTGGAAATTTGGGTGAAAAGTGTAACGCCAAATGGAATACGAGCTGCTATTTCTTTACCCAAACCTCAATGATCTTTTTAAAGACGGGGTAATAATGGGAGATGGGATAATGGGGAAACCTAGGTCAATGGCCACAGCAAGTAGATTTCTAAAAAAAAAAAATAAGGAATAGGACAAGTTCAATCAGAAAACACCGATGTCCCATAATCTATTTTCACTGTATACCAATAAAAAATAAATGAAGTGCAAGTTTCACAACATAAACATACCACTCAATCCAGATCTCAAACACATCCAAAAGTGTTTGTAGCCCCTACGCCAGTTGTTCAAAAAAAGTTAGCGATCGGGGAAGCTGAGGATAGGTATGAACAGGAAGCCGAAACCGTTGCCGATGGGGTGATGAGGATGCCTGCATCCCAAATTGCACCCCTACAGCGAAGATGCGAAACCTGTGGGGAAGAGGAAGAATTACGGATGAAACCGATACGTCCAACCATCGCCCCGATTTTCCAGAAACAGGAAGAGGAGGAATTGAGGATGAAACCACTAGCAACAATCAATACTCCCATTATTCAAAAACAAATGAAGGCAGAAAGTACTTTGCATATGGAGTGTACGTCTGCAGATACTATAATTCAAAAAGAAGATGGGCCTACCGGTACAGAGTCTCCAACCCCCAATACAGAAGTATCAGTTTCCGCTGCCGATACGTTGCCGAACCTCAGCCTACAGCTTCCTTCGCCGTTGATCCTCCGTGCAAATGGTGTTATGTACACTTCCCCAACCTTCCTTGTTCAGGGACCTAATGGGAGCATTGTAGATTTGGCGCCCTACACGGGTAATGGGTTGGTGGACTTTCCGTTGGCTGCTTTAGAGTCCTTGGGTATTCCTATTCTAAGTTACTTTCAGTTCCATCTGGGACGTGCAAGGCAATATTTGGGACAACATTTTGATAGTGCATACGGACTTAGCGGAGGTACCTCTTTTATCCGAAATGCATTGCACTACGGTTATATTACTGCCGATGATGTCACCCTATTCGGGGCTCCCAGTAGTTTTCACTTTGAGCACTATCAAGGCATTCCAAACCTGAACATTGTTGCCAATCCTATGGACATCGGTACAATGATCAATGTGAGTTACTTTAATTATCCGCTGGAAGAAGGTCAAAATAACCCAGCGGTATTGTTTACGATTACGGCTCCCTTTAACCAAAACCCTTTCGAGGCGTTTGTGAATCTGGGTGGTGCCATCGGTCATGCCTTAAGTGGTGACCTCTATAACCTGCCAAATGTCACCCATAGTTATCCCCGATTTCAAGGGGAACCCAATCGTGAAATAGGAACACCGACCACTACCACCCAAATAAGCCCCAAGGCTAATTCACAGTTAAATCCATCTATGGGTTTTGAATCAAAGTTTAACGCTAAAAAAGGAGGTGGACGATTCTTGCCTAACCCAACCCGCGAGTGGATGGAACATCGTATTGGTGCTGATTTCTCTAAAGTAAAAGTGCATACGGACCAAAATGCTTTCCAAATGAGCCGTCAACTGAATGCCAGGGCCTTTACCAGTGGTTCCGATATTTATTTTAACCAAGGGCAGTATAATCCACAAAGTTCAGCGGGGAAACATTTGTTGGCGCATGAGTTGACCCATGTGGTGCAGCAGCAAAATCCGATACCAAAGGAACAACCCCCTTCCATTCAAAAAACGGAGGCTAGTCTAAGGGCCGCGTTTGAAGATGTGCTGGACGATGTTTTTGTAAATATGGCAAATGTGTGGCCGGCCATTAGAAGTGAAAACAGTCAGACTGTCCGTGATGCGATTAAGAACGATCAAATTATGGAACGGAAGATCCGAAGAGAGGCGTCAGAAATGAAAATGTTAAAAACCTACCTGTTATTAACCTACCAGTTAGAAAGCAACTATCCGGTCCATTTTAGGGAAATCTTGGACGCCACCGATCGTTGGGGAACCCATGAGGCCAGAATAAACTCGGTATTAAGGGGTGTCACCCAGACTGAAAGGGAGGAGCTACAGGCAATGCCCGGGCTCATTGAGGTCCTGGAGGATGAATTGTCCGGGGACGAACTGGATACCTCCACCAGCTTACTTTATACTAATATTGACCCTGGGGATACAGGTAGTGATTCGGCCTCCGTGCAAGGCTATGCTATTTTGGAAAGTGGGGAACGAAAAGATTTAAATGTAGCTGCCCGCTCAGGATTTAGGGGAAGGGATTTTGATAGGGTCGTAGTTATGGTAAGAGAGGCCGCCAGTCATGAAGGAGGTGCCCATGGAGTTAATATCCTGGAAGATATTGCACTATGGGCCCTAATTGCGGAGGAATATGATCCAGAGGAAGTTTGGTATTTACGAATGGTTGCCAGGCACCAAGGGGTAGAGAATTTCGTTACCATATCCGGGCAAGCTAATCCGTATGTAAAAAATATATGGAAGTATATAAAGGGTTGGGGAACCAAAGAGGAAGAACTCATAGCAGAATTGACCCTTATAAATGGTAATGCACAAGCCAGAAATATTATTGTTGGGGATCCGTGGTTTGTTCATATGCTGGAGGAAGAATTGTCCGGTGAGGATCTGGATCTAGCAAGGACAGCCATTGGGATTCATGAGTTTACCCCCGCTACAAAACAAAAGGAACTGCTGAAGGCCATCAGGAAGGAAAACATGGTTGCCATCCGATCAATTCTTACCGATAATACCCTTAGTGCTACCCAGCTACGACGATTGGGGAGCGACCCAAAAATACTATCGGAAATGGGAGATGAACTAAGTGGTGTGGACCTTACCGAAACAGCTTTATTGTTAAAATATGGTAGTGCAGCCATGCCGGCCAACGTGGCCAGTCTCATCCAAAAATTTCGGGCTACGGAGATAAATGTCAGTGATATAGATGGTTTCCTTAGAGGGCTGAGTGCGGCTGATCAGAGGACAATCATTAATGAGCCCGGTGTTTATTTGTTGTTAATCAATTCTGGACTGTCTGGCAGTGATCGAAATTTGCTCCTTGCTGCGATTCGTTCCCACGATCCCTTATGGCAGACGGCTGGGGCCGAAGGTACGCATCGTACACGAAGTGCTTCAAGAATTCCGGTGACACTACCTGTACATTTTACCTCCAATGAGATTCGAATACCCTTAAGGTTCAATATTGATGATTCGGAACTTCCTTCCGATTATGAGTTTAACAATGCAACCCTGGAAGATTGGGTCCGAATTATAGATGAGAACTGGAACAACAGATTTGTACTTAAGAGTGGTAGCAAAAGGTTACGACTGGTATTTGCCAATTACATGGCCATTGGTCTATCGAGCCCTGACAAAACCATTGTTTTGGAAGATGATATAGGAAGGTCTGCGGTTTGGCGAAGGAGCGGAAGGATGAAAGTTTACTTGAGGGGTGCCAACGGTGATGGCTTTGACGACTCTACCATGGCGCACGAATTTGGACATATCGTTGGCAATCCCGATGAATATAATTTAACTCCCGCAGACTATAGTAGGTTAACGGGCGAAGCGGCCAGTGGAAGTAGAGGTGGTACCGATGTAGCAGGCATGATGGGAGACCACAGGGCCAGTACGGAACTCGATGATAGGCACGTAGAAGTGGTCAGGAGGATTGTAAACCTCGTAAGGGATACTACCGTTTACCCAACTCCTTTTACCATCGTATAACCTCTTGGAATCAATGGAGGTCACTGGAGGTTCTACCCTCGTCGTTTAGCGGAATAATTTAGACGTTTTAGCCTCATTTCGGCCTCTTTTTGCAAGATATTTCTTAAATTTAAGTCACATTAACCCAAGGATAAATAGTAAACTACCAATACTACCCCACCCAAGCTTTTGAGGTAGCCTTTACGTACTGATATTTCCCCCGATTATGCATGGAACAATGTTAAAGGAATTGGACATGCCCTGGAAGTCGACTTCCAATTTTATAGGGAACCAAAAAATTAAAGGAATACTGTATGGCGCTGATACCTGGTTTTGAATATGATATTTTTATAAGCTATGCCCATGTAGACAATGCAACATTCTCCGGGCAGGAAGAGGGCTGGATAAAATTGTTTTATGCCCATTTAAAACAGATGTTGGACAGGCGCTATGGCCGTATGGGTACGGTTAAGATTTGGTGGGACGACAAGAAACTGGACGGCACCAAACTTTTTGACGAGTCCATCAAAAACGGCATAGCACAGTCGGCCATTTTTCTTGTGCTAAATTCTCCAGGTTATAAGCAATCCGATTATTGCCAACAAGAGCTGGAACTATTTCAGGAAAAGGTTCAAAACGATCCTTATGGGCTTCAGGTGGCAGACCGATCCCGAATCGTTCACGTATTGCTCAATAATATCCCCTACGAAGAGTGGCCAACCCCCTTGAGGGGAACTACCGGATTTAGCTTCCATGACGCCCGGGAGAAGGAAGATTTCGGAGACCTGTTGGAGACGGATTCCAAAAATTATATATCCCGAATGCAGGATCTAAGGGACGGGATATGGGAATTGATCAATGATTTAAGGAGGGAGCGGGAAGAACGGACTTCAAATCCTACAAGGGTTGCCGATGCCTTTACCATCTATATTGGAGAAGTACCCGATACGTTGCGCACTTCCCGTAAACGTATTATCTCCGAACTGGAAAAAAAGGGTTATGAGGTTATTACCGGAATTCCGCCTCCGGATGAGGTAAATGCACATCGAGAATCTACCGAGGAAGCCATAAAAAAATCGGATCTAACGGTCCATTTATTGGATCAATACCCAGGGAGGGAGATTATAGGTGCCCCCCAATTCTGGTATCCCCAGAAACAAGCAGAGATCGCACTCGGGTTTCAAAATCCGCAAATGATCTGGGTACCGTCGGAATTGGATTTCTCCTCTATCGAGGAATTGGAGTATCAACGTTTTTTAAGCGATTTGGAAGCAGGGAAAGGAATGTCCAAGGGCGTGGAGTTTATTCGTGGGCCCAAGAGCCTATTGGCAAAGCAGATTGCAGACCTTGCGGAACAGATTAAATTGATGGAAGTGGAGAATCCTTCCACCGAGGATAAGTTATCCGTGCTATTGGATACGCATTTAAACGACCAGAATTATGCTTTCGATTTGGGGAAAGCATTGCTGGAAAACAATATTCAGCCTTTTATAAATCCCCAGGAGGATGATCCGCGAAAAAATATTGAGATCTTGGGCAATAGGATCGGGCAGGTTAAGAAACTCATCTTTCTCTATGGCAAGGTATCCCGTGAGTGGGTTCTTGAACGTATGAGTGCGGCCCTTCAACTGATTATCACCCGTAATTATCCCATTGAGGATTTCCTAATTTATATGGCACCGCCACACAAGGAAGACAACGATCTGTGGATCAATCAAAAGTTTCTGAAAATTAACATTATTGACAATAGCAATCAACAGGTTTTAGATGGTTTGGCACTGGAAAAGTTTATAAAAGCATTAAAACCTACGGGAGTATGAAGGGAGATTCATTAAATCCATATGTAGGCCTGCGGCCCTTTGACGTGGATGAGAGTTTGCTGTTTTTTGGTCGTAATGACCAGGTCATGGAGTTGTTGCAGCAGTTGCACAGCTACCATTTCGTTGCGGTAGTAGGGAGTTCCGGTTGCGGTAAGTCGTCCCTATTACGAGCGGGAGTCATTCCTGCTCTAAAGGCAGGCTATTTAATACAGGGAAGCGATCAATGGTGTATCGGGATTATGCGTCCTGGGCAAGCCCCACTTTATAATCTGGTAAAGGTGTTGGTAGGGTGGACTGATGCCGAAAGGGATCTTCAGGAAATTCCCAGACTTTTAAGTGCAATGGAAGTGGATGGGATAAGTCCCTTACTCCAGTTTCTCAAAAATATAAAACAACAGCAGCATAAAAACTTCTTTCTTTTAATAGATCAATTTGAGGAATTGTTCCGCTTTACCAAGGTTCAGAAAAGTGCTGCCAACAAAGACGAAGCGAATGACTTCGTAAATATAATGCTGGAACTCTCCAAGCAGCAGGAAGTCCCTTTCTATGTGGTAATTACCATGCGGTCCGACTTTTTGGGGGATTGTACAAAGTTTTATGGGCTGCCCGAGGCCATGAACAAAAGCCTGTTTCTGGTACCCAAACTAAATCGGGTTCAATTAAAAATGGCCATAGAAGGACCGGCAAAATTATATGCTGGCAAACTCAATCCCGCCCTAGTCTCCAGGCTTCTGAATGATGTAGGCCAGTATGAAGATGAATTGCCCTTATTACAACATGCATTGATGCGTATTTGGGATCACGAACTGCAGGAGGACAAAAGTGGGGAATTGGATATGCGCGATTATGAATATATAGGGGGCATGCAGGAGGCATTGGCAAAACATGCAGACGAGGCCCTGGCCGGCATGGATAAGAGACAGTTCTCCATCGCTAAGGAAATTTTTCAGTCCCTGACGACCATCGATGAACATGGCCGTAAGACCAGACGCCCTGTCCTGCTCAGCCAACTGGTAGAACTCACCGGAGCCAAGCCAGAGGAGGTACTTCGGATAATCCAATTCTTTATAAAAGGGAAACGCTCCTTTCTTATTGTAAATGACGTAGCCGATACAAGGGATAAGGTGATAGATATCTCCCATGAAAGCCTGATTAGGGAATGGCAACGGTTGAATCGATGGATGGATGAAGAAGCAGAATCGGCCAAGATCTATCTGCGGTTGGTGGAAGCTGCCGAGCTGCACCAACAGGGAAAAAAGGACTTTCTTAGCGGGAGTGAGCTGGAACTGGCCCTTGAATGGAAAAATAAATTTAAACCTACCAAGGTATGGGCAAATCGTTATAAAGAAGGATTTGAGTTGGCCATGGAGTATCTCAAGGCTAGTGATGATCAAAACCTGGAAAATCTACGATTGGAGGAGGCAAGGTTAAAACAGGAACTAAGAAGTAAAAAAAGACTCCGCGCCTTATTCTATTGGATTGCAGCTTTGGTGTTGATTTCTGCAGTAACCCTTTTTACGACCTTTAATTATAAAAAGTTAAAAGAAAAAAGTGAGGCAGCGGAAAAATCTGCGAACAAACTTGCTAATTTAAATGACAGTATTGCTAAGGTAGCTCTAAAGGAAAGGGATGAGGCAACGGCACAACTGGAAACCTTAAAAAGTGCCCAGGATTCCATTGAGAATATCATCGCGCAATCCGGGGCTGATAACGCTACTAAAAATAGGTTGACCCAAGTTTCCGCCAACCTAAATACCGCCATAAAGCAATCTGAACAGGACATTAGAAGGAAGGATTTACAGGTGAAAAGAACCAATGAGGCCAGTAATTCGGATGCGATTTTGAAAACCCTGAAAACGCTTCAATCCGCTAACAGGGGGGAAATGACCCCCGAGGAATTGGGAGATGCCTTTTACTTTCTTACCAAGACCAAAATTACGGCTTGGACTCCAAGTTTAATTGCGGAAGCGGAAAAAACGGTTGCTGAAATACAAAAGGAAGTCCGAGCAAAGAAATATACCCTTGATTCGAAAGCGATTTCTCAAATGAAACTATTTATGGCACATTTTGCGGAAATCAAGGAGTATGGTAAAAAAGCCTATTCCAAAACAGCCAATTAATTCCTTCCTTGGAATTACCATCTATATCACCAAAGGGAATACTAAGTAGCTTAATCAACACCAACTAGCACCATTTATACACTCATAGGCACCAACTATGCAGTTGTACCCAATCTATTGAATCAAATTGACTAAATTGTTACTGCCGATGGCACTTTTCTCCCTGATAGTACTGTGATTCCCCCTGTTAGAATAGCTAAAATATAATCCTATGTCGTTTGCCTTGGATAAGCTTATCATAAAGGACCACTACCAGAAATCGATCCAAGAACTGGGAGAGCTGCCGGTTGCTGCTTTAAAAGGGGTGTCCCCTAAAGATGCGGCTCTTTTACAGGAGGCGTTTAATATTAAAACCATTAATGACCTAGGCGCCAATTCTTTTTTTCTTGCTGCCCAAGGTATACAACGTGCAGCAATGGACAATGAGTACGATCCAGGTCCACCGCCATTTTGGCTTCAAAAATTCTCCGAACTTTCCGATGACTATTATCTACACCATCCTTCCCAGCGTTTTAGAACGGCCTTTGGGGGGGTGTTGTACAGAGGAAGACTGGACAATACCGCTAGGGTGTTGATCATTGGTCAAGACCCATCAACCGACGAAGCGATTGCCAGAAGAGCATTCGTGGGATCGGCAGGACAACGGTTACAAAAATTTTTAAACAAGGTGGGCATCACCCGGTCGTATATCATTATAAACACATTTGCCTATAGCATTAAAGGGCAATTTGATACGGAAATGCGGAGAGTCTCCTTGGAACCTACGCTTAAAACATTTCGGGATGATTTGATAAATACCTTCATCAAAAAAAATCCCATCCAAGCAATTTTAACTTTTGGGGCAGGAGCCAAGCACGCCTTGAATCATTGGGAGAATTCCAAGAATATTACGGTTTTTAATTTGGTACATCCAACAGCTCCGGAGCAAACTACTCATCCCAGTTGGAATGACCAGTTAGCGCCTATTGCAGATTTTTTGACACCGGATGATGCTTCCGCATTGGATCTTAGCCCGTATTCCGGAAATTGGGACCAAACGCTGCATATGGCCGATATCCCTAGATATGATTTGCCCTACGGCCTTCCTTATTGGCATGGCACACATGGAACCAATAGCAAACGAGACCCCGCGGATAGGGTGAAAAATATAATTTGGCAATCCATCTAACCCATGCCCAACCATCCTATACATCCCAATTTTAATCTTAAGTATGCTCTAGAGGGCAGGATCGTTACTATGGATAAGGATAGCAGGGTTCTGGATAGGGGGAGGGTATTTGTGCAAAATGGGAACATAGTGGGCATTAGGAAAGTGAATGAAGGACTTCCCGACGGCTTCAAAAAAGCAGATGTCATAAAAGCCGGAGGAACCATTTATCCGGGAATGATTGAGCTTCACAACCATCTTCCCTATAATATATTACCCTACTGGATAGCGGATAAACAGTATAGGAACCATTCCCAATGGAAGGGGATAAAAGGCTATCGTATTAATGTAACCGGTCCCATGCAAACCTTGGGCAAATCCCCCGGATTTCCGCAGGCAATTGTTAGATATGTGGAATGTAAATGTCTAGTGGGTGGGGTAACTACCTCACAGGGGATTACTTTGGCTAATTCTAGCCTTACTAAAAAGGTTTTCCATGGGGTTATCAGGAATGTAGAAGAAACCAATGAGGACGCCTTGCCGGAAGCGCTCACCAAAATTGCCGATGTTAGACCAGGGGGAGCCCAGGCATTTAAGGACTCCCTGTCCGAAATAAAGACCCGATTGTTGCATCTTGCGGAAGGAGTAGATGAAAGGGCAAGGTCCTTTTTTACCAACCTACGGATTTCCGATGGTCAATGGGCCATCACCCCAAAGGTAAACGGGATACATTGTGCCGGCTTAGAACCTGAAGATTTTAAGGTTTTAGGAGATCATGGAGGGTCCATGACCTGGTCCCCAATGAGTAATTTGGTGCTTTACGGTGGTACGGCCAATATTAAAGCGGCCAAGCGCAATGACATATTGATCGCTTTGGGATCCGATTGGTCGCCCAGCGGGAGTAAAAATCTATTGGAAGAGTTAAAAGTTGCCTATCTGGTAAGTCAATACGAATATGATGCGCCTGTTTTTTCTAATGAGGAATTGGTGCGTATGGTTACTTCCAATCCTGCCCGTATACTGGGATGGGAAGGAGCCTTAGGATCACTGGAAACGGGGAAAAAGGCAGATATGATTGTTGTTCATGGCTACAAAGGTGATCCGTATTACAAGTTAATTCAGGCTTCGGAAATAAGTCTTTTGGGAATTTTTATTAATGGAGTCCCTAGATGTGCCCAAAACAGAATTATAAAAAAATTTGATTTTGACCCCCTACATATAGAAAAATTTAAAATAGCGAATTCTACCAGATACCTCTACCTGAAGGAGTCGGACCCCGATAATATTCTCCAGGGCGTGGCTCTTCAAGCAGCCAAGGATAAAATAGCACGGGGTCTCAATAATTTAAATGAGCTGGCTGCCAACTTGGAGCAGGCCAATGGGAGCCCTTTATTGACTGCATCGGATAACCCCTTGAATACTGAATGGATTTTAGTAACCGATCATCATGAGGGTGCCGATGCGGATTTGGACGAGGCGCAATTGGAATGGGGCGGGGGCATCCCCTTCAGTGAAATTGCCAAACCGCTTCCCTTGGACAAGCTAACGGTAATGGAAGACGATGAGCATTTTAGAAGAATGGCCTACCATCCCTTACCGGCATATATAAGAAAGGAATTGCCGGATTTCTATGACCGGTCGTCTTTGTCCCTAATGCACAGCGATTATAATATAGAGGGACTGAAATTAATAAACTTGGAGGAACCCATTCCCTTGGAAACCTTCGAGAAAATGTCCAGTAATTTATCCGTGGGGGAGAAATTGTGCATTTTGGACCAGGTGAAACTTATCCTTGGGGAAGTATATGTGCATCAGGTACTTAAGAGGTCTATGTATGCCGTACATCCAATACACAGAATTGATTTAATGAAGCGCAACATTAAAAATGATGCCAAATATCATCCGGAGCGGTTAGAGGACGACTATAAGTTTCACCAGGAACTTCTACATATTTTCAGTTCCCTTAGAGACCTGCACACTAAATACATTCTTCCCAGACCGTATAAAAATAGGTTTGCTTTTTTGCCATTTCTTATTGAAGAATACTATCCCACTCCCTTCGATACTGAGCCTAAATATATCATCACCACTTATTTTAGGGATATCCTAATGGATAACCCGGATTATAAAACTGGACTGGAGGTATTGTACTGGAACAATATTCCAATAAAAAAGGCGATAGCGCTAAACTCCGAAAATCAATCGGGGAGTAATGAGGCAGCTAGGGATGCAAGGGGGTTGGATACGCTTACCATACGCTCTTTGGGGACTTCCAGTCCGCCAATTGAACATAGGGTCCAATTGGAATGTTTTGATCCCGAAACGGCTACATATTTGGAGCTCCAATTTGAATGGTTGGTTTCGTATCACCCGCCCCAATTTGATCTGGACAAACAGAAAAAAAACGCTACCATGTTGTCCTATGGTTTTGATTACGATACCTTGTCGGTTAATGGGTTAAAGGGAACCCTATATGGTGGGGCAACCAAAAATAGACCTCCCCAAAAAAAGAGTTCGTGGGCCCGTCCCAAGAACTACCCGGATTTAATGAAGGGGAAGGTTGTAAAAAAATCCTCGGAAGGTCTAAGTTTTGGGTATATCCGAATCTATAGTTTTGCCGCTTCCAATGCAGAAAAGTTTGTAGAAGATTTCATTTCCGTACTCAAAATTCTGGAGGAGGATCCTATAAACGGTCTCATATTGGATATTAGAGGGAATGGGGGCGGATTAATTACAGCCAGTGATCTTTTATTGGCACACCTAACGGAAGGGGCTATGGAATTTCAGTGCGCACAGTTCATTAATTCGGAACTGACGCTTCAACTTTGCGAGAAATATGGAGATAAGAATGATATCATTGATCTGTCGGATTGGATTCGTTCAATTAATCTTTCAAAAGTTACGGGAGACCGTTATTCCAGGGGATATCCAATTACGAAATTGGAAGGGGGGCAACGGTTGAAAAGTATTTTTCCCCAACCAAAGGTTTTAATTGCCGATGCCCTTTGCTACAGTGCGGCCGATATGTTCGCTGCAGGCTTTCAAGACCATGGCCTGGGGAAGATTATAGGAATCCACTCCAATACTGGTGCAGGAGGGGCAAATGTCTGGAGTCATGAAATATTGCGGGGTCTTATGGCAGATCAAGTTCTAGACGGAATTCCTCTGAAACCAATGCCAAAAGGAGCTAATTTAAGTGTAGCCGTCCGTAGAATTCTTCGTAATAATGGGGAACCAATAGAAGATCTGGGCATTGTGCCAGACCTAAGGCATAAGATTACAAAAAATGACCTGCTTCATGGAAATGCAGATCTAATAGAAACGGCCATGGATACCCTTTCCAATATTGATTTCTAAATAAGTATAAGTGATTTATTGGTGTCAATGAAGCGACATCACCACTAAGGGGTTGTTCCCGTACCCAATTATCTTTTAAGAGTATTGTAAAGTACGTAAAAGTTTATAGTAGCTAAAGATTTCCTTTAAATTAATGTTGGTGGTTTTTACTGCTTTCCGTTTATTTGAAGTGTCTATGTAAATGTTTAGACCCAGATCATGGATTTTCCATCGCGGGACTATAGAGAGTGATATTATTGATTAGGCCCTGTTTTTTTTGATTTATTCTTGGCTATATTGAAGGGATCTGAAACTGTGGTAGTTTCCAAGATAGCCTTTGTTTACAGGGAGCAAACTGGGGTTTAATCAATAAGCAAAGCGGTCTAATGAATGTGGCCCCTGAATTTTAAAAGTATTGTTTTGAGTAATATATTATTGATAACAGGAATTTTTGGTTTTATCCTAACAAGCATATTTTTCCTAAAGAAGTCTACCAACCCCAAGGCCACTGGATTTTTGGGTGGGTTTTACCTATTGCTCTCATTCTACACAGTTCAGGCCTATATCATAGATGGTGGAAATTTGGCACTAGCTCCCTGGTTTTTTTTATGGCCACTGATGCTTTATAATGTAATTGCCATCCCTGTTTACTTTTATTTTATAACAATTATAGAGGATGAATTTAAATGGAAGAATAGCTACCTATTATTATTTATCCCATTTATTTTAAGTGTGATTGATGTAAGCTACGTCTATTTGCAGCCAGATGCGCTATATGACAGTATGTTGCATGAGGCTATCACCGACCCAAAAAACAGACTTCATGTAAGTTATTGGTTGTTAAATTTAGATCAGCATATGCTTATGCGGCATGTGTGGCAGTTTTCCACATTAGTGTTGGTATGGCCCAAGTTGCGAAATTTTATTAGGGAAGATAATAAGGAAGACCAAAAGGTTATCTTGAATAAATGGTTGATGGTTTTTTGGGTGTTCTTGATGCTCTTTTCTATTTTGGCTATGTTATATGCTTTAGAAAACATGATGAGATCTAGTGTGTTGGAGTTATTGTTTCATTATAAAAACAGTAAGGCCCTTATACCATTGATACTGTATCTTATCATATTTTCCATAGGTGTTATTCCTATTTACTTTCCCTCAATTCTTCACGGTTACCCTCGAATTAAAAAACAGCCTGTAAAAATTGAAAAAGCTATCAATCCATCTTCTGAACAAAAATTTGGATTGGAGGAAACCAAAATAAAATCCAAATTGGAAAACTTGCAACAGGAGCGACGCTATTTGGAAAAAGATTTTAACGTTACCAAATGTGCTAGGGAATTGGAAATACCAGCACACCATCTTTCCTATTTTATAAAGAAATATTACGGGATTTCTTTTACCGCCTACAAGAATAAGTTGCGCATGGAGCATGCAAAAAAATTAATCGAAATAGGTTTTTTAGAAACTAATACCATAGAGGCCTTGGCTTGGGAATGCGGTTTTTCAAGTAGAAGCTCTTTTAGTAAGGCTTTTAAAAGTGAAATGGACCTTAGTCCAAGTGAATATGCGCTAAAATTTGAGGCCGATAGCTTATAGTGCACTTTTACAGCTTCTTATGGGATGTAATTCCATCTTCTAGTAGGTGTTCTTATTTGATTTGAACACTCTTTTTATCCGTTTAATAGCAATATTTCTCGTTTAATGTAGTTTTTTTGCAATCGTAGTTTGAAGTATAGAAAGAAAATTCGCACTTTTCTAGACGGTTTTATATTGACCAATTCTGACAAGTTGGTAACGGAAAAAAGCATGTAAAATATCTTTCTTATTTCACTTTAACGAACTAACCAAGAACCAAATTTTAGTGATTTGATTACCATGAAAACCCCAACCATTACATTGTTATTATCCTTTTTCTGTTTTTTAAGTTATGGTAGTTTATTAGCACAGGGCGAATTTATCACTACCTGGAAAACCGATAATCCCGGAAAAACCGATGCCAAGAGTATAGAAATCCCTATAGGGGAGGGAATTTTTAATTATACGGTAGATTGGGGAGATGGGTATAGCACTTCCCATAGGGGGGCTGCTAAGCATACCTATTCTAGGGCGGGGATTTATATTGTGAAAATAAGTGGCGACTTTCCACATATTAAATTCAGTTTACATTCGGACTCTAAAAAATTACTTTCCGTGGAGCAGTGGGGTAACCAGGTTTGGGATTCTATGGAAAAGAGTTTTTATAAATGTTCCAATGTGGTAATCAATGCCGCGGATGCTCCTAATCTTTCGAAGGTTAGCAGTATGCGAGGGATGTTTGACGGTGCCCGATCTTTAAATCAGGATATTGGTCATTGGGACGTTAGTGGCGTTACAGATATGGGGCATATGTTTAGTAGTGCTGTACGTTTCAATAAGGACATCGGATCCTGGGATGTTGGGAAGGTAAGAGATATGAGTTTTATGTTCCATGGTGCAAAATCCTTCAATCAAGATATTAGTGGCTGGGATGTAAGTAGGACTAATAAGATGGAAATGATGTTTATGAATTCCAGATTGTCTACCGCTAATTACGACAAGCTCCTAAAAGGGTGGAGTATGCTAGACTTACGGCGTGGAGTTTCATTTTTTGTAGGTGAGACTACCTTTTGTGAGGGAACAACCGCTCGCCAATTGATTATGGATAAATTTGGATGGTCCATCATAGATGCCGGTAAGGATTGCCCAGCTGAGCCCTATACCACCACTTATAAAATAGGCAAACCCCGTCCTGGTAATGCCAGTCCTATCAACATAAGGAAACGATTTCTTTAGTGGCAGTTTACACCAAGTGGCAAGGCGCTTGGCTATAATTTGTATCTCCATCAATATTTTTTGTGATGGGATTTCTTAGGGTTAATGGCATTTCTATTCTTACTTATCCCGTATTGGGTTTTTGGGATTCGGCATATTCGCTGGGAGGTACTTTAAATTCTGCCTTGAAGGATCTTGTGAAATATTAAGGAGTAATAAAGGTTAAGGTGGATTGCAAATCAATAGCCGCACTATTTCTTCTTGATCTTTTGTTTTTAGTACCATTCTTTGGTGTATTGTTTTAGAGTAAGGTGTTTGTACCCCTACTTTATAGATGGTTTTGATGATATCAATTGCTTGCTCTGCACTATAATTTGCTTGCTTTTCTTTTAATAGCCTCTCCAGTTCCTTATAAACCTTGCATGCTGCGAAGGAAATGGATATATGCGTTAATATTCGTCTTTTCAACCGGTGGTATATTGGACGTATTTGTAAATCAGATTTTGAGATGCGAAAGGTCCGTACTGCTGAATAACTTCTTCCTTGCTTAGAGATGCATTGGTTATGTATCCTTTAAGCCCATCCCATTTCTTATCAGCTTCATACTTGTCGTAATTTATGGAGATATTTACATCTCCCTCCATTTTCAGGTATTTGTTATAACCTCGGTTATTAATGTTTTTTTTACCAAGCTTACCTGATGTAATGGATTTTTCAAGCTTCTCTAACCCTCTTTTACGATTTTTTGCATCTTTTTTAGCGCGGCTACTCCTATAACTTATAATAAGCTTTTCTGAGCCTAACATCGGGATAGCTGCACTTTCCTTGTTATGGAGATCGAGATCTAATAACTGGGCTGTCAACTCGCTCCCTAGGTTCTTAATCCGTGCCCCTAAAATATATTGATACCCTTCTTCTTTAAGGCATGCAATGTTCTTTTTAGACATTAATCCAGAGTCCGCTACAACAATGAGTTGTTGTGTCTCGTACTTGTCTTTAAAATGCTCCAGAACGGGCATCAGGGTGTCTCCTTCATACTTGTTGCCTTCAAAAACTTCATAGTCTAGAGGGTAGCCATTTTGACTTACCAGCAGACCTAATACAATCTGTGGGTGCTGATGTTTACCATCTTTACAAAATCCAGCTTTTCTCAAATCATCTTCCTGGGAAGCTTCAAAGTATAATGTGGTTACATCATAAAAAACAACCGATAGTTTTCCGCCTAATAATTGCAGGGTATGATCAAGGCTAATGGTCTTAATTTGCTCCATTTGCTTGTCATGTAGTTTGTCTAAGTATCGGTAGATACTATATACACTCGTCTGGATGCCTTTGTACTTGAACAAGTAATCCGTAGTCTTGAGTTTGCTTACTGGATATACGATGCGGGTAATAACCAAGTCTCTAAAAAATTCATCCTCGATAGCATTAAATCCTATTTGGTCAAGGATCTTTCCCAGTAATAACTCAGGTCCAACCAAAGACATGCTTTCTAAGCTCGCTACAAAGGTATCGACAAACTGCAGCTCTTCTTCATGATAAAAAGGAAGAAGGGCCTGTGAACCCATGGTTTTTATCTTATGTTGCGCTTTATGGTAAAGAAATTCAATCTCATCAGCATCTTTGGAACTCCCCACGGTTTCATATAAAACATACTTGCCAGAGGATTTATCTACGATCTGAATACTCACTGATCCACTTGCATTACGCTTTCGTCGTACAAACATGACACTAAAGGTAGAAAAAGCACATGAAATAGGCGTGGGACACCCAAAACAAAAATAAAATTCAATGTTTACAGGGGTTCCCAAGCCTTACCTAGCAGAGGCGCACAAAACAGGAGGATGCAGAGGGCGATACGGCTGTGCAAATAAAGTTGCATAGTGATCATCCCAAAGTGATAATGGGGCTTGGAAATGAGAGTAAAAACAATTCCCTACAATTGACGGTGGTGAATGAAAATGCTTTCTGTTTGGCAAGTTTATGGAAGGGGTCTATTGTTTGTGGGGATAGTATCTATCCAAGCTATAGCCCTTCTAGTTGTTCTGGGGAAATAGTCGGGGAAGATTGTCAAAAATTAAGAATTGAGTTTGACTTTTGGGCAGATGCCAACCTACCTACGGTTTTGGACCTAGAATTATGTGCTGTGAATACCGGTACAAATACCGGTACGGTAACCTAACTGGAAGATTATAATGTAGAAGGAAGTGGTTATAACATTACTTTTTACAAAGGCGATGCAGGGACCTATGATGTGGAATCTGGGGAACTGAATCTTGTTCTTGGCTTTTCAGGATATGATATCGGAGGAGATGGGAAATACAGATTTACCATTAAAAAATAAGAAAACTGTACTGGGATGCGCCAAAAGCTGCATTTTGGCGCCTCTTAATGGATTTAATAGTAACAAATCCAAAAAATTATAGGTTGGTTAATTTTGGAAGGTAGGGGGAGTAGCTCCTCGTGCCTTTTTTATGGACAATATTTGTAAAATGATGAAACGAAATTTATTTAACTATATCCTAATTGCCTCACTTGTCTTCCTAGGATGTAACCCCAATACCAAGAACAATGAAGAAACGATGGTGAATTCTAAGATGGATTCCGTCTCCGAGGCTTCTTTTAATGGCGAGTTAAGGGTGCTTCAATTTAATATTTGGCAGGAGGGTAATGAAGTGCCAGGCGGGTTTGATGCAATTGTAGACGAAATCTTGAATACCAAAGCGGATTTAGTTGCCTTAAGTGAAGTGAGAAATTATAACGATCGGAGTCTTGCCAAGCGGTTGGTAGATGCCTTGGCAGAAAAAGGACAGGTGTATTACTCCCAACACAGCGAGGATTCGGGTATTATCTCTAGGTTTCCCATCCTTTTCCAAGAAGCGCTATATCCGCTAAAGGATGATAGAGGAACCATTACCAAGGCCTTGATTGATGTGGCCGGTACTTCCGTAGCATTTTATAGTGCTCATTTGGATTATACCCATTATGCATGTTACCTCCCAAGAGGATATGATGGCATTAACTGGGGCAAGTTGTCCGAACCCGTGTTGAACGTAGAAAAAATATTGGAACAGAACCTTGCCTCCCAACGGGATGAGGCCGTTGCCCTCTTTGTGGAAGATGCCATGAAGGAAAAAGAAAAAGGCAATTTGGTGATTTTGGGGGGCGATTTTAACGAGCCGTCCCATTTGGATTGGGGAGACGATACTAAGGATTTGTTCGATCACAATGGGGTGGTAGTTCCTTGGCAAAATAGTATCACTTTTTATAACAATGGATTGGTAGACGCTTATCGTGTAAAATATCCAAATCCCGTGACACACCCAGGGATTACCTGGCCTGCCAACAACACTCTGGTTGAAGTGGATAAATTGGCATGGACTCCCGAGGCCGATGATAGGGACCGAATAGATTATATATACTACTACCCCGATCAGGGGTTGGATCTTAAGGAGGTGTCTTTGCTAGGGCCGGTAGGCAGTATTGCTTATGGGAAAAGAGTCCCTACCAATCCTGGGGAAGATGTAATTAAGGAACCAAAAGGAATTTGGCCTTCGGATCATAAAGGGGTTTTGGCTGTATTCCAAGTTAAATGAGCAAGGAGAAGTGCTACTATGGAATGCTTTATTCGGCCTAAGTTGGGCTAAAAGAATCCAGGAGCAAAACTTCGTAAAGCGTATTTTTTTTCTTAAATTTAGGGATCCCTCCCTTTTTTATTAATCCAAACTTTAAGGTATATGCCCGCATGTACCAATAGGTTGCTGGGGTATTCCAAATAAAAAGTTGGATTTCTTGCTGCCAGCCTAATTGTTAGCGGTATGGTATTTCGGTATTTTACTTTTTAAGAACACCAAGGTACCTATAAGTACTGCGCTACCTTTTTGGGATATGCCTCCCAAAAATTCTGACAATAGGATTGGATGGATTCAAAACGGAACATACAATCCTTCTATACCCCATCTATAATTAAAACGATATGAAAAACTTAATCGAAATATTGTCTCAGGAAATAGGTGTCAAGGAAATTAAGGGAGCAAAGGCTAATACTCAAATTCTGAAGTATGCCAAGGACTGTGGATTTAAGGAGTACACTTCAGACGAAACGGCCTGGTGTAGTTTGTTCGCGAATTGGGTAGCCCTCCAAGCCGGATTGGAACGGTCCAAGAGGTTGGATGCCCGTTCCTGGTTAAATGTAGGCACCCCCATTGACAATCCGGAACCAGGGGATGTTGTGGTCTTTTGGAGGGAGTCTAGGAATTCATGGAAAGGGCATGTAGGATTTTATACGGGCTTTTCGCACGATAAGCAGCGAGTTTATTGCTTGGGGGGTAACCAAGGAAACCAGGTGTCTTTGAGTGCCTACCCCGCAGAGAGAATCCTTCAATTTAGACGGTTGCGCAGTGTTTCGGTTCCCAATTTCAGTAGTAGGAACATCAAAATAGGTGACAGCGGGGAGGATGTGGCAAAGCTGCAGGACGCTTTAAAACAGTTGGGGTATAATTGTGGTACTTCAGACGGTATTTTTGGTCCAATGACGGAGCGCTGCCTTAAGGATTTTCAGTCCAGCAACAAGGAACTTCAAAGGAATGGAGTGTTGGATAAGGCAACCAGGGAATATTTAGTTGAAATTATAAAAAATAGAAACTAGTAGTTTAATTTCTAGCCGCTATACCTAGCAAAAAGATACCGAAGATTTTCCTTTATTGTATTCCTCCCATTCAGGACAGGCTCTGTCGCGAGCTGATGCGTTGGCCTTCGAATCCCGAGGGGGAAACGAAACCGCCGTTAGTAGGTTCACGAATACCGATAAAAAAACAACATAAAAAGTAATGAGTAAAAAACCACCCGTAGGTGGTTTTTTGAAGTGGAGCCGGAGGATTGCATATCCCCAGTAGCTTCTGATCTGCAAGTACAACTGCCTGACTTAGAAAGTCAGGTGTCTAAAAACATAAAAACCCAATCAAGTAAACTTGTTGGGTTTTTATGTTTTGATCCACAACGCAGTTGTGGGTGATTGTGGAGCCGGAGGGATTCGAACCCTCGTCCAAACAAGCAATTAAAATGCTTTCTACATGCGTAGTTCCTACTTAATTTTCGATGTGCACCTGACTAGGAACCGCCTAATACACACTTAGCTTCTTAAGTTTTGGTGATAGTGCCGAAGCCTCACTACCCTTGTGTTGACTTTGCTGGTGCTTCTGAAAGGGACGCCGTCAACAAGGGCTTCCCAGAAACATCTCGCTTCCCTACCTTGTAGGGACGAGGCTAATCCTACTATGATTCAGATTAAGCGGCAAGAGCGTAATTATTTTCGCCAATTAAAAGTGTGGAAAATGAGATTTACGAGCTGTAGCCCAGCGCTCGGCATGCTTACATTCCAATTGGTCTCGCTGTCAAAACCAGTCGGCCCCTTCAATGAGATTCGTACGCCTTGGCGTACCTTTTTATCGGAACCCTGCACCAAATTAATGCATGGGTCGTTCCAATTCTCATGATTTTTATCAAAGAACAAATGACCGGTACCATTCCAATGGCCATTTGGGCGTTTCCCTTCGCTAGAATATACACAATCTTTAGCGACTTTGCAATCTATGCTCCGGGTCGGGCTTTCGGCAGTACAAGCCTGCTTTCGGCAGGCAGGGTACTCGCCTCTATCCCTAACGCGGCTGCAAATATAGTGCAAAAACTATTCCTAAAAAAATTTTGACCTCAGCACCTTAAATGTTATATTTACAACGAATCTCCTTTCAGGAGTTATAAAACTATGATTTGATGAAGTTTGGAATTATTAAAGAGCGAAAAAGTCCTCCCGATAGAAGGGCGGTTTTTTCTCCTGAAACCTGTAAAAAATTATTGGCCAAATATGAAGAGGCCCAACTTGTTGTAGAGCCATCGCCCCTTAGAGCGTTTACAGACGCAGAATATAAGGATGCCGGAATAGAGGTAGCCGATGCAATGGAAGAGTGCGACGTACTTTTAGGGGTAAAAGAAGTGCCCATCCAAAGTTTAATCCCCAATAAAAAATACATTTTCTTTTCCCATACCATTAAAAAACAACCCTATAATAGGGCCTTGTTACAAGCCATTCTGGCAAAGAACATTGAGCTGTACGATCACGAGGTGTTTACCGGTGATAAGGGACAGCGGTTGGTAGCCTTTGGGAAATATGCAGGCATTGTTGGTGCCTATAATGGCATTAGGGCGTATGGACTTAAATTTGACCTGTACCAGCTGCCAAAAGCAGAAACCCTAAAAGACCAAAAAGAGCTGATTGAAGCCTTGAATAGCATTGATCTTCCCAATATTAAAATCCTACTGACCGGTAGGGGAAGAGTTGGTAATGGAGCGGAAGAAATGCTGAAAGCCATGCAGCTTAAAAAGGTAAATGCCACGGATTTTCTCAGTAAGGAGTTTAATCAACCCGTCTATTGCCAAATAGATGCTTCAAAATATAACAAAAGAACGGATGGCAAGCTGGGGAGTAGGCTCGACTTCTTTGAGAATCCGACCGAGTATAAGTCCAATTTCTTTCGCTTTGCCAGGGTAACCGATTTGTATATAGCCGGACATTTTTATGATGAAGATGCCCCCTATCTCTATACCCGTGATGATGTGGCGAAAGACGACTTTAATATAAAAGTAGTAGCCGATATCAGCTGTGATATTGATGGCCCCATAGCTACTACCATACGGGCGAGTACCATTGAAGATCCTATTTATGGATACGATCCCAAAACCGGGGCCGAAGTCGATTTTAAGGATCCAAATGCCATCGCGGTGATGGCGGTAGATAACCTGCCATGCGAATTACCTAGGGATGCCACCGAGGGCTTTGGGAAGGCATTTCTCAAAAATATTATTCCCGCCTTTTTTAATGGGGACCAAGAAGGAATCCTAGAAAGGGCACGGATGACCAAAGATGGAAAACTCACCCAAAGGTATGCCTATCTCCAAGATTATGTGGAACCTGTGATCAGTAGTCAGTAATCGGTGAGCAGTGAGCAGTTTTTTTCAGTGATCAATTACTTCAGTAATCAGTAGTCAGGTGTCAGTAGTAGGTAAATAGGATTGGAATTTAGATACACTTTTTACCTATCACACACTGCAAGGAATTAGCAAAAGCTCCTCCCTTTAGACAATGGGAGGTGGTTTGCCTGAAGGAGCAAAGCGGAGGGATTTTTGATAGTATTTAATACAAAGTATGGAATAATGAGAGGGGCTCAGTTGCTAGTTGGCAGTATGTTGCGTCCCTGATAGAAATTGAACTTCTTATTAATCACTTTACCCTATAACTTCATAACCTCTTAACCAAATACCCATCTTGGTAGAATTGAATGGCCCTGCGATTTATCGCGGGGATTTGGGGGTTTATATAGGCAAGGGCTTTAGCCAAAGCTATAAAACTTTAAAGCTATACAATGGCACCATGGACTTTATCCAAGCCGCATTGTTGTAAGAATCCACTGTTAAAAACCTGCATGGTGGCAGGATCCAATAAACTGTTGCGGGCATCTATCCAAGCATCTACTTGTGAGCTGCCGTACATTTGTTTTAGTCGCGTCTCGTTTAAATTAAAATTGATCTTTCCCCAATGCAAGGTATAGGGAATCTGTTCCTGTTCCAATTTCTTCCATACCGCCTGGTAGTAGTCCCGTGCGGATTGACCGTCTACGCCGTCCATTTCCAAAACGCAGGTTTTTGGGAACTTGGTAAAGCCCAGTGTAGCCTTAGTACCGTTCACATAGCGTAGGGAAAGTCCGCCAGGAAAGGGCTTTTGCTTATTTACCTCCACCAACAGTTCTACTGCCCGTGGGGCATCGGCAATGTCTATGGCCATAGCTGCACTGGCCACCTTACCTCTAAATTTTGTGTAATTAAAAATTTCCCTAACGGTCCCAATACGGGGTGGCTCTGGTTTAAATGCCAATCCAAACATCAAATTCACCATCGCGGGAATGGCCAATCCAGACCCGGGTAGCTTATCCAATACCGTTGAAATAATCCCTAACAGGTCGTCCCCATAGGTGAAATCGTTTCCCCTTTGCAAGGGAGTGTGGGGGAGTTGAAAAGGTTTTTTAAACATATATTTTATAAAGGCCCCCTTGTCCGGATTGTTGGTTTCAAAATTGTGAATATTGAACAATACCTCAAAATGATACATTTCCCCATGCTGTCCCACACCCGGTAGGTTCAGCCCTGAGAAGTTTAAGGTGCTCATGGCTGTCTTAAGGGCGCTGTTATAGGGTAAATTCCCTATTCTATGTTCTGTAAGCAGAAACTGTGGTTCGGTCTCTATTAGTACCCCGTGGATAAATCCAAAACTGCCAAAGCTCACCAATGCCGCGTTAAACAGGGCGTCGTCCTGAACCAATTCCGCATCCAGCCAATTTACAAATTGTGGGGAGGCCACGGGATAGGAGGCTCGTTCTAACCAAATATGTTTGTTAGCCCCCGTAATTATATGAAGTCCTACTACAAAATCGGGCACCGCTCCCACATTAAAGGCAGCCCCATGGGTGCAGGTAGACAGGGCACCGGCTATGGTCTGTCCGTTGCTTGCCCCGGATGCCTTTATAGAGCGCTGTGGAACCTTTGAGGATAGGCGGGTGTTAATCTCGTGAATAATGGCGCCGCACTGTAAAAAGTAAAGGTCTTCAGGCTTTTTAGCATAGCTTGGGTTCACATAATTGGTAGAAATAGGGAAGGAAAAGTTTAGGCCGGCGGTATCTATCAATCCGCCTTCTGTAACTCCTACTTTTGTAAAGGACCAGCCGCTGCCCATGGCCCTAATTTTGTGATTTTTTGTAATCGCATTTTGAATCAACCATTGAAAATTCCTGGTCGTGGCCAAGTAGCGATCTCTATAGGTAGCGGCAGGGGGATTCCAAAGCTTAAAGGAGGTATTTGGTACTAGGTTATGGGTGAAATTCTGGTGCTTGTTGGACCATTGTTGTATGGGAAGTGGATCTATTCCTGTAGGAGTCATTTTGTGGGTGTTTAGTTATCCATATTACCATCACCATCGGTGGGTCTTGCGCATCCATAAGTGACGGTACGGTGATTTACGATGCCCAGTGTGATGGAGCTTAGTAGGAAGTCCGTAAAAGATGTCTTGACTACCACCCAGGAAAGGGCCCCTTCTCGGCAGGGGCAAGGGTTGCCAGCTACCTCGGGATTGGCATCGACCCTTTTTTGCTTTAAACCCCAGTAGTAGCTCCAGCTCGATTCTTTTCTGCATTCCAAGTTTTCCACGCTATCCTGGTAGGGACTTGCCTCTACCCGGGTGCTAACACAGGACGTGCTAATCACCATACTTAGAACCATAAAAATAATACAAGGGATATGGATAGTCTTCATAAGCTTCCGTTGTTAAAGTCGCATGCACCTTTTATTGGGGATTGCAATAGTCAGCTAGGCACCATGGTCTCTTTAAGTTAAGGAATTTAGATTATTCTGGAGTGCTGGTTGTATGGATGGATGGGGAAACCGTATAAATGGTAGAAATGTAGGGGGAGAGGGGTGAAAATTAATAGCCCTATTGCCATTATTATAGGCAATAGGGCTATGAGATAAGTCCTAGGCTTGTAGTCTAATAATAAGCCAAGGAAATTTATTTCAATTCGTTCACTGTTTTCCGAAGGGCCACTAGGTTGGTCAGCAACTTTTCCAAATGATCCAAGTGCAACATATTAGCACCATCACTCTTGGCAGAAGCGGGATCAAAATGGGTTTCCATAAAAATTCCGTCTACCCCAGTAGCAATTCCAGCTCTAGAAATGGTTTCTATCATATCTGGTCTTCCCCCAGTTACCCCTGAAGCCTGATTGGGCTGTTGTAGGGAGTGGGTTACATCCAATACCACGGGTGCAAATTGTTTCATGGTGGGTATGCCGCGGAAGTCTACAATCATGTCCTGATACCCAAACATGGTACCCCTATCGGTCACCATAACCTGACTATTGTTACTGTCCAGTACCTTTTGTGCGGCATGCTTCATGCTTTCCGGACTCATAAACTGTCCCTTTTTAAGGTTGATGGTCTTTCCAGTCTCAGCGGCGGCAACCACCAAATCTGTCTGTCGTACCAAAAAAGCGGGAATCTGAAGAATGTCTACATATTCTGCTGCCATATGGGCATCGGATACTTCATGGATATCCGTAATGGTGGGCACTTTAAAGGTTTCGGAAACTTTTCTAAGAATCTTTAATGCCTTCTCATCGCCTATGCCCGTAAAAGAATCTACCCTACTACGGTTAGCTTTCTTAAAACTCCCCTTAAAAACATAGGGTATTTTTAGTTTATCGGTAATGCTCACCACCTGCTCTGCAATTCGCATGGCCATATCTTCCCCTTCAATGGCACAGGGGCCGCAGAGAAGGAAAAAATTATTGCTTTGGTGGTGTTTTATTTGTGGTATTAACGCTAAATCCATCAGTTATTATTTTGTTGCAAAGATAGGGATTTGATTGCGTTATTTATTCCAAATTCGCCCGGATCGCATTGGAGTGAGAAATGCAGTGGTCTCCTAGGTCTTTTTTAATCCCCATAGGGGCTTTAATCTCACCTAAAAATCGTAAATTAATAGGATAACCTTAAATTATATAATCATGGAAATACATAAATTATTGGTTCCGGAATTAAAACACGAAGTCGCTTTAACAGAAAAGTTCCTAAAGCGTATCCCAAAGGATAAGTTGGACTGGCGACCACACGAAAAATCCATGACGCTTAAACAATTGGGGAGCCATTTGGCGGAAATTCCGAGTTGGGTTATTGGTACCATGGACCAGGATGAAATGTCAATGGATAACTATGTGCCGCCTATTAACGATTCTGTGGACGATATGGTCAATACGCTTAGGGCCACTACCGAAAAGGCCATAGACTCCCTCCGAGTGCCTAATGAAGAATATGATAAGAATTGGAAAATGCTTCAAGGCGGACAAACGGTGATGGAAATGCCCAAGTATCAGGTGTTGAGGGGGATGGTGCTCAACCAAATTCCACACCACAGAGCGCAATTGGGGGTGTACCTCAGATTATTGGGGCAATCCGTTCCTGCAACCTATGGGCCTTCCGCAGATGAACAAGATTAAAAAAGAGTGGTTGTTTTTAAATATTTGGCACACAGTGATTTGTGTTGATTTTTGCGCGAAAAATCTTAATCTAACGCCTCGCTTGAAAATAACAGGAGAAAGCCGCTTAAACATATTCAGTATCAATCAGATAAGAAAAATAAACCTTTTCTAGTCAGCGGAAAAAAAATGCGTATCTTTGCGCCCGCATTTAATAGAATTAAGTGCAAATAAAAATCATTTATGTCAGCAACAAAAAACATAGCTATTATTGCCCACGTAGACCACGGTAAAACCACCTTGGTAGACAAGATTATGCACCATTGCCAATTGTTCAGGGAAAACCAGATCACTGGCGATCTAATACTAGATAACAACGATCTGGAACGTGAAAGAGGGATAACCATTACCTCTAAAAACGTTGCAGTAAACTACAAAGGGACCAAGATCAATATCATTGATACCCCTGGTCACGCCGATTTTGGTGGTGAAGTAGAGCGTGTATTGAATATGGCCGATGGGGTGCTCCTATTAGTGGATGCCTTTGAAGGCCCAATGCCACAGACAAGATTTGTGCTTCAAAAAGCGATAGACTTAGGGCTTAAGCCTTGTGTAGTAGTAAATAAAGTGGATAAGGAGAACTGTACTCCTGATGAAGTTCATGAAAAAGTATTCGACCTAATGTTCGAACTAGGTGCCGAGGAATGGCAGTTAGATTTTCCAACGGTATATGGTTCTGCAAAGAACAATTGGATGAGTACGGATTGGCAGAAGCCAACTGAAAATTTAGAGCCCTTATTGGATATGGTTATAGAGCATATTCCAACTTTTAAGGCCGAAGAAGGAAATACCCAAATGTTGATCACTTCATTGGATTACTCTTCCTTTACCGGGAGGGTTGCCATCGGTAGGCTGCAAAGAGGTGGTTTAAAAGAAGGTCAGCAAGTATCCTTGGTAAAAAGGGACGGAACCATAGTGAAGTCTAAAATAAAGGAGTTATTTACCTTTGAAGGTGTTGGTAGATTAAGAGTGAAGGAAGTAGCTGTTGGGGATATCTGTGCTATCGTAGGCCTAGAAGGTTTCGATATTGGAGATACCGTTGCCGATATAGAAAATCCGGAGAAATTAACTACTATTTCCATTGATGAACCTACTATGAGTATGTTGTTCACCATTAATGATAGTCCCTTCTTTGGAAAAGATGGAAAATATGTTACTTCTAGGCATATCAATGATCGTTTACAACGTGAATTGGAGAAGAACTTAGCACTACGGGTAAATGCAACCGACAGTGCAGATAAGTTCTTGGTTTTTGGTAGAGGGGTATTGCACCTTTCAGTTCTTATAGAAACTATGAGAAGAGAAGGTTATGAGCTTCAAATTGGCCAGCCACAGGTAATTATCAAGGAAATAGATGGAGTTAAATGTGAGCCTATTGAGCAGCTTACGATAGATCTTCCAGAAGGGGTTTCCGGGAAAGCAGTAGAAATGGTATCTATCCGAAAAGGGGAGATGACCAGTATGGAAGCAAGAGGCGACCGTATGCTCTGTGAGTTTATCATTCCATCCCGTGGTATTATTGGCTTAAGAAACCAATTGCTTACCGCTACCGCTGGAGAGGCTATTGTAACGCACCGTTTCTTGGAATATCAACCAATGAAGGGCGAAATTCCACAGAGACAGAATGGATCATTGGTTTCCATGGAGACCGGTAAAGCCATTCCTTACTCTATTGATAAATTACAGGAAAGAGGTAAATTCTTTGTAGATCCAGGTGAAGATATTTACGAAGGTCAGGTGATTGGGGAAAACTCCAGACAAGATGATATGACGGTTAATATCACCAAATCTAAAAAGCACTCTAACGTTCGTTCCGCAGGAGCAGACGATAAGGCAAAGATTGTACCTGCTATTAAGTTTTCTTTGGAAGAGGCTTTAGAATATATCCAGAAGGACGAATATGTAGAGGTTACTCCTAACCATTTGCGTATTAGGAAAATATACTTAACCGAGAATGAGCGTAAGCGTAATAAGATCGACTAAGTAGATAATACTATTCAAAAGTAAAAATCCCCAAAACCATGGTTTTGGGGATTTTTTTATCTCAATGGGATTGGATGCTAAAGCACCACTCCTAAAGTTTAAACTGTTCTTTCTCATAGGCTGCGGCTGCAGCTCCTATAATTCCTGCGTGGTTTCGTAAAAGGGAGGGAACTACAGGGGTGCTTATGGTGATGTACTCCTTAAATTGATCCCAATCTTTGGAGGTGCCTCCGCCCAAAATAATTAGGTCTGGGGAGATAATTAAATCCACGTATTCTAGAAAGGTATTAAAGCGCTTGCCCCATTTTTTATAGCTGAGGTTTTCGCGTTCCTTGGCCGAGGCTGCTGCCCACAATTCTATTTTTTCATATTTCTTATAAGGTATCTGGCCCAATTCGAAGTTGGGGATTAGCTTTCCATTTAAAAAAGCCCCACTCCCTAGTCCAGTGCCTATAGTGATCATTACCACCAAACCTTCTTTTCCTTTGCCTACTCCGTAATTAAGGGCGGCGTAACCAGCAGCGTCCGCATCGTTTACCACGGTTACTGGTAAGCCCGTAGCCTCGCTAAAGAGTTCGTCTACTTTTGTTCCCTGCCATTTTGGGTGCAGGTTTCCGGGGGTTTTGCACACCCCTTTTTTTATTACCGTTGGAAAACCACAACCTATGGGACCTTCATAATTGAAGTGGGAAACAATTTTTGCAACCACCTTTGCCATTGCCTTGGGTTTGCGCGATTTTGGGGTGGGGATCCTAAACCGTTCCGAAACCATTTCACCCGTTTCCATATTCACCAAAGCTCCTTTTATGCCTGAGCCACCGACATCTATTCCGAGGATTTCCATGTATTTGTCTATTGTGTTTTGGGCAAAATAACAAAAAAAATGAATTATAACACTATCGAGCTTCTTCTCAGTGTATGGATTCGCTTTCTTTTAAATGATCCAAAATGAGTTTGTCAACTTCACTCAGCTTATTCCTATCTTCATAGGTGAACCAAAACACTTCCCAATTTGCGGGATTGGGAGCAATAATTCCAGTGTAGTCAGTGGTATAACAGTTCTTTCGTTCCAAGATTATTGGCTTGGGAAAGGATGTCTGTGCTTCAAAAACACCTAAATAGGTAAGACTGGGAATAATCAACTCTATACCCAAAAGTTCTCGCATATGGCTTTGCAATACCTTGGCATCCGAGGTTCTTTTAACTTTGTAGCCTCCTGGAATACTAAAGGCATCAGTTTTTTTATTGTAGAGCACCAATACCCTAAAATCTACAATGCATAGCCAACTAACTAGATCCAAGATCTCCGGTGTGGGTTCTATGTAATAATCTATGGAGTTTAAGGAGTGGTCCCTGTCTATTAGATTTAAAAAATTATCGATAAACCTCCCTAGCCCGGTCAACGTATCTAGCTTATTGTTTCTTCCCAAGGCACTGGAAATGGTCTCGTCCCTATTGCCAAATTTATAACCACCTTTTTTTACCCAGGCCAGGTTTAAGAGGTGTTGCATGGCCACATTCCCCAATTGGTCTATGGAGACTGCCATTTTCAATAGGTACTCCCCAATGCCCACCAATCCTTTATTAAACAGGGAGTGCAAAAGACCGTAAACAAAGCCAAAGGGAACCGTAATAATGAACAGCAAAATGGAAATTAAAAATAAAAGAATCCCTATGAGGGGGTTAACGCTTTTATCTGGGGAATGGTGTTGTTTTTTGATGATCATCGGTTGCTGGTTTTTTGGTTTGTTGATGTCTTTTAAGAGAGGTGCCTTAGAT
Source organism: Arenibacter amylolyticus (assembly GCF_002150785.1). GTDB lineage: Bacteria > Bacteroidota > Bacteroidia > Flavobacteriales > Flavobacteriaceae > Arenibacter > Arenibacter amylolyticus. Next base: position 101,543 of record NZ_MTAZ01000007.1, on the reverse strand, counting down.
TTATTCAATTTTTCTTACCAAGCTGTCTATAGTGGCTTTAGTCTAATTATTATTCATAATAATAGTGGGACCCATGGTAGATGTGTTGCCTAGGGAGATTTTTGTCTTCCCAGTAGGTATGCCCAGATGCGATTTTTAAAATAAGAAAGTCTAAGCTTCAAAGAATTGAAATTAATATTATATTTGGTGGGTTTCATAAAAAACACAGTCTTTGCTGTAGTTACAGAAGGGTTTTCCCTAAAATTTCAGTTAAGATACCAAATCTGTTTTAGAACTACAGAAATATCACAATCACCTAAATATTCAACTAAATACCATTTAAATGAAAAACTATTTTGCCTTATTTCTTTCTATTACCGTGCTGCTATTTATGGGGTGCGACAGTAAAAAACGCGAGGGAGCACCCAAAGTCTTGGTGTTTTCCAAAACCATGGGATTTAAGCATTCCTCCATTCCAGCTGGAATCGCGGCCATTCAAAAATTGGGCGAAGAAAACCAGTTTGAGGTGGATACCACAAAAAACGCAGCAATATTTACCGATGAGGGGCTAAAGAAATATTCGGCCATTATTTTTTTAAGTACTACCGGTAATATTTTAGATGCCAAACAGGAAGCGGCATTTGAAAGGTATATACAGGCGGGTGGCGGATTTGTAGGTGTGCATGCTGCCACTGATACCGAGTACGATTGGAACTGGTACGGGAAATTAGTAGGGGCCTATTTCCATAGTCATCCTCCGGGAGCGCCAGAGGCCGATTTTATTATAAAAGACCCCCAGTTTATGGCAACCAATATGTTTACAGATACCGTTTGGCGCCGATCGGATGAGCTATATAACTTTAAGAAGATCAATCCGGATATCCAGGTGGTGATGACGGTAGATGAGGGTAGTTACGAAGGGGGGCAAAATGGGGATTTCCACCCTATGAGCTGGTACCATGAATACGATGGAGGGAGAGCTTTTTATACTGCACTAGGGCATACAGAAGAGAGCTTTTCTGAAGATCTTTTTCTTAAACATCTTTTGGGTGGTATTAACTATGCCATAGGGAAAAATGAAAAGCTCAATTACGACAAGGTTACTTCCCAGTACCCCCCAGATGCTGATCGTTTTAGGAAGGTGCCTTTACATGTAGGCGAATTTTTTGAGCCTACGGAAATGGCCATTCTTCCCAATATGGATGTATTGGTATCCCAGAGAAGGGGAGAGGTAATGTTGTACAAACATGCCACTGGAGAATTAAGTCAGGTAGGTTTTTTGGATGTGTATCATAAAACATTGGAAACCCCAGGAGTAAATGCCGAAGAAGGGTTGATGGGCCTGCAAAAGGATCCCGATTTTGCCAATAACCGTTGGATTTATCTTTTTTATAGTCCTGCCGGGGATCACTGGGTAAATAGGCTATCGCGATTTAAATTTGAAAACGATGTACTTCAGATGGATACCGAGCAGATTATCTTGGAAGTGGAGAGTCAACGAGAAATTTGCTGTCATACCGGAGGGTCCATCGCCTTTGGTCCCGATAATTTATTATACCTGTCCACAGGAGATAATAGTACTCCCTTTAATGAAAAAGGCGTAAAATATATAAATAGCGGATTTGCTCCCTTGAACGATCTTCCGGGAAAAGAGCAGTACGACGCTCAGCGTTCCTCTGGGAATACCAATGACCTGCGCGGTAAGATATTGCGAATAAAAGTGAATGAAGATGGGAGCTATAGTATCCCAGAAGGAAACCTGTTTCCTGAGGGAACTCCTAAAACTCGTCCAGAGATTTATACCATGGGGCATAGAAATCCCTATAGAATCTCTGTAGATCCCAAGAAGGGGTATGTGTATTGGGGCGATGTGGGTCCAGATGCGCAAAAGGACAGTTTGCAGACTAGGGGACCTAGAGGTTATGACGAGATGAATCAGGCTAGGGAAGCAGGGAACTTTGGATGGCCTTTTTTTATAGCCGATAATCAGCCGTATCGCAGTTACGACTATGCGACTGGGGAAAATGGGGAGTTTTTCGACCCCGAAAAGCCCATCAATAATTCTAGGAACAATACCGGACTTAAAGAGCTTCCCAAGGCCATGCCCGCCTTTGCTTATTATCCCTATGTAGTCTCCCAAGAGTTTCCACAAATGGGAACCGGAGGAAGAAACGCCATGGCCGGACCGGTGTATTACTCGGATATTTACAACGGGGAAAATGCCTTGCCCGAATACTATGATGGAAAGGTGTTTGTGTACGATTGGATTCGAGGCTGGATGAAAGCCGTTAGCCTGTTCCCCAACGGAGAGTTCAATAAAATGGAGCCCTTTGCAGATCAGATTAAATTAAACAACCTTATAGATATGGAGGTGGCACCGGATGGGAGAATTTACCTGTTGGAATACGGAAGCGGCTGGTTCTCTAAGAACGACAATTCTGCCCTGAGTTATATTGAATACAACGGAGGGAACAGACCGCCCTTGGTAGAAAATATGGAGGTAGACAAGACCTCTGGAGCACTTCCCTTAAAAATTGTTGCCAAAGTAGAAGCTATGGACCGCGAGCAGGATGAAATGACCTACTTATGGAATTTAGGTAATGGGGAAACCAAGGAGACTAGCGAACCCCAAATCACTTATGAGTATACGGAAGCAGGAGACTACTTTGTTTCCGTAGAAGTGAGGGATAGTAAGGGAGCTGCTGCCAAAAGTAATGCCGTCTCCGTAGTGGCAGGTAACTCTAGGCCTGTGGTCGCTATAGCATTAACAAATGGGGATCCTTCCTTCTTTACGCCAGGTGTTCCGGTAAACTATACCGTTTCTGTAAGCGATCCGGATGGATCGGAGATATTGGAAGACAATATATTTGTCTCCGTAGATTATTTGGAGAGTATGGATGAAGTGTCGCTATCCTTGGGCCACCAAGAAGTGTCTGCCGCGGTAACCGGAAAAGCACTAACCCAATCTATGGATTGTAGAACCTGTCATAAGGAACTAGGGAAATCTATTGGTCCCGCCTATACCGACATTGCTGCCAAATATAAGTCGGATAAAAATGCGGCTTCCTACCTCCAAGGAGTTATAATTTCTGGTGGTGGCGGAGTTTGGGGAGAGGTGACCATGCCGGCACATCCCAATATGTCCCAAGACGAAGCGCGACAAATTACCGCCTATATTCAGTCGTTGGCTGATACTGGCCAAAAGCAAAAATCGCTACCTACTTCTGGAACCATTAGACCTTCTAATGAAGATAAGGGAAAGGTGATGGTGATTTCGGCCTCGTATACGGATCAGGGGAATAATAACGTTAAACCGCTTACAGGCACTAATTCGGTAATGTTGAAAAGTAATTCTGATTCTGCCGATGCAGCGCAAGATTAATTCTATTAAGTAAAAGGCTGGCTAAAATTAGTTTTATCCTTAAGTCAATTACCAATACTGGACAACTCAATGGCAACATTGCCGAACAAAGTGGTGGTTGAATTAATAAGTTAATCAGCATTTATTCTTTAAACAGTTCCGGCCCAATAATACTTAAAAATCTATTGGGCCGGTTGTGTTTTGTGGATGCTCTTTGGAGAATTACTGGTTCATCCAGTTTTTAAACTCGGGTGCTTTGGCTCTACTAACAACTATCCTTTCTTCGGAAGGAGGGGTAACGCTTAGGATGAGCTTACCATTAAAGTATTGCTTAATGCCTGTTATGGCGTCCTTTTTTACAATAAACTGCCTGTTAGCCCTATAGAAAATAGAGGGGTCTAGATCGTTTTCCATATCCTCCAAATTTTGCTCCATGGTATAGGTCTGATTCTCATCTGTCACGGCTTTAACAATGCCGGTTTCTATATATAAATAGGCAATGTTTTCGGTTTTTACGGGAACCAGTTGGTCCCTGTAATGGACCAGATACATAGATTTATAGGTGGTCTTGTTGGTGCTTATCAAGTTTAATAAACCTTCCACTTGCTCGGCATAAAGTCCCTTTTCCTTAAATTGGCCTTTGTATTGTGCCAGGCTATCTGCCAGCTCATCCTCGTCTATAGGTTTTAATAGATAGTCTATGCTGTTTAGTTTAAAAGCCTGTAGTGCATATTGATCATAGGCAGTAGTGAAAATAATGGGAGTATCTATTTTTACGGAGTCGAAGATCTCAAAAGAAAGACCATCGGCTAAATGGATATCCATAAATATAAGTTCCGCCTCCTTATTTTTGGAGAAATACGCTACGGATTCCTTCACAGAATCCAAAACGGCCAAAATCTCTATGGAGTCTTCTATGTTTTTTAGAATATAAGCAAGGTGTTCGCTTGCTGCAACCTCGTCTTCTACAATTACAACCTTCATGTCATTTTATTCAATGGGAGTTTAACACGGAAAAATTCATTGTTCCTATCAATCACTATTTGCTGCTTTCTTATCATATAATAGCGTTTGTACAAGTTAAGGAGTCCGCTTCCCGTTCCTTCGGCCAGCGAAGACCTTGCTCTCACCTTGTTTTCTACAAACAGCGAATCATTGTCCGAATATATATGCACCTTTAACGGATTGGAGGTAGAGATCTCATTGTGTTTTACCGCATTTTCTACCAGTAATTGAAGGGCTAAAGGAGGAATTCTTCGCTCCAAGTAGGTCTCATCAATATTGATCTCTATGAGAAAACGGTTGCGATACCGTGTTTTAATTAAATAGGTATAGCTCTCTAAAAATTTAAGCTCCTCTTTTAATAATACCAGATTCCGATCTCCGCTCTGTAAAATATATCGGTACATAAAGGATAGCTTCTTTACAAAAAGGGAAGCCTCCTTGTTATCTCGAATAAGATAATTGAGCGAATTTAAGGAATTAAATAGAAAATGTGGGTTGATCTGATTCTTTAGCGCGGTGAGTTCATTCTCTAGGTTCTGTTGTTTTAAATGTTCGTTTTCCAAGATACTTTGCCGCTGAATAATTTGAAGGCGGAGGATGCGGGAAATAAAGAGGATAATGATATGGACTACAATAAAGATAGAAGTCACAAAGCCCGGTTCCCTTTCGGAAATGGTCTTGTCTACAAAATAGGGATTTATTTTGTTGAACAAGGCGGTGGTAACTAGTAGAATGGCCAAATTCCCTATGAAGCGAAGCCCTAGATCAATAAATCTGCTTTCTTTTGGAATTCTATAGATCCAATTGGTATTGTACTGAAGGGCCACCCATGAAAACAGGAAGAAAAAAATCAGTTTTAAAATAAAATCCTTGAACAGGTCTTGGGTATATAGCTCCTCCGTAAACCAAACCGATTTAAATAGGCTTAAGGTTAAGGGGAGTGTTACCAATATAGCGATTAGTGTCGCTATCTTTAATATCTCCTGTAATTTTACCTGTTTTACACCCTGCATTTTATTATAGTATTAATAACTCCTTTTAACTTCAAAGGTCAGAAATTGGTTTGGTCTATGCTATTTTTAGGAGGAAATTAGAGGGGCTTTTGTGGAAACGGTTATGTTCTTGTCTAAGAATAGGCCGTATCAGCTCATCTAAAAAAATGATAGGCCCCTAGCAAAAATGCCAAAGGCCTACCCCAACCAACTAACCAAAAAACTACCTTAATTACTTAGCGTACGGATTAAATCCTTTGGGTAGGTAATCCATTACTTCTTTGCTAAGTTCAATTTCTTCTTCCTCTTTTTCGATGACTAAATCGTTGAGGTCTAACTCCATTCCTGCATAAGCGTTAAAGCCAATAGGAAGGTATTTCGCGGTGTTAAACCCTAGTTCAATGTCTTCTTCTACTTCCACTACCTCAAGATCTGTCAAATTTAGCTCCTTACCAGCATGGGCGTTAAAGCCAATGGGTAGGTATTCTGCAGTGTTAAAATCTAGTTCAATTTCTTCTTGCACTTCTACTACCTCAAGATCGGCCAAGTTTAATTCTTTACTCGCATAAGCGTTAAAGCCAATGGGTAGGTATTCTGCAGTGTTGAAATCTAGTTCAATTTCTTCTTCCACTTCTACTACCTTAAGTTCGGCTAGGTCCAAATCATTACTAGCGTAAGCGTTAAAGCCAATGGGTAGGTATTCTGCGGTATTAAAATCGAGCTCAATTTTCTCCTGAGCTTCTACTACCTTAATCTCTTCTGGACGTAGGTTTGCTGCTCTATTATCGTCTAATAACACGTCCTCAAAAAGACAGGAAGCCTCATTTATATTGAGGAATTGGCCACTGTAATCAGTGGATAATATACATTCACTGGTATCGTTAAAGGAGAGTAGCAATACAGATATCATTCCTACTCCTAATACTGTACTTAATCTTTTCTTCAAACTCATATGCTGTTTAATACTCTTTTTTGTTTTGTTATGCACTCTTTTCTGTATGAATCTTTAATTTTTACAAGTACAAAGATAGCAACCAAATAGACTGTTTTAGGGAGGTTTTGGGTGAAGCGTACAAATTGGCAAGTGAACCGTACTAGACCGAAGGTGAATTGTATAGATGGTTGCCGGTCAAGGGGTTGTGAATGTTTTGTTAAGTGTTTTTTATGGGGAAAAGTAAGGGGTTTATACTGAATTAGAGCAGATATGGGAGGGCGTATCTTATGGGATTTAAGGGGTGTTTATTACGGGGGAAAGTAATGAAAGAACATAGTTTAAGTGGATTTGCCCCAAGAAACAGTGCATAAAACCTATTCAATGCATAGCTTATAGTGGTTAAAAGCACTTCATTCCTTGTATTTAGCGTCCTTTATATATAGTACCCAGCCTAGCCCTGATCTGTTTTTTGGGGAGGCAATGGCTATAATAGCAGCAGCAATCCACTTATAAATAATAGGATTTTCTAGGGATTTGGCAGGGAAGGGGGGGATCTGTTAAACCGCCCGTTGGATTACCTCAAACACCTTGTTGCCATCACATTTAAGCGTTTTGGAGGGGTATTTTAAGATCAAAGCATAGTCATGGGTGGCCATTAAAATGGTTCTTCCGGTCTTGTTTATTTCCTGCAAAACCTTCATCACCTCTACGCTGGTCTGTGGGTCCAAATTACCGGTAGGCTCATCGGCTAAAATAAGTTCGGGGTCGTTTAATAGGGCCCGGGCAATGGCAATACGTTGTTGCTCTCCCCCAGATAGCTCATGAGGAAATTTAAAACCTTTGGTCTTCATGCCCACCTTGTCTAGAACCTCTTCTACCTTGGCGTCCATTTCGCTTTGGTCTTTCCACCCGGTAGCCTTCAGCACAAACAATAGGTTGTTGTTAACCGTACGGTCTGGTAAAAGTTTAAAATCTTGGAATACTACGCCCAGTTTTCGCCTTAGGTATGGAATATCTCGCTCCCTTAGGGTGGTTAAGTCAAAATCTACAATAGTCCCGCTCCCTTGCTTTAGCGGGAGGTCTCCGTAAAGCGTTTTCATAAAACTACTTTTACCGCTTCCGGTCTTCCCAATTAGATATACAAATTCACCTTTGTTAATTTCTAGGCTAATGTCGTTCAATACTAAGTTTTCTCCCTGAAAAACGGCTACGTCCTTCAGTTTCAATATACTCTCACCCATAGTCATAAATGTTGATATAAAAGTAATAAGTTCCTTTGGAATAAGGCCTAAACAACTTGAAAATTGTTTTTCTTTATCATATACTTGAGGATATATTTAATCGTTATCTATGCAAGGACGGTAACTCTTAACGATCAGAGAACATTATGCTAAGAAAAAAAACCGCTGTACTACTTTGCTTTGCCGGCTCCCTATTTTACGGGTACTCCCAAGAGTCGCAAATTTATACCCATGACCAAAGAACCTATCAGGAGGCTTTGGCGCTGTATCATAACAAGCAATATCAGGCAGCACAGACAATTTTTGAATCGGTAAAACGCACTACCAGAGACGAAGAAATAGAGGCCAATAGTGCGTATTATGCGGCCAATGCAGCCATTCGGCTAAATCAGTTGGGGGCGGAAAAGTTGATGGAAGATTTTGTGGAAAATCATCCAACCTCTACCAAACGCAATGCTGCCTTTATGGAGGTGGCCGATTATTTTTTTGAGACAGGAAAATACCCCCATGCCATTACATGGTATGCCAAGGTAGACCAGGAGGGGCTTTCCCGTAGGGAAAAAGAACGTTTCAACTTTAATTATGGCTATGCCCTATACTCTTCAAAAAAGCCAAAAGAGGCCGAAAAGTATTTGGATAGGGTAACCACCTCCCGAACCTATGGCTCCCAAGCCAAATATTATTTGGGATATATCGCCTATCAGCAAGACGATTATGAGGGCGCCAACCTGCGTTTCGATCAAATTACGGATCAAAATCTCATAGATGAGAAGCTGTCCTACTATCAGGCAGATATGAACTTTAAACTGGGTAGGTTTGAAGAGGCAATCGCTTTGGCCAAAAAACAATTGTCCAAATCGGACCGAACCGAAGTTTCGGAACTCAATAAAATTATAGGAGAGAGTTATTTCAACCTCAATCAGTACGAAAACGCCATTCCCTACCTAGCCCAATACAAGGGAAAGCAGGGAAAGTGGAGCAATACGGACTACTATTTGCTAGGGTATTCTTATTATAAGCAGGGCGATTATGCCAATGCCATACAGCAATTCAATAGGATTGTAAGCGGTAAAAATGAGGTTGCCCAGAATGCGTATTACCATTTGGCAGAGTGTTATTTAAACTTAGGAAAGAAGCAAGAGGCCTTAAATGCCTTTAGAAACGCTTCTCAGATGGACTATAATGCCCAAATACAAAAGGATGCTTACCTCAATTATGCGCGCTTAAGTTACGAGGTGGGGAATGCCTATGAACCGGTACCAAAAGTGCTTACCACTTATTTGCAGAAATACCCAAATGATGCCCATAAGGATGAAATTCAAGATCTCTTGGTAGATTCCTATATCACGTCAAAGAACTTTGAAGGGGCGCTGGTGCTTTTAGAGAGTAATCGAAACTATGCAAGCAAGGAAACCTATCAGAAGGTGGCTTTTTATAGAGGGGTAGAGTTGTTTTTGGAAGCCAACTACGAAGGGGCTTCGGAGGCCTTTAGAAAGTCTTTGAATAATGCGGAGAACCAGGTGTTTAGAGCTAAGGCTAGCTACTGGAAGGCCGAGGCCGATTACGCCATGAACCAATTTAACGATGCGGTGGCTGGCTATTTGGCATTTAAACAGAATGCTGCGTCTAGGACTACTCCAGAATATGCGGAGGTAGACTACAACCTGGCCTATGCCTATTTTAAACTACGGAATTTTGAAGGGGCTATTTCGGCCTTCAATACCTATGTAGAGGCTAATGGCGCCGATGTGGAAAAATTGAACGACGCCTATTTGCGTTTGGGGGATAGCTATTTTGTGAGTAGAAAGTACTGGCCCGCCATAGAGACCTATAACAAAGCGATTGCTAGGAATATTCCAGAGCGGGATTATGCTGCATATCAAAAAGCAATGAGTTACGGATTTGTAGATAGGAGGGAAACCAAAATAGAGGAACTAAACAATTTTGTTTCCAATTACCCCAATTCTACTTTAAGGGATGATGCGCTGTTTGAGCTGGCAAATTCTTATGTAAGTGCCAATGACACCAATAAAGGACTGCAGTTGTACGATAGGTTGATAAGGGAATACAAGGGAAGTTCCCTAGTGCCGCAGGCCTTAATGAGACAGGGATTGGTGCATTATAACGCCAGTAGGGGCGAGCAGGCTTTGGAGAAGTTTAAGTTGGTAGTGCGCGATTTTCCAAATTCCCAGGAAGCGTTACAAGCAGTAACCACTGCTAAATTGATCTATGTAGATCTGGGTAGGGTGAACGAATACGCCCAGTGGGTAGATAATCTCGATTTTGTAGAGGTAACCGATGCCGAATTGGATAATGCTACCTTCGAATCTGCCGACAAACAACAATTGGAAGGTAAGCTGGATGCCGCCATTAAAGGGTACGAGGGATACTTAAATCAATTTCCCAATGGCTTAAATGCCTTAAGGGCCAATTTTAACCTGGCACAGCTGTACTTTGGGAAGGGACTAAAAGACAAGGCCCTGGCTCATTTTAAGAAAGTTGCAGAAGGCAAGAACGAATATGCAGAGCAGGCCCTTACTCGGGTTTGTGAGATATATGTGGGCAAAAACAACTATGTGGCTGCCATTCCATATTTGGAAAAATTAGAAGCTACTGCACAGATTCAACAGAACCTTACCTTTGCTCGTTCCAACCTTATGAAGGGATATTTTGAGCAGTCTAACTACAATAAAACCATGGAATATGCTGGGAAGGTGTTGGCTACTTCAAAAATAGACGACCGTATTAAGAGCGATGCCCATATCATGATTGCCAGATCGGCCATTAAGACCAACAATGAAAGTAGGGCAAAGACCGCCTATGCCGAGGTACGGAAAATAGCCAGGGGCGGTTTGGCTGCGGAAGCGCTCTATTACGACGCTTATTTTAAAAATAAGGAAGGTAACTATGAGGCTTCAAACGCGGCAGCTCAAAATTTGGCCAAGGATTATCCTGGGTACAAGGAATGGAGTGCCAAGGGGTTAATTGTCATGGCCAAGAACTTCTACGCCTTGGAAGACGCTTTCCAGGCTACCTATATTCTGGAAAGTGTAATCGCAAACTTTGGAGACTATCCTGCCTTGGTAGAAGAAGCTAAAACGGAATTGGCCCTTATAAAAGCAAAGGAAGCTGAAAGTAATTCCTCAATTAAGTCCGAAGGGAACTAGAAGATTTCCATAAAAAGAACACAACATGCATACATCTATAAAAATAAGTCTGCTGGTATTGGTTGGTTTTTACCAAGCAGTACAAGCACAGGAAGAAGGTAAAAAGGATATAGGGACAGAGACGGTAACGGTGGTAAAGGCTTATGCCCCCACCATTTCCGACGCCTTTAAGATTAAATCGGTCCCCGTATTGAACGACTCGTTGGTTTTACAAAAAAAGCCAATCTCCTATAGCATCTTTTCGGTGCCGGTTGCCTCTACGTTTACCCCTGCCAAGGGAAAGGCTACGGGGATAGAGAAAACGGCTCCGGCCAAATTATTTAATTCATCGGCTTCCATTGGTCTGGGGAATTATAACAATGCATTGGTAGATTTCTATACCAGTAGGGCGTTGAGTAGGGACCAAAGGTTCGATGTTTCATTAAATCACCGTTCGTCTAGGGGAGATATTCCCAGTTCTGCCTTGGATAATGAGTACTACAATACTAAATTGAATGGTAAATATTCCAAGTACGATCGTTACCTAAGCTGGGGCGCCCATCTAGGCTTGCAGCATCAAATGTATAATTGGTACGGGATACCCAACGGCTATTATACGGAGGAGTTGGTAAGCGGTATAGATGAGAAACAACACTATTTTGACGTGCACGCGGGTGCCCATATAGAGGTAGAGGATTCCTTCTTTAAAGGGGCAAACCTGATGGTGAGACGCTTCTGGGACGCAACTAATTCTGGGGAGAACAGAGCTGTTCTAAAACCTATTTTGGAAGCGCCCTTGGGGGAGGAAATGCTTACCATTAAAACCCAAGTAGACTATTTAGGGGGGACTTTTAAAAATGCTCCGGTGAGTAATGAAACCAATACTCCTGAAACAAAATACGCCTTTTTACAAATGGGGGTAAATCCAAATCTGAAGATTGAATCGGAAGAATTGACCCTTAACCTAGGGGCTACTTTTGTCTATGGGATGGATTTGGAGAATAATGGTAATAATTTTTACATATACCCCAAATTTACCGGTTCCTATAAGATGATGGACGACCTGGCCATTATCTATGGTGGAATTGAGGGAGGGCTCAATCAAAATTCCTTTTACGGTTTTGTAGAGGAGAATCCCTATGTTTCCCCAACACTGGAAATACAGCCTACAGACCAACAATACGATGGCTATATTGGGGTGAAGGGACAATTATTGCCCAACCTAAGTTATAACCTAAAAGGTTCCTATATGGCCGAGAATAGAAAGCCATTGTTTCTACTGAATCCAGAAAACACGAGTAGGAACGATAAGAAAGGATATTATTATGGAAATAGTTTTCAGGTATTTTACGACGATGTTAGAACCTTGGGAATATTTGGGGAGCTAAATGTGGAAGTAGATCGCAATTTCATAATTGGTATTAATGCAGAGGTGTTTGATTATGATACCGAAACAGGGAATCCTGCATGGAACCTACCTAACTTAACCAGTTCTTTATTTTTAGACTACCAACTAGGGGAGCAGTGGTTTATGGGAGCCAATTTGTTTTTTGTAGGGGAGCGAGACGATTTATATACCGTGGCAACACCGGGTACTTTGCCAGAGAATTTTACAATGACGCCCATTACCTTAAAAAGTTATTTTGATGCCAATGCCCATGTGGGATACCGGATTAATCAGCAGTTCTCCGTATTTGCCAAAGCGCATAATATTGCCAATCAGAACTATATGAGATGGAACAATTATAAGGTACAAGGCTTTCAGTTTTTGGCAGGAGCCACTTATAAATTCGATCTTTAGCTTACTATATTTAATATAGGTTAAGGAAGCAATTTCTTTAATTACCAATTAATAAGGGGGTATCTGGGAAAACCATATATCCCCTATTTTTTTATTGGGTTCTGATAAAGGATAAAATTGCTATGCCCCATTCACCACAGAGAGGGGGCCTTTAGTCCCAAAAACGGGAAAAGCCCCGTATGGTTCGGAGGAAACCTTTTATTTTGACATAAATTCAAGTGTAATTTTAATAATTAAAAAAAATGAAGAATTGTAACCATTTATTTTATGTCGGTTTGTTTCTTTTGATGACCAATACATCGCTTATGGCATCAAACCTTAAGACTTCTGCAAATAGCCTATTTCAGGCCGAATTGGTAGCTGTAGTTCCTAATTCCTTTATAGGTCAATGGGATTATACCGCAGCGGATGCCCCCTATGAATATAGGAGTGGTGTGTTGTTTATTACCAAAGAAAAAGAGGGGTATGGGGTAAAGGTGAAGCTTGGGTACAATACCCTAAGAGCCACCGAAGTAGTATTGGAAAAGAATACCATGAAATTTTCTATTTGGGTGGAAGGCGAAAAGATTGAAGTTTCTTTAGAGATGAAGGGCGATGAATTGATTGGGGAAGCCATCTCTTCCCAGGGGCCCTTGGCATTGAAAGGCACAAGAAGGTCTGCAAAATAGTGGATCCCAATCCCAAAGGGAAGTAGCGGGGTAGGGAGTATAATAAGTCTCTTTTTGAGGTGTTTATAATGGATACGAGTACTTCGGTAGCAGCTGTTGAGGCTGTTTCTGTGAGAGGTGTATTCCTGGAAAATTCATGAGAGTTAGAAGTTTAGAGCCATGCAGCAGTAGAAATATGTGGCTAAGTTAGGTATACTGCGGTGTAAACTGTTCATTTTAGGAGGGTTAAAAAATGTTGAATACAATTGTTTGTGTTTCAAACTTTTGGAGCTATATTTGATTAACATTTTTTTAACCAATTAAATTTTAGTAATGAATAGAGGAACAGTAAAATTTTTCAATGATGCCAAAGGATTCGGGTTTATCACCGAAGAAGGCTCTGAAAAAGAACATTTTGTACACGTCTCCGGTTTAATCGACGAGATTCGCGAAGGCGATGTTGTTGAATTTGAACTTAAGGAAGGAAAAAAAGGATTAAACGCAGTAAATGTTAGAGTCATTTAATATATACTTTTTAATTTCTTGCAAGCTAGAGCCTATTCTATTTCGAATAGGCTTTTTACGTTTAAAAAAGTATTGTAAAACCTGAGGCTATGGATTGTAACTGCCCTATAGGGGTTGTAGGTCCATGTGAAGCAAAGTTTTTTATCTGTAGGGGGTGTGATGGTAATGCAACCTTTGGCATTGGGAGCGAGCATGATATTTTGAAAAATATAGGATTGGATGCGTTCCAGTTGTACTAAAAATACTCCCTTTAGATCTGAAAATTTTGGAGGCTATTAAATTACTGAATCAGTACTTTATCAGTGCCTATTTTATCCGAGGATATTTTGGTAGTTGTTCTGTATTAGGAGCGTAGGAGGTTAAAAAAAAATAGCCAACCAATATTTTTATGTTATACGCTTTTATTTATGATGTAATTTTATAAAAAAAAATGAATGACCATAGAATATAGAGTTAGGGCAGTAGAAGAGTTGTTTGCTGGATTGGATAAGGAAATAGCAGCTTTTCAAAGCGAAACAGGATTGGGGTGCAGAGCAGGATGTGGCAAATGCTGTACCCATCCAGAGGTGGAGGCATCCCCACTAGAGTTTCTTCCTTGGGCTTTTCACGTATTCCTAAATGGAAAGGCAGAAGCTACTTTGGAAGAATTAAAATTGAACAAAAGTGCTGTTTGTTTCCTATACCGCCCCCTGACTGTTTTGGATCAACACAATGGAAGGTGTGGAGATTATGTTTACCGTGGGTTAATATGTAGGCTTTTTGGGTATGGGGCCAGTAAGGACAAATTTGGAGAACTGCGACTAGCAACTTGTAAGATAATAAAGGAAGGGCAGGCAGAAAACTATAATAATGCGGTGGAGGCCTTAAAAAAGGGATTGTATGTACCTGTCTTCTCGGATTACTATATGAGGCTCAATCAAATAGATTTTAAGCTGGGGAATTCTATTCTTCCTATTAATAAAGCGATGAAGGTTGCCCTTGAGGAGGTGCTACAATATTTCGCATATCGGCCATTTCCTAATGGATATACGGATATTGCTTAGAACTTAGCATTATAGGTCTTCTACCGCTATTAAGGGGTAAACCACCTTCTTTATCCACAGATTAAGGGGGTTGGAGCTTTTTTTCTTACCAAAAAATGGATTTTAGGCCTTTAAATCGATTTCCTTTAAGTTTTCAATCCTATTCCGTATTAGAAAGGCATCAATGGTCTCAAAATGTTCTATCACCCTGTTCTCTTTAAACTCAAATACCTTTTGTGATAATCCTTGCAGGAAATCACGGTCGTGAGAAACCAATATTAAGGTGCCGTCAAAAGCTAAAAGCGCTTCTTTTAATACCTCTTTGGATTTAAGATCTAAATGGTTGGTGGGTTCATCCAGGATTAGCAGGTTAACGGGTTCTAACAGTAGTTTTACCATTGCTAACCTGGTTTTTTCTCCCCCAGAGAGAACGCTTACTTTTTTCTCCAGATCATCCCCGCTGAACATAAATCGCCCTAAAATATTTTTAATCTGCGTGCGTATTTCCCCTTCGGCTACCTCGTCTACCGTTTGGAAGATGGTAAGTTCCGGATCTAGTAAAGAGGCCTGGTTCTGGGCAAAATAGCCCACTTTTACATTGTGGCCCAATGTACATTGTCCCTCTACCTCAATCTCTCCCAAAATAGCTTTTATCATAGTAGATTTACCTTCCCCGTTTCGGCCTACAAAAGAAACTTTCTCTCCCCTGCTTATGGAGAAACTGGCATTTTTAAAGACCACCTTATCGCCATAGCTTTTGGAAAGATCCTCTACACGTACAGGGTAGTCCCCAGACCGGACAGAGGGGGGGAATCGCAGTTTTAAGGAAGAAGTGTCTATCTCATCGATTTCTATAAGCTGCAGTTTTTCTAACATGCGTTCCCTAGAGTTCACTTGGTTGGTTTTAGAGTAGGTTCCTTTAAAACGCTCTATAAACGCTTGGTTATCTGCAATGAACTTTTGCTGCTCTTGATAAGCCTTTATTTGGTGACTTCTTCTTTCTTCCCGCAATTGCAGGTAGTGGGAGTAATTGGCCTTATAATCATAGATCCTTCCCATGGTAACCTCAATAGTTCTATTGGTAATATTATCTATAAAGGTTTTATCGTGGGAGATGACCACTACGGCTTTGGCTTTGTTCAATAAGAAATCTTCCAGCCAGATTACGGATTCTATGTCTACGTGGTTGGTTGGCTCGTCTAAAAGGATGAGGTCTGGTTTTTTCAATAAGATTTTTGCCAGTTCTATCCGCATTCTCCACCCACCACTAAATTCGCTGGTAAGTCGGTGAAAATCGGTCCTCTTAAAACCGAGTCCGCGCAAAGCCTTTTCTACTTCCGCCTCATAGTTGATATCCTCTAAGGCATAGAATTTCTCTCCTAGGTCCGACACTTGCTCTATGATTTTCATATAGGAATCCGACTCGTAATCGGTGCGGGTTTCCAACTCCTTGTTTAAGCGCGCCATTTCATCACGCATTTCAAAGATTTCCTTGAAAGCCTTGGAGGCTTCCTCAAAAACAGTACAGCTATCGTCGGTCAGTAAATGCTGTGGTAAATAAGCGATAACGGCATCTTTGGGAAAGCGTATATTTCCCCTGGTGGGTTTTTGCTCCCCTGCGATAATCTTCATCATGGTAGATTTTCCCGCTCCATTCTTACCCATCAAGGCAATTTTATCGTTCTCATTAATTACAAAGGAGACATCACTGAACAAGGTGTCACCACTAAACTCAACCGCTATTGCGTCTACAGAAATCATAATCGGATTTTAAGTGTGCAAAACTAGATAAAATTGGAATACCGTGGCTATTAAATTATGCTATGTGAGTAGGGGCGAAGGAAATAATCCGTTGTTAATTTAATGGCAATAACTCGCTAGATTGACGTTGGGGTGGGAAATAGATAATAAATCCTATAAGCTTTCGGCAATGCATAATTTGAACGGAATTAAAAGGAGGAATGTCGAATAAAAATATCTTTTATAGCGAGTTATATTTCAATAGGTTATATTTAATTGTGCTTAATTATTGTAGGATGAATGATGAATTAGTGATCAATTTTACCCCCACCGGAATGATACCTACCAAAAGTATGACCCAACATGTTCCGGTAAGTGTTGCGGAAATAGTTGAAGATGTACTTAGGGCTAATGAGATGGGAATTACCATGGTGCATTTACATGCAAGGGATGAGGTTTCTGGGGTGCCCACCTACAAAAAAGAGGTGTATGGAGAAATAATCGAAGGAATTCGAAAATTTGCGCCATATCTGGTTATTTGTGTTTCTTTAAGTGGACGGAATTTTAGCGAATTGGATTTAAGGGCCGACCCTCTGTCTTTGGAGGGGTTTTTAAAACCAGATTATGGGAGTCTGACACTAAGTTCCCTGAATTTTAATACTACTGCCAGTGTAAATTCCCCATCAACGGTTCAAGGCTTGGCAGCCATTATGAAGGAAAAGGGAATTGTGCCAGAATTGGAAGTATTCGATATCGGAATGATTAATTATTCGAAATATCTGGAAAGAAAAGGACTTATTAAGCCTCCATATTATTTTAATCTACTGTTAGGGAATATTGCCTGTGCCCAAGCAGACTTGTTGCATTTAGGAATAATGGTTAACGATCTTCCTAAGGACTCATTATTTAGTTTGGCAGGAATTGGAAATAATCAATTTAAGATGAATTCCTTGGGGATTGCCATTGGTGCCGGAGTAAGGGTTGGATTGGAAGATAATATATGGTTCGATTCCTCGAGAACCACACTGGCAACCAATTTGGATTTATTAGAAAGAATACATGCAATAGCCAGGGTTAATGATAGGGAAATAATGACG
The DNA here is from genome assembly GCF_002150785.1 of Arenibacter amylolyticus. Lineage (GTDB taxonomy): Bacteria > Bacteroidota > Bacteroidia > Flavobacteriales > Flavobacteriaceae > Arenibacter > Arenibacter amylolyticus. Next base: position 84,053 of record NZ_MTAZ01000007.1, on the reverse strand, counting down.
CCACAAGAATTTAGATCAAAAATGAAACTAGAACCGGGAAATGGGAAATACGGTAGAATATATGATTAAGAATATATAATATGCCAATAAAGGAAAGTAGAAAAACATCGCAAGTCAAAAGAATTTCCAGTGTGATTAAAAATGGAATGTTTCTCTATGGATTGAAAAATCGTTTGGCGCTGATTGGAATTGAAATAATGCCCTATTATTGGGTGCAGGAAGAGTTTGAGCCTTGCGCTGAACCAAAAATTAAAGGAGATGTTTCGGAATTTAAGCTAAGAGAACTTAGTCTGGACGAATTGATGTTCGTTAGCAAGGGAATCCAGAATTTGCAAATTGACTTGCTAAAAAAAGAATATGAAGAGTGTTGGATGTGTTTGGGTTTGGAACATAATAATGAAATAGCAGCTTATAATTTGATTACAAATAAGGAAATAAATTTTTTCGATAAAGTGTTTCCTATCAAGAATAATGAAGCCTATCTATCTAGCATGTGGACATTTCATGATTTTAGGGGGAGAAATCTTGCCCCTTATTTAAGATATAAGAGTTATCAATTATTAAAAGAGCACGGAAGAGATACGAAATACAGTATTAGCGAGTATTTTAATAAATCTACCATCAAATTTAAAAACAAGCTTAATTCAAAACATTTAAAACTTTATATTTATATCGGTCTGTTCGGGAAATTTAAAGGAAATTACTTGTTGAAATCCTATACAGGGAAATAATATACCTCACCTGATTTTTGATTGCTACTATTATTTTGGCTCCCCCGTATTTTAGTTTATGAGCCCTTTTACAACAACCAATTCACACAACATTTTTATAAACCACCTTTCCACCTAAGTCCAATCCAAAGGAGTGGGAAGGGCTATCTAATTTTAAAAATACATCAATAATCCCGTTTAGATTAAGGAATAACTTCGCCTGATTAATCGCAGTTTTTGTTGGAGTTTATTAAAATATACTTCTTAGTTTCTTATGTGTTAGCGCTTCTTCAATTTTAAATTGGTTTTGTATTAGCCTGTGGTTCAGCGAGTCAGTCCATAGTATTAAGTTGGGTTGCTGTGCTCCTTTATCAGGTTAATATCTTTTGATTACATCCACTTGCCCCTTATAATTTCAATAAGTCATGGTAATTAATTGATCGGCAATGTTTTACGGGAGCTTTAAATTTCTTAACTTAGGGAGTTCCTCCTTAAAACTACCAAGTATTCCGCAATTTTTAACGATTCGTATGTCCGCAGTTGTACAAATACGGGAACTCTATACCGCTAGTCCGGAACAGGTTTGGCGGGCGATAACGGAACGGGAAAAGATGAAAGTATGGTATTTCGATATTCCCGACTTTAAGTTGGAGGTGGGGGCGGAGTTTAATTTTTTTGAACCAGGATTTAGGAGAGAGTTTCATCATCGTGCAACCATCACGGAGATTGTTCCTAAAAAGAAATTACAGTATACCTGGACCTATCCTAGTCATAGTATAGGCAAGTCCCTTCTAACATGGGAGATAGTTCCAGAAAATACTGGTACCTCCGTGCTGCTTACCCATGATGGAGTAGATAATTTCTCCGATGGGGGAAAAGACTTTAATCGGGAAAATTATCTCGCAGGTTGGACCGATATTTTAAGCAAATCCTTAAAGCAGTTTTTGGATAGTGAATAATCAGGTTGAATGATACCTAGGGGTAAAACGCCATTAAAAGGTGAGCCCCTTTCAGGTTATTAAAGGGGAGGATCTAGCTTGGGGTGGTACTACGCGTAAAAAAATATACTATGGTCAAATTCATTTCATTTTTATGCCTTCTCACAACACTTCAAAGTGTAGGGCAGCAAATTACCGTGGCTGAAAAGGATAAAAGTCAGGAATTCAATTTTTGGGTGGGACACTGGGAGGTGTATCAATACGGCACAGACAAACTCGCTGGGGAGAGTCATATAGAACCTATTATAGATAGCCTAGGGCTGTTGGAGCATTACAAAGCACATCATAGCGGATTTAAAGGGAAGAGCCTCAATACGTATAATAGTGCAAAGGGTCGTTGGGAGCAGTATTGGATAGATAATACTGGTTTATCGCTGTTTTTAGTAGGCGGGATGAAAGATGGCAGAATGGAGATGGACGATTTGGAAAGCGGGAATGCCAAAACGGGATACAATAGAATTAGTTGGGAGGAGCAGGAAGATGGAACAGTGAGACAAACGTGGAGCATTAGTAAGGACTCGGGAACAACCTGGACAATAATTTTTGATGGAATCTATAGGCCCAAAAAATAGGCCGCCCCAATTGTAGCTATGGCCGTTTACAAAGGTTCTACATTGGTTTTGTGATTAAATCAAGTGTCAATTCAAATTTAAAATACTGCTTTTTTAATAGTAATAACACCTCCTTATAGCTCGTGGGCGTTGGGAATGAAGTTGAATTGGCAAGGGAAATCTATTGTATCTTTGCCGACTAAACTTATTCCGATGGAGTATATCTTACTATCTACCGTAAACGATCCTTATTTTAAAGAGGCATGGCAATTGTATGAGGCTTCCTTTCCTCAGGAGGAAAGACGTACGCTTAATGTTCAAGAGAAAATAATGGCGAATGATTCCTATAACTTCCAAGTGATGCTATTAGAGAGCCAGGTGGTGGGCTTTCTTCTTTGGTGGGAATTTGAGGAGGTGGTTTTTGTAGAGCATTTTGTCACTAGCCCCAACCTAAGGGGAAAGGGATACGGAAAAACCATTTTACAGGAGTTTTTGGATAGGGAAGAAAAGCCAGTTGTTTTGGAAGTAGAATTGCCAGAACCTGGAATAAAGCTGAGGAGAATAGAATTTTATAAAAGATTGGGTTTTGCACTTAATACTCATCCTTATGTGCAACCGCCCATGCAAAAAGGCTGTGGATCCCTACCATTGTATCTTATGTCTTACCCAAGGGAGTTCTCCCAGGAGTCCGTCACTCATTTCATGGAAGCTTACCATCCTCTTATCTACGATCAAGGGTTATTATAGATTATCCAATTTTATGTGGTTCGGGTTCTTCGCTTTAGCTTGGAAATGCGGTCTGCATAATAGGCTTTTAACTCTATTAAAAAGTCCATGGGCTTGGCATATTCTACCAGCACTTTATAGGTCTGTTTGTTCTTGGCCAGGTGCAATTCTTTATGGAGCTGGTCCAGTTCCAAGGAGAGGAATTCGTATTCGGACTTCGTAATTTTTTCGGGTTGTGGGATAAGTGGTAATGGCGTGTTTCCGCTAAATATTTGGGCATGGTAGGCCTCCAGGCTTGCTAAGTCACCTTCCTTATAAATTTCAATTAATTGGGTGGTAAGCTCCGTGGCCAATTCCAATTGGTCTCGCTGCAGGGAAAACTTGTCGGGATGTATGTGGAGCATCGCCTCGCGGTACAAACGCTTTTTCTGCTGTTCCTCCTCCTGGATTTTTGCAGTTGGGGGCTTGCTTGTAGCCATCGGAACGGAATTGGCGGGGTCGTAATTTTTTCCTCGTCGTTTTTGCTCCCTCCGTTTTTCCTTCTTGGCTAGTTTCTGCTCTTTGTAAAGGAGCGCTAGCTCCTGCTCCAAAACAATGAGATCCCCTAATTTGGATACTAGTAGCCTTTCAAAATCCAAGGTGCGTTCCCTAACCTCCTGTAGTTCCAGTTTTAAGGCCTTTATTTTCTTTTGTAATGCAGAGAGTTCGGCATGGGGGATAATTGGTTTCATAGAAATTGTATGAGCTGCAAAACTAGTCATTTCCTCGGCGTCTCTTAGGGTATAGGTTTTTAATTTTTATCGTTGGCAGGGGTAGTGGCTAACAGAATTAGTGCAGAAGCAAGGTGGCTATGATGGCTCTTATGGGGCTAAATGATAATTTTGAATTACATTAGCTATCATTTGAAATTGTAGATCCATCAGATAAATCCAATACATTATGAGAAAATCGTTGATTTTAGGATTAGTATTATTAGGCTTGGCGTGTGATGCACCCAAAAAGCAGGCCGACTTACTAGTTGTAAATGCCAATATCTATACCGTGGACAATTCCTTTTCCAAGGCATCGGCATTTGCGGTGAAGGATGGGAGGTTTATTGGTGTGGGCAGTACGGAAACCATAAAGCGGCAATACACTGCCAATGAAATAGTGGATGCCGAGGGGAAGACCATCGTGCCTGGATTAATTGATGCTCACTGTCATTTTTATGGGTTAGGCCTTAACCAACAGGTAGTAGATCTTTCGGGGACTAGTAGTTTTCAGGAAATGATAGATAGGGTAACGGAGTTTCAAGACCGCCATCAGAAAGATTTTATTCTGGGTAGGGGATGGGACCAAAACAATTGGGAGGTAAAGGAGTTTCCAACCAAAGAGGTGTTAGATCAGCTGTTTCCAGATACCCCAGTTTCCTTAAGAAGAATAGATGGCCATGCCTTATTGGCTAACCAGAAAGCCTTGGATTTGGCCGGAATTACCAAGGCTACCAAGGTAGAAGGGGGTGAAGTAATATTAAAGAACGGGGAACTAACAGGCGTGTTGGTAGATGGTCCTATGCAGCTGGTAGATGCCATTGTTCCCGCGCCCGATAAGGAGTCTCAAATTATGGCCTTAAAAAAAGCAGAGGAAATATGTTTTGCCAATGGGTTAACCACGGTGAACGATGCAGGACTCAGTAGGGCTACTATAAATCTAATTGATAGTCTGCAACGGGCAGGCGATCTCTCTATTAGGGTATATGCTATGATTAGTGCCACCCAAGAAAATTTGGATTATTACTTACCCAAGGGTACCTATAAGACCGATAAATTAAATGTAGGTTCTTTTAAGGTGTATGGAGACGGGGCCTTAGGATCTAGAGGAGCAGCGTTAAGGGAGCCGTATACCGATCAACCCGGCCATTACGGGGCTATGGTTACCTCGGTAGCTGCCATTAACGATATGGCCAAGCGGATATCCGAGTCAGATTTTCAGATGAATACCCATGCTATAGGCGATTCTGCTAATATTGCAGTGTTTAGGGCCTATAAGAAGGTATTGCAAGACAAGCCAGATCGCCGATGGAAAATAGAACATGCCCAGATTATTTCTCCACAAGATTTTGATTATTTCTCTGGGGGAATTATTCCGTCCGTACAGCCTACCCATGCCACCAGTGATATGTACTGGGCCGGAGATAGACTAGGGGAGGAGCGACTAAAAGGAGCTTATGCCTACAAATCCATGTTGAATAAGGCGGGAACCATTGCCTTGGGAACAGACTTCCCCGTAGAGCAGGTAAACCCCTTTTTAACCTTCTATGCAGCGGTTGGGAGAAAGGATGTAAATAATTACCCAAAAGATGGGTTTCAAATAGAGGAGGCACTTAGTAGGGAGGAAGCGCTAAAAGGGATGACTATCTGGGCGGCTTATTCCAATTTTGAGGAAATGGAAAAAGGGAGTATTGCAGTAGATAAGTTTGCAGACTTTACTATTCTAAGTGACGATATTATGACGGTACCCCTAGCGGAAATACCTCATATTAAAGCAGAAGCTACCTATTTGGATGGGAAAAAGAAATAATACCTGAATCTAGACCTTGGTGTGCCTAGGCGGCGCACCGATGTCTATATTTTTGAGCGGCGACCTCTAGCTTTTCGGTTAAAACCTTGAGCCATATGAGCTGGTTGTAGATTAAATGTGCCTCCTGTAGGTTGTTAAGCATTTCTTCTTCAAGGGCTATCTGTCCCCTTTGTAACTCTGCTTCCCGCTCTTTTATCAAACTTTCATAGGAGGATTTTAGATTTGCTTTGGCGGTGTCTATATTCTCGGGCAGGTTGCTGGGGTGAATGTCAATTTGGTCAATTTCCTTGGCAGAGTTTTCCAGGGTAGTTCCAATATGCTCTACAATTTTTTTAAAGTGTACCGATTCTTCCGTGGTTTTGTGATGCTGTATAAAGGCACCCAGGGACGCCAAGGTAGAGAGGATGGTGTTGTTGAGTGCTACAATTTCATAAATTAAATCTGAAGACTTTTGTTTGGATTTAGGGTCTTGGGACATTCGTTGGTAGGCGGCATTTAAATTGCTTACCGATAAAAAAGCCTCTTTTCTTGGTACTTTATACTGTACGTCTGCCGTCTCTTTGGTTCGGTATAAATGTCGGATAGCAAATAAGTAGTTGGCGTTGGCACGTATACTTTTGGTTAGAATTTTATCTAGGTTCATTACCTCCCAGTTGGGCCAGAAAAGGTAATTTGCAATGAGTGCCAACACTGCCCCCAAAAAGGTATCTAACACCCGGTATTGAATAATCTCAAAAGCGTTAGGGGTGAGTAGGGAATAAACAAATATAATATTGATGGTAATAAAAGCGGCTGCAGAACGATAGTTTTGCTGAATTAGGGAGAAGGCCACCAGTAAGGACAAGACCGCAAGAACCCCATAAACAATGGTGTTTTGGGTGAGTAGTATAATGAGGGTGGCTATAGCCGCGCCAATTAGGGTGCCAATGGTCCTGTTTATTGATCGTTCTTTGGTGAGTCCGTAATTGGGTCGCATTATCACAATAAGGGTCAGTAAGATCCAGTAGGTGTTTTTTATACCAAGGGCCGTCCCAAAAATATAAGCAATGATAATGGCGGTGGTAAGTCGCAGTGCATGCTTAAAAATGGGCGACTTATAACTTAGGTTTTCCAAGATGATATTAAAACCGTAGTCCTGATCCGTGATAAACTGGTGGGCGTGTTTGCTTTTTATGGAGAGTTGCGATTCTTTCCTAACATTGGTCAATGCCCGCCTAACTGTCCGTATTTTTTGTAATTGTAAGGTCTGGTAATCATAGAGGTTTTTTAAAATGATACCGCCCTCTTGGGCATGGGGCGTTCCCACCTGCTCTACAAAATCTCCAATGGCTTTACTTGCCGTAGTGAGCGCTCGGATCATGGGTTCTTTGGAAGGGATGCCTTGTTTGGTAATCATGCACTCCGCTACCTTTTTAAGGTGGCTGCTAAAGGCGAGGTTTACTTCCTTAAAGGCATCCAATCGTTTTTCATGACCTTTAAATAAGCTGTCTATTTTGGGGTAGTCCAAGCTATTGGCCAAGGCCAGCTCCAAGATGTCTACCATGGAGATAAAGATTAGCAGGTGCTTTTCATCAGAATGGGATTTTTTGCCCCGTTTCGCTTTGGTAAGCAAGAGTTCCCTTAATACCTCGTGTTTTTCGCTGATGTCTGACTGAAGGGTAAACAGCTTCCGTAATAGCTGATCCCTTTTTGTAGTTTCGGTTAGGAGCTTTGCCCGCACTTCCAGATAATCGCCGGTAAGGCTCAGGGTATCGGAAAGTAATTGGTCTTCGTCCTTTCTCGGTATTATTCTATGGGTCAGTAGGGAGACGGAGAGATAAAAAAGTCCGCCCACCCCAATCAATAAAATATGTAGCCATAGGGGAATGCTCGTGACTCCATGCGCTAGGCTCAGGATCATTGCCAAGAGTCCGGAAAAGGCAACCAGAGAACCCCTAAATCCGTAGACGGCCAAGAGGGAAATGGAAAATGTTAGGGCAGAAATTACAGCAAGCAGCAACCAATAGTGGGGATTAGAAAGGCTAACTATAAAGCTAACGCCCATGGTAAGGACGCTACTGATAAGAATGCCGTAGACCTTTCTTTTTAAACTTCCAGGGATGTCGCTAGGGGCGTTTAAGAATACCCCAATGGCTAATGGTATCCCAATTTCTGAGTAACCTAATAATCCAAGGGTGACCAAAGGAAATAATGCCGCCAAAGTAAATTTGAGGGCGCGGAAAAAGTAGGAGCTTCTAAAATACAGGGAAGATAATCGTATGAATTCCTTGACCATAATACAAAAATACGTGCAATAGTTAAGATTTAATAACTATAGGGCGGTTATGCAGGTTTTTCAATTGTGTCCTGTTAGTGGCGTAGTGTTTGGTTGTCGGATATAAAACAATAAAGACCGAAGCAGGTACTTCGGTCTTTATAATAATGACAAGTAGCTACCCCTAAAATTCTATAGGTAGCGATACCCGTGTATTTCCCCAACCTAGCACTAAGTGAGTCCCCTTTTTCATGTCCTGGTAGGCGATGGAAAAGGCTTCCAATGTTTCGGATCCCTTACTTACTTTTGCAGGTACGCGGAGTAAGTCTTCACTTTCTTGGTAGGAATAGGCACCCCATTGATTTAAGTTCTTGTTCAGGATTACGGTCCACTCCTTTTCACCTGGTATGGTAAACAGGGAGTAGGTACCAGCTGGAACGGCTTTCCCTGCTACGGTAGCATCTTGGTAGAAGGTTATTTCGGAAGCTTCATTGGCTCCAGTACGCCATACTTTCCCGGCAGGTGCCAATTCGGAGATAGCTCTTCCTTTCAGCTGGGGCCTACTATAGATAACTCTAACCAACTTGTTAGAGACTTTATAATCGGAAGGGTAGGAAGCAATGTCGGCCGGACTTTTGTCTAATCCGCTAAATTTTTGTGCCGTTGCCGCTGTACTAAAGCAAAGGGCAAGCACCATAATGGTAGTTGTAAAAATGTTTTTCATGATTAATGTTTTTGCGATTCTCAAATTTAGGCAGTATTCGATTAATATGAATACTAAAACCTACTTTTTTTAGACAACTTACAAAATGATCCCTTTGCAATGAGAAAGCATTGGTAGATGTTATTGATTTTAATTAAAGTTGGGATTTTAGTTTTAAACTGTAAGTCAAACCTCCATATATGTTTTATAATTTATAGTTATGGGGGATATTTGCTTTATTATTGAAATAAAAAATAAGTTATGTGTGGAATTGTTTGTGCTTTTGACGTAAAGGAAAGTACTGAGGCCTTAAGACCTCAGATTTTGGAAATGTCCAAGAAAATTAGACATAGAGGACCGGATTGGAGTGGCATTTATTCCAATGATAAGGCTATTTTGGCGCATGAGCGTTTGGCTATTGTAGATCCTGCATCGGGAAAGCAACCGTTGTTAAGTGAAGATGGGAAGTTGATCTTGGCCGCCAACGGTGAAATATATAACCATAGGGAGCTGCGCAAGCAGTTTGAGGGTACATATAACTTTCAGACCGAATCTGATTGTGAGGTTATTTTGGCCTTGTACAAAGAAAAGGGAACCGATTTCTTGGATGAAATGAACGGGATATTTGGATTTGCCATCTATGATTCGGAAAAGGACGAGTACTTTATTGCAAGGGACCATATGGGAATTATCCCTTTATATATAGGTTGGGATATCCATGGTACCTTTTATGTGGCTTCGGAACTAAAGGCATTAGAAGGGACTTGTAGTAAGATAGAATTGTTCCCTCCGGGGCATTATTTACACAGTAAGGATGGAGAACTAAAAAGATGGTATTCCAGGGATTGGATGGAATACGATGCGGTAAAGGAGAACCAAACCAGTATACAAGAAGTAAAAGAGGCCTTAGAAGCTGCAGTACACAGGCAATTAATGTCCGATGTGCCTTACGGGGTGCTATTGTCTGGCGGATTGGATTCGTCCATTACTTCGGCCATTGCTAAGAAATATGCCCAAAAGCGAGTGGAATCCGGAGATACTAAAGAGGCTTGGTGGCCTCAATTACATTCGTTTTCTGTGGGCTTGGAAGGGTCTCCGGATCTTGCGGCCGCCCAAAAAGTGGCAGATCACATAGGAACGGTACACCATGAGATAAAATTTACCATTCAGGAAGGCTTAGATGCTATTAAGGATGTGGTCTATAAGCTAGAAACCTATGATATTACAACTATTAGAGCTTCTACGCCCATGTATCTTATGGCCAGGGTGATAAAGAGTATGGGAATTAAAATGGTGCTTTCCGGGGAAGGTGCAGATGAACTTTTTGGTGGATACCTCTATTTCCACAAGGCACCATCGGCAAAGGACTTCCATGAAGAAACGGTGCGTAAATTGGAGAAGCTGCATATGTACGATTGTCTGAGGGCAAACAAATCTTTAGCTGCTTGGGGAATAGAGGGCAGGGTGCCCTTCCTGGATAAGGAGTTTATGGATGTAGCTATGAGGATTAACCCACAGGATAAAATGATTAACGGGGAGCGCATGGAAAAATGGGTGCTTCGCAAGGCTTTTGAGGATATGTTACCCGAAAGTGTGGTTTGGAGACAGAAGGAGCAGTTCTCGGACGGAGTGGGTTACAACTGGATAGATACCCTAAAAGAAATGGTGGAAAATGAGGTGACAGACGAACAATTGGCCAATGCCAAATACAGGTTCCCTATTCAGACGCCAACTTCCAAAGAGGAGTTTTACTACCGTTCCATTTTTGAGGAGCATTTCCCTTCGGATACCGCTGCATTGAGTGTACCGCAGGAAGCTTCGGTGGCGTGTAGTACTAAAATTGCTTTGGAATGGGATGAGGCATTTAAAAACATGAACGACCCATCGGGTAGGGCAGTGGCCAAAGTCCACGCCGATGCCTATGTTAAATAAGAAGCTAGGTGTAGGTTTGGGTTGCATCGGAAAGTGATCGTAACTACCTGCCTATCTTGAGGTAACATAATAATTCAATTCGGTTAAATTAGTTTTTATTTTAATTAATGCTGGGAAGCGCCCTCTTGTGCCAAATAAAATTGGTGAAGGGGCGCTTCATTCATTTGTAAAATCTCCCCATTTTTCTACAAGGTTTCCAGGATTCCCCTGCTACGCTTTCAAATCCCTGTGTATATCTGGAGCACCCCATGGCTCCTACTAAAACTAAATAAAGGCACCTTAGGGGCTATACGTTGCCTTAAATTAGAATATATGGGGATTTCTGCTTGTCTTAATTGTTTTTTTAGATCACGCTCTTCACTTTTCCAGAAAGCTCTTAGCGGAGCTAATAGCCCTTATTTTCGCCTTGGAGCCACTAAGCCGTGGAAATCGCATGGTTTTACACATTTTTTGTTGATAACTTGCTAACTAAAACCCAGATGGGCCTTATAGTTTAGGGGGTATTGCTTATATTTGTAGGATTGCTAAAATTATAATGAAATAAGTATAAATTTATGAGCGAAGAAGCAAAAAACGAGGAGCTAAAAAAGAATAATTATTCAGCAGATAGTATTCAGGCTCTAGAGGGAATGGAACACGTTAGGATGCGTCCCTCCATGTATATTGGGGATGTGGGTGTTAGAGGGTTGCATCATTTAGTATATGAGGTAGTGGACAACTCCATTGATGAGGCAATGGGAGGTTACTGCGATGAGATAGAGGTTTCTATAAACGAAGATAATTCTATAACTGCCAAGGATAACGGTAGAGGGATACCGGTAGATATTCACAAGAAGGAAGGCGTTTCTGCATTGGAGGTGGTAATGACCAAGATTGGTGCAGGAGGTAAGTTCGACAAGGATTCCTATAAGGTTTCCGGTGGTCTCCACGGGGTGGGGGTTTCCTGTGTGAATGCCTTGTCGAACCACCTTAAAGCCACCGTTCATAGGGACGGAGTTATTTGGGAGCAGGAATATAGTAAGGGAAAGCCACTATATCCCGTTAAAAGGATTGGGGAAACCGATTACCGGGGAACCATCGTTACCTTTACTCCTGATGATACTATTTTTACCCAGACGGTAGAATATAGCTACGAAACTTTGTCTAACAGAATGCGCGAATTGGCGTTCTTGAACAAAGGGTTGGCCATTACACTTACCGATAAAAGACAGGTAGATGAAAATGGAGAATTTGTTAGTGAGCGATTCTTTTCTGAAGAAGGTCTAAAGGAGTTTATAAAGTTTTTGGACGGCAATAGAGAGCCCATTATAGAGAATGTGATCGCCATGGAAAGCGAGAAAAACGATATTCCAGTTGAGGTGGCCATGATCTATAACACTTCTTATAATGAGAATTTGCATTCCTATGTGAACAACATTAACACCCATGAAGGGGGTACGCATTTATCTGGTTTTAGAAGAGGTTTAACCACCACGCTAAAGCGATATGCAGACCAGTCCGGGATGTTAGATAAATTAAAGTTTGAGGTACAGGGGGACGACTTTAGGGAGGGGTTAACCGCCATTGTCTCCGTTAAGGTTGCAGAGCCTCAGTTTGAGGGGCAGACCAAGACCAAGTTGGGGAACCGTGAAGTTTCTTCTGCTGTGAGTCAGGCTGTTTCGGAAATGCTGACCGATTATTTGGAAGAGCACCCAGACGATGCTAAAACCATTATTCAAAAGGTGATTCTAGCTGCGCAGGCAAGACATGCCGCTACCAAAGCCCGTGAAATGGTACAGCGTAAAACCGTGATGAGCATTGGAGGCCTTCCAGGAAAACTATCCGACTGCTCGGAGCAAGATCCTTCCTTGTGTGAAGTATTCCTTGTGGAGGGAGATTCGGCAGGGGGTACCGCCAAACAAGGTAGGGACAGAAACTTTCAGGCTATCTTACCGTTACGAGGTAAGATCTTGAACGTAGAGAAAGCCATGTCACATAGGGTATTCGAAAATGAGGAAATTAAGAATATTTACACCGCATTGGGGGTAACTATTGGAACTGAAGAAGATAGCAAAGCCCTTAACCTAGAAAAGCTACGTTACCATAAAGTAGTAATCATGTGTGATGCGGATGTGGATGGTAGCCACATTGAAACACTAATTCTTACCTTCTTCTTTAGGTATATGAGGGAGCTAATTGAAGGTGGCCACGTTTATATTGCCACTCCGCCATTATATATGGTTAAAAAAGGTAGTAGAAAACGTTATGCTTGGACCGATGAGGAGCGCGATGAAATTGCCGAGGAATTTGGAGGTGGCGTAGGTATACAACGATATAAAGGTCTGGGGGAGATGAACGCCGAGCAGTTGTGGGATACCACTATGAATCCGGAATTTAGGACCCTAAGACAGATTAATATTGATAATGCAACTGAGACGGATAGGGTATTCTCTATGTTGATGGGGGATGAAGTTCCACCAAGACGTGAATTTATTGAGAAGAATGCCGCTTATGCGAACATAGATGTATAAGATTACAGCATTTCACAACAAAAACTCGCACTATATGTGCGAGTTTTTTATTTTTGGGAAAAAAATAATGGATATGAAATATGTGATTGCGAGTGCATTCTTGTTTTTAGGTTTTGCTGGATTCTCCCAGTCAAACGTAAATGAAGTGTTGGCAGCGGGTGTAAAGGATGCCGAAAAATTTACCGATAACTACCTGGCACCCGTCTCAGAAGGCGCCTTGTACAGTTTGGCAAATGGGTGGTACAATACGGCCGAATCTAAGCCTTTAGGCGGATTTGAGATATCGATTATTGGAAATATGACCTCCTTTAAGGACAGTAAAAAGACTTTTGAGCTGAACACCGCCGATTATGAGAATTTAAAGTTCCAGGATGGAAGTACTTCCAAAATGGTTTCTACCGCTTTGGGAGATTTAGAAGGGATCGGTGTGTATGTAGAGGGTGAGTTCATGGGATTCACGACCAGGGAAGAGTTTGATCTTCCTACCGGACTCTCCTCGGAGGGGATCAATTTTATCCCAAGCGGATTTTTGCAGGTAGGGGTAGGCCTGGTAAAAGGTTTGGAAGTGAAAGCCCGATTCTTACCTAAGGTAAATACCGATGAGGTGCAGCTTGGGTTGTACGGAATAGGTCTACAACAAGAATTTACTAAGTGGTTGCCTGCAGACAAGGTATTGCCTGTGGCCATATCTGCAGTGATAGGATACACGCATATGGACGGCACCTATGATTTTACCAATACCAATGTAGTGGATGGGGAAAATCAACGCTTGGAGGTGGATATGAATGTGTGGAATTTTCAAGCGATTGCGGCCACTAAACTAAAGATCATTAATTTTTATGGAGGTATTGGGTATGTTTCCGGTACCTCTACCACGGATGTATTAGGAACCTATAGAGTGCAATCGGGGCCATTTCAATCAGAAACTTACGTAGATCCCTTTGCTTTTTCCAATAAAGTAAGCGGCATGGCGGCTACCTTGGGTACTAGACTGAAGCTAGGCTTTTTTAGACTGCATGCAGATTATACCTTTGCAGAGTTCAACAACCTAACCGTAGGGGTAAACTTCGGGTTTAGGTAAAACTCGATTTTACAAAAATATATTAAGACCAATCATGGGAAACTGTGGTTGGTTTTTTGTTAGTACTAAGTACTTAGTACTGAGTATGGAGAACGGTGAAGTCTTCAGTGTGCAGTTGCAGTAGTTATTGTAGTGAGCGGTAATCGGTGGACAGAAAGCAGACTTGTACGTCCCTGATATAAGTTGACCACTGCTAAGAAGAAAATTTCAAAAGCTCCTCCCTTTGGGTAAAGGGAGGTGGTTTGCCTGAAAGTGCAAACCGGAGGGATTGAAATAGTATTGATTACAAAGTATAAAGTACTTAGTATTGAGATCGGTGAAGTCTTTAGTGTGCAGTTGCAGTAGTTATTGTAGTGAGCGGTAATCGGTGGATAGATTAGGTTTGTCAGTTGTCGTGCCCGCCCGATAGAACCGTTCTGGCAGGCAGTTGAGGCTTCATTAAATAGAGAAAAGACACCTAAGATTTTCATCCCTTGAAAACCATCTAAGGTATTAACCTTATAGCACCCCGGCCTATCGAGTGTGATTTCTCAATCGCCCAGAAATAGGGCTCATTTCGAAATGACAGAAAGTATTTAAATTTCGGCTAATAGGGAGGATTAAATTTGGAATAGTCGTCAGCAGTAAGTAAGCAGGTTGTCGGTGGATAATTCCCAATTATTAAGATAAAAGCTCCATGAAAAAAAAAGAACAAAAGCTCCTCCCTTTTTGAAAGGGAGGTGGTTTGCCTGCAAGCGCAAAGCGGAGGGATCTTTTTTAGTATAAAGTACAAAGTGTTGAGTTTTGAGATTGGTGCACGCCCCTGATATAAGTTGCCCACTTCCTAGTGCGTAGCTTTGATAAAAGATTAATAAAATCCGGTGAAGTATAGACCTTAATAATAGGAATGATTAACTGCTTATTTAAGGATTTCGGTGTCTAAATAATATTTATACAAGCTAAGCTTATTATGAGTATATTGGATAGTGGAATTATGGCCTTCAACAAGTAAGATTTGTTGTATGCTAAGTACTTCAGGAAAATTAAGGGTGCTAACAGATAGACTGTTGGTATTTAAAATAATAATTAAAAAATCACATCATGGCTAAGGGGCAAGACGCAAAGAAGAATGTAAAAAAAAGAACCTGCTAAAACAGCTAAAGAGAAAAAGGCAGAAAAGCGGGAGAAAAAGGCTAAAAAGTGATAATTGGAACCAAAGCTCGTTCCGAGTTATAATGTCGCCGGCTTAGAATGTTAGAAAAGCTGAAAAATGCGCACTATCAAGTGTTCTTATAATAGGATATTTGGTAGAGCGCTTTTTTGTAATATTTTTCTGAACTGTGGTGGATTCCAAGAGGGCACTAATGAGCCTTTAATCATATAGCCTGAACCTTGGTCTATCCACATAAACCAACCAAAAAACTACCTATGAAAATCCTTAAGATTATCGCCTTCCTAGGTGTAATAACCTTATTCACCAGTTGTGAAATAGTTCTGGAAACTAATTTTAACTCCCAGGGCGGTGGCACCTATAGCCTTGGGTTTGATTTATCCGAAATGATGAAAATGGAGTTGAACTCGGAGGAGGAATCGGATAACCAACAAATAGATACCTTGTTGGTTTTCGCCGATTTTATTGAAATGAAGTGGGATAGTATTTCTAAGCTAAGCAAGGAGGAGCAGGAAAAAATAAAGGAATTGGAGCCATTTAGTCTCTATATGAAATCGGATACGGTGACCAGTACCTTGGAGATGAAACTCAACTATGCGTTTTCGGACCAGGCAGATCTACAAGCTTTTGGGGAAAAGTTGAAGGGCCAGAAATTTAAGGAGCTCGATATGTTTAGCGGAGCCTTACAAAAGGACTTAAAGTCCGCCCAAGGGGAGGAAGAAGCAGACGCGGGAGATAAGAGTCTGTTCCCAGATTTTAACGACTCCTTTATTACCACCTTTAGTAGGGAGGGCTTTACCTTAAGATTGAGTCCGGAAGCCTTGGAAAGACAAGAAAAGGAAAAGGACAGTACCCTTACCCCAGACAGTCCCATGGTAGATATGGTGCGCTTTAAAAACAGGTACACCTTTCCGTACAAAATAAAATCCATTAACAATAAAAATGCCCGGGTGCTTTCCGATTTTAAAGGCGTGGAAATCTCCGGCAACTTCTATGAAATCACTCACGATCCCAAATTTTTTGACATGGAGGTGGTGTTTGAGTAGGTATCTTTTTTATGAGTTACTATGTAAATTAAAACTGCTTAAATCGGTAATTTTTTTTATTAAGTAAGATTTCCAGTTAGATGGAAATGTAATGGATATACATAATTTGGGTATCTTGTTCAGTTGAAGTTTTGAATGTGTTATTAGCTGTAAAAAGCACTACGGCTTTAATGTATGCTGAAGATGCAAGTGGAATAAATTTGATTAAGGTCATGGATGGGAATATCGTCCAAATGACTTAAGAAGCTAGCAAATATTCAAGCGGTAAATATTCATTTACGAAAGCATATAAATTATTCATAGATTTCGAAAGGAATAGTGAGGCTTAATCACTTGGAATATTCTAAAACTAAATAAATACAAAGTATTATAATAATGGTTGAAGTAGTTTGTGCTGTAATATTAAAAGAAGATAAAATTCTAATCGCGCAACGAAGTGAAGAAATGAAACTGCCTTTGAAATGGGAATTTCCTGGAGGTAAGTTAAATAATGGAGAGGACGAGGAGCGGGCTATCGTACGAGAGATTAAAGAAGAATTAAATATTGAAATATTTCCGATAAAAAGAATTTCCTCTAACATTCACGACTATGGTACATTCAAAATAAAATTAACTGCTTATTTATGTGATTATATTTCAGGTGAAATTAAACTTTTAGAACATAAAGACTTCAAGTTTGTAGGATTTGAAAATTTAAAAAATTATGATTTAGCTGAAGCTGACATACCCTTCATTGAGAAGTTAAAAACATTTGTGTGATGGTTGAAGGTATTTATGAGCAGTTAATAACCAAGATAGTCGCCTCCAAGCTTGAAAGTCTCAGCACAAGTCAATATTATATAAAAGATACTGCAATTGACAAAGATGAAGCGGCGCAAGTTCTTTCTAAACACCTTAATAGTACAATTGGTTATGCGCTCTCATTAATTAAGGGTGAACATGCAATTGAAAACCAGATAAAGATTGCTAATAAAATTATTGGGGTTTTAAAAGAGGAAGTAGATATGGACCTTATTGAAGGTGACCTTATTGAAATTGAAGGGCGAATTCTAAAAGCGGTTTTCGAAAAAACAGATGCTCATTTTTCGGATTTAGAATTACATCTAAAAGAAATAACTCCATATACAAGGCTAACACACAGTGAGTTGTTTACTGGAGGCAACGTCGGATTGTCTTTAGAAAGTGAATTGAAAAAAGAGATTTTGTCTTCAAACCGAGTGGATTTACTCGTGTCTTTTATTAAATGGAAAGGAATAAGGATTCTTGAAAGGGAACTTAGAGATTTTACAGAAAGAGGTGGGCAGTTAAGGGTAATCACTACTACGTATATGGGCGCTTCAGATTATAAAGCAATCCAATTATTATCAAGCCTTCCAAATACTGAAGTTAAAATTTCATATAATACAGGTAACGAGAGATTACATGCAAAAGCATATTTCTTTTATCGGAATTCAGGCTTTCACACAGCTTATATTGGTTCTTCAAATTTTTCACGAACTGCGTTAACAGATGGTTTGGAGTGGAATCTTAAAATAACAACTAAGGAGGTTGGATACATCATTGATAAATTTCAAAAAACATTTGAGGCTTACTGGCAAAATGATGAATTCGAATTATTTAATGACAAGATTCATTCTGAAAAACTCATTAGCTCCTTAAAATCCGGGAAAATACCTCAAAAAGGTATTGGCAATTTAGCCTTTTTCGACTTAAAGCCTTATCCCTATCAAAAAGAGATATTGGAAACATTGGAAGTTGAGCGCACTGTTCACAACCGACATAAAAATCTTTTGGTTGCAGCAACTGGAACAGGGAAGACTGTTATTTCGGCTTTTGATTATAAAAAGTTTAAACAAGAAAATAAATCAGCAAAACTTCTATTTGTAGCACATCGAAAAGAAATTTTAACCCAGGCTGCTTCAACCTTTCGAGGGGTTTTAAAAGATAATAATTTTGGTGAATTTTGGGTGGATGGTATGCAACCAGATAAATTCGATTTTGTATTTGCATCCGTGCAAACTTTTAGAAATAGAATCGAAGCACTTTCTTTAAGTTCTACATTTTATGATTTTATCATTATTGATGAAGTGCATCATATCGCTGCTTCAAGTTATCGTCCTATCCTTGATCATTTTAAACCAAAAATTCTTTTAGGGTTGACTGCTACTCCTGAGAGAATGGATAATGAAAATATTTTAGACGATTTCTGTAATAGAATTGCTGCTGAAATTCGATTACCCGAAGCCTTAAACAGAAAGCTTCTATGTCCATTTCAATACTTCGGAATTTCTGATAGCGTAGACTTGTCTAAAGTTAGTTGGGAAAATGGAAGATATGTGCCAAGCGAATTAACAAAATTGTATTTAGCTAATGACAGACGTGTGGGAGAAGTGATTAGCAATGCAGATAAATATTTAAGAGATATTAATGATGTAAGAGCTCTCGGTTTCTGTGTGACTATTGAGCACGCAAAATACATGGCAGAAAAATTCACTTTAGCTAATTTAAAAGCTCATTATCTAACAAGTGAAAACTCAAGAGAAAGAGAAGATATTAGAAGAAAGTTGCGAAATAAAGAAATCAACTATTTATTCGTTGTTGACATTTTTAATGAAGGAGTTGATATTCCTGAAATAGACACCGTGCTTTTCTTAAGACCCACGGAAAGTTTAACAGTTTTTCTTCAGCAGCTAGGAAGAGGACTTAGATTATCTGAGGGCAAAGAATGTTTAACAGTGTTGGATTTTGTTGCTAATGCCAGACCCGAATATAATTTTGAAAATAAATTTAGGGCCTTAATCGGTAAAACGACATCTCCTGTTCTAAAAGAAATTGAGGACAACTTCCCGCACTTACCATTAGGATGCTCTATTGTTCTAGAAAAAAAGGCAAAGAATAGTATTCTGGAAAATATAATTGCTGCAACTAACGTAAATAAAAGGCAGCTAATTCAAAAGATTCGGAATTTTGAACATCAAACAACTTTGCCGCTTACTTTGGCTAATTTCATATCCTTCAACAATCTGAACCTGCAGACAATTTATAAAAGGGGGAGTTGGAGTAGGCTTCTTCATATGGCTGGAAAACACAAAGATTTTACTAGGCTCAACGAGAAAGAAATTGTATCTACAATTCTTAAAAAATGGCTGTCAACTAATTCCACTAGCTACTTTCGGTTCTTATTAAAGCTGGCAAAAGTGAACTTTAAGCCTGATTTCAGATTATTTAATGAAGAGGAAAAAGTAATGTTGTTGATGTTGCATTACGATGTTTGGAAAGGTTCTGAAGGTTTCGGATCACTAAATGAAAGTGTTGAAGCCATTGGAAAAAATAAAGTGTTGGTTCAGGAAATTATTGAAGTATTAGAGATTCTTCTTGATAAAATTAATTTCAAAGAAATAGATATTGAACTACCATATAAGCAACCTTTAAAATTACATTCAAGGTATACTAGAGACCAAATTTTGGCAGCTTTCGGGCTTAGTACATTTAATAAGAAATCTACTAATAGAGAAGGTGTGGCTGAGAATAAAACACTTAATACCGAAGTACTGTTTATAGACCTTATTAAATCTGAAGAAGACTTCTCGCCTACCACAATGTATAATGATTATGCAATTAGTGAGACGCTTTTCCATTGGCAAAGTCAAAATAAAACAAGAGCTGATAAAGGAAAAGGTTTAACATATATTCATCATCAGAAACTCAATAAAAAGATTTTACTTTTTGTTCGTGAAAAAGCAAAAGATGAGTTTGGAAATACTATGGGGTATGTGTTTGTAGGAGAGGGTAGCATTCAGGATTATTATGGTACTAAACCAATAAGTATAAATTGGCATTTAAGCGAGCCTCTTCCTCAATACCTATGGAAAACATCCGCTAAAATGGCTGTTGGTTAATTAACTGCCTCTCCAAACTACCCACCCCTGTCCCATATTTCACAGTCAGCAGCAAATGTGTTTCAAATCGTGGAACAAATGCCTTAGACACTACTACTTACTACCTTTGCAAATTGGTAGGGTAGGGGGAAGTCTGTTTGGAGCTTGTGTTTTATTTATTTGTGGAGACTTTAAATAATAACCAGCAACCCCCTTCCTAAGTAGCAAACATTAACGTTAGAGTATTAGTGAGTAAAGAAGTAGCGGAAAAAAGAATTGGACAAAAGTTAAAAAGAAACATACGCATCAGTAGGTACGTTATCTACAAGGAAACCTTAGTAGATTTTAGTGAGCAGTTCTGGTCCTTCATTGGAGCGTTTTTTGGCATTGGACTCATTGCTCTGTTGCAATCCTCTTCACTAAACAAGGTAGATCACATCTTTCTTATCGGCTCTTTTGGCGCTTCCAGTGTGCTTATTTTTGGCGCTATCCAAAGTCCCATGGCACAACCGCGGAACCTCCTAGGCGGACATATCATATCTGCCATAATTGGGGTGACCATCTTTAAGCTATTTCCGGATATTCTATGGATTACGGCTCCTCTTGCCGTAGCCACCTCCATTATTGTTATGCAGATGACCAAAACCCTCCATCCCCCTGGGGGAGCTACTGCGCTTATTGCCGTATCGGGATCGGCAGAATTAAAGGCCTTGGGTTATTTTTATGTGTTGTCCCCAGTGTTGTCTGGAACCTTGATCTTACTGATCGTCGCCCTCATTTTTAACAATATGACCAAGCAACGTTCCTATCCTACCAATCGTAATCTTACCCGAATTTTTAAGACCTGGAAGAGGGATGCTTAATTTGGGAATTTGCTACCTACTATTTCAAGTTATAAGGGCCAGGCACATCCATGTGCCAAGAAAGCTTCTTAGTATTCCCATACTCCCTGTTTCCTGAATCCCCGCGTTAGGGATAGTAGTGAAAAGCCCGCAGCGAGGAACGCGTGAGGACTTGTAGCGGATAGCCCGACCCGTAGGGGAACGCCCAACACCTCCTGTGAAAATATCGCAGTTCATTACTGGTGATTCACCCAGTGATGGGCTTTTTAAGCGCATGTCGTGCTATTCGCGGATGGCCAGTATATTGCCTTGGTGGTCTGTAAGTACGGTGCCGCGGTCCGTCTGGTCCATGGTGACCACGTCTTCCTTCCTATCCAATCCCGGGTAGGCAATGGTATAGGTCTTATCCTTAAACGACCATCTGAAATCGGTGACAATAGTGAGTTGGTGGTTGTTGTAGGTATGGAAACGCCCTAAATACGCATCGTTAAAAATCCACTCCTCTTTTACGGTCTGCTTCGCATTCTTACCAGTGCTTGCAGTACTGAAATAGGACCAGATCCCAATAACCGGATCGTTGTTTTCTGCAATTCGAGTGCAATTGGCAGAAAGTAGGATGGCGAAAAGCGCCAAAAGGGAATATACTTTTTTCATACCGTAGGTTTTTGGTTAGGGAGCCCGTTGTTTTAACGCAATACAGTGTAATTCTATTGTAAAAACTCGATGTACGGCGCTTTTTTTTAACATTTATTGACGGGTATCCTGTTTTCATACCAAGAGGTAGCCTGTTAAGGCCTAGGGGCAAGGGCTCGTAGCACTCCCAGAATGGTAGACCCAATTTTATGCGCTGGCCATTAATCTTCCAAAATTTACGCTGTTTATGCCTACCGGATAACAGAATTCTGTTTAAAATCTGTATTTTTGGGAGATTGAAAAATAATCTTAAAAAATATTCTCATAATGAAAGTTACCATAGTAGGGGCAGGTGCCGTTGGCGCAAGTTGCGCAGAGTACATTGCCATAAAGGATTTTGCATCGGAAGTAGTGGTGTTGGATATTAAGGAAGGCTTGGCCGAAGGGAAAGCCATGGATCTTATGCAAACGGCTTCCCTAAACGGATTTGATACCAAAATTACAGGGGTTACCAATGATTATAGTAAGACGGCCGATAGCCACATTGCGGTAATTACTTCAGGAATTCCTCGTAAGCCGGGAATGACCCGTGAAGAGCTGATTGGGATTAATGCTGGCATCGTTAAAACGGTAGCTACCAACCTAATTGAGCATTCGCCCAACGTAATTTTAATGGTAGTGAGTAATCCGATGGATACCATGACCTACTTAACGCATAAAATTACCGATCTTCCCAAAAACAGAATCATTGGTATGGGTGGGGCCTTGGATAGTGCGCGATTTAAATACCGATTGGCAGAAGCTTTGGAAGCCCCAATTTCCGATATAGACGGAATGGTAATCGGTGGACATAGCGATACCGGAATGGTACCCTTAACCGCACACGCTACCCGTAACAGTATTAAGGTATCCGAGTTCCTTTCTGAGGAGCGCTTAAACCAAGTGGCCGAAGATACCAAGGTGGGGGGAGCTACCTTAACCAAGTTGTTAGGAACCAGCGCATGGTATGCACCAGGAGCGGCAGTATCTGCTATGGTACAAGCAATTGCCTGTGATCAAAAGAAAATGTTTCCATGTTCTGCCTTATTGGAAGGGGAGTACGGATTGGAGGATATCTGTATAGGTGTACCGGTATTGTTAGGTAAAAACGGTATTGAAAAAATAGTAAATATAGAATTAACGGAGGCAGAGAAAGCAAAAATGCAAGAAAGTGCCGAAGGGGTCAGAAAGACCAATAACCTCCTAGAAGTATAAAAAATTAGAGCGCTGATAGAAATTCAGGGCATCCGTCCTATTGGAGCCAAATGGCAATCTGATAGGGATGGATGCCCTTATTTTATAATTTCTTCAAATATATTGTTAGTTCCTAGGGGAAATAATATATTTGCACGCTATTTAGGAATACCATATCATAAATTAAACAACCAATGCAGAATAAAGGACTTATAAAGCTTTTCGCTTTTTTGTTTGGGCTAGTTAGTATTTACCAACTATCCTACACTTTTATTACCAATAAAGTAGAAAAGGATGCAACTGTCTTTGCTACCAATCGCGTTTCGGAGTCCGAAGAGGATTATCTTGAGAAGAGGGAAGAGCTAGAGGCACAGTATTTGGACTCAATAGGGAATAATTCCATCCTGGGTTATACCAGCTATAATGATGCCAAGAAAAAAGAATTAAACAAAGGTCTGGATTTAAAGGGCGGGATTAACGTTACCCTTCAAATTTCCGTGAAGGATATTTTGAAAGGCCTTGCCAATAACTCCAAGAACCCTGTTTTTAACAAGGCTTTGGCCGATGCCGATGTGGCATCTAAAAGTAGTAATGCTCCTTACCTAGAGCTTTTCTTCAATGCTTTTGATAAAATAAAAGGGGATACCAAATTGGCTTCTCCAGATATTTTTGCCAATAAGACCTTGAGCGATGCTATTAACTTCCAGATGACCGATGATCAGGTAAAGCCAATCATCAGAACCAAAATAGACGAGTCTATCGTTTCTGCTTTTGAAGTATTGAGAGAGCGTATCGATGGTTTTGGAGTTACTCAGCCTAACATCCAAAGGGAAGGGAATTCTGGTCGTATTTTGGTAGAATTGCCAGGGGCTAGAGACATTGCAAGATCTCAGGATCTTTTGTCCAGTACCGCCCAATTGGAATTCTGGGAAACCTATAAGCCTAGCAATCCTAGTCTTGGTAACTTCCTACAGGCTGCCAATGAGCGTTTAAAATCTTTGGTAAACGTAGATCAGCCAGAAGCAACTGCTAAGCCAGAATCTGAACTAGATTCTTTGTTATCTGATATTAATCAAGATACCGAAGATTTTTCTCCTGCTGCAAATCCGCTATTCAGCTTATTGTTGCCTGCAAATCCTAATGGGAATGCATTTGTAAGCGCTGCTATTAAAGATACCGCCACTATTGGTGAGTACCTTAGAATGAAGGAAATCCGCAAGTTGATTCCTGCAGATATGCAATTTGTGAAGTTCCTATGGGAGCGTCCTAGTGAAGGAGCTGAAGTAGTTGGATTGTATGCTTTAAAATCTAACAGAGATAATACGCCAAGAATTAGCGGGGACGTAGTTACCGACGCTGCAGCAGTATTTGACCAATTTAATAAGCCTGCAGTATCCATGTCTATGAATACTAGAGGTGCTAAGGAATGGGAAAAATTAACCGGAGATGCCTTCAACAACCAAACAGGTATTGCCATTGTTCTAGATAACAAGGTGTACACTGCTCCTGGAGTTTCTTCAGGTCCTATTTCTGGAGGTCGTTCCGAAATTACCGGGAACTTTACCATTAACGAGACCCAAGATATTGCCAACGTACTTAGAGCGGGTAAATTACCTGCCTCCGCAGAGATTATTCAATCGGAAATCGTAGGTCCGTCATTGGGACAAGAGGCTATTAATAGTGGTTTCTCTTCCTTTATGATTGCGATGGCTATCGTATTGATATGGATGATATTCTACTACGGGAAAGCCGGTATCTTTGCCGATATTGCTTTGTTGTTCAACATCTTGTTGATCTTTGGGGTACTGGTTAGCTTAAATGCAGTACTGACACTTCCTGGAATTGCAGGTATTGTGCTTACCATAGGTATGTCCGTGGATGCTAACGTACTTATCTTTGAAAGAATTAAAGAAGAGCTTGCAAAAGGAAAAGGTCGTGGCCAGGCAATTGCAGATGGATTTGGAAACGCGCTTTCCTCTATCTTGGATGCAAACATTACCACCGGTCTTACGGCATTGATACTGTTTATTTTTGGTTCTGGACCTATTAAAGGTTTTGCAACTACCTTACTTATCGGTATTGTTACCTCTTTATTTACCGCCATCTTTATTACAAGGTTACTGATAGATTGGTACTCGGAAGGTAAAGGAAGGGATTTGGATTTCTCTACAGCAATTACCAAAAATCTTTTTAGGAACATCAATATCGATTTCCTATCCAAAAGAAAAATCTCTTATGTGTTCTCTGCAGTCTTAATTGCCATTGCTTTATTCTCCTTGTTTACTCAAGGGTTGCAGCAGGGAGTAGATTTTGTAGGGGGTAGATCGTATACGGTCCGATTTGAAAAGGCTGTGAATCCTTCTGAGATTTCTTCCGAATTGAATGATGTATTTGGTAGTGGAACCAATGTGAAGACCTTTGGAGAAGCGAATCAGATTAAGATTACTACCGCTTATAAGGTAGATGTAGAAGGAATTGAAGTAGATAACGAGATTCAGAATAAATTATATACCTCTCTTCAAAAGTATCTTCCAGACGGTACCGATTTTGATAGCTTCATTATTGGAAGTGGTGATAAGTCCTTGGGAATATTACAGTCTGTAAAAGTAGGTCCTACCATTGCAGATGATATTAAGAAGAATGCACTTTTGGCGATCCTAGGATCCTTGGCGGTAGTCTTCCTTTATATCCTGTTCAGGTTCCGCAAGTGGCAGTTCTCCCTTGGTGCAGTTGCTGCTGTAGCGCACGATGTGTTGGTGGTACTAGGTGTCTTCTCCATATTTGGAACGTTAATGCCATTTAACATGGAGATAGATCAGGCATTTATTGCGGCTATCCTTACGGTGATTGGTTATTCCTTGAACGATACCGTGGTGGTGTTTGACCGCGTGAGGGAAATTGTAGCTGAAAAGGGATGGAAAGCTGGAGAAAATACCAACCAGGCACTAAACAGTACGTTGAGTAGAACCATTAACACCTCTATGACCACCCTGGTGGTATTATTGGCCATTTTCATCTTCGGAGGGGAATCGTTAAGAGGGTTTATGTTTGCTATGATCGTTGGTATTTTAGTAGGTACTTACTCCTCCTTGTTCATTGCAACTCCTGTGATGTACGATTCTTTGACTAGAAAAGACAAGAAGGAAGAATAAGAATTTTGATTAATTATTGTTATTTAGTAAAAAGGCCGCTGATTCAGCGGCCTTTTTTGTTGCTATAGTTTTTCCCCAGTAGACCCATGGGGGCCCGGATAAAGTTGGTAGTCGTATTGAGGTTGTAGGCCGGGTTCGGTTCTATGGGATACAAATACGATCGCCGTATGGGTCTCCGCTGCAATCTTATTTACCAATGCTATAAAAAGGGAGGCGCTTTCATCATCCAATCCCGCAGTGGGCTCGTCCAAGATTAGTAAAGGAGGGTGTTTTATCATGGCTCTAGCCGTCATGATCATTCGTTGTTGGCCTCTTGTTAGGTCGGCAAAGAGTACGTCTCTTAGGTGCCACATATCCAGTAGTAATAACCATTCTTTTGCCAATGCTTTTTGGTTTTCGGTAGACCTAAGGTAAAGGCCAATAGAATCGTTTAATCCCGATATAACCATATTGAAGGCGGTATGCAGGCCAGAGAAGTTATCTGTCATGGAAGGGGTGTAGTACCCAATGTTTTTTTTGATGTCCCAAACGCTTTCCCCACTTCCTTTCCGCTTTCCAAAGAGATAAAGCTCCTGATTGTATCCCTTATGGTTGTCTCCTGTGATCATAGAGAGTAGGGTAGATTTACCGCTGCCGTTAGCGCCTTTTAATTGCCAAAACTCCCCCTGCTTTATGGTCCAGTTAATATTGTTTAACACCTCCTTTTCCCCATAGGTTACCGAAATATTTTTGCATTCCACTAAAATGGGGTCTTGGTAGGGGTTGGACTGAAACGGGAGTGGTATCTGTCCGTTAAAAAGGGCTTTTGGCTGATTTTCTATTGCGGTGTTTTCTAAGGGTTGTAAGGTTGATACGTCTAGGGTGAGGTGTTGCTCACAGAAGGGAAGTAGGTCTCCTTTCCTGCTTAGTAATTGGATTATGGAGGTGGTCTTGCTTACTTCTTGAAGACGCGCTCTAAGCGCTTGTTGTGACTCTGCATCCAGATTATCGAAGGGATTGTCTAAAATTAAAAATCCGGGATCTAATTGCAATAGGTATTTTAGGAGTGTTTTTTTCTGCTCCCCGCTAGACATAGTGCTAAGGCGTTGCTCCGTGTCCTTGTTTATTATTTTTATATCGTGCCGGTCCTCTTCCTGGATAAGTTTCTCTAGGCTTATTTTGGAGAATAGCGCACCTTCCCTCTCGGAGAGGGTGCTGAGTGGTTCGGGAAATTTCCCTTTCATCAATTGCTGAATAAAGGGGTCTTTCTTAGAATTGTTGTTGGTGAAAATGGCCCAATGTTTTGGTGATTTCATTTAGATAGCCTTTATATAATTGGTGTTTTGTTGTTGTAATATTCGGAAGGACCAAGATATTAACAAATCCCACTGCTTGCAATGCATTTGCTGTTTTATGCAGTCCTGGGTTTTTCCCTTGGATATGTGTAGTAGCGTAGGCTGTTATTGACTAGGTGGATGGGTTTAATCTCGGTAAACTCATTTTTGGCCAGTTCTAAGCGCAGCAGTGCTTACTGCCTTAGGTTACACTTATATGTAGTGCTAGGCGGCTGCCAAAGCCTCTTATTGGTTAGGGTGGCGAATGCTGAGGGGTGACGTCTTCCCTGTTTCTAGAAGGCTCTATTTGCTTAGGAATCGGTAGAGATGCTATTTAATTAAATAAAATGGTTGGGAAGAAAGCTTTTGCTCTCTTGAAGTTTTTGGGAGCAGTGGTGTTTAAAATACTGCTACTAGTGTATATAAATGGAAATGCCGTGGGGTTTCCACGGCATTTTAATAACATTGTAGTTTTTATCCTAGGGTATTTTATGGTACTTTATGTGGTCTCCTACTTTCAATCCCCATTCATCTGACTTGCCAGCATTGATTTCCAGCACATATTTGGCTGGAAATTGCGAGCTTAGGCCTGTTTCGTCAAAAGGTCTGGCATTCTTTTGAAAACTAACAATCTTTAGGTCTTCATCTATGTAGAGAATGTCTAAAGGGATAGCGGTGTTCTTCATATAGAACGAGCGCATGGCCACATCCTCAAAAACAAAGAGCATGGCTTGGTTTGCTTCCATCGACTCTCTGTACATAAGGCCGGTGGCGGTCTCATATTCACTTTCGGCAATTTCTATGTCCAAGGTCACCAATACGGAATCGGTTTCCTGCTGAATTATTTCTAAACTGCCTTCCTTCTTAAATTCGATTTTAGTGGTTTTAATAATGGCTTTTTCTTTTTCCTTGCAAGATACCAATAGTGTGAAAATGGCAAGGATTGCCACTAAATATACGCTGTGCTGCTTCATTTGTACAGTGCTTATTTATCCTTTAGGATGTTATTATCTTTATTGAATATGTTGATGTTGTCTGATAGTATCCCCCTTATTTTACCTTGGCAGCTGTTGGCCTGAACATAAAATAAAACCCGATTAGGATAAAAGGTATGCTCAGCCACTGACCCGTAGATAAAAGTCCCAAGCTTTCTTCGAATCCGCCTTGACTCTTTTTAACGAATTCTACAAAGAATCTAACCGTCCATAGCAATACTAGGAAGAGGCCAAATAAGAAACCAGATTTGTTCTTCTTGTCTGTTTTCCAGTAGAGGTAGTAAAGGATGGCGAATACAAAAATATAGCATATCCCTTCGTAGAGTTGCGCTGGATGCCTATAGGGTACTGCCTCTAGGTATTCGGCAAATCTAGGGTCTTTTTCTATAAGTTTATAGGCGGCGTTCACTGTTTTTTCCTTGGTAATTGCCAAAGCGTTGGCAGGATGCAGGTCGTCTGGATCTCTTAGGAATCGTGTAGCAAATAGAAAGGATTTGTCCACTATTTTTCCATTGATCTCAGAGTTGAAAAAATTCCCCAATCGAACGCAAAAGGCACCGATGGATACGGGAATGACGATGCGGTCTAAAATCCAGAGCATTTTAAACTCCGGATATTTCCGGGTGTATAGATACATACCTATAATTATCCCGATGGCTGCACCGTGACTTGCCAAACCGGAAAAGCCAGTAAATTCATAACCGTTGATAATGCCAAAAAGGGCGCTCCCTTCCGTCTCCCTGATGGGAAGTAAAATTTCGGCCAAATGATTCTTGTAATAGGGCCAATCGTAGAAAAAGACATGTCCCAAACGAGCACCTAACATGGTCGCTAAAACGGTGTATATGAAAAGGGAATCTAATTGCTCTATGGATTTTTTCTCCTTAACATAGATTCTCTTCATTATATACCAGCCCAATGCAAAGGCGATTATCCAGAGGAGGTTATAATATTTTATTTGTAATACCCCTATATTGATTAAGGTGTCGGCGGGGTTCCAGGTGAATCCTAAAAAATACATTCGCAAACTAATTTAAGGGACTAAGATAAGTAAATAGTAGGAAGTATCGCCTCTGGATAAATAGTAATTAAATGCAGGCAGGTAAAGCTAGTCCTTAGTGAGAAAAGTACCGGCAAATACTACCGCATGCAAGATGGGTTCTGGGTAGTTTAAAGTAGCTAAGGAACAGGGTCGTACCCGCTTCCGCCCCAAGGGTTGCAGCTAAATATTCTTTTTATGGCGAGCCACCCTCCCTTGAACAAGCCGTGTTTTTTTAAGGCTTCCAAAGTGTATTGGGAGCAGGTGGGAGAATAACGGCAAGAGGCCGGGGTAAGGGGGGAAATAAGGGTCTGGTAAACTCTAACCAAGAACACAAAGGGGGCGATCAATATTTTTTTCATCTGTGCCTAAGTGTTCTTGGTGAGTATAATCTTTATTTTTTATGAAAGGGTAAAGGTAGTTCCGTCTTTCCCATCTTTTAGTTGGATGCCCATTTCGGCCAATTGATCCCGAATCTTATCGGAAGTGGCAAAATCCTTATTGGCTCGTGCTTCGTTCCGCATTTCAATTAAAAGACCTACTACATTGGATAGTTTGTCCGAATTGGATTGGGTGCTGTTCTGGTTTTCCAAGCCTAGGATATCGAAAACAAAATTCTGCATGGCCTGGGAAAGTATTTTCTTGTCCGCTGCAGAGATGGTTTCTTTCCCTTCCTTTATTAGGTTGATGTGTTTAACGGCCTCAAAGAGATTGGCAATAAGGATTGGGGTGTTAAAATCATCGTTCATGGCATCGTACCCCTTCTGCACCCATGCTGCCACATTAAAGTCGCTGCTGTCTCCCGTGGGTAGTTGCTCTAAGCTCGCAATACTATCCATTAATCGCTGGTATCCTCTTTCGGAAGCTAAGAGTGCCTCGTCACTAAGATCCAGAATACTGGTGTAGTGCGCTTGCATCATAAAAAAGCGTACCACGGATGGGGAGTAAGCTTTGCTTAAAAACGGATTTTCGCCAGAGAAAATTTCGTTCGGCAGAATATTGTTGCCGGTAGACTTTGCCATCTTTCTCCCGTTAAGGGTAAGCATATTGGCATGCATCCAATAATTTACCGGCGTCTGATTATTCCAGGCTTCGGCTTGAGCAATTTCGCATTCGTGATGCGGGAATTTAAGATCCATGCCTCCACCGTGAATATCAAAGGTTTCCCCTAGGTATTTGGTACTCATAGCGGTACACTCTAAGTGCCATCCCGGAAAGCCATCTCCCCATGGGGAAGGCCATCGCATAATATGCTGGGGTTCCGCTTTTTTCCATAAGGCAAAATCCTGGGGACTTTTTTTCTCGTCCTGGGCGGTAAGCTCTCTGGTATTGGCGATCATATCTTCCAATTTTCTACCGCTAAGCTTCCCGTAATCATTGGTCTCGCTAAATTTTGCAACATCAAAATAGACCGATCCATTAACGACATAGGCAAGTCCTTTGTCTAAAATGGCCTTTACAATTTCAATTTGTTCTACGATATGGCCGGTTGCCGTAGGTTCTATACTGGGGGGCAGAAAGTTGAACTTGTTCAATATATTGTGGAAGTCCAAGGTGTAGCGTTGTACTACCTCCATAGGTTCCAATTGCTCTAGGCGTGCCTTCTTGGCAATCTTGTCCTCTCCGTCCTCTGCATCATCCTCTAGGTGACCGGCATCGGTAATATTCCTCACATAACGCACTTTGTACCCAAGATGTTTAAAGTACCTGAAAATCATATCGAAAGACATAAAGGTGCGGCAGTTGCCCAAGTGTACGTTGCTGTACACCGTGGGGCCACAGACATACATGCCTATATGACCTTCATTTAAAGGTTTAAAAACTTCTTTTTTGCCCGAAAGGGAATTGTATATTTTTAATTCTTGGGTTTGGTACAACTGCATTTGTAAACAGGAGGATTAAAATTTGGTTTCTATATTAATGTAGCTAAGAAATTCGCTTCGCACTGCTTCTTCTTGGAATCGGCCGCCATACTCAGCAGTAATAGTGCTGCTCTCAATATCGCGAATTCCTCTGGAATTTACACATAAATGTTTGGCATCCATAACGCAGGCAACATCCTCGGTTCCTAATGCCCTCTGAAGCTCTCTTACTACTTGGATGTTTAAGCGCTCCTGTACCTGGGGACGCTTGGCGTAATAATCCACAATTCGGTTCATTTTGGATAGCCCTATTACACTTCCGTTGGAAATATACGCAATATGTGCCTTTCCTACGATGGGAAGTAAATGGTGCTCACAGGTAGAGTATAGGGTAATGTTTTTCTCTACTAACATCTCCCCGTACTTATATTTATTGTCAAAAGTAGAAGGATTAGGCTTGCGCTTGGGATCCAATCCGCCAAATATTTCGGTTACAAACATTTTGGCTACCCTGTTGGGGGTTCCCTTTAGGCTATCGTCCTCTAGGTCTAAGCCCAAGGTAAGCATAATCTCATTTACATTTTCTCTAATGCGTGTGATCTTTTCCTCGTCGCTAAGAACAAAGGCATCTTTACGTAGGGGAGTGTCTTCGGCCGCAGAAACGTGATCGTCTCCCATGTCTTCAAGGTGCTTTTCCAATGCGTTATCTATTTTCATTAAAATATGGCTTTTTAAGGGTGCAAAGATATGCATAATATGGCACTTAATAGTATATTTCACTAGTAACACACTATAAATTAGTGTTAACGAATGAGGAGGGGCGCTTTTGTTTTTCTGGAGTTTTGGGTCGATAATTAAAATGACCGCTAAGGTCCCTTTTACCCTGTGTCCAAGTTGGTACATGGTTATCGTCTTGTTTTTCACTATAGTTATTGGCCTAGAAAGGGAGTTGTGTCTTTAGGCTGATGCTTATAGAAATAATTCTTTAGACTCCGCTACTCATTGGGATTTATGGGATTTAAAGGAATAATCAAGATGGTTTTAGGCTACAAAGAATAAAGTGGTTTTGTGCTCGTTTTGTATAGGAATTGGCGTTGCAAGTGGTATTGTATGCGGTTTAAATGTTGTTGATTTACAGCTAATTCCTATTCTTAACTTATACTAAATCCCTTTGTAAAGAGTTATAGTATTAACTCCTGTAAATGATAGGGAGATTATACAATATGCGGATAATAAGCTATTCCCTGGGGGTGTTACTGTTGTTTACGGGTGCGGTGTTTGCGCAAAACTCACCGGATTGTAGAAGTGCTATTCCCGTTTGTGCCGATGCGCCCATAAACGGAACGGCCGATGGCCATGGTATTGACGATTTTGATCCCGATGAAGTGCGGCAATCTGGTTGCCTGGAAAAAGGGAGTAATGTATCCTCCAATATCGAGTACAATACGTCTTGGTATGTGTTTAGGACCGGAGCGGACGGACAGCTAGGTTTTGATATCGAAGCCCTACCAGTGCCAGGGGGACCGGATGTGATTACTGCAGAATGGGATTTTGCCGTTTATGGTCCGGATGTCAATTGCTTGGAAATAGGAGCGGGGAACATAGAGCCAATACGGTGTAATTTTGAGACCAATGAAACCCGATTTACCGGTGTGGGGATTAACCCTGAAAGTGGCCAGGAAGGTGCGCCTTTTGTAAAGCAAAGTAGGAACACTTATGATGAATGGCTAGAAGTGAAGGAAGGGGAAATTTACTATATCTTAATCAATAACTGGAATACTAATTTTGATGAGGAAGCAGAATCCTTTGTGCTGACATTTACAGGTAGTACCGTTGATGCAGATCAGGATAATGCGTTGGATTGTACCCTTAGGGATCAGTTTTTGGGCTTGGATATCGTTGCCTGTGAAGGGGATCCTGATATTACCCTATCTGCTATGAACTCTCCCGTAGGTCCTAATCTTGCCAGTGTGGTGTGGACGGTAGATTATGAGGGTGATGGGGTAGTGGATGCTACCTTAACGGGAAGCGGACCCTCTGGCGCGGAATTGGTGGTGCAAAGTCCTAACTCCGGCAGCTATATGGTAGAGGTGACCAATGTATTTGCTCAGCAGGCAAGGGATACTATTCAAATTACCTATTTTGGGGATCCCGTGTTGCAAGAGGTGCTGGTGCTAGAAGATGTATCCGACAATAATAAAGTGGAAATAGTGGTGGGTAATCCAGATGGGAATTTTGAATACGCCCTAAACGGGTCGGACTTTCGGGACAGTCCTGTTTTTACCAATGTGCCCCCAGGAGAGAATACGGTTGTTATTAACGATAAAAATGGGTGTGGCACCACCGCGCCAATTCCCTTTCTGGTAGTAGGCTATCCCAAATTTTTTACACCCAATGGAGATGGTATCCACGACTATTGGCAGGTGTACGGTATTGCAACATTAGCCAATCCCGTAGTATTTATTTTCGATCGGTATGGGAAGCTCCTTAAGCAGTTAGATGTGAACTCTGCGGGCTGGGATGGTACCTTTAATGGCAGGCCTATGCCTTCTTCGGATTATTGGTTTAAAATGGAGTATTCCCAAGACGAAGGTGGAATGCTGGTGGCAAAAATGGTTCGTTCCCATTTTACCCTAAAAAGGTGATGGTGGCCCATATAAGGCATCATGGCCCTAATAATGAATCGTAGAATGGGAAGGAAGGCGATTAGGGTTGTACGGGTGGAACTTGACTATTAAAACAAAGAAAGACGGGATATTTCCCGTCTTTATATTTCTATAGGTGTCATATTTATTTTTAGAAGTTAAGGGTGTACCCTAAGCTGAAGACCGAATTCTTGTTGGTGATATTGACCGGGGTTGGCATGCCTGTTTCATACAAGGATTTACGGTAATCCTGTGTGGCTTCGCTAAAAGAAAAGTCCAGCCTACTTCCGCCAAAGTTATACCCTATTCCCGCAGAATAACCGTTTAGGTCGCCCACGGTATTGCCATCGGCATACGGACTCTGTTCGTACCGATACCCAGCACGTAGGCTTAAAGCGGCTAGTCGGTATTCACCACCAAGTCTAAGGGTAGATACCCCGCCTAGTTCCTTGGCAATTATATTGTTCTCTAATGAAAAACTGGGGTCTGCAGTAGGTTTTATCTTGGCTTTGGACATGTCTTGGTAGCTATAATCTAAGCTAATGAGTCCCTGCTGACCAAAGATAACAGCCAAACTTCCCGTTAATTTTGCTGGGGTTTGTATGGTATATTTCTCAAATACGTTCACAACATTAAAGTTGATAAAGGAAATATCGTCATCTGCTAAGTCTGAATTTATCTTTTGGGAAGTCTCGTCCGAGAGGTTGTACCAGGTAGGGGATTGATAACTACCTCCAACCCTAAGGTTGTCTCCTACTTTTCCTATGGCCCCCAAGCTAAAGGAAAATCCATTTCCTTGGGTTCTTAGGAGATTGTCGAAAGAGGTGTTTTTTATTTCCGAATCCGAATCAAATCCGTTTTCGGTAAGCTGGCTGAGCTTTTCAAATAATACATTGTGAAAATTTAAAGAAGCACCCAGATAAAGGTTGTCGCCATATTGCCCCGCTAAATTGGCAGTGAACTTGCCATTATGCCCCGTGGTACTTTCAAAATAGCGTTGATTTACAGTGCTGTATCTCGCATTGGAAATATAGCTGGTATTGTTGTTGTCCGACTCATCCATGGGGTCTATGATCCCCCCGAAATATCCTAGAAAAGCCTGTTGTTCTGCGTAGCCATAGCTAGCTCCTATGTCTAAATAGGCTTCTTCCAGAAACTCGTTGTCCTGTAGCAACAGGTCGCCAAAAGGGACTCCCCCAGCAAAATTCAAGAAGTAGTTGTCTATCCCTTGATCGCTATTTCCGGTGATATAAGTTTCATTGTCAAAACTCCTCGCCATATCGTAATTAAATGCCAGGGATACCTTTTTCCAATTATCGTTCCTGCTTTTAAAAACAAACACTCCGCCTAATTGGTTTAGATCAAAAGCGTTGATGGTGGTGGCGTTAAAGGATGAGAAGTAGGTTGCATCGTTCTGCTGACGGTTTTTAGATCCGGTAATGGTAAATAGGCCGTGGTTAAATACTGCAGATCCAGCCGGATTGGCATTTAGGGCCGATAAGTCCCCGCCAAGTGCCCCAAAAGCACCGCTCATTGCTTGGTAGCGTGCAGTTCCCTGAAGCGATTCGGTGCTGTAGCGCACCACGTCGTTAATGTTTTGGGCACTTGCGTATGCGCATGCCAATAGTAGAAAGAAAGTGTTGAGTCTTCTCATCTTAATAAATTTTGGATGTCTATTTTGAAATATAGCCTATAGCAGGGTTTTAGTTGCCTCTAGATCTACTGCCAGATGATCTGCTAGAGGAGCTACTGCTCCGTACGCTTCCTGAGGAAGATCTAGGTGGACTGCTGCTTCTAATAGTACCGCTGGAAGATCGTTGGTTGCTTCCCGAGCTTCTAATAGTACTACTGCTAGGTCTGCTAGTGCTTCTGGTGCTTCGGTACGTAGAAGTCCTAGGAGCGCTTGTGCTACGACTGCTTCTGTAGGTACTATTGCTGGGCGCACTGCCTTTGTAGGTTTGGGTGCTACGAGTTCTGCTGTTATAATTGGGCACCGCCCTAGTGCTTCTGCTGGTTCTATAAGATCTGTTTCTGTCCAAGGCATCCACTCCAACCCTAGTTCTAGTATTGGTGCTGCTTCTATAACGACTGTTGTTATTAGTAGAAGACTGTCTGGAAACATTGCTGCGCGTTCCATTACTCCTATATCGGGTGGAGTTGTTGTTAGTGCTTACGTTAGACCTGCTGCGTAAAGAATTGCTTCTGTTCAGGGTGTTAGATCTGTAAACGCCTCGTCTACTAGCATTGTACGCATAGTTTCTATTGTAGTTGTAGTAACCCGGTCTGTAATAGTGGTTATAATAAGGTCTGTAGTAAGGGTAGTAGTAGGATCTGTAAGGGTAGCCCCATCCGTAAGAATAGCCGTAACCGCCCCATCCCCAATAATAGGGACTATAAGAATATCCGTAGCTACCGTAAAAGCCCCAACGCCATGGGTTGTGGTAGCCTCTGTAGAAACCGCGATAAAACCAGGGGCTTCCCCAGCCATAGTAGAAGTCGTTATATCCCCAATTGTCATAGATATTAATGCTCACGTTGGTAGGATTGTCTCCCCAAGCGGCGTAACCTCTGTAGTCATTATTGGCGCCATAGGCATTTATATCAGCCTGAGCATACTGGCCATCGCCTTCCATATCGCCGTAATATCCATCTATATCGGTGAAAATTTCGCTGTCTAGAATCTCCCCAAATTCATCAGCTTTTTGTCCAAAATATTCCCCGTAGTTATTTTGTTTTGTCTCAAGGCGTTGATTGTTAGCCTGCCTGTGCTGTCTAGGCTGTTCCTCGCTTTGTGTTCTGCTGGCATAGATGCCATCATTGTCATAATAGGAGGCTGATTGATAAGAGCCACAGGAAACCACCAGCAAACCCAAAAGGAAAAGGGGGATCCGTATGTGTATTTTGCTATGAAGTAGGGAGTGTATCATCGTTAAAAATTTAATTGTTCGACTTTGTAAAAATAGTTAGTTTTGCGGAACTATTCTATATTAACATAAGTCACAAGTTTTGTGCCAAACTTACTAGCATGGGTAAAAAATTAACGAAAAGAGCAGAGGACTATTCCAAATGGTATAACGAGCTGGTGGTGAAGGCAGATTTAGCTGAAAACTCAGGGGTTAGAGGGTGTATGGTCATTAAGCCATATGGTTATGCTATATGGGAAAAAATGCAGGCCCAATTAGATAAAATGTTCAAGGAAACCGGACATGAGAATGCCTACTTTCCTTTGTTTATCCCAAAGTCGTACCTAAGCAAAGAAGCCAGTCACGTAGAAGGATTTGCCAAGGAGTGTGCCGTGGTTACACATTATAGACTAAAAAATGCCGAGGATGGTAGTGGAATAATTGTAGACCCCGAAGCTAAATTGGAAGAGGAGCTAATAGTTAGGCCAACTTCCGAAACTATTATATGGGATACTTATAGGCGATGGATACAGTCTTATCGAGATTTACCTCTTTTAATTAACCAATGGGCCAATGTGGTGCGTTGGGAAATGAGAACCCGTCTCTTTCTTAGAACGGCAGAGTTCTTATGGCAAGAAGGGCACACTGCACACGCTACCGAGAAAGAAGCGGTGGCAGAAGCAGTACAGATGATGAATGTGTATGCAGAGTTTGCAGAGGAATATATGGGAGTGCCTGTGATAAAAGGTACCAAAACTGCCAGTGAACGTTTTGCCGGAGCATTGGATACCTATTGTATAGAAGCCTTAATGCAGGATGGAAAAGCCTTGCAAGCGGGGACATCGCACTTTTTGGGTCAAAATTTTGCCAAAGCCTTCGATGTAAAGTTTGCAAATAAGGAAGGAAAGCAAGAATATGTATGGGCTACCTCTTGGGGTGTTTCCACTAGGTTGATGGGTGCTTTGATCATGACTCATAGTGATGATAATGGTTTGGTGTTGCCACCAAAGTTGGCCCCTA
Source organism: Arenibacter amylolyticus (assembly GCF_002150785.1). Taxonomy (GTDB): domain Bacteria; phylum Bacteroidota; class Bacteroidia; order Flavobacteriales; family Flavobacteriaceae; genus Arenibacter; species Arenibacter amylolyticus. Next base: position 46,318 of record NZ_MTAZ01000007.1, on the reverse strand, counting down.
TACAAGTAGTAATTGTTCCTATCTATAAAGGAGAGGAGCAGTTGGATGCCATTTCTGACAGGGTGGCTCCCTTGGTGAAGGAATTACGTTCCAAAGGGATTTCAGTAAAATATGATAATAGGGATACCCAAAAGCCAGGATTCAAGTTTAATGAGTATGAGCTAAAAGGAGTTCCAGTGCGTTTGGCCATAGGACAACGCGATATGGATAACAATACCTTTGAGGTGGCTAGAAGGGACACCTTGGAAAAGGAAACCGTTTCTGCCGATGCCATTGTAAGTAAGATTGAGTTTCTATTAGAGGATATGCAGAAGAATATCTTTAAGAAAGCATTGACCTATAGAGAGGAGCATATTACTGAAGTGAGTTCCTATGAGGAGTTTAAAGAAGTATTGGAAACTAAAGGTGGATTTATTGCTGCGCATTGGGACGGGACTGCCGAGACCGAGGAGTTGGTGAAAGAAGAGACCAAGGCTACCATTCGTTGTATTCCTATAGAGGGTGAAAACGAGGAAGGAGAATGTATGGTAACCGGGAAACCGTCTGCCAAAAGAGTCCTTTTTGCACGGGCATATTAATTTTTTAAAAATTTTTTGCTTAGTGCTTGCGAACCTTAAAAATAGTTGTATTTTTGCATCCGCAATTAGGAATTAGTTGGTCCGTTCGTCTAGGGGTTAGGACGCCAGGTTTTCATCCTGGTAGCAGGGGTTCGAATCCCCTACGGACTACAAAGGTTTTTTGAAATATTAATTTAGGATTAGGACAGTGCATCGGCAAGGTCCGTAAATCAAAAATTAGAATGGTCCGTTCGTCTAGGGGTTAGGACGCCAGGTTTTCATCCTGGTAGCAGGGGTTCGAATCCCCTACGGACTACATAGTAGCGAAAGGGATAGCTCCCATTAAAAAATTATAATTAAAAAGAAATGGCAAACCATAAGTCAGCAATAAAGAGAATCAGAAGAAACGAGGCAGTACGTTTACGTAACAGGTACCAGCACAGAACAACTCGTAATGCAGTAAGAAAATTGCGTGCAGAAGAGGATAAGGAAGCTGCTGAGAAATTATTGCCAAGTGTAGTAAGCATGATCGATAGATTGGCAAAGCGTAACATTATTCACGCTAACAAAGCTGCTAACCTTAAGAGTAAGCTTACTAAGCAAGTAGCTGCACTCTAACGCTATTTATTATAACGGTATTTAAGAAACGCCCTTTCCTGATGGAAAGGGCGTTTTTTTGTTGGGTCTTGGTTAACGCTATAACTATTTAGCCCCTTAGCTTCGTTTGCTGGATAGGATCCAGAATTTACGCTTCATCTTTAAAAGACCAACTATAAAACATATGTATAGGAGGCACACTAAACTTAGATGAATCCTCCTTAGGTGTATGTACTCGTTTATTTTATAAAGGTAATTATGATATCTAATAACCTTAATGGGGAGGTAGCCTGCATAAAAAATAAAAAGTCCAATACTGATCCACTTTATACCCTCAAACCTAAACCCTTGTCTTTCTTGTATCTTTTTCCGTTCTAAAAATAGCAGTATCGTACATAGGAGAATAAGTAGCCCTCCTGCCAAATAACTGAATATTTGGGATTCCAATATAAAACTCTGTAGAAAGACGTTGGCTATAGTAACAACCAGGAATATTATGCTTCCGTATAGGATTATTCTTTTGTATTTAGGATGTGTCAAATAGCTCCAATACACATAAAAAAAGAAGCTGAAGAAGATAATATTGTAGATGTTGTAGATAATTACATTATGCGCTACAAAAGCCGAGAAAATGGTAATATCGTATACTTCGTAATTTTTGGTGATATAGCCCAGTAACTCTGTAAGGAAGGTGTACATGGCTATGACCGGGAATAGCTTTAACGGGGTGTTGTAGTACTTTGGGTATTTGATTAATGCTACCAGTACCGTTAAGCCGTATAAGGGTCTGTATAAGTTCTCCAGTATTAGGTCTATAAATGCCTTTTCCATTGGTGGGGGTGAAATAGGGTGCAACGAGTCTTGAGCTGTCTTAATTCTCCGTATATGGTGGAGGGGTCATATCTGCCTCGTTCAGGATGAGGCTTGTGTTTTTGGCAAACAAGGTTTTGTTAGTAAAGTTGGGGAGCATGGAAGCTTCCATCTTTTCATTGTCTTGTTCTTGACTTGGGGTGGCATTCCCTTTTTTCTTAGGGTTTAAGTTGTTTGTTAGAAGGATGGGAGTTCGGTTGCCAGCGTCATCCTCTTGGATATAAAAGGCATAATCCTCCTTTTTATCGTCTTTTGTTGTGGGTATTAGAAAAAAGGAGTTTTGCTTAGGGTGCTTAATCTTTCTGCCGTCTTTAAAAGTCTCCTGATCTGGATAATTGGAGAAATAAAAACGTAAAGTTGAGATCTCCACATTGGCCTTTTTTGCTTCCTGTTCAATATAGTTTAAGTAGTCCTTTATGGTTTGGTAGTCATAAGATCCAAATCTGGCCACGTCAAACTTTTTTTCTGGACTTTGTTCGTTCTCAAATCTTTCTATGAGTCCTACGCGGCGCTCTCCATAGGCATCGTACATCTGTTTTGCTTGCGCAACGGAAACTATCTGTGCGGGTGCCTTTACAGGGGTAGGGGCTGGTTCTGGGGAAGGTTTGCAGGAGGCAATTGCTAATAAAAGTAGGGTTAATAGTGCGCTTGGTTTTGCAACTTTTTTTAGATACTTCATAAGGTTGGTTATTTAGATTGGTTGGTGTTATTAGGTTATTTCGTTATAAAGACTGGGGGGAGCCTGTTAAATTACTGATAATACCGCGCTTAAAAAATAAATATACTTCAAAATATCATTAATTGGTGTCTGAAGTCCGTTTATAAATGTCTGTAGGTTTCAGGTATAAGGGAGGGGAGTAGTGCGATTATTGGGGTAGGGTGTCCAGAATAATTCTTGGGAAAAGGATGAGGAAAGGGTGTTTCATGTTGCATGAAAAAAAACTCCCGATTGGCAAATTTGTCAATCGGGAGTAATAATTTATCCTACGGTTAGCGCTAAATGCTACTGATTCATGGTCAGTAAGAACTCTTCGTTGTTCTTGGTTTGCTTAAACCGCTGTTCTATGAATTCCATAGCTTCTACAGGATTCATATCTGCCAAGTATTTTCTCATGATCCACATACGCTGAATGGTGTTTTCATCCAACAGTAGGTCGTCCCTCCTTGTACTGGAAGAGGTGAGGTCTATAGCAGGGAATATTCTTCTGTTGGAGATTTTTCTATCCAACTGAAGTTCCATGTTACCGGTTCCTTTAAATTCCTCAAAAATCACCTCGTCCATTTTAGATCCAGTTTCGGTAAGTGCCGTTGCTATGATGGATAAAGATCCACCTCCTTCGATGTTTCTGGCAGCTCCAAAGAATCTTTTTGGCTTGTGAAGTGCGTTCGCATCCACCCCTCCACTCAATACTTTTCCAGAGGCTGGCTGTACTGTGTTGTAAGCTCTTGCAAGACGGGTGATAGAATCTAATAGGATTACTACATCGTGTCCACATTCTACAAGACGTTTTGCTTTTTCCAATACAATATTGGCAACGCGCACGTGTTCTGTAGCTTCCTTGTCGAAAGTAGAGGCTACTACCTCGCCGCGTACATTTCGCTGCATGTCTGTAACTTCTTCCGGTCTTTCGTCAATTAGAAGGATAATTTGGTATACCTCTGGGTGATTGGCGGCAATACCATTGGCAATATCCTTAAGCAACATCGTTTTACCAGTTTTTGGCTGGGAAACAATCATCCCTCTTTGGCCTTTTCCAATAGGGGAGAATAGGTCAATTATGCGGGTAGATATAGTGCTTTGGCGTTCTGCCAAGTTAAATTTTTCCTGAGGGAAAAGCGGGGTTAAGTGCTCAAATGCAACTCGGTCCCTAACTATTTGTGGGTCTATTCCGTTAATCTTGTTCACCTTAATTAGCGGGAAATATTTCTCTCCTTCTTTTGGAGGTCTAACGTTACCTAAAACGGTATCCCCTGTTTTTAATCCAAATAACCTAATCTGCGATTGGGATACGTAGATGTCATCTGGGGAAGAAAGGTAATTGTAATCGGAAGACCTTAGAAATCCGTAACCATCCTGCATAATATCTAGTACACCCTCGCTTTCAATTATACTGTCAAATTCGTATTCGGGTTCCTTATATTTATTTTTTAAGTCCTTGTCAAAGTTGCTGTTTCCTTTGTCTGCGTTTGACTTTTGGTGGTGTGGACTTTTCTTGTGTTGTTGCTTGTTGGGTTGCCCCGTGTTTTGTTGACTGGAGTTCTTCTGATGATCTCTCTTTGTAGGGCCCGAAGCGTTTTGTGTGCGTGGGGTTCTTTCTGGTCTGCTCTTCTCTTGCTTTTGGTCCTCCGAGGGTGATTTGGAAGCCGGTACGCGTTTTTTGACCGGAGTATCGGTACCCTCCTCTTTTGCTTTGGTGGGTGCCGGACCTGGTTTTTCAGCAGGGGCAGGTGGATCCTTTTTAACTACCCTGGCCCTTTTGGGCTTGGGGTCCGTCTTCTCGGGCTGCACAGCGGCTGCGGTTAGGTTCTCCTGGACAATTTTGGGGTTGGAAGCCTGAACGTCCAAAATTTGATAGACTAAATCCAGTTTTTTTAAAGATTTAAACTTGGCTACATTTAAGCCTTTGGCTATTTCCTGAAGCTCAGGAAGCTTTTTTGATTTTAATTCTGAAATTTCAAACATTAAGTTTTGAATAAATTATACGTATTTCGAAAGTATGAAGTATACTGTACTTGTTTTGGGTAATAAACCGGGCGTGTAAGCCCTTGTTGGTAAGTGATTTGACTTATAACAACGCAAAATTACAAATAATTTTCAATATTTAGTGGATAAATTTTAAAAAGACGCTTATTTTTGCTTTCTAATAGACGATAAGAATTCATGATTCAAAGAATACAGACTCTTTATTTAATTGTGGTTATCATTCTTGGGGCAGTTTTGCCCTTTTTTGTGAATCTATGGTCCGATGCCGCTGGGAACGAAATATATGCGGATAAAGCAGTATTCGTTTCACTTGCCTTTTACGGGAGTGCAGTTTTGGCATTGGTGGCCATAATGATGTATAAAAATAGGAAAAATCAATTTGTGATGAACAGATTGAACATGATATTGAATCTTTTTTTACTAGGATTTTTCGTTTATCGATCTCTAAACTTATCCGGAGAGACCTCGGTTTCAGAGAAGGGTATTGGGATGCTGATTCCTGTATTTTCTATCGTTTTTTTAGTGCTGGCTAACAGGGCTATTAAAAAGGATGAAGATCTTGTAAAATCTGTGGATCGTTTACGTTAAGCCTAACATCTTAGTAGTATTAGTGCGTTAAAACCCGGGGTTGTTCCCGGGTTTTTTTATGGGCTTTTATCCACCTCTTTTCCCTAGTTCTATAATCTCCAGATCTTTGATCTCTTCCCCGTCAATGACAAATCTTAGCATGGTTCTCATCTGATGAAAACCGTGGGTTCCGCAGGCACCGGGATTCATATGGAGTAGGTTTAATTTTTTGTCCCACATAACTTTTAGAATGTGGGAATGTCCTGAGATGAATATCTTAGGTGGATTCTCTTTTATTTTTTCCCGTATGCGCGTATTGTATTTGTTGGGGTAGCCACCGATATGGGTGATCCATACATCTACGCCCTCACATTTAAATCGGTTGTCTAACGGAAATTCCAATTGTATCTTATGCTCATCTATATTTCCGTAAACACCTCTGAGCGGCTTAATTTCTTTGATGGCATCCGTGACGGCTAAACTTCCGATGTCACCGGCATGCCATACTTCATCTGCCTGTTTCACATATTTCAATATTTGCTCGTCCATATGGCTGTGGGTGTCGCTCAGTAGTAATATTTTAGTCATATTGTTTCTTTACTTTTTTTGAGGAGGGGAACTCCTTTTTTAGGTGCAGTGATGTTAAGTAGCCTTAGTCCGTTTATGGGCTGCTTAGCGGTTCCATCGCCAAAAAAAATGTTTTTAATAAAGTCCAAAGGGGATGCGCTAAGGAATCTTTTTTATTTTTTCTAATCCAGAACAAGTATCTTTGCCATCCACAAAACTAATTGATTCTGTTGAGATATTTCATCCAATTTTCATATCACGGGAAAAGGTATCACGGCTCGCAAATTCAGCCCAATGCGCTTACTGTACAGGAGGTTTTGCAGCACGCCTTGTCTCTGTTGTTAAGGGAGACCATTCAGATTACGGCGGCGGGTAGAACGGATGCTGGGGTGCATGCCAAGGTGATGTTTGCTCATTTTGACTGTAGTTTGGTTTTGGAAACGGAGGCCTTGTGCCAAAGGTTGAATTCGTTTTTGCCCCCAGATTTGGCGGTGCAAGCTATTTTTCCTGTCCCCGAAACGGCCCATGCAAGATTTGATGCAACGGAGCGAACTTATGAGTATTGGGTGGTTAATGAGAAGGATCCATTTTTAAATGATGGAGCCTATCATGTGAAATATCCGTTAAATATTGCCCAAATGAACAAGGCAGCCAGTATTTTAGTGGGACAGAAAGATTTTGAATGCTTTTCCAGGTCTAATACCGATGTAAATACCTTTAGGTGTGATCTTCGGAGCGCAAATTGGACAGTGGATAATAATAAATTGGTGTTTACCATTGTGGCCGACCGATTTTTGCGCAATATGGTGCGTGCCATTGTGGGAACATTAATAGATGTGGGAAAGGGAAAGACTTCCTTGTTAGAGGTTGTCTCCATATTAGAGAGTAAGGATAGAAGTAGGGCCGGGGCATCCGTACCGGCAAAAGGCTTATATTTAACAGCAATTAAGTATCCGGATAATAGTATAGGAAAACATGGATAAAGATACCGGTAAGGCATTTGATTTTAGATTGTTTAGGCGATTGCTAAGGCATGTGAAACCTTATATGGCAACGTTTTTTGGCGTTGCCGTGTCGGCTATATTGCTTTCGGGATTTGCTGTGTTGACCCCTATTTTGGTGGGGGAGATTGTAGACAATGCCATTACCAATAAGGATAGTGCCAAATTGTTAAATCTTATTCTGGCCATGGTGGGCGTATTGTTGGGAGAGGTGATTTGCCAGCTGTTATTTAATTACTACGCCAATTGGTTGGGGGAGTCCGTAATTAAGGATATCCGAATTCGTCTTTTTCAGCATTTGATGAGTTTTAAGATGAAGTACTATGACAATTCCTCCATTGGTTTGTTGGTAACCAGGGCCGTTACCGATATGCAACGAATAGGGGAAATCTTTAGTCAGGGCTTCTTTGTAATTGTCTCGGATCTTTTAAAAATGGTGGTAGTAGCCTCCGTAATGCTCTTTACTAATTGGAAACTGGCCTTGATCGTTTTTGCGGTTTTGCCAATACTATTGTACGCTACCAGATTGTTTCAGCAAGCAATGAAGGTTGCTTTTATAGAAGTTAGGGCACAGGTTTCCAATTTAAACTCCTTTGTACAAGAGCGTATTACGGGAATGAAAATAGTGCAGCTTTTTACCCGTGAGGAAATTGAAAAGGAAAAGTTTAGGGAAATCAATGAAAAACATCAAAACGCCTGGCTGAGAACAGTCTGGTATAACTCCATCTTTTTTCCTATTGCCGAGATTGTTTCTTCTATTACGGTGGGGTTAATCGTTTGGTATGGCGGACTTCAGAATGTGGCCAATATAGGGAAGGAAGAATACGGAACCATTTTTATGTTTATACTGCTTTCCAGTATGTTGTTTCGTCCTCTAAGGCAAATAGCAGACAAGTTTAATACCTTGCAGATGGGAATGGTTGCCGCAAATAGGGTCTTTAAAATTTTGGATACCAATAGCAATATTGAAGATCTTGGTACGGTGGAAAAAGATACTATTAAGGGGGATATAGAGTTCTGTGATGTGCGTTTTGGATACTTGGAAGATGAAGAGGTGTTACACGGCGTCTCTTTTAAGGTGAACGCTGGGGAGACCATAGCCATTGTAGGGGCAACGGGTGCGGGAAAATCTACTATTATTAATTTGTTAAACCGATTCTATGAGATTAATTCGGGCAGCATTAAAGTGGATGGCGTAGATATTAGGGATTATAAATTAAGCTCCCTCCGATCTAAGATTGCTGTGGTGTTGCAAGATGTTTTCCTGTTTGCCGATACCATCGCAAATAATATTTCTTTAAAGGATGATGAAATTACCGAGCTGCATTTGGAGGAGGCCGCCAAGCAGATTGGGGTACATCAGTTTATAACTAGTCTCCCGGAAGGCTACCGCTATAATATAAAGGAGCGTGGAACTATGCTTTCTAGTGGTCAAAGGCAGCTTATAGCCTTTTTAAGGGCTTATGTAAGCAATCCCAGTATTCTGATACTGGATGAGGCTACCTCTTCGGTAGACACCTATTCCGAACAGTTGATACAAAGGGCTACCGAAAAAATTACAGAGGGCAGAACGTCTATAATTATTGCTCATAGACTGGCAACTATTAAGAAAGCCGATAAAATATTGGTAATGGATCAAGGGAAGATTGTGGAAATGGGCACCCATAAAGAGCTCTTAAAGCAAAATGGGTATTATCAGAACCTGTACGAAGCCCAGTTCTTAACCGAAGAGGTGCTGTAAAGAGGGTATTGCTGTTTGGGTTATTCTTGTGAATTCTAAGTCTTACCTCTGCTTTTAGCAGTGTAATTACATAAGGTCTTCCTTTATTTGGCTGGCTAACTCATCCAAATTATTGAACAGTATAAATTCTCCGTTTTTAATATAAGAGATAAGTCCGGTTTCCTCGCTAACAATTAATGCCAGGGCATCCGTTTTTTCCGTAATCCCTACCGCTGCTCTATGTCTTAGACCAAATCTTAAGGGGATGGTACGTTCATTGGATACCGGTAGAATTACTCGGGTGGCTACAATATAATTGTCTTGGATCACCGCAGCTCCATCGTGTAAAGGGCTGTTCTTATAAAAGATACTTTCTATGATGGGCTGGTTAATTTCAATGTTCATTTTATCCCCGGTAGATTTTACAAAATCCAAAGAGTTATTTCTTTCTATTACCAAGAGGGCCCCGGTCTTGGTGCTGCCCATTTTCTCGCAGGCACTGATCAAGGCATCCACATTGGTTCCTATGGAGAGTCCGTCTTCCCGCATAAACTTAAAATGTTTTAAGAAGTTGCGTTTAGAGGCAAGGTTGGTAGAGCCTACCATTAATAGAAATTTTCGTATTTCTTGTTGAAAGACAATAATAAGGGCAATAAGTCCCACCTGCATAAAGCCACCAACCATACTGCTGATCATGGTCATATCTAAGACCTCAGTCAATTTCCAAAATGCCCAGACTATGACAATCCCTATAAAAATATTAATGGCAACCGTTCTGCGTACTAATTTGTATATGTAGTACAACAAGATGGCCACCAAAAAGATGTCTATTAAATCTGTTACGTTAAAATCTAAGAAATTTAGAAAATCCAATGTTAGGGTTTTTGTAAAAATAGGAAATAAGAAAGAACCCCAAATTAAATCAGGGAAAAATATTGAGGTCTTCCTCTTTTGTTTTTGTGGGATTTCACTGTAGCCTTCACCGGTCGTTATGCCTGTAGGGCGTTGTAAATGGTGATGCATTCCATGGCCTCCTTTACATCGTGCACCCGTAATATGTGGGATTGCTTGGAAAGAGCAAACATGTTTAACGCGGTGCTGCCATTTAAGGCTGCTTGTGGGGTGGAATTTAAAAGTTTATAGATCATGGACTTCCTGCTGATTCCTGTAAGCAGGGGCAACTCCAATTGATGGAACAATTCCATTTTCTGCATAACCTCATAATTTTGTTCCAGGGTTTTTGCGAACCCAAACCCGGGATCTATAATCAGATCGTTTATTCCTTCCTTTCTCGCTAAGAGAATCTTTTCCGAGAAGTAGTATAGAATGTCTCCTAGGAGATCTTGGTAGTCTGTTTGCTGAGCCATATTTCTGGGGTTTCCCTTGGTATGCATCAAAATATAGGGAACTTGATGCGAGGCTACCGTGGCCATCATTTTTGGGTCTAGGCTTCCTGCCGAAATATCGTTTATCAAGGCAGCGCCAGCTAATATGCATTCGTGGGCAACCTTGCTCCTAAAGGTGTCAATGGATAATAAAATATTTGGAAAGGTCGCCACCAATAGCTCTACGATGGGAAGGATGCGTTGTAACTCCTCTTCCTCGCCAATATGTAGGGCTCCAGGCCTACTGCTATACGCCCCCAGATCTATAAATGTGGCTCCCTCCTGTAGCATTTTCCCTACCTGGGTCTTAATTTCATCCTCATTTTTATATCGGCCCCCATCATAAAACGAATCTGGAGTGACGTTGAGGATTCCCATCACCTTAGGAGTGTTAAGATCTACTAAATTTCCTTTGCAATTTATGGTCATAAGTTTAATAAGATAAAAGGGCTCAAAACTTTGGGAAGTTGCTTAAAAACCTCGATTTTTGATTTCCTTAAAAATTTAGGCGAAATTTACACAAATTAGATTAATTACATGGGTAAAACCTCTAAGCAATACGATACCGTAGTAGAAAAATGTAGGGACCTCTTTCAGAAAAAGATGCATGATTACGGGAGTGCATGGCGCATTTTACGATTGCCTTCTCTTACAGATCAAATCTATATAAAGGCACAGCGCATAAGGGGTTTGCAAGAGAACCAAGTGCGTAAGGTAGACGAGGATGAGCAATCCGAGTTTATTGGGATTGTAAATTATTCCGTTATGGCCTTAATTCAACTGCAAAAAGGGGTAGTAGACCAGCCAGATCTTTCGGTTGCGGAGGCCGTAAGCCTATATGATGAACACATCGCTATAGCAAAAACCTTGATGGAGAATAAAAATCACGATTATGGGGAAGCCTGGAGAGATATGAGGGTTAGCTCCTTAACAGATCTTATTCTGCAAAAATTACTTAGGGTAAAACAGATAGAGGATAATAAAGGAAAAACACTGGTAAGCGAGGGTATAGACGCCAATTACCAGGACATGATCAATTATGCCATATTTGCAATGATTCTTCTTGATTCTAATGAGCAAGAAGATTAAAAAGCTATATAAAATTTAATATGAAATATTTAGTAGGATTTAGTCGTGCCGTAGTTGGGTTGTTATTTATTATTAGTGGACTGATAAAATTGAACGATCCCGTTGGATTCTCTTTTAAGTTGGAAGAATATTTTAGCGCTGGGGTATTAAACCTCCCCTCGCTAGAACCCATTGCTTTGGAAATTTCCATCGCATTGGTAATTTTAGAAGTTTTGCTGGGGGTTATGCTCTTGGTAGGATTCCGTATTAAATTTACCATATGGAGCTTGCTGGTAATGATTGTATTCTTCACCTTCCTTACCTTTTATTCGGCTTATTTTAACAAGGTTACGGATTGTGGGTGTTTCGGGGATGCCATTAAACTTACCCCATGGGAATCCTTTGCCAAGGACATTGTGCTGTTGGTGCTCATAATTATCTTGGTACTGGGCATGAAGACCATTAAGCCTATTTTAGGAAATGGAGCAAAAAGATTTATTGTAGGGCTTACTTTGTTGGCTTCCGCTATCTTTGTATACCATGTGCTTCATCATTTGCCGGCGGTAGATTTTAGGCCCTATAAAATTGGAGCCAATATAGAAGAGGGGATGACGGTGCCCGAAGGAGCGCCGATGCCCATTTTTGATTATGCATGGAAATTTAAGGTAGACGGGGAAGAACAGATTATTGTTACCCAAGGAGATTATCCCAGTGTGGAGGGAGAGTTTATAGGGGTGGAGACTACGGAAGTGCAGAAGGGATATGAGCCTCCCATTCACGATTTTACCATAGAAAAGGAGGGAGAAGACTTTGCAGCGTCCCTTTTGCAGGAGCCAAAGTTAATGATGGTCATAGCCTACGATTTAAGAAAAGCGAACCTCAATGTATTTGGGGAAATTAAAAGCTTATCGGAAAGAGCTGTTAAAAATGGCTATAAGGTAATCGGGATGTCGGCCTCCGACTCGGATTATACAGGGGGAGTAAAAAAGGATTATCGATTGAATTTCGACTTTTACTTTACTGACGAAACCACCTTAAAAACTATGGTAAGATCCAATCCTGGTATCTTGGTCTTGGAAAAGGGAACCATCACGGAAAAGGTCCATTATAATGATATAAAGAAACTGAAACTAGAATAGCCCCAATTATGATTCCCTTTGGTGGGGAGTAGTATTGGTTAAGTAGATAGTAAAAGAACAACAACCTAATTAAAAGAACATGAGAAGTAAAATTGTAGCAGGAAATTGGAAAATGAATAAAAACTTGGCGGAAACCGAAGCGTTGTTGGCTGATCTTTCCGCTAAATTGCCAGAAACCAAGGCAGAAGTAATGGTAGCACCCACTTACGTAAACCTTGCGGCGGCTAAAAAGGCGTTGGAGTCCTCGGCGGTACAAGTAATTGCACAGAATGTGCATTTTGCGGAAAACGGTGCCTATACAGGTGAGATCTCTGCGGATATGTTGTTGGGAATCGGCGTAGATACCGTAATTATTGGGCATTCTGAAAGGAGAGCCTATTTTGGTGAAACAGATGAGATTCTTGCCAAAAAAGTGAAGGCCGCATTGGCTAAAAATATGAGAGTGATGTTCTGCTTTGGAGAAGAATTGGCAGATAGGAAATCTGATAATCATTTTACCGTAGTAGAGAGTCAGTTGAAGAATGCATTGTTTGATTTGGACGCTTCGGACTGGAGTAAGATTATATTGGCCTATGAGCCTGTTTGGGCCATTGGTACCGGGGAAACCGCCTCGCCAGAGCAAGCACAGGAAATGCACGCATTTATACGTAAGGCTATTACCGATGCTGTAAACGCTGAGGTAGCTAATAATGTATCCATTCTTTATGGAGGTAGTGTGAAGCCTAGTAACGCAGAAGAGATTTTTTCCAAGCCAGACGTGGATGGCGGACTCATTGGGGGAGCTTCTTTGGTAGCAGATGATTTTGTAGCGATAATAAACGCTATTTAAGTAAAGTATTATTAATGTTAACTGCTGAACCACATCAATTTCAGCAAGGGACTGCTTCCCTAAAAGGATTTGATGTGGTTATACCAGTAAACTGCGGTCTCCATAAATGCATGGAGGTCTAGCTGCCTGGAATATTGAACCAGGTTCCATTTTATTCAATATTAAGTACACGCTATGTCTAATTCCATTTATTTAGAGTACAATTTTACGGTAAAACCCCTGCAGCCAGCTTCGGATATTTTGATCGCCGAATTGGGAGAACGTGGCTTTGAAAGCTTCGTGGAAACCGATGAGGGAGTACAAGCCTATATTAAAAAGGAGGAATGGAATCCTGAAATTTTAGAGGGTTTAGCAATTCTTAGTAATAGCCTGTTTGCTATAGAATACTCATTTGTGGAAATAGAACAGGAGAACTGGAACGCCACCTGGGAGCAGAACTTTAATCCGATACAAGTAGGAGATAAGTGTGTGGTACGTGCCCCTTTTCATGAAAAGCCAGAGGTGGAGTTCGATATTGTTATAGAGCCAAAGATGAGCTTTGGTACTGGGCACCATGAAACTACCCATATGATGTTGCAGCACATCTTGGAACACGATTTTAAAGGGAAGTCGGTCCTAGATATGGGGAGCGGAACCGGGGTATTAGCAATTTTGGCGGCCATGAAAGGAGCCAAAAGCATCGATGCGATTGATATTGACAATTGGTGCTATTTAAATGCTTTGGAAAATGTGGAGCGAAACAATTGTAATCATATTAAAGTATACGAAGGAACCGCCGATTTATTGGTAGATCAACAATACGATATTATTATTGCGAATATTAATAGAAACATCTTGCTGGAGGATATTCCGGCCTATGTGAAATGTCTTGCTCCAGATGGACTGCTGTTCTTAAGTGGTTTCTATGTGGAAGATATTCCAATAATCACCGAAAAGTGTGAGGAGGTAGGGCTCAAATTTGAAAAAAAATTGGAAAAGAACAATTGGGTTGCGGTAAAATACGTAATTTAGATAGTTATGAAAATTGATTCTATGAGTACCAAAGAAAAAGTCTCGGAGGAATTACTTTTGGATGAAGAGACTGCTAATCAGAATGAAATAGTTCTATTTAATGACGATGTCAATACTTTTGATCATGTTATTGAAACCTTGATCAGAGTTTGCGATCATGCGCCAGAACAGGCAGAACAATGCGCTTTAATTGTTCATTACAACGGTAAATGTACCGTTAAAACTGGGGATTATAAGGAGTTGGAGCCAAGATGCACCCTGCTTTTACAGGCAGGATTAAGTGCAGAAATCGTATAGCGCTCTTATTTTACAGGTTTAATCTTCCTTCACTACCCATGCCATAAGGTCTTATTAAATAACTTTATAAAAGGATGATTGCTAAGCAGTTTCCATGATCAGGAAGTTGTAAATGTAAACGTTTACTGTCCTAGGCAATGTTAGCTCCCCATAATTCCATTCGCTAAACTCTTATAGAGCATCCTATGCATCCACCTAATTATGGGGTGCACTGCCAATAGTGTTGGAGGGGATAAAATGGTCTTATATGAAAGAAGACTTCATCCTATAGTAAAGACGGGGTATTACAGTAATGCATTCTCCAAGAGGATACTTTTCACCTCGTGCAAATAAGACCTTCCTATAGTATACCTAATCCCGCCAATCTCAATGCTATTGCCCTCTATGGCATCCACTTTATCAACAGCAATGGTGTAAGACCTGTGAATTCTTAAAAACTTGTCCTCGGGAAGCTCTTCCGTAAAGCTGGTAAGTGTGCTATGGACAATAAAATTATTGGTTTTGGTGCGTATTCGGATATAGTCCTTTAAGCTCTCAATTACCGTAATCTCGTCTAGATATACCTTCTGCATTTTCTTCTTATCTACCTTTACGAAAATACTGGGATTTTCTCCAGGCATAGGGTGCTTAGGGTGCTTGGTCCCTTCCTTAAGTTTAATGATCCTATTCACTGTTTTTAGAAAGCGGGGAAAAGGAATGGGTTTCATTAAATAGTCTATCGCCTCTAATTCAAAACTTTTTAAGGCATATTCTTCGTGAGCGGAGGTGATAACCACCATGGCGTCAGTATTTAGGGTGTTAAGAAATTCCAAGCCGCTCATAATGGGCATGTTGATGTCTAGGAAAACAATATCTACCTCATTTTTCTGAAAAAATGAGGAGGCATCAATAGCATTGGTAAAAGTGGCCTTCAATTGTAATTCCTTAATTTGGGCCACGTAGTTCTTGATTATTTTAACCGCTAGTGGCTCATCATCAATTATTGCTACTGTATAACTCATTGTACCTTTAATTTTAGAATTACATTAAACGTTTTGTCTTTTTCAAATATGGATAGATGGTAATCTTCAGGGGCATACCCTAGTTCCAATCTTTTTTTTACATTCTCCAGGCCAATTCCACCTTCCTTGGTTAACGGAATAAGGTTTGTTTTATTTTCTGGGATGGTATTGATTGCTTTAAAGTATAAAAACGATTCTTCTATAACAATATCGATTGTGATGTCCATCTCGCCTATATTTTTATTGGCCCCGTGTTTAAAACAGTTTTCTACAAGGGGGATCAATAGCATGGGGGCGATGGTTTTGTTGGTTGGATCTCCCGAAATATTAAAATTGATTCGCAGGGACTCATCAAACCGTATCCGTTCTAAGTCTACATAATTTTCAATACAATTTAATTCCTTGCCAAGTTCTTGATGATTTTTTTTGGTTCCGTAGAGCAAATAGCGCATCAGTTCGGATAGTTTTATAATTATCTGTGGAGCTCGGTCCGATTTTTCCAAGCTGAGTGCATAGATGTTATTTAGGGTGTTAAAGAAAAAATGCGGGGAAACCTGTGATTTCAGGAACTTTAGTTCCGTGGTAAGCTGCCTTTTTTCCAACTCATGAAGTTTGTTGCTTTCATTAAGCCAATCTATGGTAACTTTAATGGCCGTGACAAAGGCAATCACATAAAGCTCCCCTAACATGGTGGTAATTGCATAGTTGAGGGTAAGACCAGTGGCATTTTCAGGTCCTTCTGGCCATACATCAGTGCTTACTAAATAGTAGGTTAGGTTATATTTCACCAAAAGCATTACAAAGAGAGAACTCAATATCAATAAGGTGAATTTTACGTACTTTTTGGTGTAGACAAATTTGGGCATTAAGTAGTACACGTTAAAATACGCCAAGGCCATATGAATGGGAAATCCTAATAGGTTGGTTTTAAGGGAATATTCAAAATCGTTGTGCAAGCTGGTCCAACGCAGGGTGTTAAAAACAAAATAAACCAGCCAGAACACTAGGTGGTGTTTGTAATTAATACGATAATCCCTGGATGTATTGTGATTAAGCAATTGGTCTATCCCATCATTTAATGGCATATGCTATAACGGTTGGTTATTCCTTATAAGGACGTAGTGCCTCATTGGATGGTTGTTGGTCTAATTTTGTTTTGGTCGGTATAAAAATGTCAAATATTTGAAATCGATCTGGGTTATTGGTTTAAATTTGCTTTCCTCAGGGTCGAAACCTTAATAATCACGAAATTTAGCAAAAAAATAGGAACACTGGCCTTTTTTAGTGAAATCTCATTGAGGAGACCTTGATGTAAAGTGAATAATATCTAATTGAAGTAACTTGTAAGTACGTGTTTAAAATTTTATAAAATGTTTAATTTGATGAAGTACAAAGGAAGGTTTGGGATGATAGCCCTAGTTGCGCTGTTGGCGTCTTTGGGTTTAAAAGCCCAAGATACTCCCAGAAGCTATATTGCCCATATGACCAATGAAGCCATAGTGGTAGATGGAAAGATGGATGAAAATTCCTGGAGAATGGCCCCTTGGTCGGAAGACTATATAGATATTGAAGGCCAACTTACTCCCACCTATAGAACCAGAATGAAGATGTTATGGGATGAGGACTATCTTTACGTGCTGGCAGAAATGGAAGAACCTCATATTTGGGCGACCCTAAAACAACGTGATACCGTTATTTTTTACAATAACGATTTTGAAATCTTTATAGATGCCGAAGGGGATACCCATAATTACTATGAATTTGAAATGAACGCTCACAATACGGTATGGGATCTATTCCTTACCAAACCATACCGGAACAACGGTAAGGTAATAGATAGTTGGGATATACAAGGAGTGAAGTCGGCCGTGGATATTAGGGGTACACTTAATAATTCCTCCGACACGGATGAGGGGTGGACGGTAGAAATAGCGCTTCCCTGGAAAGTGATTACCGAGGCTTCCAAAGATGGCAGGGTGCCGGAAAACGATTTTTGGCGACTTAATTTTTCAAGGGTAAACTGGGATTTTGATCTAACGGAGGGGCGGTATTCCCGAAAAAAGGATGAAAAAGGAAATTACCTCCCAGAATACAATTGGGTATGGTCTCCTCAAGGTGTTATAAATATGCACGAACCCGAACATTGGGGGTATGTATATTTCTCATCGGAGCCAGTAGGTGCTGAGGTTCAATTTTCCATTCCCCAGGACGATCATATTAAATGGTATCTGTATTCACTCTACAGGGGGGTACTGCATAAGGAAAAAGATGCCGAGAAGAAAGTTGGGAAGCCTAAGGAGATCTTGGGCGCTGTAATACGGCCAACCATAGAAAAACATCAATCTGGCTATAATATTTGGGTTAAGAGCCCTTTTAGCGGAAATGTCCTATTGATAAAGGAAGATGGACAGTTTATAAGTTTAAATAATAATTAATTAAAAGTAACTAGTTAATAGGTTTAGTATGAAGAGAATAGTGGGGAAATGGTTGGGAGTAACGATGCTTGTAGCATTAATAGGCTGTGGAGGACAATCTCAGAAGCAGTTTACGGAAAACGATATCAATATTATTCCCAAGCCAGATAAAGTGGAGTTAATGGCAGGGGCGTTTGTATTTAATGAGGATACCAGGTTTGTAGTCCCTGAGAAATACGCTGAGGTGACGGATGTCTTACTCAATAAATTTGAAGCAGCAGCGGGATGGCAATTGGAGGTGGTAGATGCCGCCCCCTCTAAAAACTATGTGAAGTTGGTCCTTGATCCAGCAATGGGAGAGGAGGCCTATACGCTGAAAGTTACTGAAGAAAATGTACTGGTAACCGCTAAGGGGTATTCCGGATTTTTATATGGGTTGGAATCTGTTAGGCAATTGCTTCCGGTAAGCATAGAAAGTGATACCCAGGTAACAAATGGCGATTGGGTTATTCCTGCTGTAGAGATTAAGGATAGTCCGCGATTTAAATGGCGTGGATTTATGATGGATGTATCCCGTCATTTCTTTGAAAAGGAATATGTTTTGGCAACTATAGACCAATTGGCATTGTTGAAAATGAATACCCTACACCTGCATTTGGTGGACGACCAAGGGTGGAGGATTGAAATTAAAAAATACCCAAAACTTACGGAGGTAGGTGGCTTTAGGGTAGATCAGGAAGATAAGCATTGGGATGCCAGACGAACCCCAGAACTAGGGGAGGAGGCCACCTATGGCGGATATTATACCCAGGAAGATATAAAGGAAATTGTAGCCTATGCCACTAGCAGGGGGATTAATGTGGTGCCAGAGATAGAAATGCCTGCTCATGTGATGAGTGCTATAGCAGCATATCCGGAGCTTTCCTGTTTCCAAAATCCTATTATGGTTCCTTCGGGCGGAGTTTGGCCTATTACAGAAATTTATTGTGCAGGGAAAGAGTCTACCTTCGAGTTTTTAGAAAATGTATTGATAGAAGTAATGGAGCTGTTCCCATCTCCCTATATTCACGTAGGAGGGGATGAGGCTACCAAGACCAATTGGGAAATTTGTCCCGATTGTAAAAGAAGGGTAAAAGAGGAAGGATTGGCTAACGTAGAGGAGCTGCAAAGCTACTTTATTAGAAGGATGGAACAATTTATAAGTTCTAAGGGGCGCACCTTAATCGGTTGGGACGAAATATTGGAAGGTGGACTGGCACCGGGTGCTACGGTAATGAGCTGGCGTGGATTTGAAGGGGGCTTAAAAGCCTCTGAAGAAGGGCACGATGTAGTGATGTCTCCAACCTCACATTCTTACTTCGATTATTATCAGGGGAATCAAGATGTAGAGCCTATGGCATGGGGCGGATTTACCCCATTGAGCAAGGTGTACGAATTTGACCCAGTGGTGGAAGGAATGTCTCCAGAGCAGGAAAAACATGTACTAGGGGGTCAAGCAAATTTATGGTCAGAGTTTGTACCTACTGAAGCACAATCACAATATATGACCTACCCCCGTTTGGCGGCATTGGCAGAATCTGTTTGGAGTAAGAAGGAAAACAAAAGTTGGGCCGACTTCTCAAATAGGGTTCAGGCGATGTTTAAAAGGTACGAGGTGATGGGAATTAATTACGCTAAAAGTGCCTTTCAAGTAACTACGGATGTAACCGTGGATTCAGAAACGGGTACGCTTTCCATTGCTTTGAAAAATGAGTTTCCAAATTCGGATATTCGATATTCATTAGATGGCAGCGATATTGATGGTGATTCTCAGCAATATGAAAGTCCCATAGTCTTGGATAAGACTACCCAGGTAAAAGCGCAGGTATTTAAGGATGGAGAGCCCGTGGGTGCCCAATTGGAGAAAACCATCAATTTCCACAAGGCCGCGGGGAAACCAGTGACCTATTTAAATAAATACCACGATAGCTATCAAGGAGCTAAGGATGTTGGGATGGTAAATGTGGTAAGAGGTTCCAAAAACTTTCACGATGGTCAATGGCAAGGATGGCTGGGAGATGATATGGAGTTGATTATCGACATGGAAGAGCCCACGGAAATTGAACGGGTTACTGTGGGAGCTTTGGAGAATCAGGGCTCTGGTATTTATTTTCCAGTGGAAGTGGAAGTTTTGCTGTCCAATGATGCTAAGTCCTTTGATAGGGCTGGTGTCTTGGAAAGAGACTATGCCGCAAATACGAAATCTGAATTAAAGGATTTTATCATCGATCTTACAAAGCAATCTGCTAGATATATCAAGGTAAAAGCTATCAATTTGGGAACGCCCCCTACTGGTGGTGGATCTTGGTTGTTTATAGATGAGATTATCGTAGAGTAAAAGTTTTTGAGAGGTATACTTTGTATCTCTCATTTAACTGATTCGCCTAAAATAAGCCGATATAAAATTCGGCTTGTTTTAGGCGTTTCTATTTTATAGAAATACGTTGCCAGAAGATTACCTTGTGAGGGTGGTTGCAATCCAAGCCAGGGGTAGCTAAAGGGCTGTTGTCAAAACAAAATATAGCCTCAGCGTTGATTTTTGGGAAAAGGATCGATGGCTCTCCATAACGTTAAAAATTTAACAGATTTAACGGCTCTTATTTCAATAATATTCTTCAATATATCACAGTTCTTTTACCAATTTCGGACAAAGAGGATCCTTAATTTCTGAAAATAGGGGCTGTTTTGCGTTATAAAATATGGACCCTCTGAGATTCATTGGCAAAAATGAAGCACTCGGAGGGAAGGTTGCTGCTAAGTTTAATGGCGGGTTGCAAATTCCCAAATAAAGCCTTTTAAATAATAAATATGATAATTTAAAATAGAGTAAAATTAGTATTTGATAAATCATGAATTGTAGCTATGTTTGGCGCGGTGTTAAAGAACTCTAAAAGGAAATAACTGCATGAGTACTTTTCACCCCTTAAACGATATGATTTTGACTTTGTGGATGGATTTTCAGCTCATTTTTACTAGCAAACAGTTGCGATAACTTGTCCTTTGGCAAGTAGGCTTCGTTGTTGGTCGAAATAGTTTTCTCCTTTGTCTAATAAGGTCAAATTTTATCAAATAATTAACAACTCTAATTAACTAATTTAAAATTCAGAAGTATGAGTAAGAAATTGCATTACTTTTTACTGCTTTTCGCATCTCTCTGTATACAGGGAATGGTAGCGCAGGGCAATCCGGTTACTGGAACTGTAACCGATGATTTGGGCTCCCCGCTCCCTGGGGTGAATGTGGTGGAAAAAGGGACCTCTAATGGTACTTCAACAGATTTTGATGGTAATTATACCATTAATGTTTCCAGCACCGCTACTTTGGTCTTTTCGTCCTTGGGTTTTACGACCAAAGAAGTTGTCGTAAACGGAAAATCTTCCATTGATGTTAGCTTGGAGGAGGATGCCGAGCAATTAGGAGAAGTAGTAGTAACCGCTTTAGGTATTAAAAGGGAAAGAAAGTCCCTTGGTTATGCCCTTCAGGAAATTAAAGGAGGGGAATTGGTTGAATCAAGAGAAACCAACCTTTCCAACGCGCTAACAGGTAAAGTGGCCGGTTTGCAAGTAGTAAGGGGAAGTAACGGACCTGCTAGTTCATCCAAAATTGTATTAAGGGGTAATAACTCCTTAACTGGTGACAACCAGCCTTTAATTGTGGTGGACGGAGTGCCAATGGATAACTTTACGGGTGGTAATTCCGATTTCTGGAATCCAGCAGCAGATATGGGTAATGGTCTAGGGGATCTTAACCCAGAGAACATCGAAAGCATGTCTGTGTTAAAAGGAGCGTCTGCAGCTGCTTTGTATGGATCTAGAGCTGGAAATGGTGTTATTTTAATTACTACCAAAACAGGTAAGGCACAGCAAGGATTAGGTGTAACCTATTCTGTAACTACTGGTTTTGAAAGTATTTTTATGAAGCCAGAATTGCAAAATGAGTTTGGACAGGGGTCAGATGGTATTTATGCCAATGATTCGGGTTCTAGCTGGGGGCCAAAAATAGAAGGTCAGCAGGTTGAAAAGTGGAATGGAGAACAAACTTCCTTAAGAGCTTATAACAACCTTGAAAACTATATTAAAACAGGGTTCAGTGTTAACCATAGTATTGCTTTTCAACAGCAGGTCAGTAACGGAACATCGCTTTATAGTTCCGCTACTTACTACAGTGATGACAGTAAGATTCCAGGGGCTACCTTGGACCGTTTGAATTTGCTTACCCGTGCAGTATCCAATTTTGGAAAGAATGATAGCTGGACGACCGACGTAAAAGTACAGTACTTGAAAATTTCTGCCGAGAACAGGCCTTTGAGTGGAGTTAACACCTCAAACGTTTTTAGTACAATGTATTTATTACCACGTTCCTTGGACGTAACGGATTTTAGAAATAGTACGGACGAATTTGGAAATATGATCTGGTTCCAGCCATCTGGAAATACGGTTAACCCATACTGGGCTTCCAAATTTAACAGGAATATGGACTCCAGGGATCGATTTATGTTAAGTGGTTCCATTAAAAATCAAATTACCGATTGGCTAACTGCCGAAATTAAGGCGGGTGCCGATTTGTATACCACAAATACAGAAACCAAGCTATTTGCAGGTAGTCCACTATCCAATACTGGCCGCTTTGGTCTTGGAAAGGAAACTTTCGTGGAAAGCAACTATAGTGCGTTGATTACTGCTACCAAAGACAATCTTTTTGGTAAGTTTGGAGGAGCGGTAACCTTAGGAGGTAACCTTATGGCTCAAGAAAATAGTAGCCTAAGAGGAAACTCTGGTGAGTTGGAAGTTCCTAACTTATTCTCCCTTAACAACGGTAAAAACAATCCTTCTATTTGGCAAGGATTCAGTGAGAAGAGAATCAACTCACTTTACGGAACCTTGCAGTTGAATTACGATGGATATTTCTTCGTAGATGTAACGGGACGAAACGACTGGTCTTCCGCACTTAGTAAGGAAAATAGATCTTTCTTTTATCCTTCCATAAGTACGTCCATTGTAGTTACCGATTTGGTTAAAAATAATGGAGGGAGTATCCCAGATTGGTTTACATACCTAAAACTGAGAGGATCTCATGCTGAGGTAGGTAATGACTTAGGCCCATATCAGCTGTATAATTTCTATAGTATTGGGAAAGATCCTAATGGAAATACAACTGCTAGTAGCAACAGTACCTTATTTAACCCAGATGTTAAAAGTGAGTTGATTAAATCCAAGGAGGTAGGCCTAGAAGCTCGTTTCTTCCAGAATAGACTTAGCTTTGATTTTGCTTACTATAAAACAAATGCTACAAGACAGCTATTGAATTTGCCGCTAAACCCATTAAGTGGTTACAGTGCTGTGAAAGCTAATGCGGGTGATATTGAGAACAAAGGATTCGAATTAATGGTAAATGCCAGAATCTTGGATAATCCTAATGGTTTAAATTGGGATATGGGCGTAAATTACTCTAAAAACGAAAATACTGTGGTTAGCTTAACCGATGAGGTTACACAATACGCTCTGGGTGGATTTGACAACTTATCCATTTTGGCAGAATCTGGTGAACTTTACGGGCAGATTTCAGGAACCAAGTATCAAAGAGTAGAAGACCCAAACAGTCCTAATTTCAATAAGATAATTGTAGATGCGGATGGAATTCCGTTGGCTACCAGCGAAAAGTTTAACTTGGGGAACCAACAGCCAGATGCATTGCTTGGTTGGACAAACAACTTCCAGTATAAAAACTTGTCCTTGGCCTTCTTGGTGGATGCAAGAATTGGAGGGGAAATATTCTCCGGAACCAATTTGGCTATCAATAGAGCAGGTACAGGTGCAGCAACGGTAGTTAATGGCGAACGTGCAGATTTTGTTTTTGATGGAGTTGTAGAAGATGGAAACGGAGGATATGTAGCCAATACAACCCCAGTTTCTCCGCAGATTTATTGGCAAACCATCGCTTCTAGATCCGGTAACTTGGGGATATCTGAAGCAAATATTTATGATGCTACCAATATTCGTTTGCGAAGTGTGCAACTAGACTATAGATTGCCAAGTAAATGGTTACAAAGCATGTCTGTTCAAAGCGCGAAAATAGGTGTTTCTTGTAATAATGTGTGGATGATAGACAGTAACCTGAATGGAGTGGATCCAGAATCTGTATTCGCAACCAATTCCAACGCCGTTGGATTTGAAAACCTAACCTCTCCAACATCAAGGACGGTATTTCTTAACTTAGCGGTTAGTTTCTAAAAAAAAAATAATATGATAAAGATGAAAAATATACTATATAAAATAGGGATTCTTTCGGGGATGGTCGCTTCCCTGGTTGCCTGTTCCGATTTTGAAGAAATAAATCAGAACCCAACAGCAGCATCGGAAGAGCAAGTGCAAGTGGAGTACTTCATTAATAATTCCATTATAGGTACGCAGCAAGATCCACATATTGCGGAAAGGGTATTTGTCCTTTATTGGAAGGCTGCGGGTAGAATGGACAGAATAAATACGCTTCCCGTAGGAAGTTATAATGAAGGCTGGTCTTCGGATTACTTTCGGTATGTTTCTGACTGGTTAAAGCACACTTATACGGCTATTCAGGTAGCAGATGCGCAAATTGAGGCAGGAACGGTAAAGGAGTATACCAATAACTTAAAGCAGGTTGCCAGAATTTGGAGAGCTTATCTAATGAGTGAAATGGCAGATAATTTTGGGCCAATGCCAATTAACGGATACCAAGGGGTAAACCCTGACTTCAACAGCGTTGAGGAAGTGTACACCTATATGTTGGCTGAGTTGAAAGATGCAGCTGCTGAACTGGATACGGATATTGTAGTTCCAAACAATGTTAAAAATTTGGATCCTGCTTACCAGTATAACTTCAGCAAATGGCAAAAGTACGCTAACTCCTTAAGGATGCGCTTTGCTATGCGTTTATCCGAGGTTGATGCTTCCAAAGCCCAACAGGAATTTGAGGATGCAGCTGCTTCTGGTGCGTTTATCGCTTCCAACGATGATAACTTTAAGGTGGCCGAAGCTCCAGGTTGGAATGCTTTGACCGGAGTTATGTCTAGAGAGTGGAACAGTCAGTACCTATCTCCAACCCTGAATAATTTAATGATAGGTTTGGGTGGAGTTTCCTCCGAAGATCAACTGCCCGCTGAATTACATTCCCATATTAAGCCAGCTGACTATATGGGGCTAAAGTTTGAAGATCACTTCACCACATTAACCAACGATCCTTCAGCCGGATTCTGGTTTGATGGATTGCATGAAAATATAGATCCGAGAGCCTATAAAGCTTATATAATTCCAGGGTATTTTGATAACCCAGAAATGAATAGGTACCCTTCTTGGAATCAGGATTTCACAGGGGTAACCAAAAGGAGCTTGATGGACGATAATGAGAATGTCGTTAAAGAAGTAGAAGGGGCCTTTACATGGAATGCACCTTCCATCGGATCTTGGGGTGAAAAAGGTAGTAAGAACAAAGTTTATAGTTGGGGAGGAACAGTACCCCGCCTAGCCAATAAATTTAGAAATAGCACTTCGGAAAGAATATTTTTCGGAGCATGGGAAACGCATTTCTTAATTGCTGAAGCAGCAGTTAGGGGTTGGAATGTGCCTACCTCTGGACAAGCGGCTTACGAAGCTGGTATAGCTCAAAGTTTTGAATACTGGGGTGTGTCCGAGTATTTAGGGGAGTATATTACCTCTCAAGAATACAATAGGGCTGGTACTTCTGTAGCATGGAATCATACCGTGGAGCCTTCGGCAACAGAGACTAAGACCTTTGTAGACGGTTATACTGATACTCCGGGGGTTACTACTTTTAAGTATCCAGAAAACACTATATACCAAGGAGGTAGCGTTAAAAATGATCTTTTAACAAAGATTATAACACAGAAGTTTATTGCGCAAACCCCATGGTTGCCATTAGAAACCTGGAATGACCATAGAAGATTGGGCTTACCGTTCTTCGAAAATCCCGCTATAGAAAATGCGTTGCCAAACTTACCTTCATTGAACGAGGGTAATTATATGACCAATAGTGTTAATGTTTTCCCGCAGCGTTTGAAGTATCCTAGTAATATTGAGAACAACGTACCAGAAGGTTATCAGCAAGCTGTTGGTCACCTAGGTGGTCCGGATGATGTGTTTACACCACTTTGGTGGGCGAAACAAAACTAGTATTACTAGTTATAATATTAGTCCTAAAAGGCTGTCCATTTGGACAGCCTTTTTTTTTGCTTCAGAGTTTAACCAATGGTGGAATGTCCGGTGTTGTTAGGAAATAATTAGGCATTGTCCTAGTGCCAGTGATGAATAATAGGAACGCCCAGCACTAGTACTGGAAGATAGGGTTGTCCATAGTAGAAAGGTATATATCCTATAAGGAAAAACACTTTATTGAGGAAAGTGCAATAAAATAAACTGTTGAGTGAGTTAAATCTCACATATATGACGATTGTGTTCATTTTATTCAATTAAGAGCGTTAAAATTATTGATTTTTGAAAATTTAAGATTAAATTAACATCCGGGTAGCGCCGAGAACTCTAATTAAACGAACTAAATTTTACAAGGATGTTTAAAAAAAACCATTACTACTTAATGTTTTTTGCAATTTTCTTTATTCAGGGATTAGTTGCACAAGACGTAACGATTACAGGAACTGTAACCGATGATTTAGGAAGCCCTCTCCCCGGAGTAAATGTGGTGGAAAAAGGAACTACAAACGGTACTTCTACCGATTTTGATGGCAACTATGCCATAGATGTAGCCAATCTAAATGGATCATTGGTTTTCTCTTCACTTGGATTTTCCTCCAAGGAAGTGGCGATTAACGGCCAAACTATTATAAATGTAGGGTTGGTGGAAGACGCAGAACAACTTGGGGAGGTTGTAGTGACCGCCTTGGGAATTAGAAAAGAGACAAAAGCACTGGGTTACTCCCTTACCGAAGTGGGTGGGGAAGAGTTGTCCACGGTAAAACAGACCAATGCTATTAATTCCCTACAAGGTAAGGTGGCAGGAGTGAACATCACCCAAAATGCAACCGGTGCCGCTGGTTCCAGTAGAGTGGTAATACGGGGTGCAAGCTCCTTGTCCGGAGATAATATGCCATTGTATATTGTAGATGGGATCCCTATTGGAAATGAAAATAATGGTTCTGCCGGACTCTGGGGCGGGTCCGATGGAGGAGATGGTATATCTAGTATCAATCCAGATGATATTGCTTCCGTAAGTGTATTGAAAGGTGGGGCTGCATCTGCATTATATGGGTCTAGGGCTGCAGGTGGCGTTATTATAGTAACGACAAAATCGGGACAAGGCCAAGAAGGTTTTGGGGTGGAACTCAGTAGTTCGGTTACCTTCGATGAAGTAGATACTTCCTTGCAGGATTTTCAACGTGAATATGGTCAAGGTACCAGGGGAAGAAAGCCCGTTAACCAATCTGAAGCTTTAGATCTTGGACTTAGCTCCTGGGGAGCAAGGTTGGATGGCACCCCTGTGGTACAGTGGGATGGCGTGGAAAGACCTTATTCCTATGTTGGTAGTAATTTAAAGCACTTTTATAGAACAGGTACCACCTTTATAAATACAGTGGCATTGACCAGTGGCTCCGAAAAATTGAGTTATAGGTTTTCTGCTTCTGATTTAGCTAATAAGGATGTAATGCCCAACGCCGGACTGGATAGGAAAACTTTTTCCTTGAATTCCAGTGCAATTTTAGGAGAAAAAATCACCTCTCAAGTCAATGTGAAATATATTAATGAAGATGTTCAAAACCGTCCGCGTTTATCCGATGCTCCAGGGAACGGAAACTTTACGGTGGCCAACTTGTCTCCCAATGTGGACGTGCGATTTATGAATCCGGGAACCAACCCTGATGGTACCGAACGACAGTACTCTAACAATACTTTTTCACAAAATCCCTACTTCGCTGCCTATAGCTTTAGGAATGAGGATACCAAAAACAGGCTAATCGCCTCAACCACATTGCGATACGATATAACGGATTGGTTATATCTTTCTGGTAGAGCTGGGATAGACCATTCTACCATTAAGAGAACGTCCGTAGAACCCTTTGGAACTGCTTACAAACCTTTGGGCGGTATCAACGAGGAAGAGCGTAGGTATACACAAATTGATGCAGATGTTATCTTAGGATTTGAGAAAGATATAACAGAGAAATTTGCTACTTCTGCTTTTGTAGGTGCTAATAGCAATCATATAAAACAAGAGCAATTAAATCTGGGTGGAAATAGTTTTATCGTTCCCGGTTTGGAGGATATCGCCAATACGGAAACCCAATCTAGAAGTAGAGGGTATAGCGAAAGAAAAATTGGGTCGCTTTACGGATCCGTGGAGCTCTCCTATGATCGTTGGGCTTATGTAACTTTCACAGGAAGGAACGACTGGTTCTCTACCTTGTCCTTTCCTGGGAAGACTACCCCTAATGATGATTTTTATCCATCGGTTAATGCTAGTGTAATTATTTCGGATGCCTTGGATTTGGCAGAGCCCGTTAGCTTTCTAAAGCTGAGGGGTGGTTACTCGGAAGTGGCCGGTGGTGCACAGGATGCATATGCATTGGCCCTAACCTATGAAATATTCGGGCAAGGATTTTTAGGACAACCAACAGGTAGGGTAAATGGTGGTACCGTTCCCAACTCCAATCTGGTGCCATTTAGTAAAACCGAAGCTGAAATTGGGTTGGATGCCCGATTCTTCAACAATAGGCTGTCCTTGGATTTTGCGTACTATAATAATGAAACCACCAAGGATATTGTGGATGTTTCTACATCCATATTCTCTGGGTACGGAGGTGCAAAAGCCAATATAGGACGTGTAGAAAATAAAGGGGTCGAATTTTTATTGAGCGGAAGCCCAATCAAAACTGATAATTTCACTTGGACAACAAGTATTAATGGTGCCTATAATCAGGGCAAGGTTTTGGCAACCAACGATTCCAATGCGGATGTAAATTTGGATGAACCGAGAACACGTAATGTTAGAATAACCCACATTGTGGGGGAAGCGTATGGAACTATAGTGGGAGTTTCCTATGATAGGGATGAAAATGGTACCATAAAGTATACGATAAACGGAGATGGAGTCCCAATAGCAGTGGAAGGGGAAAGAAAGATCCTAGGGGAAGGAGTGCCGCCATGGACATTTGGATTCAACAATAGTTTTAGGTATAAAAACTTTAATCTAAACTTTCTAATAGATGGAAAATTTGGTGGTCAAATCTTTTCGGGAACCAATACCATTGTTTACGGAAATGGACTGCATAAGGAAACCTTGGAAGGTAGGGAAAATGGATTATCGGTTTCTGGAATAGATGCCGATACAGGTCAGCCATTTACAACTACCGTGGCTCCAGAATTTCTGCAGACCTATTACGGTGAAATCAACGATATAGCGGAAGAGTTTGTAGAGGATTCGGATTATATAAAGTTCAGGCAAGTCAGTCTGGGGTACACCCTGCCAAAGAAGACCCTAGAGAATATATTTTTGACCAACGTAAATATATCGGTGATTGCTTCCAACCTTTTCTACCTCAAACGTAGTGTGGACAATATAGATCCCGAAAGTGCCTATAACGTAGGCAATTCACAAGGACTGGAATATTTCGGGGTACCCTCAACAAGAAGTTTTGGATTAAATGTAAATGTAAAGTTTTAAAAACATGACTATGAAAAATTCGATATATATATTATTATTTGTGTTCTTTTTGAGTGCATGTGATAAAGGGTTCGAGGAATTGAATGTTAATCCTACGAAACCGGTACAGGTTAGCCTTGCTACCAAACTTACGGCAGCACAAAAATTCATGTCCAGTGAACGATACGACAACTGGCGTGCCAATCTTATTTACCAATCAACCATGATGCAGCATTTGGCGGTTACTGCTGGATATTGGGCGGGGGATAAATACACTTGGAATAAAGGATATGCATCCTCCTTAATCGATCGTTATTATCCTAACGTGATTAAATCCTTGGAGGATATGAAAGTGCAAATGGAAGAAGAAAATTCCCCTGAAGAAATGAGGGCTATCGTAAGAATTATGAGGGTGTTTGTCTTTGCTCGGTTAACAGACCTCTATGGAGATGTTCCTTATAGCGAAGCAGGCCAGGCATTTATTTCTGGCATTTTAACTCCAAAATACGATGCGCAAAGTGAAATCTACCCAGACCTTTTAAAAGAGCTGGAAGAGTCAGCGGCGGCTTTAGGAACGGGAACTTCCGCGTTTGGGAATGCCGATCTAATATATCAAGGCAACCAAACAAAATGGAAAAAATTGGCGAACTCCTTAATGCTAAGATTGGGGTTGCGGTTAATTAAAAGAGATCCGGCTGCGGCAGAAGCTTGGGCTACTAAAGCGATCGCAGGAGGAGTAATGGAGAGCAACGAAGATATTTTTTACCTGCAACACGATGTTAACAATAGAAATGGGAACAGCGAGGCTTTCGATGCCGATGGAAATCAGCGTTTAAGTAAAACTTTTGTAGACTTTTTGCAAGGAGACCCAAGACTTCCGATACTTGCTTCTAGAAGAAGTGATGGGAGTACTGCTCCAGCAGATCTTAAAGGCTTGCCAAACGGCTTGGATTCGGAGCTATTATTAGCTGCAACCGGAGAAGAGGATACTAGTCTGTATGCGGAACCTAGTGATATCATTACCTTTTTTGAAGCTCCAATGTTCTTTCAAACCTATGCGGAGGTAGAGTTTATGTTGGCCGAAGCCGCTGTTAGGTGGAATTTAGCTGGTGGAGATCCAGAGCCCCATTACAACGCAGGAGTGCGGGCTGCAATGAAAATGTTGGAGTTATACGGGCCGGATGCAGTGATAGCGGATGCCGAAATAGACGCCTACTTGGCTGCCAATCCCTTTGATGCAGCTAATGCCCTAGAACAGATTAATACGCAATATTGGGCAGCTACTTTTCTAAATGAATATGAAGCGTTCGCTAACTGGAGAAGAACAGGGTTTCCAAACTTGGTGCCCGTAAATTACCCGGGTAATGTAACCAATGGAACTATCCCAAGAAGACTCACCTACTCGGAAAGCGAACAGAGCAATAATCCAGAAAATTACCAGGCCGCCATTGCAGCACAAGGTCCAGACCTCCTAACAACAAGGGTGTGGTGGGATGTAGAGTAAACTATTTTCCCAAAGCATTGCAAATCAATAATAATTATAAAGGAGGGGAATCCCCTCCTTTTATATAGAATCAAGAAAAAAGTTTATACATTTTTTTATACCATGCGAAGAAAGAAAGCAATCGTCTTTTGGGCTATAGGGCTTTTAGGTTCAACCATTAGTTGGGGGCAGGATATCCCACGATTTTCCCTTTTGGACGCCAAGTATACCGGGGTTAAATTCAACAATAAAATAAAAGATACCAAAGAAGCTAACATCTTATTATACTCTAATTTCTATGGAGGTGCCGGAGTAGGGATTGGAGATTTTAATAAGGACGGACTCCCAGATTTGTTTTTTGCAGGGAATTTAGTGCCCAATAAGTTATATTTTAACCAAGGTGATCTTAAATTTAAAGATGTTACAAAGTCCTCAGGGATTAAGGAAGATAACGGATGGTCTACAGGCGTGACCGTGGCAGATGTAAATAATGATGGACACCTGGATATCTATGTGACTAGGGAGCTGTATGACGACGCCCCGGAGCTCAGAAAAAATCAATTATACATTAATAAGGGAGATGGGACTTTTAAGGAAGAGGCCAAGGCCTATGGCGTAGATGATTCCCAAAGAACAAGACACGCAACCTTTTTGGACTATGATAAAGATGGTTTTTTAGACCTGTTGTTGTTGACGCAGCCACCTAACCCAGGAAGCTATTCCAAATACTCCGGAACAACGCTGTTGCAGCCAGAATATCATATTAAACTATTAAGAAATACCGGCAAAGGGTTTTTCGAGGATGTTTCCAAAAGGGCAGGGGTGGATCTTACTGGATTTCCAAATGCCGTATCGGCAAGCGACTTAAATAATGATGGGTGGACAGACCTCTATGTGGCAAACGATTTTAATGCTCCGGATTTTCTTTTTATAAATAATGCTGATGGCACCTTTACCAATATCCTTCCCCAAGCTATGAACCATGTTTCATTTTATTCTATGGGGGTAGATGTGGCAGATATAAATAATGACGCATTGCTAGATGTGTTTGTTTTGGATATGGTGGCAGAGGATAATTATAGGTTAAAGGCCAATATGAGCGGAATGAACCCTAGCTTGTTTTGGAAGGTAGTAGAGGAGGGCGGACACTATCAGTATATGTACAATACCTTGCAATTGAATAATGGGAATACCACCTTTTCAGACGTAGCCCAAATTACAGGTATGGCGGCAACAGATTGGAGTTGGGCAAATTTAATAGCAGATTTTGATAACGATGGATTAAAAGATACCTATATAACCAATGGCCTTCTGTACGATATAAGAAATACCGATGCAGATAAGAAGGTGGGCAAGTTTATTACCGAAACTGCTAATAAGTGGGTGATGGAAAATCCGAATACAAATCCTCCAAGCATCTGGGATATTTTGGATTTGGATAAAACTATTGCCCTCTTGCCATCGCAACCCCTTAAAAATTATGCCTTTAAGAACTTAGGGAATTTAGAGTTCAAGGAGGTTAAAGCAGAATGGGGACTTGATCAGCCTTCATTTTCCAATGGGGCTGCCTATGCTGATCTGGATAATGATGGCGACCTCGATCTTGTGGTGAACAATATTAATAATACGGCTTTTATATATCGGAATAACACTGAAAAACTGCCACATACTAACTTTATAAGAATTGCGCTAAAAGACGGGGCTAACAGAAGTGTATTTGGGACCAAGGCCACCTTGTATCAGGAAGGTGGAATCCAGTTTTTGGAACATACCAATGTACGCGGTATTTATTCTACCAGTGAGCCCATTCTTCACTTTGGAGTGGGTAATGCAAAAATTATAGATAGTATAGTGGTACAGTGGCCAAATGATCTAACCACTGTCCTACAAAATATACCTGCCAATCAGATGGTTCGTTTAGATATGGAAGACGGGGAGCAAAGGACTGTTTATAACCATGAAAACAGCAAACCGTACTATAGTGAAGTATCACTAAGAGGAGCCTTAGATTACGTACATAAAGAAAATAGTTTTGACGATTATCGCTATCAGGTTTTATTGCCACATAAACTGTCGCAATTTGGACCGGCATTGGCAAAAGGGGATGTTAACAATGATGGATTGGAAGATGTTTATGTGGGTGGAGCCAACGGTCAGGCAGGGGCATTATTCCTCATGCAAGGGGATGGTAGTTTCATGTCCATATTGAATGACCTTTGGGAGAAGGATGCGGCTTATGAGGATGTAGATGCCTTGTTTGTGGATGTAAATGGTGATGGCTTTTTAGACCTCTATGTAGTAAGTGGGGGCAATGAATACAAGGTAAACGATCCACATTATATAGACCGACTTTATATGAATAACGGAAAAGGAGGTTTTACTAAGGGTGCCGTTTTAAATCTTGGTAGAACGAGTGGCTCTAAGGTAGCCGCCAATGATTACGATAAAGATGGGGATATGGATCTGTTTGTAGCAGGCAGACACATTCCCTATCATTATCCCTTGCCTGCCAGTAGTATGCTCCTGCAAAATCAAAATGGGCAATTGGTAAATAAAACTAACGATATTGCACCAGTATTCAAGGATTTGGGAATGGTTACCGATGCCATTTGGGAAGATTATGATAATGATGGGGATGATGACCTGATTCTTGTCGGGGAGTGGATGCCTATTACTATTTTTGAAAATGTGGAGGGTCAGTTGCAAAAGAAAATTCCAATAGGGCTGGAGAATTCTTGGGGGTGGTGGTTTAGTATTGAGAAGGGAGATTTTGACAATGATGGGGATACGGATTTTATTGTTGGGAATATCGGCCTAAATTATAAGTATAAGACCTCAGTTGATAAGCCATTCGATATATATTTCAACGACTTTGACGGCAACGGGAAGTATGATATTGTTTTGGGCTATTATAATAATGATAAGCATTATCCTTTAAGGGGGTTTTCTTGCTCTGCCGAGCAAATTCCTGGATTAAAGGATAAAATTCAAAAATATGATCTGTTCGCCTCCTTGGAAATAGATCAGGTTTACGGTAAGGAAAATTTGGATAATTCGTTGCATTATGCAGCTCAAACCTTCGCTTCATCCTATATGGAGAATTTGGGAAACGGAAATTTTAAGATTTCTCCCCTTCCTAATATGGCACAGCTTTCAAGTATTAATGATATTCATATAGAAGATTTTAATTTGGATGGTAACCTCGACTTCCTTGCGGTTGGGAATCTATTTGTCTCAGAGATTGAAACCCCAAGGAATGATGCCGGGACAGGAGTGATGATGTTGGGTGATGGCAAGGGAGGATTTACATCCCTGCCGTTTAAGGACAGTGGATTTTTCGCCAATAAGGACGCTAAGAAAATAATTCAACTAACGGTAGGTGATCAACAATGGTTGGTGGTTGCTAACAATGACGATCGCATCCAGGTATTTCAAAAGAATCAATAGATTTTTTTGTTGACCCTTTTTCCCCTTTAGCAGGAGAGAACTAGTAATTCCTATAACATGATGGCTACGGAACAAGACCTTGCAGATTACCCTTATTTACTTTCAGACCTCTTTCAGTGGCCAAAGAGTGCGGAAGACTGGGAACAATATAAACTTACGGAGGAGCAGATAACCCATTACCAAGAGTATGGCTATGTTTCTGGTATTAAGCTGTTAGAGGAATGGCAGGTAGAGCAATTGCTAGAGGAACTAAAAAATGTTATGGATCCGGAACATCCTGGGCATCATCTATTTTATGAATTTCACAGCAATGAGTCAGAGGATCCCAATTCGGTTTTATTCCATTCCTTGGGACATTGGCGCATATCCAAGGGTTTCCATGATGTCTTGTGGAATCCAGCTTTTGTAATGGCTGCCCATCAATTGTTGGAGCATAGGTCCGTACGCTTTTGGCACGATCAGCTTTTCTGTAAACCGGCCCATCACGGGGGTGTGGTGGCCTGGCACCAAGATTATTCCTATTGGACCAGAACGGTGGCCATGCAACACCTTAGTTGCTGGACCGGATTGGATGATGCTAATCTAGACAACGGCTGTCTCCATTATATACCTAAAAGTCATCAGTGGGGGTTATTGCAGAAACCTGCTTTGGCAGGGGAAATGGAGGGGCTAAAGCAATTTCTCTCCCCAGAACAACAGGAAGCCTTTAATCCGGTCCCCATTGAATTGAAAAAAGGATACGCTACCTTCCATCATCCTTTATTGGTTCATGGATCTTATGCAAATACCTCCGGAAGAAGTCGGCGGGCTTTTGTGTTAAACGTATTTGCCGATGGTACCACTAGCAATACCGATGAAGAGTTGCTGCATGGGGTGCCGCCCATTCCAAAAGGGGAAAAGATGAAGGGGAAATTCTTTCCATTGTTATTTAGCGGAGATTAAGCAAGGGGTAGCCACTTAAGTACCCATGCATGCTTGGGATATCCTAACCGTAAAGTTTACTATCTTGGAGATTTGATAATGATAATTTTATCGACTCCGATAAAATAGATACTTACTTACAGATGGATACTATGAAATCAATAGAAGTTGTTTGTGCCCATAAGAGCGAATTGGGAGAAGGCCCTATTTGGGATGAGAAGAGAGGACTTATCTGTTGGGTAGATATATTGAGCGGTCATGTTCACGAATGGTCCGTGGAAAATAAAAAATTACGCACCCTAGAAATTGGGCAGATGATTGGTGCTATGGCCGTAGCTAGCAGTGTTAACTATGTGGCCGCCCTTCACCACGGATTTGCCTATCTGGATCGTAAGCATGGGGAAGTGCAGCCAATTGCCGATCCCGAAAAGCATTTGCCGGGCAATAGATTTAATGACGGAAAGTGCGACCCAGCAGGGAGATTTTGGGCGGGGACCATGCCCCTCTCGGAAGATAAAGCCGCTGGGAGTCTATATGTATTGCACAAAAACGGGACCGTAGAAAAAAAAGAGGATACCATTACTATTTCCAATGGTTTGGCGTGGTGCCAAAGGGAGAAGGCATTTTACTACATAGATTCGCCTACCTTGCAAGTAGTTCGCTACGACTACGATGAGGCTACTGGAGCTATTTCCAATAAAAGAACCATCATCCAAATACCCAAAGAAGAAGGTTTCCCTGATGGGATGACCATTGATAAGGAGGGAATGCTATGGATTGCACACTGGGGAGGGGGGCAGGTAACGCGTTGGAATCCTAAAACGGGGGAGCAACTGGCCGCATTTAAACTTCCTGTCTCCAATGTTACCTCCTGTACTTTTGGAGGGCCCACTTTGGAAAACTTGTATATCACCACAGCTAGGAAGGGGCTTAGTGAGGAGGAATTAAAGCGGCAGCCGCTGGCCGGTTCACTTTTTGTGATTGAAAATTGCGGCTATACAGGTATGCCAGCAAATATATTTGGGTGAATCCAGCTTATTTAATCTACTTGCTAAGGGGGGAGATACGGGACTTTGGGGCTAAAGAGTGTTTCCTTATAAACACAGAAAGTATTGGTCATGCCAACCTATGCTACACCTCAAGATCATTTTCTACTATTAGTTTGCCTGAATTAAAGGCCCAGAGGTCATTTTACCGTAAGAATTGAGGGCGATAAAAGTCGATAAAATATGGGTGGTGAAGTCATTAGGGATTTAAAAGGATAAAAGTTGGTTAAATATTCTTAGAGAATAAAAAAAGATGTGATATTTGTAAAAATTTGACGATAGAAAATGGATGTCGTAATCTCTTCCAAATTTGAAGAGTGAAAATTAAGGGATTGATAATCTTTTGGATTCCATTTTATCAACCATGGCTGGTAAAATAATTAGTACGCAAAGGTTGTAGTTATGGAAAGGATGTAGTTTGTTTATTGCTGATCTTCCTAAATGTAAGGGAGTTTAAAAATTAAGAAACATCAATGTAAAGGTGTTTCAATATAAAATGAATAACACTTAAATCATATTTATGAAAGTTCGTGAACAGTTTATGGTTATCTCCGCGATCGTGATGGTTGTAATTGCTGGTATCGCTGTTTTCTGGCCCCCTATCTTATGGGTACTTCTGTTAGTTGGTCCTCTAATCCTTATGGGGGTTTATGATATTGTGCAAAAAAAGCATACCATACGGCGAAACTTCCCGATTGTTGGGAGATTCCGATATATGCTGGAGTCTATTAGGCCGGAGATTATGCAATATTTTGTTGAGACGGATACAGAGGGGAGGCCCTTAAATAGAATCTTGAGATCGTTGATCTATAGGCGTGCGAAAAAACAAACCGATACGGAGCCATTTGGTACGCAAATGGACCTTTATCATGCGGGCTATGAGTGGATGGAACATTCCATGTATGCCAAGCATAACCCCAAGGAAATTGGGGAGTTTCCTAGACTTATTATTGGTGGAAAAGATTGCTTGCAACCCTATTCTTCCAGTTTGTTGAATATTTCGGCCATGAGTTTCGGGTCCTTGAGTCATAATGCCGTGCTAGCGATGAACAAGGGAGCTAAAATGGGAAATTTTGCCCACAATACAGGAGAAGGAGGTATCAGCGATTATCATTTGGAAAATGGTGGGGACCTAATTTGGCAAATTGGTACCGGTTATTTTGGTTGTCGCCATGATGATGGGAGTTTTAACGAAACTACCTTTCGTGAAAATGCATTGCGTCCTCAAGTGAAAATGATTGAGATAAAATTGTCTCAAGGTGCCAAGCCTGGGCATGGTGGTATACTTCCAGCTTCTAAAAACACGGAGGAGATTGCAAGGATAAGACACATACAACCGCATGTTGCTGTTCATTCTCCCCCAGCTCATAGTGCCTTTGCAGACCCCATCCAATTTATGTATTTCATTAAGAAACTACGGGATCTTTCCGATGGAAAACCTATTGGATTTAAGCTGTGTATAGGTAGAAAGCAGGAGTTTATGGACTTTTGTGAGGCCATGGTCTATACTGGGATTACGCCAGATTTTATTACCGTAGATGGTGGAGAAGGTGGTACGGGAGCTGCTCCTGTAGAATTCTCCAATAGTATGGGTATGCCACTTAGGGAAGGGCTAGTTTTTGTTCATGATACCTTGGTGGGCTTTGCCTTGAGAAAAGAGATAAAAATTATTGTTGCAGGAAAGATTATCACCGGATTTAGTATGGCGCGTGCCATTGCCCTTGGAGCCGATGGATGTTACAGTGCCCGGGCCATGATGTTGGCAGTGGGATGTATACAAGCCCTGCAGTGTAACTTAAATACCTGCCCCGCTGGAGTGGCTACGCAGAATAAATCCCTTGCCAAAGGCTTGGTGGTAGAGGACAAGGCGCCCAGGGTGTACAATTATCATAAGGCTACTATTCACAGCTTCTTGGAATTGGTGGCGGCCGCTGGTTTAGACGGACCCTATGAGTTGAGTAGGGAACACATAAGTAAAAGAATAAGTATGTACGATGTGCGTACCTATGATGAGATTTATCCGTACATGGAAGAGGGATCCCTGTTAAGAATAGATACTATTCCGGATCACTACCAACGCTTCTATAAATTAACCCGGATAATGAAATAAAATTTTTAGGTACGGAACCAGATTAAAGCTTCTGTCTTTGGAAATAACCCACCAAGGACAGAAGCTTTTTATTTTTTCGGAATTTTGCGGCATTGGCTCAATTATTTTGTGGGGTATTCTTTAATTTTGAGGAAATTGTATTTTTTATAATACATAAACGGCAACAGAATGAGTGGTCAATTGAAAATAGGAACCATAAAAATATTGACAGTAGTGGTTTTGGTCTTAGGACTGATTACCATTTTTCTTTTATTCAATGGTCACAGGGCACCCGTTGATCCCAGTACAAGCCCCATAAAGATAACGGCTAAGTGGGAGCTTCCAAACGTGCTTCGGGAGATATCGGCAATTTCATGGGTGAGCCAGGATATGATTGCTGCGGTACAGGACGAGGAAGGGGTGATTTTTATGTACGACCTAGCAAACAACAAGTTGGCGAATTCCTATAAGTTTGGAGACGACGGGGACTATGAGGGGTTGGTTGTGCTCGGGGAGAATGCCTTTGTGCTGCGAAGTGATGGCGATCTTTTTGAGGTCCGGGGATATAAAAATCCCCAGCCTCAGGTGGAGGTGTATAAGACGCCTTTTAAGAGCAAGCATAACATGGAAACGCTTACTTTTGATAAGGAGCGGAACAGTCTATTAATGGTGCCCAAAGATCGGAATCTGGAGGATGATACGTTTAAAGGGATCTATGCTTTTTCCTTGGATACCTATGAATTAAATACGGAAGCGGTTATGAAAATTTCTTTGGACGATGAAATGCTAACTCCTTTTGTTCGTAAACATCAAAATAAAACCTTTAGGCCTTCGGATATGGCCATTCATCCTAAAACCGGAGACCTTTATATTTTGGAAGGGACAAGGCCAAAATTAATGATAATGTCGTCCAATAATGAGATTAAAGGGGTGTACCCCTTGGATCCACAGCTATTTCCTCAACCAGAGGGGATTACTTTTAGTGAGGACGGAGAACTCTATGTAGCTTCAGAAGCGGGGAGGGGTTCGGAAGGGGTAATTTACAAGCTCGTCCTAACGGAACTATAGGGTCAAAAAATAAGCCTTTATGGTCCTAGCATTTTGTCGGAATTAATAACGCGACCTAGGTGTTAGGGATGCGCCCAATCAAGGTTGGAAAAGGTGTTTTTAATGTAATAAATAAGACTCCAACTGGGCAGACCATTTGGAAGATCTTCCTATTGCAGGGGTTAAGGTGGCAAAAGCATCTAACCGGCGTCGGATATAGGAGTCCGTTCTTGTTAATTTTCCCAGTTGTAAGTTTACCGGAATTTCAAAGAGTTCGCTTTCCGTACTTGCCAGGATATGCTTTTTTGCGGCTCCAAGATATTGGTCTTTTCTACCTAGTGAAACGGGAAGCACCTTGGTGTCTTCCCAATTGGCCAAGATAACCGGAATGTCCATGGGGCCGTGAATGTCAAATATAACAACGTCCAAGATATATTCCATTTCAAGTTGCATGTCAATTTTGTGGAAGGTAACCGCTACAGCTACCATAATTTCACTCTCCTTATTACCTACATGAATGTATTCAGGGACATTTTTAACCTCTACGGAATTTATTTGTGCCATGTTTTTTTTGGTTTAGTTATGATTTATAAAGGTCAACTCCTAAAAATAGGAGCTTTTTACTCACTAAGCGAGATTTGTATGCCTCAGCGCTTGCCTACCCACTCCGCACAGGCGCACCTGCTCGTTCCATATAAGGGGGAATTGTTGTCGGTAGTATCCGTCCGATGCCTTATGGCCTGCTCGGAGGTAATTGGTTATAAGATCGCATACCTAGATTAGGAGTGCCTTCCTCCTAAATTCTACTGTATTTTGCTTAGATCCAAATATAGATAGGTACGTTATAGTAACGTTCAGGGGTAATAGTATTTATATACATCTTACAAGTAAGTTGTAGGTACTATAAATATACATTTAAACGTCAAGGAATTATAGGAAAATGGTGTTTTTGTGATATATGCTAACTTAAAAAATGTCCAGATAAACTTCACTAAGCTTAGGACGTTTTTGTGAAATTTATGTCTACATTTGCGCTTTGTATGTTCTTAATATTCTTCAATAACCGGAAAAGGATTTACTTAACCGTAGCAAAAAGGGAATCGTGTGAAAATCACGAACTGTCGCGCAACTGTAAGTAACATGCCAAATGCTTTCATCTAAGAGTGTCCACTGCATATGCGGGAAGGACGGTGGAAGCAGTTACAAGTCAGGAGACCTGCCTATTCCGAATTGACAATGCTTTCGCGATTGAAGTTGTAGTCTAATGTGTACTTGGTTATAACAAGAGGGTTATCTATTTATATGGAAGATCCAAGGTTATTTCTTAAACCATTTACCACAAGAAATTTCTTCATAAATAAAGTATTGCTCGGTACCGCAATACCGCTTTAAACTAAGACTATTCATTTGGAAAAGTTTTAAGTGGTTATAAGCGTAGTAAACTGGTTG
Organism: Arenibacter amylolyticus; assembly: GCF_002150785.1. Lineage (GTDB taxonomy): Bacteria > Bacteroidota > Bacteroidia > Flavobacteriales > Flavobacteriaceae > Arenibacter > Arenibacter amylolyticus. The sequence goes on along the minus strand of NZ_MTAZ01000007.1, from coordinate 5,424 downwards.
TTCGCGAATCGGTGACATCTTTTCTATTATTTAAAAGATGTAGTCCTGTTCTAGAGAGGTGTAAAGATTGCTTTTTGTAGGGAAAAATGTAATCCTAGAGTGAAAATAACTCAATTATTCCTATTGGAAAGGGCTAACTGGAATTGAGCGCATACTAAGTAATGTCTAGCATGGTGGGCTATTTAACTCCTCATTGGAGCGTTAAAACCCTGAATGTTAATAACCATGTGGACAATCAAATTTGAAAATATATAATCATAAAGAATAAAGGTAGACCTTTATAACAAGCATGATTTTAAATTTATAAATATTTAATGACCATGGAAATTACCTCAATTGTAAAAAGAGGCTTTGCAACAGAACCCTTTGAATTAAAAAAGATAAGCAATGCCGTATTAAAGGCCATGACCGCCGTAGAACAGGGTGAGCCCGCCGATGCCGAGCGTATAACCGAATTGGTGTACACATTTCTTGCAGAACGAAAAGAGAAGGATAGAGACTATGTGCCTACAGTTGAGGAGGTGCAAGATCTGGTGGAGACAAAATTAATGGAAAGTGGCTTTTTTGAGGTGGCAAAAGCCTATATCCTATATAGGAACGAGCAAGCCAAAAAACGTAAAAGCAATATTTTTGAAAAGCGACTCAATCTTAAACCTTACGAATATCCAGAGCTGTACGAATACGTGCCAGCCATAAGGCATTCCTATTGGATTCATACCGAATTTAACTTCACTAGTGACATACAGGACTTTAAGGCTTTACTTACAGATGTTGAGCGCTCTGCCATCAAGAATACCATGCTTGCTATTTCGCAAATAGAAGTAGCCGTAAAAAACTTCTGGGGAGATTTATACCATAGGATGCCAAAACCGGAAATAGGTTCGGTGGGTTCTACCTTTGCCGAAAGTGAGGTTAGACACCATGATGCCTATTCCCATCTTTTGGAGATTTTGGGGCTGAACGAAGAGTTTAAAAACCTGAAAAAGAAACCGGCGATCATGAAACGGGTGCAGTATTTGGAAACCGCCCTTAGAAATGCCAAAAGTGAGGATAATAGAGAGTATGCAGAGTCAGTTTTGCTCTTCTCACTCTTTATAGAGCACGTTTCCCTCTTTTCCCAATTTTTGATCATCATGGCTTTTAACAAGCATAAAAATATGCTTAAGGGAATTTCCAATGTCGTAGAAGCTACTTCTAAAGAAGAGCAGATCCATGGGGATTTTGGAATTGACCTTATTAAAATTATAAAACAAGAAAATCCAGATTGGTTCGATGAGGATTATGAGCTAATGATTCAGGAAATGTGTAGGGAGTCTTTTGAGGCGGAGAGTAAAATTATCGATTGGATCTTTGAGGCAGGAGAATTGGACTTTTTACCCAAAAACTTAGTTAACGAGTTTATAAAAGACCGCTTTAATAAATCCCTAGAGAGTATTGGGATTGGAAAAATATTTGAAATAGATCAAACGCTCATAGCGGAAACAGAGTGGTTTGATGACGAGATTATAGGCACCAAACACGGAGATTTCTTCGTTAAGCGATCCATAAATTATAGTAAAAGAACCCAAAGTATAACCAGTGAAGACCTTTTTTAATATGAACGATAACAAATTGACCGCAGATTCCGAAGTCCAAACCACCAACCAGAGCGAATTGCTAATAGCGTCTAGAAAAGAAGCGCTAGAAAAGAGTAAAGAAAAAAACAATAAAGGTTTTGAATGGTTAACCGAACATAGTAGAAACTTCCTGGCCTTAGGATATATCTCCAATGGAATGTCTGCCGAAGAGCGCATCCGGGAAATAGCCGATAGAGCAGAGGAGATTCTTCAAATACCAGGGTACTCAGATAAATTTTATGGGTATATGTCTCAGGGCTTCTACTCTTTGGCTTCCCCTGTTTGGTCTAACTTTGGGAAGAAAAGAGGACTCCCTATTAGCTGTTTTGGATCTCACATAGACGATGATATGGGGAATATTTTGTACACCCAATCGGAAGTAGGGATGATGTCTAAATTAGGAGGGGGTACCTCCGGGTATTTCGGAAAGATCCGTCATCGTGGCGCTGAAGTAAAAAATAACGGACAGGCATCGGGAGCTGTTCATATTATGCAGTTGTTCGAGTCTATGGTAGATGTAGTAAGTCAGGGCTCGGTAAGACGTGGTCGTTTTTCACCCTACTTGCCCGTAGAGCATCCAGACATTATGGAGTTTTTGGAGATTGGTACCGAAGGGAATCCTATTCAGGAACTGACCCATGGGGTTACCGTAACGGATAAATGGATGCAGGAAATGATAGATGGGGATGTAGAAAAGAGAACCATCTGGGCAAAGGTATTGCAGCGAAGAGGTGAGATGGGGTACCCCTATATCTTTTTTAAAGATCATGCAAACAACGCTGCCGCCGATGTGTACCGAAATGAGAAGCATACCATCTATGCCAGTAACCTTTGTACAGAAATTATGCTGCCCTCCAATGACGAGTGGTCTTTTGTTTGTGTGCTATCTTCCGTAAACTTATTGCATTATGATAAGTGGAAAGATACCGATGCGGTGGAAACAATGGTTTATTTTCTGGATGCGGTAATTACGGAATTTATAGAAAAATTAGAGGAATATAGGGATTCCGAGGAAAGGGAAGACCGCCAAACCTTCCTATTCATGGAACGGGCCTATAACTTTGCAAAGGAAAATAGGGCATTGGGCTTAGGAGTATTGGGATGGCACTCGTTTTTGCAATCCAAAATGTTGCCCTTTAATAGTCAGGAAGCCTATAACCTAAATAGTGAAATCTTTAAATTGATTAAGGAGAAATCCTATACCGCTTCAAGTGAATTGGCCGATAGATTTGGAGAGCCTAAGGTGCTTAAAGGGTATGGTAGACGTAACGCTACTTTAAATGCTATTGCTCCTACAACTTCCTCCGCTTTTATTCTAGGGCAGGTTTCACAAGGGATAGAGCCTATTTGGTCTAATATCTATGTGAAAGATATTGCCAAGATTAAAACCACTATTAAAAATCCATACCTAGAGGCGCTACTAGAGGAAAAAGGAAAAAATACCCAAGAGGTGTGGCGTAGTATCCGAGATTATGATGGGTCTGTGCAGCATTTAGATTTCCTTTCGGACTTGGAGAAAGAGGTGTTTAAAACCTACTCGGAGATAGATCAGATGGATATTGTTTACCAAGCTGCAAATCGCCAGAATCATATAGATCAAGGGCAGTCGGTGAATCTTATCGTGCATCCAGATATGCCGGTGAAGGAAATAAACAAGATCCATGTCACTGCTTGGAAATTGGGCTTAAAATCCCTCTACTATCAGCATAGTATGAATGCCGCGCAAAAATTTAGACAGAAAAAAGAGTGTGCTAGTTGTGAGGCGTAGATACAGCTTTAAGTAAACTAAAGTAGTAAGGCCCCAGGAAGTTGTCCTGGGGTTTTTTATTTTGAAAACCACTACTTAAAGTGGAATGTGGAGTCGCTGAAGGCTTGTTTAGGCGATTTTTGTGCGCTTTTGTTTGTATTGAGTGCTATGGACGTCTTTAGCAATGACTGTCCCAAAGATATCCCTGTGGTGATTATTGTGATAATTAGGAGAGGGTGGCAATCAATTGTAGTTAATTAGTTAAATTTGAAATAGAACCTTAACGGAAATTCTTTCCCTAAACACTAATAGTATGAAAATATCGAGATTAAGTAATGTTGTATTGTCCCTTTTATTAATCGGGATGTTTATTGGTAATGCCCAAGATCAATTTGGAGGGCTGGCATTGTATACCGTGCGCAACGATATGAAACAAGATGCTAAAGCTACCCTCCAAGCAGTGGCAGATGCTGGATATAAAAATATTGAGGCGGCAGGTTATGCCGATGGAAAGTTCTATGGGATGGCACCGGCCGATTTTAAAGCGTATTTAAATAAATTGAATTTAAGGCCAATTAGTGCTCACCAGGGGAGTGTTACTTTGGAAAATGCAGATGCCATGATGGCCGATGTAAAAGCTGCTGGCTTTGAATATTTTGTAGTGCCCATACCGCCAATGGGCCATTTTATCTATGATCAGGAAACTAAGTCCATGGGAATGACAGGCGGAGCGGCCAAGCTAGCAGGAATATTAAATACGCTTGGGGAAAAAGCGCATGCAGCCGGACTGAAGCTGCTTTACCACAATCATGATTTTGAGTTTGTGGAGGATAGGGAGGGCGTGGTACCCATTGACTATCTGTTAGAAAACACCGATCCAAAATATGTCAACTATCAAATGGATCTGTTTTGGGTGACTAAGGCAGGGGTTGATCCTATTGCCTATTTTGAGAAATATCCTGGGCGTTTTATAAGCTGGCATGTAAAGGATATGGACAAAAAAGGCCGATTTGCACCGGTTGGAACGGGTACTATTGATTTTTCCCGTATACTAAGCAAAAAAGAGCTATCTGGGATGAAATTTTATATGGTAGAGCAAGATCAAACCTTTGATGGTTTGGAGCCCTTAGAGGCTATTAAAATTAGTCATAAGGCTTTAAAAAATATCGGGTTTAATTAAGCTGAAACGGAGGTTTTGTAAAACCATCGCTTTGTGCTAAACGGTTTAATTCGGGGTCTAGGCTTTTCGCAGCTTAGGCCCCGATTATTTTTTGCAGTTCGTCCGCCGAGTTTCTAGGTTGGTGATAACTATTAAAGAGTGGATTGTGTTACAATTCCTTTCAATGCAGTAAAATCATTCTTTTTTTATTTTTTTATTTTGTTATACAGACAAAGGAATTATGGCGCGATTATGGTTGAGGTGAAATAATGGAGGCTTAGTCATGGCGCGATTTATAAGAGGGAAGGGTATGAGTGCTACATTAATTTTTGGAAAGGACGTAGTAGGGTTGCTGATGCTGGGGGCGATCGGGGAAAAACCCGATTTTGGATTTACCTCCGATTTTCTTTTTAAAATTTTGTTGGCGGTGATAGCCGGCTTACTCATCGGAATGGAGCGTGAGTTTAAGGGGAAGGACGCAGGGTTAAAGACCAACATGCTTGTGTCTCTTGGGGCATGTGGCTTTGTGATGCTGTCCTTGCAGTTTCAGGGAGTAGAATTTACAGATGTTACTAGGGTGTTGAGTCAGGTGGTGACCGGTGTAGGATTTTTAGGAGCAGGGGTCATCCTTAAAAAAGAGGGATCTGTGAAAGGGCTAACAACTGCTGCCACCGTTTGGTGCAGTGCCGCGGCCGGATGTATAGCAGCTCTTTATTTGGTAACAGATCTGATCCTATTCACGGGACTAGTGGTCTTTGTAAATCTTATTTTTGGATTGATCGGGCGCAAGTTTAAGTAACGGAAGGAGTGTAACGCCTAAAAATGGGAGCGTGGTTTCTTGAGCGATGTGATCGCAATAGGATTAGCTTCGCTTTTCCTGACAAAGCTCCGCTTTGAAAATA
>NZ_MTAZ01000068.1 GCF_002150785.1 Arenibacter amylolyticus | reverse complement strand
TAAAACCCTAGTACTCTTAAGCATAAAGAGAGCTAGGGTTTTTTTATGGAATGACTTGATTAATCCAGTGAAGACAACTTCTAATAAAAATGGCTTTAGCCTACCTTTTAATTTCGGTATGATTGCTAAAGCCATTTCAAAACATTTTTCAATAGTACGCTAAGGTCTTAGTTACTTCCTAGGCAGGTTAAGCGGAAAGAGTAGTTTGGAAACCTTCACGTAGGATACGGCTATTTCACCTTAAATTGAAAAAGATCGGAAGTAGAGGTGTTTCCTTGAGAATCTACGGTTGTAACTTTCCAGTAATACGTGGTTTCCTTTTGTACTGCTACATTTTCTAGTTTACTAAGAGTGATATTTTCCTTGTACAATTCAGGTGTTTTACTAACTCCAAAATAGATATCAAAAGCGCTAATATCATTGTCAACATCGCTGGCAGACCATTCTAAGGTAATCCCGCTTTCGGAATAGGGGAGTTCAACATTAATTTCTGGAGCTACCACCTCGGCCGGAAAAGGAGCATAGGACGATGCTGACTCACTGGCATTGTAAAATTTCCATGTGTCGCTTTCAGTTATTTCGCCAGAGACGCTGTTTTTAGAGATTATAAACCAGGAATACGCTACCCCTCGTTCAAGCTCTATGGGGAGTTCATTTTTAGAAGTGTTGTACCCCATACTACTCCCGGTAGATAGGTTTTTCAATTTCAGCTCATAAGCGTCCGTATGTAGGGAAGCTTCCCATTTAAAGTTGACGGTGCTTTTAGTCTTACTTTTCACAACCCCCTCTATACATTCGGAATTGTTTAACGGAAAAACAAGGCAAGCCGCTGTAGGGGCTACATTTTCTTCTTCCTTTGGGGTGTCTCCGCCCTTACTACAGGAAAGGGCGGAAAACATGATACATACAGCTAATATAAAACGTTTCATTTTTTAATTATTTTAAAGTTGTGCTTTCCCTCTTGGGTGGTTAAACGAACCGCATAGATGCCACTGTAAATGAACCCTACGTTAAGCTGTGCGGTTTTGTAATTCACTACTAGGCTTCTGGATAAAATTAGCTTTCCACTTTGATCAAATATCTCTAGCAACACTAAGTTAGAGTTGTCTTCGCCAAGGTTTAGGTATAAATAATCCTCCACAGGGTTGGGGTATACTAGAATTTGATTCTCTAGTATAATCTCTTTCTCAAATACCCCCTGGCAATCCTTCTCCGTGGTGACGCCAATTTTATTTATCCCGTCTTCTAATGGGAGTGTTAGCTCGCTTTCCGAGGTTTCCCATACTTTGTCATTGATCGAAACCTTGTAATTGGATCCATTGTACATTTTAAGCGATAAAGATTTAGTGCTTGCATCGTAGTACGACATAACGGCAATATCCTGTGGCTCACTGATTGCGATATCGTAACAACGTTTAAAATCGGGTTCTCCGTCTACCGTAAAGCATAGTTGGTAGGTACCCGATTTTAGGTCCGTAATTTCAAGGGTATCCGAAAAGTTATAGGTGTTGTTATAGTCAGTACCCACAAGGCTTGCTCGATATTGCAGGGTGGTTTTAGTACCTATTACCACCTTCCCGTTATCGCTACTTCTACAGGTCTCCGAAAATACTTCTACTGTAAAATTATTGGCGGGAAGCGAAAATTTAGTACAGCCATTAGCATCAACCACCGCACCAGGAGGGGTTTCCGGGCAATGGTCGTCTACATCTAGTACGCCATCATTATCATCATCGTCATCACAGGCATCGCCAATTCCATCTCCGTCAAAATCTGCCTGATCTGGATTGTCTATTCCCGGACAATTGTCTGCTAGGCAGCCTATAAAATCCAATTCCCCTATGGAGGCAAAAACCTGATTGTTAACCTCGGAGAGGGCTACTATTCTAAAATAACGACCCTTTATAGGCTCATCAAAATTTATGTGCTGCGAACTGGAGGTGTTGGGCCATTCTCCAGTATGAACAGGTTCTCCCCAGTTGGTGTTATCCAAACTGATATAAAGCTGATATTCCTTGATGCGTCCATTAGTGCCATGGATACGTGGTTGATAGGTAAACTTGCTTAGACTGTAGAAGTTGCCTAAATCTATTTGCAATTCATGAGGATAAGGGTCTGTACCAGTGCTCCAACGGGAGTGCCATATGGTATTGGGATCGCCATCAAAAGCGTTCGTAGCATGTCCGCCTTGATTGGTTTCCTCGCTGTTCACAAATAACAGTTTCCATTCATCCTTAGGAAGGAAAGCAGGATTACTACAGTCTGTAATGGACGGGCAAGTAGTGGTAGTTACCATTTCCTTAATGGTCTTGGAGTATACCTTGCCATTTTGGGTAACCGTCATGGTTACGTCGTACGTACCTGGGGCTCCCAATACTACTTTAGGATTTCGGATATTGGGGTCACTAATATAACTAGGTTGGGGGGTAATTTCCCATTGCCAGGAGGCCCCTTCGTGCTTTAGCATGGAATGATCGTCAAAATTGAGGGTGTCTAGCATACAATTGCTTAGTCCCTTTTCTACCCATGGGTTAAGCACGGGTTCAAAATTCTGGTCTTGCAGGAAACTCTCCCATACACCAGCTCCGCCAGCCACTCTAATTTTTGCATCTCTGTAAAAAGGCAAGGCTGTATTTACACTAAAGTTGGCCGGAAAATTATTAGAGAATAATGCCCAATCTGTCATGGAAGGAGTTCTATAGTAAATTTTTGAGGGAGCTCCCCCTCCTCTGGTGGTCACCAAATAAACAAGTTCTTCTCCGGTAGAACTAGGTTGTATTACCAAGACTTTGGTATTGGCATTGACGCTCCCCGAGATATCCTCCCAGTTATCGCCTCCATCGGTAGATTTAAAAACCTTCCCTTTGTTGGAGGTCCAGGTTCCATTGGCATAAGTAGCGTAGAGGGTATTTTCGTCATACGGGGATACCACCATGCTAATTCTTCCTTTCATCCCGCTTCCTCCAAATTCTGCACTGGTAAGCGTTGGTTTCCTAACCCAAGTAAGTCCGCCGTCCTCACTCTTATATAGCCCACTACCTCTAACATCTACATACATCACCTTTGGGTTAATAAAACTCACTTCTACCTCCATCACTAAATCTGTAAAGGTCTTTAGGGCAGAGAAGTTAACCCCCATATCATTGCTCATCCAAAGGGTATTGCCTTCCCCCATATAGAGTATTTCGTGGTAATTTGGATGATGAACCAAGCTTCCTCTATTGCCACCATATTCTAACATATTGGGATATTTGTTAAAGTGGAATCTACCTTCTGGAGCTCCTTCGGCAGTTTTTGGCAATATCCATCCTTGGCCTAAGTCGTTAAAAGCTACATGCCTGCTTTTTCCTTGTAAGACCCATCCTGTGGGAGATTCGGCGCCTCCCATTCTTAGGGCCTTATGCCCGTAGAAATCGGCCATTGCCGTATTTCCGTTGTGGTAGCGTCCTCCTACCACAATATCCTCATTCCATCCTTGGTCAAAACCCCACATGTCCGATCCTACCATGCCATTGATCAAAGGTTGGAAATCCGTCTCAAAGGCATCCTTGGAAAAGCTCAATCCGCCATCTGTGGCAACATATACGGTATCATCTGGCATCCAATAGATATCCTGGATATCCGGATGGATGCTAAATCGACCAAAGTAGCCGCCAATGGCATCAAAAGAGTTTCCACCGTCATTGGTTTTAAATAAAGTAGTGGTACCCACCATAAAAACATTTTCGTTGTTAGGTGATACTTCTAGCACAAGATCGTAATATCCCTGACCATTGTTATAGGGAAAAGCGGGGGTGTCACACTCAATGATCTCCGTCCACGTCCATGTGCCTGCGTTTAAAGTTCCTTTATAGAGTAATGGGGAATCCGTGCTAAGCATGGTGGTATACAAAATGTTGGTATTGGCAGCAGACATGGCCAACAATCCCCCAGAATGATCCGGAAGCGATGCTGGGAAACTTTCCATTTTGCTAAAGCTTATTCCTCCATTGTTAGAAGCGTACATTTCAAAATTTCCCAACTTATTTTTAGTCAACGCAAAGATGTTATTGGGATTCCCTGGCATTATTTGAAGATCGTAGGCGGTATTGGAAACCTTTTGTTGCCATGTAAGACCTGCATCCATACTAAGGTGAATTCCTTTATCGGAAGAAATGAAAATTTTGCTCGGATTTTCCTCATCTATAACAATATGGTTTACCCATAATTCCGAACTAAGGATAGGAGTCCAGGATTCTCCCCCGTCCAATGATTTATGAACCTGCCTAGAGGCAGCGGCATATACTATATGGTGGTTGGTGGGATGTACTGCGATACTGGTGATTCCTGATAGGAATAAGTAATCTGGCGCCATAAGGGTCCAGTTCTGTCCTTTGTCAGTGGATTTATTAATATACCCAGTTTCGGTTCCTGTATAGATGACATTGTGGTTAGATTTGGCCACGGCAACAGAATATACATTTACTTGCCATGGAGCTACACCAGGGATTTCAGGATTATTGGCCTCGTTTAGCCAGTAGGTGTTCCTGGGACCCAAAAAACTCCAATTGGAATTGGAAGTATCACTTCCTTTCAGACTAGTGGAAGGGCCTTTTTTTACTAAAGAGGCTTCTTTTTTTCCTGGTAAAGCTATGGTTCCGTCCGAAAGCACATAGTTGGTAACCACCCGTCTCCATATTTTGTAATATCTTTCTATAGGTGTTTTCCCAGGATCGGTCTCTTTATAGGCTTTATATCCGGCTTCTATCTCTTTATAATTTACCGGATATTGATAGAGTTTTTTGGCCCAATCAGGAAAGGACTCCTGATAGTTGGGTTTGTAGGTAATAATAATCCCAGGCAATTCATCATAGGGGGTGATGGGCAATTGTGCTTTACTATTCCCGATACCAGCAAGAAAAGCTAGGATTGGGATACACTTTTTTAAAAAAATTAAAACATCTTTTTTCATGATTCAGTGGGTGTAGTTGGTATTTGGGTTATCTGTTAAGCCTTATTTAATTACCTAAAGGCATGCGTGTCCATTTTTCATCAAACCAGTCTATTCCATTTGGGGTCCAGGAAATCAGTAAGGTTTTGCTATCAACTAATTCAAACTTAACCGTACTGTTTTTACCATTTAAATTGGGGTGTATGGTATGTGCTATTATTTGCTCCTCCAAAAGGTTTTTAGAGGTGATTTCATAGGTGCCATATTGTGCAATGGATGTATTGGCTGATGAAATTTCATTACCCCAGATAATAAAGGTGTAATAGGTGCCATTTGCGTTAATTACTTTATAATTTCCGGTCTTTACTTCTGTAAGTTTCCCTGTATTGGGGTTGGTTGCTCCGGTCTGCTCCCAGATTCCCACGATGGTATTGGATATGGGAACGTGAGCTTCATGGCTTTGTGCCGTTAGGGATGCCGAGAAACAAACAAGAAGTACTAATAAATAGATGTTTTTCATAGTAAATTAATTTTTAAATGTTACTCCATAGGGAAAGCCAGTTTCAGTTTTGTAATTGGTTGTTAGCTAAGTATTTAGGTGTTGCCTATTAGGTGAAAATACGTATGGAGTTAGCTTCTTTTATAGGTGATTAAAGGCCTTGCTAAAAGAAAAAAGGAGGGAATTATTCCCTCCCTTTTCTTATGCTGATTATATTTGATAGTTATGGCTACTCTAAACCATATACGTTTATTTCTCCTAAGAAGGCATAGAAATTAGGCCCTTCTACGGCTACATATTTAAAATATCTAGCGGTTGGGGTAGACGGTATGGCATATACCTGTCCCTCATTGGTAGTTGGGTCCATATTAAAAGTCCCTAAATCTGTCCAAGTTTCACCATCCAAACTCACTAGGAACTGATGTTTGGTCTGTCCCCGGCTATCACCTTGTCTACGGAAAGTCTCAAAACTCGCGATCGTTTTTTCTGCTCCCATATCTATAGTAACGTAATGTGGATATCCAGGACTGCCACCTGCCCACTGCGTATGCCAGAAGCTGTTAACATTACCATCTATAGTAGCGGATGCTACTCCATTGGGCGCCCCTTCGTTTGGTTCTTCGCTTGAAAAATCAATCACCGTCCAAGCAGATTTGTCTAATAATTGTGCTGGTTGCGGAGTTACGGTGTAATCCATAGGGCCAAAGGAGTTACCATAGGCGTCGGCCAAAGTAATATGTATGGTCTGTTCGCCTTCATCCATTCCAGAAATTATGGCTTCCCCATCTACCTCGGAGGATGTAACCGTTTGAGTTTTCACCACTCCATCTACAGTATACTCTACCGTGAATACCAAGACGCCACCTTCAGGGTTGCTCCAGTTCATTGCAACGCCTCCCAAAACAGGGGTAAATTGAAGGTTGTTAAGTATTTCACCAATAGCAGGAATAGTTAATTCTTCCCAATCCGATTCAAATTGGTCAATTGAGGTTTCCTCCCCATTCCTGGTTGCACTAGGAACGTAATAGGTACGGTAGTGAACGGAATGGTCCAAGGAGATATTCTCTAAAACCACTTCGGTTTCTTCTTTTGGGACCGATACAACCACTTCTTCGTTAGAGGTTGTTGTAAACTTAATTTCTGTATCCCTTTGAAGCTCGGCTCCGATAGCTAACACCACCTTCATATCGGTTTGATCCACCTCAACATGATTTATGGACCTTGGTTCTAAATTGGATCGGTACCTTTCTCCATAAGCGGTCCCAAAAGCAATAGAGGGAACGGAGGTGTTACCGTCAGAATCTTTACTAGTCACTTTAAACTCATAGCTATTCTCTTCCAACTCGGTAACTATAAGGGATATTGAGTCGGTATCTTGGGCCGATTTTTCATAGGGGAACACTTGTTGATTTTCTCCCTCATTCCAAGAAACTACAATCTCATTAACGGTGAAGGCTCCTGTAATATACCCCTTGATCTTTACTCGGTTTTTCCCTGAATAGGTAGACAAGGAGTCTACTTTGTTAGTATAGATAATTTCCCCATCCTTGATGTATTCTTCATGTACCTCGTTCATATCTTGACAAGACATGAAAACCCCAGTAACCAAAAGGAGAAACAATTTAAATGTATGATGTATTGTTTTCATCGGTTTTTATTTTTTGTTGATTTTTTTGTTTACACCTGCCAGACTACGTCCTTCAGGCGGGTGGATGTCGCCAGGCCTATCATTTCACACCAAATGGTTTCAGTGCGAAATGATAGTTGCTTTTGGCTCCTTTCACCATCTATTGGTTAATCGTTAACGACATTACCCCAGAAGGTTATCTGTGACGCGTTAATATATCCTGCACCGTCCCAAGTTTCGTGAAATGCAATTCTAAAGTATCTTATTTCGGGTACATCTAGTTCAAAAGTATACTCATCCCCTGCGTAGAAATGGGCTATATCTTCATCGGTATTCTGTCCAATTGGTAGGCCCGAGGGCTTTATAGATTCACAGTCCCTTAGTTTTATCCAATTATCTAAATTGTCTGGTTCTGCTGGCATCTCCTTAGCTCCATAAACAGTATATTTTTTTGGGTTTCCATGGGTGTAGGCATGACTAGTTCCGTGTGACGCTCTTTGATGTAGCACAAATCGGCTGAGTTTTACCGTAACCCCAAGGTCTATTGAATAAATTTGTGGATTGGGATGATCTCCCTGGGTATGTACAATAGTTTCCATTTTCTCGTCAAAGAAATGATAGTAATCGCCTTCCCATGCATCCCAATTTGTGTCATCGGCAAGGACAATTTTCTTGAACTTGGTCTTGTCCAAACGCTCCTCAAACAGGGGAGTGAGAGTTTTATCTGGGGTGGCCGGGTAAATGGTGTCCGTGGTATTTTCATACCGGTCTCTGATGAGCGCAGCAAACTTAGTGGGGACAGATTCAAAACCCCTTATGGCAGTACTGGATTCGGACTGGGAGGTGTAAACAGTCTGAATTTCTTTCCATTCCCCATTGTCCCCTTCCGTAAACAACAATATGGATATTGGAGTTTGCAGTTCATTGACCCACTCAAACCTGGCACCTCCAAAATCGGCCGTAATGCTCATGGACTCTTTAATAACATTTACCGGTGACTCCAAAGGCGCCGCAGTAAATACTACTGGCTCCGAAATGTTCTCGGACCGGTCCACAACATACACTTTAACAGTCCTTTCTGAGGTATCACCAAACCCTTCAATTACAAGCTTGTTTTTATAGGCAGATGCCCTTACCTCGGAGGTTTCCCCCTTAGAATTTGTATAGGTGGCTTTAACATACAGTACATCTTTGTCCGCAGGTAGATCGTAAGTGATGTTGAATCCGCCATTAATGGGTTCGTATTGTAAATTTTCTATTTTATTAGGCGCAACTGTGTCTTTGGTAGTTGGCAAGTGCTCGTAATCTTCTTCACAACCAGCCATTATTAAAAGGCCGATAAATAGGAGGCTAACTATTTTTTTCATTTGTTTATATTTTAAAGTTTTTGGTGGTTAGCAGTCCCGATTTGTATCGGGACTTTATAGCTAACTACTGGTTCAGTTTCTAGGTGAATTTGATTGAATTCCATAATTTAAGAATTACCAACCTGGATTTTGTTGTAGGTTGGGGTTGTTGATCAATTCTTCCTCCCTAATGGGCCACAAATAATCTTTTTGATTAAAAGTTGGGTTGTGTAGCACCCGTACGGTATAATAGTCATCAAGAGGGTTTACCAATACACTCCACCCTTTAATAGGCTTATTCATATAGTCTTCCAGCAATTTCCATCTTCTCAGGTCCCAATACCTATTTCCTTCAAAGGACAACTCAATTAATCTTTCCTGACGGATAATATCCCTCATTCCTTCCTTGGTTAAAGGTTTTCCAGGGTCTTTGGAATGTTGTGCCCAACTGCTTACCACACCGTCCAAGCCAGCTCTTTCCCTTACTAGGTCTATATAGCGGTACACTTCATTGTCCGGGGCAGATTTCACCTCATTCAAGGCTTCCGCATAATACAAGTAAAGGTCAGCTAATCTAATTATTGGAAAAGCATATCGGTACTCACTGAAGCTGGTACCGTTCCTTACGGTTGTTTTCAAATTGACCAATTTTTTGGGCCAATATCCGGTAACAGAATGGTTGTTAATCTCGAAGATAGAGGCAAACTCCCCTCTTCTTGCGTGGATATACCAGGGATCAGTATCCGATTCCCTTCCGTTGCCAAACCAAACTCCTCTATCAAAAGAAAGGTCCGAATAGAAACGCGTTTCTCTATTAAAGTTTAAGATAGCCGTTTTTTGACCGGGCTCTATATAATAACGATCCTTGTTAGTGGCTTGTTTAGTTCTATATCTATTGGTATAGTCATAGTTGATATCCTCATCTATAGGCACCCCATTTTCGGTATAATACATTTCCGCGATTCGTAGGGTAGGGGCATGGTTAGAGGCTACCGGGTTGGTCGTATACGGATATAATCTAGGCATAGATTGGAACTGAAGTCCCCAAGTACTTTCGGTAGACCCCCAAATTAATTCCTTGTTCCATCTTTCCGTAACCCTGCTTCTTAAAGCTGCCTTTAGTAAAGTAGTATCATTTTGCTCTAAGGGATCATTATAGTCCTCTTTTGTAAATAGTGAAATTCCCACACTTTCGGCCAAATCTATGGCTTCTTTGGCAGCATCTGCCGCCCTTTGCCACTTGGAGGCATCGTAGCTCGTTGGGAACATTGCTTTGCCTTCTGCATTCTTAAAACTGCTATACACAGGATTACCGTTGAATAGGGGGCTAGCATACTCCATTAAAACCCTCGTCTTTATGGCGGCAGCAATAGGCTTGGTGATTCGGCCTATTTCCTCATCCTCAAATTGAAGGGTCTCAGGAAGGCCAGCAATAGCTTTGTCCATGGTGGAAATTACGTATTCAAAAGATTCCTCCAAGGTGTTACGGGTAACCCTAGTATCCTCGGTAGAGGCAGAGACGGATATAGCCTCATCATTTATTACAATGGGTCCGTACATACGTAGTAAATAGAAATGGTAATAGGCTTTTAAAAACGTTACCTCTGCGGCCCACCTATCTTTAATGTACTGATCTACACCAGGTACACTCGCTACATTTTCCAAAAATATATTACAGTTCCTAATCCCGATATACAAGGATTTTCCACCATTTCGGCCTACCCAATAATCAAAACGTGGGTTGCTAATGTTTTGGAAGCCTTGGGCTATAGCAGGGCCATTAGAATTTCTTTGTGTATCTGGATACCATATTTCGTCTCCTGCGTTTAATGCGGGATTTTGATTTATCCCTGGTGCACTAGGTAAATAACTATAGCAGGTGGCCAAATACTTTTCCGCATTGTACCGATTGGAAAAAGCAAGGTCTATGGTGGCCAAGTTGTCTGGGACGATGTTCAAATATTCCTTTTCACACGATGTTAAGAGTGTTATGAAAAAGAAAATTAATAAATACTTATTATTTTTCATGATTGTTGTTTTATAAAGATATCTGAATACCTGCATTAATAACTCTTTGAACGGGATATCCTAAGCCATTGCCACCCATTTCCGGATCCCAAAGTTTAAATTGACTTATGGATAGTAAGTTGTTCCCAGTCATATAAATTCTAACTTGATTCATTTTCATTTTGTTTAGCAATTTATCCGGAAGGGTGTAGCCTATTTCCAGTGATTTTAATCTTAGGAAAGAACCGTCTTGCATAAACCAAGTACTCGTTTGGGTATTATTCCCTATGTTGGAAGTAGATAATCTAGGCCATTTGGCATAGATGTCCCTGTTGTTCTCAGACCAATAGCTGTCTGCCCATACCTGCAACAACTGGTTGTTTGCGTCTCCACCTGGCCAAACGTCCACAAAAGGTGCGGTGTTCCATGGATTAATCCAAAAAGACTCATTGGCCAAACCTTGGAAGAAGGCAGAAATGTCAAAGCCCTTATATCCTGCAGATACTCCAAAACCGTAAACAATTTCTGGAGTTGTGGGATTTCCGATCGGCACACGGTCTAATCCGGAAATTCTACCATCCCCGTTGATGTCCTTATACTTGATGTCTCCACCGGCATACTCACCAAAGGTCTGTACGGGAGAGTTGTTTACTTCCTCCTGATCTACAAACAATCGCTCTGCTACATAACCCCATTGTTGGTTAATAGGTTTGCCTACACGGGATAGCCATGGCGTATCCGAATAATCTGGCTCCTCTATCTTGGTGATTTCGTTGGTAGAATAGGTGAAGTTCGCCCTTCCCTGTATCCATAGTCCGTTAGAGAAACTGTTGTTATACACCAAGGATCCATCAATACCACGACTCTTAGCTTCACCAATATTAGCTCTTACACTGCTTTCTAATCCCATACTGGCCGTAACTATACGGTTTGCCAGAATATTGGTTCTATGCTCAGAAAAATAATCGGCTTCTAGGGTTAATTTGTCAAATAGCCCTAACTCCAATCCTAGGTTAAGCTTAGCTGCTGTTTCCCAAGTGATATTATCATTGGCATATCGCTGTATGGAAACCCCTGGGGTGAAATTGTCAAAATCAGTTCCAGTTGTAAATCCATAACGGTTGTCATTTAAATTTACTTGAGATAAGTAAAAGAATCGATCCGCAGCACTTCCAATTTGGTCGTTTCCTACCAGACCATAGGTAACTTTAAACTTTAATAGGGAAATGGCGTCCTTATAATTCTCAAAAAACTCCTCGTTAGATACAATCCAACCCGCTGCCAAGGATGGGAAGTAACCCCAACGTTCCTTTTTATGGAAACGTTCCGATCCATTATATCCGAAGGTAAACTCCCCAAAATATTTGTCGCGGCTAGAAAGTGTAAAACGTCCCGCCAGCCCCATATTTCTGTAGGGTAGGGATTCTTGTAAATTTCCGGCATTGGATATTCTTCTATTGTTCATAGTAAATACCAACATCCCGGAGACATCGTATAAATCGTTAATGTTTTTATTGTAGGTTAGGGAAGACTCCAAATAAGAGGATGAGGTCACAAATTTACCGGTTTCCTGATAACTTAAATACTCAGTACCTGTTTCCTCGTTTAGCGGAGTTAAAATCATATTATTGGTAATGGGGTTTATTCTTGGCTCATAGAAGAAAGGGTTGTAAGACCTGTTAATTCCATTACCAGACTCCCTGTTGGCATTTACCACTACCTTGGCCATAAGTCCATCTGTAATGGCAGCCAGATCTTGCTCCAATTCTATTTGGGAGATAATCTTGGAAGAACCAGACTCTCTATATCCTTTAACCATATCGGCATAAGGGTTTAGGTAGTTTCCATTGTCATAATTCCCAAAGAGGATGTGATTAATATAGGAATTGGTTTCATCCTTCTCGTAATAAGGTCTAAAGAGTACAGGATTACTCTGCATAACTTTTCTGTAAATTGCCTGACCCGACTCTAATGGTCCCACGTAGTCATCATAGTTTCCAATAAAGCTCATCTTTAATTTAGTAGTTTCGGACAGCGCAATATTGGTATTGGAGCGCAATTGAAATTGCTTGTAATCTATATTACTGTTAAAGTTGCTCACCTTAGGAACATTTAAAATACCATTGTCTTGGCTGGCTGCCAAGGAAACATAGTATTGAGCTACTTTACCACCCCCGTTAATACTAAAATTAAAACGCTTGTTGATGGTATAATCCTTAAACAATTCTTTTTGCCAATCCGTTGTTGGATATAAAATAGGATCAACACCTGCAATGGTCTTGTCTATTTTTTCTTGGGTATATCTGGAGATTCCTAAGGGGTCTCTAGTTTTAATAGCTTCGTTGTGCATTCTCATATAGGTAATGGGATCTGCGAAGTCTATATTCTGAGTGGCTTGGGACATAGAAGTCTCTATTCTTGCACTAATCCTTGCAGGCCCTTCCACACCTTCTTTGGTGGTAACATAGATAACTCCGTTAGCTCCACGTGCACCGTATAAGGAAGTGGCGGTGGCATCCTTCATAATGGAGAAAGACGCAATATCATCTGGCTGAAGTCGCGCTAAATCCTGGGTAGTTAATTCTACCCCGTCAATTAGAATTAACGGACTGTTTCCGTATCCGAAGGAAGTTACCCCCCTAATAAAGAATTGGGCATTGTCTGCACCAGGCTCACCAGTTCTTTGATACGCAATCATTCCCGCAACATTACCTGCTAAAGCGGTGGTTAAGTTACTAGAAGGGATTTTTAAATCTGCAGGCTTCACGGTAGAGACGGACGAAATTACACTGGCTTTCTTTTGTTTACCAAAACTTACAAGCACCACTTCATCCAGCGATTCCGCATCCTCTGCCAGAACCACATCAATGGTATCCTTGTCGCCTACGGTAACTCTTTTGGTTTGCATCCCCAAATATGAGAACTCCAAAATATCCCCTTCATTGGCTCGGATAGAATACTCTCCATCAAAATTGGATTGTACTCCACGGGTTGTCCCAAGGACCACCACGTTTACTCCGAATAGAATTTCCCCGTTCTCATCCCTAATGGTTCCTTTAATGGTTCTTGTCTGTTGGCTTATGGTGGGGTCGGTTGCGTTAGCAGTAACCGTACTGTGTGCATAAGTGCAGGGTAATAATAAAAAGGCCGAGAGTAAGGAGAAAAGTACCAGATTGTTCCTCCGCCTTCTTTTGGTAGGAACCAGCAATGGGCTCTCTTCATAGATTAATGCTCTTTTTTTCATGAAAATTGGTTTAATTTAATAATTGGTCAATTTTGATTTGGTTCATACTTGTTTTAGGTGTGTTCTTCATGTCATGGTTAATTGGGTTTGGTGTTGTAGGTTTAGTATTTTTTTTAGAGCAATCCGTTTTGGTAATAAGCCCATTCCACTCTCATGAAATGGGCATTCAAAAACTAACAAAACTTAACTCTAAACTATTTTTAATGAGATGAGGAATTATGGGGTATTTCTAAAGTCCACTTTTATAATTCCTATCTTACGCATATTGGATTTACCTTCCCACTGTGATTATCCAATTAGTGGGTAGGGTGGCGGTTCCAGTATAGGTGCGAGTCGTTTTATTTATGAAATCTCTTTTAAGGTTTATATTATGGTTTGATTGGGTCATTTATTTTGTGTTCAACAAATATTAAGATTGTGTTAAATAGTAAAGTGTCTTATTTTAGCGTTCTGAGGGTAAATTTTAGGAAAGATTGAGGCTTTGATGAATAATTCCCCCTTTTTGATGAATTTATCTCCTACTATGAACTAATTATTTAGGAATATTATGCGAGGTAGCTATCCCTGTATTTAAGAAATGTTTATGAATCATAGGAAATTGGAAGTCGTAAAACTGAAATGGTGTGTTAGTGCTGTGATACTATATTGGTATTCTGCCTTTGTTTTCGCACAAAGCCCATCCAATTTTGTTAGCCTTCCTTTTAATATAGACAACCAAAGTGTTAAGGTCACCCATTCTGTTCAGGACGAGCGTGGCTATGTTTGGTTGGCCCATGCCTCGGGGGTTTCCAAATACGATGGCTATAATTTTGAATTTATCCCTAAGGAACTCATTTTTAAAAGTGCTGCATCCTCCGATGAGGTAAAGGAGGTGTTTAAGGACCAACAGGGGACTGTTTGGGCCTTATCCCTAAAAGGGGAACTCTCCTTTCTGCAAAAGAACGGTACTTTTTTATCCTTAGATCAATATTACCAGGGTTTTGGAAAGAAGTATTCCATTGAAGTGGTGTATCCGGACCAGGAACGGATGTGGATGGCCACTAAGACTGGTACCATATATGCCTATGATCATAGACAAGGGACCATGGACAGTATAACGAGTGTTCCAACTACAGGACACGGCCGTTATGGTATAAGCTCTATGGCAGTGAGAAAATCCCGGCAGTTAATATTAAGTACCTATAGGGGGCCCATTTATGTATATGACATGGAAACTAAAACACGGGAAACATTGGAGTTTCCTTATAATACCTCTTTGTCAGACAATACCTTACTACTGTTAGATAAGCAAAATAGGTTGTGGATAGGGTCTTCCTATATTAGTTTGGGTATCTTGGTGTACGATTTTGATAAGAAGGCCTACGTTCAGAATTCGCTATTTAGGAACCGACCCAATGGTACAATCACGGAATTGTTCTCTGCCCTTTATTGTGATGTGGATGGCTATGTATGGCTGGGCACGGACGGCAATGGTTTATATAGGGTAGATCCGCTATCGGGTGAGGTGAATACCTACAAACACAACGATCGCAACAAGTTTTCCCTGAGTACCAATACCGTAATACATATAAATGAAGACCTTAGAAATAATTTGTGGGTGCTCACCAATTATGGAAATATCAATATTCTTAGAAAATCTGGGAGCCAGCTATATTACCATCCTGGAACGGAAATATTAAAACCTACGCGAATATTATCTTCCTTTAGAGCTAGTAACGGATCGCTCTGGGTAGGGACAGACGGTGAAGGCCTGTCCAAAATAGATTCCGAAGGTACTAAGAAACAATTTTTTAAGAACGCCCTAGACGAGAAAGGTTTTTATATCCATTCTATCAATGAAGATAAGGATGCCAATATTTGGGTGGGAACCTATCAAAACGGACTTCATATCTACGATAAAAGGCAAAAAAGGTTCCATAAAAAGGCCTTGGTAGACACTAATGGCCATAGTGTGCAGGATGTTAGATTTATATTTCGCGATTCCCAAAAAAGAATGTGGGTGACCACGGATCAGGGCTTGTTTGTATTTCTGGATGATAAAACCCTCCTGGCCAAATTTCAGAATTACTCTCATGGATTATTAGGTAGTATATCCCAAAGTATAGTAGAGGATAGCAGTGGAACTATTTGGGTAGCCCTAAATGGCGGTGGATTGTTTAGATTTAACGAGAACCAGATGGATTTTTCTAGATCTAACTTTAGTAGGTTCACTAATCTGGACGATAAGGAACTGACCAATAAAAAGAATGATATTCTGGCAATGTCCTGTGTGGGCGAGAATACCATTTGGGTAGTGTCCTTTGATGGCCGGTTGTTTAAATTTAGCATTGAGGAAAAAGAATTCAAAAGAGTAGAATTGAAGGGAGATTCTGATGAAATGATGAATAATGCACCCAATGACCCTGTTTTTAGATCGGTACTGCAGAAAGATGAAGATAATATATGGTTGGGGTCTACTACCGGCATTTGGCACTATAACAGTAAAGATTCCACAACCACGGTATATCAGGAACGGGATGGCCTACAAGATAATTTCTTTATGCAACGCAGTGCCCATAAAGGCAGAGACGGAAATTTCTATTTTGGAGGCCTGAATGGGGTCAACTATTTTAAACCAGGAATGTTACAGAAAGAGTCATTCTCAGCCAATTTGGTGATAGAAGGGTTAGAGATATTAAACCAACCCGCTATTTCTGTAGTTCCGGAACAGCTAAAAGAGGGACTGGAGAATATAGAAGAATTGACGCTCAACTATAATCAGTCATCATTTTCGTTTCGGTTCTTAGCCATGGATAATATACTTTACCCTAATTACAATTATGCGTATCGATTAAAGGGCTTTAATGATTCTTGGATAATTGCTGGAAAAGAACGCTTGGCAACCTATACCAACATTCCGCCGGGGAATTACGTTTTTGAGGTGCGGGCAGGTACCAAGACAGGAAACTGGGACGTAGATCAAAAGTCGGTTAACATACGTATTTCAGAACCCTTTTGGAACAGTGGATGGGCACATTTATTTTATGCTTTGCTCTTTATAGGATTACTATATGGGATTTATTTATGGATAAAACTTCGAAATAGATTGCAAGCGGAAGCGTTACAACGTGACCATGAAAAGGAATTGTACGCTTTAAAAATGAATTTTTTCGCTAAAATGTCCCATGAGATCCAGACGCCTTTAACTTTGATATTAATTCCGTTAGAAGATATGATGGCACGTGCGGTAAAAAGCGGTAATGAATTACTGCAGCAGCGTTTACAAATCATATCCAACAATGCAAAAAGATTGTCCAGGATTGTTTTTGAGCTAACCTCATTACGGGATAAGGAATTGGAGAAATTGGTTTTGCGACCCTCCCAGCTCAATATCATTGGCAACTTAAAGGAAATAGCCAGTGCCTTTAACGAGCAAGCTAAATATAAGGGAATTAACTTTAGCTGTAGTTACCCTAAGGAGGAGCTGGTTATGTGGTATGACAGAGATAAATTAGAGCATGTAATTTTTAACCTTATGTCTAATGCCTTTAAATTTACCCCGAAGGAAGGTACGGTGACAATGGAGGTAATACTAGATGAGAATGAGGAAAACATTACCATACGTGTTTCGGATTCTGGACCGGGAATTCCAAGGAACGAACTGGAAAATATATTTAAACTTTTCTATCAAGCAGATGCGGGGAAACAGAGCATGGGTACCGGAATTGGTTTGGCATTGACCAAAGAACTTGTTCATGTGCATAATGGAACCATAGACGTAAGCTCGGAGGTTGGTAAAGGAGCCTGTTTTAGTGTCTCCATACCTGTTTTAAAGGGGGAGGTGCTTGCAGCATCCACTAACGATAGGGAAGGTGTATTAGCACATTCCTATGCTACGGAAAATCTAGATTTTGAGCTTACCAAGCCAGAGGCGCCGTCCCAATCCTTAAATAAAACTTTATTGATTGTGGAGGATAATTTTGAACTTCAAATTTCCTTGCGCGATATGTTTATGAAGTATTATAAGGTGCTTTTGGCAGACAATGGGGAGGAAGGCTATACAATGGCTTTAGACCATCAGCCCGATCTTATTATTACGGATGTAATGATGCCAAAAATGGACGGAATAGAAATGAGCACCCATTTACAGCAAAATGAGGCAACCGCCCATATCCCGATTATTATGTTAACGGCCAAAAAGACCCATCAGAATAAATTGTTGGGCTTGCGAGCGGGTGCCATAGAGTTTATTGGGAAACCTTTTAAGATTAATGAATTGATATTAAAAGTGAATAACATAATTACCAAGAATGATCATTTGGTATTAAAGTATAAGAACGACCTCATAAGTACCCCTACGGTAGGTTCTCATAAATCCCAGGATGAAATCTTTTTGGAAAAACTGGTTTCGCTTATAGAAGAAGAAATAAGTAACCCAGAGTTTAAGTTAGAAGAGCTTTCAGACAAACTGAATATGAGCTACTCTTCCATCTACCGAAAATTTCAAAGTTTAACCGGAAAAAAGATAGTGGATTTTGTACGGACCATGCGACTGAAAAAGGCAGCTGTGCTCTTGGCAGACTGTAATTACCCGGTTTCGGAAACCGCATTTCTAGTTGGGTTTAACGACCCCAAATACTTCTCTAAAATCTTTAAAAAGGAGTATGGGGTTAGCCCGGCCAAGTATAGGGGTAAGACGGATCAGATGGACCCTATGCAACTAACAATCAAGTAGGCTTACATTAAGAGGAAGGATTTTTTATATAGATTTCTTTATGATTTTGGTGCTGATTTAGCTAGTTTTGAGGCTGTACTTGGCATTATTGCCAGCATACAGTAATTTCAAATTACCAATCTTCAATAAAAAAATCAATAGTATTTATGAATAAGAAATTATCCTTCTGCTTAGAAAGGTGGGCAGCCAATTCATGGGTGAAAACTAACAAGCTTGGCTCATTAATCGCCCTTGGCGCCCTGTTGGTGTTAGGTGCTTCCTGTAACTCCTTGCCCAAAAAGGAGAGGAATCAAGAAGAAACAGGCTCTTTAGAATTGCCAATTGCTATTGAACCAGGTGGTAATAGCTGGGTTGTAAACAACCTACAGCAGAGTCACGAGCTTATTTCCAATGCCGGAATAGAGAATTGGACCAACCCGGACGACATTATAAGGACTTATTTTAAAACTGGGGTTGCCGGAGAGCTGAAACTTGGTTTAAAATTAAGGGTACTAGACGGAAAATCTACACTGCGTGTAAGCGTGGGGGATGAAACTAAAACCATTGAAGTATCTAATGGCGAATGGGAAACTGTGGCGGTAGGTAACTTCAATATAAAAAAGTCTGGGTATCATTTTGTAGAGATTCAAGGGATTGAAAAAACAGGGGAGGTCTTTGCGGAAATCGAGGAAGTGCTGGTTGGAGGATCGGCCACAGAGGGAGCGTTCACCTATGTGAAGGAAGATTTTTACTGGGGACGTAGGGG
Organism: Arenibacter amylolyticus; assembly: GCF_002150785.1. Classification (GTDB taxonomy): domain Bacteria; phylum Bacteroidota; class Bacteroidia; order Flavobacteriales; family Flavobacteriaceae; genus Arenibacter; species Arenibacter amylolyticus. The sequence continues at coordinate 952 of NZ_MTAZ01000068.1, read as the reverse complement.
GCCATCGGTGCACTTGTCCTATACCGCTCCTGAAGGGAGGGATATACATTGGTTTTATAATGAGATTACCGTACCAGAGGGGGAAGATGTCATCGGCACTTTTTATATGGCCAATGGCTTTGGGGAAGGATATTTTGGGATGCAGGTTAATTCTCCAACAGAGCGAAGGGTGCTATTTTCCGTTTGGAGTCCCTACGAGACCCAAGACCCAAATGAAATTCCAGACGAGTATAAAATAATCCTTTTAGGAAAAGGCGATGGGGTCACTACAGGTGAATTTGGGAATGAAGGTTCGGGCGGACAAAGTTATAAGGTGTTCAACTGGAAAGCTGGTAATACCTACCGATTTTTATTGAAGGGAGAACCCACTAACAACAACTCTACCGATTATACGGCTTACTTTTATGATACTGAATCGGCAAATTGGAGTTTAATAGCCAGTTTTAGAAGGCCCCATACCAATACTTATCTAAAAAGACCACATTCCTTTTTGGAGAATTTCAGGACAGAAATGGGAGCCGTCTCCAGAATGGCACATTACGGTAATCAATGGATACTGGATACCAATGGGGAGTGGCACGAACTTACCGAAGCCAAATTTACCGCCGATGCAACTGCGAGAAAAGGATCTCGTGATGATTATGCTGGAGGTGCCGTGGGAAACACATTCTATATGAAAAACTGTGGCTTCTTTGATGAAATGACCACGGTAGATACCTTCCATGAGAGAACTCCCAATGGAACTCCTCCAAATATAGACTTCTCTTCCTTAGAGAAACCGTGATAGGGAGGGTGAGCAATTTGGAAATGGAGTCAATTTGTAAATGTACCAATGTACCAATGAGTTAATTTGGAGATTTGGAAATGTGTTAATTGGGTTAATCGAAATATAGCTTCCACAGCTCATGCCTATCGGTAGGGAAATCAGCCATTGAGTTGTGGGAGATTGAGC
>NZ_MTAZ01000067.1 GCF_002150785.1 Arenibacter amylolyticus | reverse complement strand
TAACGGTTTTGGTGCCCACGACTAGATTCGAACTAGCACGTCCTTGCGAACACTACCCCCTCAAGGTAGCGTGTCTACCAATTTCACCACGTGGGCCATTATTTCGCGCTTAATTTATGGAGTAAATTTAATTGCTGCGGTAAAATTAAGCAATTACAAATAAATGTAAACAAAAAAAGTTAAGTGCTAGACTTAACTTTTTTGTGACCGGGCTGGGGCTCGAACCCAGGACCCTCTCCTTAAAAGGGAGATGCTCTACCAACTGAGCTACCCGGTCATTATGTATTGCATATTGTTGTTTGCGGGTGCAAATATAAGACCATTTGTTTGTTTTGCAAGGCTTTTTTAATTTAAAATAAAATTGGGGTGTGAGAGCCTGTAAAACTTAAACCATTTCTATTGTAAATTGAAAATCGTTCGCCTTTGTAAACTTACATACTAACGGTTTTGGTGCCCACGACTAGATTCGAACTAGCACGTCCTTGCGAACACTACCCCCTCAAGGTAGCGTGTCTACCAATTTCACCACGTGGGCTTACAATTTAATAATAAGGAGCCTATTTAATCCATGGAAAAAATAAACACTTACCAATTGTTTAAAACAAAAAAAGTTAAGCGCTAACTTAACTTTTTTTGTGACCGGGCTGGGGCTCGAACCCAGGACCCTCTCCTTAAAAGGGAGATGCTCTACCAACTGAGCTACCCGGTCATTATGTGTTGCAGACTGTTGTTGTTTGCGGGTGCAAATATAAAATCATTTGTTTGTTTTACAATGGTTTTCTTTTTATTTTTTTATTTTTTTTTATTTGACGCCAATTTGTGCCAATTTTACCAAAAATAAGAGCCGTGAAAATTGTATTGATAGGGTATATGGGTAGTGGTAAGACTACCGTAGGTAAGATGTTAGCTAACGAATTGAAAAGTAGATTCTTAGATTTGGATGAGGAGATAGAAAATAGACTCGAGACTTCTATTCCAACCCTTTTTGAGACTAAGGGAGAGCTGTTTTTCAGGAAAAAAGAGCATCAAATATTAAATGAACTTTTATCGGGAGATTCAGATTTTATTTTGTCAACAGGAGGGGGAACACCATGTTATTCCGGAAATATGGATAGTATGTTGCATCTTGCGGATGCAGTTATTTATCTAAAAGTTTCAATTCCGGGTCTGGTAGAACGATTAATTCCAGAAAAAGAACACAGGCCCCTCATAAAAAACATAGCGAATGATGAGCTGCCAGAATTTATTGGCAAGCATCTATTTGAGCGAAACAACTTTTATTTAAAGGCAAATCATATAGTAGACTGCGACCAAAAGGAGCCGCAGCGTATTGTCCAGGAGATTATTGGTTTACTCGGATAGATAGACGGAGCTGTCCGCTTCTTTTAATTCCACAATTATGTGTTCTTGCAAGGAGGTAGATAGGGAAATTCCCTTGTAATCTGCCTTTACTGGATATTTTTTGTGGTTTCTATTAACCAATACCGCGGTCTTTAGCTGTTTTAAGGGGACTCTTAAGAAATGATGTACCCCATAGATTAAAGTGGTGCCAGAATTTAATACATCATCTACCAATACTACGGACTGGTCTTTGTAGTCTTCTTCGGGGATGCTGGTACTTACACCGCTTTCCAAGGGATTCTTTTTGTTCATCTGTACTTGGCATAAGACTACTTGGGCATCGGTTATTTCTTGTAGTACCGATTGTATTTTCTTTGCAAAACTCAATCCGCCACCTTCTATGCCCGCAATGATGATCACCTCTTCATTTACATTAGCTTCATAAATTTGATAAGCCATGCGTTTAATCTTATGTTGAATCTGCTCGTGGGATAATATCTTATTAGACATAGTACTTCTTATTTAGGTTCAAAGATAAAAAACAGTTCTTTATTTGCTCTTGGTTTTATGGAATTGTAGGCAACTTCTAAAACTTTAAAATTAAAATGGTCCCCAAAAAGGCCTTTGTATTCCTCTGGGCTTCCCCCGTACGGAGGTCCGGATTCTGTTAGGGGGAAGGTGAACAACAACCCTACTAGTTTTCCGGTAGGTTTAAGGAGTTGCTTCATTTTGTGTACATACTGTGGGCGTAAGCCTGGGTCTAGGGCGCAAAAAAAAGTCTGTTCCAAAATCAGGTCAAAATCTGAAAGGTCCAAATTAAAAAAATCCCCTTCAATAATTCGGTCTTGGGGGTAATGGGGTAGCTGCACTTTAATACGGTCCAAGGGCGGTTTAGCAATATCTACAATGTATACATTAGTAAAGCCTGCTGCAATCAAATAAATAAGCTCATAGGCGTTTCCTGCACCGGGGATTAGGATTTTAATGTCCTTATTGGGCAACTGGTCTATATAAGTGGTTAGGGGAGGAGAGGCATACCCTATATCCCAACCGGTACTTTCATTTAGATACTTATTTTCCCAGAACTCTTTAAGTTGTTTCATCATCCTTCTTGTTGGCGGTGGCATCCTCAGTTCCTTCTTCCAAGTATTCCGTAATATCCCTTCGGTCCTTTTTGGTAGGCCTTCCCATTCCTTTTTTACGATAGTAGTCCTTGGAATATTGTAACAGTTCATTGTGTTCAAAAGCTTCCTTGGGGGTGGTGTCCTTTCTATAAATGTCTACCAACTTAGCGCCCACCCTACTTTTGGGAATGTCCAAAACCGTTAATTCGTAATTAATTTGGTTCTTTCTAACCACAATCTTATCCATGGGATATACCTCTCGAGAGGGTTTAACAACCTGATCGTTTACTTTAACCTGTCGTTTTTTACATGCTTCGCTAGCGATATTCCGTGTCTTAAAATAACGGATACTCCATAAGTATTTGTCTATTCGCATAAACTATTCAAATTCTTTGTTAAGGTCTCCTACAAAAATAGGGGAAAATTGTATCTTGGCGCCTTTAAATACGAAATCAATGATGTTAAGGAAAATTCTATTGCTAGCTTTTATTTTTGTTGCTGTCTGGTCCTGTAAAAAGGACGATAGTCCTTCCATAGAAGTGGTGCCCCCTAGATTACTGAGTGAGGTTGCTGTGGAAAATGATGCGACAATTAAGGAGTTTTTGGATAACCACTTTTATAACTATGAGGAATTTGCCAATCCAGGTCCGGATTTCGATTATCGAATTGTTATAGATACCATTGCTGGTGATAATGCCGATAAAACACCTTTAAGTGAACAGGTGCTAACTGAAGTGATTAAAGTTTCTTCCAGTGATTTAGGATTGAATACGGAAGTGGAAGAAAAAGACATAGAACATACCCTATATTACCTCATCGCCAGAGAAGGAGTGGGGAATCAGGCTACAGCTAAGGATTCGGTATATTTAAGGTATAAGGGGAGTCGCCTAGACGGGACTGTTTTTGATAGTAGGCTGGGGAGTCCAACTTGGTTTGATCTCCCAGGATCCTTATCCAAGCAAGCTGCTCCATCTATTACTGGTTTTAGACATGGAATGGCTAAGTTTAAGGCTGGTGGCGAAATTATCGATAACGGGGATGGTACTTTTAAAGTGAAAGGCAGTGGTATTGGACTCATTATTATGCCCTCTGGTTTGGCTTATTTTCAAAGTGCTGCAGTTGGGCAGGCCTACGCACCATTGGTGTTTGAAGTGGACCTTTTGGTGGCCAATACCAAGAAGGATGAAGAGGATAATATAATTAAGTAGTTAACGTATATAACATAGGTTAAAGACCTAGTAAACCGACGCTTGAAACTAATTCAGGAGTCGGTTTTTTTATGACTTTTAGTGATGTTTTCATGGGTTTTTGTTACCGTGGTCACCTATAGTAGGAAGGTGAAAAGTTCAAAGTTCAATGTCTCAATACTAAAATCTCTAAACTATTAATTGTGACATCGGCTCCGCTAGTCTACAGCCCAGGGTAACAAATATCATTTCAATACATTTTTGCCTATTATTTCATTTACAAATTAGCACATTCGCAAATTGTTACATTGAGTTGCGTTAGCTATTGCAGCGGCATCCTTTTTTGGCCATGTCTGTTGCCACCCTGACCTGGAAGGTTTTTCTAACCTTGTAGGTCTTGTTCACTATGGCTAAAAAACATGAGAAAAGGAAAGCCTTACCACCGAAGGGGCGAAAAAAGATACAGCGGAAAGAGCGACCCGATAGGGGAACGCCCCAAACGACGTGTTCAAAGATTTAGGTTCAAAGTTCAAGGTCACAAAACACAAAGTCCACTGGACACTGAGCACCCTTCATTCTACTCAATATTCAGTACTAACCAATTGTTCCCCGATTACTGGCCACTGAGCCCGCTCTCATTACTCACTGCTACAACAAAAAAAACCGCCCATCAAATTAAGCTTGATGAGCGGTTCTATTAGCACTGCACTTTACTAAAAGGGCAATGTGGTATTAAATATTCCTGTTAAAGAGTAAGGGCCAAACTCAGTATTAATTGGTCTGGTCTGGTGTCAATTTTATCTCCACTGAATACACCATCAATCACCGTTACCTCATTCTCACTAAAGCCTCTTTCGTACCTTAGGTCGATCCCAAACTTCCCAAAAGAAACTCCAGCACCGATATTGAGTCCAACCGTGAAATCGTTCTCTACGTCCCCAATGGTAATACCATCATAATCCGTATCCAAAATATACTGGAACGCAGGACCTGCAAAAACTTGCAGGGGCCCAATGAGGTTAACACCTAATAGAACAGGAAGGTCCAATTTGCTCATCTCTAAGCTATTGTTGTCATAATCGGACTTAGTCTTGGTGTACACCAATTCTGGTCTTAAATAAATGTTGTCTCCTACCTTTCCAAAAACACCCACGTGGAAGCCCACATTGCTGTCGGGGTTTTTATAGGCTTGTTCGGTAGACTCAAAATAATCCCCGTTGGCGCCGTAGTTTAGACCTGCTTTAATTCCAAAGCCTGGGTCTTTTTGTGCGAATGCAGAAATGCTTACCAAAGCAAAAGCTGCCATTAAAACTGTCTTTTTCATCATAATAAAGTGTTCTTTTAAGTTAAAAAACATTGTCCAATATTACTTACAATGTTTGTACCAGTTTGTCTTAAAAAGAAAAAAACTTAACACAAAAAACGATTATAGCCAAAATTGCCCCATAATGGATTCTTATATTAAAGAAGACCAGTCTAGGGCAAATAAAAGTATATCTCGTTTTCAATCAAGGGCTATCGTCGGCTCTTAAATGTTGGGTTTATTTTCTTTTCAACACTTTTAAAACGGCTTTTTCTATAGCTTTATTATCCAAACCATATTTAGCCATTAATTCTTCTGGAGTACCACTTTCACCAAAGGTATCATTGGTGCCAACAAATTCTTGTGGGGTAGGATGCGTGGTAGCTAGGTATCCGGCAACTGTTTCGCCTAAACCTCCCATATAGTTATGCTCTTCCGCACTCACAACACAGCCAGTTTTTTTAACAGACTTTAATACTGCTTCTCCATCAAAGGGTTTAATGGTGTGTATGTTGATTACTTCTGCAGAAATGCCTTGCTTCTCCAGGTTTTCGGCGGCGATCAATGCTTCCCATACCAAATGGCCGGTAGCTACAATTGTTACATCGGTGCCTTCACTTAACATAAGGGCTTTCCCAATTTCAAATTTTTGGTCAACCGGGGTGAAGTTGGCTACTTTTGGGCGCCCAAACCTCAGGTAAACAGGTCCTTCGTGCTCTGCAATGGCAATGGTAGCCGCTTTGGTCTGATTATAATCGCAAGGATTAATAACCGTCATTCCAGGCAACATTTTCATCATCCCTATGTCTTCCAATATCTGGTGTGTAGCACCATCCTCACCTAAGGTTACTCCGGCGTGGGAAGCACATATTTTAACGTTTTTCCCAGAGTAGGCAATAGATTGGCGAATTTGGTCGTATACACGTCCTGTAGAGAAATTGGCGAAGGTTCCTGTAAATGGAATTTTTCCACCTATGGTGAGTCCCGCTGCAATTCCCATCATATTGGCTTCGGCAATTCCGATTTGAAAAAATCGCTCAGGGTTCTCCTCAATAAATTTTTCCATTTTTAAAGAGCCTACCAAATCTGCACATAAAGCCACTACGTTGGGATTGGTTCTCCCTAGCTCTGTTAGTCCGGCCCCAAATCCACTTCTTGTATCGTTTTTACCTTGATCTATATATTTCTTCATCTTATTCTTTCTTAATAGTTATTGGAAAATGATTGGATTAGTAATCTCCGAGGGTCTCTGGATTTTGCGATAATGCATTTTCCAATTGCTCATCGTTAGGTGCTTTTCCGTGCCAAGCGTGGGTATGCATCATAAAATCTACACCATTCCCCATCACCGTGTGTAATAATACACAAACAGGTTTCCCTTTTCCAGTTCTGCTCTTGGCTTCTTTTAATCCATTGATGACGGCTTCTAAGTTGTTGCCCTCTTTAATATCCACAACATCCCAACCAAATGCTTCAAATTTATTTCTAAGATCGCCTAATGGCAAAACGTCTTCCGTGGCACCATCAATCTGCTGTCCATTATAATCTATAGTAGATATAAGGTTGTCTACTTTATTACCGGCGGCATACATAATAGCCTCCCAGTTTTGTCCTTCCTGTAGCTCCCCATCTCCGTGAAGGGTATAGACCAATTTTGAATCCTTATTCAGTTTCTTTGCCTGTGCGGCACCTAGGGCTACGGACATGCCCTGACCTAAGGAACCAGATGCAATACGTACTCCTGGTAATCCCTCATGGGTAGTAGGGTGTCCCTGTAAGCGGGAGTTTATCAGTCTAAAGGTGTTTAATTCGTCAACGGGGAAATACCCTTTCCTAGCCAAAACACTATAGTAGACTGGTGAAATATGACCGTTGGATAAAAAGAATAAATCCTCTCCATTTCCATCCATGTCAAATCCTTCATTAAGCTCCATGATCTCATTGTATAGCGCTACCATAAATTCGGTACAACCCAATGAACCTCCTGGATGTCCTGAGTTAACCTTGTGGACCATTCTAACTATGTCTCTGCGGACCTGAATGGTCAAATCTTGTAATTCTTGAAGTTTCGGCATCTTATCTATTTTTTTTAACACCCCAAAAGTAATGGCTATCTTTTGTGTATACAAGAAGGAGATGTTATATTTTGCGCTTTTAGACCGTTAAAACCCCAACTTTATTTTTTTGTTGGGGTCTTAATGACAAGGAGTTGACTATATTTGCGGCTTTAAAACTCTTTTTTTTGAAATTCACCTTACAACATTCAGACAATAGAACCAAGGCCAGGGCTGCAGAACTAGTTACGGACCATGGAAAAATAGAAACCCCTATTTTTATGCCGGTAGGTACCGTGGCATCTGTGAAGGGGGTGCACCAAAAAGAACTTAGGGAAGAGGTTAATCCAGATATTATTCTGGGGAATACCTACCATCTATACCTTAGGCCTAAAACCGAGATTCTTAAGAAAGCTGGCGGACTCCATAAATTTATGGGGTGGGACCGGAATATATTGACGGATAGTGGGGGATTTCAAGTGTATTCCCTATCCAACAGCAGAAAGATTAAGGAAGAAGGAGTGCGATTTAAATCGCATATAGACGGTTCCTACCACGTATTTACCCCAGAGAATGTAATGGAGATACAAAGGGTTATCGGAGGTGACATAATTATGGCCTTTGATGAATGTACTCCCTACCCATGCGACTATAACTATGCTAAAAGATCTATGCATAGAACCCATAGGTGGTTAGATCGTTGTATTAAGCATTTGGAAAAAACGCCTTTTACTTACGATTATGCGCAGACATTCTTCCCCATTGTTCAAGGGTCCACTTATAAGGACCTTCGAAAACAATCTGCAGAGTATATTGCAGGGGTGGGGGCAGAAGGAAACGCCATAGGTGGACTATCGGTGGGGGAGCCTGCTGAGGAAATGTACGCCATGACAGAGATTGTCTGCGATATTTTACCCGAGGATAAACCCAGATACCTTATGGGAGTGGGAACACCAATAAATATTTTGGAGAATATAGCCCTGGGAGTAGATATGTTCGATTGTGTGATGCCTACCAGAAATGCGAGGAACGGAATGCTTTTTACAGCACATGGCACCATCAATATAAAAAATAAAAAGTGGGAGGACGATTTTTCTCCTTTGGATGAAATGGGCACTACTTTTGTAGATAGGGAATATTCCAAGGCCTATCTAAGGCATTTGTTTGCTGCAAATGAATATTTAGGAAAGCAAATTGCAACCATCCACAACCTCGGATTCTATATGTGGTTGGTGAGAGAAGCTAGAAAGCATATTTTAGCGGGGGATTTCTATGAGTGGAAAACCAAGATGGTAAAACAAATGGATAAAAGATTATAGGTGCTTAGTATAATAGACAAATACATATTAAAACGCTACCTGGCAACCTTCTTTGTGATGTTGATGCTGTTTGTGCCTATTGGTATTATGGCCAACTTAGCAGAGCAAATAGGTAAAATGATAGACAATGAAGTGCCCTTGGCAGAAATTGTGCTGTACTACTGGAATTTTACGCTGGTGATTGGGAATCTATTATTTCCAATATTTCTTTTTCTATCGGTAATTTTCTTTACTTCCAAACTGGCCAATAACACGGAGATTGTGGCTATTCTAAGTTCGGGTGTATCCTATGGTAGATTCTTGAGACCTTATATGATAGGGGCTACTATAATCGCCATCCTTATGTTTCTAATGAATATGTTTATTGTTCCTAAGGCCAGTATAGGGTATAACGAATTTAAGTTTAAATATCTCAAAAGAGGGAAGCAGGATAGAGTTACTACCAACATCTTTAACCAGTTGAACGAGACCGACTTTCTCTATGTAAGTTCTTTTGACCCTGCCAGGCAAATTGGCTATAACTTTACCATGGAGCGCTTTAAGGAGGATAATACGCTCGACTTTAAAATGTCTGCGGCCAATATAAGATGGGTGCCCAAGGATAGTGTGTACCGACTTACTTCCTATTCCAAAAGGAAGCTGGTAGATGGGAAAGAAGTAATAGAAACCAAAAAGAGGTTAGATACCATTTTTAATTTTAAAATAGACGACCTAACCCCGGTTTCCTATATCGCGGAAACCAAAAATATGTTTGAGCTCAATAAATTTATTGAAGATCAAAAAAAGAAGGGTGCATCTAATATAAACAGCTATGTATTGGTGAAATACAAACGCTGGGCCTTGCCTATCGCGGCCTTTATCCTTACCGTAATTGCCGTTGCGGTATCCTCCGTGAAAAGAAGGGGAGGCATGGGTGTTAATCTGGCCTTTGGTATTGGGGTTGCCTTTATTTATATCTTTTTCGATAAGGTATTTGGTACCCTCGCCGAGCAGTCGGGCTTTTCCCCTCTCATGGCAGTCGTAATTCCCAACGTCTTATTTGGGATTATTGGTTTTTACCTATTGCAAAATGCCAAACGATAAACTTAAGAATTACCTACACCTCCATTTTATTGTTTTTATATGGGGCTTTACCGCGGTCTTAGGGAAATTAATAACCATTGATGCCCTTCCCTTGGTCTGGTTTCGGATGGGGATCGCTTTCTTGTTGATTTTAGCATATATCAAATTCCGACATCTTCAACTTAAAGTACCTCCCAGAGTTTTACTACTATTAATAGTTGCAGGAATGGTGATTGCCATGCACTGGGTTACCTTTTTTATGGCAATTAAGGTTTCTAATGTATCCGTGGCATTGGCCACCATGTCTACCGGTGCATTTTTTGCCTCTTTGATGGAGCCTATCTGGTATGGCCGTAGGTTAATAGGCTATGAGGTTGTTTTTGGTTTGGTAGTAATGCTAGGACTTTATATAATGTTCAATGTGGAGGGGAATTACTTGTATGGAATTGTATTGGCACTGGTTTCTGCATTTTTGTCGGCAGTGTTTTCGCTGATCAATGGAAAGTTGGTGCAAAATCACAAACCTTCCGTTATCTCTTATTATGAATTGGGGAGCGGGGTCTTATTGCTTACTGTATACCTAGCCTTGAGTGGGCAGTTTTCCAAAGAGTTCTTCCACTTATCCATAGCGGATTGGGGTTATATCCTTATTCTGGCATCGGTCTGTACCGCTTATGCCTTTATTGCCTCGGTAAAGGTGATGCGGTTTATAAGTCCCTATACTGTGATGCTTACTACCAATCTGGAGCCCATATACGGGATTGTGCTTGCCTTCTTAATTTTTGGGGACAGTGAGAAAATGAATCCGGAATTCTATCTGGGAGGTCTTATTATCCTTGCAACTGTAGTAGCCAACGGGGTATTGAAGAATAGAAAAAAATTAAAAAAAATAGACTAAGGGGGTGCCTTCCCTTTAAAGTTTTATATTTGCCTATTGAAATTGAATAGAACTAAACCTGTATACCTATGGAGTATTTAGATTTTGAACTTCCCATTAAAGAGCTTGAAGAGCAGTTAGATAAGTGCATGATAATTGGTGAGGAGAGTGAAGTTGATGTTTCGGAAACCTGTAAGCAGATAGAGAAAAAATTAGAGGATACCCGCAAGGAGATATATAAGAATCTTACCGCTTGGCAGCGTGTGCAATTGTCTAGGCATCCTAACAGACCCTATACATTGGACTATATTAAGGCCATTTGTGGGGATACTTTTCTAGAGCTCCACGGGGATCGTAACGTTAAGGACGATAAGGCCATGGTAGGCGGACTCGGGAAAATTGGGGATCAATCCTATATGTTTATTGGACAGCAGAAAGGATACAACACCAAAACAAGACAGTACCGTAACTTTGGTATGGCTAACCCGGAAGGGTATAGAAAGGCCTTAAGACTTATGAAGTCTGCAGAAAAGTTTGGAGTGCCCGTAGTGTGTTTAATAGACACTCCTGGTGCTTACCCAGGTATTGAGGCCGAAGAAAGAGGACAAGGCGAGGCCATTGCAAGGAATATCTTGGAAATGACCCGTTTAAAAGTGCCCATTATTGTGCTTATCATTGGAGAAGGTGCTTCTGGAGGTGCTTTGGGGATTGGTGTAGGCGATAAGGTGTTGATGTTAGAAAATACCTGGTACTCGGTTATTTCCCCAGAATCCTGTTCTTCTATACTTTGGAGAAGTTGGGAGTATAAGGAGCAAGCGGCAGAAGCTTTGAAGCTTACTGCTAAGGATATGAAGAAGATGAAGCTGATCGATGAGATTGTAAAAGAACCCATAGGAGGTGCTCACGCAAACCGTGAGAAAACCTTCGAAATTGTAAAAGGGAAGATTGTGGAGCATTATGAGGAATTGAAAAAGTTATCACCAAAAGATCTGGTAAATAACCGGATGAATAAATATGCCGATATGGGGGTGTTTAATGGATAGCATCCCATTTTATAGCGCTGAAAAAATCTGGAGCAGTATTTCTCCAGTTTTTTTTTGCTTATAAACAAATTTCGTAACTTATTAACAGGGTGAATGTTGATGAACTGTTAATATCCCCAAGCCCCATTTAATTCTTATTTGTTAATTTAGTACTCATGGAAAAAACGAACCCAATTGTTGGTCATCGAATAGATAAATCCACCATTATTAACTTAGAGAAAGGTAAAGTTCCACCGCAAGCGGTTGATTTGGAGGAGGTTGTGCTGGGTGCGATGATGATTGATAAAAAAGGGGTGGATGAGGTGATAGATATCCTTCATCCCGAAGTTTTTTATAAAGAAGCCCATAAATACATTTATGAGGCTATTTTTAAGTTATTCGAAAATTCCGAGCCTGTTGATTTATTAACCGTTTCCTCACAATTGAAGAAGGACGGTCGCTTGGAAAAGGCGGGGGGTGATTTTTATCTTATAAAACTCACTCAAAAAGTAGCTTCTTCGGCGCATATAGAATTCCATGCACGTATTATTCTTCAGAAGTTTATTCAGAGAAGCCTTATAAAGATTTCCAATGAGATTATTGAGGAGGCATATGAGGATTCTACCGATGTTTTTGACTTGTTGGATACGGCAGAGGCCAAACTTTATGACGTTACCCAAGGAAACCTAAAGCGATCTGCAGAAACCGCTCAGAACTTGGTTATCCAAGCAAAGAAAAGAATTGAGGAGATTGCTGGTAAAGAGGGGCTTAGTGGAATTCCCTCAGGATTTGATAAACTAGATAAGCTTACCTCTGGTTGGCAGCCCAGTGATTTAATTATTGTTGCGGCTCGTCCAGGTATGGGTAAAACAGCACTTACCCTATCCATGGCTAGGAACGTTGCTGTTAACTCTAATATGGGAGTGGCTTTCTTCTCCTTGGAGATGTCCTCGGTACAGCTAATCACCAGGTTAATATCTTCCGAAACAGGATTGTCCTCAGAGAAGTTGCGAACTGGAAAGTTAGAGAAGCACGAGTGGGAGCAACTAAACGTGAAGGTGAAGTCTTTAGAATCGGCACCTTTGTTTATTGATGATACGCCTTCCTTGTCTATATTTGACCTACGGGCAAAGGCACGGCGATTGGCTTCGCAGCACGATATAAAGATGATCATGATCGATTATCTTCAGCTGATGACCGCAGGAGGTACCCAAAAAGGGGGGAATCGTGAACAGGAAATTTCTACCATCTCCCGAAACCTTAAGGCCTTGGCTAAGGAATTGAACGTTCCGGTAATAGCCCTGTCACAGCTATCGCGTGCCGTGGAAACGAGAGGGGGTAGCAAACGGCCAATTCTTTCGGATTTGAGGGAATCGGGTGCTATTGAGCAGGATGCGGATATTGTTTCCTTTATCTATAGACCAGAGTATTATAAAATTGATGAATGGGATGATGAGGAGCGTTCCCCAACGGCGGGACAGGCAGAGTTTATTGTGGCAAAACACAGAAACGGTGGCTTGGAGAATATTCGACTGAAATTCCTTGGGCATTTAGGTAAGTTCGATAACTTGGATGATTTTGATTCCCCCTTCGAATTTCAGTCTAAAATGAATGAGGACAATGATAATCCGTTTATTACCAAAGGATTGCCCGATGCCAATGAGGCTTTTGGGAGTTCTATGAACCACGGAACCATGCCCGATGATAATGATGTTCCTTTTTAGAAACATCCACTATAGTATGATAGGTAGTTGATAGGTAAGAGTTGTAATGATTTAAATAAAACATTCAATGAAAAAGTACATTTGGCCCCCAAAGTTTTTTGGAGGCCTTTTTTTTGCAATATGCTGTTTACTATGGGGAGGCTCCCTCCATGCCTCTACCATACTCATTCCTATGGATGCGGAGGGGCAAAAAAATCACCTAAAGGCTTATGGGATTACCTACTGGGTACTATCTAACCAGCAAAAAGTACATTGGTTGTTAAATTATAGGGGTGGTTCTTTTTTGCTCCCGGATGGAGAGCATATCCGTAGGGAATGCCAAATTAGAGGGGTCTCTTATGAGATTCTATCGGACCAACAGGCGCAAGGAATTTTGGAGGGTATCAGTAGTCCGTCTAAAAACCAAGAGGCGGTAATTTTAGAAAAGGCCCCTAAAATTGCGGTGTATACTCCAAAAAGCAATGCTCCTTGGGACGATGCCGTAACCATGGTGCTTTCCTATGCAGAGATTCCCTATGATAAAGTATATGACCAAGAGGTGCTGCAAGACCAATTGGTGCTGTACGATTGGCTGCATTTGCATCATGAGGATTTTACCGGACAGTATGGGAAATTTTATGGAGCGTATAGAGCGGCACCTTGGTATATTGAAAATAAACAGCAGGCAGAGGCCTTGGCCCAAGAGCTTGGTTTTGCCAAAGTTTCAGATCAGAAGGGAGCGGTAGCTCGTAAAATCGGAAACTATGTAGTAGGAGGTGGCTTTATGTTTGCTATGTGTTCTGCTACGGATAGCTTTGATATTGCCCTGGCCGCCGAAGGAGTAGATATTTGCGAACCGATGTTTGACGGGGATCCGTCGGATGCCAATTATCAATCCAAGCTCAATTACGAAAAGACCTTTGCATTTACTAATTTCATATTGGAGCGCAATCCACTGATCTACGAGTTTAGTACTATAGATACGACCCGTAAAAGAACGGGTATCTCAAAAGAATCCGATTATTTTTCCTTGATGGAGTTTTCGGCAAAATGGGATCCTGTTCCCACTATGCTCTGCCAAAACCATACGGCTTTGGTAAAAGGTTTTATGGGGCAGACCACAGCTTTTAGTCGAGATCAGATAAAGCCTACCGTATTGGTGCTAGGGGAAAATAAGATTAATGGAGAAGCGCGCTATATCCATGGAGTAAAAGGAAAAGGTTTTTTTACTTTTTATGGAGGGCACGATCCTGAAGATTATCAACACAGGGTTGGAGACCCTAAGACCGAACTGGAGTTGCATCCTAACTCCCCTGGGTACAGGCTAATCCTGAACAATGTGCTTTTCCCTGCCGCAAAGAAAAAAAATCAGAAAACCTGATAGGTGCTAGTTTTTGGGGGAATGGTAAGGAGCAGTGTAAAATAAAATCCCCGAGGAATGCCCCGGGGATGCTATATGTCTTGTATGCTGAAACCTAAAAAGGTACTCATTAATTTATAGAGAAAAGCGATTTTGCTTAACTCGTTACCAGCTTTTCTAAGATTCGCTCTACGCCGTAATCGTCATTGCTGCTAGTCTTATAGTTGGCAGTTTCAATAACATCGGGATGTGCGTTCTCCATGGCAAAACTAAAATGGCCCATCGTCAACATCTCTAAATCGTTGTTATAGTCACCAAATACCATAGTCTCTTGTTTGCTAATTCCGTATTTCTGTTGCAGTTTCTCCAGCGCGTATCCTTTGTGAGCGTTTATATTGGAGATATCCAACCAATTTTCACCGGATACTTTTACTTTTAGCTCGCCTTCCAAGTGCTTTAGCAAGGGGTATATGTATTTTTCGGAACTTTCGTAGTGATAGAGTGCAATCTTTAGGATTTCACCGGTAAATGTGGAGAGGTCTTCCAAAATACTGAACTCGGAATAGTACTCCTTTAGAGTGTCCTTAAAAGTTTGTGACTCTCCGCTAATAAAGGCATTTTCCTTCCCACAGAGAACCATATGTACGCCTTCAGTATCCTTAAGAAGCTCTATTACCTCCGTAATAATTCCATTTTCTAAGGGGGTAGAGAGCATCTCTTTCTCTCGCTTCCTAATATAAGCTCCGTTCTCGGCTACTACAATTATATCGTCCTTAATGGCCTGTAGTTTGTCAACGATGCTTAAATATTGACGACCGCTGGCAGCTACGAATTTTATGTCCTTGTCCTTTAGTTTTTGAAATAGGGAAAAGAATTTGGGGCTTACTTCATGTTTGGAATTTAATAAAGTTCCATCCATATCCGTTACCACCATTTTTACTTTTGATAAATCCATTCATTTTTATTTAATCTACAAAGGTATTGGATATATCTGTATTGGCCTCCTAGTTGTTAAAAGTTTCACATTTGCGGATAGATTATACTTATAAATTAAGGGAAGTGGTCTGTAAACAGTGAATTATTTCATCATATTCCCGAAATTAGCAACTTAATTAAAAAGAAATATGCAGTTCTATCAGACAGAAATTAGGTTGCGGGCCCATAAAAGGGGATTTCATATTATTACCGAGCACATTTTGGATAGTATGCCAGAAATAAACAAAATAAAGCAGGGGATGTTGCAGGTTTTTATAAAACATACTTCGGCCAGTTTAACCATTAATGAAAATGCCGACCCTACTGTTAGGACCGATTTTGAGAGTCATATAAATAGGATGGTACCGGAAAATGCACCTTATTATATCCATACCTATGAAGGGCCCGATGATATGCCTGCCCATATTAAATCTTCTTTAATGGGAGCGTCGGTTCAAATCCCTATTACAAACGGTAGGCTAAATTTAGGGATATGGCAAGGAATATACCTGTGTGAACACAGAGACTATGCAAGCGGAAGAGCGTTGGTGGTAAGTTGCTTTGGGATTTAGGAAGCTATGGATGGCGATAGGATATTTATAAAAAAAAATCCTGCTCCGAAAAGAAGCAGGATTTTATAAGCGAGATGTGTTATTAATTTATTTTACTTTGTCTACGATAGCCTTAAAAGCTTCTGGGTGGTTCATGGCCAAATCTGCCAAAACCTTACGGTTTAGCTCTATGTTGTTGGCTTTAACCTTACCCATAAACTGAGAATAGGACATTCCGTGCATTCTGGCACCTGCATTAATACGGGTAATCCATAGAGAACGGAAAGTTCTTTTCTTATTTCTACGGTCTCTATAAGCATATAACATTGCTTTTTCAACCGCATTTTTGGCTACTGTCCAAACGTTTTTACGTCTTCCAAAGTAACCTTTGGCCTGCTTCATTACTTTTTTTCTTCTAGCTCTAGAAGCAACTGAATTTACTGATCTTGGCATATTTTAAATTGTTTTTTGTAGTAGGCGGTCAATTTGTGACGCTTTTAGTGCTCCATTGTTTTTGGCAAAGAAGCGGCCTAACTCCAGGGTTAATAATTACCGACTGAACGATTACTTTAAACGTAATTGTTCTTTAATACTGTTAACATCCGACTGGTGCACTAGTGCAGTGTGGGTTAACGCAAGCTTACGCTTCTTAGACTTCTTCGTTAGAATATGACTTTTAAAGGCATGCTTTCTTTTAATTTTACCGGTACCGGTTAGCTTAAAACGCTTTTTGGCACTGGATTTTGTTTTTTGTTTAGGCATTTGCTTCCTATTTATTAATTATCTCGCTTACTATTTTTATGCTGGCATAGGCCAGTAACTGTCCAAAGCCCTAAGGCTTGGATTTATTTCTTGGTTTTGGGAGCAATGAACATCGTCATTCTTTTGCCCTCCAATCGCGGCATCTGTTCTACCTTGCCTAGATCTTCCAATTCGGAAGCCAGTCTAAGCAAGAGAATTTCACCTTGATCCTTATAAACAATAGATCTACCTTTAAAGAATACATAGGCCTTTAATTTGGCACCATCCTTTAAAAATTTCTCTGCATGTTTCTTCTTAAACTCGTAGTCGTGATCATCGGTTTGTGGACCAAATCTAATTTCCTTGACGATAACTTTACTCGCTTTAGACTTCATAGCCTTTTCGCGCTTCTTTTGTTCGTAAAGAAATTTCTTGTAATCTATGATCTTACATACCGGTGGATCTGCCTTTGGGGAAATCTCCACCAAGTCCAATTCCATTTCCTTGGCTTGGGCAATGGCATCCCTAGTGTTGTACACTCCTACTTCTACATTGTCGCCAACCAACCTAATTTTGGGCGATAAAATCTTTTCATTGATATTGTGGGGATTTTTATTCTCCCTTCTAGGTTGTGGTCTAAAACGTTTTCTTATTGCTATGGCTCTACTTTTTTAATTAAACTTATTTTTTTTAAAACGACTTTAAGGTACTATTAATTTCATTAGTTACCAAGTCAGAAAAGGCTTTTATAGTGATGGAACCAAGATCTTCACCGCCATGACGTCTAACGGAGATGGTCTCTTCCTTTTCTTCATTCTCGCCAACAATTAACATGAACGGGATTTTTGTTAATTCTGCTTCCCGTATTTTTTTGCCAACTGTCTCATTTCTATTATCAATGAGGGCGCGAATGTCGTTATTTTCCAAGGAATTTAAAACTTTTTCGGCATATATTTCATGTTTTTCGCTAACTGGAAGGATAATTGCCTGTTCTGGCACTAGCCAAAGTGGGAAATTACCTCCGGTATGCTCCAGTAATAGGGCTATAAATCGTTCCATGCTTCCAAAGGGTGCGCGGTGAATCATTACTGGCCTATGAAGCTCATTATCGCTTCCTTTGTAATTTAGGTCAAAGCGCTCTGGAAGGTTGTAATCTACCTGAATAGTTCCTAACTGCCAGTTTCTTCCCAAGGCATCCTTAATCATGAAGTCGAGCTTAGGTCCGTAAAAAGCTGCCTCACCGCTTTCAATTACAAAGTCTAATCCCTTTTCTTTAGCGGCATCAATAATGGCATTCTCTGCCCTTTCCCAATTCTCAACAGATCCTATGTATTTCTCAGGTTTTTCCAAATCCCTAACGGAAACCTGTGCGGTAAACTTTTCAAAGCCTAAGGATTCCAACACATAAAGCGTAAGGTCTATAACATTCTTAAATTCTTCCCCTAATTGGTCGGGTGTACAAAATATATGTGCATCGTCTTGGGTAAAGCCACGTACTCTGGTTAGACCGTGGAGTTCGCCGCTCTGTTCATATCTATATACGGTGCCAAATTCTGCATAACGTATAGGAAGGTCCTTGTAGCTATAAGGTTTGGTATTGTATATCTCACAGTGATGGGGGCAGTTCATCGGTTTTAAAAGAAACTCCTCATCTTCCTTAGGAGTTTTTATGGGTTGAAAGCTGTCCTCTCCGTATTTGGCGTAATGCCCAGAAGTAACATAAAGTTCCTTTTGGCCAATATGTGGAGATACCACCATATCGTACCCAGCTTTCTTTTGTGCCTTTTTAAGGAATTGCTCTAACCTTTCCCTTAAAGCGGCTCCTTTAGGTAACCATAAAGGAAGTCCAGGTCCTACTTTTTGGGAAAAGGTAAATAGCTCCAATTCTTTACCTAATTTTCTATGATCTCGTTTTTTTGCTTCTTCCAGAAGCTGCAAATATTCGGTAAGCTCTTTCTGTTTGGGAAATGAGATTCCGTAAACTCTAGTCAGTTGTTTATTGTTTTCGTCTCCCCTCCAATAAGCTCCTGCAACACTTAATATTTTGATGGCCTTAATTATACCCGTATTGGGGATATGGCCCCCACGACATAAATCAGTGAAAGTGTCGTGGTCGCAAAAACTAATGGTGCCGTCCTCTAAATTTTCAATTAGCTCTACCTTGTACTCGTTCTCTTGAGAACGATATAAGTCTAAAGCATCGGCCTTAGATACAGAGCGCATTTTAAAATCGTGCTTCCCTCTGGCAATTTCCAAAGCTTTTTTCTCGATGGTGGGGAAATCCTTTTCGGAAATCGTATGATCACCAAAGTCTACGTCGTAATAAAATCCGTTTTCAATAGCGGGCCCAATGGTGAGCTTAATGCCAGGATATAATTCTTCTAGTGCTTGTGCTACCACGTGGGAAGTGGAATGCCAAAAGGCCGTCTTCCCTTCCTTATCTCTCCAGCTATAGAGAACAAGGGAGCCATCTTCCTGTAATGGACTCACGGTTTCCACCGTGGTTCCGTTGAACTTTGCAGAAATAATGTTTCTTGCCAAGCCTTCACTAATGCTCTTGGCCACATCTATAGGTGTGGTTCCTTTAGCGTATTCCTTAACATTGCCGTCTGGTAGCGTAATTTTGATCATAGGATTCTTTTTAACAGCTGCAAAGATATTGTAAAGGGTTTAGTTGGGCAAAGTTGTTCTGAAATGAATTTTGTTTTTGGATATAATCATAATTATTTCTAATATGCGGTACCAATTTATTTGGATGGAATTGTAGCTCATATGGAGATGTTGTCTGTTCCGCAGGCAGAGATGGATGCTTATTTGGCAAGTCCAGAAGTGAGTATGGGAGTGGCAGCCTTTACCATCAATGATATTTTTAAAGAGAAATGGATTGCACTCTTTTTGCATGGTGAATCATGGAACGATGCTAGGAGATTTAATTATCAATATAAGGACATGACCGTACCTGCCAATCTAAATCCAGATTTAGGAGGTCAGTTTATTAGGAGATTGCCTTATCCCGATAGTGAAATTAGTAGGAATGGGGCCAATGTGCCATCCGTGACGCTATTGGATCGAATTTTTTGGGATGCTAATTAAAATCAGATTGATTAATGTTAAATCTCCCGCTATTAGCGGGAGATTTTCTTTTTGTTTACAATTTGAAATGCGCATAATTTAATACCGGTCGCAAATACGATTGAAGAAATGTGAATTGCCTAGGGCCGTTCAAAAAACAATAAATATCTACTTATGAAAAATATCTTTTCCTTACTGTTGGTGTCTATCCTTATTGCTAGTTGTGGAACAGCAAGGTTGGTGAAGCCAATTAAGAAGTCTGAAGTGTTTAACCAAGGGTTTACAGGAGTTGTGATATATGATCCGGAAAAGGATAAGGTGCTGTATGCACAGAATGAGGATAAGTATTTTACTCCGGCGTCCAATACTAAGATGTTTACCTTTTATGCTGCTCGTAAAATACTGGATACCCATGTAAATAGTTTAAACTATAAGGAGGAGAAAGACTCTCTAATATTTTGGGGGACAGGGAATCCTGCCTTTCTTCATCCAGATTTTAATGATGTTACTGCCTTGGAGTTGTTAAGGGAGGCCGATAAAAAGCTGTATTGGGCAGATAATTCAGAGCAGGTGACGGCTTATGGGTCGGGTTGGTCCTGGAGTTGGTATAAATATTATTACGGGCCTCAAAGATCGGCCCTTCCCATGTATGGAAATATTGTTCGTTTTTCGAAAAGTGTGGAGGATAAGGATCTTAGCTTTTCGCCTTCTTATTTTAAGAATTTCATTCAACGCAATAGTGAGATGCCCGCCAGTACTTATGTCATAGATCGGGATAAGGATACCAATGCCTTTCAGTACAATATTGTGTTAGATTCCGTAGCCTTCAAGACAGATCGTCCGTATGCCACTTCGCCCCAGCTTACCATGGATATGTTAAGGGATACCCTTGGGAGGGAAGTGCAAAAAATAGACTATGACTTTGCTAAGGTTGGGTCGTACTCCAAATTAAAAGGGGTGGAGACCGATTCTTTATTGAAGCAGATGATGGTTATAAGTGATAATTTTATTGCGGAACAGCTGCTGGTCCTTGCTTCGGATCAATTGTTTGATACCTTAAATATTAGGAAGGCCATAAACTATGCTGTTGAGAATTATTTAAATGACCTCCCAGATAGGCCGGTTTGGGTAGATGGTTCCGGACTTTCCAGTTACAATAAATTTACGCCTAGGAGTATCATTGCTCTTTTGAAGAAAATTAGGGAAGAAATCCCAGGGGAGGAGATGTATGCTTTTTTCCCTGCAGGGGGAGAAACGGGAACCATTAAATCCTGGTATCATTCTGGAGGGGATCGGCCCTATATTTATGCGAAAACAGGAACCTTAAATGGTACCCATTGTTTAAGTGGTTACCTACTTACCAAGAGTGATAAGGTGTTATACTTTAGTTTTATGCATAACAACTATATTATTGGTTCCAATGAATTGAAGCGGGAAATGCAAAAAGTCTTGTTTTCCTTTCATGAGAAATATTAGTGTTTAATATAAGGATATGAAAACTGTAGATTCATGTGCTTGCTGTGTGAGGTGTTTGGCGTTTCCCTCCTTCGTCGGGCCGTGCTCTCTGCTGTATCCCAAGCCTTGCTTCGGGGATGCCGCTGCAATCCCTTCCTAGCGGCGGGCATGCCTAACGCGGGACCGGTGGATGCGTCCC
>NZ_MTAZ01000066.1 GCF_002150785.1 Arenibacter amylolyticus | reverse complement strand
TCCTTTAGACTTGCATAAGTATATTTATCTCAAGTTTAACCGTATAAAAGAGAGCTGAACTTAGGTACACTATAGTCACTCAGAATTTAAAAAATTCATAGTTCGATTTAGACCTAAGTTCAGACTTTCATCAATAATCTCTAATAGAAATTCGGGATTTTAAGCCCATTATCAAGGAGTCGAGTTAATGATGAAAACATCTCTTTCTATAAAAGCAAAACAAAGTTATGAAAAGTATTTTTGTCGGAGTGGATGTAAGTAAATGCACTTTAGATTTTTGTGTGATCGAGCCTGAAAAGACCACTTATCACAAAATCAAAAATAAAGAAGATGCTATTAGTAAACTATTTAAAAGAATAGGAGAAATCGGCCTAGAAGTCTTTATCTGTATGGAGAATACAGGTTATTATAATTTTAATCTTTATGAGGTCTTAAAGGGGATTGATTTTAAAACTTATGTGGTTGACCCAAAGCATATAAAAAGAAGTATTGGCTTGGTGCGAGGAAAAAATGATAAGGTTGATGCCAAGCGCATAGCCGTTTTTATTGAAAGAAACTATCAGGATTTTGAATGTTGGCAGCCAGTTAGTGAATCCGTGAAGGCCCTGAAAATTCTACTAAGTCAGCGACGATCGAAGATAAAACAAAGAAGAGGTTTAAAACAGCAGTTGTCAGATTTAAAAAATGTAGCTTTCAATAAGTCGACCAAAAGATTAATTAAAATTAGTGAGAAGGGCATCAAAGAAATAAATGGGCATATTCGGGAAATTGAGACCCTCATAAAGGAAGAAATAAAAGCCGATTTCAAATTGCATAAAGAAATAGAAAGGATAAAAACTATACCGGGTATTGGGGATATTACTGCCTGGATGATAGCCATTAAAACCGATGGTTTCAGTCGGTTGACGGACCCAAGAAAACTAGCTTGTTTTGCCGGTGTGGTTCCTTTTGAACAACAAAGTGGAAGTAGTCTAAAAACCAAACCACGGGTCTCTAAAATGGCGGATATGCAGCTCAAAACCGTTTTGCAAATGGCCGCCATGAGAGCTGTTAGAATGGAAAATGAATTACAGTATTATTACCTTAGAAAAGTTGATGAAGGCAAAAACAAAATGAGCGTTTTAAACGCTGTTAGGAATAAATTACTGCATATTGCTATGGCGCTTATTAAGAATAAAACTTATTATAAAAATCGTTTGGAATTGTCATAGAAATCGAACTGA
>NZ_MTAZ01000065.1 GCF_002150785.1 Arenibacter amylolyticus | reverse complement strand
TGTAGTTATTCTTGTAGTAGATAAAGGAAAGGCATGTAGTAAATGAACGACAAGCGATTATTAACACAAACACTACAGCCTTTGATACCAGTCACTTACATCACCTTACATATCCGGATTTATCACTAGCTGGCTCAGTTACCAACATGTCATAAACTAAAAGGATTCCCAAGACTGCCGTATCTGCAACCAAGGGAATCCCTAAATTCATCTTTAATTTTTTCTACTATTATATGGCCGTGGCAGTATAAGTTACTGTCTGAGTATAAGTGCCTGCCGGCTTTCCTAAGATATCAGAGGAAGAAGATTTCTCCGCTGGAATCTCATAGTTGAAATCGATCGTTAATTCACTCCCCAGGTCGGCATCGCCTACCAAGGTCTGCTCTTTATCAGACAATACTACAGTTTGCTTTGCTCCACCCATAGTTCCTCCGGTGGCTTGGATGGTAAGTACGTCTACAGGTATTTTATTAGCGCCATCCTTAAAGTCCTTTCCACCGGCCTTTACCGTTACGTTAAAGTTCTTGGTAGAGGTCACGATTAAAGCACTTTCTTGGGTTTTGGCAGGCAGCCCGTTGTTGTAGTGTTCGGCGGTAGTATATTCAAAGTTTACGACTCCATTATTAGCGACACTGGAAGCATCGATGGAAATCACATCAGCTAATGTGATGTTTACTGTAGTAGTTGCCTCTTCTTGCGCTTGCGCCTGGTTAGTTCCGAATACGAATGCTACAAGAGCGAAGGCTGCGATGATTATTGAATTTTTCATGGTTTTTTTGATTTAGGGATTATTATTTTTCTTAACCCTTTGTTTAAAAGGACACGGCAAAGATACCAGGGACCTGTAGTTACCTCTGTAGTAGATAAAGGAAAGGCGTGTAGTAAATTAACCACAAGCAAAGGCTTCAGAAATCAACACAACCCTTGATGCCAGCAACTTACATCACCCTCCAAGTGCAGATTTACAACATTCCGGTTCAAACACCGACATGTCATAAACTAAAAGGATTCCCAAGACTGCCGTATCTGCAACCAAGGGAATCCCTAAATTCATCTTTATTACAATAAGTCTTACAACGCCGTACCGGTATAGGTAACAGTTTGTTTGTACGCACCCGCTGGTTTTCCTAAGATATCAGAGGAAGAAGATTTTGCTGCAGAGGACCGAACGGAAAATGCAACGACTTGCATTTGCAGCGAGGGGCCAGTTGGCGCGTTGGCCTTCGATGCAGCTGCCTCCAAAAAACATAGGGCGTACCGCCCTAATAGTTATGCAATAAACTAAAAGGATTCCCAAGATTGCCGTATCTGCAACCAAGGGAATCCCTAAATTCATCTTTAAAATTGTTGGGCTTATAGCGCTGTCGCTGTATAAGTCACTGTTTGTGTATACGTACCTGCTGGCTTTCCTAAAATATCAGAGGAAGAAGATTTAGCCGCTGGAATCTCATAATTCAAATCAAGTGTCAATGCACTACCCAAAGGAGCATTATCGATTAACTTTTGATCGGAATTGGATAACTCGATAGTGTTCTGCGTACCTGCCATAGTTCCACCGGACACTGCTTTAATAGTTAGAACATTTACTGGAATATTGTTGGTGCCATCTGTAAAGAATTCTCCGTCCGCCTTTACTTTGATGTCAAAATTCTTTGTTGAAGTAACAATTAAACTATTCTCTATAGTGTAATCTTGTGAGGAGTTATAATCTTCTGCGCTATTATATGCAAAGTTTACCGTTCCTC
>NZ_MTAZ01000064.1 GCF_002150785.1 Arenibacter amylolyticus | reverse complement strand
TAACCCGGATAATTCATGGGTATATAGTAAAATTGGGTGTAAAGTGTTATATTTAAAGAGCTTACAGGCATCTTTACTAACACTAAAATCACCCAATTTTGAGTACTAAAAATACAGTTTTCTACCGAGGTAAAAAATCAATTTCCGTAGATTTTTCTGCAGAAGAAATAAGTTCTGATGGTTCTCTGGTTTTGCTGGAGAAAATAGAGCGGGAACACAAGTTAATCAGGTATTTCAGTAAATTTATTCCAGATAGTCGCAATCCCATCTTAGTCACCCATACGAAAGAGAAACTTTTAAAGCAACGCGTATTTATGCTAATGCAGGGATATGAGGATGCTAATGATGTTTTTCACCTGCAACACGATCCTTTGTATAAAGATATTCTGGATGGGGACTTGGCTTCTCAACCCACCATCTCTCGTTTTGAAAACAGTTTGGATAAGCGCTCCATTTTCGCCTTATGTTATGGCTGGATTGATCGGTACGTATCGAGTTTAACAGGACGCAGCAGTATCATTATAGATATCGATGGCACCGATGATCCCACCCACGGTAAACAGCAGCTATCCATGTTCAATGGCTACTATGGGAAGTTTATGTATAATGAACTCTTTTTCCACGATGGGGATACCGGTCAAATAATCGTGCCGATACTTCGTCCCGGGAACAGTCATTCTAATAAGTGGTATGTTGGCATATTAAGAAGGGTAATTTCGAAAATCCGAAAAGTTTATCCCCAGATGAAGATTACCATTCGGGCTGATAGCGGATTCTCTTCAGCACCCTTTTATAAATTGGCAGATGATTACAATTTATATTACGCCATAGGACTTGCCAGTAATGAGGTGCTCAAAAGAAGGACTGCAAGGGTGGAGCGGGCGGTAAAACTTCTTTACCAGTCCAAGGGCAAAAAACACCAACACTTTATAAACTTTGATTATAAAGCCGGCAGTTGGCACAAATCTCAACAGTGTTACTCCAAAATAGAAAGTACTGGCCTTGGCATGAACATCAGACATATCGTTAGCAATCTGGAAGCCCAAGAGGCTCGGGAAATTTATTTTGGCTTTTATGTAAAGCGAGGGGAAGCCAGCGAGAATCGCATCAAAGAAGTAAAGAACATGTGCTTTTCTGATCGGCTATCCAATCACAGTTTCTGGGCAAATTTCTTCCGGTTGCTTATAAGTAGTCTTGCTTATGAGTTGTTTTTGATCTTGAAGACAAACATCCAAAAAACTTCTTATAAAGAAGCCAAAAAATGGCAGATCAGCAGCATTAGGACTCACCTGCTGAAAATAGGTGCTACCATTAAAATAACCAAAAGAAGAATTTATTACCGGCTCTCCAGAGCCTTTGTGTACCAGCATCTATTCAAGGAATTGCTCTC
>NZ_MTAZ01000063.1 GCF_002150785.1 Arenibacter amylolyticus | reverse complement strand
TATTTTTAAAAATTATATTGGTGGTTTTGAGACGGACTGCCGTTACAAACTATATCACGATGACCAATGACTTAGAGCAAAAATTGACAGGTTTTGATTTTCAAAATAGTTCTGTAGAAGAAATCGAGCAATTATTCTCTCAAGAAATTTTAGGGCATACTCGACCAACAATAAACATTTCACCTGATGGACTTTTTAGAGCCCGAATAATCACAAATACCAAAGATAAAGATATACAAACTACAAAATCAATTTGGTATCCGAATTTTGACGAAATTCCCTCAAAACATCATCAATTAAATAGATGTAGCAATATTGGACAGAACTTCTTCTATTCTTCAAATTATTTAGGAGCCGTAATTAAAGAGCTAAATCCTGTCGATGGTGATTTAGTTATGATTGGAATATTCCATAAAAAATTTCCTGAAACAAAAATACGTACTCAATATGCCGGAATCGAAGCTCTAAAAGCTAACCCTAAAGAAAATATTGAGTTGAAAAATTACAAATATGTTTCTGAAAATGACAAATTGATAGAAAAGTATATTTCATCAAAATTTCAAGAAAGAGTGGAAAATGGAGAGGAGCATAAATATAAATCGAGTATAGCCTTTAGTAATATTCTATTAAAAAATGAAAATATTAATTGTATTATCTATCCGAGTGTTGCTTCTGATTTAAAATCGGTAAATTATGGAATTAAGGCAAAATTTGTTGATGAATTTCTGTATTGTAAAAGTATATACGTTTACTCAATAAAAAGGAGTTTGAGGGAATTTGAGCTTATTCCTGAAAAATATGGAAAGAGAATTATACTTGACAAAAATGACGCGAAAAACTCAGTAATTGAATGGCTAAAAAACACAGATTCTGAAAAGCAACAGACAATAAAATACAGTTTGTAACACTATATATAGCAAATAGGGCAATTAGTGTTTAATCGAGAAATCAGTGCCTATTTGTGATGTCGTCAAATCTTTTGATTTGGTATTAAAAAAGAAAAATTAAAACAAAATGCAAAAGATTTGGCTTGTGGCTAAACCGAAAATAATTGCTTGTTTTCTGCCCTACTTGCCATATACTTAACGTTAGCGGGCATGCAAAACAAAAAACAATGGCGACAGAATTGACAACAATACAATGGACTGAAATTCTTCTGGACAACAAAATCACGAATGATCTGGACATCGCAATATTTCAAGGACTTTACTCTTTTGACGGACATAAAGCTCCAGCAAGTCAAATCGGACTTTTACTCGGTTACACTGGGAAAAACACTTCAAGTCCTCTTAACTTAGAAATTGGACGATATGCTAAACGAATAGCTGAACATTATGAAATCAACTTCACGGCACGTTCAATGAGAAAGTATAAGTATTGGGACTTGTTCTTTAAAGGTTGGGACGAAGAACCATTTTTCATTTGGCAATTACGACCTGAACTCAAAGAAGCACTTGAAGTAACAGGACTGACAGGAGAATAACAATATCCTGAAGAAATTCCAATTGACGACCAGACAACTTTAACCGAAGGACTAAAAAGAACAATTTTGGTAAACACATATGAACGTAATCCAAAGGCGCGACAGAAATGTATTGAACATTGGAAACCAGTTTGCTCCGTTTGCGACTTTGACTTTGAAAAGAAATATGGCGACCTGGGAAAAGGGTTTATTCACGTTCATCATTTAGTTCCCGTTTCGGACATAGGACGAACTTACCAAGTTGACCCAGTTAATGGGGACAAGACCATATATATTTTGCCCCAGGTAATTTTTTCGTTTTTAACGCCTTTCGTTCCCAAACAACTCAAAGCCAGCAATACCAAAGCAAATATTTTGGTATATAAGGTGTGTTCAAACAGTCCTGCCGTCCGGTTGAAGTTGGCCAATATTTTGTTGACCAACTCTAAAGTCCAACTATGTTCCAAAAAGAACCCGTAACAAAACCAGTATAGGTGCATCAACACGATGATGATGCTTACTGCCCGCATAAACGCCATAATCTTTGCCAGTCCTCTTAAATCGTCTTCGCCCTGCATTTTTAAAATTTTTTAAGGTTCGAGCGTTAATTTAAAAGTTGTGTAGTTTGGTTGTAGGAAGGTGTAGTATTTGGCCGTGGACGGCAGTGTTTGGCTTGATAATACAGGATGAAAATTAAAAATATTAAAAAGCAACACTATTGAAGCCGGGTCTTATAGGATAGTAAAAGAAGTCTGGCCAGAAAACCGAGAACATAAGAAAAGGACGTTGACAGCGGAGTTTATTGTTGAATAGCATTTTTAGTATAATTATTCTATAGGTTATGAGTGTTTGATTGACGATTATCTCTTTCCTTCCTTTAAGTGCAATCCACAGTTATATCATTCTTTTGTAATATTTTTTATCTCTAATTAGAGAAAAATTTTAATATGTCAATATTTTATTATTTCTTTGCATGGAGAAATAAATATTAATGAATGATTAAGGCAATCTAAAAGTATTTTTAATAGATAACCATCCAACCTTGTGATTATGAAAAACTTTAATTACACTAAACAATGGCTTGTTCTTGTTATTTTGGGTCTGTTTTTATTTTCTTGTAGTAGAGACGACCAGTCAGAAATACAACAGGAACCCTCAAATTTCATTAAAGAAGAAATAGCTATTGATATTGCGAAGAAGATTAACATTGATTCGAAATCTTCCTATTCAAAAAAAGCCGCCACCAAAGAAGAAAAGAAAATAGGAAACATATTACCCGTAAAGGATGAAAGCAATGAGACTGTATTTTATATAGTTAATTATGAAGGTGATGGGTTCATGATTCTATCAGCAGACAACAGGGTTTCTCCAATTTTGGCATATTCTGATACAAACACATTCAGGACAAATGCTGAAAGCTATCCGTCCGGGCTTGTGGAATGGCTCTCATTAACAAAGGAAAAAGTAAAGTCTGTTAGATTAAATAATGAGAAACAATCGGAGGAATTAAAAATTGAATGGGAAAATTTAATTTCATCTCAAGAAGGAAATATATCACAGCTAAAAGAAGATCCAATTGATCCCAATGATTGCGAAGATGAACATGAACAGGTTGGCCCGTTATTATCGACTACTTGGAACCAAACCTGTGGATACAATGATTATATGCCGGTTTTAAATTGCGATGCAGGATGTTCCTATAACAATAGGGCTTATGCAGGGTTCGTTCCTGTTGCAATTGCCCAAGTAATGAAGTTTCATGAATACCCCACAAACTATAATTGGACTAATATGCCCAATACCTATGGCACCACAACTACCGCTTCTTTAATAAACGATATTCATAATTCAATTTCGGGAATCAGCTATGATTGCGACGGAACAGGGGTTGATAAAGATTATAATACCGCCGGGGTTTTTACAAATCATTTTAATTATTCCACGGCCAGTCAAGGTGGCTATAACAGAGATGTCGTAAAACAACAATTGAGGTCGAACCGACCAGTTATTTTAGGAGGTGGCAGGGATGCCGGATGGTGGATTTTTCATGATTATGCAGATGGTCACATGTGGGTCTGTGATGGATTTAGAAGATCCTTAATTTGGAGTGAAGACTGTTCTATGGCTTGGGGATATCTGTATTTCCATATGAATTGGGGCTGGGGCGGTTATGAAAACGGTTGGTATGCTTTCAACAATTTTAATCCTGGAAACAACACCTTTAATTACAAAGTAAAAATGGTGTATAACATTAAACCTTAAAAAAATAATTATGAAATATTTAATATCATTTTTGATAATACCGTTACTGTACAGTTGCAGTTCTGATGACGGTAAAGAACAATTCGTTTACGATGTTTCTGTTGAATTTAGTGTAAAAGATAGTGAAGGGAACGATTTGTTGAACCCTGAAAACTCCAATTCTTTTGACGAATCGGAAATTAAACTATTCTATTTAATAAATGGGGAAGTTAACGAAGTGTATGATGGAAACATGGACCATCCAAGAAACTTCGTGATTAATGAATATCCTCCTGCATCCGAATATCGAATTGGTGTTTTTTTGAACTATTCGGAAACCGAAGAACAACCAACAACTTACATTAAATGGAACGAAACGGATACCGACACTTTAAAATGTGAAGTTTATAGGACAAATTCACTGACCAAGATTACAAAACTTTGGTTAAATGATGAACAAATCTGGACTTCATCTGATGGTACGGTACCTTACTTTGAAATATTAAAATAAAACCCCCATAAATAAAATGAAAAGAATAATCTTATTAGCAATTACAATCTTATCGGTTTCCTGTAATACGGATGATGATATATACCCACAAATCGAGAACATTACCAGTGGGAAAAAATGGAACCTCCAAATAGGAAGTTCTAAAACAGAAGTTTATAGCCAACTTCAAGAGTTGGGGATGGAGAAAAGCTTTGATGGTGTTAGTATGGTATATAGACAGCCTTTCTCCACACCTGATGATATACAGAGTGATTTAAGCTTATACAGAGCCATTAGTATAGAAACTAACTCAGGAGTAATTGAACGAACCCTTATTCAATTTGATGGAAATAAAGTGATTTCAATTGAAAAAGGCGGAGCCCATTTGGAAACCATTTCTAAGTGGCCAGAAGATACCCCTAACGAATCCTCGATTCTTATTGATGACCCAGTTAATAGAATACTTCAAAAATTAGCGGCTATATACCAAATACCAGCTTATCAAAACTTTCAAATCGTTTTGTCAGACAAGTGGTTGGAAAAACCTTACGACACTGACATGAACAATTATGATGAGTGGGCATTTGCTTTTTCAAAAGACATTAGTTCAGGGAAATCTGGTCTTTCTGCCGTTCGGTTGTATTTCGACAATGGAAACCTTGTTAAAATCAGGCATGAGTATAATGAGACAGATATAGTTAATTAATTACCCCCCCCCATTTATTTTAATAACCTTTTAAAACTTAATCTTATGAGAAAATCAAATCTTATTTTTATTTTTTTGATGCTTATTATCGCAACTTCGTGTGATAATGAAGAAGCTGTTTCTGAGCAAAGCAGCACTGAATTTTCTTCTATGCAAGACGGTCTCATCACCTTAAAATCTGGAGCCATTGTAGAAAAAAAAGGTGATGATTTTTATTATCAAAGTGATATGCTTTTATCTCAAAAGCAATTGGAAACCTTAAATGAGCACGGGGATTTCATTATTGAAGAACCTGATCAAATTGAAAACGAAACAGAAATACATCCGGTATATAACATCCCAGTTGAAGCTAACGAAGATGGACCTGCTGTTCCAAGAGCTTTTGGTTTATATCCAACTCCTTACAATATGTGGGCAATGGTTAGGTTTGTATATGCTCCAAACTTAACTGCTGACAGGAAGAACATAATCCAACAGGCACTTCAACATTGGGAAGCCAATACCAATGTTAGGTTTTATAATGCCACTGGACAACCAACTGTTGATCCGGTTTATGGGTTTGAATATCCATACATAGAATTTGTTAATGCTACAGGTAATAGTTCTGCTGTAGGACGAATTGGTGGCCGACAGAAAATTAGGATTGCAGCGTGGCAAGCAACTAGCGTAGCGATTCACGAAATAGGCCATGCCATTGGTTTAAGGCATGAACAGTCAAGATATGACAGAGATAATTCAATAAACATCAACTTATCTAATGTCCATCCCGATAACAGACATAATTTCAATAAATACACTTCCAATTATTTTGCAGTTGGGTCAATAGATTATAATTCGGTGATGATGTATGATTCTGATGCTTTTGCGATAAACCCTGCAATACCTGTAATGACAAAGAAATCAGATGGTTCAACATGGAATGGTGGTAATGTGCTTTCTAATCCTGACAGGAGTTGGGCAAATAATATTTACATTCCTTATATAGCCCGTTCCGATACTTACAGAGAGTTAGCTCCCGTTGTTTATAAACCTGACAATACTGTTATGACACCATCGGAAAGACTTGCTTTGCAAGCACAGTTGAACAACGGTAACCCAAATCCACCAAACTGTTGTCGATTGCCTAATAATTTTTAAACACAATAAAGCGGGGTGATTAATTAAAAAAGAAGCTATCCTGAAAATCTTTTTAGGATAGATTTTATGTTTAAAATAGCCCCTATCAAAGCAAGTAATGAAGCCCCAAATCACTATTTTCATACTCTCCCTTTTCTTTTTAAAGTGGGATTCCTATTCCCAAGAACGGAACAAAGTTTTGACTTTGGAAACAGGTACGGGATATGAAGTAAACAACTCCAGATGGTCAATAGCAGGAAATCTTCAAGGACAGTCGCCAAACATACTATCCGAATTAAAATTTAAAGAAATAGCGTCTTTGGGCTATTATATTAAGGGCAGTTATTTACCATTCAAATTTTTAAAACTCAAGGCGTACTACAAACAAAGTTTTACAATAAGCGGGAATGGTACGGACACCGATTATAAAAGTGACAACCGAACAAACCCAACTTTCGATCAGACATTTAAAAGCGATGAAGGCTGGCATAAAGTATTCAAGGTTGGAGCAGGTGCCCCAATAAGTCTTTTTCGCAAAATCAAGGTATGCCCTTCTGTTTTTTATTATCAACAAAATCAAAAATTCTATTTGTTGAGCAGTGAAGAGGAAAATTTACGAAGTAATTATGCCACAACCATGCAGGGTGTTGAGTTTTCTCTGGTATCCCATATTGAACTGGGGCGTTATTTATACACTTCAATAACCATCAATCATCGCTTTGTAAACTATAAGGCTGAAGCAGATTGGAATCTAATCGACATATTCCAACATCCGCTGAGCTTTTCTCACATTTCTAATGGATATGGCTCTGGCGTAAATATTGACTTTGGCGGAGACCTCTCGGAAACTTTCTCTATTGTCATTGGTGGTATGTTAGATGGATCCATTATTAAAAATGGCATTGATACCGCCTATTTAATTACCGGTAACGAAGTTCCAACCCAATTCAATGGAGCCAAAAACCTGATGTACGGCTTTAAATTAGGCGTATATATTTCCATCTAAAATATCGATTGCTTTTTATGGCTACAGCTGTAGAACTCATCTTGAGTTTTAAAAATTTCCTGCAAATTTGTATTTTATTGGCATGTATTGTTTTTTTCTTGTTCCGTAGTGCTGCTATGCAACTCAAAAAAGCCTTCATCTGGCTTCAAAATCCTAAATTTTCGCTTGAATCAAAAAAACCAAGATTTCGTTTATCGTCTTGACTTGGCCTTGAAGAAAATCAAAAAGAAAAGTTTAAATGAGTTCATAGCTTTAATTATTTCTCCAATAAGAGAAATTAACTATATTTATCTTTTAAAGATAAATTATGGAACACGCATACACACAAGCCAGTTTTAAAGATTATGAAGACATCCCGGGATTGGATATTTACAAAAGAGCACAAGCACATACAGATTATTTAAATTACCTCAAAGAAAACGATTTTATGAACTACCGTCTGTTGGCGACTTCTGGTTGCGGGGCGAAAATTGAATTGGCCGAAGAAGGTTATATTAAAAAAGGGAATTATATCAGTTTTGTCTGCAATGACTATTTGGGATTTACCCAGCATCCTGAAGTAAAAAAAGCAGCTATTTCTAGTATTGAAAAATATGGCACAGGTGCAGGAGCTTCACCCTTAATAGGTGGTTATTTTAAATTCCATAAAGCATTGGAAGATAAAATCTCTACTTTTTTCAAAAGACCCTTGGGATCCACCATCACTTATACTACCGGATATACTGCCAATAGTGCTTCTCTATTGAGCCTGTTGAAAAAAGACGATATTGCTATCGTGGATATGGCTGTGCATACCAGTGTTTATGAAGGTATCTTGGGAACCACCACCAAACGCTTTTTGCACAATAACACGAAAGCACTGGAACAGATACTGTCCATTGCTCACGATAAGTATAGAACCAAAATGGTTATTGTGGACGGGGTGTATTCACAGGATGGAGATATTGCTAAGCTCAAAGAAATCGTAGAGATTACACATCGGTACGGTGGCGTTTTACTTGTTGATGATGCACACGGCATTGGAGTAATTGGGGAAACCGGCCGGGGAGCAATGGAACTTTTTGACGTCCTTGATGAAGTAGATATCATTACCGGAACGTTCAGTAAGACCTTTGGGAACGTTGGCGGCTATTTGGTAGCCGACCCGGAACTGATTACTTACCTACAGTTCCAGTCCAGACAGTATGCTTTTTCTGCCGCTGCCACTCCTATTGTAGCCGGGGTTAACAGAGCTATTGAGCTTATTGACGAAGAGCCCCATTGGCAAAAAAAACTATGGGAGAACATCGGGTACTATAAAAAGGGGCTGCAAGATATAGGATTAGACGTGGGAACTACCGAATCTGCCATTATTCCGGTTAAGATAGGCAACATCCAAAAGAACTGTGAAGCAGGTAAACTATTACTTGAAAATGGCATTTATACCAACCCTATTATGTATCCTGCGGTATCTATGAAAGACTCCAGGATACGGATGAGTTTAATGGCAACGCATACCAAAGAACAACTGGACAAGGCCTTGAACGTGTTTGAATATGTCAATAAAAAGTTGGATATTGCAAAGACCCTTTAATGATTAACATGTCGAAAAATAACGAAATTATCACCAAGAAAGAAACCCCAAAAAAAAGACCTCGAAAAACCCATTCCGGCCCTATACGGGATAAATCGCGCACAAAGGCGAGCCTTGTAGAAGCTGTGGGGAAAGTCATAAAAAAGAAAGGATATGCCGCATTGACAGCTCCCAATATTGCCAAGGAGGCCAAAGTCCACAAAAAACTGGTTTGGACGTACTTTGGGGGAGTTGATAATCTGGTGGAAGAATATCTCCAACAAAAGGATTTTTGGAGGGTAGCAGAAAAAAAAGTTGTAAAGGAATTACAAGAATCCTCACAGACAATTGGGCAAAATGAAATATATTCCTTGTTGGAAAGTCAATTTAAAAGCCTTTTGAGCGATGAATTATTGCGAAAAATCATTCATTGGGAATTGGACGGAGAGAATAAAATCTTACGTAAAATAGCAGACCAAAGGGAAGCGTTTGGAGAAGAAATTTTCAAAATCATAGAACCTGATTTCTTAAATAGCGATGTGGATGTAAGGGCGAACCTTGCCCTTCAAATAGGGGGGCTTTATTATTTGAGTATACACGCCAAATCTAACGGAAGTACTTTTTGTGGAATAGACATTAATGAAGAAGCAGGTGAAGAACGTATTTTAAATGCTTTAAGGAATATATTGGATTATACCTTCCAGAAAGCAAAGCTCAAAAACTAAAATTTGGCAGGGATTGATAAACAAACATATTGTTATTTTTTTCGTCTGCGTTTTTTTTTATTTTTCTTCATCCGATTAGCAAAGTCCCGTTCCTCGTAATCTTCGCCCTGTGCTTCTGGAACAAACAAACCACCCAAGGCTTCTATCAAACCACCTTCACTTTTATCGGTATTGATGCAGTCAAATAATTGATGTGGTTCTTCAGCAGGTAAATCCTCTGCATTATTTGGTCGGGATATTTTCGTTTTTGGTTCTTCGGATACGTTGATATCGGGTCTGATGTTATTGTTCCAATAGGCATTAAAGACATTGGCAGAAAGTTCCTTGGTTAATGGATATACTGGAGTATGCTGACCCCCTAAAGCCAAACTTATAGGTAGCTGCCGTTCTGGCGGATGCTGCACCCCTAACAAAAAAAAGGTAGCTGAATTTTTAAATTATTCCGGAGCATGTTGGCCCTCGGGAAGATTTATTTGGAAGTATGCTGGACTAAATCTGCCCTTTTTCCACCTCCAAATCCCCAATCCCCTCGCTTTCAATTGTTAATAACTCTGTTTGCAACCCTAAAATTGCCAATATAACTACCAAGTAGATTGGTGTATTTCAATTTTCTTTGATATCATATAATACCAAATGATATTGAATAATGTTTTAGGCTACATCCATCAACACAATTCACTGTACATCAATTAGTTGTGGATAACTATTTGTGTTTCCAATGGCTTTCAGCCTCCCTATTTCCTACTTTTATTTTAACAATCCTATAGAAGGGAAACAAAAGCGCTTTTGTTCATTTATTAATCTTAAAAGAGAAAGAAATGGACACTATTTTAATTTTTGATCGCTTAGATCGTTTGGAAAAACTGTTAACCGCCCATAAAGAGGTGTTA
Organism: Arenibacter amylolyticus; assembly: GCF_002150785.1. Classification (GTDB taxonomy): domain Bacteria; phylum Bacteroidota; class Bacteroidia; order Flavobacteriales; family Flavobacteriaceae; genus Arenibacter; species Arenibacter amylolyticus. The sequence goes on along the minus strand of NZ_MTAZ01000063.1, from coordinate 16,797 downwards.
ACTTTTGAGGAAACCTGTGACTATACCGGAATATCGAGGAGCTATCTTTACAAACTCACTTCCTCTGGGACTATCCCCCACTCCAAGCCCAACGGAAAAATGATTTTCTTTGAAAAAAGGAAACTGAACAACTGGCTGCTACAGAACAGTAGAAAATCCAAGGCTGAAATCGAGAAAGAGGCCCTGAGACACACCCTAAAAAATAGACGGTCATGATAGTCGGTGACCATCGGGGTCAACTTTACAAGGTAAAGGACGCCAAGAAAAAGACGATCTACGATTATACCATTGAATACTTGGAAGGGAAGTACGATATCATGTATAATGAGATATCCCATGATTTCCAGATATCGTTGAAGAAACGGGCTGAATGGTCCTATCTGAACCTCAATTCCCTGATCATTGAACTTGCCAAAGCAGGTGTCGAAATCAGTACTGGGAAACTGGAAATCCTGATCCGGTCAGAACTCATCCCCAAATACAATCCCATTAAAGCGTACTTTAAATCCCTCCCAAAATGGGATGGGGAAGACCATATTCAGAAACTTGCTTCCTACGTTCCTACCTATGATGATGAGGCATTTTTGTACCATTTTAAAAAATGGTTGGTACGTGCCATAAAATGTGCCCTGGAACCAGGATATTTCAACAAACAGGCCTTGATCATCAGTCATAAGGGACAGAGCTCGGGGAAATCTACCTGGTGCCGTTTTATCTGCCCCCCGGAACTTGCGGATTATATGGCGGAGGATATCAGTAACGATAAAGATGCTAGGATTCAATTATGTCGCAACTTCCTCTACAACCTGGACGAGTTAGCCGTGCTGACCAAAAAGGACGTGAATGCACTGAAAGCTTTCTTTTCCAAGACCTTCATTAACGAGCGCCTGCCTTATGACCGAAAGAACACCACACTACCCAGAATCTGTTCGTTTTTGGGTTCTACCAATATGTCGGCCTTTTTAAACGATGAGACCGGATCCGTTCGCTGGTTGTGCTTTGAGCTCAAGGATAAGATAGATTTTTCTTATTCCAAGGATGTCGATATCAAAAATGTCTGGACCCAGGCATACCATCTCGCCTACACAGACCTGGATTTCAATCCAGAACTTACTCTAACGGATATTAGGGAGAACGAAGAACGCAATAAGAAATATACCAAATTGACTACCGAGGAAGAGTTGATTTCCAAATACTTTATAAAGTCGAATGATATGGACGACTTTGTTACCGCATCGGATGTATTGGTAATGCTCAGTAGCTTGAACCTGCGATTGAGCCATGTGAACCTAGGACGTGCCCTCTCTGGATTCAACTTCCAACGGGTAAAAGATCCTAAACGGCAGGTGTATGGATATCTGGCCAAATCGGTGTTTTCCAAAAGTCCCTGGGAACTGGAACTGTAAAAAAACAGCAAATCTACTTACCTAGTTACCTAAGAGACCACAACCTCCCTAACTGCGGGAGCTACCATAGGTAAGATGTATTAACCATAAGTTACCTAGATATTACCTATCCTACCTATTAAGGTAAGATAGGTAGGATCAAAATAGATCCCACCTAAGTGCTTACCCCTTATAAACAGGGGCTTAGGTAAGATGGTAAGTGAAAAACGAAAAAAAGAAACAACTGATGAAAAAAGAAACAACTAGTAAGCTGACGTGTGAAAGAGCCCGAGCTTTTCCCATCGAAAAAGCGTTGGCAAAACTCGGGCACTTTCCTACCAAAGAATCCAATAAAGAAGCTTGGTTTCTGAGTCCGTTCCGCTCAGAAACCCAAGCCTCTTTCAAGGTATCCAAGAAACTGAATCGCTGGTACGACCACGGGATTGGAAAAGGAGGAAATGTAATCGACCTGATTTGCCTGGTTAACAATACATCGGTCAAGGAAGCATTGAATTGGCTACAGAACGGTCGAATTTTTTTTTCTTTTCAGCAGCCAGTTTTTAAAACTGAAAAGCAAGGTAAGATCGAAGTGAAACTTATTAAGGCAGTGAGTCATTATGCGTTGGAGCAATACGTGTTGAAAAGAGGGATTTCCATCTTGACCGCCAGAAAATTATGCAAGGAAGTCCACTATAGTTTTAAGGATAAAATGTATTTCGCACTAGGACTAGCGAACAATTCCGGAGGTTGGGAATTGCGAAACAAATACTATAAGAATTCCAGCTCCCCAAAAGACGTCACTCACCTCCAAAACGGAAACAGTAGGTTAATAATTACCGAGGGTATGTTCGATATGTTGAGCCTGCTGGAGCGCGACAAACATCTAATGGAAACGAATGATCTTTTGATATTGAACTCTTTAGGCTTTTTAGATAAAACGTTTGGAATGTTTGAGCCCTATGAATCGATTGCACTTTATTTGGACAACGACGGCGCAGGAAAAAATGCCGTTAAATTGATCATGAAACATCAGCCCAAATGTACCGACAGATCAAACTTATATCAGGATTTTAAAGACGTGAATGCATGGTGGACCAATCAAATGAAAGGATCTGATGTGGTAGTTATTTAGGGTGAATCTTAGTTACCACAAAGCTAATTCCGAACACCAAAGTGTGAGGAATTAGGAATAGCAAGAGGGTAACGGGCAAAGCCGCGTTACGTATTCATTTTGACACCTAATCAACTGTTTAACAGCCTATTACTAGGAGACTCACTTTTTATAAATTTATGACGTTGGGTCAAAAACCTTGTCAACACCTCATTTTACGGGAGTAAATTGGGTCAAAACGCAAGATTTGGCCCCCTTTAATTGTATTCATTTTACGAGAAAAACAATCAAACTTTTCTGCACGCAAGTAAAATAGATGCGCCCTATCCGATTTTTGCTATACCCTTATCTGCCCGAACACTACAAAAATCGGACAGGAACCATGCGCAAAGTTCTTGGGTAAGATTTGGGGAGTTAACACAAACAATTACATTTATTGGAAGTAAATAACCATAAATGTAATTTATATACTACCTTTACATTTAAATTGAACATTATACCAAGTGCACGTTATTTCATTTAAAAAACTAAGAGAGTATTTTTCGAAAGAAACCAATGCTAAAGTAGCACTGCAAGATTGGTATAAAAAAACAAACAAGGCTGAATGGGATAATTTTGCTGATTTAAGGAACACTTTCAATTCAGCTGACAGTTTGGGAAACGGGAGATTTGTTTTTAACGTAAAAGGAAATCATTATCGGATAGTGGCTATTGTACGGTTTAAATTTAAGAAAGTCCTGATTAGGTGGGTTGGCAATCACCGGGATTACGACAAAATTAAGAATATAGATAAGTTATAAAGAAATGGGAAAATCAATTACACACGAAGCATATGTAAAAGCAAATCTTCGATTAGAAGAGTTGATAGATGTTGTGGATGATAATATGTCAGCGGATAACCCTTTGGCAAAAGAATTTCTAGAGATTACCGATATTATCGAACAATACGAACAAATTCATTTCCCCATCGGCTTGCCTACCCTACAGGAAATGATCGAACTACGTATGTTTGAAATGGGACTCAAAAGAAAGGATTTAGCAACTCTCTTAGGTACAAGCGCCTCCAGAATAAGTGACTACTTAAACGGGAAAAGAGAGATTACTTTGAACATTGCCAAAGCCTTGCATCAAAAATTAAATATTGATAGTGATATAATACTTCAATAGTTACCAATTGTATTGCATGAGCCGATTAGGCTATTTAATCGGCTCATAAGCTAAAATGCTATGTTTTTATCAGTTAACACTCCGTTTTCATAAGTGCCTGATATTTCGGTAAATGTATATTTCATATAATATCGGAAAATATAGTTTTGTACCCCATGTGTACCTCGAACCATGGGAACCCCTGTAAAATATGGGTTCGTCACTTTCTGTATCGGTAAGTAACAATGCTCAGAAAATGGTGCGGATATCTATACTTTTTCAAACCACTAGGAAACCGTGAAATACGAACTACGGAAATCTATGCCAAAACCATTGACAATAAAATGAAAGAAGCCGCGAACCTACTTCCCAAGTTTAATTTGGATTTGATGTTGTGGTGAGTTGATTCCCTTTGACCAACCTAAGGGAATAAGGTTTATATTAGTTAATTCAAAAAAATTTGGATTAATAAACTTGTTATTATACCCACACTTAGCTACAATAGGACAAAAATTGACGAAAGAAAAAATATCATAGTTTCTCTGAAATCAAATATGCCGCACAAAGGGCCGATGGTATCTATTCTTATTTTGCTACCTGCAAAAAACACCAGGTAAATACGTATGAATGGTTAAGATATACCTTAGAGAATATCATGACCATCAACCGTAAGGACATCCAGCACCATTATCCACAGAATTATTAAAAAACTTAAATAGGCATAAACCTACTTCAGTGGAAAGAGCTTTAAAAAAAAATCTGCCTTGCAAGACAGGATTCGTGAGAGGGATACGGGAAGTTCAAAAAATAAAGTGGAATGTTTACAACTGCATCTCCTATACCAGCTGGGCCGTTGGATATAGTTAAACCTCACATCAAAATTCATCAACAATCCAAACTGTACGGATTATTTTATTATATTTATACGTATACATTAATTATATTATGGACACTAAATTAACATTAAAACTTAATCAACATGTTATTGAAAAAGCTAAAGAATATGCTGCTACCAAAAAAATGAGTCTATCTCGCATTGTAGAAGCTTATTTACAATCTTTGACATCTGAAAATGACACCTCTGAATTTGAGATTTCACCTTTCGTAAAAAGTATCTCAACCGGAACTGAAATTCCTACTGATTTGGATTACAAAAAAGAATATTCTGATTTTTTAATTGAGAAATATAAATGAGCAAAAGAATATTTATAGATACCAATGTCATGTTGGATTTTTTAGGAGAGCGCAAACCATTTTACGAACCGATTGCAAAAATCGCAACCTTAGCTGAAAAAGAAAAAATAACAATGGTTGTTTCGCCCATTTCTTTTGCTACTGTAAACTATTTTCTAGCAAAATTTGAGAACGTTAAAACAGCAAGTGAAAAACTAAGAAAGTTTAAGATAATCTGTGAAATATGCTCGCTCAATGAACAGACGATTGAAAAAGGACTCAATTCTTCGATTAAGGACTTTGAAGATGCTTTACAATATTTCAGTGCAACAGAATCAGAATGTGAAATTATAATAACAAGAAATGGAAAGGACTTTAAAAAATCATTATTACCTGTTATGACAGCAGATGAATTTTTAAAATCTTTGAATAAAAAATAACTACACCCAATAACTAAAATAACTAAGAAGTTTTCGTGTGGTCGGCATTCATGAATGCCATGCATTTCTGGTACGACTCCATGCGTATGCTTGATCTTGGGTCTGGCCTCCAGAATCGTAGCGATCTAGTTTATAAAAATTCCGATGCAATCGCACGGGGATAAGGGGTTCATAGTCACATCAATAGATTAATCCTGTTCCAATACGTTAAACGACATACATCCTCGTTTTCAAAATTAATCCTTACCTTGAATTTCAAATTAAAAAATTAGCATGATGAAGAAGCCAAATTCGCCTTCTGCTGGCCGACGACAATTTATCCGAAACACATCAGCCGCAGTTGGGGGTTTTATGATACTTCCCAGGTATGTTCTTGGAGGCAAAGGATATACCGCACCTAGTGACAAAGTAAACATCGGCATTGTCGGAGCCGGGGGTCAGGGCCAGATTAATGTTCGTAACTTACTTAAATTGGACGATGTACAGATTACCTCGGTCACCGATCCAGGTCGTTATTGGGATTTAAATCGATTCTATTACAGGTCCATTGCCGGTCGGGAACCGGTCTGTGAAATGATAGAGAACCATTATCAGCAAAAGGGAGAGAACAAAGTGGTTCGACAATACAAACGCTTTAGCGAAATGATGGATAAGGAAAAAGATATCGATGCCATTGTTTGCTCCACCCCTGACCATACCCACGCTTTTATCACCATCGCAGCCCTTAAGGCAGGATTGCATGTTTATTGCGAGAAACCCATGGCTCACAATATTTGGGAAGCGAGAATGGTACGAAAGGTAGTTCAAGAAACGGGACTCGCCACTCAGATGGGTAACTCGGGCCATAGTCGGGATGGCATCCGTTCCTTGGTGGAATATCTGCAAGATGGTGCTATCGGAACTGTACGCGAAATCCATGCGTGGGTTCCTGCAGGTCGTTGGACCCCTGGTATTACAGGTCTCCCTCAAGATTCCAGTCCACTTCCAAATGATTTTGATTGGAAGGAATGGTTGGGGCCGGCTCCATTTAGGCCCTATAACGATCTTTTTTCGCCAGTCACTTGGCGGGATTTTTGGATATATGGTTGCGGTGCATTGGGAGACTTTGGATGTCACGATATGGATGCACCTTTTTGGGCCTTCGATCTATCGAGCCCGTCTCATGTTCAAATTTACCCTGCCGGACAAAGCAATGGTGAAATTGCTCCTTATGGAGAAGCCGGCACCTATCATTTTCCTGAAAGAAAGGGTCAGGCTGCCCTCAAATTACACTGGTATTCCGGAGGCTTAAAACCGGAATGGAATCCGCATTTGCCGCCAGATTATAAATTTGGAGGAAGGAGCGCCATGTACGTGGGCGATAAAGGGGTTATTATCACCGATGGCGGTAATCGGTTTCCACAGATATTTCCCGAATCCTTGAGACAATCTTATCAACCACCCGCGGAAAGGATTCCACGATCTAAAGGTCATTATCGCGACTGGGTAGATGCCATCAAAAACGGAGGGCAATCCAGCGCCAATCTTGATTATGGAAGTCAGCTTACCGAATTAACCCTACTGGGGGTACTATCTCTTCGCTTGAATGGTGCTCGTATACAATGGGATGCCAAAAACATGAAGGTCAATGGACTACCGGAAGCAGCATCCATCGTTAGGGAGCCATCCAATGAAGAATGGGATATTTCCAAGATTATGTAATTAGTAGGGGTAGGTTATTATATAGGCCTATCCCCTATTCTAGTATCCCCATAAGCTTGGGATTAAAATATCGGCCAATTTTAGTGACAATGAAGTGGTGGTAAATTACTTTAAAAACATTAAGGGTGGACTTGGTTCTTCTTCAGATGATCTGATAAATGTTTTGATGAGAAAAACTTCAAGAAGAATACCTTACACAAAATAATACGGTGTTGGGTTAATTCCTATTACAGTAGTTGAAGAAGTATAAATGCCCATAATAGCGTAGACAGGTCCGCCCCTAAATAGGTACGGGCCATGTCTCTAAAATGCCAATTCCTTTAAGAACACCCTATTGAATCATCGTTCTAGTATTCCCATGATTCCGATTTAGATTTCCATAATTAGACTCCGCCAGGAATAAAATAGACTTCAAGAACTACCGAAACTAACCCCTTACCCCCTATTCATATAATCTATATACTTACATTTTGGCCATCATCCGCCATTCACATATATCTTGTTGAATTTCTGCTTCATGTCTATGTTTCCAAGCATTACTATTTCAGCGCCAGGGGGCAGTATGGTAGAGGCCGATAGCAATGTTTTGGCTTCAGAATTTTCTTTAATGGCAATCACAGATAAGCCCGTCTTAGTGCCTATCTCAGATTCGGCAAGAGTCAACCCTTCTAAAGACTTTGGAATCGGGATGATAAACAAGGTAAACCCCTCCCCTAAGACGGTGAGCTCCTGACCTTTAGCAATGGACAAAACGGCTTCAGAGCCTAAGGTGGAATAACTCAACACAAAATCTGCCCCCGCTTTTTGCATGATATCAACATTTCGAGCTTCGGAAATACGACTCACAATGCGTACGTCGTTATTAAGTCGACGACAATATGAGGCCAAATAAATATTGGAGGTGTCGTCATGGGTAGAAAGCAATACCGAGGGCGCTTCAAGGATTCCGGCGCGTTTTAGGAGTTGATAATCTGAGGCATCCCCTGAGAATACTTGATGACAGTAGGGTTTTACCCTTTTGCATACCTCTGGATCTTTATCAACAACATTCACCAAAACCCCGTTTTTATGCAAAGCCCTAGCCGCCGATAAACCAACTTTACCAGCTCCAATTAACAGTACAGGATTGGGGTTGATACTATAATCGTGAAAAAGCTCATCTATTTTATGGAGCTGTTCTTTGTTCCCAATAATTACCAGTACACTATCATAGGTCAGTATTTCATCCCCTTTTATAGGTTGCAATCTTCCACGCTCCCAAATTCCTACTATACTCACCCCAAATTTTTGTCTTAATCCTGTTTCACGAATTCGTTTAGAGACCAAGGGGGTGTCATAAACAGGCAGTTCAGCAATCAATAAGTCTTCATATTGGCCTATGGGATGTGATTCTGCATGCTGTGTATTTACCCTGTTGGCCAATTGCTCACCCAGCCATTTTTTTACCGGCAGCACATGATTGGCGCCACTGAGTTGCTGTACATCTATTGATTCAATATTGGTTGCAATGGCGACAATAGGGATCTCAGGGGCTATTTCGCGTATTGTGAGAATAATCTTAGTATTTAGAAAATCGTCTCTATTGACTAACACCAATTTTGCATCCTTTATATTGGCTAGGAGATAGGTCTCCTTATTGTCCAATTCCCCATATAGTACGGGAACGCGGTCCTCATGATTTTTAAGGGCTTGTTCCATACGGTTCTCAATGACATAAAATGGGATTTCCTCCTGTATTAATCGCTCCGTAAGATCTCTTGCTATAACATCATAAGAGCAGATTAAGATGTGGTCCTTTGTTTTGGAGGGAACTTCACGAAGCACCTTGATATTCTTTCTCGACTCCAAAAGAGGAATATAAAAGTGCCTAATAAATGCGAACGGCAATACGATCATTAACATAAATATTCCCGAAAGCAGCACCACAATACTGAAAATACGACCAAGGTCGGACGCAAAAGTAATGTCACCAAAACCAAGGGTGCTCATCACAGTCAGTGTCCAGTAAAAGCCTGTAATCCAAGAATGATGTTGGCCTTCAAACTCCATTATAAAATGGAAGAGAACCGAATAAATTACAATGACAAATCCTAAAAAAATCAAATACTTAAATAGAATCTTGTAGTTTCTTTTAAAATCTCTATCACTCATATAATGAGCCATCTGACTACCAACAAATTTCATATTTTGTACTATTAAAAAGGATTTACAATTTATTTATTCCAGTATTCTAATCTATACAATTAACTTCCTCTTTTCCTGTTTATTGGAAAAGATTTCAATTATACTATTTTAAAGGCGCAAAGATACTGTTTCCGTTAGACAGCAGGCCGCTGATTCTACTGGATGGCTGGTTGATTGTAACCTTCTGTTCGGTTTGGTACTATTATTAATCATGGTAAGCCTCAAAACCTATCTGATGATGGCTTTTTTGGACATTAAAAAGCTTTGCTACAGCGGTTCTGGTTACTCCACCCCAAACCGGAAGACATAAAGCTTGGGAATTTCCAATAATATTAGAATGTGTCACTTTCTGTATCTTACACTTAAGCTTTCTCTATACCTGCAACCTCCTACTTCCCCTTCTTATCAAATAAAACCTAAGAAAAAGGCTATTCCACTTATCTAGGATATTGCCGCAAAAATAATTTAACCTCTTGGCAGCAGATATAGGAGGCAGTACTGCACTTAATTACTGTGGGTTAAATTAACTGAACATTTTAATAAGGAATTGATTTATGGCGTAACGTAGAGTATAAAATTATTGGGTCGCTTCATAACTCTTTAAAATCTTTGGTTATGAAAAGAAAGGGATTTATTGCAGCACTTCTTTCCATCCCTACCCTACCCTTCTTGGTCTTTCCTTCAAATGAAAAATCACCACAAAGAAAAATTGTTGGATTTAAGGTAAGTGCTGGTGAAGGTAAGTAACATCGACACAGAAATCGGACTTGGGTAAAATGACCGTAACCGTGTAATCCGCTGGAAAATTTGAGGATTTCTTTCTTGAGATGGCAGGTTTAGATCACGAGCCTACATCTAAGGAAATTGAAAACATTTTCACAGAAAGCGGTATGCAGGTAGTTGGCCCTCTATTAAAACCGGAGTAGCCATATGGACTCCCCTCCTTTATTAAGCGTACACACAGAACTACGAGACTTGACTCACCTTTTAAACAAATCCAACCTAGGCAGGGTGTTTAAGGTGTCTTTTCAGAAGCTACGCATCAATGGAATGAAAAAAGACGCTTATTACTTTGTACTGGCCATTCATGACAAATGCTAAACCACGCTTCTAAAATGTGCCTTTAAAGCCAATGGTACCAGGTCCCATCTGCAGGGTCCAACTAATCTTATTTTCAGAAAACGAATTTTGATTCTCCTCTCTTTTCAAGAATTTATCTATAGAATCTACCACTACCACACTCACCGCTACACTTAAGGCCACATCTGTTAACCAATGGGCTCCAGCCCATATTCTAGATACTGGGGAAATCATCCCAAGGGTATAGAACCCACCCTTGATCCAAGGATTATTAAATTGCTTTCCTAGGGCATAAAAAGTGGTGAAGGACAAAGCAGTATGTCCGGAGGGGAAACTATGATACGCGGCTTCCTTGCTAAATGGCTTAAAAGCTGATTTTCCCACTTCAGCCATAGGTCTTGCCCGTCCTACAACAGTTTTGGATATGCTCTGAAGTATTCCCATAGCTACAGAAGAGGAAAGCAAGAGGACGCCTGTATGCCGTATGTTTTCATTTTTGGTAACCAAACCCAGCAAATATACACTGCCATTTAGGGAGTAATTGTATAACGGTTTTCCAAGGTAATAACCCGATTCTTTAAGCACACTGGGAACGTCATCTTCCTGTTTCCTAAACCAATTGGAGCTATCCTCATCAAAAGTATATAATACGGCGGTCCCTAATACGATGGAGCCTGCAGTAAGAAAATCCTTTTTTTTCCATTGCAAGGGGCGTGTATAGGTATGTTTTACACCCTGATAGACATTTTTAAAATCTGTGGCCAATAACTGTTTGGTACTTAAGGTATCCTGAGCAGTTCCCACAAACGCATTCATCAGAAGAAAAAGACCAAAAACCAAACGCCTAAAAGTTAGGATCGTAATCATACATCAATATATTAAAATAAGAGGCTACAAAAAAACAAAACGGTGTAAGCAAGTCAAAGAAAATAGGAAATAGACTTCCACAAAGTTTCTTTAGTACGCCCGCCTGTGTAGTCGGGCAGGTTTATCTTTGTCGTAAGGCAGGTTTGACTATTTGGGGATATTGGCGACTCGCAGGGACTAAACCACCCTTTACCAAATCCCTTGTATACTCGGTTATAGTACAGAGAGTATAGAGGAGCTGGCAGCTTACTAATTATTTTAAAAATCTGGCACTAAGCGACTTGCAACACAGCATTTAATACTATATCTTAGATTGAATAAAGTGTCCAAACTGGGCATAACCAAACTTTAGTAAACAACATAATCTAAAAAGCGTATTTTGCCAAACTCAATAATAGAAAGCCCTTTTTTTATAAGCTATATGATTACGGGCATAGGGTTTATATTGATTGGCTGGATATCTTTAAAATACCCACCAAAGAAAATCAACAACTGGTATGGCTATAGAACTTCTTCATCCAAAAAGAGTCAGGAAAGATGGGACTTTGCGCAGCACTATTCTTCTAAAGAAATGATCCGTATGGGCTTTCTTCTTATTTTAATCAGCTTCTTAGGATTCTTTATGGCACCCTCTATTGTGGAAGGGTTCGCTGGCATACTTATCATTTTAATACTCACAATGATTCTTCTATATAGGGTTGAACGAGCAATAAAAAATAAATTCAAAAAGTAACCTCTATTGGGTGGTCGGCCACTCCCCTATTGTACTCATTCACTACTCCAAGCTGATTATATTCTATGGACAAATAGCGTGGAAATCAATGTCAAAATCAACCACATAAGCATGAAGGGAAAAGCAAGCAAAATTCCCAAAAAGACAAGGAAATTTTTCTGAAATATTATTTTGCCCATGTGAGGTCCAAAAAGAATTATGACATATATTAGATATAGACAAAACAGGGTTATTTGTAGATGTCAATTCAACCCTAAGTTGCCTGAAACAATAATTGGAAAAAATCAATGTTAATTCAAATACTGCTTATTTTTCTTGGACTTGCCCTACTGGTGCTAGGAGCAGATTGGCTGGTTAAAGGCGCTTCGGCACTTGCCAAAAGATATAACGTATCCGATCTGGCTATAGGGCTTACCATTGTTGCCTTTGGGACATCTGCACCAGAACTGGTGGTAAACACTTTTGCATCCTATCAAAATCATCAGGACATTGTTTTTGGAAATGTTATTGGCAGCAACAATTTCAACCTCTTTATAATCCTTGGCCTTACAGGGCTATTATCTCCCTTAGTCGTCCAATCTAGCACCGTTTGGAAAGAAATACCAATTTCCTTTATAGCCATCATACTCCTTTACCTTTTTGCCAATCCCTTTTTCTCTACTGGCGCGGCAAGTCTTTCAAGGATAGAGGGGTTTGTGCTTCTCCTTATGTTCGGGCTATTTTTCATCTATGTTTACAAACAGCTTAAGACAGATTTGGCTGAACCGGAAATAGTACAAAATAAACTTTCATCATTCAAAATTGTCGGACTGGTAATCTTGGGGTTGGCAGGACTAGTCATTGGGGGAAGGTTTGTGGTAATCAACGCAATTGAGTTAGCTACAACACTGGGCATGAGCGAAAAAATTATTGGTCTAACCATTGTAGCAGCAGGCACCTCTTTACCCGAATTGGCTACTTCCGTAGTTGCCGTATTAAAAAAGAATAATGATATAGCTGTAGGGAACGTCATTGGCTCCAATATCTTCAATATATTTTTCATTTTGGCGGCAAGTTCACTTATCAATCCTATTAAGTACGACACCGCTTTCAACACCGAAATATACCTGCTAGCAGCTGGGACCATTTTTCTATTTATCGCTATGTTCACGGGGCAAAGGAAAAAGCTAGATCGGTGGGAGGCGTTAATTCTGTTAGTGGTATATCTTGCCTACATGGTCTATTTGATAAAAAAAGAATCTTGACAAACACAGTATCCAAGTCAGCCAAGAATTAAGGCAACTACTGTTTGGATGGCATATCTAAAACACAACTTAATCCTTGGCCGATAAATTGTGCTTATAATTCCGTACCTTACTAAGTCACGGGAAGTTTTATTAGAAGCTAGACATATCTTTTCCCCACCTATCCAAGCTTCTTAAAATAGACTCTAAGGATTTCCCCTTTTCAGTTAATTCGTATTCCACTTTCGGAGGAACCACCGGATAAACCTTTCTGCTGATAAGATGGTCCTTTTCTAATTCCCGTACTGTTTGAGTAAACATTTTATTGGAAATATCCGGAACCCTCTTTTGCAGAACTCCAGAACGAATAGGGCCATCCAATAAATGGAATAAAACAAGTGGCTTCCATTTTGTTCCTATTAGGTTCATGGTATAGTTAAGAGGGCAATAAACTTTACTCATAATAATTATACAGTTAGCTGATTAATAGCAATTTACTCTTTTTGTCACCTATAGCACTTTTGGGTAACTTATTGCTTAACAGGCAAATATACCGTTAATTTACACCCTACAAAAATTAGATAATTATGCAAAAAGAAGAAACTTATCCAAAATCGTTTTCCCATATAGGAATAACCGTTCCCAAAATTAAGGAGGCTGTTAAATTCTATTCCGAAGTAATGGGATGGTATATAATTATGGAACCTTCCGTTGTAAAAAAAGAAAGAGATACAGCTATTGGACAAATGTGTATTGATGTTTTTGGTGAAGATTGGGAAGCATTTGAAATAGCTCATATGGCTACATCAGATGGAATTGGAATTGAATTGTTTTCCTTTCCCCACGGAGTTAAGGAAGCTCCAGAATTCAACCCTTTTAATACCGGACTTTTTCATTTTTGTATCCAAGACCCTAATATTGAGAATTTAATCGATAGGATTGTTTCCGCTGGGGGGAAACAGCGAATGCCCATAAGGGAATATTATCCCAATGATAAACCCTATAAAATGTGCTATGTGGAAGATCCTTTCGGAATTGTTTTTGAAATTTACACCCATAGTTACGAACTAACCTATTCCTCTGGTGCTTATACCGGTTAGGCAGTAGTGAATATCCGTGTAGTCAGCTCCGCTCCAAAAAAGGAACGGAGCCCTCACACTAGTCCAATTCTTTTATTTCACCTACATTTATTTCGTCGAAATGACTGGAAATATAAAATGGATCTTCGTCCAAAACCCTGTGCCAGGTTCCAGATTTATATTCAAAATCGAACTCCATTTTATCCCGGATGTTTTCAATAGCATTGTTTAATATTATTTGTAGTCGATCCTTTTGTTTAAAGCTAATTGGTTTATCAAAGCTCTCTGCTTTGTTAAGCGCATTACTTATTTTCAGTTCGTTCTGCTGGTAGTTATCGGTAAACTTATTTTCCGATGGCATAAATTGCCCCATTACAATCAAATTCTTCTGCTTGTTATATCTATTTAGCACCCAATAATGATTCAGTTCATATATATCTACCTTAGGATCAACACAGGTACAAAACTTAATTTTATCTGATATTACACACATACTTTTTTATCCTTATAAAACAATATTAGTATTAGGCACTTATTAGTAATAATGCCAAGCTTTATCCAATTAAAAGTATCAAATTCCTACTTTTATTTCAGAATAAAAAATAAACTGGTGTAAATTCTTACTAACCCCTAAATTCATAATACCCGTATAGTTCCTCCATCTGTTGATGCCCAATAATTAGCGCTATGGCGACCATAAAGCATTAAAGAAGCTTTTTGCGATTATGCGGATTCTGAACTACTCAAAAAGCACATTTACTTCTTAACAAGGAAAGTCCAAAGAATCGATAGGTCTAATTAGGTAATGGTCCCACCAACTCAACCTCGTATTTTTGGCAGGCTTGTGCAATAATTTCATCACCTATAGTAGCACGGGTTGCCGGCAAGGAAATTGCTCTATAGAATTCGCCATGACGCGGCGTAGTTAGAATAAGGTAACGGGCTATTTCCGACTCAATTCGAAAACCGTGTATTGTATTCCCCGGAATGTGCACAAAGGCACCTGCCCTTGCTTCCGTCCCTGGCTCTACACCAAAATAGAACATTACTTCGCCCTCTAAAATGTAGAAACACTCCATATCGTCGTGTTTGTGAAGTGGGATACTCTCACCCCGTATCGCCTGTTCTTCCACCACACAGATAGTTTCACCAGTAAGCCCGCCTGTCGCAAGAAAGTAGGTAGAAGTCTCCCCCGTCCAACGCAATTCACTTGTGCCGGGCTGGGCTATGTACGCTTTAGTCATCTGGCTCATAAGAAAACCCGTTTAATAATTATAACCACTATAGCACCTCTCAATCGGAAAAAACCTGTAAAACCACAGCCTATATCCCCTTGAATTTCCATTAATTTAATAAACTATAATTTACTCAATTTCAACAAATTCCGAAACACAAAACTATGCTAATTGTATTCCGTATTTGTGAATTTATCAGTAAAACCATTAAGGGATTAGCAAGTATATTTCCCTAGTTGAATTGGATTTTTTATAGCGATGGTTTTGACGCAGATTGGAAACCCTACTCAAATAAAACTTATATTAGGTACCCGTAAATAAGATTGTTAGTACCAATTAGTAAATGGGCAGCCATGGAAGTAAGAAGATCCCATCAAACTATCTATTCCAGTATTGGATAGAAACTAAGGGCGATTTAAAGTCGATTGAAATATTGCCTACGGGAATTAAGTCCTTAGGAACATAGAGGAACTAGACCGCTTATTTGTAGAAGGGTGATACTTGGTTGTTAATGATAAAAAAAGGGCCATGTTCACCCAATCCCCAGTAAGGGATGTAATGATATACTAAGGAGATGAAAAAATTAGAAGGCAAAACGGTTTTAATTACAGGTGGCGCATCTGGTATCGGTAAAATAATGGTTCGATTGATGTTAGAACGGAACGCCAACCTTATCATTTGGGATATTAATCAAGAGAAAATAGATGACACCCAAACCGAATTCTCCAACATAGGAAAAGTGGTTGGTTACCATGTAGATGTATCTAACATCACCCAAATACAAGAAACCGCCAAAAAAGTTAAGCAGGAAATAGGTGTAGTTGATGTACTGATAAATAATGCAGGGATCATAGTTGGTAAATATTTCAGCGAGCATTCGGTATCCGAAATTTCAAAAACGATGGAAATAAATGCCAATGCCCCCATGCTTATCACCAGGGAGTTCCTTGAGGATATGATAAATCAAAACTCAGGGCATATTTGCAATATCGCTTCCTCTGGGGGATTAATTTCCAATCCTAGAATGTCTGTTTACGCAGCAAGCAAATGGTCACTCATTGGTTGGTCTGATAGTTTGCGTTTAGAGATGAAACAAATGAATAAGAATATACATATTACCACCATAATGCCCTACTACATCAATACTGGAATGTTTGATGGGGTTAGATCAAAATTACCCATACTGGAACCTGAAGCAACAGCACTTACTATTGTTAGAGCCATTGAGAAAAATAAAAAAATATTGAGTATCCCGGGATACATTTACAGGCTTACCCGTTTCGGGCAGGCACTAATGTCCATAAATGTTTTTGATTGGTTTGCAGGAAATGTTCTAGGAATTTATAAAACCATGGAGCATTTCACAGGGCATAATAAGGAGTAATTTTAGCAACCACGACACTATCCCGCAATTTGTGTAAGTAGAAAATAGAGGGTGCT
>NZ_MTAZ01000062.1 GCF_002150785.1 Arenibacter amylolyticus | reverse complement strand
GGAACGCAGTGAAGCAAAATTGTATCGAGAAGTCCAAATCAACAACCCCATTGTTACATTGACTCATCGGTACATTTACACATTGACCCCCCATTTCCACATTAACTAATTGCTACCTAATCTTCATTTTATCACAACCTCTTATCAATTCCCCATAAATCCAACAAGAAGAGTTTCGTTTAATGGGTTAAAAGCCTTACTTTTGCCGATTCATTTTTTTGGGCAGAAAATCCCCAAATCTGTGACCTACTTATGGGACTCACAGCGGCGAAGCCGTGGAAAGAGGTGTTCAACCAAAAATATAACCCACTGATTATAAAACATTCAGCATAATCGCTTTTAATCCGTGAAATCCTTAATTTCCCATAAAATAGAACTAACACAAGACCGAAATAAAATACTTCAAAAAAACAACCGTATGCAAAACAACCCAAAAATCGCCGTGATAGGCCTAGGTTACGTAGGTCTGCCCCTAGCCCGTTTATTAGCCACTAAGTATCCTGTTGTGGGGTTCGATATTAACGCTCCTAGAGTAGCTGCCCTTAATGGCGGACACGATAGCACGCTGGAAGTGGAAGACGATGTACTACAGTCTGTGTTGTTAAAAGAGAATCCAGTAAATGGAGCTGCTGAAGGGTCTGTTGCTACTGCCCTGCGTTCAGGTTTATTCTGCTCGGCCAATTTGGAAGATATCGCGGATTGCAACTATTATATTGTGACCGTACCTACTCCAGTAGATAAGAACAACCGTCCAGATCTTACTCCATTATATAAGAGTAGCGAAACCGTTGGGAAGGTACTAAAGGATGGCGATATTGTAATTTATGAGTCCACCGTATATCCAGGGGTAACGGAGGACGAGTGTGTGCCTGTTTTGGAAAAGCATAGCGGCTTAAAATTCAATACGGATTTCTTTGTGGGCTACTCCCCAGAGCGTATCAATCCGGGCGACAAGGAACATACCGTAGAAAAAATATTAAAGGTTACCGCTGGTTCCACTCCAGAAGTAGGAGAAAAGGTAAATGCCTTATACGCCTCGGTAATCACTGCTGGCACCCATTTGGCTCCCACTATAAAAGTGGCGGAAGCCGCCAAAGTAATTGAAAACGCACAGCGTGATATCAATATTGCCTTTGTAAACGAACTGGCCAAGATATTTAATATCATGGATATTGACACTCAAGACGTTTTGGAAGCCGCGGGTACCAAATGGAACTTCCTTCCCTTTAAACCAGGCTTGGTGGGCGGACACTGTATTGGTGTAGATCCTTACTACCTAGCGCAAAAAGCACAGGAATTAGGCTATCACCCAGAGATCATCCTAGCAGGCCGACGCATGAACGACTCCATGGGCCCTTATGTAGCCTCGGAAGTGATTAAGTTGATGTTACAAAACGAACTAATGGTAAAACGCTCCAAGGTATTGGTACTGGGTATCACTTTTAAAGAAAACTGCCCTGACGTACGAAACACCAAGGTAGTAGATGTGGTGCGCGAATTACAGCAATACGGGACCGATGTCACTATCTATGACCCCCTAGCCACCCCAGAAGAAGTAATGCACGAGTACGGCCTACCCACCACTCAAGAATTGCCAACAGAAAAATTTGATTCCATTGTACTAGCAGTGGCACACAAAGAATTCTTAGACATGAATCTAGATGCTATAAAAGCGGATAATGCAGTGGTTTATGATGTGAAGGGGATCCTGGGGGATAATGCGAATAGGAAATTATAATTTACCGCGGATTTCACTGATTAAAAAACATTTGCGCGGATCGAATTAGATTACGCGGATTAAAAATAGATTATGAGTCCTTTAATACACGAGGAAGAAAGCTATAAGATTATTGGGGCATGTATGAATGTACATAAAGTCCTAGGTAAAGGTTTTCTAGAATCGGTGTATGAGGAGGCATTAGAAAAGGAACTAGTTAAAGCAGAAGTCCCTTATAAAAAACAACATCGATTACGGATATCTTATGATGGGGAGTTGCTGGACAAATATTTTATTGCTGACTTTTTGTGTTTTGACAAAATAATCGTCGAAATAAAAGCAACTGAGTTTATTCACAAAAATATGGAGGCCCAGGTAATAAACTACCTTAAAGCAACCAAATCAGAAGTCGGCTTGTTGATCAATTTTGGTGAAAAGAGCCTTAAATGGAAACGTTTCATTAATACGTCCGCGTAATCCGCGCATAATCCGCGAAATCAAATACGCACACTGACAAATCAAACGATAATGAATAATATAGACCAATTCAGAAAGTTAGAAGGAAAAAGTATTCTCGTAACGGGTGGTGCTGGATTTATAGGTTCCAATTTAATTGAAGTACTACTGGAATTAAACGCCAAAGTAACCTGCCTAGACAACTTCGCTACGGGACACAAGCATAACATAGCCCCGTTTTTAGAAAATGAAAACTTTACGCTATTAGAAGGAGATATTAGGGATTTGGATACTTGTCACAAGGCATGTAAGGACCAGGATTTTGTATTGCACCAGGCAGCTTTGGGATCTGTACCACGTTCTATTAACGATCCTATTACGAGTAATGACGTAAATGTAGGCGGGTTCTTAAACATGCTAGTAGCGGCTAGGGATGCAGGAGTGCAACGTTTTGTATATGCAGCAAGTTCTTCTACCTATGGAGATCATGAAGCCTTACCGAAAGTAGAAGAAACTATTGGGAAACCATTATCACCCTATGCCATTACCAAGTATGTGAATGAGCTGTACGCCGATAACTTCTTTAGTACCTATGGTTTAAATACGATTGGATTACGTTATTTCAACGTATTTGGAAGGCGACAAGACCCTAATGGTGCCTATGCTGCCGTGATTCCATTGTTTGTAAAGCAATTTATGAAGCATGAGAGCCCAGTGATCAATGGTGACGGCACCTATTCGCGTGACTTCACCTATATAGACAATGTGGTACAGATGAACCTACTGTCCATTACCTCCGAGAATAAAGATGCCCTTAACCAGGTATATAACACAGCAGTAGGCGATAGAACTACTTTGGTACAATTGACCGACTTACTCAAAAAACACTTATCTAAATACGATGCTAAAATAGCTGATGTAAATATCACTCACGGCCCAAACCGTAAAGGAGATATTCCACATTCATTAGCATCAGTAGAAAAAGCAAAGCGACTTTTAAACTATGAACCAAGCCATACTATTGACAAGGGCATTGAGGAAGCGGTGGACTGGTATTGGAAAAATCTTAAATAATTATTTTTATTATGGCAAACAAGAGAGTATTAATCACAGGTGGTGCTGGGTTCAACCCGTGAAATAATGGCAAATGGATGGCTTTTATTACATATACATTCTACTCAGTGAGAAGGACGGTAAGAAATATACTGGCTACACCAAAAATTTGCCATTAAGAATTGAGGCGCATCAGAAAGGGAAAGTAACCTCCACGAAACATCGTCGACCCTTTAAACTGATTTATTTTGAAGGATGTTTGTCGCAAGAGGATGCCATTAAAAGAGAGAAGTATTTAAAAACCCATTATGGAAAAATGTATCTGGGAAATCGCCTCAAATCTTATTTCAGAGCTCAAGAGGAAAAATAATAAATTTAGAAAAACTTAATATTATGAAAAATAAAAATATTCTTATAACAGGAGGAGCTGGGTTCATTGGTTCACATGTAGTAAGACGATTTATAAGCCAATATCCAAACTATCACATATATAATTTAGACGCCTTAACCTATGCTGGAAATTGAGAAAACCTGAGAGATATTGAAAAGGCATCAAATTATACCTTCTTACACGGAGATATAACAGTTGAAAGTTTTATCAATAACATATTCTCAGAATATCAATTTGATGGTGTGGTTCATTTGGCAGCAGAATCGCATGTAGATCGTTCGATTACCGATCCTTTAGCAGATGAAAATTAAGTGTTAGAAAAATACAATTAAAATCCTTTAAAAAAGTACCTGATGAAAAGTTGGATGCGATAGTTTTGGCAGTTTCTCATAAGGTATTTAAACGCTATATTGTTGAATAGCGAGTATGTAATTTATGACGAGAAAGGCGTTTTAAAAAATAATAAAGTAGATTGTAATTTATAAACTTAAAAAAAAAAAAAAAAAAAAAAAAAAATTTTTTTTTTTTTTTTTTTTTTT
>NZ_MTAZ01000061.1 GCF_002150785.1 Arenibacter amylolyticus | reverse complement strand
AACGGTAGTTTTAGAACTTCCTGAAATCGTTTAGGACAGTATTGATACGGAACCTGAAAAAAATATAGGGCAACTCAATTTAATGCTCAATTAAAAAACGGGGGATGTTTAGGTAATCTTATAATTTGACTATATTTATAGTGAAAGTACCATGGAATATTCGGAGTAGAGGTGTTTAGGGTATATCCCAACCAGCAAAATCCAAACGCTTTCTAAAAGCCACTTGGAGATACCTTAACTAAGGTCCAACTCACGAAAGATAGTATGGGCGCTAAACTACATTTATAATGAACCTAATACTGGCAACTATAAGCTTTTTGATACTACTGTCTTTTCCGTCTAAAGAGGAGGCAAGGGGTGTGTGCCTTAACAAGGATGCATTCAGATTGGGAGGGCTGCACGAAGGCAACAGGCAAGATACACTACTCAATAGCAATAATTATTTAGTACTTGGAAATAAACAGGCTACGGTAAAGGTTATTCATGAGAATAAATTGGACAGTTTTCCGGCCTATGAAGTCTTGGGTACCTATCAATCGGATATCATTATTGGAAAGGGGATGGATAAGGGGAGTTGGAAAATATTTAGAAAGTATCAACCACAAACCAACTTCAAGGATTTTCCAGCAGGTATTTACCAAGGGAAATTAGCGGCGCCCAATTTTTCTTCCTACCCCGAATCGGAAAGTTTTAAATCTAGGATACAGGAAGCCTGCAAAAAGGGAATAAATTTCGCAGGTCATTATACCTTGGTCGTCTGGGGATGTGGCGCCACCTGCCAGCGTGCTGTGGTGGTAGACCGAAAAACGGGAGAGATTTTTGAAGGTTTCCATGCGGCGCTTGGTGCCGAGTATAAAAATGATAGTAAGATGATCATCAAAAATGTAGGGGCTATTGATTCAGATAGCAGCCTAATTGAGTTATGTGCATTTTGTGTGGTTCATCATGAAGTTTGGACGGGAACAGAATTTAAGAAAGTGGATTAATACGCCATTACATTCTAAACTAACAAAAAGGTCCTCAGAAAATGCCAGCTTATTAAACCTAGGGGATTAAGTATGGTTATAATGCCATAAAACATATAATATGTCCTGTTTTACATCTTCAAAGGAGAAGCATCTTTGGGGTTGGACCCTTGTGGTATTTGCCGCAATTGTTGCCACCCTTTTTATGGGAGAACCTCTGGTTAAATTTTTTGGAAGTCAAGATGTACAGGCACTGGTTTTTGTGCTGGGAATGGTTTTGGCCGGTACGGCAATTCTAATCAATGCCATCAAGAGAAAACCGGGACGGATGGAATGGGTACTTTGGTTTGGGGTACTGGCGGTGTATGTGATGTTGTTTCTTAGATTGGGACTCCCGGAAAGAAGTCATTTATTTGAGTACAGTATATTGGCCATCTTAGTCCAGGACGCACTTATAGAAAGGAAAAATAACGGGAGTTATAAAGGAAGTCCTGCCCTATGGGCCATGCTGATGGTTTTCTCGGTTGGAGTTTTGGATGAAATCTTCCAGTTGTTCCTACCATACCGAGTATTTGATCCCCTGGATATCCTAT
The DNA here is from genome assembly GCF_002150785.1 of Arenibacter amylolyticus. Lineage (GTDB taxonomy): Bacteria > Bacteroidota > Bacteroidia > Flavobacteriales > Flavobacteriaceae > Arenibacter > Arenibacter amylolyticus. The sequence continues at coordinate 16,958 of NZ_MTAZ01000061.1, read as the reverse complement.
TCAATGGTTTTGTGATCGCGGTAGCTATTGGGGCCAAAGTGATGTTGACTTGGGGCCGGAAATTTACCCAAAAGAACCAAAAATGAAAACGAGGGACTCAATTCCAAGATGGCTGCTACTCCCAATCGCTATGGCTGGGAATTAACTAATTTATTATAGGAGAATTGGGATGAATGGATGCTAGCTTTTAAGGTTTCACTGTTTTTTTAGTATCTTAGTATATAGTCTAGTAGGACCGTACGTATACGGTTGCTCCCCCATAAATAAATATTTGGATATGGATAAATTATGGGTGTTTTTGGTTTATATGCCAACCCTATTCTGGGGCCAAGAAGAAAAGCTGCCAATTATTGATGTGCACTTGCACGATTATACCGAAAAAACATATTTTGTAGCTCCTGCAGCGGATGGGGTGATGTCACCACCTACCTTAGCGGATTTTCGCAAGGAAGTAGCTGCAGCCTTAAGAAAGCACAATGTGGTAAAAGCCGTGGTAAGTACTATTGGAGGTGAAAATAAGCTGGATGATGAAGGGGTTAGGATACCTGGTTATTTTACGAACAAAGCCCCAAAGGATACTATTGAGTTCAAAAAACTGATTGAAACGGGAAAACTCAAGGTATTTGGTGAAATAGGGGCTAATTACGCAGGACTTACGCTATCCGACCCACAATTTGAGCCCTATCTCGCTATTTGCGAGCGGTATGATATTCCCGTTGCCGTGCATACCGGTGGAGGCCCTATGGATGTAACGTATAGGTGTTGTCCAGACTTTAGACTTCGGTTGGGGGACCCATTGACCCTAGAAAATGTCTTGGCCCAATACCCTAAACTTAGAATTTATATGATGCATGCCGGAGAGGTTTTTTATGAAAATGCCTTGCGCATGATGCTACAATATTCTCAGCTTTATGCCGATCTAGGAGTAATTTTGTGGGTGCACGAGCAGCCCATGGATTATGCAGAAAGCTTTTTAAAAAAGGCGAAGCAGTATGGATTATTAGATCGGGTTATGTTTGGTTCGGATCAGATGGTGTGGCCGCATGCCATTGAAAAAAGTATTGAGAAGTTACAGAGTTATGAGTTTTTGACGGAAGAGGATAAGCGTAAGATATTTTATGAGAACGCTGTAAGATTTCTGAAATTGGAAAAGAGTGGGCCTTAAAACTAGTACATTTAAAACGCTGGTTCTGGAATGGGATTGTCAGAAACTGTAACATCCTCTAATTTGGTTCATACAAGTATATTTTTAAGGGACTGTGGGAAGCATGATTCCTTGGATTGTTGACCTTTTTTTATATGAATTTAATAACCTATAGGGGGGAGGAAAGATTAAACTCGGCTGTATAAATTATAAAAATCAAACACGATGACAAAGACTGTAAAACGTATGTTGGGATGGCTCGCCTTCACTGCATTGGTGCTGTTGATACCCCTTATCGCCATGCAATTTACCGATGAGGTAAAGTGGAGGGCTTCGGATTTCTTGTTAATGGGGGCTGCATTACTCGGTATTGGAACGGCCTATGAACTAATCGCGACAAACGCTACCTCTATACGGTATAGAATAGCATTGATTATAGGGCTGTTAGGGGCTTTCCTATTATTTTGGGTAAATGCTGCTGTGGGGATAATTGGCAGTGAAAACCAGGAGGTAAATAGACTTTTCGCGGCTATTTTTATTATAGGTTTGGTAGGGACATACATTTCCCGATTCAGGTCCAAGGGAATGGCAATTACCATGTACGTACTGGCACTAGTACAATTGTTGGTAACTGTAATTGCCCTTATAGTTTGGCCACCACCTATAATTTCATGGACCCCAAGTGTATTGGGTGTATTTCTGATAAGCGGTTTTTTTGCATTGATCTTTTGTTTGTCGGGCATACTCTTTGCTCGATCCTCTACCTAAAATGGTGGTCGCTACAGTAGGGTAAGTTACCAGCATCTTTTGGAAGATTTAAAACTAATTAGTGATAAGCGGTAGGTGGCTTTATTGACGATTTAAGCAGGTAGCCTTCACAGATAACGAAATAATTGTATCCATCATCGGTGAAATGGGAAGGGAGGCCATTAGATTGGGGTGAACGCTCTCTCCATAAAAGTTTTTTTATCTTAGACTTCTCTTTGGGTGCTGTGAGGCACCTTATTTATATTAACTACGTACTAAAGAAAACAACCAACATGAAGGTAAACGATTCTTTTGGCCCAAGGCCATATAAAGCCAACGATGCACGTTATAATGATATGCAGTACCGCAGATGTGGTAATAGCGGTCTTCTTTTGCCCGTGATTTCCCTAGGCCTGTGGCACAATTTTGGCCATACCAATGATCTGGAAACGGGAAGGGGGTTATTGCGCTGTGCTTTTGACAACGGGATTACCCATTTTGATTTGGCTAATAACTACGGTCCGCCATACGGTGCGGCTGAAGAAAACTTTGGCCGAATTTTTAAAGAAGATTTTCAACCTTACCGGGACGAGCTTCTAATTTCTAGTAAAGCAGGCTGGGATATGTGGCCCGGCCCCTATGGTAATTATGGATCTCGTAAATACCTGGTGGCTTCCTGTAATCAAAGTCTTAAACGGATGGGGCTGGAGTATGTGGATATTTTTTACCATCACAGGCCAGATCCAGATACTCCTTTGGAAGAAACCATGGGAGCCCTTCACCATTTGGTGCAAAGTGGGAAAGCGCTCTATGCGGGAATTTCCCAATACCCCGCGGAATTGACCGCCAAAGCGGCAAAAATAATGAAGGATCTAGGTACTCCTTTGTTAATTCACCAACCGAGGTATAATATGATGGATAGGTGGGTAGAGGATGGACTGCTACAAGAATTGGATAAACAAGGAATGGGCGCCATTGCTTTCTCGCCCTTAGAGCAGGGGATCCTTACCAATAAATACTTAGACGGTATTCCAGAGGGGAGTCGCGCTAAAAAAGATGGGCGTTATCTTAAAGAAGAGCAAATCACCCCTGAAATGCTATCCAAAGTAAGCCAATTGAATGCCATTGCAAAAAAACGCGGGCAGAGTTTGGCTCAAATGGCCATTGCTTGGTTATTGAAAGATCAACGCATTTCTAGTGTCCTAGTAGGGGTTAGTACACAAGAACAACTCCTCAACAATTTGGAAGCACTTAACAATATAGTGTTTTCAGAACCCGAATTAACCGAAATAAGATCAGTGTTGGAATAAAATGTCTGGTAAAATAATCAAAAAGCTCCTTCCCTTAACCAAGGGAAGGAGCTTATTCATTTTTTATAGTACCATTACCTCCCCCCAGAATGCCTAAGTGCTGAACATCCCTATCTAGAATTTCTAAATATTAAGTGAATTTCAACTTTTTTTACTTACGAAATAAAAGTTCAAAATAATTTTAAAACCCATCCATAATTCCTACAGTTTACATAAAAGTGCTGTGGGGCAGGTGCTTAGGGTGATGAAAGCTGTCACTTATTACCAAACAAGAAGATAAATAAAGGGAAGGGATAGAACTTCTACCAAGAAGGATGATAAATGTCATTCTTTATAGGGAGCAATAGCTAGAGATTTGCAGCATAATATTAAAACAATCCATTATGAGAGAATTTAATTTCAGCAGGATGCTAACTGGGATCTTATTTATGTTCTTACTGACTAACAGTAGCGTAAGTGCCCAGAAATATGAGCTTGTGAATGCCGAATCGTCCTTAGTGATACAAGGAACCTCTAGTTTACACGATTGGGAGATGGTAGCCCAAGACCAATCAGGAGTGTTAATTTTCAACAAGGCCGAGTTGGGGGAATTGGAGCAGCTAAGTATCGAAATAGTAACCGAAAGTCTAAAAAGTGGCAAGTCGGCCATGGATAAGAACGCTTTCAAAGCATTAAAGAGTAATTCGAATAAGAAAATTCGGTTTCAGTTAACTAAGATAAAGGAAGTAAAATCTGACGGCAATGGAGGATTCAATGTAGCAGTACTGGGTGACCTCACTATAGCCGGAGTGAAGAAGGAGATTCCTTTAGATCTAAAGGTAGTGTTGGATGCTAACAAGGCAATCCTAAAAGGATCAAAGAATATTAAGATGACCGATTTTAAAATTGATCCCCCAAAAGCAATGTTTGGTACCATTACCACTGGGGATGAAATCACCATAGAATTTAATACCGTTTTAAGTAAATAGAATAAATATCAATTAAATATAGAAGTATGAAATCATTTTTTAAACAAGCAGTTTGTGCAGTTCTAGTAGTAACCGGAGTTGGTTTAAACGCGCAAAGCCGTAATCTTGATAATTATAGGCAACCCGATAAAAATGGAATTAATGTGTTTGAAGCGCCAAAGGATACTGTCTCCACGTTTGATGGAGTAAAAGTAAGAATTGGGGGATCGTCTACCCTGCAGTATCAAGCAATAGATCACAGTAATTCTGGCGCTGTAGCCCTTAAGGATATTGGATACAACTTTAACCTAGCGACGGCTAACCTGGATTTGGACGTAGCCTTGTTCGATGGAATAAGAATGCATTTAAGAACTTATTTGTCCTCAAGACACCATCCAGAGCCTTATGTAAAGGGAGGATACTTCCAGATAGACAAATTGGATTTTGTCCGTGAAGGATTTATGGAAGATGTAATGAAGTATGTGACCATTAAGGTGGGACACATGGAAAACAACTATGGGGATGCCCACTTTAGAAGAACCGACAACGCCCAGGCCATGTACAACCCTTTTGTAGGGAACCTTATTATGGATGCTTTTACCACTGAGGTAGGAGGGGAAGTGTATTTCCAGAAAAATGGCTTTATTAGTATGTTGGGGATGACTAACGGTAAGCTAAATCAGGCTGTTAACAAAGTAGACGGGTCTACCGGAGGAGCCTCTTTCTTGGCAAAACTAGGATACGACAAACAGGCGAATGACGATTTAAGGTATCGAATCACGGGGTCTGTTTATACCACGGGATATGTTCAAAACTCTTATTTGTACACCGCAGACCGTGCCGGATCTAGATATTACTATGTTATAGAGGATAATGAGGCTACTACCACCCGTAACTTTAGATCTGGAAGGTATAACCCCAATATGAGAAATAAAGTAACTGCGTTTATGATCAATCCATTTGTAAAATATAAAGGATTGGAGTTTTTTGGAACCTTTGAGCATACCAGTGGAAAAGCGAATACCGAGTTAACCAACAGGACTGCCACGCAGTATGCAGGTGAATTAATCTACCGATTTGGCAAGGATGAAAACCTATACTTGGGAGGTAGATACAATGTGGTAAATGCCGAGGAAATAAGCGGGGATGAGATCGATATCTCTCGGTTCCAGTTGGGTGCAGGATGGTTTATGACCAAAAATATTCTTGCTAAGTTAGAGTATGTAAACCATCAGTATAGCGATTTCCCAACAACTAGTATCTTTAACGATGGCGAGTTTAAGGGATTGATGGTAGAAGCGGTTATCAGTTTTTAATTGTAAAGAATTAATTAAAAGGTTCTAATATAACAGGTTTTGCCTGGGCGCAATGGATAGGTTGCGCCTAGGAAAACTTTAAATTCACTGGAAAATTCATAAAATACAGCTTATGAAAAAGGTACTGGGAATTGCGACTTTATTTTTGCTACTTGCGTTTAATGTAAAGGACTCTATAAACAACCCCACTACGGTTACCATTGCCCCAGAGAGCAGGTTAATGATTTCGGGGACTACCAATATCAACACCTTCAACTGTAATTTTGATACCAACGGATTACAGAAGCCAATCCCGGTTCATTATGAAAAGATGGGTTCCAAATACATTTTTAAGGAGGCTACTTTAGTCCTTAATAATTTGGGGTTCGACTGTGGAAGTAATGGGATTAATAGAGATTTTCATGCGCTTTTAAAATCCAAGGAGTACCCAGAGCTTCTTTTAAAACTAAGGACATTGGAAGGGGATTTAATAGATGACAAACAGTTAATGGCTACGGTAGATATTACCATTGCCGGTAACACCAATACCTATAAGATTCCAGTGATGAAAGCTCAGGAAGAACCGGGTCGTATTACGGGGGACCTTACATTAGGTTTAAGTGATTTTAAGCTTAAGGCACCCAAAAAAGCCCTGGGCTTAATAGTAGTCCATGATGCTATTACCATTAGTTTCGATTTGGAATGGGAACTGGGGTAGGAAGGGATCATGACTAATTGTAATTCAAAAAAAGACCTGCTAGGACAGTTATCCCTAGCAGGTCTTTTTATTTTCCTGCCACTTGGCAGTCATTAGTACTGGATGCTAACCTAAGATATTTTGTTTAGATATTGCAGTCGTATCGCTTTGCGGTCAATTTTTCCCGTATCGTTTTTAGGGATGCTAGCTACAAAGTGAAATTGGGATGGGATTTTAAACTTGGCCAGTTGCTCCTTGCAATGGTCTTCTAAATCCCCATCGGAAATATTTTCATTGCTCACAATAAAGGCGATACCACATTCTCCCCATTTGGGATGAGGTGCTGCTATTACCACCGCTTCCTTTACGGCCGGGTGTTGCAACAATGCCCGTTCTACCTCTGCGGGATATACGTTTTCTGCCCCACTGATATACATGTTTTTTTTGCGATCCATGATATAGATAAACCCCTCCCCATCCATTCTACCTATGTCCCCGGTACGCAGCCATCGGCCTAGTTTTGCGTTATCGGTGGCCTCCTTGTTCTGCCAGTATTTGGGCATTACCATGGGGCCGCCAATCAGAATTTCTCCAGGCGTATTGGGAGCTACATCCAAACCTTCTTCGTTCACGATGCGAATTTCCACATAAAAATTAGGCTTGCCAATGGAACCTTGCTTCCTTGCTGCTTCGTTCTGATGCAAGGAGGTTAAATTGGGGCCGGCTTCCGTAAGTCCGTAGCCTTGGCGGATGGGAACATGCTTTGCATGAAAAGTTTCAATGAGGGGCAAGGGCATGCTTTCACCTCCTACGATAATATAATTTAAACAACTGATATCTGCCTTTTCAAAACCCTCCAGCTCCACCATCATTTTTAACATGGTGGGGACCGCCATAAACAAATCTAGCTGTTCCGTTATAATGCAATTGAGGACGTTCAGAGGTTCAAACTTTTTAAACATTAGTACCGTCCCGCCCCTATGTAGTACAGGGGTTAATAATACATTCCACCCCCCGGTATGGAAGAGAGGCATACAATTAAGGGTAGTGGTGTTGTTGTTGATCAACAGACTTTGGGTAGTATTAATGCTGTTCCAAAAAAGCATTTTATGGGTGTATACAGTGCCCTTGGGCAGACCGGTAGTTCCACTGGTGTAGAGGATAAATACTGGCGATTCCTCACTAATTTCAGGCTGGATTAAGGGGGCAGTCTCTTTTCCAATAAAAGCGTAGACCGAGTTGAGGTTTTTGTAAATGGTTTGGTACTCTAGACGTTCTTCAGCTATGCTGCCATCCATATACGCCAATTTACACTGGGCGTCGCTTAGGAGTGTACTTATCTCTTTGGGTGCCAATCTAAAATTAATCGGCACTAAGACAATTCCGCTTTTTTGCGCTGCGGCAAAAAGGATTACCTGAGCTAAGTGGTTTTCTGCAATAATCGCCACTCGGTCTCCAATTTGTAGCTCAACTTCTTTTTGCCAGTAATAGGCAAGGGCATTCCCTGCTGTATTGAGGTCAGTATAGGATAGGCTTTGCCCAGAGTCTGCGTCCTTTACAGCAATTTTCTCCGGGGTGTAGCCTGCCCATTTCTTAAACCAATCAAAGGTATTAATCATAGTATAAATGCATTTGCGGCAAACGCCAGTCCGCCTCCAGATCCAATAAAGAATAGGGTGTCGCCCTCCTTTATTTTTTGTTGTTCCCAAGCTTCATGGAAGGCCATGGGAATACAGGCCGATCCGGTATATCCATAATGTTTCATCACGGTATGAGCCTTGTCTTTGTCCACTTCCAAGATACGAAGCGTTTCCCAGATGGCATTGATATTGATTTGCGTAATAAAAAACTGGTCTACCTCCTGAAGGTCAATTTCCATATTTTTAGCCATTTCGCGGGCCAGTCCGCTCCACATTGTAGGATTTAATTCGGGCGGGAATTTTTTAACAAATTTCAATTTATGGTCTTTTTGTTCTAAGACCTCCTTGCTCAAGGGTTTTTTGGTGGCCCCGGCATAAATCCCCATCCAATCGGCATACTGTCCTTGAGAGATTAGTTTTCCTGCCTGATGGCCCTTGTTGGGCTCCTCGGTGGCGGTGAGTACTACCGCTCCGGCACCATCGGCAAATAGGGTAACTGTTTTTTTATCGGTAGTATCCAAGTATTTACTCATGGCATAGGCGCCCACTACCAGCACCTTAGAAACTGATCCGCTGCGAATGTAGTGGGTGGCGGTCTCCGTAGCTGTAACAAATCCGGCACAGGCAGAATTCAAATCAAAAGTTCCGGCATTGGAGGCCCCCAACCGGTGCTGTAATACTGCGGCAGTGGACGGGGAGATGTATTCCGGGGTGTCTGTAGCCACAATGATCAAATCAATTTCAGTTGCCTTTAAATTAGCATTTTGCAAGGCTTCTTTGGAGGCGTTCAGGCACAAATCTGCGGTAGATTCATTCTCGTGGCACCAATGGCGTTCGTAAATATTTACATTCTCCCGTAGCCAGGTATCCACATCCTCGCCTAAAAGTTCGTTAAAATATGCGTTAGGAAGGGTAAGCTCAGGGACGTACATCCCTGAGGAGATTATCTTAGCATTTTTCATATGTAGATATATATTGTTTTTTAGCGGACATACCAGCCCGACTAGGTCGTTCTGGCGGGTGCGATTCGCATATCTTCACAATTATTTGCCCGTCAGAATGAATCTTTCGGGCTGGCGACCAGATTTCGGTCATGCTCATTATATATGCAGCTATTTATATTTTTTTTGCGGGTAAACTTAAACTGCCGCTACCTGCGGTAGGTAGAGGCCAGTATACTGGTCTTACGGCAGTCAGTTTTTCAAATTTGCGACCACTTCTGGGGTCAGATCTTGTGTTATTAGGTTGTTTAGTGCTTTTAATCCAAATGAATTTTAGTCTCTAGAACGTACAATCCTTTGGTTGGAGCTGCAGCGGTGAATTCGCGTAATTCCTGGTTAAAGAGGTTGGTGGCTGCCATGGAAATGGTAACCTTATCGCTCACCCTGTAGCCAATATTGAGGTCCATGGTTACAAATCCGCCCAAAGGTCCGTAGTTGTAAGAATCACCACTAGGAGCATTTTCTACAATTGGGACACCCCTATAGGACATTCCTGGAATGGTTTCCGATGCAATCTGGAAGCTAGAGAAGTAATTATACTTCTGTACGGTTCTTCCAAATACAGAACCAAAAAAGCGGGAGCCGTTGTAATTAATCCCAAGGCCTCCTTTATTTTTGGGAGCGTTTACCAGAAAATCCATGAAATTCACTTCTCCGTCCTTATTGAAGTCATTTTCCATATTGTTTTCATCATAGGAATAATCAAAGTAGGAGTAATTAGCGGTCATATTCCATTGCGGGTTAAAGACATAGGTAAGGCTAAGATCTGCCCCGTAAGTGTTAACTTCCCCAAAGTTGATATAGGTAGCCACCAATCCGTTGTAAAAAGCATATCCGGACTGCACCTCCTCTATAGGGGTATCCCCACGGTGCGTGGTTACTCCAACTACGGTTACAGGGCTTAGGAAGTCTTTGTTAATGTTATAATACGCATTTACATCCGTATATAATTTATCGGCAAGGCTGCCCCGGTATCCAATTTCATAGGTGCTCACCTTTTCTACATCTTGTGGGGCAATCTTGGTTCCGTCTGTTAAAGTAAAGCCTTCCGCATTACCTAGTATAAGACCGGAGAACAGGTCGCCGTACATATTTAGGATGGTTGGGGAGGCAATTCCTTGGCCGTAGGTGAACCTAAAGCTCCCTCTTTCCAGTTCCTTTACCATCCCCAATTTAGGGATAAAGTTGGTGCCGTAAATATCGTGATGGTCTACTCTGGCTGCGGCAAGTGTCTTAAACCCGTTTCCAAAATCGTAATTTAAGTGTAGGTAACCTCCCAATTGGGAAACATCTATAGTATCATCATCTGTTTGGTCCAACAAATAGGTGCCTTTACTATTGGCCATATCTTTTTGATATTGAAGGCCGGTAATTAGATCCAAATTCTCAAAGAGGGTATTGCTGTACTGCATTTCCGCATTCCATCTTTTAGAATCGTCCTTAAACAAAGCCCCACTGGCATAGGAGAAATCGCCCGCTGCATCTTCTGGGGACATACCGGCATCTATCCCTCTGTAGTATTGTTTGGTGCGGTCGTCTATAGAGTAGGTGTCATCGGTTTTACTGGTAGTAAAATAGGTCTGAGCAAAGAAGTTTTTGGTGTTAAATCGCAACTGGTAAAAACTGATTCGCCAATCTTTTATCTGGTTTCTTCCTACGTTGGTAGGGGATAGGTAGGTGCTGTTGCTATGTCCATAGGTGGCAATAAAATCCGTCCCTGCGGTAGGGGTAAAATAGGCGCTGGCTTCGGTCTTAAAGAATTCTACTTTAGGATCTAGTTGAAACTCTGGGTAGGCTTCCTTCACCCCGTCTGTTCCAGGACTTCCGTCGGCTGCCTTTCGGTCTATATAAACCGAATCTGCATAGTGGAATTCGGTGGCTTTGGTATATTCTCCAGTGGCTTTAAAGGCCCATTTATCGTTGAATTTTTTTGCAAACCGTGCCCTCCCGGAATAGTAGGCATCCCCATCTCCAGTGACTCCTAGATTCCCTGCTATAGTAATACCTTGGTGCTTACGGGGGTCTTTGGTAATGGTGTTGATTAAGCCGTTATGGGCGTTGGGGCCGTAAAGTGTAGCATTGGGTCCCAATATTAATTCTACCTGCTCGGTATCTTCCTTAATGGTGGTGGTTAAGGGTCCCATGGGGAGTCCGGTTGCGATGAGGGTAGAAAACCTATTGTCTACTACCTGTAGGTTTTTGGAATTGAAGTTAGAATTAAACCCCCGGATATTAAATGCTGGGGCAGCAATACCCGCCCTAAAATAATCGATTCCTTTTTTCCTAGCCAATAACTCGGCAGGATTCCCGGCGTATTCATTTATTTCTCTAGCGCTTATGGTAATAATGGTGGCAGTAGAGCTCGTTAGTTTTTCGGCCTTCTTGGAGCCCGAGTAAATTACTACTTCGTCTAGGGCGTTCCCTTCAGCCAGTGTAAAGTTTAGTACAGTGCCCTCGGTAACCTCTACTTGTTGGGAGACTGCTGAAAATCCTACATAGGATGCCTCAATTAAGAGTCGGCCTGCAGGAACGGTAAATTGGTAATTGCCATCTATATCGGCCGTGGTGCCTACACCAATCTCCACGGCGTAAATAGTGGCCCCGGATAGGCCAGTCCCTTCTTGGTCGGTCACCTTTCCGGTAACCGTTACCTGCTGAGCGTTCATTGCGAACAGCCCCGCAAAATAAAGTATTGCTAAAGTTAGTTGTTTCATGGGTTTAGTATTTAGTGGTTAATTAGTTTAAATGGTTTTTCTAATACTCAATTATTACTGGCAAATCATATTAATTAATGTCTTTTAGGATGATGCTATTTACTGCCTCGCTTTGGTCCCATTGCACAAAATGCCCTGCCTGCTCCAAAAGAACGTGGTCTATAGTGGGATAATCCATTGTTAGAGATTCTACAAGACCTTCCGTAGTTAGTTGGGGGTGTAGTATTTTATTAGGAATCAGTTTGTCTTCCTTACCAAATACCACCTTCACAGGAACCTTTATGTTTTCAATATGATGATATACAGGCTCCTTCAACATAGCGTGGATACTTTTTACCACGGTAGCAACATATTGTTTGTATTGTTCTAAGTCCTCTTTTATTTCTAAACGATCCTGTAGCATAAACTGGGCATCTTTGGGGAGCTTATTCCCATAAAAATTGAGGTCGAAATTCTGTTCTATCTGCTCATCCGTTAAGTTGAGGTAAAAGGCTTCATTCACTACGGCATGGAACCATTCTTTTTCTGCTGCTGTAAACTGTTCCACCCCAGCAGGAGCCAACAGTACCAATTGCCGTAGCCATTCCGGTTGATGGGTGGCAGCTAGGTGCATGGCGATCTGTCCGCCCATGCTATGTCCTACTAGGCTTATCTTGTCTAATCCTTTAAGGGATACGAATTCTGCTATGGTATGGGCATAATTTTCCATTCCAGGAACAAATTCCCCAGGTTCCGTATCCCCAAAGCCGGGAAGGTCTATGGCTATTACCCGTGCTTTTTTGGAAAGCTCCCCTATGTTTTTAGTGAATGCCTTGGAATTACTGCCCAATCCGTGAACCAAAACAAGGGTATGTACCCCTTGTCCGGCCTGTACATAGCTAAGGTTTACCTTGCTCTTGGGTAGGAAAATCTGAGATCTTTCTAGTGGCTGTCCCATAAGTGTGGTTAGGGAAATAAGTAATATGCATAAAGAAATAGGCTTAGGTGGCATAGGCGCTAACTTTCATTGGTTTAACAACATAGATTAAGGTGCCCACCGTAGTAGAGACTATTAGGGCAATGGCCGATGCAATGGCAGGATTCTTTACTGTGGCGCCCTCCATATATGGGGTGAGCTCCAAATAATAAATCCCAAAATGGGTAACTACTGCAACTAGGGAGGCTACTATGGGTACATACGGGTTATTGGTTTTGGTGAAAATGCCAAAGAAAACGGGGACAAAAGCAGCTGAGAAGAAGGCATAAACCCCGTTCTGTGCAAAAATACCCACACTGAGACTAGGACTCACTAATTGTTGGTACGATAGCACAATCGCCGCAATAGCCACAATAAAGGTGACTATCCAATTGATCTGGATGGCGGGTATGCCCTTTTTATGTCTTCCTAAAATGGGCAGTATAAGATCGTTGGTTAAGGTGGTAGGTATTGCCTGTATAAGTCCTTCCAAGGTAGAAAGACCAGCGGCTATGAGGCCTAAAATGACTAGGATGCCTATATAGATTGGAAACCTATCTACCACATAGGCCGGGATAATTCCGTCCATTTTTAATAACTCATTGTTGTATAGAAGGTCTGGAAAGCTAAGACGGGCATAGAAGCCGGTGATTACTACGGAAAAGAAGACAATTAAAATAAGGATAGAGTACGCCAAAAACCTGTTTACCTGGGCGTCTTTTTTAATGAGGAGCGATTTGGTAAGGATGTGTGGTTGACAAACAATAGCGATCCCAACAATGGCGTTACAAATGACTACTTCAAAGAAGTCGCGAAAAAGTGGACTTTCTGTATTAAAGGTCTTTGTTAAATTGGGGTCTATCTTTGCAAGTCGCGCAATAATCCCTTCTCCGCCAGTATTATATAGATACTCTGCCCCGGATCCCAATAATATAACGGCTACCGCAATCATCATTACAGCCTGAAGGGAGTTGGTGTAGACCATGGAATTGGCTCCCCCTGCAATCATATAGGAGAATACCACTACCACCAGGATAATAAGGATAGTTAATTCATCTGCATCTAGGGCCTTGGACAAAACCTTGGTGATACCCACACAAATAAGTACAATGAAGGTAATTAAAAGAGTGCTTAAAAACCCAAATAGGATCTTTAAAAAGGTAGAGCCGTATCTTTTTCCTACCCAGTCTGCAATGGTGAGCGATTTTACATTGATGCCGTATTGACGGAAGCGCTTCATTAATATGATAAGCGCCACAAATATGGACAGGGGCATTACAACTCCAAAGGTTAAATAAGCACTGAAACCATAGAGCGCAATAAAACCTGGATTGATAATAAAGGTGGCCGCGCTGGTTAATGAGGCCGCTAAGGAGAGGGCTACCGAAAAGGACGAGAAACTCTTGCTTCCCAAGGCATAGGTCTCTATGCTTTCATTTTTTATTCTGGACTTTATTACCAAATAGAATAATACGCCCATGAAGAGCGTGAGGGATAATAAGGTAAAAAGAGGGTAGTTATCATTCATATTGTGGAATGGCTAATATTTTTGCACTTTAGATTTTAAATTCGGAACAAACCTTATAATAGATTTACACATTGTTTTGACCAATATAGAAACAAAGAAATGAGAAGCTATATCCATTTGTCAAAATTATGGTATGGACTTTTGCCAACTGGAGCATAAGATTCTTTAGGGATTATTGTGAAATGAATAGCTTAAAATTGAACATATTATAGGGGTTATTGATTGTAACATCCTTGTTTTAAGGGTTTTAGAGGGTGTTTTAGTTTGATTGAATACTATTACTGCTAATAATTCATTGCTCTATATAGAGGTGTTAATGTAGGGGGTATCATCTTATTCTGCTCTATTGGGACAATAGTCCATGTGTTGATTAACGAAGCTAATACGCAATATAATAATGGATTATAGGTAAATATGTGACAAATTAATTAAAAAGTCCATAGCTGGTATTTGTTTTTGTTTATTTTTAATGGACAAATAAACGATAGATTTGAGGTAAAACTTCAAAAGATGAATAGATTAAAAGGTAAAGTAGCCATTGTTACTGGAGGTGCAAACGGTATTGGAAAAGTTACCGTAAAAAGATTTTTAGAGGAAGGCGCCCAAGTGATTTGCTGGGATATCAATACCGAAGCAGGTAATAGGCTCATGGAGGAGAACAAGGGCAAAGCGCTAAAATTCTTTAAAGTAGATACCGTGAAAATTACCGAGGTAGAAAAGGCCGTTTCGCAGGTTATAGAGGAGTATGGAACTATTGATATCCTTATAAATAATGCCGGAATAACCAGGGATGCCACTTTAAAAAAAATGACCCAAGAGCAATGGCAGTCCGTATTGGATGTAAACCTTACAGGAGTGTTTAACTGTACCCAGGTAATTTCTAACCATATGGTGGAACAGGGAAGCGGTAAAATTGTAAACGCGTCTTCCATTGTAGGGCTGTATGGTAATTTTGGGCAAAGTAATTATGTAGCAACTAAAGCAGGGGTAATAGGGCTTACCAAGGTATGGGCACGGGAATTGGGAAGAAAGGGTATTAATGTTAATGCAGTTGCCCCCGGATTTATTGCAACTGATATGGTAGAGACCATACCGGAAAAAGTTATCGTAGATCTGGAATCCAAAACTCCCCTGGGCCGATTGGGAAAATCAGAGGACATTGCCAATGCCTATGTATTTCTTTCCTCGGAAGAGGCCAGTTTTATAAATGGCACTACCCTAAGTGTAGATGGAGGGTTGGTACTGTAGGTATGTAAAGCCTATAGGGAGGTAAGGTAACAGTAGTTTGGTTAGCCTGCCGGGAGGGCAAGAATGCCTCAGTAATTGGAAAGTTAATATGCTAAGTATAAGGTACTAGAACCATGAGGTTAAAGAAATTTTCGGAATATGTTGATGCCTTGCTGCCCCATGAAGTGCTTCTCTTGGAGCGCTCTGAGAGGTTTCAGGATAGTGATCGTAGCCGAATCTTTAAGGTGGTTAAACACAATGTGCTCCATTGTGATAAACCAAAGTCCTATGATGTTGAAATAGACAAGCGAAAATATTCGCACCTAATGAACTGGATGCAATTGCGACTAGGGGAATATTGTACCGATAATTACTATAAGCGCTTAAATTATTTTGACAATCAGATAAGAACGGATACCATCTCCTCGGAGGAGGAAACGGAACTTCTCAAACATATAAAAAACTACGACCCCCATCATTTTCACTTTATCCGGTTTTATGAGGTGGTAAAAAATTACCTGAATTTTTTACTGGTCCGTGTCAGGCTCAACGATTACGAATTAATCAATAGGTTTGTACATAATTACCATGACGATTATATCCGTTGCAAGGATATAAGCAATAGGATGACACAGGCAACTTCAGATATTGTTGCCGACTACCACCGTACTAAACTCACGGAAAATGCGCTAAAATGGGCACCTTGGCTAAAGCGGTTGTTTCGTTCCGATGACCTGGACGGATATAATAGGTACCAAGCCTTAATTCTATTTTCTTACTTGGCCCTTCTAGAGAAAGAACTTTTGGAGGAAACCATAGCCTGCTATGATGAGCTGGAGGAAGAGCTGGTAAATGGCAGGTATTATTCCCGAAAGCTGTTGCTTAATTTCTATGGTAACCGGCAACTCATCCTAATGCGACTCCATAAATACGATTTAGCCTTGTATTACGGCCAGCTTTCCATTAGTGAGCAGGGGCACGATTATATTATGTACCTCAATAATTATTGTTTTAACCTTTTGAAGTTGGGTAGACCCCAACAGGCTTTACGTTTACTTAAAGAAGCGCTGCCATTTGCCAGACAAATGTCTAATAAGTACAATAAATCGCTTTTTATCTCCTCTTTGATGAAATGTTATAACGATAATGGGGAGTATAAAAACGCCAAGCGATATGCGGAGAACCAATTAGAGCTCAATGAGAAAGATATTTTGGAGCATAATTGGAACCGATTCTTCAGAACCTATTTGGAAACCCTCCTCCATTTAGGGGACTATAAGCAAGCGAAAAGGACTTTAAATCGATATAATTTATTGGAAAAGGAAAGTGGTGTTCTTAAAACCTATGTTTCCTTTCCCTACTTTAAGTGGTTTATGGCGTTAATAGAGTTTAAGGAGGGCAATATTAGCGGAAACCGATTTAAGAACCTTATCCAACGGGAGCAAGAACGATTGGCTATTACGCATAACGCAAATCCCTCAGAAAGTGTGATGAACCTTATAAATGAAGCCTTGGCCGAGGTAGACTAGAGTTGAAGGTTTAAAGTTCAAGGTTTAAGGTTTGTGGAGTAATTTTTCTCCATCGCTATGAGGTATAAAACAGTGTTTCATGGAACAGCCCAACCGTCTTCCTTTTTTGGCATAGAGTTTAAATAACATGGAGATTCAGAATACGTAGGGGTCAAATCCCATAGTAAACAAGGATATTAGCCCGCATTATTCACCAAGAGTTTTTTCTTCAAGGAATTTGAGGA
>NZ_MTAZ01000060.1 GCF_002150785.1 Arenibacter amylolyticus | reverse complement strand
TGCGGACTTTATAAACAAGCGGCATATAGTTACGTGTTGGACAGAACAACCCCCAATTTGCCGCTCGAACTCGTAGAGCACCATATGGCAAACGGATTCAAGGAGGCCTTGGTGGCCGTTGCCAATGAGCGGGAGCGTCTGGCACAGGCCAACACACTCCGAGCAGGTTGGAACGCCCTGGAAACGCTCATGGGCCCTACCACTTCTCAAGAGGAGGAAGCCTATAACGGGTTTAAAGACGAGCTTACGGATTATTCCAAATACAAAGGGAATTGGCTTGGGTTGTAGGTTTTAGAAAAAAAATCCATTATAGAGATTTTCTATTTGGTACATCCTGAAGAATGAGTTTTCGTAACTTTTTGCTGCTATACCTCTTCGGAATTCTAACATATTTATCAAATTTGGAGGGTGATCAACGAAAAATTATCTTTAGCCTCATCCAACAAGCGTTTTTCAATTCTATTAAATGCTTCTTCGTTTGAATCGGAAGTGTTTAATATTTGCTGTAAATGAATACCATCATACAGGTCATGAACTCCATCAGAGCACACCAAGAACAAGTCAGAACTATCTAAGTTTTTCTGTGTGAATGTTTCAATTTGAGAATGTTCAATATCTCCTTGAACGGATCGAGTTACAACATGCTTGTACTTGCTAATTTGCTTTGGATCTTTGATTGATCCATTACTTATAACCTCATTCATCAAGGTGTGTGAGGTAGATTCTTTGACCAGTCGGTTGTTTTTGTAGTGAAAGATTTTCACGTCCCCAACCCAAAAACAAGTAGCTTGATTAGCCTGTAATATGACACCACCTACAGTGGCTCCAATTTTACTATTGTTCTTTTCTCGGAGCTGTCTTATAGCAAGATTAGCCTTGTTAATTGCTTTTTGGATTTGTGCTTCATTAATGGTTTCAACGGTTGATAAAAACGTCAATACACTTTCTGCAACCAATTTTGCTGCAATTTCACCATGCTCATAGCCACCCATACCATCAGCAATAAGATGCAGATAAGTTTCAGGATTTATGTTTTGAACCATAACAAAATCCTGATTGACTTCTCGTTTACCTTTATGTGAAAAAACTATTGACTTCATTTACCTCCAGTTGCTTGAATTGTTCCTCCACCATGTTTGGTTACTCTTGGTCGAGTGGAAACCTTAACTGGCTTGATGGTAATACTTTTTTCCGTTGCTTTTGTAGCCCATAAAAAGCCTTCTCCGGGAACTAATGCACTCATATCTGCTGCACCCAACGTTGATAATTGGGTTATAGATTTTTGGATATGCTTTAACCATTGAGGGCTGTTAAATTTATGAAGGAAAACAACCGAACTTAATTCTATGATTTCATTTGGTAAGCTTGGTGGATCCTGACTGGCTATCATGATACTTACTCCTTTGTGTCTCATTTCACGGATGGCAGTAACAATATTCCCTGTAAGGTCTTTATTGTCCATGTATTTATGAGCCTCGTCAAACACAATAAATTTGTTAAAATGAGCTCCATTCACATTTTTTACCGCAGAGAAAATATTTAGCATTATTACAAAAAGCCCTAATGCTTCATCTTTAACGATAAACTCATCACGCAAATCAACAATTATCAACCTACCCGGCTTTAATGAATCACGCAGCATGAAATTGTCATCAATGTATTCTCTAGCAAAGCTTAGTTTTTGACGAGCAAGAGCTTTTTGTGAATTGGAAAGTAATTCAGATGCTTCAACACTATCAGTAATACCATCTATAGTGATATTTCTTCTGTGTTCTTTCATTATTGCTTTGAGCTGCTTGATATAAGCAGAATCATTGCCGACAGCACCGAGAATGAATAACCAATCTTGTACGTTTAGTTCTTTTGAATTAAATGCTATTGGTAATACTTCTATTGACGGATATTCAGCTTGTCGCTCTTCAATCTTATCCTTTGGGGTAAGGATTATGACATCCTCAATATTGTCCGGTTCTGCACCATATCTCTCTTTTAGCTTGTTAAGTTCAGCTTCCTTATCATTTGGATAAATCATGGAAGTAAACTCCGGCTCATAATCCATGCTTTCGCTATAATGAAATATAACACCTGCAAGTGGGGCAGGTAACTCATTCACCTTGCTGAATTGCTTCAACACCATTTCTGATATTGTTCCTATGGTATAACTTTTACCACCGCCTTGTACACCAAACAAGCTAATTGTATTGGTTTCACTAAGGTCTATCGCAATCTTTTTGCCATGAAGACTTTCACCTAATATTCCGTATTGACTACTAGGAGAGCTTTTTCCGATTAGAATATCGTATTCCGGGCTTTCGTGATCAGGATTAACCGATACTTGTTCTGAAACAGGTTTCTCCTCAATTTCTTTTTCAGGTTCTACTTCTGGTTCTATTATTTCAGATTCGTCTGGCGTAACTGTGTTTTCAATAACAGGAACTTCAATTACCTCTTGTACTTCTTCTTTAGCCGGTTCAGGTTCTTTTGATTTGAACTTTTGAATGAAAGGCTTCAAAGTTGTGTTTGTACCTATTACAGAACTTAATTCAGCATCTAACTCATTATCTTCTAATCTTCGTGTATTTAGGTCAGAATCCGGATCAAGAATTTCTTCAATCAGTCTTCCTCCAAAAGTGAAGAAAGTTAAATCATGATCAAGAACTTCTTTGTGGTGCTTTCTTGGGGCAGTGAAGTTGAATATCAATCCTAATTGTTTGAATTTTAGTTTAAACCCTGCATCAAGATATTGTAGAAACGCAAGGTAACTTTCGTATGCGTTTTCACTCAAATACTCATAACGGTGAGCCCTTTCAATATAGAAACTCAACAAGGACTTTAATTCCTTATTCTTTATCTCACGGTCAAGTCTATCTATTGACAAATGATACTCAGGATCAAAGTGCATTCGTAATGCTTCAATGGTGTTTTCGATTTGCTCTCTCATTTTTACTTTAAGCTCATCACTTTCCGTTTCACCGAGAGATTTTCTGCATTTGATTTCAATAACGGAAATGGCTATTTCTCTTTTATCAGGATTAATGGACACCAATAAATTATCAGCCCTGCTCTTACTTTCCGAAGGAAGGTTGTCAAATAGATTTTGATGCAAATCAATCGGAATTAAGAAAGCCTCTTCCAACAAGCCTTTCTTTTCCAAAACTCTTTTTGTGAAAGCAGATCCAATCACTTCAAAAGCTTTGTTTTTAGAAGAGTTTAATTGTAGAACTAAGGAACTACTAACGGCTCTTAGGTCTTCAAGAAGTATTTTGATTTTCTTCTCGTCTTCTGCCTTATGAATGTCTAGGTCAAACTCTTCAAAATGTGGTCCGAGTAAACCTAAAATTTCTGATGTTGGTCTTGTTGTTAAGTAAGATGAAATTCCTGACAACTCTTCTCCGGGAACATAATCCAACAAGAAAGGTATTTTTCCATCTTTTGAAGGCTGATCGAATATTTGTGGACCAAGGTTTTTATCAAACGTAATAACCCAGTCAGAATAATCGTGTAAATGCGTTAAAAGAACCTTATCTCTATCATTTAAACGTAATTGAGTAGAAGGAATAGATTCTGTATGTTTAGAAGCTAATGCTCCTGCAATAAAAGATTGTATATTATCAAATAGGTCAATTCCTAATTTACCACTTCCTTGATAACCAATTGGCAGCTCATTTCCTCTAATAAACCTGTTCCATTTGATTTGGCTACCGTTTTCATCAACTGTAACGGTGGATTCGGTTAACAATCCATTTAGATAGAAGTTTCTATCGTTTTTATATGGTTTTACTAACTCAACTGTAATTGGGAAAGGACTAACCAAGAAACTTAAATGAGCCGTAAATTTTGAAGGCACTTTTAAGTAATTTGAAATGCTATTGATGGAGAATCTAAGCTTTGGAAACAATCTATTCTTAGATGGCTGAGAAAATGCTTCTGCTTCTTCTGATACATTAAATTCAGGATTAATAAGGTTTCTTAACGCCTCTCCATGCTCAATGATCCGGTCATCACCTTTAAATATTCTTACCTCATATTTTACCGCCTTAAACGCTTTATCACGTTCCAATTCAACAAAAGCATCTGCAAAAACCGAGGCATCACCGGAATTGATAAGGTTAATAATTAGTTTGTCGGTATATGGATGTTGAGCTAAGTAATTTTTTATGTGTCTAACTACTAACTTTTGGCTAATATCAGTCTCAACATAATTGTCTTTTGAAACATTGAAAAGCTGACGGAAGTAATGTTTCATTTGTCTTGAAACAGATGTCATTCCGGTTTTTGATTCATCTGCTAAAACATTTAGATATAATCCCCATCCGTAAGCTAGCTCACCTGAATAATGGTAACTTTTGAATGAGTTTGGTTCTACCAACACCAATGGGTTATTTTCAGGAGATAATTGACCTTCAAAGAAGAACTCTAAGTTCTTTGTCCATGAATCTTTATGCCCTGGGTAATCCTTTGTTTTTTGTTCCCAATCATTGAACAACTCCATCAATTCAATTATCCATGCTAATCTTAATGGATGCAAAGGAGACAGTAACAAAGCCTCTGTGGGTTGTCCATCCGGAAGCTTGGTTCTAATTCTAGCTACATCCAGTATTTGAAGTTCTGTAAGGAAGTGTTGAATTTTACTTTTCTCTTCGGCACTTAATTCATCGCTTGAAACTTGATTTTTTAAAGAAGTAGTCCATTCGGTAAGTTTCTGAACGTAATCTTTAATGATTTGATAATGATTGAATAAATCTGCTGTTTCAAGAACACCATCGCCATTTTCGTTAGAATCTTGAATTGCTTTGAAAATTTCTTTACGTAATTTCAATACAGGATTAGGAATGATGCTTGTTAAATCGCTTTCTACAAATTTTAACGATTCAAAACCTACGGCTGCTGAATTACTTTTTAAAGAACCTTTCACATAACCAAATGAATCGCTATGTTCTAAAAACTTATTTTCTATCCCTCTCAATTTTGAGGAAAGGTTAATCTGATAATTGTGCCTTTCAGAATAGTTAATATGGAAGGTAGATGTATGCTTGGTTATGTCGTTTAACCAATTATTTGAATTTTCAGATGGTTCCGGAATATCGGCTTCGTCCTCTGATTTTATCTTTTCGATTCTGTACTTAAAATAAGCCTGAAGAACGTTGTTAAGCTTGTCTTTTCTTTGATTTTCGTCTCTTTCTACTGCTTCTTCAACAACATAATCAAAGTCTTCGGAATCACAGGTGAGCTTATATGGAAACGCACTTTTCGATGCGTTTTCATCAGCATTTAATGCCTCTTCCCATGCTTTCTGAATCTTTATATCCTTAAAATCATCATTAGCATTTAAAATGTTCCCATGCTCATCTTCGGCTAGTACTTTAAAAAAGTAAGAACCTTCTTCAATCATATTAGAATTAAGATCTACCGTTGCTTCTCTGTATGGTCTATTGGAAGCGGTATTTTTCAACTTCCTTAATACAGACACTTCTTCTCCAGTACCACCATCAACTGCCATTAAAATCACCTTGAAGTATTTCAGGTCGGCTATATCCTTTGGATTTGGATTAGTGCTAAATCGAATACGAACCTTAGCTGTTTTGTTTTCCTCAACGTGTAAAACCTTTCTGCCTTCTTCAATTTTAAAATTGCTAGACTTAATTTCCTCGGTAAAGAGCTTAATGTGTGAAAAATCAAGATCAGGAATTTTCCAATTAGCAAAGTTTAAATGCTGATAGTTCTCAAATACTAATCGGCAAATTTCATCGGCATTTCGAGCATCATTTTCCTGTTTAATGAAGCTTACAATTTCTTTTTGTAGAGTATTGGGCTCCAATGGTAATTCTGCAATTCTATCATAAAGCGGTTTGCTAAATGAACTTAAAAGCTCAGTGCTTTCGAGATTGAAGTTCAATCTTGAACGTACCTTTTCGGGTTCTACAATTAGCTTTTCGTCCGGTAGTAAATTGAGCAGGTAAATATTGTTTCCAACCGCTTCATTTGAGTATCCTCCTTCTTCAAGAGCCAGTAAATATTTAATGATACTTACAGTACTAATTGCCGTTGAATTGAGGTATTGAAGAATTTCGCTTTTGATTAAGTGAGCGTAATCTTCCGGAATTTTAGCAATGAGCTCTTCTTTCAATTTATGCTCAATTCCTTCGAGTGAGATTTCTTTAAAAGTTGCATTTCCGTAAGAATCCTCTGCTGCTGTTCTGCTGTTTGAAGGAATTAAAACCAACAATGGAGCTTCTTGCTTATTTCTATATTCTACAAGCTTGGTAGCCGAAATGAATTTATCACTACCATTACTTTCTTCTGATACAATGAAAGTGTCAATAGCAGGATATTTCTCGTGGATAATATCCCACAAAAACTCTAATTCGTTTAATCCTAGACCTGTAATTTTCATACAATGCCCAGAAATGGCATTGCTTAAATCTGCCTTGTGTAATTCAAGGATCAGGTCAATTATTCTCTTGTAATATGTATTTATTGTCTTTACCATTTCCATTTTACTGAGCGTTTAATTCGTAGCGTGGTCTAATTCTTTGAAGGATATAAGCATCGCTCAGGTCGTTGTAAAAACCAATCTGACGGAGCTTCATTTTAAACGCCTCCATATTTTCTTTAAAAGCTAAATGAGTATGTAAATCTGCATCTGCAAAACGTTCTTCATTCAGTCCGTTAATCACCAATCCGTATCTATCTCTAATATTCGACACCAATTCTTCAATAGATAAACTTCTAGTTTGGAATTGATTGTCTTTAGATTCTAGCACCAAAATCTGAACAAGGGTTTCAAGCAATCTTGTACCCAGTACAAATCTTCTCGGATGCTTTCTACTTCTTCCTTGTGCCATGAAACCTCTTTCATTATTCTTTTGAGAAAGGTTATCAATAAGCTGAATATGATACCTGTATTGGTAAGTACCTCTTGCCTTTAAAATAAGCTCGATGTAACGGTCAAAATAGGTGTCCTCATATTTCACCATATCCTCAATCAGAAGCTTATCTTCTTCTTCCAATGAGTTGTATAGGTTATCCCATTGGGTTTCAAAATAGATTTCAAAATCCGTAGGTTTTTCCTGTAAAATCTTCAACGCTTTCGTGAGGTTTTCTGAATTGGTCTTATCCAGTTTCAACCTTCTTAGTGCTGCATTTACTTGAAAAGTAGATTTTACGTAATCGTAAATCTTGTTGGTTAAGCTTTCTGCATCATCCGCAGCCAAACGAGCAACCTTGCTCTCGTAATTGTCAGTTGCATCTAATACAATATTCCAATCATCAGTTATATCTGTATTGCCTGATTCTACCATTTTTGGTAAGAAATGAACCAGTTTTTGGATATACAGCGACAAGTGGAATGAGGTGATTGTTTTTAAGTAATCAATCAGTACGTTTCTTGGAATCAGCCTCTTATAAACCAATAACCTTCTTACATCATCACAAAAAAGTTCTGCCTGTTTTTGTAGGATAGGGTTAATTTGATTTAGCGTAGAATTGCTTTCTAAAAATCCGGGCTTTACATTTTTGATGATATGCAACAAGCCTAAACTATCTACGTCTAAGCCATTTCCTACATTGATTTTATTAGTGGTTTGATCCCAACCTTCCATCAAGAAGTTTTTCAAGTCTTCTTTTACAGTTGGGTTAGCACCCAACATAAGATACACTTGGTCTGCCGTATTATAATCCCTTGTGTTAGCAGCATTTCTCACACGGTAGCTTTCTAGGTGAATTGGTCGAAGAGAAGAAATTTTTTCCTTATCCACATTCCCCCTAAACACCATGTTTACTAGGTTGCTACGCATCCACAATTCGGCAGCATCAGGATTATCTTTAAATCCTTTAATAGAGCCTTCTTCTTCTAGTTTCGAGAAAACCTTTTTAAGAGTGTCTAATTCAATAAAAGTACTTCCACCTGAACGAGCTCTTTGCTTAGGACGAATACCATTATGCTTCAATAGCATGAATAAATTCACCAAGGTATTATCTATGTTTACCGCTTTTGCATCTGCGGTAAAAATCAGTTCATTTCTGAACAAGCTCTCTTCTTTATTTAATTTTATCGCCATAGTTATATCTCCATTGGTTGAATTTCAAGACGGCTCTGTTCGTCTTTACTGATTCTAAAAAACTCCATGTTATCCTTAGTAACCACCACTTCTTTGTAGTTCAGATTCTCCAACAAGTTTTTGAAGATGATTAACTCCACAAATTTTCCTCGTAGGTCATTCAATGATGGGCTAAATCCTTGCTGAATGAAAAACAACATTTCATAGAGGTCTAAGGATATAGTTAGCTTGATGTGCTTCGTGTTTTTTCCCTTATGTCTAAAGGTTAAACTATCCGGTTCATACTCCAGGTACTTCACCAAATGATCTGTTCTGTTTACAAACAGCTCAAAATCGTTTAGGTCAAATAAGCGAAACGACTTACTAAACGGATCTCTGATTTCCGTTGAAGACAGCACTAAATAATTTTGGTCTATTCCCGGATTATCGCAGCCTTCGTTTAATGAAATAGCTCTTGAAATGCTTGCTTTGGTATGGTTGTCCGTATCACCTTCTTCCAACACCTTCACAAACTTGAATACAGAGTGGTATGGCAATCTCAATAGGTATGAGGGAAGCTTTAAGGTTTCCTTTTCACCATTGTCTTTTACATAGCCATTTTGAATGCTTAATAATTCCGCTTTCCCTTCAAAGTATTGATGACGAACAAAGTTCTTTTGAATGGTCTTTATTCTTGCTACTTCGTTATCATCTTGTTCATAGGTTGGTTTAATTCTTTCAATAGAATTAAATACATCCAATAGATTGATTTCCCTTTCAGCAAATTCGAGGTAATGTTTCGATTGATGTTTTCCAAAGAACAAGTCTCTATCCAAATCAGGGATGGAAACTTCACCAATATCGGTTTCTCTTAACAGCTTGATTAATCTATCCTGATTACCTGAATCATCAACCGAAGGGTTGGTGATGTTAAAGTAGTAATGCTGCCAGTAATGCTCCGGTGAGGATTGATTTTGTTGGTACACACCTTCAATGTCCTTACAATCGTAATCACGAGTAAGCGTATAGGCGATGAAAGAACGTAAGTCCCTCATGGTGATGTGTAATTCTCTTTTCAGACTAGCTGTTCTTAACAGCCATTCCATTCTTGTAATTACTTCTTCACCGGTTGCAGTATCATTGAATGAATCAACATTGTATTTGATGAAACATTGATTTGCTAAAGAGCAGCCTTCACACTTACTCCATAATTTCTTTTGAGTAAGGGCTTTTACTTGCTGCCTGAATAAACTTGGTTCACTGTCCGATTGAGCTGCCACCGAACGCAAATTCAGGTTGATAATCATCAAACCTTCCGGTAGCTCGTGATGTCCTTCATTGTAGAAGTAGTTCTCAATATGCTTGTGCAATGCTTGGTGTTTCTCCGTAGTTTTTAAGAACTCAACCAATCTACCTTCATTGATGGCAATGATTCTACCTTCGTTGGCTTGATTGTAGTTTGAAATATCTTCAAAAGGTTGGAAGAAGCTCTCCAACACCTCATTATTAGCTCTTTCGTCTTCATCTTGCGAACCATCGTAGTTGCTTTCAAACGATACGCCATTTATTTTGAATCGAGCACCATTTTTATGACCAAAACGCTCTAATTGACTGATGTTTTTATCTTCTTCAATCTTACGAATAAAAGCAGTTTTACCATCTCCGGCATTTCCTGTAATAATTAAAAGCTTGAATTGACCATCCAATATTGCCGGGATCAGGTGGTTATCCAATTTAGTTGGTGTATAGGTTAATTCATCATAAACATTTGTATCGAAATTGGCTCTAGTTCCTGAGTTTCCGTGCTTCGACTGACTGTAAAGAGAGTTGATATATTTTACAAAATCATCCTGTTTTTCAATCTCAACGGCAGGTTCCGCTTTTTCTTTTTTACTTTCTAAAATGCCTTCTTCACCAATTGCCAAAAGGGCATCCAACATCTCTTGAGCATTTTTAAAACGATCAGCTCCATTCGGGCTTATCGCTTTTAATAGAAAAGCTTCAAAAGTATCTGAAAGCCTTTCTTCTATGGTTTTAGGAGCAATGGGTTCTTTGCTCATTAATGGTAGCTTACCTGGAGCCCAAGGGTATTGCTTACAAATAAGCTCATACAGAGTAATTCCTAATGCAAAGGTATCTGCCGACTTGTCCCAGTTTACTTTGTAGTTGTCTGTGATTAAGTCTGGAGCTAAGTATGGGTTGGTTCCTACAAAATCTTTATTGTCTTCTGCAAAGGAAGCCACATTGAAATCAATCAGAACAAAACGTTCTTGGTTATCCCAAATGATGTTTTGAGGTTTAATATCTCTATGCAATACCGGTTTTGGCATGTTTTGCATAGAAACCAATGCTCCTAAAATATCTTTTGCAGCTTGGTAAACACGATAAATTGGAAGACGAGCATCGGTACGAGTGTACATGCTTAGGTTTTCGCCATCCAAGTATTCCATCAATGTAAAAAACTGACCGGTAGGGGCAATTCCATTCCAAACAAACTTTACAATGTTGTTTTGATTCAGGTTAATTAGAGCATTGTATTCATCTGATACTGACTGAACATTTACACTTTCATGGAAAAGCTTCATGGTATAGTACTTGCCTTGAATGCTGTGCTTTACCTTAAAAACCTTTGAATAACCTCCTTGACCTAGTATTTCGTGAATTACATATTCGCCAACACGGTCTCCTTCTTTTAAATCATGAGCTTCCGTTTGTTGTGGAACTTTGGCAGGTGTTGTTTTTGCAGGCTGAGGCTCCGTTTGTGATTCTTTAATGGAATCATTGATAAAGTTTTCGAGTTCCTCTATGCTGTCAATGCGTTTTAGTTCATCAGTTAAAACGGTTTTTAAGCAAAGTTCATCCAACCATTTTGGAAGTGCCTTATTGATATGGCTTGGTAGTTTTTCTTCCGGTATTTGACCACCAAGTTTATCTAATTCGTATGGTGTTTTGAATGGCTCTTCGCTTGTGAATAACCAATAAATTAATACTCCAAGAGAGTAGATGTCCGATGAACGAGAAGCATCACCAACAGTCAATTCTAATGGATGATAAGGCGTGGCGTTCATCTCGTTGATGGTTGCCATTACTGTATAGCCTTGCTCGTTATGATCGGTAAAATAAGACTTACCGAAGTTTCCTAAATAAGCGTAACCGCTGCTCATGTAGATATTGTCTGGATTAATATCTCTATGATAAATGTTTTCTTTGTGAGCCTCTTTTAAGGCTGCCATTACATTGCGAAGAATGCCAATTTTCTCTTGAAAAGTGAAGGTTTTGGAACGAGCTTCTGCACGTAACGAGTTTTCATCCAAGAAGTCTGAAATCTCGTAAAACAAGTGGTTTTCTTCGTCTATTTTAAACTCTACATTCAGAATAAAAGGTTTTGCCTTTATCTTATGCAAAGCCTTGTATTGGTTTTTGATAGATTCTTCACGTTTGCGAAGTTCTTCTGCTGATAACCCCGAAACTTGCAAGGAGAATTCTTTTACTCTTTTGCGGATAGAAGAGGTAACACCTTTGGGCTTTACCAAATACTCGGTAAAGTTTGGCTCTTGTTGTAATACTTCAATAATCTCATAGCCTTCAACCTCTCGTTTATCGTTTGGAGATTTTTTGCTTTGGTTCCCGATTAAAAACTCAATAATGTCTTTTTGAATATCGGCAATGTCGTTTTCTAATTTCCCAACGCTATAAGGATCGGTAATGTATTCAATCAGTTTTTCATCGAGCTGAAAAGTAAGTTTGCCTGCTTCTTGCCAAAGTGAAGGTGTATAGGTGTTTGGGAATGAAAGCGTAACCATGTTTTGAATCCATGCCTTTCCCCAGTCGTAATCATGCTCTTTAAGTTTAGAGGCGAGTATGGCAGTTTTTTGACGACCGGTTCTCAATGGATTGTTACGTTGTTTATCGTTTACATACCAGTAATTATCGTCTCCTTCAATACGTCCTTTCCAATCTTTGTTTTCTATGTTGTATATGGCATGAGGAGCCACCACAATTAGGTCGTATTCCCAATATTGCGTACGGTTGTTGCGTGGATTGGTAGAAGCAATTTCTACATTAGGAACCAAGTAATAAGTATCCGGAAGGTTAACTTCTAAATAATCTAGCAAACGCTTTTCTCCGGCATTCACAACCGATTCAAAATAGGGTGGTTTAATTATTTTTGCCATGATTCAATTTCTTTTTCTACTAAGTCGATTGCTTTTAGCTCATTCTTAATCGCAGTTGAAGTGTTTTGCTTGTATTTCATGATTAGCTCATGAGCCTGATTCATTACATCTTTTTTTAAAATTGGCACTGGAAGTAACTCCAAATGATGTGGTTCAATTTGAGGTATAACTGATCCATAGGTAAAACTCTGAATTGCTCTAAGTCCCAACTTTGAAGACATGAATGCAAATAAATAACCGGTAGGGATTTCATCAGCAATCACACGAAGAATGTGCTGTGATGCTGTTTTTCCACTCATAAACTCATTGACTAATACAGAGAAACCGATTGTACCGCCACAAGTAACAAGAATCCAATCTTCCTCTATTTTTAAATCCTCAAGGTGCTTCGTTTTAGCCTTGGATAATTTTTTATCACTTTTAGGGATATGTCTTACAATATCAGAGCCACCTAAAAAATCAAGCCCATTCTCAACATAATGTCTTTTAAAAATACCAGGTCTAAAGATGGGTTTTGCAACATCTTTTAAAAGCGTATGATTTAAACCTTCGATATGCTTCTTTATCTCCATTCCACTGGAAATAAAATATTCTGCCTCAAATCTTTTTTGATGTGAATCCAAAAGTGCCGAAATGGAAACGGAATTTCCTAATCCCTTCTTTTCAAAACCAATAGAGTTAATTACAATGTTTTGTGCCTTTAACAATAATTCATGAGCCTCTACACGTAATTTGGAAGCCTCTAAAATCAAGCTATTTATTTCTTGTTGTTTTAATTCTGGTAGTACAGGGATATTAATTTTTTCTACATGATGCGGCTCTATATGCTTAACCACTCCTCCATAACCAGACTGTGTAAGTAAGCCATAACCATATTTTGAAGAAAGGTAAGCATACATATAACCACCTAATACTTTTTTCTGAAGTGGTTTTATTCTTACTAAGTCATCCGTACCAATAAAACCCTCATAATCGGAAGTTGAATATTTTACGAGACCAAGTGTGCCAGACCTAGTAATCAAAATCCAATCTTTTTTTAATTCCAGTTCTTTCAAGTATGGTGAATACTTCTTGGAAATATATTTTCCTGATTCAGGTAATGCTTTGAATAGATCAGATGCTGTAAAAAACATTAATCCATTCTCAGGAGAATCAACATATACTCTTTTATGAATATTCCCCTTGAAGAGTTCTTTAGATTCATCTTTTATTGAAACTGTCTCATAAGGGCAATAGTTCTCAATTATCCTCTTGGTATTTACTCCATCACTCAAATGGAAAGAAGCATCCAAACGTAAATCAGATTGCGAAAACCAACTATTTTTAACTAATACCGTTTTCATTAAATACTTCCTTTTAAAAATTTGTTATAAGCCATTGAAATTGAAGGGAGATCATCGTCTAGTTGTTTAAGTTTTTCTTTCCTAACCTTTACTTCTGATGAACCATCTTTTTTGTGAATCACATACTTCGTTTCAACATCAAACAACATTTCAGCACCATCTTCATCCCTTTGGAATATTGGAATACCTCTTCGGTCTTTTCCAAGCTTTTCGGCAATTGCCATAAATACATCGTAATCTTCGGCACTGTCTTGGGCTAGTTGGCGTTCTACCTCCGTTTTCTTTTGTAAAAACAAAAGAGAGGCTTGTACACCTACTTGTGGTAAAAAGGCTTCTACTGCCAAATCCACAGAAGCCAATATTTTGTATTTATCTAAAATCCATTCACGTACCGGTAAGGTATTTGGGTTCCCCAAAATACCATCAGGCAGTACAATTGCCATTTTACCGCCCGGCTTTAAGAAATTGTAGCATGCTTCAATAAACAATACTTCCGGAGCATCGCTGTATGCAGATAAGTGGTATTGGCTTGCAATTTCTTGTTCTACCTTTACCTTAGCCCCAAATGGAGGGTTGGTAAATACCATGTCAAATTTTTCACGAGCATCGCTGCCATAGGCATTGTCTAAGTCTTTCATCTCGCTTAGACTTCGGCTAATGGAAGCGTTAATTTTTTCAATTTCTTCGGGATGCTCCCAGTTAGGGTAAGCCAATGAGTTTACATGGAAGATGTTGGCATGTCCGTCTCCTGCCATCACCATGTTCATACGAGCTGCCTTTTTCAAGTCAGGATCAAAGTCAAAACCAAAAATGCTACGCTCGGCATATTGTCTAATGCGTTCGTTTACTTCAATAGAGTTAAACTTCTCTGCTAATAGTGGTCCATCTAAATCAGGAAACATGTCGGTTGCAATTTGCTTACGTACATGGTCTAACGCCATTACCAAGAAACCTCCCGAACCACAGCAAGGATCCAAAATCCTATCTGTTTCGGTAGGGTTCAGCATTTCTACCATTGCTTTCACAATGTTTCTTGGTGTAAAGAATTGTCCGGCTTCTTGCTTTAGGGTGTTACTTACAATGGTTTCGTAAGCCATTCCTTTTACATCCACAGAGGCATCTAAGAAGGAGTATTTTGCCAGTTCACCTGCAATAAAAGCAAGTCCTTTGTCGGTTAGTCCAATAGCCTCATTTCCATCAAATACTTCTGAGAAAACAGAATCCGATTTTAGCTCTTCAAACAATCCTTTAATTCGGTCTGCAACAGCTTTACGTCCATCTTCGGAGTTTTGCTCTTTTACACCTACCCAAAACTTTCTTCGGTAGCTTTCACCATTTTCAGCACAGATAAATCTTCGTTTTTCATCATAGAGCTTACAGAAAATCAGGTTGAGTAACTGCCAAAAGGCATCTTTCTTTCGTCCTTCATTTCCGTAGATATAGTCATGCGAACGCTTAAATACTTTGATTAATGAATCGTTTGCAGGCTTTCTACTGCTAGAACGATCTGCACGATCAAGGTCGTCCAATGTTTCACCTTCACCAGGGAAATCCGATAAGTCCACAAATTCATAATCGTAACCAAGTGCATCGTCTTCTTTTTGCAAGAAATGGTAGCTAGAACCGTTTGCCCACAAGCCGAACTCACAGCTTTCCACAGCACCCATAGCGTTTTCAAGTGTTGCAGCTAAGCCTTTCTTTTTATCGGTTTCCTTCACCTTATCGTCCTGAACAATGCAGATACGAATAACATGTTCTTGCTCATGTGGTTTCCCTTTTTCAAAAACCACCAATTCCACTTTTTGCTTCTTGGACTTTCCGGTATCAGGATCGGTGTATTCAATTTTGAAATCACGTTCCATGTCGTCTAAGTCAAAACCATACTCTTCATTAAGCATGATGATTACCGACTGGAGGTTAGATTCCTGAGGTTTTATTTTTTTTACTTCACCTGATAGAACACAAATCAGTTGATTGTCTTCTAATACTATATCTTCTTGTTCAATTACTTCTGTGGACATATTACGCTATTGATTTTATGAATTCATTAATCTCATTTCTTTTATCTCTTCGAGCAGCATATCGAAGCAGTTTGCTTTGATTTACACTGTACTTTTTAAAAGCCTGCTCATACAATGTTTCTATATCGAAACCGATAGGCTGCAAGTAACTTTCGTACTTCAACCATACATTCACCAACAAACCTTCGATGGTTGGCGTAGTGTATTCGCCTGATTTGTAAAGTGGCGTTTCCGATACCAAGGGAGTAATGATAACGGCTTCGTTATGAGCCATTACATATCTACTAATAACCTCCTTATCAGGTTGAAGGAAGGTTTGTTTACTGAAATCCAACATGTTTTCAAACAATGGTTCCAGTTCTTCCTTGTTTGTTGAAAGGAACATCCAGTACCTATCTACACTGGTTTCGCCAATATCATTAAGCATTTGGGTGTCCCACATGCTCAAATCTGCTTTGCAAAGAGGTTTTATGCGATTGTAAAGTCGTTTTGCTTTAAGACTGAAATCAGGAGTGTATTCCGGCTTAAACTCAAAGGAGTATAAGCCTCTACCTGTTTGATAGATTAGCTTTTCTTTTTTGAGCTGATTAAGCCTCCAAGAAATGGTACTTGGTGATAATTCAGGGAAGGTATTGACCAACACCTCGGTAATTTCCTTTGTGGTAATAACCGATTGATTAGCAAAATGCTCCTTTAGTTTCGATGCGAGTTCTGAATTTTTCATTCCTTATCAAAAGTTCAAAGATAAATATAATATTGAAATTACAAAACTTTGGCAAGTAATTATTATATTTGCCGTAAGTTGGAGTTAATTATGGGTTTTAGCTGCATAATCAAAATTGTGAACATCTGCTGTAACTTATGTGGAGTTAAATTACCAGGTATTAGGTTTTTCGTTTAACAGGTTTCAAGTAAATGAAGGGGGTATTAATTGGGGAAGTGTCCGGGGCAGCCCTGCCATACATTTGTCTTTTTATACTCTTTATCCGGTTTACATCCCAACGCTAGCAAGTTTGCGAAAGAAAAGCCAGCAGGTAATAATTAAGTATTCAGCCCTGGCCTATCGGCTGGCCGAATACTTAATTATTGTATGGCGTTTTTATATGTCACCATTTTCTCTTTTAAATTTTAACGTTAATTGTTCAGTTATTTGTTTTATTATTTTAGTAGTGATTGTTCTCAGTTTATTCAGGTTTGTACTAATTTGAATATTTAACTCATCTAAATTTTCAAAGGGTAATTCAGTAGAATATATAATTAAATCCTGAGATTGTTTTGTTTTATGAGCAGCAGATTCATTTCTGATTTTTCGTAACACGGAATTGTTTTTGTTTTTTATTCTTGAGAATTCTTTACCAACATCTTTTAAATCAGTAACGAATTCACTCATTTCGTTTGATATCAATTCATTTCTTAAATTCTTACCAATCATTGGACTAATGTCATCAAGAAATTCAATTATAGTTAAACATAGTAGTCTTCCAAATAAATTCTTTTGCGTTTCACTTTTTGATGTAACGTAATTGTCATAAAGAATCGATATATCATTATACACAATTGATGAGAATAGACATAAATTATATAATTCATCATAATTGTTGATTCCTAATTTCTGTAATTTTTGCCAAACTTCTTTATTGGTTTTTATATCAAGTAATCTCTTATTTTCAGCATTTTTATAATACCTCGACAAAATCGGACCATTGTTTAAGTTGAAATTTTATTAACTTTAAACAATGACAGCAATGAAAAAAAGACGAAGGAATTTCACCTCAGGATTTAAATCTAAAGTGGCCATAGAAGCCTTAAAAGAGCGATATAGTCTCTCTGAACTTGCCGAACGCTTTGAACTGCACCCTAATCAGATTAGTCAATGGAAGCAAGAATTCCTTGAGAATTCAAGCGATGTTTTCGATAAGAAAAAGGATAAACCTGCCCAGGAAGAAGTTGATTTGGACAAGCTTTATGCAAAAATAGGAAAGCTTGAAGTAGAGCGTGACTTTTTTAAAAAAAAAGCTTGAACAAACTGGATCTGATGAAATGAAACGGAGCCTAATTTCAACCAAAGAAAAAGAGGGTTTAAGTATCCGCGAACAATGTGAGCTTATAAGGATTAACCGGAGTACATTCTATTATGTGCCCAAGGGTGAAAAGCCAGAGAACCTGGAGATGATGAAACTCATGGACAAGCACATCCTGGAGGAGCCTACTGCGGGTGTTTTGACCATGCAATCCATGTTATATGATAAAGGGTATAAAGCCGGGTATGAGCGGGTAAGACGATTAATGCGCAAAGCCAACATACGTCCCATCTATCCCCGCCGCCATTTAACCTGTCTTGGAGAAAAGAAATATATCCACCCTTACCTTTTAAGGAATTTAAAAATTGTTCGTGCCAATCAGGTATGGGAAGTAGATATCACTTATATTCCCATGCAACAGGGATTCATGTATCTTACGGCTGTAATCGATGTTTTTAGCCGGGTAATTGTAGGTTGGGGACTATCCAATACCCTTGACAGTAACAGTAGTTTAGAAGTAGTTAAACACGCAATAGCCAAACACGGAAAGCCCGAGATCCTTAACTCAGACCAGGGAAGCCAATTTACTTGCCTGGATTACGTATCATATTTGAAAAGAAATGGAATTCAAATAAGTATGGATGGAAAAGGAAGGGCATTGGATAATATTTACATTGAACGTTTTTGGAGAACTATTAAATATCAGCATATTTACCTTAATCCAGCAGAAGATGGAATAAGCCTTTATAAAGGAATAAAATCCTGGATAGATAAATATCACCATCGGGATCACCAGGGAATTGGCAGAGTAAAACCTATGGAAAAATACCAAAATGCAGCTTAAAAAATCAATTAAGAATCAACTAAAAGTGGTCTAAACAAATCGAGGTATTATATTTTAGAAGTGAATCGTTTAAATTCTTTTTTTTTGTTAAATAATTCACTAATTAAATTCATAAATTGAGTTTGGTTTTAATGACATACCATGCCAATGATATCTGAGCAAACCGTGCCAATTTGAAAGATACTGCAATGATATAAAAAATTAATGTTAATCTAATTTTAAGAAACTTAACAAAAATTTTTGAAGAAAAGTGTCCGTTTTGAAACGGAACACCTGTCCGCTTTGGCCGGATTATGCGGGACTAGACCATAAACTGTGTAAGTAGTAAATAGAGGGTA
>NZ_MTAZ01000059.1 GCF_002150785.1 Arenibacter amylolyticus | reverse complement strand
TCACGAATAAACATAGTTGGGATGTTGCAACACCCAAAATTAAGCAAAATTCAATACAAAACACTGATTATCTGTACTTTATGTTGGGTGTTGCAAAAAAGTGACGAAGACAGGAAAAAAGGCCCTAACCAACTGTCAGGACCTTTTGTTGTATATTTAATTGCTACTCAGCTTTTTTTTTTGACGTTCAACCCCTTCGGAAAGGGAAAAACAGATTGGCTTTTTAGCCCAATAGAAAGCTGGCGTACCATTAAGGACCTCCAGCCTGTTATTGTTTAACTGATTCCCATCAGCTCTACATCAAAAATAAGGGTAGCGTTAGGAGGAATTACCCCACCGGCTCCGGCACTTCCGTAAGCCAAGTTGGAAGGGATTACAAACCTTGCCTTATCACCTACCTTTAATAGTTGGATACCTTCATCCCAGCCTGGGATAACCTGTCCTACGCCCAATTGAAAGGTAATAGGTTCTTTTCTCTTATAGGAAGAATCAAAGACCTGACCGTTTAACAAAGCACCTTCATAATGCACTGAAACGTTCTCACCACTCTCTGGTTTTGCTCCATCGCCATTTTGAATAATCTTATATCTAAGTCCACTGTCAGTTTCCTCAAAACCGGCAGCTACCTTATCCATTTCAGCGGCCATTCGCTTTTTTTCCTCGGCCAATCTTTTTTCCCTAGAGCCTTCAAAAGTTCTAAAAGCCTCTACGGCGTTCCAATTTTCCGCATCGGCCCCTACTCGCTCTATGCTTAGCTTTTCTATCTTATCACCTTGTGCAATAGTATCAACTACCTCTTGTCCTTCTACAACGTGTCCAAAAACAGTATGCTTATTGTCTAACCAAGGGGTTGCAACATGCGTAATAAAAAATTGTGTTCCATTTGTTCCTGGTCCGGCATTTGCCATGGAAAGTACTCCTGGGCCATTATGGGTAAGCTCTGGATGAAACTCATCGTCAAACTTATATCCACCGTCGCCAGTTCCAGTACCTAGAGGACATCCTCCTTGGATCATAAAATCTGGAATTACCCTATGAAACTTTAATCCGTCATAGTAGGGTTTCCCTTGCGGTTTAACACTGTTTTCCAAGTTACCTTCTGCCAAAGCCACGAAGTTCCCTACGGTGCCTGGGGTTTTATCGTGGGTAAGTTTTACCAATATCTCTCCCTTAGAGGTATTGAATCTTGCATATATTCCGTCTTGCATATCGCTGTTTTTTGTGAGGAACAAAGGTAGTATTTTGTTTTGGAGTATAAAACAATTGCTTTTTTTCAAAAGCGACCGTATTTGAAGCAACAAAAAAGGGAGCTTAAAAAGCTCCCTTTATCATTCTAATCTTATGGTTTATTACCAAATTCGCACCCGCTCCTCTGGATCCAAATACATGGGATCACCAGGCTGAATATTGAAAGCTTCGTAAAAAGCATCTATATTTTGCAAGGGTTGGGTTGCCCTATACCTACCTGGGGAATGTGGATCAGTTCTCACTTGTGTCCGTAGGGCCTCATCTCTGGAAAGGGTTCTCCAGATAGTTGCCCAAGACATAAAGAAACGTTGTTCTGGGGTAAATCCGTCAATATTTTCTGGTCTCCCATTATTCTCAAAATATTGTTGAAGTCCGTCATAGGCAGCCAACACCCCGCCAAGGTCACCAATATTTTCTCCTAGGGTGAATTTTCCATTTATAAATACACTGTCTAACACTTCAATTTTATCATACTGATCTGCAAGGGCAGCACTGCGCTCGGTAAATCTGGCCAGATCCTCCTCTGTCCACCAGTTCACCAAATTTCCATTGGCATCAAATCTAGAACCGCTATCGTCAAAGGCATGCGAAATTTCATGGCCAATTACCGCTCCAATTCCTCCATAATTCACAGCCTCATCTGCCAAATAATCATAGAATGGGGGCTGTAGTATGGCAGCAGGAAAAACTATTTCGTTGTTTAAGGGGTGAAAGTAGGCGTTCACAGTCTGTGGAGACATCCCCCATTTAGTCTTGTCTACTGGCTCTCCAATTTCCGACATGTTCTTTTCCTTTCTCCATGTTTGCACTGCCATTACATTGTCAAAATAGCCGTTGTTTTCTGTGACCTTCATGTTAGAGTAATCTTCCCACTTGTCTGGATAACCAATCTTAACCGTAAATTTATCCAATTTCTCGATGGCTTTCTGCTTGGTTTCCTCGCCCATCCAATCTAACTTATTGATTCGCACTTGAAAAGCCGAAATAACATTGGCAATCATCGCTTCCGCTTTTTCCTTGGCTTCTGGGGGAAACATTTCATCTACATATAATTGTCCCAAGGCTTCACCAATAGATCCATTTACCATGGCCAATGCCCGCTCATCAGCAGGACGCTGCTCTTTATCCCCTCTTAGATAATTACTATAAAACCCCCAACTAGTATCCTCTATGTCTGTACTCAGCATAGAAGCCGCATTATTGAACGTGCTCCAACGCACCAAGGTCTTGATATCCTCCAGGGAGTTGCTTTGTAAAAACTGGTTAAGTTCCTTTGTGTATTTTGGCTGGGTCACAAGAAGGGTGTCTACTGGCTTGTTTATCCCCAAATCCGCTATAAATTTCTTAATATCCAAAGCGGGAATCAAAGCTTGGGTCTCTGCTATTGTTTTGGGATTGTTAAAGTTTCTAGCATCCCTGCTTTCCACCTTATCTAGGCGTGGCTTCGCCAGGGCAGTTTCCATGGCCAATATTTTCCTTGCGGAATTTTGGGCCGATGTTTCGTCATCCCCCAAAAACTGAAGCATTTTTACCATATAATTCACATACTCTTCGCGAATTTCCTTGGATTTAGCATCTTGATCCAAATAGTAATCACGATCTGGCAGCCCCAATCTGCTTGGAGAAAAATATGCAGCGTTCATGGTGCTGTTGTTTAGATCTGCTGATGCGTACAAGCTAATAAAAGGTGCGCTGGCTGCAGGATCTTTAACCAGTAAGGTTTGTAGTTCTAACATGTTCGCAGCCTTATCTATAGCATTTAAGGTAGGCTGAAGAGGGCTTATTCCCAATTGATTACGCGAGGTGGTATCCATTTTGGAATCGAATAAGAATAAGGCTTTTGCTTGATCTGTATCGGCTCCATATTTATTGCTTTCCTTAGCTCTGGCGATAATCCCTAATACATTTTCATCGGTCGACTTCCTAAGTACGCTAAAGCCACCCCAACTAGATCGGTCATCAGGAATTTGGGTTTCCTTCATCCAAGTCCCATTTACATAATCGTAGAAGTTTGTTCTAGGACTCACTGTAGTGTCCATATTTGCCAAGATAATACCTCTTGGCTCGGGGTCATTTTTGGGAGCGTTCTCCTTACAGGAGTTCATCACCGCAAGTCCCAGTAATGCAATTACAAATTTGTTTTTCATTGAGTTGTTTTTAAAGATCGATAAAATTAAGTAAAAAGCTGATACTAGAAATAAATGTGTTAATTGTTAGGACTTTCCAGCCCATAGGAATCAAATAAATAAACTAGACTCGCCATGGCAGCGGCTCCAAGTTCCAGTTCCCGTTTATTGATATGCTCAAAAGTATCATTGTCCGAATTGTGGTGATCAAAAATGCGGTGGGTATCGGGTTTTAAGCTGGCGAACACCATATCTCCATTATTTAACAGATTTATATCCAGTTTATTACTCCCTTCCTCAAAAAGATGAATCATATACGGCAGAAATAGCTGCTTCCAACCAAGCACTTGGTTAAAATTAGCCTGATTGGCCGCTAAGGAAAATCCCCTAGGCGAAAATCCGCCTGCAGTATTTTCCAAGGCCAAAATGTGGTTTTCCTTTTTCTGCACAGCATTTTTGGCATAGGCAGTGGTTCCGCCAAGTCCATCTTGTCCATTCATAAATAAAACCACCCGAACGGTCCGCTTTGGTCGGTACCCTGTAGCTTTTAATAAACGTAACACCTCCATACTCTGCACTACTCCTGCACCATTGAAATGGGAACCATCCCCTAGATCCCAGGAGTCCAATTGTCCGCCTACCATTACAATCTCATCAGGATATGTATTTCCCTTAATTTCACCAATTACATTATAGGATTTCACATCGAGCAATATTTTACAGTTTTGCCTAAAAGAGAATTGAATTTCGGGGTTCAATTTTAAAGAGGCACTCAGTAGCTCTGCACCATTGGTACTGATGGCCGCAGCCGGAATCCTTTTCTCCATAGGAGTATCTCCATAACTCATGGCAGCCGTATGTGGGTAGTCGTCCAATCGCAGATTTAACGACCTTACAATAACCCCAACGGCCCCATACTTGCCTGCTTCCACTGCACCGGAATAGTATTGATCCACGGCTTCCTTATAGGCTTCAAAAGTATCTATAATGGTAGGATCCATGGGTTTGTTGAAAAAAACAATCTTTCCTT
Organism: Arenibacter amylolyticus; assembly: GCF_002150785.1. Taxonomy (GTDB): domain Bacteria; phylum Bacteroidota; class Bacteroidia; order Flavobacteriales; family Flavobacteriaceae; genus Arenibacter; species Arenibacter amylolyticus. Next base: position 58,281 of record NZ_MTAZ01000059.1, on the reverse strand, counting down.
GTATTTTGTCTTTCCCCATGGTTTTTAAGCCTTCTATACCATGTACCTCCACCACCTTGGCCTTTATTCCGCCCAATGGAGTAGCAACAGATCCTACCAAGGCTCTAACGGGCACATTGTTGGTAAATCCGGAACTACTCTCTAAATAGGCGAATTCTGGTAAACCCCTCACCCATTTCTGCACCGTGACCGGCTGCAGCCAAACTTTATCTAACCCCATGGAATCTAAGACAGATTTGGTATAGTTCACTGCTTTTTCCGCTTGTAGAGAGCCTGGGAGTCGCGCTCCAATTTGGTTGGATAGATAGTTGAGCCAAGTATATCCCTGGCCATTAGACAGTGCCTGGTGGTAAATGTCCCTAAGCTGTTCCTTGTCTTGTTGTTGCCGCGCCTGGATAGGCATACTAATTAACAGTACTGCTAACCAAAAATATTTCATTCGCTTTCCAATTGTTTTTTATAGATTTCTAAATTGGCCTTAATTTTATCGTCAAGTTCAGGCTCTTTAATTTCTTTATATTTTGTTAATTCTTCCAATAATATAGACGCTACAATTACCCTTGCCGCCTTCTTATTATCTGCAGGGATTATAAACCAAGGAGCATGCGGTTTAGAGGTTTTATTGATTGCTTCCTCATAACAAACTTGATACTTACCCCATAAAAGACGCTCCTTTAAATCTCCAGGGGAGAATTTCCAGTTTTTTCTTTTTAGTGCCAAGCGTCTTAATAGTCGCTGCCGTTGCTCTTCCTTGGATAAATGAAGAAAGAATTTAAAGATAATGGTTCCATTTTGGGCAAGATGTCGTTCAAAGCTATTGATTTGTTCAAAGCGTGTATCCCAAAACTCTTGATCTAGGTCCGACACCTTATCAATTCCCGGAATATTTTCATTTAGGATGTATTCTGGATGCACCCGTGTTACCAATACATTCTCGTAATGAGTACGATTAAATACGCCGAATTTTCCCTTGGCTGGCAAAGCTATATAATGACGCCAAAGGTAATCGTGTTTTAACTCTAGTGCGGTAGGTACTTTAAAACTATGTACTACTACCCCGCGTGCGTTGAAATCTTTAAACACTTCCCGGATTAAACTATCCTTCCCTGCGGTATCCATGCCTTGGATACAAATGAGTACACTGTATTTAGAATGGGCATATAGGGTATCCTGAAATGCCCCTAGCATTATTCTAATCTCCTTTAATGACTTTCGAAGTTTTTTATTGGAAGTTCCAAAATCATTATAGGTTGCAATGGATTCCAGGTCTATCTTCTCGGTTACCTTATAATTGGCAGATGTTATATTTTTCATATGTTGATGGTAATTAGTTTTACGACTGTACAACCACTTCGCCTAGTTCCATTCGTATATGCAACGGGTTTTCTGTCATACTCAATTCATAAACTATAGTTAGGTCCAGAAAAAAAGGAGTAGTTACAAGGGTAAAATATAAGAAATTATAGTGATGTACTCTTTATTCCTTGTTAACAAAACGATTACCCACCTTAAATGGTGGTTCTATTAAATCTTACAACCAGGTGAATTACCCAATAACCATTTTTTGGAAGCAGCTAACTTTCCAATCAGCATCTATATCCTCCCATTAACCTTTACATAATGGTAACTTATCTACAAAATCCCAATAAAGCATGAACAACACCCACCCAAATACTAATTATTTTACGAAACATACACCATAAAACACCCCTTATCGAATAAATAAGGCATTATATTGGGGTAAGACTATATTTATGGCGTTGTTTCCCCAGATATAACCAATAATAAACCTACGGTATGAAAACTCTTTTTCACCTACTTTGTGGATTAGTCGTCCTGGTTTTTGCTTCCTTCACCACCAGCAAACCATGTGACTATGCCGGGTCTAACATGGGCTACATCCTTACACAGACCAAAAAGGCTATATCTGCCGAAGACCATAAAATGACCAAATTCTTCACCTATAGGGCCCTGAATGCCCTAGAAAAATCCAAACCCAGTTTAGCTGAATGCGGTTGTGAACAAGGGACCCAATTAATTATTGAAGGCTTAGACAATCTTAAGAATGCTACTAAGGCAAGCACTCTTGCCAGTTCTAGAATCCTGTTAAATAAGGCACTGACTAATATAGAAGACGGAACAGAATCATTGGAGCAGCACGACACCCATAACTCGCAATTCAACAGTGACCTCTTAACTTTAAATACGTCCGAATCCATAGCGAATAACAAGGTATTAAAGAAATTGAACAATACGGAATTGCAGAAAAAGATAGACCAATCCTTGAAGCGCTTTAAGGCATCTTTAAATGAAGTGGTCCAATCTGTAGATTGCGAGATGGCCTACAATTATGCTAAGTCGGTCCAAAACCTTTCCGACAAAGAACTTGCGCTACCCAGTCTCAGTGAAGGAAAACGATATTACCATCTAAAAACCAGGGAAATAGTCACCCAAGCCCTGAAAGACCTTGGGGATTGTGCCAAGCTGGCACAGAGCTCAAAGAATCAGCCTGATGATTGATTTCCGCAGTCTAGCCCGCTAAGTTAAAGTGTCGCTTACACCCCCTACAATAGCGGTATAAAGACATTCTTTTTCATTCACCTACTGCCATGGGTCCTTGCTATTTACTGGCAAACATCTTTACATTTTCCTCGGTGACTTCTTTCCCACCTAGAATAATAAGTCTTTCCACTACATTTCGCAATTCACGGATGTTTCCAGTCCAATCGTAGCTTTGCAATAGCGAAATAGCTTTTTTAGAAAATGTTTTTTCCGCTGTTCCCTGTTCCTCTGCAATTTTTTTTGCGAAATGGGATATCAGTAAGGGGATGTCTTCCCGTCTTTCATTTAAGGATGGCACTTCTATAAGTATTACCGCCAACCGATGGTAAAGGTCTTCCCTGAATCTCTTTTCGGCAATTTCTTTTTTCAAATCTTTGTTGGTTGCGGCCACTACCCTTACGTCTACTTTTATATCCTTATCCGATCCTACTCTAGAAATTTTATTTTCCTGCAGTGCCCTCAGCACTTTTGCCTGTGCAGATAGGCTCATATCCCCAATTTCATCTAGGAAAATAGTTCCTTTTTGGGCGGCTTCAAATTTTCCGGCCCTATCTTTCACAGCAGAGGTAAAAGCGCCTTTAACATGACCGAATAGCTCACTCTCAATTAACTCTGACGGAATTGCAGCACAGTTAACCTCTATCATGGGAAAGGAACTGCGTTCACTTTTTTCATGGATCCAATGGGCCACCAGTTCTTTTCCGGTACCGTTGGCTCCGGTAATAAGTACCCTGGCGTCTGTGGGAGCAACTTTCTCTAGGATCTCTTTCACCTTTTCTATCTCCTTGCTCTCCCCGATCATTTCATAGTTCTTACTTACTTTTTTCTTAAGAATCTTATTCTCCACTACAAGTTCCTTACGGTCCAAGGCATTGCGCACCGTAGTCAGGAGGCGGTTTAAATCTGGTGGTTTGGAAATATAATCAAAAGCGCCCAAGCGCATCGTATTCACTGCGGTATCTAAATCGCCGTGACCCGAAATCATAATAAACGGAATTTCGGGCTTCAACTTTTTTGCAGTTTCCAATACTTCCACCCCATCTATTTTTGGCATTTTTATGTCGCAGAGCACAAGGTCGAACTCGCCCTTTTTAATGGCCTCTAGCCCTTGTTGCCCGTTTTCAGCCTCTTCTACCGTATACTTATCATTTTCCTCCGATAGAATTTTCACCAAAACCCTTCTAATAGCGGGTTCATCTTCAATAACCAAAATTTTTGCCATCGTTGTAATTTAAATTCCTATTCTAAAACCAGTCCTAAAATAAAAACTTGGCTCGTCATTCAAAGTAAAAATATCATTTCTTTCTTTATCCCTTAGCACACCATCCTGAAATAGGGTATGTCCAAAATAGCCATAAAGGAACATATTTTTTGCCAAGGTATATTGGTACCCCAAGGTTACCAAGGCTGCAGAACTGGAAATAGAGGAGCCTAGCCCAGAATCTGAACTGATCACCGAACTCTGGAGGTTTACATAATAACCATCTAAAATAAATTCTGTCTGCAACATATGGTTTTCACCTAAGTGATATTTCATTCCACTTTTTGGCGCCCCTACCACATAGGTCCAATTGGGATGAAACCGCTTTTCAAAATATATAACAGGTAGTGGTATCCTTAGGGCAACGGTAGAATTGTACGCTATTCCCAATACCAAGCGTGTTGGTTTGTCGGCCAAGGGCCTATCCATAATAGCCCCCACAGTTGCGTTTATAGAAACATCTCCCTTTTCCAACGGCTGTACAAGGGTAGAGGCGATACGAGGAGTAAGGACCCCCACAAAACGCCAATCTGATCGAAACTGATAGATATAGGCCATATTTATGTCCATCACATGAAAATTATTCAGAATTTGGTCGTTATAGGGCTCACCCCTCATTAAATCGAACGTAATCCTATTGTATTCCGCTCCCACAATAATATTATCTTCCTCTCCTACCTTTATGGGTAGGTTAGCTACGAGTTTTATTCTAGATAGCTTGGCGTCCGCATTATTTCTGGGCATCAACATATACTCCAACCTAAATATATCTGGAGTCTGTGCCATTGCCATTTGGCTAATTATGCCCATTGCAAGGATAGCAACTATCCTTATCGATCTTTTATTCATTTTTGTAGTAGTGTAAAAAACTGGAAGAAATCTGGTGTCAATCCATTTTAGTATTTCAGCCATTTAAACAATTCCTTATAGGAAGGCTTTTTCCCGTACATAAGAATACCTACCCTATAAATTTTTGCGGCCACCCACACAATGCCAATAAAGGTAACAATAAGCAAGGCAATGGACACCAATAACTCCCAAAGGGGAACTCCGCCTTCTCCAATGCCACCAGGAAGACGCATAAGCATCACAATGGGGGACGTAAGTGGAAATAAGGAAAACCCTACTGCGATAGGACCATGCGGATTATTAAATACGGAAAAGAACCCCACATAGATTGCCAGCATCAAGGGCATAATTATAGGAAATATAAACTGCTGTGTATCGGTCTCATTGTCTACCGCTGCCCCTATTGCAGCATATATGGAGCTATAGATTAAATACCCCAGGATAAAATAAATCATGAAAAAGGTGATCAGCAAAACCCATGGAATCCTAAGAAGCTCATTGGCGTACAATTGCATCGTAGTATCCGAATTGGCCATAGATGCTGCTCCACCTATGAGTCCGGGGGTATTTTCTGTTCCTGCGTTCAGCGCCGCAAGATCAATCCCAAAAATCAAGGTAAGAATTCCCAACAACAAGCTGGCAGAAATAATCCAAATTATAAACTGGGTGATACCCGCCAAGGAAGTTCCTATAATTTTACCCAACATCAATTGAAATGGCTTAACAGAAGATATAATAACCTCTACTATTCTACTCGTCTTCTCTTCGATGACGCTTCGCATTACAAACCCACCGTATATGATGATAAACATCATGATTAGGTATCCAAATCCTCCCCCGATAAAAGCTTTAATCTCATTGATTCCTTTTAGGTTTCGTTCTCCGGAAAAGGTGGCGGTATTAATTTCGAATTGCAGCTCCAATCGCTTAAAATCTGAGGCCGAAACCCCCAGTTCCTGTAGCCTTTCCATGCGCAGTCTATTTTCAAAAACCGACTCCAGACTAGATACTACGGAAGATCCCGGAGCATCTTTGGTGAAAAACACGGCTTGCTCTGCTACCTGTTCTACGTCTGGATGATCTGGGAGGTATAATAGTCCGTACAAACCCATTTTAACAATAGAATCCTTTGCGGCCTCCAGTTCCACATTTCTAAAAGAAACATAGGAGGTATGGTCTGTACCTTGAAAGTCGTTGGAGAAATACCCACTTTCGTTCAATATCCCGATAACCCGTGTTTCATTGTCATTCACCTTGGCAAGATACACGATCAGGGCTACCATGGCTACCATAAGAATAGGACTCAAGAAGGTCATTACCACAAAGGATTTATTCCGCACCTTGGCCAAATATTCTCGTTTTATAATGAGTGCTAACTTACTCATGACACCTGTTGATTTTGGACTGTTCTTATAAATATATCATTTGCCGAAGGAATGGTTTCCGTAAAATTATTCACATTCGCCTTCCCAGAAACATGGGTTAAAAAGGCTCCTGTATCCCCCGAAGGCAGTTGTACGGTAAAATTTAATTGCTGCCCGTTATCCACATATTCAAAGGACAGTATCCGAAACTTCTCTTGAAGCTCTTCTAAGACCCCATTGGCATGCGGCACCCCCAAGCCTACCTGAAAAACATTGTTTTTATAGGCATTCTTTATATCGCTTAGCTTTCCATCCAACAATTTTTCCGATTTATGGATTAACGCGATATACTCGCACAGTTCCTCTACAGACTCCATCCGGTGGGTTGAGAATATAATAGAAGTACCATTTTCTTTTAGGCGTAGAATCTCATCTTTGATAAGGTTGGCATTAATAGGATCGAATCCACTGAAGGGCTCATCAAAAATAAGGAGTTTGGGTTGGTGAAGTACGGTAACTATAAATTGGATCTTTTGGGCCATCCCTTTGGAGAGCTCTTGTATTTTTTTGTTCCACCAATCCCCAATATCCAACCGCTTAAACCAATAGTCTAATTTAGCCTTAGCCTCTGTTTTGGACATTCCTTTCAATTGAGCCAGATAGAGGGCCTGTTCTCCCACCTTCATACTTTTATAAAGACCTCTTTCTTCTGGCAAATAGCCAATCATGGCAATGTGTTTTGCCTCCAAGGGTTGGCCATCAAATAGTATGGTGCCTTGATCTGGATAGGTAATTTGATTGATTATTCGGATAAGGGTAGTCTTTCCTGCCCCATTGGGTCCCAATAAGCCATAGATGCTATTCCTAGGAATTTCCAATGATAGGTTGTTGAGTGCCAAATGATCACCATACCTTTTGGTAACCTTATCAGCGATCAAAATATTGTTCATTTTCACAATTTCCTCAAAGATATATAATTGCCACAGAAGAGGGTGGTAGGAAAATTATAAAATCTCTTTTCCCTGGTATTTTTTGGAACAATTAATACAGGGCGGGGTAAGATTAGCAGTGGCCAAAAAAAACAAAACCCACCCTTAACGAATCAAGGATGGGAAAAAAATTGCTATGAAAAAGAAGATATTGGTTACCCAACATCTTCTCAAATATACATTTTTATTTTAAATCCCCTTTAAGAAAACATATCCTTTACTTTTTCAAAAAAGGATTTATCCGATCTTGCAGGGTTAGGCACAAAATTCTCGTGTTCTTGCATACGCTCAAAAAACTCCCTTTGCTCCTTATTAAGTTCTTGGGGGGTCCACACATTTACGTGTACCAAAAGATCCCCACTTCCATAACCATTAAGGCTAGAAATACCTTTACCACGCAATCTTAGGATTTTACCTGACTGGATACCAGCCTCCAATTTTATCCTAACCTTACCGCCTACGGTATCTATTTCCTTAGAGGTACCTAATACCGCGTCCGAATAACTAATATACAGGTCGTAGTGTAGGTTATCCCCTTCCCTTTTTAGGGTTTCGTGCTCTTCTGTTTCAATAGCTACCAAAAGATCACCTGGGATACCATCCCCTGGGGCCTCGTTTCCTTTATTGGGAACTTTTAGCTGCATACCGTCCTCAACTCCCGCAGGAATATTGATACTTACGGTTTCCTCGGAAATTTTTAATCCGTGGGCATCCGCATCACTAGGTCGCTTATCGATGATTTGTCCGCTACCACCACAAGCGCTGCAGGTGGCTGCCGTTTGCATCCTTCCCAAAATAGTATTGGTAATTTTGGTTACCTGCCCTCTACCTCCACAGGTATCACAGGTTTTATAGGTTACCCCTTCGGCTTGGACTTTACGTTTTACTTTTACTGTTTTTTCTACGCCATTGGCAATTTCCTCTAAGGTAAGTTTAACTCGTATTCTTAAGTTGCTCCCCTTAACTCTTCTTTGGCCACCGCCTCCGAAACCGGAAAAACCGCTAAAGCCACCGCCGCCAAAAGCACCTCCGAAAATATCACCGAACTGACTGAAAATGTCGTCCATGTTCATTCCGCCGCCACCGAATCCGCCGCCGCCTTCAAAGGCTGCATGACCATATTGGTCGTAACGTGCCTTCTTATTAGGGTCACTGAGTACCTCATAAGCTTCGGCCGCTTTTTTAAACATATCCTCCGCCTTGGAATCCCCCGGATTCTTATCTGGGTGATACTTAATGGCTTTTTTACGATATGCTTTTTTTATTTCAGCTGCGCTGGCATTTTTTCCAATGCCTAAAATGTCATAATAATCCTCCTTCATACTCTATTTTTAGTTTCCTACGACCACTTTTGGATGACGAATGATTTTATCGCCCAATTGGTAACCCTTTTGGACCACGTCTATAATTTTTCCCTTTAATTTTTTCTCTGGGGCGGGTATTTGTGTTACAGCATCATGTATTTCAGCATCAAAAGCATCCCCTTCCTTCACCTCAACATTCAAAAGCCCTTTGCTCTTAAGTGTTTCCACCAATTTGTTATTGATGAGTTCTACACCTTTAAACATCGCTTCATCCCCAGATTTGGAAATTTCCGCCATGGCTCTGTCAAAATCGTCCAAAACCGGCAATAATGACAAAATCACCTCTTGTCCGGCCGTTTTAAACAATTCCATTCTTTCTTTGGAGGTACGTCTTTTATAGTTTTCGAACTCCGCAAACAAACGTAGAAACTTATCTTTTTCCTTGTCTAGGTCCTCCTGTAGCTTTTCTTCCAAACTAATCTCTTCCTTTAACTCCTCTTCCTTTAACTCCTCTTCCGAGGCAGTTTCCTGGGTAGCGGTTTCTTGATCTATATCCTTCTGACCCTCATTTTTTAGGATCTCATCCTCCATCTCTTCTGTTTTATTTTCCTTGCTCATTTAAAATACATTTAGATACTTCCGATTTCAATTGGCAAAAGTACTGCCAAATCTTTTAAAATGTCATATTGTCATATAAGTTTTCAAAAAAAACATCCGCACAATGCGGATGCAAACCTATCGTCTAATTTTATTGGAGCTATGAAACATATTCTTCCCGATAGGTAGAACCAGAACCACAATTTCGTTCCTTTTTATAAATCTCCCCCAAAGCGGTGCAGATATTGGTGTAGGTAAAATTAAATCCGGTATTTTCTATTTTTTTACTACTTACCCGCTGACTCGCAAAAAGCAAATAAGACATTTCCCCCAAAGCCAACTGCAGGGCTACTTTGGGTATATTGGGTAAGAACAACGGTTTTTCCAGTGCTTTGGCAATCTCTCTAGTAAGTTTGGCATTGCTCACAGGATTGGGCCCCACCCCATTATAAACACCGGTAAGCCCTAATTCCAATATATGAAGGAATATGCCTGCCAGGTCCTTTATATGAATCCAAGATTGCCACTGTTTTCCAGAACCGATCGGTGCCCCCAAATAATACTGTATAGGCTTTGCCATTTTAGGTAAGGCACCCCCTTTACCAGACAATACCAATCCGATCCTTACTTTGGCGACCCTGATATTAAATTTTTCAAACTTATCAACCTCCTGCTCCCATAAGCTTACCACCTCACCCAAAAAACTATCATCTACCGCTGTATCATCTTCTCTGTAGTAGTTAGACGGGGAGTCTGGATAGATCCCCATAGCAGATGCCGATACAATACTATCTATATCGTGATCTTTGAGTTTTTGGAGTGCCTCTGCCAAGGTTTTTAGGGCATCTAGCCTACTTGAGAGTATTTTTTTCTTATTGCTTTTTGTCCACCGTTGTGCGATACTTGCTCCTGCAAGATTCACTATGGCACTTACCCCCTCAAAGCAATTACTGTCTATTTCATTTTCGGCCGGATTCCAATAAAAACCTTTATAGCCCTCTTTAGAAACAATTTTTTCCCTGCTGGTAGTCAGGTAATTCACCGCAATACCCTGTTCCTTACACAACTCAGTAATTGCTGTACCCACCAAACCAGTAGCACCTGTAATTAAAATTCTCATAGCCTATTTCTAAACTTTGGGATAAAGGTATAGGTTTTTGGGCACGACGGGGGTCTATTTAGTGTAGGTTTAACAATCCAACCCCTTAATTCCTAAAGGTTTCCAATAAACAGAACCAATACTACCCTTCTTTTTTAGCGCGCAGCATCTCCCTTTTTCCTGGAGGACCAGGGAGTCTTTCCACGGCAAATCCCACTGAAAGCATGGCCCGCCTTACCGCGCCCTTCGCGGCATAGGTAACCAACACCCCATTAGGTTTTAAGGCCTTGAACATTATTTGAAAAATCTCTTCTGTCCACAGTTCTGGTTGCACCCTAGCCCCAAAGGCATCAAAATAGATTAAATCAAATTTTTCAGAATCGGTGATATCCTTAAAATCTGCCTGATGTTTTAAAAGGGCGAAGTTATCCCCAATCTTATCTGGAGTGCCCCAAGGAATTTGATGTATTTTTAAAAATTGAGGGTTGTACTCCTCAGCGTTCAAGGCGGCACTATAATCCAACTGCGCCAACTCTTCCTCCTTAACGGGATAGGCCTCTACCCCTGTATAATCTATTTTGAGACCGTACTTTTTCGCTTCCAGAAAGGTAATAAAGGCATTTAGTCCGGTACCTAGACCAATTTCCAATATTGCCAGCTCCCGGTCTTTAAAGAGCGCGAGCCCATTCTTTATAAAAACATGATAGGCCTCTTGTATGGCCCCATGTGTAGAGTGATACTGCTCATTCCAGTCCTCTATTTGAATGGTTTTAGAACCATCTGCTGTTGTTATGATTTTTCTTTTCACCCTATTTTTTTAACAATACTCCATCTGCCTCAAAGGAAAAGGTTTTTTTGGGATCTACAATAGCCGCAATCTCCTCTTCCGTCTTACCACCATCCTCGGCAAAATGTCGTTGGTCTTCCACACCCATCTCCTCTACAAATGCCAAACCGTTCACTACCACTTCTTTACCAACAATGTCTTTGGGCATAAAAAAGCCATAATCCTTAAATTTTACCATCACCTCCTTTTCTTGCCCCAGTTGCAATTTCATCCAACAGCCTTTGGACTTGCACACCTCGGTTACCTTGGCTGTAAATCTGGTAGCCGTAGTGTCTGTCACCGCCATTTCCTGATATTTGGTCAACATTTCATTTGCATCATAGGCATCATTCCCATCCATGAGCGCCCCAAAGGCCTCAAAATTTTCTGTTTCTATGCTTGCTGTTTGCTCCTCAGCGGTTTTCTCCTGCTGTTTACATCCAAAAAAGACCGAAAAAACTATGATTAAAATGTTAAAATATTTCATTATCGTCAGTTTTTAAAACCTCATTACAAAATTGGTTATTTTTAGTTGATAAACGAAGCAACAAAGCTGTTTATTGTTTAATTTTATTCCTTTAAATAAAATTGCTATGCAAACTATTTCAGATACAATAACCGTAGAGAAAGTAAAAACTTCCAAGATTGAAAATGTAGATTTTAATAATTTGGAATTCGGGAAGGTGCTAACCGATCATATGATGGTATGCGATTTCAAAAATGGATCATGGGAAACCCCAAAAATTGTTCCTTACGGACCGATTAGCTTGGATCCCTCGGCCAAAATCTTTCATTATGGGCAATCTGTTTTTGAGGGTATGAAGGCCTACAAGGATTCCGATGGGAAGGTATGGTTGTTCCGACCTTTGGAAAATCAAAAACGAATCAATATTTCATCCAAGCGTCTTGCCATTCCAGAAATTCCAGAAGCGTACTTTATGGAGGGATTGAAAGCCCTTTTAAAAGTAGATCACCAATGGATTCCTACCGCAGAGGGCAGCTCCTTATATATTAGACCCTTTGTTTTTGCATCGGGCAAAGGATTCCATGCATCCCCAGCAGATGAATACAAGTTCATTATCGCTTGCGCCCCCGCTGGTTCTTATTTTGCTGGTAAGGTAAAAGTATTAATCGAGGAAAAGTATTCTAGATCCGCCAATGGCGGGGTTGGTTTTGCCAAGGCAGGTGGTAACTATGCCGGTCAATTTTACCCAACCCAACTAGCAGTAGATAAAGGTTATAACCAAGTAATTTGGACGGACGATAATACTCACGAGTATATAGAGGAGGCGGGTGCCATGAACATTTTCATCAGAATTAACGACACCTTGATTACGAGTCCGACTAGCGATCGAATCTTAGACGGAATCACAAGAAAAAGCCTTATTGAAATTGCCAAAGATGAAAATATTGAGGTAGCGGTTAGGCCAATTACGGTGAAGGAGGTTATAGAGGCATCCAAGAATGGAAGCTTAAAAGAAATGTTTGGAGCCGGTACTGCCGCGGTGATTTCCCCCATATCTACCTTTGGATACCAAGACCAAGACTACGATTTACCTAGCTTGGAGAACAGCTACGCTACTATTCTTAAGAAGAGAATAACGGATATCCAATACAACAAGGCGGAAGATAAATTTGGCTGGAGATACCCTGTTCAACTTTAACAGCTCTCCACCTCCCTGTTTTCCATAACAATGGAGGCTACGGACCCCTATAAAAGAAAAGAGCCACCCAGGACACATCCAATGGGTGGCTTTATTTTTTTGACTTAAACGTCTTGGAACCCCTATCTAGAATATCTTTCCCTCTAAAACTTGTGCTATATTGGGCTCCCTAAATTGAGGACCTTTCAACACTTTCCTATCTTCCCTATAAATTGGTTTACCATCCTCCCCTAGTTTACTCATATTACTTCTCTGAATTTCGTTAAACACTTCATCAATCTTATGCTGCATGCCATGCTCCAATATGGTTCCACATAAAATATATAGCATATCTCCCAAGGCATCTGCCACCTCTACCATATCTCCCTTATTGGCAGCTTCCAAATATTCCTTATTCTCCTCCTCCATAAGCTGGAAGCGAAGTTGATTTTTTTCCGGTCCCAAATCTGCCATAAGCGTATGGGAAACACCCAGTCCAAATTTTTTATGAAACAATTTTACCGCATTTAGTTTAGCTTGCATTAATTAGCGTTTTTTAGATTAGCTTTGCATAAAAATATGCATATGTTCAGTACAGGACAATTAATTTTTGCCGCCCTTTTTTTTATTTCATTCGTCATTATAATCGTTTACACCTATAAAAAAGACAAAGCCCTGCATCAAAAGTACTACAAAGGAGCTAAGTGGGTGGGACTTTTATTCTTAGTATTTGTGTTGATTCTTTTCATTATTAAGCATTACATAAAAAATTAACACTTCCCTTGCCACTCCCATAAAAGCAAAGTATCCTACTCTATTTCAATATTTTACAGCTACTATTACAATAAATCATTTAATTTTGCGTTATATAGCTAAATCTCAGTTCAATGGTCTTTTTCTTCGGTATATTTTCCTTTCTGGTCGTGATTAACGTGCTATTGTTTTTGGTAAGCTATAACCATGCCCCCAAGAAGAACGAAAAATCCACAAAAAGCATTGCTAAATCTACCCCGATAATTACTCCGCTAACTATGGATGTAAGCTACAAGAAGGCAGTATAAGCATTGTAACCCCACTCTTTCCATCTTCTTTTATATTCTCTACTACTTGGAAAAGTATGCCGATGAAAATACTTCTTTAGAGCTAATTGAACGTTTTTTTTGCATCTATCGACCTATCGGGTCCGTCTTTTTTTAGTTACTTTGACTGTCAATTAAAACAACATTCCGGATGAAACAACTATTACTTGTGTTCTTGGGAGGTGGCACTGGCAGCATCTTACGGTATCTCATCAGCAAAGCGTTAAATAACTCCATCCCCCACTTTTATCTAGGCACTTTCCTTGTTAATGTTTTAGGATGTTTAATCATAGGATTCGCCCTTGGCCTTTCTGCAAGGAATAATTTATTGAGTCCAAATCAGGCACTCCTACTCACCACTGGATTTTGCGGAGGCTTCACTACTTTTTCTACCTTCGCCCTGGAACAGCAAACCTTCCTGAAAAATGGCGACATACTTCACTTCATCATTTACACCCTTACCAGTATTGTATTGGGAATTGGGGCAGTAACCCTTGGTTTTTGGTTGTCTAAAAGCTATTAATAAGGTATAGTTAACCTCCCTTTCTAGGCAGTATCCAGTTTACATACGAAGTGAAATTTTATTACTCAGCCGCTTCCCTGCCTGTTTCGTTCGGACTGGCATAGCATTGTTATTGGCAGTTTTCGTCCTACCCACCCTGAGTTTGCCGTGAGAAAAGGAGAAAGACCAGCTACCTATACACTTCCTTTTAAAGCACCTCAACATCATAATAGCAGTTGATATTTAGTTGTTCTTATGCACTTGCTGGCCATTTATAGAATGGATACTTCTCAACGAATACCACAAAACCTTCCACATTCCTCAAGAAAACAACTCATTCTAAAAACATTCCCTCTTCAATCACTGCAATCCCTATCAAAAACTAATACACCTACACAAAATAACCCTACTTATTTTATCACACCCCTATTATAAGTGGGGGTCATTTTCATTTTATCGCAAAAATACTCAACCACACCCCATTTAATGTAGGGGGTATTTCATTTTATTCTACTTTTAAAAAACAAAATCAAGATAATTATGAAGAAAATCGAAGCAATTATTCGGAAATCGAGGTTTGATGACGTAAAAAAAGCATTGCATCAGATCGAGGTCAATTTTTTCAGTTACTGGGATGTGACCGGAGTAGGAAACGAAAAACAGGGACATGTGTACCGAGGGATCTCCTATAGCACTACGGATATACAACGCAGGTATTTATCCATTGTGGTATCGGACGAATTTTTAGAGCGAACCATCCATACCATTTTAGAAACGGCTTATACCGGGAATGTAGGAGATGGAAAAGTATTTGTCTCGGAAATCCAAGAAGCCTATCGGATTAGGACCAAAGAGCGGGGACACGCAGGAATCAACTAAATAATTAAATAACCAAAAAAAACAACTAGAGGATGGACACAGGAATATTTACAGCAAACAATGTATGGATGATGATCTGTACGGCACTCGTATTTTTCATGCATTTAGGATTTTCACTACTGGAGATTGGGCTGACTAGACAAAAGAACACAATCAACATTTTATTTAAAAATATATTTATCATCTGCACCGGCCTGATTCTTTACTACTTTATAGGATTCAACCTGATGTACCCTGGCAGCTTCAATGGGTTTCTAGGCTTTTCGGGTTTTGGTTTAGACGCTCCCTTAATGAGCAATGGCAGTCTAGATCTAAGTTATAACGAAGGCTATACGTACTGGACAGACTTCCTCTTCCAAGGAATGTTTGCAGCCACAGCGGCTACCATTGTTTCTGGGGCAGTTGCCGAGCGGATAAAACTTGCACAATTTATGCTATTTACGGTACTCTATATCGCCTTTGTGTACCCCATAGTAGGTTCTTGGCAGTGGGGTGGTGGATTCTTATCTACTCTTGGCGGAGAGGAAGCCGGCTTTCATGATTTTGCGGGATCTACCTTAGTACATTCCGTTGGCGGATGGGCCGCATTAATGGCCATCTACTTATTAGGGCCTAGAATAGGAAAATTTGGAGAAGATGGTAAGCCTAACGCAATTCCTGGACATAATATTCCATTGGCTACAACAGGCGTTCTTATCCTATGGTTAGGCTGGTTTGGTTTTAATGGGGGCTCTGTATTGTCTGCAGACCCAAGCAGTACTTCCATAGTTTTGGTCACCACGTGTCTGGCTGGTGCCGCAGGTGGAATAGGTGCTTTTATCCTCTATTATATTCGCTATAAGAATTACGACCTCACCATGATGCTCAACGGAATTTTAGGGGGATTAGTAGGCATTACCGCTGGGGCAGACCTTATGTCGCCCTCCCAGGCTATCCTAATTGGTTTCGTTGCAGGATGCATTATTGTATTTGCAGTGGCTTTGGTAGACCGCCTAAGACTGGACGACCCAGTTGGAGCCGTTGCAGTTCATCTAATTTGCGGAATTTGGGGAACCCTAGCAGTTGGGTTAATGGGAGCCAAGGCGGGCTTCAACCAATTTTTCTATCAGCTTGCAGGCGTAGTCATCATTGGCTTGTTCTGCTCTGCCATGGCGTTTGTGATGCTGACTATCATAAAAAGAGTATGGGGCATAAGAGTTTCCAAGGTAGAGGAAATGGAAGGCTTGGACAGCCACGAACACGGCATGGATGCCTATGCAGATTTTAATCTAAACCGGCATTAACAGAAGATCTAAAAATAAAACGGAGCGTTTTGCAGAACGCTCCGTCAATAATCTTTCCATTTAAAACATCAATAAATTTAATCATCCGTCGCAGGATATAAACCATTGAATTATGAAAATAATTATCAAGACAAAGTACGTAAAACATTTGCTATTTTCCATAGCATCGCTCCTTTCCTTGCTTACATTTTCACAGGAAAAGGAAGCTGATTCCAAAAAATTCTCGCTTTCTGGAAGTGTGGATGCTTACTACCGAGTAAACCTAAACGGGGACAACGGATCTAACACCACTTCCAATCTCCCCCATGCCGCGCCTGGAAGCTCTTTTGCCAATTTGCCTGGTTTTTCCCTAGGAATGGCCAATGTGATAGCCACCTACGAAGGACAGAAAGTGGGCTTTGTTGGCGATTTGGTTTTTGGCCCTAGGGGCACGGATGCCATTTTTGCCTCTCCCCTCTACTCGGCCACTGGAAACATTGTAAACCAACTATACGTTTATTGGAAAGTACATGAATCTGTAAAATTAACTTTTGGAAATTTCAATACCTTTTTGGGGTATGAGGTAATTTCTCCCACCGGAAATTATCAATACAGTACTTCCTATCTATTTTCTTACGGTCCCTTCTCCCATACAGGTCTTAAGGTAGATTTTGCTCTTTCCTCAGATTTCACCCTAATGCTAGCGGTTATGAATCCCACTGATGCCACCGAATTAAACCCAACAGGAAAATATGCCTTTGGTGCCCAATTGGGGTATAAAGGACAATTTTTAAATATACTTACCGATGACGGGGCCTTTGAAATTGACTTCACAGGCGGATTTAACCTTACGGAGGAATTTTACCTGGGCGTAAACGCCGCCGTTTTTGAAAAGGACGACTTAGGCTTTGCAGGAGTAGCACTATACCCTCAATACACCATTGATGAGCAATTCTCCCTAGGATTAAGAGGTGAATATTTCGCGGAAAGGGGTAATTATGGCGCCATAGGAACAGAAACAGCAGACTCCGATGTACTGGCGATGACCCTAACCGCTAACGTTAAGTTGGGAAATTTAACCCTTATACCAGAATTAAGACTGGACAGTTCTTCCGAGGCATCCTTTAACTTCTTGGATGAAGACTTATTACCTCAAAAAAGCCTATCCTCTTTTGTACTTGCAGCAGTCTATGCTTTTTAGACCAAAAAAGTAATAAGGGCCCATCGTATGGTTGATGGGCCCTTATTTTTCATCTTATTTATTAAAAGCTTTCACCCCAGCCCTAATATGCGTATCCAATCTATTTTGTTTAGGCACCAAGGGACAGGAATATTTAGCATTATAGGCACAGTAAGGATTATAGGCCTTATTGAAGTCTAATAGAATGGTATCTCCCTCCGGGATGGACAAGTCCAAGTACCTACCACCCTCATAGGTTTCCTCCCCATTGGTAAGGTCGGAAAATGGCAGGAAGAGATAATCCTTATAATTGGCTTGTTGAATTAGTTCTGTGTTTTGATAAACCTCCAACTCGTGCTCCTTACCATTTAGCTCAAAACTAATTTTTGCATATACCACCTCCTCGGTTTTATCACCGGTATTGGTAGGCATCAGGAACGGTAAGGCTTCGGGTGTCCTAGTGAATTTTGCCTTGACCTGGTAAGTGCTGTCCGGTGCAAAAAAGTCCAACCCCTCAAAATCCTTTCTAAAACGATCGGGCAAGGGGGATGTTTCTGGATCTCTAAAGGTGGCGTTCAGATTCTGCTGAAATCTAACGACATCTGCCCATTCTCCAGCATTGGCGATCAATTCATTTACAGCTTGCTCATCATGATATCTTTTGTTTTGTTTACATCCCAAAACCAATACCAACAAAATCAAACTAACTCTCCACATATCTCCGTTTTTCCTGCAAAAATACACAACTTTTCCGCTTAAATAAATCAGAACACCACTAAAACCTCTGCCCCTAGGGACTCAATAAAATTCTATAGTGTTAGGGCGACAAACAAAATCAACCTACAAGCTAAACTTATTGCTGCATTCATTTAGTAAGACTACTCCTCTATGACTTCGTAGCGGGCCTTTTTTAGATACTTCTCTACTATTTCATTGAATTCTGGCGTTATCCTTAATAAGGCTGTATTTTCCAACTCATACAATTTTTCCTTGTCCGTATAGCCATTCTTAAGCAGTTCTTCCAAATAAAATAAGGAAGTACCATAATCATCTATCTTGGCACTGTAAGAAATAATTTTCAGATAATAACTATACTCTTTGGGCTGCGTAATGGTCTTCAGCATCCATAATAAACTTAAGGCATCGTAGTCTACCTCTTTCTCTGACTCCAAAAGATCTATTTTATCTTCAATAAGCGCATTCACAAACCCTAGGAGTCGCTTCCCCATTTGCTGCTCTGCAAGGAGCTTACTTTTTTCATACTTTTTAAGCTCCTCCATTTGGTACATCCACCATCCAATATTCTTGAAGTTATAGGTAGCAATATCCTCTTCTAGGTAGTAATGGTAATCTTCCAAAATAAATGATTCTTTTAGCAACGCACTGTTTTCATTGCGTTTCATAGCCTTATACCCCTTATCTCTTCTCAGCTCTCTTTTTATTTCCTTTAAGGTAACTGTTTCCCTGAGGGGGCCAAAAGAAGCCTCCATTCCCTCCAAGTAGGCATAGGCCTCCAACAGTTTATTGGAATTTATAAGCGCATTTAGCTCGGCAAGATTCTGCGAATAGGTTTTATTGATGTAGAGACTATCTTTATCAGCATATCCTTTTTCCATTGCATACAAGGTCCACCGTTCCATTGCAGTTCTAAAATAGCTACTTTCTGGCCACTGGTGCCCCCCATCGAAGGCCATTAAAAGATTGGGGAATTTTAATTTATCGAATTTGGATTTGGTTGCCAACATATCTTGATAAGCAAAATCTTCCCTCCCAACAACCCCGATAAAATAAAAAGGCTGGTTAACTTTCATTACCTCCAAGCTTTGAAATACTGCGCCACTGGAAAGCACACCCGATATTCCATTGATAAAAAGGGGCAATACACTAGCAAACTGGCCCCCTTGGGCAAATCCTCCTACATAGGTTCTATTTTTTTTGATAGGTAATAAATTGACTACCGTATTAAACAATCTCCCTGCAATCATAATGTTTTGCGAAGTAGATAGCGTATCACTCAGATTATCGGAGGCAGCCAAAATATAGCCTTGGTCTTCTGCGGCTACCCTAAACATACTTAAGGCCTGCTTTCCTTTTCCCTCCATATCAAAGACAAAGAGAATTGGCCAATTCTTTCCCAACTCAAAACTAGAGGGCAGATACAGGGAGAAAGTTTCAGAAATGGAATCCTTTACCGAAATGGAGTCCATTACCACCCCTTTTTTGAAAGTTATCTCTTGTGCATTGCCACCAATCACTGTTCCCAGGAACAGCAGTATAATTAATTTCCTCATAGACGAAACCTCATCAAATATCTAGCCAAATTATTAAATCCCACCCAACAGAACAACTATTGGGAGCACTCTAAACCACCTAATCGCACCTTTAGAAGCATACGCCTCCCTCATCCGATTATTAAAGAAAACAATAAAAACCATGGTATCAAAACCATACCACCTAGCTTTCTATAAAAAGCCAACATTTACCTTTAAAAGCATCTTGTTATTTCTATTCACTTTTAATAAGCCATACAAAAGCATATTCGTTGAATTTCATGCTTCATTTTCACCAAGGTATAAGTACTACCTTAAATATTGCGCAGAGCCCTAACCAAAAACTGAAAAGCAAGTTCTTCTAGTTTTCAACTCCTTTGATTGGAGCATTAGATACCACATCGGACAATACGATATGGGTTCTAGTTTCCCCGTATTGGATAAGCTTATCGATAAACATTTCCAAATGAAACTGATCCCTTAATACCACCATCATTATTATATTTTCATTTCCAGTAATTCGGTAACAGTTCACCACTTCTTCAAATGAATTTACGGCCTCTAAAAACGGTTTCAACTTCCCCATAAAGGCACGCAAGGTAATGATGGCCTTTAATTGATAACCAGCATGGGAATGGGAAACCACAGCCTTGTAGCCGGAGATGATTCCCACGTCTTCCATCTTCTTCACCCGCTCCCCTACTGCAGGGGCAGTGAGTCCCACTTTCCTACCTATATTCGCGAAAGATTCGCGGGCATTTTCCTGTAGGGATCTTAAAATCTTCCAATTAAGCCTGTCTATTTTTGCTTTCAAAATAAAATTGATTGATAATTTTTGCTTTCGATAGCTAATTTACGCTTTTACCATACAATCCAAAGTCCTTTTCAATTAATTCCACGTAACTTTATAATATAAAAGTTGTTGAATTTAAAATGACCTACAAAAATCTTAGTTCGTTGCCTATTTACCGTAAATCTCTGGACCTCTTACAGATGAGCAGGGAAATTGCGTCTTATGTTACCCATAACAAAGATTTGCTAAAGCTTTATCAATCCAACAGCTTACGCGACAATATTGCCGATTCCCTACTTACCGATTCCATTCTTATCCCGCAACAGATTGCAGCTGCCGAAAGGTCTGAATCCTATGCTGCGCGGATGAGAAGTGCCACCTTTATTAATATTATTATCAAAAACATCAATTCCTATTGTATAGGATTGGAAAAAGATGGGGTGAAGGAAAAGGAATACCTAAACCTGCTTCGAAAGGAGGTTAAAAGCTTTAGACGCTTGTACAAGGTATGGAGGCGCTCCATGCGTCGCCTATAAAAAGACCCTAGCCCCTTAGGCATGGTCTATAATGCTAGCTCAAGACTACATTATTTAGATACCCAGCAACCATTTACATATTTCGCCTGTACTGTCCGCCCACCTCAAAGAGGGCCTTGGTTATTTGCCCTAAGGAACAGTATTTGGTTACTTCCATTAGACATTCAAACATATTTTCGTTTTTAATGGCCGCCTGTTGCAAATGCTTCAATTGAGCATCTACCTTGTCTTGGTTCCTTTGATGCAAATTATTAAGGGTCTCTATCTGATTCTGCTTCTCTTCTTCCGTAGCTCTTATCACTTCTGCAGGTAAAATAGTGGGCGACCCTTGATCACTTAGGTAGGTATTTACCCCAATTATAGGAAACTCTCCACTGTGCTTTAGATGCTCATAGTAAAGACTCTCTTCCTGGATTTTAGATCGTTGGTACATGGTCTCCATGGCACCCAGCACCCCGCCCCGTTCGGTTATTCGATCGAACTCCATTAACACGGCTGCCTCTACCAAATCTGTTAATTCCTCAATTATAAAAGAACCTTGCAGCGGGTTTTCGTTTTTGGCTAACCCCAATTCTTTATTAATAATCAACTGAATAGCCATTGCCCTACGCACCGACTCCTCTGTTGGAGTCGTTATTGCCTCGTCATAGGCATTGGTATGCAGCGAATTACAATTATCGTAGATAGCGTATAAGGCCTGTAAGGTGGTCCTTATATCGTTAAAATCAATTTCTTGGGCGTGCAGGCTCCTACCTGAAGTTTGTATATGGTACTTTAACATCTGCGCTCGGGGTCCTGCCCCGTATTTCCTCTTCATAGCCTTGGACCAAATTTTCCTTGCCACCCTACCTATTACCGCATACTCGGGATCTATTCCATTGGAAAAGAAAAAGGAAAGGTTGGGTCCAAATTTATCAATATCCATTCCCCTACTTAAATAGTATTCCACATAGGTAAAGCCGTTGGCCAGCGTAAAAGCCAGCTGGGTGATAGGGTTGGCCCCTGCCTCGGCAATATGGTAACCAGAAATGGATACCGAATAAAAATTGCGGACTTTATTTTTGATAAAGTATTCCTGTACATCCCCCATCAATCTAAGGGCGAACTCCGTGGAGAATATGCAGGTATTCTGCGCTTGATCTTCCTTTAAAATATCGGCCTGCACCGTACCTCTTACCTGGCGTATGGTCTTGCTCTTTATTTCACGATACACTTCTTCTGGCAAAACTTGATCCCCAGTAACCCCTAATAACATGAGTCCCAAACCGTTGTTGCCCTTGGGCAGCTTACCGTGGTATTTAGGCCTTAAATTTTCCTTTCCACTAAAGAGGGAGGCAATTTTTTTCTCTACCTCATCTTCAAGTCCGTTCTCCTTGATATATTTCTCACAATTTTGATCGATGGCCGCATTCATAAAATACCCCAATAACATGGGCGCCGGCCCATTGATGGTCATACTTACCGAAGTCATAGCATCGCTTAAGTCGAATCCTGAATACAACTTCTTAGCATCGTCCAAGCAACATACGGAAACCCCGGCATTCCCGATCTTACCGTAAATATCGGGTCGTTTATCCGGGTCGTTACCGTAGAGTGTTACCGAATCGAAGGCAGTAGACAACCTTTTTGCGGGAAGACCAAGACTCACATAATGAAACCTCCTATTGGTCCGCTCCGGACCGCCTTCCCCTGCAAACATCCTTGTTGGATCTTCACCAGCGCGTTTAAAAGGATACAATCCGGCCGTATAGGGGAACTTTCCAGGTACATTTTCTTGCAGCATCCAAAGTAGGAGGTCTCCCCATGCTTTGTATTTGGGAAGTGCTATTTTGGGAATTTCGGACTGTGAAAGGGAGGTGGTATGGGTGGCCATTTTAATTTCCTTTCCCCTCACCGTAAAAACATACTCCGGGTTTCTGTACAAACTTACCGTATGCTCCCAATTTAGAATCAGTTTCCAATGCTGAGGGTCTAAGAGTGTCTTTAATGATTGAAATTGATCTATCAACAATTGGATCAGTTGCTTTTTCCCTTCATCCTCTACCAAAGGAAGTAACTTTTCTGCATCAATCCCCGCCTCTGAAAGCAGTATGGAAGTATTTCTCAGGGCTTTGCTCCCCAAAACAGAAACCATTGCTGTATATACACCATATAGTTGTTGCGCCAGTTCTGATTGAGCTTTGGCATTACGATCGTACTCCCTATTGTTATCTGCAATTTCGGATAGGTATCTAGTTCTGGAAGGAGGGATCACAAACAGCCTCTCCTTGTTCCCTTCCGCATGCACAAAGTTAGATTGCAAGTTAGATTCCGTTTTCTCTTTAATACGCTTCATAATAGAACCGTACAGGTTGTTCATACCAGGATCGTTAAATTGTGAGGCGATGGTACCAAACACAGGAAGTTCTTCCTGGTTTGCATCCCACAGGCCATGGTTACGTACAAATTGTTTCCTTACATCTCGGATAGCATCTAAGGCGCCTCTTTTATCGAACTTATTGATAGCCACTAGATCCGCAAAATCTAGCATATCGATTTTCTCCAATTGAGTAGCGGCTCCAAACTCGGGCGTCATCACATAGAGAGACACATCACTGTGCTCTACAATAGCGGTATCGGATTGCCCAATTCCCGAGGTTTCTAAGATAATTAGGTCAAACCCTGCTCCTTTTAGCACCCGCACCGCTTCATCTATATGTTTGGACAGTGATCGATTAGATTGCCTTGTGGCAAGGGAGCGCATATACACCCTAGCATCATTGATGGCATTCATGCGGATACGATCTCCCAGCAAGGCACCTCCCGTTTTTCGTTTAGAGGGGTCTACCGAAATTATCCCAACAGTCCCCTCCTTAAAATCCATTAAAAATCTTCTTACTAGTTCATCTACCAAGCTAGATTTTCCTGCCCCACCCGTTCCGGTAACTCCTAAAACGGGCACCTGCTTGCCATCCCCTTTTAAAATTGGGACATACTTTTGAAAATCGGCATTTCTATTTTCGGCCAAACTAATTAACCTAGCAATAGTGGGCACATGCTTTTCCCGCAACAAATCTTTTACTTCTTCGGGATCCTCTGGCTTTAGCCCTGGCGTGGGGAAGTCGCTTTGCTCCACCAAATCATCAATCATTCCCTGGAGTCCCATAGTCCGACCATCATCTGGGGCATAAATCCTTGTTATGCCGTAATCCATCAACTCCTTTATTTCTTGGGGAAGGATAACGCCACCACCACCGCCAAAAATTTTTATATGGTCTGCCCCACGCTCCACCAATAGGTCGCGCATAAACATAAAGTATTCGTTATGACCACCTTGATAGGAAGTAATAGCAATGGCATTCACATCTTCTTGTATGGCACAATCTACCACCTCGGAAACACTTCTATCATGCCCTAGATGAATTACCTCAACTCCTGTGGCTTGCATAATTCTCCGCATCATATTAATGGCAGCATCATGACCATCAAACAAGGAGGCCGCCGTTACAATACGCACATTATTAACAGGTTTATAGGAAGGCTTTTTTTTCATTTTCAATCTATTTTACACACTACGAGCTAACAAACACCCATTTCCGTATATCTGGGCTGTAGTATTACTAATAACCAAACAGCTTCAACCCGGTATTAATCCATTCGCAAAACACAGGTATCTATTCCATCGCAATTTAATGAATTCGCAATAATAAAGACCCTAAAGCTACAATATTATAAAAACAGCCAGCACTGGACATTTTTCGCTCTCAAAATCCTAATTTTACTATTTTTAAAACCATACCACTTGAAAACAACCATTCTTATTCATTGTCCCGACCAGGCAGGGATCATCAGCAAGGTTACGGGCTTCATCTACAAGAACGGCGGGAATATTATCTACATAGATCAACATGTAGATAAGGAAGCCGGTGTCTTTTTTATGAGATTAGAAAGCGATTTTGAAAAAAACATTCCAGTAGTTCAAAGCTTAAAGCAACGCTTTGAGGAAGAATTGGCACTCCCCTATCAAATGGAATGGAGTCTTCACTTAGGATCCACAAAACCAAAAATGGCGCTGTACGTTTCTAAATACAATCATTGCCTTTACGACCTATTAAGCAGGTTCCACTCCGGGGAGCTAGCAGTTGAGATCCCCTTTATAATGAGTAATCATCCGGATCTTGCCTATATAGCGCAACAATTTGATATACCCTATCACCATATTCCACATCTAAAGGAAGACAAGCAAGCTTCGGAAAAGGCACAATTGGAGCTTTTAGAGAAATATAAGATAGATTTTATAGTACTTGCGCGCTACATGCAAATCATTACCCCAAAGATCATAGACCGTTTTCCGAACAAAATCATCAACATCCATCATTCCTTCTTACCTGCCTTTGCCGGGGCCAAACCCTATCATGCCGCTTTCCAACGAGGGGTAAAGATAATAGGTGCCACCAGTCACTATGTTACGGAAGAGTTGGATGCCGGACCTATTATAGAGCAGGATGTTACCCGAGTGACCCATGCACATAGCATAAAAGACTTTATCTCTAAAGGTAGGGACCTGGAAAAAATTGTACTCTCTAGGGCCGTTAAACTTCATGTAGACAGAAAAACCATGGTATACAACAATAAAACAGTGATTTTCTCCTAGGGCGTATTCAATGGCCACCTAAAAATCCTTTTAATACCTTACGCATACAGGACCATTTACCTATATTGGGAACAATAACGATAACGAAACAACCATAAAAAATGAAGAAAATAATCCTATTTATAGTCCTATGCCAGTTTTTAGGATGTGCGGAATTACAACAGGTAGTAAACCAGATACCCCAAGGGGGCGGTACGCTAGGAAATAACGAAATTGCCCTTGGACTCCGAGAGGCTTTGGATATGGGCATCCAAAAACAAGTTGGCAAACTCACGCAACAAGATGGTTTCTACCAAAATGAATTGGTTAAAATACTATTGCCTGAAGAATTACAAAAGGTAGACAAAACCCTAAGGGATATTGGACTCTCCAATTTAGCAGACGAAGGATTAAAGATCCTAAACAGGGCAGCTGAGGATGCTGTTAAGGAAGCTACTCCAATCTTTGTAGATGCGGTGAAAGGGATCACCTTCACAGATGCCAAACAAATATTGATGGGACCGGACAACGCAGCCACCCAATACCTTGAGCAGACTACACAAACCCAACTCTACGATGCATTTCACCCAGTAATAGAACAATCCTTCACTAAGGTAGGTGCAGACCAGATATGGAACAACTTAATTCACCGGTACAACTCCCTTCCCTTTACCAATTCCGTAAATCCAGACCTAACAGATTACGTGACCCAAGAAGCACTACAAGGCGTATATACCATGATTGCGGTTGAAGAGCAACAAATTAGAAACCAAGTTTCTTCAAGAACCACCGCATTGCTTAAGCGGGTTTTTGCCTTACAGGATCAATAGGCTAAGGGAATATCCATATTGCCGGAGGTGGGATATAAAACCACTCCGGCACACTTAATTCTAGTAAAAAAGTCGCTATAGCCTGTCTAGACAGCTTTTCGCACCTTTGATAATTAGGGCTTCTGGTCCTACCTACGCTTACAATAGCCGCTTTTGGCATTCTTTATGCCCTGTCCAGATTTACAAAATACTTATCCCATACAACCCTCACCATCATGCTTTTAACATTCAACTAACAGCAATGAAATTGCCCAAAGCGACATCAAATTAACTTTTTATTGGGAGAATTTGGGGCATTATTAATTAATTTAAAAAGGACTAATTCATCAATCACACCTTCCATTACTATGCAATCGCTATGGGTCATACCAATTATGCTACTATTTTCCATTTCCTTCAATTACCCTACCCAAACCATAGTTACGAGCAACGCCAACCAAGCTGATTTGGAAATATCTCCCCTTCAATTTCAAGCTACCATCCCCCCTTCTATACCCTTATCCCAAAATGTCACCTACTCCCCCTTACATCAACTAGGCGCTTGTCCCCATTTGAGAAGGAACCTATTTAGGACAACCAACCAACCAAAGTTAGTCTTGATGTCTGCTCTTACCATATGGGTTATCAGTTATATTCATATTTCCCCCTTCCCAGCTTCCCTATATCATTCCTTTAAAATCCCGGATACTCAACTAGACTCCACCTCCCCTTCTATCCCTATACCCGCTATAGAAGTAACCCTTTTCTCATTTATCTACTTATTTATTGCGCTAATCGGTTTTTTTGTTGCTATCATAATAAATTTCAATCCAACGATCAATACTATTGCAAAGGCGCTAATCAGCAGTTTTATATTTATCCATTCCTTTTTTATTTTCCATATCTTCTTCAGCTTAACTAATTTCCAGTATCATTTTCCCAACTCTTATAGAATGTCTACCATATTTTCCTTCCTATATGGTCCGTTGTTATATTTCTATTTTAAAAGGATTACCCAAGATTACAAGTTTAAGGCTTGGGACTTGTTGCATTTATTACCCAGCCTTGTATTGGCGTTTTACCTGGTTCCCATATACTTATTGACTAAAGATGAAAAGTTAGCCTTACTATTAGCAAAGGCTAGCGGAGAGTTTACGCAGACCAAGGATTTTGAGGTAATCACCTTGGTAGCCACCAAGCTTTTATCCTTGGTGGTTTATGGTATTTTAATCGCCAGATTATACTTAAAAAGCAAATACAAAACCCTGTATGACCAAGAGCACCTAAGATGGCAAAAGTACATTTTAGGTATACATATAGTATATGTAGTGGCATACGCCATATATGGCTTTATGATTATCAACAACTTATACTCTAACCTACTATTTCATGCTCAAATAATAGCGATGGCCCTAATGGTGTTATATATCGCTTATTCTGCCTATATACAACCCAATGTTTTTAGTGCGATGGAATTTACCACAGGCTATCCTTTTCACAAGTATGAAAAATCTGGATTAACGGATAGTTTATCCTTAGAGCTAAAATCTAAAATCCTACAGCTCATGGAAAATGAGAAAATTTATAAGGAAAACAACCTCAATTTGGAGCAGTTGGCAGACAAGTTGAACACTAACCGCCACAACACCTCTCAGGTAATAAACGAACACTTTAACCAGAGTTTCCATGAGCTGGTGAATACTTATAGAATAAATGAAGCCAAACAACTTTTAAAGGACGACCAGGAAAAATCCTTAAATATTATTGAGATCGCTTATGAGGTAGGATACAACAACAAGGCAACTTTTAACAAAGCATTTAAAAAACATACGAACCTTACCCCAAGCCAGTTTCAGAAAAAACAACTTTCCTCCCGTAATTAAGGTGGCGGTATTATCTAGCCAGAAGCGTAACTTATCCAAAGGTATACCCAAGGAGTGCTCCTTTTCATTCAGTTTAATATTCCTTGATTTAGAAATATAAAATTCCCTAAGCAGAGAGTATAGATCGATTAGGAATCGGACCGAAACTTCCAAAAGCAAATCATGGAATACAACAATGAATGGATATTAGGTTACAGACATCACAACCTACAAAAAGGAAATGCTATGATAAAAGCTAATAAATGGGATGTGAAAGATGTGTACTTAAGAGGTAAAATGCTTACTTCCACCATCTCGTTTATTGCAAAATTAAATTATGGAAATTTCACCGTAAACACATCGTAAGACTACAGCAAGCAAGGGAAGCCGGTTAAAAATAAATGGTTAACCCCTATCGGATTGGTAAAGGTTGATAAGTGTTTACCTACATTTGTCTTAAAATCGATTAATTTGTTCTGCAGTAAAATAAGTTGTAATGCAGCTCTGATATACTCTTTTAGAAAAGACAGTACCATCTGTTTTGTTTTAAGAATTATTATTTGAATTAGCGTTAAAATAATATTTTCGGAGCTGCATTTTATGATTTCACCCATTTTCCCGCCTGGAATCCACTACATCTGTAAAAACACCACTACTTTTTAACGCTCATTTAAGAATATTACAAAGCACAAACCGCCTTAAAAATGTTATTTTTGTGCCTTTATTGGCGTAATTCACTATGGGCATAAAACAATTCCCCTTATTTTTCTGCATATGGACCTGCATTTTATTAATGCAACCTACATGGGCAACCAACACCATACTGACGAAGAATTCGGATTGTAGTCCTATTGAAAACGGGATGGTTACCCTATTAAATATAGAGGGCCTAAGCGCTGAGGAGTGCTTTGAATATGGCAAATGCGAGTACTCTCACCAAAATTACAGCAACGCCTACACCTTTTTGCTCTCTGCCCAGCTAAAAGGACATAGCAGCTCAGCATCTTTCAACAAGTATTTTGCCGCCACCAAAGCGGCCTTAGATTCGCTACAAAAAACTAACAGTCCGCAACTTAATCTACCTGCGACTAAAATTGAACCGAGCAACCAAATAGGTACGGAGAAGCTAACAACAAAGAGCACGGTAGCTCACGACAACTACCTTCATTCCCTTCAAAATTATTTAGTTAACTACATTTCCCTATTGGTGGCAATAGGCGGTATATTTATAGCTATCCGATTGTTGATTAGGTTTCGAAAGGAGGACACCCACAATATATTTTTAGCGATTTTCCTAATAGGTATCTCTATAATGATACTGGAATTAGCCATTTATTGGCTAAATCACTTCAACTACCACCCTAGGGTTTACTTCTTTAAGATGCATTTTTTCTTATGGGCCCCGTCCTTGTATTTATACATACGAAAGAAATTAAGCATTGGAACCAAAACCACTATTAGCGAGTTACTAAAACACTACGGCACCTTTTTTGTTTTTTGCCTACTACTTCTAATAGCGGTCAATACAGACGGCAACGGATCCAGCAGTGATTTCAATCAGATAATTACCCAGATTCTTCACAGTCAATTCATAAAATCTATCCATAGCACACTTTACCTACTGCTTCTGATTGCACTTTACAGGAAGCATAAAAGCATCCTAGATCCCACCAATAAAAAATGGCTTTTTCTCGCCATAGCCTTCTTGGGATTGCTAATGCTTATCCTATACTCGCGTGCTATTTTTAGCCATATAGAGAGCTTTGACTACATCTCCAAGTCGTTTACCGCAATGATCTTATCCCTCTTTGTATGTCTATGCGGCATCATGTTTTTCATTAAACCGGAAATCATCACCGAAACGGAGGTTTTAATTCCAGCAGAGGACAATGTAAAGTACAGAAATTCTGGTCTCACAGAAGCTATGACCAGCACATTAAAATCCCAATTAGTGGAGTTGGTAGAGTCCAAAAAGGTGTATTTAGACAATGGGATCACCTTAGAAAAATTAGCGAAGGAACTAAACACAGATAGATATAGTCTTTCTCAGGTAATAAACCAGGAGTTTGAAAAAAACTTTTATGAGTTTATCAATGATTACCGGGTAGCGGAAGCAGTAAACATCATTGAGAAGAATCAAGGCAAAATTAAACTGGTTGCAGACCTAATATACGAATCAGGCTTCAACAACAAGGTATCCTTTTACAAGGCCTTTAAACGTCGCAAACACATGACCCCCACCCAGTATATTAAGGCCAAATACAAACAACCCAAACCAAGGTAAACCAGGGATCAGCCCAACAACCTCTATATTTCATAGCAACACCTCCATCCTACCTATAAAGTAACACTTTCACTTACAAAAATCACCACCCATACCACTACATAGCTTCTCTAAAACCAGCACGCCTAAGACCTAATTTGGACTACTGGCACCCTACAATACATTTAATCGCTCCAAACAACCGATCCTCATTATCACTAAATAGTCAATCCAAAGCTCCTTCATACAAAAACACCCATTTAAACCAAGGAAATAACCTGCTCCACCCCTACACCATCAACACTACCTAAAAACAACGACTAACCCTTAAAGCAACTCCCAAAAGGGGTATCACCTCCTTAACCACCTGTACTAATTTTGCTATAAACAACATATAAAGACCCATTAGTCGGCTCAAAAAACTCAAAAACCATAGCTTTTTTAAGCAAAAGTTAATTAAATCTTAAAAACCGTTAAAAAGCGTATAACTCCCACAATCACCTATGTATCAATTACTTCCTAATCGCGTAAATGTAATCTTACATCGGGAGAAAGATAATCTAGGTCGGAACTGAATGTAAATATAAACGTCTTACTTTAGTTTGCAGATTGGATCTAATGACTAGGCCTTATAAAAATCTTATGTTTTCAACCAATTATTTGGATTAGCTACCGAAAAACCACCTAGTCATTAGCAATCCAAAAAAGCATTAACTAACTCAAATTAATTTTGTATGAAATTTAAGTACTTTTTATTCTTAAAGCTTTTTCTGGCGTCATTGGTAATGATGGCACAAGAAAAAACTATTACCGGAACGGTAACTGACAAGGATGATTTGCCACTCCCCGGGGTTTCCATAGTTATATCTGGAACTACTAGTGGGACACAAACCGATTTTGACGGTAACTATACCATAAACGCTGCCGTAGGCGACGTTTTAAGATTTAGTTATATCGGGCAGACCACGGTAAGCGTCACCGTAGGAGCTGCTAACACCATTAATGTAAAAATGGAAGAGGACGCACAGGCCCTAGAAGAAGTAGTGGTTACTGGAGTTGCCGGTGCTACGGATAAAAGAAAACTATCTGTAACAGTTGCCTCAGTATCTGCCGACGATCTGGAAAAGGTTCCGGCTAGTTCAGCTGCCAGTGCTCTACAAGGGAAAGTTGCTGGTGTATCCGTAAGCAACCTTGGACGCCCCGGAGAAGGAGCTACCATTATAATGAGAGGAGCCGCCAACCTATACGGATCACAGTCACCTTTAGTTATCATGGACGGTGTTTTCATTGAAGGCGGAATGGCCGACATCAACGTAGATGATATTGCCTCCTTTGAATTGGTAAAGGGAGCTTCCGCATCCTCACTATATGGATCACGTGCAGGTAATGGGGTTATTGTAATTACCACCAAAAGAGGAAAGATTGGAAAGACATCTGTTACCGTAAGAGCAGAGACTGGTATTTCTAGAGTGAACAATTTCATCGACACCAACCAGTCGCACAACTTTGAACTAGCTTCAGATTGGGAAAACTTTAAAGGACAATACACCAAATACGAAGGCGTTACCTATCCAGCTGATTACCAGAGCGTTTATGCCAACTCGGGTCCAACTGCAGTTACTGGCGATCGTATCTTGAAGGCAGACGGTTATGCCGATAATCCTTTTGGTGTATATAACGATTTCCAGGATATCTTCTTTAAGACCGGTATCAATAGAACACTATACACTTCCATATCCTCTGGAGGGGAGAATGTAAGGACCTTCTTCTCCGCAGAAAACACTGATATTGAAGGAGTACTTGCCGAAACCGAAGGGTACGAGCGAAGCAGTATTAGAGCCAACATTGATTACGACATTTTTGATTGGTTAACCTTTAAGGCGAGCAACAACTTTGTACGAGTTGTAGATAACAGCCCAGGAGGAGGAACTGGTATTTACAGAACCATGACCAGATTAAATCCAGACTCCAACGTATTGGCTAGCAACCCTGACGGCCAGCCTTACTACTATTTACCAGACCCGTGGGAATCTGAAATTTCCAACCCACTTTACGCTCTGTACAACAGAGATGCTAGATCGCAACAACAGCGATTCTTAGGAGGATACCTACTAAACGCCAAGTTTACCAACTGGTTAAACATGGACGTAGAGTATTCTTTTGAAAACAACGCGTATAGATTCTCTAGCAATAACAAGTACGAAACGTACACCACTACTGGAGATCAAATTGGATTTGGATATAGCAAAGGATCTTTAAGCAAGAACAATTTCTTGGAAATTTCCCAAAAGGTACAGGCCACTCTAAACTTCAAGAAAGAATTTGGAGAACTAGATTTTATGGCTAAGCTTAGTTATTTAGCTGAGGACAGATCCTATGACTACAATTCCATTACTGGTATTGATTACAAATTTAAAGATCTACCAACTATTGATAACTTTGAAACTAGCAGTATTTATGGAAGCTCTGACTACCAAAGCGAAAGAGCACAGAATATGTTTGCTATTGGAGGTCTTGTCTACAAAGACAGATATATTGTAGATGGTCTATTTAGAAGGGATGGATCTTCCCTATTTGGATCTGAAAACAGATGGAACAACTACTACAGACTTTCTGGTGCCTATAGAATCTCTGAGGACATAGACATCCCAGGAGTCCAAGAATTAAAAATAAATGCTGCCATCGGTACTTCCGGACAACGCCCTGGATTTGACTGGCAGTATGAGCAGACCAACATCAGTCAAGGAAGCCTTTCTTCGGTAAGAAGAAAAGGAAACCCATTCTTGAAGCCGTCTTTAACCACGGAAACTGAATTTGGTTTAAATGCCAGCTTCTTAAACATGTTCGATTTACAGTTTGTTTACTCGGACCAAGTTGTATCGGACCAGTTTATGATTGTAAACCTATTCTCCCCTGCAAATGCTGGAAAAGCAACACAGTGGCAGAATGTGGGTGACCTAGAGTCCCAGACTTACGAATTCTCCCTAAATTCCAGGATTATTGATCAATCCAAACTAAAATGGAGAGTTGGCGTAAACTTTACTACTACCGAAACCATGATTACCAAGTTAAATGCACCGGAGCAAATTGTTGGCCCTACCGATGGAGCTAATGACGAAGGAATTATGTTCCTAATTCGCGAAGGAGTAGAATTTGGAAGCATGTTTGGTAGAAGCTTTGTTACTGATCTGGCAACTATGGAGAAACAATTACCAGCCGGAGCATCTATTTCTGATTACTCAGTAAATGCGGACGGAGTGGTTGTAGAAACTGCAAACATTGGGACAAACAATGAAAAAGCTATCATTAAGGTAGATGAGGACGGCATTCCTGCTTTTGAAAAAATAGGAAATCAAAATGCTGATTTCAGAGTAGGATTAACCTCCAACCTAACCTACAAAAACTTCGATTTCTATATGTTATGGGATTGGAAAAGCGGTGGAGATATCTACAACAAGAATGCTCAGTGGAACACCATTGCAAAAAGAAACGTTATGGTAGATCAGGCAGGAAAGCCAGCTGATCAAAAGAAAACCGTAACTTACTACGAATCTCTGTACGATGTGAACCAAAACAATAAGTTCTGGGTAGAGGACGGTTCTTTTGTAAAGCTTAGGGAGCTATCCTTAGGATATACTCTTCCTGAGAAATACATCAGTAGAATTGGCTTCTTTGATGAAGTGAAATTAAGTTTGATTGGTAGAAACCTATTAACCTTTACAGATTACTTAGGTTGGGATCCGGAAGTTTCTAGATATGACGGCAATACCCAACAGTATTTCTCTCTAGATTATGGCGTATACCCAAATCAGTCTTCCTACTCCATGTCTATCCAGTTTAAATTTTAATAAATAAACACATGAAACATATTAATAAAATAGCATACCTATTACTGCCAATTTTCTTTTTGGTAAGTGCTTGCCAAGACTTCGAAACAGATTTGGAGGTGGTTAACCGTGAAAATCCAAACGATGAAATATTGGCTTCAGATCCTGTTGCTCTGGAATCTACCGCAGGAAACATTCTTCAGAGCTGGTATAGAACCGTACACAGCACCAATGGTCCAGCAGCAGCATTAGCCACTATGGCAGACGTTTCAACAGCATCTTGGGGTAACTTTGGAATGAGAGATCTTTCCAGTGAACCAAGAACATCCTTTAACAACTCTACTGGCTATAGCAATGACGTTACGGACACTTACTTTAACTCCCTATACTCGTTGTTAACAGACTCTAACACCATTGTTGGAGCGGTAGAGGCTGGAACCGAATTTAGCAACCCAAAAATGGTTGAAATGATGGGTAAATTGGGACAAGCCCTCTCGATTGGACATTTAGCATTAGTCTTTGACAGAGTTTGGATTTACGATGCCAATGGCCCTGTAGGGGAAAACGAGACTGGAGAGACTGACTATGTAAACGCCATGGAATACGCTCTTCAAAAATTGGATGAAGCGATCGCCATTGCAGACGCTAATACGTTTACCCTACCTGAAGCTTGGTTACCAGGTGTAAATGCAACTAGTGAAAGAATGTCCGAGATCATGAACAGTATGGGAGCGCGTATGCTCGTTGGCAATCTAAGAAACAGCGCCCAAAAGAGTACTTTAGATTGGAACAGGGTTTATGAATATGCCGATAATGGTATAACAACTGACTTCGACATATTAATGGACGATATTAACTGGTATGCATTAGTTCCACAGACCTACCTGGTATATCCTGGTTGGGGAAGAGTGGATATGAGAGTTATCAATATGATGGATCCAAACACTCCTGCCTATTGGACTGATGACATCAACACCTTACCGGAATCTACTTCAGCTGACGCAAGGTTAGCCACTGACTATGAATACCTTGCCTCCAACAACTTTAGCCCAGATAGAGGTAAATACCACTTCAGCACCTATAGGTATGCAAGGTTAAACGAGTACATTACAGAATGGACCGTTCCAGTAACGGAAATTTCCAAATCTGAATCCGATCTTTACAAAGCGGAAGCATTATTACACATAAACGGTGGAGACGCTGCAGCTGCAGCCGCCATTGTAAATGCAGGTACAAGAACCACAAGAGGGGAGCTTCCTCCAGTTTCTGCTAATGCAGACGAGGTATACGATGCTATACACTATGAGCGTATGGTAGAATTTGCCTATACTGGAATGGGGATATCCTTCTTTGAAATGAGAAAGGAAGACCTATTACAAAAAGGAACTTTGTTACACTTCCCAGTTCCTGGTAAGGCATTGGATGCAATTCCAGAGCCCTACTACACCTACGGTGGAACCAGTGGAGTAGCTGGAGAAGACTATTCTAATGGAGGTTGGAGATAATCCAATTTAACACCATAAAAGTAAAAGACCGTCCAAGCAATTTGGACGGTCTTTTTATATTGGGAGAATTGTTGCCGTTATAATTTCAAAATAGATAGGTCATAGATAATTTTACAGCAATTAATATTAACATCACAATTAGACAAGAGCTAGATCTTAAATATAATTGACTAATAGATTTTTATGATCAAACGCCATTAGACCTGCATATAAAAATTATCAGCTAAAAATCCTTC
This sequence comes from Arenibacter amylolyticus, assembly GCF_002150785.1. GTDB lineage: Bacteria > Bacteroidota > Bacteroidia > Flavobacteriales > Flavobacteriaceae > Arenibacter > Arenibacter amylolyticus. Next base: position 22,172 of record NZ_MTAZ01000059.1, on the reverse strand, counting down.
CTACTTCCCTATTCCCCGTCCAAAAAATCATATAAAAAACAAAAATATTCTAATAGGCAATAAGGAATATATCTACACTGCCATTATATAATAAATAGTTTTATTTAGCAACCACTTAACCTATATGCGTTCAAATTCTCACCATAATCTCCTTAAGCGAACCTCACCTTCCTCAAATTAACAAAACAAAAAAAATCAGCTTTACACTCCCCAACGAACTAAAATCCTTATAAAAACCTAAAGTCCGTTAATTTTATCATAAATACACAAATCAACAACAGGCAAACCACAAATAGCTGATTTTCAGATAATTCACAAAACAAAGGTTATAACTTAAAATCGGAGCAAATTTAATTTGCATCGGAGATCATCAAATATCACTTTCTCTATTGTTAATTTGTCTTAAGGAGGCTATAGACCCTATTCATAAAAAGCAGTAGCACACAAACAAAAAGCGAAAGTTTGTGGATTTAAAGAGACAAACAATCGCTCTGCAAAACAGTTATAGTATTAAATAACTAAAGTTTCACAAGTTCATTTTCTAACCTTTATTAATTCAAATTAATTTCTATGAAAATTAAGTATGTTTTATTTTTAAAACTCTTCATGGTGTCATTGGTACTGATGGCACAGGAGAAAACCATTACGGGTACGGTTACCGACATGGATAACTTACCGCTACCAGGCGTATCCATTGTTATAACTGGTACTACCAATGGTACACAAACCGATTTTGACGGTAATTACACGATCAACGCTACTGTGGGTGATGTATTGAGGTTTAGCTACATTGGCCAAACCACGGTTAACGTAACTGTAGGGGCATCCAACACCATAAACGTACAAATGGAAGAAGATGCTCAAGCCTTAGAAGAGGTTGTAGTTACTGCCCTTGGAATTTCTAGGGAGAAAAAATCTTTGGGGTATTCTACCCAAGAAGTTTCCGGGGATCAATTAACCGAAACAAGAAACTCTAATGCGCTAAACTCCTTAAGTGGAAAGGTTGCCGGGGTTCAAGTTTCAAATTCTACCGGTAGCTTAGGAGGTTCATCCAGAATCCTTATTAGGGGTGCTGGTTCCATTACCCAGGAGAACAAACCCTTAATAGTAGTAGACGGAATACCTTTAGACAATAGTAACTACAACAGTACTGCCACGCAAACTGGTGGTGGAGGTAGGGATTTTGGTGATGCCGCAGCAGATATTAACCCAGATGATATAGCCAGTATGAACATCCTAAAAGGTGGAGCTGCAGCTGCACTTTATGGATCCAGAGCGAGTAATGGGGTTATTTTGATTACCACAAAATCTGGTAGAACTGGAAAATCTGAAGTAACGGTTAATTCCGGAATTAGTTTTGAGCAGGTAAATGTTCTTCCCAAAGTACAAAAACTGTATGGTGGAGGAGCTGGAGACGCTACCACTATAGAGCAATCTGGATTTGGGCAAGCAACCATCAACGGAACAACTTATGATGTTGTAGATTACGGAACTGATGAGTCTTGGGGTCCTAGGTACGATCCCAATAGATTAGTGCTGCACTGGGATGCTTTTGATCCTGAATTTGCAGATGACTATTTAAAACCAAGACCTTGGATTTACCCTAATAAAGGAAAGGACGAATTCTTTAATACAGGATATTCCATAAACAATGGGGTTTCGTTTTCTCAAGGGTCGGAAAGCTCAACCATAAGACTATCTATTAACAACACCCAGACAAAGGGTATTGTACCCAACTCTAGTTTAGACAAGACCTCCGTTAATTTTAATGGAACATCTAAATTAAGTGATAAGTTAAAGATTGACGCTTCTGTAAACTTTACCGTTACAGATGGATTTAATAGACCTGCAGCCGGTTATACTGGTGAAGGAGTGGTACAACAAATGTATCAGTTTGGCCAAACCCAACTAGATTATGACCGATTAAAAAAGTATAAATTGGCCGATGGTACTCAGAGAACTTGGAACCGAGTTTCTGCATTGGATGGAAGTATTCGTTACTCTGACAACCCTTACTGGACCTTATATGAGAATACTGCCGAAGATAAAAGAACTAGATGGTATGGTAGTATAGGTGCTACCTATAACATAACGGACGATCTTTATGCAGTAGGTAAAATATACGGAGATACTTATGATTTCCGCATCAATAACCGTCGCGCTGTAGGCTCTCAAGCTCAGCCATTCTACACTGAAATTGCTAGGGATTTCCAAGAAATAAACTACGAAGGACGTTTACATTACGACAAGCGCTTTTTAGATAACAAGTTAAGTTTAAATTCCTTTATCGGTCTTAATAGGAGAGATAATGAATTCCATAGACTAACAGGAATCACTTCAGGAGGACTTGTAGTTCCAGGTCTATACAACATGAGTAATTCCAAGGACCCTGCACAGGTAACGGAATTTGACTCAAGAAAAAGAGTAAATAGCGCCTATGGTTCTGTTTCCTTAGGATATGATAGCTTCGCTTACCTAACAGTGACCGGTAGAAACGACTGGTCATCCACGCTACCTGCAGATAACAATTCGTACTTCTACCCTTCTGTCAGTGGTAGTTTTGTGTTCTCTGAGTTTACAGATGCTTCTTGGTTGACTTTTGGAAAGCTTAGAGGGGGTTATGCCGAGGTGGGTAGTGACACGGATCCATACCAATTAAGCAACACCTTCACCGGAAGCATTCCGTTCTTAGGAGATGTACCCTTTAACTTAGACACCACTAATAGAAACCCCGATTTACTTCCAGAATTGAAACAAACCTGGGAAATTGGATTGGAGATGGCACTTTTCCAAAATCGAGTTAGCTTTGATTTCACCTATTACAACGAAGAAACAAGCAACCTAATAACTCCGGTTCAAATTGATCCATCTTCAGGTTTTAGATCCAGATTTACCAATGCAGGAAGATTACAAAACAAGGGTATAGAGGCCTTGGTGAACATCACTCCAATACAAACTGAGGATTTTGCTTGGGACTTTACTTGGAACTTTGCCAAGAACAACAACAAATTACTTGAACTGATAGACGGAGTAGAGACGCTTCAAATTGGAAGATTTCCGTTTAATGCAGTATCTGTGAATGCAGTAGTAGGACAGCCCTACGGAATCATTAGAGGGACCAACTACGTATATGACGATGAAGGGAACCGCGTAGTAACTGCAAGCGGTAGTTATGCTGAAACCCAAAACGTAGAAAACCTTGGCTCTGTAATTCCAGATTACAATATGGGCTTTAGAAATAGCTTCACATACAAGAATGTTAGCTTAGGCTTCCTAATAGACGTTCAAAAAGGCGGAAAATACCGTTCATTAACCAACTTGTTTGGAATGTACTCTGGTATTTTAGAAGAAAGTGCAGCTAACAATATTAGGGAGGAAGGAATTGTTTTACCAGGTGTTACAGGAACCATTACCTACAGTGAAGATGGAAGTTCTTATACCGTAACCGACACAGCTCCTAACCAGAAAGTTATCCCTGCACAACAATATGGAACCGACTTCTACTTTGGTAACGATGCACAGAATGTTTTTGATGCTGACTATGTAAAGCTTAGAGAAATTACATTAGGATATAAGCTACCTAAAAAATGGCTTGGCGAGACCACAGATATCACCCTTAGTGCTTTTGGTAGAAACTTATTTGTATGGGGACTTGACAATGAGAATTTCGACCCCGAAGTTGCAACTGCAGGAAGTGGAAATATTCAAGGATCTGAAGGTGGTTCACTTCCTTCCACAAGTAGCTATGGTTTAAACGTTCAATTAAAATTTTAATATAAAATGAAAAATAAATTCAAAATACTTATAGCGTTAGCGCTCTTCACTGGTCTCTACTCTTGCGACAAGGGCCTTGAAGATCTTAACGAAAATCCAAATCAACCAGAGGTGGTTCCCACAAGCAATATCTTTGCCTACTCCACCAAAAGGTTTACAGATTTCAGTAGGGACGCTTTTAACTCTGGAAGACTTACGCTTCCATGGTTACAATATTGGGGACAGACTGCCTATGCGGACGAGGACCGTTTTCTATATCGCGAAACCTCCGCTCAGAGCCTTTATGACAACACTTATCTAGTAGCAGTTAATCTAAAGTCTATCATTGACCAAAACTCGAATGAGGAAACTAAGGATATTGCAGCTGCTTATGGGAACAATAACAACCAAATAGCAGCCTCAAGAATTATGTTGTCCTACATGTTCTATGAGTTGACTAACTTCTTTGGAGATGTGCCTTATTACTCTTACGGAAGTGATAATGAAACCTTCCAAGCATTGGACGTAAACAACACTTCTACACCTGTTTTTGCAGCCCAAGAAGACATTTACGACGATATTCTTAAGGAGTTAAGGGAGTCATCGGATATGATTAACACTAATGAGCCAGTTTTCACCAGTGGAGATAACATTTTTAATGGGGATGCTGTGAAATGGAAAAAGTTTGCCAATTCTTTAATTCTGAGAGTTGCCAACAACCTTAGAGGGGTAGACCCAGGGAAAGCTAATGCGGCCATAGATGCCGCTATCGCAGCAGGTGTTATGGAGTCTAATGACGACAACGCAGCGCAAGCATACGATTCTGCCGATGCTAATGCCTCCCCGTTTTGGGCAGCATTTATTGCAAGGACGGATTTTGCTGTTGCAGCACCCTTTGTTAACCTACTTAAAGGTGAAACTGGAAATTTTGGTCCAGACCCGCGACTTTTCCAAATGGCAGCACCGATTGATGCGTCAATAGGCGATATAAAGTCCGATACCTATGAGAAAAGCACGGATTACGATGATTACCTTGGAATTCCATACGCGTTTAGAAATACCAACTTTTTAGACCGTACCACTTATTCCTTTATGAGTAGTAATATTCTAAAGCCAGACTATAAGGAAGTCCTTATGGAGTATGCAGAAGTTCAATTCATCATTTCTGAGCGTAACGGTTTTTCCCAGGAAAATTACGAAAATGGTGTTCGCGCATCCATGGAAAGATGGGGTGTACCTTCCGATGAGATTGACACCTTTGTAAATAACCTACCCCCGGCAACGCAAGAAAACGTACTAAACCAAAAGTACATTGCCTTATATATGCAGCCGCATCAAGCGTATGCCGATTACCGAAGAACCGGCTTCCCCAATACCTTGGTGATGCCTGGTGATGAAGTTTTTCTACCAGCAGCTCAGGTAAATGGATTACCACCAGAAAACAGGGTTCCATCTTATACTTTTGAAGCGGGACCTGTAAACCCTTCGGTTACCGAGATTCCATTTAGATTGAGGTATCCACAAATACTTCAAACCCTAAACGGTACCAATAGAAACGCTGCCGCTGCAAAATTATCTGAAGGCGATTTAATCACCAGTAAACTTTTCTGGGACGTTAATTAATCAATACCCAGTTTGGTAGCTTTACGAACCATCCTCTTTTTAAGGGGATGGTTTTTTATTTGAACCAAACTCAGATTATAGCAACAACCTAGGGACACAGTTCCAAATACATAACAACTTAATTTGCTAGGGAGTCATTTTACGCTAGCAAGTCATAAAATAAGTTATAAAACCAAACGCCACCCACCCAAGGCAGCATCCAAAATTATTGGAATTCAATTAAACTTGGTCAAAGAAGGCAGTCAATTCCAATTAGAAGCGTGCACCATAAGCAGATTTAGCAAAACAAGGTACTCCCCTACCCTTTAAACAGACTCACGGAGGACACCTACCAACATCCCCACAAAAGACGCTACCAGCCCCTTTAATTATCCCTAACACACATAAAACTAATTGTCGCACTATCTAATGGGTTGACCTTATTCCCAACCCCACCAAAGAATAAGCCTTAGCACTCCGAATTTCCTCAACTTAACCTAAATGGCAACCTACTATCCTTATACCCTAGAAACCCTTTAAAAAAGATTTATAAAACCAACCCAAACTAAAAATAAACAGCTTAACCTATCTTATCAGCCCCCATCCACATGCATGGGTATTTAGAAAAAAACAGAGGATAAATGAGATGCCCATAGGCCAAAAACAAATCAGGATATGCAATAAACCTCATCACACCTTTACTTTTACAAAGAAAACCTCAAACCACTGTTTACCAAGTCTTTGAAAAATAAAAAGTAGTTAACCAAAATCAGGTTAACCTTATTTTAGGTCGGCATTGAGACATTATCCTTTCCACTGCGCTTAATTTGCAGATTTGGCTAAAAATATGGGGCAAAGAGACGTTTTAGTTCCCTGGGACAAATCCCTAGCTACAACTCAACACGTCAGGGAGAAAACCTTGTATTTACAGACCGAAAACACATTTTTAATCTTTAACTAACTCAAATTAATTTCTATGAAAGTTAAGTATGTTTTATTCTTAAAACTTTTCTTAGTGTCATTAGTGATGATGGCTCAGGAAAAAACCATTACCGGAAGTGTAGTGGATCAGGATGGCCTGCCATTACCTGGTGTAAACATTGTTGTTTTAGGAACAACCAATGGTACACAAACCGATTTTGACGGTAACTACGCCATCGTTGCAAGTGCCGGACAAACCCTATCCTTTAGTTATATTGGTCAAAAGACCTTGACTATTGTTGTAGGCAGTAGTGATGTAATTAACGCCACTATGGAAGAAGATGCTGAGGCTTTGGAGGAAGTAATTGTTGTAGGATACGGAACCACTACCAAACAATCTTTCACTGGATCTGTAAAGCAAATTGACTCTGAACTCTTAGAGCGTAAAAGCGTTTCTAACATTTCACAAGCCCTAACCGGTGAGTCTGCTGGGGTAAGAGTAATTAACACCTCTGGGCAACCAGGTGCAGCCGCTACTATCCGTATTAGAGGATTTGGATCTGTAAATGGAAACAGAGATCCTTTATACGTAGTAGACGGTGTTCCTTATAACGGAAATATCAATGCCCTAAATCCTAGCGATATTGCATCCACTACTATCTTGAAAGATGCATCTGCAACCGCTATTTTTGGTGCCCGTGGGGCTAACGGGGTGGTAGTAATAAACACTAAGAGCGGTAAAAGCGGTAACAATTACATTGAAGTAGAAACCAAAACTGGACAAAACTTTAGCTTGCTACCAAGATATAGCACTATTAGTTCCCCAGAGCAATACATCGCATTAAGTTGGGAAGGATTAAAGAATAGAGGAGCTGCCCTTGGCAATGATGAAGCTGCATCCATAACTTATGCTAATGACAACCTATTCTCAGCAAGAGGAATCTCTCCAAATTACAACATGTGGAATGTTGCTAATGGGGGCGAGTTAATTGATCCAACTACAGGATTAGTAAGAGACGGTGTTACTCGTAAGTACAACCCGGAAAACTGGGAAGATTACGCTTTTCAGCCTTCTACTAGAACAGAAGCTAACTTAAAAATTAGTGGCGGTAACGAAACCACCAACTACTTTAGCTCTATTGGTTATTTAAACGACAAGGGATACTCTATCAATTCAGATTTTGAGCGTTATTCTGCCCGTTTAAATGTAAACCACAAGGTTAAGGAGTGGTTGCACGGATCCATGAATTTGGGTTACACGGTTTCTGAAACCAATAATGGTGGACAGTCTAGCGACTCTGGAAGTGTTTTCTGGTTTGTAGATAATATTCCTTCTATTTACCCATTATTCCTAAGAGACGCAGATGGAAATACTATCCCCGACCCTTATTACGGTGGCAATGTATACGACTATGGTCAAGGTAGAGGTTTTGGCGCTTTAACCAACGCGATCTCCGATGCTCATAACAGCATTCAAAACAGGTTTAACCACGAAATTAACTTCAACACCTCTTTAAACGTTAAGTTTACAGACTACCTTACCTTGGAGAATAGGTTTGGAGCCCAGTATTACAACAGCTCCTATGACGAACAAAATGGTCCCTTCTACGGACCTAGTGCCACCAGTGGTGGATCTATCTGGAAAACCAAAACCGAAGTTTTCTCTTATAATATGTTGAATCTATTGCGTTTTAAAAAGCGTTTTGACAGACATAACATAGAAGCTCTTGTAGCTCATGAGAACAACTCTTGGGAAAGAAAATATCTATCTGCTTACAAAACGAAGTTAGTAGATCCTTTTGGTACTGAATTGAACAATGCGGTTGTTTCTTCTCCAGCTAGCTCCTACACTAGGGATTACACCTTGGAAAGTTATTTTGGACAGCTTAATTACGACTACAACAACAAGTATTTCCTTTCTGGAACTGTTAGAAGGGATGGATCTTCCCGTTTCTTGAAAAACAAATGGGGTACCTTTGGTTCTTTAGGTCTTGCATGGGCAGTGATCAATGAGGACTTTATGCAAAACCAAGACGTATTGAGCAATTTAAAGCTTAAAGCAAGTTACGGTCTCATTGGAGAGCAAGGCGGAGTTGGATACTATCCTGGATACGACTTGTACGAAGTAGCCAACTTAAATGACCAAATCTCTTTGTCTTTTGACTCTAAAGGAAACCCTGATTTAACTTGGGAAACTTCAAAAATGTTCCAAACCGGAGTTGAATTCGGTATTGGCAATGTGGTGGATGTAGCCGTAGATTACTATATTAAAAATACGGATGATTTGATTTTTGACAGAAGAGTAGGTCCTTCTATTGGATATTCACTTATCAAAGTGAACGATGGAGCGCTACGCAACAAAGGTTTGGAGTTTGATGTAACTGCCCACCTGGTAAATACAGATGACTTTTTCCTAGATTTCACTGTTAACGGAGAGCTATTGGACAACGAATTGACAAGAATGCCAATTGAGCCAGCAACTGGTGAAGAGAAAATCATCGATATTTCCGGAAGATTTGGAAGATCTAAGGGAAGTAGCCTTTACGACTTCTATACACGCGAATTTGCAGGTGTGGATACCGATAGCGGAGTAAGCACATGGAATGTGTACTACTTTGACGAAAACAACGATGGTGTTTATCAGCCAAGCGAAAGAGTAGCTTCTATGGCGGATTATGTTGCAGAATTCCCAGACAGAGCCAATGCTCTTTCTATGACTACAACCGAAACGTACTCACAGGCTACCCAGAAATATGTTGGTAAGTCGGCCATTCCTACTGTAAGAGGTGCCTTTAACATTAGCACTGGTTATAAAGGGTTTGACCTTAGCGCTCAGTTCTTGTATAGTGTAGGTGGTTATGCTTACGACGCGGCTTATGCCAGATTAATGGGCAATGACCAAGCAGGTGGTAACAACTGGCATACAGACATCCTAAACAGATGGCAGAAGCCAGGTGATGTAACCGATGTACCACGTATCTCTAGCGACTACGATAAGAACGTAATCTCTTCCTCTACGAGATTCATTACCAAGTCTGACTTCCTTAACTTAAACAACATCCGATTGGGCTACACCATCCCCTCTGTACATGTTGAGAAATTAGGAATGTCTAACATTAACCTTTGGGTATCTGGAGACAACCTTTGGTTGCTATCCGAAAGAAAAGGCTTTAACCCATCTACGGATGAGGCTGGTACTTCTGATATGTATCGTTACTCTCCATTATCGACCTTTACTTTTGGAGTAAGAGCTAAATTTTAATCAAAAAATAAAATTGACTTATGAAATCTAAATTATATATAACCATTCTTGCTACCGGCCTATTAACCCTAGGCTGTAGCAAAGATTACCTAGAAACAAAGCCCACCGAGTTTATTTCTTCCGATCAAATTGCGGATGCTTCTGAGTTAAACCCAGGATTGCAGGCAGCAAACGTTACGGGAATATATGAGACCATGTACAAAGTAGGTACAGGTGGAACTAACTTAAACCACGATGACTTTGGTCAGAAAGGGTACGACATCTACGGAGATATGTTGTCTTCAGACATGGTCTTAGGAGGAACTACCTACGGATGGTACAGTACATTGGCAGACATGACCTCTACCATGGACTACACCAACATCAACAACTATAAAGTTTGGAGATACTACTACAGAATTGTCTTTGGCGCCAATAACGTTATTGATGGTCTTGGTGGCAATGATGCCGAATTGGAAGTAGCTGAAGCGCGTCACTTTATGGGACAGGCAAAAGCTATGCGTGCTTACGCATACTTTTACCTAGCCAACTATTTTTCTAAAGGCTATGACCCTTCTGCCTTAATACTACCAATCTATACGGATACCAAGGCTCCTAACCAGCCATTAAGCACCGCACAAGAGGTGTACGACTTAATTATCGCTGACTTGGAAGACGCAGTAACACTTCTGGATGGTTTCACTAGAGCAGCGAAGAATGAGGTAAACCAGGATGTTGCCAGGGGTCTTTTGGTCTATGCCTATGCCGCTATTGGAAAGAACGCAGAAGCCGCTACTGTAGCCAACAAAGTAATTACCGATGGCAACTTCACCCTTATGAGCAAGGAAGAGGTTACCGGTGGCTTTAATGACGCTACAACTTCCGGATGGATGTGGGGTGTGGATATCACTTTGGACAATGATTTGGACTTGGTTTCTTGGTGGGGCCAAATGGACCTATTCACCTATAGTTATACGTGGGCTGGAGATCCTAAAGTGATTGATGTTGACCTTTATGAGGCTATTCCTAACAACGACGTTAGAAAATCACAATTTGAGGATCAAGATGGCACAGAAGACAACACCCTACTATACCCTACAGGTAAATTCTACGCTCCAGAGCGTAAAATAGGAGGTCAAAGAAGCGTTACTACGGATTACGTTTATATGAGAGTTGCAGAAATGTATCTATTACATGCAGAGACTGCCGCAAAATCTGGGAACGAAGCTGCGGCTAAAGCCTCCCTTAAAGCTTTGCTAAAAGAGCGTTTAGACTCGGAGTTAGAAACTCTTTATGTAGATCTACTAAGCGGACAAGCTTTATTGGACGAGATTTATTTACAGACAAGGATAGAGCTATGGGGAGAAGGAAAGAGCTACTTAGCAATGAAGAGAAACAAGGCAACTATTACTCGTGGGGCTAACCACCTTTTCGCTGCAGGAGAATCCATTTCTTATGACGATGCTCGTTTAAGCTTTGAAATTCCACAGAGTGAAATTCAAAACAACCCTAACATTAACTAAGCAGCACTAAGTTGATGTAGTAATACAAACGCTTGTCAAAATTATTTTTGACAGGCGTTTTCTTTTATACGTAGCTATATAACTAGACAACCATTTAAATGATGCTAGGACTTCATAGGACAGCTCCTGCTATTTTATTGAACACATGATAAGGGAACAAAGCAAGGGTAAGGCAAAAGCCGCTACAATAAGAAACCTTTAAATTAGATCTTATAAGGAACTACACGCCCATTTCATTAATTACAGAACAATGGCAAGGCAATGAAAGGAAAAGAGTAGTAAGGAAGCACACTACCTATTTATCCAACAAGTATTTAACAACCGTTTCGTTAAAGAATAATGGCTGCTCTACATTTACCACATGGCCACATTTTTCTACTACCACCAAAGAAGATGAAGGGTGCTGGGAAACCATTTTCCTTATCGTGGGCAAAAACAGATAATCTTCCTCCCCCATCATATACAAGGTAGGGATATTGATATCTACCGACCTGAAAAATCGCAACAAAGGATTAATCTCCGAGGTAAGCTTAAACCATCTAATAAATTCCTTTTGATATAACTTCTTAGCCTCCCTAACAAATAACAAGCGCGATTCCTTGTGGTTTTTATTAGGCATGATTACAAATGCGAAAAATTTATACAACCACAAATAAGGAACTATAGACTTAAAAATAACACCTAGGCGTATAAGCACCTGAGACCTAAAGTTCAACTTCATAATGGCTCCCCCCATTATCATACTTTCTACCCGGGAAGGGTGTTTTTCCGCCAAATTCCTAATAAGGATAGTCCCCAAGGAAATACCTATAAAATGGGATTTTTGGATTTTCTCATGGTCTATAACCTCCAGGATATCATTGGTTATGGTATCAAAGGTATATTTATCCAAAAAGGCATCTTTTAAATGCAACTTGGAATTACCATGTCCTCTTAAGTCTAAAAGAAGCACGTTAAAGTGCTTTTTAAACTCCCGCAATTGCTTGTACCATATGGTAGAACTACCTCCTGCTCCGTGCACAAATGTGACCCACTTGCTAGAAGACTTATGGAGATACGTGGTGTAACTGATCAATTCTAAACTAAATTTATAAGGTATCTATTGGTATTACAAACCAAATAAACATCAAAAGTAACCAAACTTGGCTTAGGGTTTTAATTTAAGGTTAAATTAAAATCAAATTAACTGATTTTTAACCATATACACGTTTTTAGGTGCATTTCAACACCTAATTTAGGTGTATATTTGAAGGAAATAAATTGATAAAAATGAAAAAACTATGAAGAATCAAAATTGCAGGGTAGGAAGTGTTACCCAATTAAACATGGGCGCCAATGCCGTTCCGCTGTTAGAACTACAATACCGTAATTTTATGGAAAAAGCATCCCAGTTAAAATACACCAATACCCAATTGGCAGAATTTCTAGAATGCAAGGCGGAACGCATTAATGCCTTATTGAAAAAGCTCTCAAAATAGTCTCTATTTTTTGAGCTGCAGACTCATTTGCGTTTGCAGCTCCTCTGCCTTCTTCGCGGCGGCTTCAGCAAAATCTTTCCCATTAGACGCATAGATAATTCCCCTTGAAGAGTTCACCAAAAGCCCAATATCATCGGTCATTCCGTACTTACACACCTCTTCCAAACTACCTCCCTGGGCCCCCACTCCAGGAACTAAGAGAAAACTAGTAGGAATAATAGTGCGTATTTCTTTCAAATACTCAGCTTTTGTTGCCCCCACCACATACATCAGGTTTTCTGAATTTACATAGGATTTGGAGGTTTCTAAAACCTCTTTATACAACTCCTGGCCATTTACCATTTTAGTTTGAAAATCGAACGCCCCTTTATTGGAAGTTAATGCCAATAGTATGGTATGCTTCTCTTTAAACTCCAGGAACGGCTCTACGGAATCTTTACCCATATAGGGTGCAATGGTCACGGAATCGAAACCGAGGTCTTCAAAAAAAGCCTTGGCATATCTAGTGGCCGTATTCCCTATATCGCCTCGTTTGGCATCTGCAATAGTAAATTGCTCTGGATAATGGGTATTTAAATAGGCTATAGTCTTCTCCAATGCACGCCACCCCTTAATACCATAGGCCTCATAAAAGGCCATATTAGGCTTGTATGCCACACATAAGTGATGTGTAGCATCTATGATAGCCTTGTTAAAGGCAAAAATAGGATCTTCCTCCTCTAAGAGGTGTGCTGGAATTTTATCGAGGTCGGTGTCTAAACCGACACATAAAAAAGATTCTTTCTTCCGAATCTGTTCAACTAAAAATTGGGTGGTCATTGTTATTAGAATATCTCGGAAGCCTCTTTTAATTTTTCTGTATTTTCTACCATGCTCAGCTCATCGATTATACGCTGGATATCCCCGCCCATAATATTCTGCAAGTCGTACAAGGTTAAACCAATTCTATGGTCTGTAACCCTGCCCTGAGGGTAGTTATATGTTCTAATTTTTGCCGAGCGGTCACCACTACTCACCTGAGAGTTTCTTTTAGCAGCATCCTCTTCCTGCTTCTTAGCCAACTCCAAATCGTACAAACGAGAACGCAATACCTTAAAGGCTTTTTCTTTGTTCTTGTGCTGCGACTTTTGATCTTGACACTGCGCAACCAATCCGGTGGGAACGTGGGTTAATCGCACTGCAGAATAGGTGGTGTTCACCGACTGCCCTCCTGGACCTGAAGAACAGAAATAATCTACACGTACATCCTTGGGGTCTATTTGCACATCAAAATCATCAGCCTCGGGCAATACCATCACGGTTGCTGCACTGGTATGCACCCTGCCCTGCGTTTCGGTTTGTGGTACCCGCTGTACTCGGTGTACCCCTGCCTCAAATTTTAAAGTACCATATACGTCCTCCCCGGTAACCTCAAACTGAATCTCCTTATAGCCACCACTTGTACCTTCACTCAGGTCTATCACATTGGTTTTCCATCCTTTAGATTCACAGTATTTGGTATACATCCGGAACAAATCCCCAGCAAAAATACTGGCTTCGTCCCCACCGGTACCGGCGCGAACCTCAACCACTACGTTTTTGGAATCTTCTGGATCCTTAGGGATCAGCATTAACTTGATCTCTTCTTCCAAGCCAGGCAGTTTACTCTTGGCTTCCTCTAACTGCATCTTGGCCATTTCGGACATTTCCGGATCACTGCCATCTGCTAAGATCTCTTCTGCTTCGGCAATATTATTGGTGATTTCTATGTATTGCGTTCTTTTATCAACCAGCTCCTTAAGGTCCTTATACTCCTTATTCAACTCCACATACCGCTTCTGGTCCGAAATAATATCGGGCTGAATGATAAGGTCTGAAACCTCATCAAAACGCTGTTTTACTATATTTAATTTATCAATCATACACTAACTTCTATCGTTATGCGAATTTACGATAAATTTGAACATAACCCCCAATTCCCTTTCAATAGATAGGATCATTTTATCCGGATTTCTTCCCAAATTCCAATTTCGCCTGTTAAATATCGCCCTCCTAAAAATTGCTCTGCAATGAAATCCGCAGTTACACTCTCCTCCAAAACCACTAGAACACACGCAATTAATGGTAAACAAGACAGCCACCATGATTAATTTAAAGAGAAAGGCAATCCATGGTAGAACAAGCAGTTAGGCTGCTAATACGGATTTGTAATAGGCGAAAACATATGAGATATTAATAGTCCTAATATAAGCCACCAAGCGGTACGCTCCTGGATATAAAAAGCGTGTTATATTACCTGCATTCAGACGGAGAACCCTTGACCTAGTCAAAAATCCGCAAGATAGTATCTGTAAGCTGGGTCTTAAATATTTTTAAAGGATTGTTGGTCACCTGGTTTATAGGTGTCCCATTCTGATTAAATTCCGACCCATGGGTAGCACATGAAAAAATACCCCCTTTTTCCGCATAGAACCTCACCTGATCCGTTTGCTCATGACTACAGATTTGACTAGCCGCCACATAATTCCCCTCCAAATTTTTTGCCACGACGATATCGGTGTACTTAAGGGATGGTTTGGACTTCACTAAAATAAAGCCCCCTTCTTCCGCTAAATTATCTGCCATTGGTGTACTTAGATCGATGGTGAAATCTACCCCTGTAGCCACTGGATTCTTATCCAAATTGTCTTCACTATCGGAAGAGCAACCATGCAAACAAGGAAATGCAAGCGCAAAAGCTGCCCCCGTACCCAAGGTGCGTAAAAAATCCTTTCTTTCCATACCCTCCTTTTATAAAAGGAAAACGCTGGAATTGATTAAAAAGTATTTCTAATACTCAAAGGTACCAAACTCACTTTTTATAGTGAGCTTTTTCTGGGCTCCTTCCGCTACCCTTCCTACGATCTGTGCATCTACCCCAAAGCTCTCTGAAATAGCTATCAACTCTTGTGCAATCTTGGGATTTACATAAAGCTCCAAACGGTGTCCGCAGTTAAATACTTGATACATTTCCTTCCAATCCGTCCCAGATTGCTCTTGTATCAGTTTAAAAAGCGGTGGAATAGGGAACATATTGTCTTTTACAATATGCAAGTCATCTATAAAATGAAGAATTTTGGTTTGGGCACCCCCACTACAATGGATCATACCATGGATATCCTGGGAGTTGAATTTGCTCAACATCTTTTTTACGATGGGCGCATAGGTACGGGTAGGAGACAACACCAATTTCCCAGCATCCAAAGGAGCACCTGGCACGGCATCGGTTAATTTTACATTCCCAGAATACACCAAGTCTTCTGGAACGGAAGCATCATAACTTTCTGGATATTTCTCGGCTAGGTATTTGGCAAACACATCGTGCCTTGCAGAGGTAAGGCCATTACTTCCCATCCCTCCATTGTACTCGTCCTCATAGGATGCCTTACCAAAGGATGCCAAGCCTACAATAACATCTCCTGCCTGTATATTAGCATTATCAATAACATCACTTCGTTTCATCCTAGCGGTTACCGTAGAGTCTACAATTATGGTGCGGACCAGGTCTCCCACATCGGCCGTTTCACCCCCGGTAGAACGAATAGTAATTCCGTGTTTTTCAAGATCGGAAATCAATTCTTCCGTACCGTTGATGATGGCAGAAAGCACCTCTCCGGGTATTAAATTTTTGTTTCTTCCTATGGTAGAAGACAACATAATATTGTCCGTAGCCCCCACACAAATTAAGTCGTCAATATTCATAATCAGGGCATCCTGGGCAATCCCTTTCCAAACCGAAAGGTCGCCAGTCTCTTTCCAGTACATATAAGCCAAGGAAGATTTTGTTCCCGCACCATCTGCATGCATCACAAGGCAATGGTCGTCATCATTGGTAAGATAGTCCGGGACTATTTTACAAAAGGCCTGTGGAAACAATCCTTTATCAATATTCTTTATTGCGTTATGCACGTCTTCCTTGGAGGCAGAAACCCCTCTTTGACTGTATCGTTTACTATTAGATGAACCCATGATCAAATATTTGGCACAAAAATAGCAGAATCCACTAAAAAAAGCCCATAAATTATGGGCTTTTAATACAACTCTTTTAGAAAAGGGATCTTATTTGATAAAGAGAAGCTCCCTGTATTTAGTAAGCGGCCAATATTCATCGCCCACCAATCGCTCTAATTTATCACAATGGTAACGTATTTCATCAAAATGGCTTCTCACCTTATCACAATAAGCAAAGGCTTTTTCCTGAACATCTACCATTTGATTAGCTTTTTTACGCTCCTCTACCATGGCATCGGTCTTTACCTTAATAACCTTTAAATGCCCAGAGATACGAGAAACAATATCCAGTTGACTTTCGGCCATCTTCTTAAATTCGTCTCCATAAATAGCCTTTAGACCATTTATATTCTCAATTAAATCATTCTGGTACTTTACGGCTGCTGGAATAATATAGCTATATATTAACTCGTTAAACACCCTACCTTCAATTTGGATGTGCATAATATACTCTTCCAGCTCCACTTCTTGCCTCACCTTCACCTCAATGTCGCTCATCACATTCATGGATTTAAAGAGCTCTAGGCTTTCCTTTGAGGTAAGCACTTGAAGGGCTTGTGGGGTATTTTTATTATTACTGAGTCCCCTAGTTGCTGCTTCTTTCTCCCAAGCTTCACTATACCCATCTCCTTCGAACCTAATTCTCTTGGAGGTTTTAATGTACTCTCTTAGCACATTAAAAATAGCCTCATCCTTTTTAAGGCCCTTGTTAGCTATTAGTCCATCCACTTCCTTTTTAAACACCTGCAACTGTTTAGCCACAATGGTGTTTAGAATCATCATTGGCTTAGCGCAATTTGCCTTAGAGCCAACCCCCCTCATCTCAAACTTATTACCAGTAAAAGCAAATGGCGAGGTACGGTTACGATCGGTATTATCCAGTAGTATTTCTGGTATCTTACCTACCACGTTCAGTTTCAGGTCTGTTTTCTCCTCTGGAGACAACTTCCCCTTAGTAACCCCTTCCAACTCATTGAGCACTTCGTTTAACTGCTCCCCTATAAATATGGATAGAATGGCAGGAGGCGCCTCACTAGAACCTAATCTATGGTCATTACTAGCAGAGGCGATAGAAGCGCGCAACAATTCCTCATAGGTATCCACTGCTTTAATGGTATTAACGAAGAAGGTTAAAAACTGTAGGTTTTTCATGGGTGTAGACCCAGGACTTAAAAGATTCACCCCTGTATTGGTAGAAAGCGACCAGTTATTGTGTTTTCCAGAACCGTTTATCCCAGCAAAAGGTTTTTCGTGGAAAAGCACCTTAAAGTTGTGCTTATCCGAAACCTTCTCCATGACATCCATTAATAGGAGGTTATGATCTACCGCCAAATTGGTCTCCTCAAAGATGGGAGCAAGCTCAAATTGATTTGGAGCCACTTCGTTATGACGGGCTTTTACCGGAATACCCAATTTGGTACATTCCTTTTCCAATTCTTTCATAAAGCTGAGCACTCTTTTTGGAATTACCCCAAAGTAGTGATCGTCCAACTGCTGTCCTTTGGCTGCAGACTGCCCTACCAAGGTTCTCCCAGTAAGTCCAATATCTGGACGGGAATATGCCAAAGCTTTGTCTACCAAGAAGTATTCTTGCTCCCATCCTAGGGTAGCAATCACCTTGGTAACGTTTTTATCAAAATATTTAGCAACCGCCGTGGCTGCCTCATCCATAGCATTCAGCGCCCTAAGTAAAGGTGCCTTGTTATCCAAAGCTTCCCCAGTATAGGCTACAAACACAGTGGGAATACATAAGGTATTACCATATAGGAACGCAGGGGAGGTAGGATCCCATGCGGTATAACCGCGAGCCTCAAAGGTGTTTCTGATACCACCATTAGGAAAACTAGAGGCATCGGACTCTTGCTGAACCAACTCTCCACCCCCAAATTTTTCCATTGCCCTACCATTTAATGGTAGATCAAAAAAGGCATCGTGCTTTTCAGCCGTAGCATTGGTCAAGGGTTGAAACCAGTGAGTATAATGGGTAGCCCCCATAGTAATAGCCCAAGACTTCATTCCTTCGGCCACCTGATCTGCTACCTTACGATCTATTTTAGTCCCAGACATTACCGCCCCCTTAATTCGGTCAAAGGCTTCTTGAGTCAGGAACTGCCTCATTCTTTCCTCATTAAATACGTTGACGCCAAAATATTCTGAACGTCTTCCTTTCTCTTTAACCTCTATCCTATTCCGCTGATTACTACGGGCTATGGCACTAAACCTTTGTTTTGACATGTATAATTTTTTTACAAAAGTAACAAATCCACAAAATAAACCGCCTAAAAAATAAAATATAATAATACACCCCATAAAATATGGGGGTGTCAAAAAAAATAACCACTTTTTTAAAATTAACCCCCTAATTTTTAAGGGTGCTTTTGTAAAAATAGTAAATTTGTTACTGTAATTAAAAACCAATAACACATTATGGGCAAGTCTAAATTAGAATACATTTGGCTGGATGGATACCAACCCACCCAGAACATGAGGAGCAAAACCAAGGTAGTAGATAACTTCAGCGGAAAGCTAGAAGACTGCCCCGTTTGGTCCTTTGACGGAAGTTCTACCCGACAAGCGGATGGAAACTTATCGGATTGCGTATTGCAACCTGTTGCTATTTACCCAGATCCGGGTCGCACCGATGGATATTTGGTAATGAACGAAGTAATGAACGCTGATGGGACACCCCACCCCTCCAATGCAAGAGCCCTCATTGATGATGACAATGATGATTTTTGGTTTGGTTTTGAGCAGGAATACTTTATAATGGATGTAAAGACAGAGCTACCTTTGGGATTCCCCAGAGGAGGATATCCTAAACCTCAAGGAATGTACTACTGTTCTGTTGGAGGATTAAACACCCATGGCAGGGACTTGGTAGAAGAGCATGCCGATGCCTGTATTGAAGCTGGTTTAAATTTTGAAGGAATCAATCAGGAAGTAGCCTGCGGACAATGGGAATTCCAGTTATTTGCAAAAGGAGCTAAAAAAGCAGGTGATGAAATCTGGATAGCCCGTTATTTATTAGACCGTTTAACGGAAAGACACGGGTATTATATTGAATACCACCCCAAACCACTAGGTGATACCGATTGGAACGGTTCCGGAATGCACGCAAATTTCTCTAACACCACCCTGAGAACCTGTGGATCTAAAGAAGTTTATGAGAAAATATGTGAAGCCTTCCGCCCTGTTGTTGAAGAACATATTGCCGTATACGGGGCGTTTAACGACCAGCGTTTAACAGGAAAGCACGAGACGGCTTCTATTCATGATTTCTCATATGGCATTTCCGATCGCGGTGCTTCCTTACGGATTCCGATCTACACCGTCTCTAATGGATGGAAAGGATACCTAGAAGATCGTAGACCCGCCTCTAATGGGGATCCTTATAAAATTGCGGGACGAATTATACAAACCGTAAAATCCGTAGTACTGGAACCTCAACACGCTTAGAAGAAATTATTTCTTTTACGAAAAAGTCGCTAAATCAATTTAGCGGCTTTATTTTTTTTTCCGCCAACCTAGAGTTCTTAATAAAAAAACTAGTTATCAGCTATTTTACGACAAAGTAAGATATACAAAGACGCCATAGCTAGTCAAGAGAATTAACCCATCTCTCCACCCCAAACGCAAGCCCTTAGGAAAGAATACCAAGGGTAGTATCAGGAATGAGATGCCCAGCATCCAAAAAATATCACTGGTTAGCAGTCCCTGATCCATTACAGTTATAGGTGTTATCATCGCAGTAATTCCCAACACGGCCAAAAGATTGAAAATATTGGATCCTATAAGGTTACCCAATGAAATAGCTTTCTCCTTTTTCAACACGGCTATTACGGAAGCGGCCAACTCTGGAATACTTGTTCCTATAGAAACAACGGTAATAGCTATTACACGCTCACTTACCCCATAAGATTTAGCGAGACCCACAGCGCCAGAAATCAACCATTCAGAACCACCCCACAGGGCCACTCCCCCTAAACCTAAATACAATATTGTTTTGAATAATGGCAAGGGCACGTCATCTTCTGGCAACTCATCTTCCACCGCTGTCTTCTGGAATCGCAGGAGATAGACCAAAAAAAAGAAGAGTAAAACCACCATTGCTAAGCCTTCCCATCGCTGCAACTCCCCATCAAAATATATAAATACGAAAAACAACAAGGAAGCCAACATCATTACTGGCCAATCCGTAGTATAGAAACTTTTCTTGACGTCTATTTTAGACAATATAACGGTAATCCCCAGCACCAATCCGAGATTGGCAATATTAGAACCAACTACGTTACCTAGGGCAAGATCAGGAAATCCTTCCAAGGCTGCATTTACACTAACAATTAATTCCGGAGCAGATGTTGCAAAAGAAACCACCGTCATCCCAATCACTATCTTAGGAATGCTCAATCGCAAAGACAGGGCAACCGCCGCTTTTAAAAGCCAGTTACCACCGAGAATCAATAATACCAATCCACCGATTATTAAAAGTATATCCTGCATCAGAAAAGTTTGTCGCAAATATAAACATCTCCCCATGTTTTGAATATTTTTTTTTGACCCAACCCGAGAATCCAGTAACGCAATCCCCAGACAGACCGTAAAAAGCAACAGCAACATACCGCAATTGGCTCCCACCATCAACAAGAAGACACCGGAAAACCATCAACACTATAAAAAGCATCCTAGGGCTCAAGAATTTTATTACAACTAGCTTACTATATTTGCAATTCTATAGTGATAATAAATCCAATAAAGATGAAAAAGAAATTCTTTAAATTTTTGGCTCAGATCAATAAGAGGATATTGCCATCATTCTCCAAAAAGGGGCTGGATTTGTCCAGAGCAACCAAATGGCAAATGGCCGTCATTGGGTGGCGATATTATGTAACCATTAATGCCTTGGACTAGCTATTCTGGGAGAGCCCTAGAATTTTATCAAGGAAGCAATAGGATAACCACTCAGCTTATCACTCCCCTTTAAATCTTGCAACTCCAACAGAAAGTTACACTGAACCACCTCACCTCCCAAGCGTTCTACCAATCTACAAACCGCACTTGCCGTTCCACCGGTTGCAAGCACATCGTCGTGTATTAGGACTTTATCCCCATAAACAATGGAATCTGAATGGATTTCCAGGGTGTCTTTCCCATACTCCAGGTCGTAGGTTTCGCTTATTTTAGAAAAAGGAAGCTTTCCCGGTTTGCGCACAGGTACAAATCCGGCCTTTAGATCTACCGCCAACATAGGGGCAAAGAAAAACCCTCTACTCTCCATTCCCACCACTTTATCTATGTTTTTATCTTCCAATAACTGCAAAAGTGCCTCTTTTGCAGCAGCCAACGCAGCGGCATCTTGCAATAATGGCGTTATATCCCTAAAAACAATGCCTTTTTCGGGAAAATCGGGTATGTTTCTTATGTATTTATTAAATTCCATTTATTTCGTCTCTGTTATTTTGCTGTAAATGTAAAAAGAAATATATTTGCAGCCCGAAACTAAATCATCTTTGATTTATTTCACTCGGCCTCGTGGCGCAACTGAATAGCGCATCTGATTACGGCTCAGAAGGTTACAGGTTTGAATCCTGTCGAGGTCACGAATAAATAGTTCGATAAGAAAAAACG
>NZ_MTAZ01000006.1 GCF_002150785.1 Arenibacter amylolyticus | reverse complement strand
TAGACGGAGCATTAGCGAAGTCAAATTTTAAAACCGCGGAAGCGCTGAACAATTAGACGGAGCATTAAATCATTATCTTTTCAATTGTGAAAAGAATAAAATTAAGGCCCTACAGCAATGTGGGGCTTTTTTTTGTCCACTACCTCCCAACACAGCAACCAAACTTGCCTCCTCCAACAATAGGGGTAAATAATAGTCCCTTCCAGAACCTTATTCACTAACTTTGCACCTATTAATTAAATCTCTATTTTTAAGGCTAATTCATAGATTTCTTTGAGTCAGATAAAAAAACTATTTAAGCAGACCTTTATCTATGGCTTGGCAACTGTATTGCCGAGAATGCTATCATTTCTTCTACTACCCCTTTACACCGGGGTTTTAGAAACTGCAGGCTATGGCGAAATCAGTATTATATTTTCCTGGTTTGCCATCTTTAACGTCCTCTTGGCCTATGGAATGGAAACCGCATTTTTTAGGTTCTACAACAAAGAAGAAGATCGCTCTAAGGTGGTTACCACCTCCTTAATAACCATTGGAAGCACTACCCTCCTATTTGTTGTTCTTGCCCTATTCTTAAAAGACTTTATTGCCAGCGTCACCCAAATAGACGTTAAGTACATCCATTACGCTATTTATATCTTAGCCTTAGACGCCCTCGTTATTATCCCCTTTGCTTGGCTCAGGGCCAACGAAAGGCCCATGCGCTATGCGGTGATTAAAATCCTAAACGTCTCCATTAATTTTGGACTGAATATATTTTTCCTGATTTTATTGCCCAACTGGGTGGCAGAAACCCCCAACTCGTTTCTCTCCGCTTGGTACAGACCTAATTTTGAACTTTCGTACATCTTTATATCTAACCTCATTGCCAGCGGCATTACCCTCTTGTTTATGCTGCAGTTGTATGTAAGACAACCCTATGTTTTTGATAAAAAACTGTGGCGCAAAATGATGCGCTATGGCATGCCCGTTCTAGTTGCCGGCATTGCATTTACTATCAACGAGGTTTTTGATAAAATTCTCCTGTCTTACCTCTTGCCTGCTGATATTGCAGAGAGCGAAATTGGAAAATATTCTGCCTGCTATAAACTAGCAATGTTTATGACCCTGTTTGCTACCGCCTTTAGAATTGGTATAGAGCCCTTCTTTTTTAGCCACTCTTCCTCCAAAAACCCCCAAAAGGCCTATGCGCAAATCACCAATTATTTCGTGATTTTTGGAAGCATTATTTTATTAGGGGTAGTCGTTTATGCCGATTTACTGAAATTGCTTTTCGTACGGGACAGTTCTTACTGGGAGGCCATGTCCGTAGTTCCCATAATTGTATTAGCGGCTTTTTGCCTAGGTATCTATCACAACCTTTCCGTTTGGTATAAGGTAACGGACAGAACCAAATTTGGCGCCTATATATCCATCGCTGGCGCCGTGCTGACCATTGTGGTTAATTTCGCATTCATACCCAAATTTGGTTATAAGGCATCGGCAATAGCTACCTTATTGGCGTACGCCAGCATGATGCTATTATCGTATTATTACGGAAGAAAGTATTATCCCATCCCCTATAACCTAAAGAAGATATTATTTTACCTAGGATGCTCCATTCTTTTCTCGGTGGCATCGTTCTATATTTTTGACCGGAATTTGATTATTGGAAGTATATTTCTTCTTATATTTTTGGGATTGGTATACAGGTTTGAAAACAATACATTAAAACAAATATTCTTAAAAAAATGACCATAAACATCATCAATAAATCGGATCACCCCCTACCCCATTACGAAACCCTAGCCTCTGCAGGAATGGATTTAAGGGCCAATATTTCCGAGCCCATCACCTTACAACCTATGGAACGGGCCATTATTAAAACAGGCCTTTTTATAGAACTACCCATAGGCGTAGAAGCCCAAGTGCGACCACGAAGTGGGTTGGCAGCAAAAAAGGGAATTACGGTACTGAATGCCCCTGGAACCATCGATGCAGACTACCGAGGGGAAATCGGCGTGATTCTTGTGAACCTTTCTAATGAGTCCTTCGTAATTGAGAATGGCGAGCGCATTGCTCAAATGGTCATTGCCAAACACGAACGGGCACAATGGAACCAAGTAGACGTGCTTTCCGAAACCTCGCGTGGGGAAGGTGGATTTGGAAGTACAGGCATTAAATAATTATGCAGAGACCGTTCCAGGTCACATGGAACATCGTACTTTTGATACGGAGGCCTTTGGAAAGCCAATAAACTTGTAAACTAAAGTTGGTGAAATGAACAAGATAGGTACCTTCTTTCTCCTAATGATAGGGTTTTTATTAACCCCTATAACCTCCCATGCGCAAAACGAACTTTTTGAGGAGGAAGAAAGTGCCGAGCTTACCATGGAAGCGTATACAGACGAATTCCAAGAGAAGTTTTTTGAAGCTTTAAAACAAAAGGGCATAGAAAACTATGACCGAGCCATTAACCTCCTGCTAGAATGTAAGGCTATGGGGCTAGATTATGCGATTGTAGACTATGAGTTGGCAAAAGCCTACTTAGCCTCCAAAAACTATGTAAAAGCTCAGGAACATGCCCTAGCAACCTTAAGAAAGAGGCCTCAAGATTATTGGGTGCTTCATACCACCCTCGGCATTCTTGCCAGTCAAGGTCTCCATCTCGTAGATATAAAGCAACAGCTCCCCATCAGCAATATGGACTTAAAGAAAAATGCCGTGTTAATCTACTACCAGCAGCAACGCTATGAGGCCGCTATGGAAGTGTTAAAGGAGATGGAAAAAAGCTCTTTTTCTACAGAATTCACACAAAAAATTGAAGATTCCCTTCATACAACAGAACAGGAGGATGTAGAGGAAGTGATAGTACCAACAAAGGAGGAAAATCCAATGGATAGGTATTTCCGATTGCTCCAAGATCTTTTGAGCAAGGAAAATTATACGGAATTACAGGCACAAAGCTTAGAAGCAATGGAGCATTTCCCCGTACAACCTTACTTTTATTACACCTATGGCGTAGCATTACATAAAAACGGAAGCCATAAAGAAGCCATTTCAATTTTGGAATCGGGTTTAGATTTTATATTAGACGATGAGGGCCTATCCAAAAAGATATACCAAGAATTGGCAAGTGCACACACCGCTTTAGGAAATTCTTCCAAGGCAAATATGTATCTTAGCAAATTAAAATCCGGGTCTTAACACAATGGGAAATATAAAAATACATCTTCAACAGTGGGCCGTAGTGCTAGTAATGCTTTCACTACTCGCCTCCTGTAAATCTACCAGCGTAGTAACAGACGGGACGGTAGATGAGAATGTCAGTGCAAAATCGGTTATTAGAAACCACTACTACAATAACCTGAGCTTCAAGACACTGAGCGGAAGAATGAAAATAGAATACCAAGACGGAGCTACCTCCAACAGCGTCAATGTCTCCTTACGAATGGAAAAGGACAAGGCCATATGGATTAGCGCCCCCTTGGGGATCGTAAAGGCATATATTACCCCTAATAGGGTATCCTTTTACAATAAATTGGACAACGAATATTTTGATGGCGACTTTTCCTATTTAAGTCAGCTTTTGGGAACGGATCTAGATTTCAACAAAGTACAAAGCTTACTTCTAGGGGAGGCCTTATTTGATTTAAGGGATCAGAAATACACGGTAGATATCGCGAATAACAATTACCAGCTAAAACCTAAGAAATCTGGGGACCTCTTTAAAACACTTTTCCAGATAGAACCTCAAAATTATCGGATGGCCACGCAGCAGCTCTCGCAACCCTGGAATAAACGGCTGTTGGAAATTCAATATAAAAATTACCAAAAAGTAAGCCACTGGATCCTTCCTAACAAGATAGAGATCTTAGCGCTGGACGGAGATAATTCCAATAACATCCGCCTAGAATTTAGAAACATGGAATTCAATAGGGCCTTAAACTTCCCCTATAGTATTCCCAATGGTTTTAAAGAAATTGCCTTAAAGGAATATGGGAATTAGAAGGTCTTTGTTTACATATCTCCTACTGTTTGCATGCCTTCTTGGAGGTACAGGTCTTGTTGCACAATCTAATGAGCAAAAAGCCCTTGAGACTAAGCGGAAACAGTTGGAAAAGGAGATTAAGGAAATTAACCGCTTGCTTTTTGCCGAGAAGAAAGAGCGGGGCAATGTATTGGAGCAGCTAGAAGCCATGGATCACAAGATCAATGTAAGGCAGCAACTAATCCGCGTAACCAACCAACAAGCCAACCTGTTAAACAGGCAGATAAACACCAACATTAGAAATATAGGGAAACTACGGAAAGACCTTGAACTATTAAAGGAGGAGTACGCCAACATGATTCTAAAGTCCTATCAAAACAAATCCCAACAGAGTAGACTTATGTTTCTGTTGTCTGCGGACGACTTCTTCCAGGCGTTTAAGCGGTTTCAGTATATGAAACAGTACACCCAATACCGTAAAGAACAAGGGGAAGAGATTCAGAAAAAAACCGACGAGCTAACCCAACTTAACAAGGAACTTTCCACACAGCGCAAAGAAAAAGACAGATTGGTTGCAGAGAACACCCTGGTGAAAAATCAGCTGTTTAAGGAAATGCAATCTCAAAAAGAACTATTAAAAAATATAAGGCGGAACGAAAGTAAGTATGCGGCCCAAATTAAAAAGAAACAACAGGAGGCAAAACGAATTGATGAACAAATAGAGCATCTAATACGAAATGCCATTGCCGCCGCCAATAAAGAAGCCGGAAAATCTACGAATACCAAAACTGCCGGCAGCAGTAAATTTGTAATGACCCCAGAAGCCACTATAGTAGCCAATAATTTTGCTGCCAATAAAGGGAAGTTAATCTGGCCTGTGGAAACGGGAATTAAAAGACAGGGCTTTGGGATCTACAAGGATCCTGTATACCCCGGTATAAAACACCAGAGCAATGGTGTTATTATTGCTACGGACGAAGGTGCCCAGGCCCGATCTATCTTTGAAGGAGAGGTAATTGCCATACTATCTGTTCCCGGGGGTAACAAGGGGGTTCAGATTAAACACGGTAACTATATAAGCACCTATTACAATCTGTCTACCGTGAATGTCAAAAAGGGAGACAAGGTTAAAATAAAGGACAGTTTGGGGGAAATCTACACCAGCAAGTCCAATGGCAGCACCCAATTAAAGTTCTATTTGTACCGAGATGCTACCAAACTAAATCCTGAAGACTGGATTTATCAATTGTGATTTAAAGCACTTCCCGAAAGCGGGATAATTACTGAGTAAACAGATTAACGGGTCGTCATGGAGCCACCAATTGGTAGCCCGTGACAAACATACTTATAGAGGATAAAATAGCCTCCTCCAGGGAATATTAATCCATAAAGAGGGCGCGCAGTTCCGTAGCCTCTTTGGGCTTCATTTTTCCTGCTAGTACCAAACTCAATTGTTTTCTGCGCAATGCGGCTGCAAATCGTTCCTTTTCTAAAGGAGTTTCTGGGGATAGTTCTGGTACCTTAACAGGCCTACCACTATCATCTACTGCTACAAAAGTGTATATGGCCTCGTTCACCTTGGATCTCTCCCCGCTAAAACGATCTTCCATCCAAACGTCTATAAAAATCTCCATGGACGTATTAAACGCCCTGGAAACGGCAGCTTCTACGGTTACCACGCTACCTACCGGCACCGCTTGGTTAAAGGCTACGTGGTTCACAGAGGCGGTTACCGTAATCCTTCTACTGTGCCTCCTGGCAGCAATACTGGCAGCCCGGTCCATACGGGCCAATAGCTCTCCTCCAAAAAGGTTGTTCAGTGGATTGGTTTCACTAGGTAAAACCATATCGGTCATTAAAGTACGCGATTCACTCGGTGTTTTGGGCTGCATAAATATCAATTTTTGCCCAAAGATACACTGCTATTAATAAGGTGAAAAATAGAAGCGCAATTATTTTACAGAGCGCATCCAAGCCTCGGAAGATTCGGAAGTTTTTATTTTTCTCAGTTCCTTTAGTGCAACCTCAGCGTCATCATAAGTCCCGTAGGCAACCATGTGCAGACCATACTCGTTTTCCCCTATATAGGAAGCGTTATACCCCTTCCCTTTTAATTGGGTTACCTTTTTCTCCGCATTTCCCTTAACTCGGAAGGCACCAGCAATAATCTGATGAGACTCCTTCTTTTTAGGAGTACTAATAGATAGGGAAATTACCGGCAATTCTAAAGGCGCGGTATTAAAGAAGGTTGCTTCCTGAATATTTTTGGAAACCTGTTGTTGGGCTTCTTGCCTTACCAATTGTTGGGTAATTACATTCTCATTATACAACCTATACCCGGTAAAACCAGTGGCCACTGCCAATAAAACCACAGCGGCATATTTAAAGTAAGGCCTATTACTTCTAGACTTACGGGCTTCGGGAGTAATGGTAAATGGAATTTTTTCCTCTAAGGCTACTACTTCCTCTTTCATAACTTCCCGTTGGATTGGGGCAGCTACAAAGGAAGACAGTCCAAAGGAAGAGGTAAGGTAATTAACTTCGTTAGAAGGTTGAAATTGAGTCTTCCCCTCGTTGTTGCGCCATAAAACGCCCAAATTGGGAAACCTCAGTTCTTCACCTGCTTCCAAACGCTGTGTCCACTCTTGGGAAACCAAGGCAATTTTTTGCTGCATCTCCTCATAAGATGTCCTTTCGGCCTCTGCCATATACGAAACCAATAGACCATCGTTGGACCTAAGCTGTCCGTTGAAAGAGATACTCTTCCTTGGTGGTACAAATGTATTGTTGTGTTCGTTAATTACCGCAGACTCCATCTGGGTTAAAAACGCGCCAAATTCTGGCACCATAACACAATTATATCTATAAAGTAATTCCGCTATATAAAATTCCGTTCCCATAAAGACAAAGATTGCAAATATTACGCAAGTTCAAAACACCTGAGCCATCTTTTTATTAACATAAAATTTTATGTATTTTGTAAACAACTAAGCATGGGATACAAATGTCTAAAGATGAAATAATTGCACTTTTAAGATTACAGAACGCCCCCCATATAGGCGACATCTCAGCCAAAAAATTAATTGGGCATTGCGGGGGTGCCGAAGCTGTTTTTTCTAGTGGCACCTCATCACTTCTTAACATTGATGGCATTGGTAAACACACCTTAAAGGGACTTTTTGACACCGAACATTTAGAAGCCGCAGAGGAAGAGTATATTTTTATCCAAGAAAACAACCTGCAGCTATATCCCTTTACACACCCCCTCTACCCAGCTGCTTTAAAACATTGTATAGATGGTCCTATCTTGCTTTTTGGCAGGGGCAACATCAATTTAAATAAAAAAAGAATCATTAGTATAGTAGGCACTAGAAACATTACCAGTTACGGTGCGGCCTTCTGCGAGGAGCTCATAGCAGAGATTGCTCCCTTAGACCCTATTATCGTAAGTGGTTTTGCTTATGGGGTAGATATCTGTGCACAGCGGGCAGCCATAAAACACGGCCTACAAACTATAGGCTGCTTAGCCCATGGTTTAAATCAGATTTACCCAAAGGTCCACGAGTGTTTTGTAGGAGATGTAGAAAGGAATGGAGGCTTTTTAACGGAATTCTGGAGCACTTCACAACCAGAGAGGGAAAATTTCCTAAGACGAAATCGCATTATCGCTGGCACCAGCGAAGCAACCGTGGTTATTGAGTCGGCAGAAAAAGGGGGCAGTTTGGTAACCGCGGATATTGCCAACAGCTATAATCGCGATGTATTTGCGGTTCCCGGACGGGTGCAAGACCGATTTAGCATTGGCTGCAACAACCTTATAAAACAACAAAAGGCACAAATGATTACCTCGGCGGCAGATCTCATCTATATGTTGGGCTGGGAATTAGAGGAAAAACAACCACAAGCAATACAGAAGCAACTATTTGTGGAATTGGATGAAACGGAAAAGGATATTTACAACTACTTACAATTAGGCGGAAAAAAAATGCTGGATAACATCGCTTTAGATTGCAAGCTCCCCATCTTTAAAGCCTCCTCTACCCTTTTAAATATGGAAATGAAAGGGGTAATAAGACCGCTACCAGGAAAAGTTTTTGAAGCGATTTAAGTTTTACCCAAAATCTAAGGTACTTACCAATACATATTCCTGTTTAGGCCACCCGGTTACCTCCTTACAATCCGACCAAACGGTCTAAAATCCCTTCTTTCACCCCTAAAATGTAAATTATGTAAGCTTTTAACGATGAATTCCGTCAAAAAAAAGAAAAACCCACCACACCAATGAGGAGCAGTGGGTATACTTAAAGACCAAGCGGTCTTTTATTGGGTTTAGTACCCTACTTTATCTCTTACACGCAATAAGACCTCATCGGCTATTAGCTGAGCTTTTTTAGCACCCAACGCCAAGGCGGCATCCAACTCATCTAAGTTTGCCATATAGTAATTGAATTTCTCACGAGCCTCTCCAAAGCGCTCCAACACCACCTCGTACAAGGCTTGCTTGGCATGGCCATACCCGTAATTTCCCTTTAGGTAATTCTCGCGCATTTCTGCTACCTGACTTTCCGAAGCTACTATTTTATAAAGCGCAAATACATTATCCGTATCCGGATCTTTTGGATCTTCCATAGGCGTACTATCGGTTTGGATCCCCATAATCTGCTTCCTCAATTGCTTGTCCGTTTGAAAAAGACTGATTAGGTTCCCCTTGCTCTTGCTCATTTTGGCTCCATCGGTTCCTGGGATATACATGGTTTCTTCCTGCACCTTTCCCTGTGGCAATACAAAAGTGTCTCCTAACTGAGCATGAAACCTAGATGCCACATCGCGGGCCATCTCCAAATGCTGCATCTGGTCCTTGCCTACAGGCACAATCTCTGCGTCGTAGAGCAAGATATCTGCCGCCATTAGCATGGGGTAGAAAAACAAACCTGCATTTACATCATCCAAACGATCTGCCTTATCCTTAAAAGAATGCGCAAGGGTAAGTCTTTGATACGGGAAAAAACAACTTAGATACCACGCCAGTTCCGCCGTTTGCGGAATATCACTTTGGCGATAAAAAACAGTCTTGTTTATATCCAGTCCAAAGGCAAGCCAAGTAGCGGCCACCGCATAGGTATTATTCCTTAACTCCTCCCCATTTTTTATCTGGGTAAGAGAATGCATATCAGCGATAAAAAGAAAAGATTCGTTCTTCGGGTCGTTCGCCATTTCTATAGCTGGGAGAATGGCTCCCAATATGTTGCCCAAGTGCGGGGTTCCCGTACTTTGTATTCCTGTTAAAATTCGTGCCATCGTATTATTTTCAAAAGACTACAAAGGTAAAAGAAATCCTAAAAAGGAACTTATAATTATTATTTTTGATTTTATGATATCAATCCTAAGAAAAATAGGTCAGACCCTATATCGCATCTGGTTTTATTTGTTGGTAGCCCTACCCATTTTAGTAATGCTACCTTTTCTAGTTATTTTTACCATGTCCGAAAAAACCTATGCCCAGTTCTTTTGGCTGGCCCGAAACATTTGGGCAAATTGTATTTTATATGGCATGGGATGTTATCCTAAAATAAAAAGGGAACAGCAGTTGATAAAAGGAGAGAGCTATATGCTGGTGGCCAACCATACCAGTATGTTAGATATTATGTTGATGCTAAAGGTGAGCAAAAACCCCTTTGTATTTATTGGAAAGAAAGAACTGGTGAAAATCCCTCTATTTGGATTTTTCTACAAGCGGGTTTGCATAATGGTAGACAGGGAATGTACCAGAAGCAGGACGGCTGTTTATAGAAGGGCACAAAGAAGGTTAGACCAAGGCCTCAGCATTTGTATTTTTCCGGAAGGTGGGGTGCCAGACGAATCAATCCTCCTAGACAATTTTAAGGATGGCGCCTTTAAGATGGCTATAGCGCATAACATCCCCGTTGTTCCAATCACATTTTGCGATAATAAAAAACGGTTTTCCTTCACCTTTTTTAGCGGGGGTCCCGGGAAACTGCGCACAAGAGTACACCGTTTTTTTGATACGGAACACCTGGGCTCCGAAGACAAAAATGAATTAAAGGAAGAGGTAAGAAAGGTTATCCTTAACGAGTTAAAGGCTAACTGCTCCCACCCGATAACCCCAAGTAGCATTTCCGTAAAACTATAACGCCTAAACCCAGACAGCGCATTCTTTCTTAAAACTTAAAGCTAAAACCGCTATACACCCCTAAAGAATAAGGGTTAAAACTCCCTGCCGTATCCTCAAACGTATTTAATTGATACTTGAATACCGGCTCTACGTTCAGCTTTAACTTACTATTAAATTCATAATTAAGCCCCAAACCAATATTGGTACTAAAGTTTACCGAATTGATATTATTGGCCTCTCCCAAGACCGTGGTCTTTCCGCTAGATTGTAACACCACCTCATTATCCGTTAGAAAAAGGGAACTGACCCCACCAATTAGGTTCACACCAAACCTACTATCTACTAAGGTGTAATTAACCTCCAAGGGAACCTCTACATAGCCAATCTGCTGCCCCATGGTTCCCATACGGCTGGGACTTTTCCCGCTAACATCCAACGCAACTGGCACTCCCCCTTGCTGAATTCCTAAGTGGTTTCGGGTATCCCTAATAACAATGGACTGAGCCGTATTGGTATAATTAATATTTTCTAATTGGGCATGCGAAGGAGCATTAAAAGAGGAAGTAAAGGCAACATTATTGGTGTTGTATCCAAAATCTACCTTATGAACCCCTGAGCGTATGCTAATTTTTTTAGACACTTCATAGGCAACATTCACCCCATAACTAATGGTAACGCTACCAGTCTTGGAATTGGAGGCCAACATAGAATTTATAGGCGATCCTCCACCGATACCATTAAAATAAACAGGAGCCACACTTGGCCCAGCAGACCACCTACTCCCCTTAACTCCAGCAACAGCATTTTCTTCGGCCTGTTTTTCAATTTCATCCAGAAGGGATTTCTTCTTCGGATCCACCTCGGCTTGGGAGGTATCAATTGCCCTTGCCAATTGGCTTTGCTCTGCCAATCCATTAGTCTCCTCTCCTAGCGGAACCTGATTTCCGGTATCCATCAATTCTCGGTTGCCTTCCTTATTAGCATTTCCTTCTACTAGGTTCTGGTTGTCTGCCACCCCCATTTCTTTAGTCTCCCCGTCTGCGGGAAACACACTTGGGTCCTCAATATTGGTGCTCCTTGTAGCTACTCCTATATTAGTTGCGGGCTGTTGGCCTTTTATCCCTTTCCCGGTCACCTCTAGTAATATAGACTCTTCCTTGTTCGCTTTTTGGGTATCAGTAAGTACGGGCGTCTCCTGCACCGCTTCATTTAAATTGTTTTTTGGAGCATCCTCTACCTCTTCCAAACCCTTAATTTCTACATCGGTAACGATAGGGCTTAGGGTAACCGAATCGAAAAATGGATTAATAGCCACAAATAGAAGGGCCAGAACAGCCGCAATGCCACCCAGTTTCCACCAAAGGGGAATCACCTTCCGAGACCTTTGTTTTTTATCCAAGGATGCCTCAATGGAGCGCCAAATCCTTTCGTCTGGCACTTCTTGAAAGTCATTCAACTTTTCCTGGAATAATTTGTCTAATTTATTTTCACTCATATTTTCTGCACTTGGGGCATAGACACCTTTTACGGGCTTATCCCTCTATATATATCTTGGCCTTATTGGCTTCAATTTTTTCTTTTAATATTCCCCTCGCCCTCGCCAAATTGGATTTTGAAGTCCCTTCGGAAGTTCCAAGCATCTCGCTAATTTCTTTATGACTATATCCGTCCAAAACATATAGGTTAAAGGTAAGACGGTATTTATTGGGAAGTTCCTGCACGTAACGCAATAAGGTTTTTAGGTCCAAATCTACATAACCTGACTCTTCTACCGCCTCTTCCTCTATATTTTCGGATACCAATGGAAGGCTTTCCTCCTTTCTATATTTCTGCAGTACGGTATTAATGGCAATCCGCTTCATCCAACCCTCAAAAGACCCCTGATGTTTAAACTGATCTATCTTATCAAAGATGGTCATAAAACTATCGTGCAAGCTATCTTCGGCCTCCGTTTTATTGCGCGAGTACTTGAGACAAATACCGAACAGTATTCGGGAATAATCCCGATATAGCTGTTCTTGTGCTTGTCTATTCCCTTTTTTACAATTATTAATGAGCTCAACTAGATTACTCAAAATACAGATTGGGTTATGCTATTCCTTTGCCTGATCGGAGCTGTCCGAACCTACGGGAACCGTAATTTCTAAATACTCCGACTCACCATTTTCATTGTCTCCAGTCCAAAATTTAAACAAATAAGGCTGATCGTACAACACTTCAAAGTTAAATGATGCCGTTACCTCATCCATTTTTTCGATACATTGGGAATCCTTATTCTCAATAACCGATCCAACAGCGACCACATTACGGGTGGTAAGCTCCTCTTTCACCACATCAAAACCTTCAAAATAAGTACAGCTATCAGGTCTAAAATACGATACTTTTATATTGTACACCTCACCCAATTCGAAGGATTCCGGCATTTCCACGGAATTAATCTTCAAAGCTTCAAAATGATAATTAATACCATCGTCCACAGAGCAGGAAGTCAATACAGAAAAAGTGGCAACCACCAATAAAAAGAGTAATCTTTTCATGTTTACACTACATTTAAAATGATTTGAGAAACCTTTGGCATCCCTTAAGCCTCCTTCTGTAGGAGTAGGATAAAAACACCTTCAGTTTCAATACAATTCCTTTTTATTAAGTAGATGAGATTTAAAGCAATGGTTGCGTATGGGTAAAAAAAAATCCCGAATAAATCGGGATTTTTTTTAATTCTTATGAATTTACTGTTTTGATGGCGTCCACAATTTTGCCTTCTAGTTCTTCCAGCAATTCGGGATTGTCCAACAACAGATTTTTAACGGCATCTCTTCCCTGCCCCAGCCTGGTATCACCATAGCTAAACCAAGAACCGCTTTTCTTAATAATTTCGAACTCCACTCCCAAGTCAATGATCTCTCCTACCTTGGAAATTCCTTCGCCATACATAATATCAAACTCGGCGGTCCTAAATGGAGGAGCCACTTTATTCTTTACAATTTTCACCCTGGTTTTGTTTCCTTGCACTCCACCATCGGTATCCTTTATCTGGGTAGACCTCCTAATATCCAATCGCACAGAAGCGTAGAACTTAAGGGCGTTTCCACCAGTAGTAGTTTCTGGGTTACCAAACATCACCCCAATCTTCTCCCTTAACTGGTTAATAAAAATTACGGTGCAATTGGTTCTACTAATAGAACCTGTTAATTTTCTAAGCGCCTGTGACATTAATCGGGCATGGAGTCCCATTTTGGAATCCCCCATCTCCCCTTCAATCTCACTCTTAGGCGTTAAAGCCGCCACGGAATCTATCACCACTATATCGATCGCTCCGGATCTAATAAGGTTATCGGCAATTTCCAATGCCTGCTCCCCGTGGTCTGGCTGGGAAATAATTAAGTTATCTATATCTACCCCTAATTTTTGGGCATAAAATCTATCAAAAGCATGCTCCGCATCAATAAATGCGGCTATTCCCCCATTTTTTTGGGCTTCTGCCATGGCATGCAAGGTAAGGGTAGTTTTACCGGAAGATTCCGGTCCGTAAATTTCAATAACCCTTCCGCGTGGGTATCCACCAACACCCAATGCAACATCCAATCCCAAAGACCCAGAGGATATTACCTCTACATCTTGGACTACGCTATCCCCCATCTTCATTACGGCTCCTTTACCGTAAGTTTTATCTAATTTATCTAGGGTTAGTTTTAATGCTTTTAATTTTGCTTCTTTTTCAGAACTCATCTTCGTATTGTATTAGGGTCGCTAAAATACCATTTCTTTTTGCATAATGCCATCTAAAAAGCGGATTTTATACGGGGTGATCTCTTAGCCTGCATGGTCCCTTAGGACACTTATGAACAAGAACCGTATTAGGCACGGGATCTTTAATCGGCTAGGCAACACCTAACGCAAGCAACTGTAACCTAGCTACTTCAAAAATAAATCCAACTTTTTTTTTACCAAATACGCAACCTTTTTCAAATACTCACATCTAACTATTAACTAACTCAAATTAGGTTGCTTATTGTTTTTGGTAGGACAATAAGGGTTGAAGGTCAATATCACATCAAAAGTCTATGAAAAAGAGGTTTTGGTATTGACTAAATTAAAAAGGGTCTTGAACGTTCAAGACCCTTTTTTTATACCACAGCTCGCTCTGCGCGACTTAAAAATAGCTTAATTGCTTTTATACCCTCCCTAGATGTCTTAATTTTGCACTTTTAATAATATCTTTTAACTTAAACTATTGGTATAGCATGCAACTGTACAATACACTAAGTGCAAAGGAAAGAGAAGTTCTTATAGAGGAAGCTGGGGAAGACCGGCTAACAATCTCTTTCTACAAATATGCACACATTGGCAATCCGGCCATTTTTAGAAATCACTTATTTATTCATTGGAACGAATTGGATGTCTTAGGCCGTATTTATGTGGCCCATGAAGGAATAAATGCCCAGTTGTCCGTTCCTGCAACAAACTTCACGAAGTTTAAGTCACACTTGGACAGTATTTCGTTCTTGGAAAACGTTCGTTTAAACATCGCTATTGAACAAGACAACAAATCTTTCCTTAAGCTAAAAGTGAAGGTTAGAAAGAAAATTGTAGCCGATGGACTAAACGATGCTACTTTTGATGTTACCAACAAAGGTATTCATGTAGATGCAGAGAAGTTCAATGCGCTTATTGAAGATCCAGATACCATTTTGGTAGATATGCGCAACCATTACGAAAGCGAAATTGGCCATTTTAAAAATGCCCTCACCCCAGATGTAGATACCTTTAGGGACTCTTTAGACATTATAGAACAGGACCTAGCAGCGCACAAGGAAGACAAAAAACTGGTTATGTATTGCACCGGCGGTATACGATGCGAAAAGGCCAGTGCTTATTACAAGCACAAAGGTTTTCAACAAGTATATCAATTAGAAGGAGGTATTATAGAGTACACCAGACAGGTACGGGAGAAAAACCTAGAAAACAAGTTCTTAGGTAAGAATTTTGTGTTCGATCACAGGCGCGGGGAACGCATTACAGACCATGTAATTGCCAACTGCCATCAGTGCGGCGCTCCCAATGACACCCATGTTAACTGCGCCAACGAAGCCTGTCACTTATTATTTATCCAATGCGAATCCTGTGCGGAAAAGATGAACAATTGCTGCTCCAAGGAATGTATGGACATACATGCCTTGCCTTATGAAGAGCAGAAAAAATTGCGGAGAGGTAAGGTAGTAAGCAATAAGATCTTTA
Organism: Arenibacter amylolyticus; assembly: GCF_002150785.1. Lineage (GTDB taxonomy): Bacteria > Bacteroidota > Bacteroidia > Flavobacteriales > Flavobacteriaceae > Arenibacter > Arenibacter amylolyticus. Next base: position 74,405 of record NZ_MTAZ01000006.1, on the reverse strand, counting down.
AAAAAGGAAGGTCCGAAGTACTTACCTATAAGCGGTAGGGATCTAAATGTATCTAGCGGCACTCTTTCTTTTCATCGCTTAAAAAAAACACTATCTTTACGGTTGATAAAAATTATGAACCTTTTTCGGTGACAGTATTACTTTCTTCACCGAACCAACATATTAATTATGGGTTGCAGCAGTTGTTCAACCGGTAAGGACGGACAGCCAAAGGGATGCAAGAACAATGGGACTTGTGGCACCGATGGCTGTAATAAATTGACGGTATTTGATTGGCTTTCCAATATGTCGCTACCAAATGGGCAAAAACCATTTGATTGCGTGGAAGTCCGCTTTAAAAATAGTAGAAAAGAATTCTTTAGAAACTCTGAAAATCTTTCGCTTTCCATCGGGGATGTGGTGGCCACCCAGGCTGCCTCTGGACACGATGTAGGCATTGTTTCCCTTACGGGGGAATTGGTGCGGGTGCAGATGAAGAAGAAGAAAGAGGATTATAACAATCCCCAACTCCCTGTGGTGTATCGGAAAGCCACACAGAAGGATATCGATAAATGGCAAAAATGTAGAGACCGCGAAGAGGAAATAAAGAAGAGGGCCCGAGAAATTGCCATTCTTTTAAACCTGGAAATGAAAATTTCGGATGTGGAATTTCAAGGGGATGGTTCCAAAGCCACCTTTTATTATACTGCGGAAGATCGGGTAGATTTTAGGCAGTTAATCAAGGACATGGCCAAGGCATTCAGAATCCGCATAGAAATGCGGCAGATTGGCTATAGGCAGGAAGCACAGCGCCTAGGTGGGATTGGATCTTGCGGAAGGGAATTGTGTTGTTCTACTTGGTTAACCGACTTTAGATCTGTTAGCACCTCGGCCGCACGTTACCAGCAGCTTTCCCTAAATCCGCAGAAATTAGCCGGACAATGCGGAAAGTTAAAATGCTGCCTCAACTACGAACTAGATGTATATTTAGATGCCCTAAAAGATTTCCCTAGTCAAGACACCAGACTCTTCACAGAGAAAGGGGTAGCCTTTTGTCAAAAAATTGATATTTTTAAAGGATCCCTGTGGTTCTCCTATAAAAGCGATCCGGCCAATTGGCACGAGCTAACCAAAAATCAGGTTGCTGAAATAAAGGAGAAAAACAAGAAAAAGGAAAGTGTAACCAGTTTGGAGGAATACACCCTAACCAATGTGGAGCGCGATGAAAAAGTGTTCGAAAATGTAGTAGGACAGGACAGCCTTACGCGTTTTGACGCTCCCAAAAGATCTAGAAATAAAAAAAGGAGTAAAAAAAGAAGAAAGTCCAACTACAAAAAAAGACCTTCCAATAATGCTTAGAGGCATAGCGTTACTAATGCTGGTCAGTTTAATGGTTTCCTGTGACGGACAGACCGTTAAATCTGCCTATACCCCTACCAACAATGGGGTGTGGCACAAGGACAGCATAATTCAGTTTAACTTTTCCGGTCTAGATACGGTACAACCCTTTAATGTGTTTATCAACATTAGGAACGATCAGACCTACCCCTATAGCAATTTATTCCTTATTGCCGAGCTGCAAAGTCCGCTGGGCGACCTAGTAAGGGATACCTTGGAATACGAGATGGCCCTGCCCAATGGCGAATGGTTAGGGAGTGGCCACGGTAGTTTAAGAGAAAATAAATTGTGGTATAAGGAAAACATCGTTTTCCCAGCCTCTGGCGTATATACCTTAAAAGTTTCCCATGCCATGCGCAAAAATGGCCAAGTAGAAGGCATTGAAGCACTGGAGGGTATAACCGATGTAGGATACCAAATAGAAAAAATTAATCCGTAGGCCCATGGCGACCGCAAAAAAAACAACGAAAAAGAAAGGAAAAAGCTTCTCAAAATTCATCTTATGGTTCTGGATCCTGTTCATTACCGGAATCCTATCCGTGGTTTTGATATTCTATATTACCGCTTGGGGAGCTTTTGGCCCCATGCCAGAATACGAGCGTTTGGAAAACCCACAAACCAATCTCGCCAGTGAGATCATTTCCTCGGACGGGGAAACCCTGGGAAAATTTTACCTGGACGACAACCGGACAGATGTAAATTATGAAGACCTACCAAAGACTTTGGTACAAGCCCTAATTGCTACCGAGGATGCCCGCTTTTACCAACATTCCGGTATCGATGCTCGGGGTACTTTAAGAGCCGTTGTATTTTTGGGAAAAAGAGGGGGAGCAAGTACCATTTCACAACAATTGGCCAGACAACTATTTGTTGGGGTACGCTCTAAGAATTTATACGAGACCATTACTCAAAAACTAAAGGAGTGGGTCCTAGCAACTAGGTTAGAGCGCAGCTATACCAAAGAAGAGATCATCAAAATGTATCTCAATATTTATGACTTTAACTATAATGCCGATGGCATTCGGTCGGCTGCAAGAATTTATTTCGGGAAGGAGCCCAGTAACCTAAAGATTGAGGAATCGGCCGTTTTGGTGGGTATGCTAAAAAACTCTTCCTACTATAATCCCTTGCGAAGGGAAAAACTGGTATTGGATCGTAGAAATACCGTCTTGGCACAAATGGCCAAATACAACTATATCACGGAAAAGGAAAAAGACTCCCTACAGGCCTTAAAAATGGACATCAATTTTAGTCCGGAATCGCATAGGGAAGGGATTGCCACCTATTTTAGGATGTACCTACAAGGCTTTATGCGTAAGTGGATAGCAGAAAATCCCAAACCAGCCATCGAAGGGGAACGCGACAAATGGAATATCTATTTGGACGGTCTTAGAATCTATACCACCATTGATTCCCGTATGCAAAAAAATGCCGAAGAGGCCGTGGAGGAGCATATGAAACGACTACAGGCAGAGTTTTTCCATCAAAACACACCACAAAGGAACAAAACAGCGCCTTTTATAGAGGAATTTCCAGGAGAAATAGATCGTATCATGGAAAGAGGAATGAAAACCTCGGACCGTTGGCGAATCATGAAGGCGGAAGGCAAATCTGAAAAGGAAATCAGGGAATCTTTTACCAAGAAGACCGAGATGACCGTTTTTGATTGGAATAGTGAGACCATGGAGAAGGATACCATCATGACTCCCCTAGACTCCATTCGCTACTACAAATCCTTTTTAAGGGCAGCCATGATGTCCATGGAGCCACAAACAGGCCATGTAAAGGCATGGGTAGGCGGACTCAATTACAAGCATTTTCAGTACGATAATGTATACCAAGGAGCGAGACAGGTAGGATCTACCTTTAAGCCCTTTGTATATGCTGCCGCCATAGACCAATTAAGATTATCGCCCTGCGACGTGCTTCCGGACAATCAATATTGTATTGAAGCCAATAAACACGGAAACCCTGACCCATGGTGTCCTAAAAACTCCAATGCACAATATTCTGGGGAAATGCTTACCCTTAAGGATGCCCTAGCAAATTCTGTTAACACTATCACCGCACAGTTAATAGACAAGGTAGGCCCCAAAGCGGTTATAGATATTGCTAAAAACCTGGGGATTACCGGCCACATCCCAGAGGTTCCCTCCATTGCCTTGGGTAGTGCAGATCTCAACGTTTATGAGATGGTGGGCGCCTATGGAGCCTTTGCCAACCAAGGCGTATATGTAAAACCGGTAATGGTTACTAGAATAGAGGATAAGAACGGGACCGTATTGTTCGAATATGTACCCGAGACTAGGGATGTGCTCAGTAAAGACGTATCCTATGCAATGATAGACCTTATGTCTAGCGTCACCCAGGGAGGATCCGGAACAAGGTTAAGAACCAGAGGTGCTGAAAAATGGAACAAGATGTACGATGAAATCATCACTGGGTATCCCTACGAATTTGACAATCCTATAGCGGGTAAAACAGGGACTTCCCAAAATCAGACCGATGGTTGGTTTATGGGAATGGTGCCTAATTTGGTCACCGGAGTATGGGTTGGTGGCGAGGATAGGGCCACCCATTTTAGAACCATCACCTACGGACAGGGAGCCTCCATGGCACTACCCATTTGGGGATTGTACATGAAAAAGAACTACGCAAACGAAGAATTGGGAGTTTCCAAAGGCGAATTTGAAAAACCTGAGGAATTATCTATCAACGTAGATTGTAGCAAAACCACCGAAGAAGAAGAACAGGATATAGACATGGAAGACGATCTGAATTTCTAGGATCTACCTCCTATCATTTAATAAAGACGCCCTAGCTTTTTACCGAAAGTTAAGGGCGTTTTTTGATTAAAATCCCGTATTTTAGGAGAAAGGAAGCAACGAATAAATGAACCACCTATAAAATATGGCTTAAATGATACGGAAAACAGTAGCAAACGTAGAAGAGGCACTCAAGGGTGTCCAAGATGGAATGACACTAATGCTTGGCGGATTCGGATTGTGTGGTATCCCCGAAAATGCGATCTCAGAATTAGTAAAAATGGGCATCAAGGACCTCACCTGCATATCCAATAATGCCGGGGTAGACGATTTTGGGCTAGGACTGCTATTACACAAAAAACAGATTAAAAAAATGATATCGTCCTACGTAGGCGAGAACGACGAGTTTGAACGACAAATGCTCAGTGGGGAATTGGATGTAGAGCTTACTCCACAGGGCACCTTGGCAGAAAAATGCAGGTCGGCACAAGCAGGCTTTCCCGCTTTTTACACTCCAGCAGGCTATGGGACCGAAGTGGCAGAAGGAAAGGAAACCAGGGAATTTAACGGTAAAATGTACGTGCTAGAAGAAGCTTTCAAGGCCGATTTTTCCTTTGTAAAGGCTTGGAAAGGCGATGAGGCAGGTAATCTCATATTTAAAGGAACCGCCCGTAATTTTAATCCCGTTATGTGCGGCGCTGCGAAGATTACAGTAGCAGAAGTGGAAGAGTTACTTCCCGCAGGTTCCCTAGATCCCAATCAAGTACATGTTCCCGGTATCTTTGTACAACGGATCTTTCAAGGCACCAATTACGAAAAACGCATTGAGCAGTTGACGGTTAGAAAAAAAGGATAAGAAATGTAACAATGAAATCAATGTAGCAATGTAGCAATGAAAAACTAATTTAATGTGGAAATGGAAGTCAATGTAGCAATGTGAAAATGGAATAAGGTAACAATGAGGCCTTGAATTAGTGTGAAAATGTTACAACGGAAGTCAATGTAGCAATTAAATACTAAAACCATGTGGAAATGCACCGATAGATACTAATATTAATATAGTAATGAACATTATTATTACTATGGAAATTTTAAACAATATAGAAATGTAACTATTCATTATTTTATCAAAATGCTAAAAAAGGAAAATATTGCAGTTACAAAGTCTATCAACTGTGCACTTATGATTATTGATTTCTGTGAACGTCTAAAAAAAGAAGAAAAGTATGTTGTAGCAGGACAATTATTAAAATCGGGAACCAGTATAGGAGCAAATGTTCATGAAGCTCAAAATGCTGAAAGTAGGACTGACTTTATACACAAAATGAAAATCGCCGTAAAGGAATTGGAAGAAACCAAATATTGGCTTATTTTATGTGAAAGGTCACCATCTTATCCTTTCGACAAAAACCTGAAGAAAAACATTGATGAATTAGGATTGATATTATATAAAATCATAAGCACCAGTAAAAGGAATTTATAGTAGATTTTTTCAATAGTCAATGAGGATAGCCAGTTGCTATATAATTTCATTAATAAATTGATACATTGGTAAATCATTACATTAATTATGTTGGACAAAAACGGAATCGCAAAGCGAATAGCAAAAGAAGTAAAGGACGGATATTATGTAAATCTGGGAATTGGCATACCCACTCTGGTGGCTAATTTTGTTAGGGATGATATTAGCGTAGAGTTTCAAAGTGAGAATGGCGTTTTGGGCATGGGGCCCTTTCCACTGGAAGGGGAGGAGGATGCCGATATAATAAATGCAGGTAAACAAACCATCACCACCTTACCGGGAGCCTCCTTTTTTGACTCTGCGACGAGTTTTGGAATGATTCGGGGGAAACATGTAGACCTCACCATCCTAGGCGCTATGGAAGTCGCTGAAAACGGAGATATAGCCAACTGGAAAATACCAGGTAAAATGGTGAAGGGAATGGGGGGCGCTATGGACTTGGTTGCCTCTGCAGAAAACATCATAGTCGCCATGATGCATACCAACCGCCAAGGAGAATCTAAATTATTAAAACGCTGCAGCTTACCACTCACTGGGGTAGGATGTGTTAAGAAAATAGTAACCAATTTGGCCGTGCTAGAAGTTGTTTCCAACGGTTTTAAACTCTTGGAAAGGGCGCCTGGAATTACGGTAGAGGAAATAAAAAAAGCCACCCAAGGGAACTTAATTGTGGAAGGAACCATCCCTGAAATGGAACTCTAAAACAGGGGTTACCCATTACACCTCAACCACTTACACAATTAACTCACAACAAATACCATGGGTTTCACAACAAATAGTATTGGAACTACCTAAGATCTAGTATATTGATCCTATCATATAAACATACCTACGACAATCAATTACTCTAAAACTTAACCACCATGGACGCCCAAATGAATCATGCCCCAACCCAAGAAAAAATTCAGGTTTATCAGAACGACTTCTATCAAGGAACCCTAAGATTAATCAAAAAGTTATTTATGCTTTAAGATAGCAAACCCCACTTATAAAACGGCAATGCATCACAGCTTGCCGTTTTTTGTTTTTAAGACAGCCCGTAAAATATTATTTTTAATATAAAATAATATATGGAGCTAACCCTATCCCTTTGCACCCTTAAGAACTTAGACACCCTGATAGCCATAGGGAAACGCACCTTTACGGAATCGTTCCAAGAACAGAATAATCCGGACGACTTTAACGATTACTTGGAATCGGCCTTTAGTAAAGCGACCATTTTAAGTGAACTGAAAGATCCCAACACCTCGTTTTATTTTGTTTATAGGGGCACCATAAAGGTAGGGTACTTTAAAATTAACAAAGCTGCATCCCAAACGGATATTAAGGACGACAATGCCATAGAACTGGAGCGCATTTATGTACTAAAGGAACATCAGGGGCAGCGTATTGGCAACTACATCTTAAACTGGGTTATGGATTATGCCCGCTCCAAAAACAAAAGATATGTATGGCTGGGGGTTTGGGAACGCAATGCCAAGGCCATCGATTTCTATAGACGGTATGGATTTGTAAAGTTTGGAACACACCCCTATTATATTGGCAAGGATCGGCAAACGGACTGGCTAATGCGGTACGATTTATAGCGCCATCCAAGGAATATCCATCAGCTTCCCTTATCCGAAACAACGACTACCCCATAACTGCAAATTGAGAAGCTACTTGTATTTTTTGGCAACCTTTTGCTAGGAGATACCAAGCCAATAACAGCACGTCTAGCAAGCTATTATTGTATAGACACCCTTAAACTAGGCCACACATCACAACCACTATTAAAATGGCCTATTTTAGTTTTCTTGCCTTATACCTGCCCCTTTTCATGACAAATTAGGATCCATACTCCTCAAATGAGAGATGACCGATTGCAAACAATGATCAAATTCCTTGGAGATTTGTTGTGCCCAAAATCTAAACACCTTATATCCCAATTCCTTCAAAGCCCCATTCACTTCCTCATCCCGTTGGATATTACGCTCTATTTTTGGAATCCAAAACTCCCTATTGGTCTTAATCTTTTGTTTTCGCTCCCCCCAATTATATCCATGCCAATATTCACCATCAATAAAGATCACCGTTTTATACTTATTGAGTACAATGTCCGGCCTTCCTATTAATTTTTTATAATCGATCCGGTACCTATAACCCGCCCTCCACAACGCCTTTCTAAAAGCCAACTCGGGCTTTGTGTCCTTAGCGCGTATCCTACCCATTATTTTGGAGCGTTCAGGAGTAGTATAAAACCCCGATTCCTCGTTAAAGCGAGGGACTATAATCCGATTAGGTGGATACTTTTTGGGCATATTTAAAGATAAAAAATATTATTCTGAATAAATAGCTCTAGGGGTATCCTAAAATTTTTCTACGTACCAAAAAAGGGAATCGCAACCCATGGCATACGGAATTATAGCAACAAAAAAATCCCAAGCTCCAGTAATTGGTGCTTGGGATTCAGTGTTTTAATGATCTATCTACAGGAGGGGATGACTACCCCTTTACATTCGCCTTAAAATACTCTCTATTTAAACGAGCTATATTCTCCAAGGAGATCCCTTTTGGGCATTCTACCTCACAAGCGCCCGTATTGGTGCAGTTTCCAAAACCTTCCAGATCCATTTGTGCCACCATATTCTTCACTCGGTCCACAGCTTCTACCTGTCCTTGTGGCAATAGGGCGTACTGGGATACTTTGGCTCCTACAAACAACATAGCTGAAGCGTTTTTACAGCTGGCCACACAGGCACCACAACCGATACAGGTAGCTGCATCCATCGCCTTGTCCGCTGCGTGCTTATCAATAGGAATAGCATTCGCATCCTGGGTATTTCCGGAAGTGTTCACGGAAATATACCCTCCTGCTTGCTGTATTCTTTCAAAGGAACTACGATCTACCACCAAATCCTTGATCACCGGAAAAGCTTTGGCTCTAAACGGCTCTATGGTAATGGTATCGCCATCCTTAAAGGAACGCATGTGCAATTGGCAGGTGGTAATGCCTTTATCCGGACCATGGGCCTCGCCATTAATGTGCATGGAACACATCCCACAGATACCTTCCCTACAATCGTGATCAAAGGCAACCGGTTCTTCTCCCTTATTGATGATCTGTTCATTTAAGACATCCATCATCTCCAAGAAAGACATGTCTTTAGAAATATCAGACACTTGGTAATCTACCATTCTACCCTTGTCCTGAGATCCGTTTTGTCTCCAAATTTTTAATGTAAGATTCATATGTTAAGTATTGAGTATTGAGTATTGAGTATTAAGATTTCTTCTATCCTCTAATCTGTCAACACTACTTATTTATAACTCCTTTGTTTCAATTCTATATCCTTAAACTCCAATTCTTCTTTGTGTAGAACGGCATCGGAGGGTTCCCCCTTGTATTCCCATGCGGCCACAAAGGCAAATTCGGCGTCGTTACGCTTAGCCTCTCCTTTTTGCTCTCCTTCTAGCTCTACGGACTCTTCCCTAAAATGCCCGCCACAGGATTCCTCCCGCATCAGTGCGTCCTTGGCAAACAATTCTCCAAGCTCCAAGAAATCGGCCACACGACCCGCTTTCTCCAATTCCGGGTTCATTTCATCGGCTCTACCAGGTACTTTTACGCTTTTATAGAACTCCTCACGGATTTCCTTGATTTCTGAAATAGCCTTCTTTAAATCGGTCGCGTTCCTAGACATACCGCATTTATCCCACATTACCTTACCTAGTTTCTTATGGAAATAATCTACGGAATGGGTTCCCTTATTGTTGATAAATGCATTGATCCGATCTTTCACTGCTTTTTCAGCTTCATCAAATTCTGGCGTATCCGTTGGTATCTTCCCGGTCCTAATTTCGTGAGACAGGTAGTCTCCAATAGTATAAGGTAAAATAAAATACCCATCGGCCAAGCCTTGCATTAGCGCGGAAGCCCCCAAACGGTTAGCACCGTGATCGGAGAAGTTAGCCTCCCCAATACAGTACAGCCCCTCCACAGTAGTCATTAGGTTATAATCTACCCAGATACCGCCCATAGTATAGTGCGTAGCAGGATAAATCATCATTGGGGTCTTATATGGATTTTCATCCACAATTTTTTCGTACATCTGGAAAAGGTTCCCGTATTTAGCTCTTACGATTTCCTCTCCCAATTCGGTAATTTTTTCTTTGCTAGGATTGGTTAATCCATGAAGTTTTGCCTGCTCGTTTCCATAACGCTCAATAGCTGATTGGAAATCTAGGTAAACCGCTTCTCCTGTAGCATTTACCCCATAGCCAGCATCACATCTTTCCTTGGCTGCCCTAGAGGCAACGTCCCTTGGCACTAAGTTTCCGAAGGCTGGATATCTTCTTTCCAAATAATAATCCCTTTCCTCCTCACTTAGGTCAGTAGGCTTCTTCCTTCCCTCCCTAATAGCCAGTACATCTTCCATCTTTTTGGGAACCCAGATCCTTCCATCGTTACGAAGCGATTCTGACATCAGAGTCAATTTGGACTGATAATCGCCAGAACGAGGAATACAGGTAGGGTGAATTTGGGTGTAGCATGGGTTGGCAAAGAAGGCTCCTTTTTTATGTATTTTCCACGCTGCGGTAGCATTGGATCCCATGGCATTGGTGGAAAGGAAATACACGTTTCCATATCCTCCGGTAGCGATTACCACTGCATGTGCAGAATGGCGCTCTATTTCTCCGGTTACCAGGTTACGGGCAATAATACCCCTTGCCTTTCCATCAATTTTTACCACATCCAACATCTCGTGTCGGTTGTGCATTTCTATTTTTCCACGGGCAATCTGCCTGTTCATGGCAGAATAGGCTCCTAACAGCAATTGCTGTCCTGTTTGTCCTTTGGCATAAAAGGTACGGGAAACCAACACCCCTCCAAAAGAACGGTTGTCCAACAGTCCCCCATAGTCACGCGCAAACGGCACCCCTTGAGCAACACATTGGTCAATAATATTTGCAGATACTTCTGCTAAACGATATACATTCGCTTCTCGGGACCTATAATCGCCCCCTTTTACAGTATCGTAGAAAAGGCGGAAGGTAGAATCCCCATCCCCCTGGTAATTTTTAGCCGCATTGATCCCTCCTTGGGCAGCAATAGAGTGTGCCCTACGCGGTGAATCTTGATAGCAAAATGCTTTTACATTATATCCCAGCTCCGCCAAGGTTGCCGCAGCAGAACCTCCAGCCAACCCGGTCCCAACCACAATAATATCTATAGAGCGTTTGTTGGCGGGATTAACTAAGTTAATCTTATCCTTATAGTTTGTCCATTTATCCTTTAATGGCCCTTCTGGTACTTTAGAATCCAATACAGACATAGGTTTGTAGTATTATATTAATGGTTGAAATGGTGAAAAAGTGCAATGAAAATAAATCCTAATGGAATTAGGATAGCATATGCTTTTCCAAACCCTTTTAATCCTCTTGTGTATTTGTTATTGGCACCCACCGACTGAAATGCAGAACTAAATCCGTGTAACAAGTGAAGGGAAAGAAATACAAACCCTACACAGTAAAGTGCTACCCTCCAAATAGGAACAAACTTATGGGTTAGTTCCTCATAATATCGATAATCGCCATTCGGTAGCAACCCCGACATATCCCCTTGGATAAATTTGGTGTTGATTTCCGGAAACCAGAAATCGATAAAGTGAATGACTAAAAATATCAGAATAAATCCGCCACTCCAGATCATGTTTCTACTCATCCAAGTAGCATTGGCAGCGCCATTGTTGCGAACATACTTAACCGATCGGGCGTTCCTGTTCCTGATTTCCAGGATAAAACCCATCACAAAATGAAAAATAACCCCAAAGAGTAAGATTGGCTGCAATCCAAACTGGACTAATGGGTTAGTTCCCATAAAATGGGAGATTTCGTTAAAAGCATCCGGATTGAATACGGAAAGAATGTTAATTGCAAAATGTTGAACGATAAAAATCATCAAGAAAAAAGCGGAAAGTGCCATAGCGTACTTTCTGCCTATTGAGGAGTTAAAAAATCCACTCATTACGTTAGTTGTTTTAAATACAAATCTACTCTACAAAGCAGTTATTAACAAACTTTGTTTGCTTAATGTCCCATATTTAGAACCAATTTAAAGAAAAGGTTCCATTTTAGGAGAGATTTAGCCCTAAAAAGAGGGCTAGCCTATAAAAATACCGATTGTCCTAAAAAATTAAAAGAAACAGATTCCAAGCTGCATTTCACAGCACATCAATCGGAATTGTAAACAACACTTTCTTAATCCTTTACAGCACCTCACCTAAATAAATCTATAATACCTAAAACTTATACATCCCAATTAAGACCTTCCGTATTTATTATGCAATTCTGAAATAAAACTTTCTGCCTGCACTTCCAATACGGACTGAGCCATTAGAATTGCCTTTTCCACTATGGCAGTATTTCCTGAGTTACTAATATCTCGGGTAGCTTCAATTGCCTTTAGGTACCAATCTGCCCACGCCTGAATAATTTGCTCCTCATCTTTTGGTGAGGCTCCCTCTTTTACAGCGGCTTCACTCAATAAAAACTCTGTCGCCAAACGCTCTGTACCGGCTTCTTTCAGTAGCTCAATGAGGTCAACAGCCGTATAACTATCCCCATTTACCAAGGTAAGGGCACTCGCCAGCGCCGCCGTACTAACATTTCTAAGTGTTTCCTTAGACACCTTGTCCATGGTATCATTATCCGTATGATAAAATTGATCCGTAAAATGCCAAAGCAATAAGCCTGGTATATTGGCCCTTAAGAAAGGCATATGATCACTGCCCCCTTCATAGGGATTGGTTTTCACCACCCAATTAGCAAACTTGCCCTGATCTTTAAAGTTGTGCAGAATAAAATCATTTAAATAGTGGGGCTTCATATCCTCTAGGCTAAGCACTCTCCCACCCCATTCCGAATGCTGGTCCTTCCCTCGGGTCCAAATAGCACTGGGATCTGGCATTTTCTCAATTAAGAAACTACCCCCTGTTAATGCGGTGTTTTGCCCTACCATATCTAGGCTAATTCCCCATTTAATATTTTTTGCTCTCGCTTCATCCTCAACGATATACCGATTGGTAGATATAATCTCAACCCCCCATAAAAAGGTGATACTCCTGTAGGCATCTATGGTCTCGGAAGCTATGAGTTTGGCTGTGGTGATAGCCATTTCTAACTGGGCACCTACCCCAGATGCATTGTCATTTGCTCCAGGCTCCTGCACGTGTGCACTAAAAACGAGCCGTTCTTCCGGTAGTTCGGCCCCTCTAATATCGGCCACTAAGGTTAGGTCTTCCGAAGCATATAACTTGGTATCTACTTTCACCCTGGCACGTACCGGTCCGTTTTTCATGGCCGACACTAAATTCTCCTTAGCCTCAAAAGATAAGGCTATAGCCCATTTATTATCAGGATGGTAAGGCAGGCTCCGAAATTGGATGGAGGTCCTGTTTTTTTCTGGCTGTAAATAGCTAGGATTGTTATAACTCAACATTCCCAATGCGCCCTGTTCCAACACCCCTTGTTTATAGATTTCCGATACGCGTCTGGTATCCGTATATATAATTTTCCCTCGTACCGATTGGTTTTTTAATTCCTCCGCATCTGCAATATAGACCACCTCCCCAACAACTCCATTTTTAGGAGTAGCCGCAGAATTTATATAGACCATGTTCCGATTAGTAGCCTGACTAAGCAAGGGAGAAGAAGCCCCCACAAGACTTAACTCCGCATCCACTGGCTCCCAAGTAGGATGTTGAAGGGGCCGCTTTTCTACCCTATAAGTAAATCGGTCCAAAGCCGTTGCTTTTTCCTCCAGTACATAACCAGCAGCTTCCAACTCGGAGGCCAGCTTAAAAATACTTTTATCAAAGCCCGAGTTGCCCACTACCCGCCAGAATTGGGATACGTAAGCGGTGGTTTCATATGCCTTCTCTCCGTTAATGTTCTCTCGCAACAATTTAAAATAATCCTCGGTAGTAACCGCCGAACTTTTTTCTTGGGACCAGCCCATATTCATCGCGAGGAAAAAGAAAAAAACTAACTTTTTTGTCATATCAACATATTATTATAAACCGAAAGCCACCTTCACATGCGTACAGTTGGCCAAGGTGGTAAAAACCTTGCCGAAGATAGGATATTTTGAAATTTTGCAGAATGGAAGCCCTTCTTTTTAAAATGATTTGCTCCTTCTTGGCATTAAGCCTATCCTATTTCATAAATTTGCAAACATAATTAAAAACTGGTGCATAGTAATTAGGGACTACCGCCCTTTGTGCGGAATGATGACAACGCCACGTTCCCGCCCAAATAATTTTGGCAAGACCCTATGCCCATAAAAATATATCAGATGAAGTACGAGCAAATACCACAACAACTATTTGTAAAGAACCGCAAGAAGTTCATGGCCCAAATGAAGCCTAACAGCATTGCAGTATTCAATTCCAACGACATATACCCTATAGGCGCTGATAGCACCATGCCTTTTGAGCAAGATAGGGACCTTTTTTACCTCAGTGGTGCCGATCAGGAAGAAACCATTCTTTTACTTTTCCCGGATGCCCACGACAAAAAACACCGAGAAGTGTTATTTGTTAGGGAAACCAATGCCCATATTGCGGTCTGGGAAGGCGCTAAACTCACCAAAGAAAAAGCGACCGAGGTATCTGGAATAGAATCCATTTACTGGCTTACGGAATTTGACAAGGTATTCTTTGACCTAATGACCGAAGCAGACACCATTTATTTCAACACCAACGAACACTATAGACAATCGGTGGAAACCCAAACAAGGGAAGACCGATTTATAGAAAAGGTAAAAAAGGAATACCCTGCACACAATTGGGCAAAGAGTAATCCCATCCTACAGGAAATTCGAGGTGTTAAGGAGCCAGAGGAGATTGCGATTATACAAACGGCCTGTAACATCACCGAAAAAGGCTTTAGACGCTTACTACCTTTTGTAAAGCCAGGCGTATGGGAGTATGAAATTGAGGCTGAATTACTACATGAGTTTATCCGAAACCGATCCAAAGGATTTGCCTACACCCCTATTATTGCCTCTGGGAACAATGCTAATGTATTACATTACATAGAAAACAACAGGCAGTGCAAGGACGGCGACCTTTTGTTAATGGACGTAGCTGCAGAATATGCTAACTACTCCAGTGACCTTACCCGTACCATTCCCGTAAATGGAAGATTCACCCCTAGACAGAAGGAAGTATACGAAGCGGTTCTAAGAGTAAAGAATGAAGCTACTGCCATGTTGGTGCCAGGAACCATGTGGGCAGAATTCCACAAGGAAGTAGGTGATATAATGACATCGGAATTATTAGGACTAGGATTGCTAGACAAGGCCGATGTTCAAAATGAGGACAAGAATTGGCCTGCCTACAAAAAGTACTTTATGCACGGTACCAGTCACCACATAGGGTTAAACACCCATGACTATGGCCTGTTAAAATCCCCTATGAAAGCAAATATGGTATTTACCGTTGAGCCAGGCATCTACATCCCAGAAGAAGGTATGGGAGTTAGATTGGAAGACGACGTGGTAATCCAGGAAAATGGTGCCCCATTTAATCTAATGGCCAATATTCCGATTGAAATAGAGGAGATTGAAGAACTGATGAACACTAAGGGATAAGAAAATTCACAGCATAGCAATTCTAAAAGAGCCAGCGAACTGGCTCTTTTTTATTTTAAACACTTTTACGCTCCAATTCCGCTCTTGGAACTAGTGGCCTTATCAAGGACATTCGCAATTATAAATGCCACCAACGCAGGCAGCACCCATCCTAATTGATAATCACTAAAGGGAATCCACCCAAAAATATCGGTATTTATATCCACAAAGCTTAAGGTTCCCAAAAAGTCGGGAATACTAAAGACAAAGGTCGCCAGCACAACTTTTTTAAATACCCTGGGAGACGCCCATCTATCCGGGACTAGATTTAACAGGATCAACACAATGGTAATAGGATAGATAAACATTAGTGCTGGCAAGGCAATAGTTATAATATATCCCACATTAAACTGCCCTATTAAGATTCCTAGCAAACAGCCAATGATTGCCGTGGCTAGATATCCGTAATACCATCGCGAGAATTTTGCCTTAATAAAATCGGCCGCCCCAGTTACAATTCCCACTGCGGTAGTAAAACACGCCAAACTTACCAAGATGCTTAAGAAAATATTAGCCGTATTCCCTAGCGTTAAACTACTTATTCCGGTAAGTAGTTCGGTTCTACTGACACCCCCCATAAAATGATCTTGTTGCAATGCTCCGGTAAGTATCAGCCCCGCATAAATCAAGAACAGCGCGAGTCCGGCCAACCAGCCCGATCTTTTAATCAATCTTTTTTTGGCCTCGTAGGGCGCCTTGGACCTTAGGTTAATAGAAACAATGATAACACCTCCAACCACCAATGCCGCAATAGCATCGAACGTCTGGTATCCTTCCAAAATACCGAGGCTCAACGGATTCACAATAGACGATTTCTCAAATGCAAAATCGAGGTCCATTATGGTGATTCCTATGATGGCCAACAATATAAATATGATAGCAGGAGTAAGTAGTTTACCAAGAATATCCAAAATTTTGGAACGATTCATTACAAACACAAATACCAGAGAAAAATAAAGGATACTTGTAGTAAGGGACGAAACATTAAAGAATGGCTGTATGGCAATTTCATGGGTTACTGATGCGGTACGCGGGGAGGGAAGGCCAACAGCTATAGCATAAATAGCAAAGGAATAGACCATACTAAAGGCTGGAGACACCTTCTTTCCAAAATCGAATATAGTCCCTTGCAATTTCGCATGAGCCAGGATTCCAAAGATGGGCACCAAGACTGCCGAAATGGCAAAGCCCAAGGCCACCAACCACCATAATTCCCCAGATTTGAAACCCAAAAAAGGGGGTAAGATTAGGTTGCCCGCCCCAAAAAATAGGGAAAACATAGCAAAAGTAGTAATCAGCGTCTCTTTATTCTTAAGCATACTGGCAAATTTCGGCGAAAGATAGGATAAAAACCAATTAGTATAAAACTTAACTTCAGCTTCAATAAACAACCGTTCATCGAAAACATGTGTATTTTGTAGGTAAAATCAAAAAAAGATATAAGACACACTCAATAATTTTTAAATTAACCCGTTAGAGTGTTGTTAAGCATGAAAAGTATTGCTTTAACCACCAACCAATACGTTTAATATACAGCTACGGATCCAAACCCGTATCATCCCCAACTAACCCCCAACATTATGAAAAACAACATCAACCACTACGCCAACAGACTTAGCACCTTTTTCTGCGCTATTTTTGGACATCATTATGCAGTGACCAAGATTATTACCTCCCACATTAAGGAGTACCAATGCGTTCACTGCAATAAGGAAGTCACTACGGATGCCAATGGCAATCTCTCCGAACTGACCCCTAAACAACAGGATATCAATAATACCTTGCAGCACATTTACCAAAAAAGACATGGGGCAGACCAACAGGTTGCATAGCCACTAAAGGCTACCCACCATCGGCGGAGTAGACTGATAACGACTAACATTCCTGAAGATAGAAGGCCTAAGATTTGTTTAAACTGCCCCCCCCCTAGACAGCAACAATAAACCAGCCATCAGTTTTCGGGAATTTTTTGTTTAGGTAAAGGAGTTCCACCCCTGGGCGGTTATTGGAATCTTAGTATTGGCACGGGAAATTAAATGGGCTCCTTCCTTGTGATCTGTCATATGTCCAATTACCGAAAAATGGGGATTCCCCTTTATCTTAGGGAAATCTTTTTGATCTATGGTAAACAACAGCTCATAATCCTCTCCTCCACTCAGGGCTACCAACGTACTGTCAATTTTAAACTCTTCACAGGCCGAAATAACGGTTGGATCCAGTGGAATTTTATCTTCATACAGATTACACCCCACCTCACTTGCCTTACAAATATGCAATATCTCTGAGGAGAGCCCATCACTAATATCAATCATGGCAGTAGGTTGAATTTCCAATTTTGCCAACAAGCCTTTTACATCCTTTCTGGACTCAGGCTTTAACTGTCGCTCTATGATATAGGTATATGGGGAAAGATCTGGTTGGTTGTTGGGATTCACCTTAAACACTTCTTTTTCCCTTTCTAACACCTGCAGACCACAATACGCTCCGCCCAAATCTCCAGAAACCACCAACAAATCATTGGGCTTAGCCCCACTTCTATAGGTAATATCGGCCTCGTTTGCTTCCCCAATGGCCGTTACACTAATGATCATCCCTTTGGTAGAAGAAGTAGTGTCTCCGCCAATTAAATCTACTTTATAAATTTTTGCTGCCAAGGCAACTCCTGCATAAAACTCCTCCAAAGCTTCCAGGGGGAACCTATTGGAAACCGCAATAGACACCGTAATTTGAGTTGCTACGGCATTCATGGCGTATATATCCGATAAGTTCACCATTACCGACTTATAGCCCAGGTGCTTCAAGGGCATATAACTGAGATCAAAATGCACTCCTTCTACCAGCATATCCGTAGAAACCACCACCTTTTTATCGCTAAAATAGAGCACAGCGGCATCATCCCCGATTCCTTTTACGGTAGAACTTTGTTGTATTTCAAAGTTTTGAGTAAGGTGCTGGATTAATCCAAATTCTCCCAGCTCCTCTAGACTTGTCTTTTCTTGATTCTTATCTTCTAACATGCTGCAAAAGTAAGGAGGAAATTTATTTATTGCCCCTTTTGCGCTAAATATTGAGAAGAGGCGCCTATATTTTAGAAATACTATTTTATTCATTACTCCCCTAAGACTACCTGCCGCAATTTAACAGGTATTTTGTACTGCAAGTCGATAGCAAGGTCGCTTACAAAATAAAACGCCAGCCTTTTCAAGAAAGACTGGCGTTTTAATATTCTAATTACGGGAGTTCCTAACCCAAGGAGTAGCCTTCCCTATAATTTCGTTTCACGTATTTATTGGCGGCATCAAAATTGCTCACCTTCATATTTTCTGCATCCCACAGAAGTCGCTTTCTACCATAATACTGAGAACCACCGCTCCAGAACCCTTTGTTTTCTGCATTAGGATCTACCTCAAAATAGGCCTTAAGCGCCAAGTTCCCAATAAGGATACTTTCGGTAAAAGGACCAGCATAATCGAAAGAAGAACTGGTTTCCGCATTTCCGTAGCCGGCCATACAAGCATTTACCCACTGCAAGTAGTGTCCTTCAGGCACCCTAGCTATGGTTTCTTCCACTTCAAACTGTTCGTTTAAGCTTAAGGGAAGCAATCTAGGATTAGCGCCATAACAATCTGCCATTAACTTTCCTTTGGTGCCTATAAATAGCACACCACCATCCCAGTTACCCATTGGCTCGTCATCGCCCATTTCCTCTGGACGCTCTGGAAGCAATCCGCCATCCATCCAGGTAACCTTTACTTTCCCTTTACCATCGGTTCTAGGGTAGCTTAGGTGTATTTTACTGGAGTTGGGGAAGCTTTTTGGGTAATCGGCAGTTTCAAACTTCCCTTTAAAGGAATCGGACACACTACACTCTACTTGGTCTGGGTATAGAATGGGGAGAATTCTATAAACTGGGTCCATAATATGGCAAGCCATATCCCCTAGGGCACCCGTTCCAAAATCTGACCAGCCCCTCCAATCAAACGGAAGATACGCATCGTTATAGTCGCGCATTTCTGCAGTTCCTAACCACAGGTCCCAATTAAGCCCCTTGGGAATCCGGTCTTTTTTAGTAGGTGTTTGCAAGGCTTGGGGCCATATAGCCCTATTGGTCCAACATTTAACGGTATGCACTTCTCCAATGATCCCGGTATCGTAAATCTCCTTCATTTTTCGGACTCCATCCCCGGAGCCTCCTTGGTTCCCCATCTGGGTAACCACCTTGTATTTTTTAGCCGCTTCGGTAAGCATTCTTGCTTCCCAAATATCATGGGTCAACGGTTTTTGAACATACACGTGCTTCCCCATCTGCATGGCCATATAGGCCTGAACTGCGTGATTGTGATCTGGTGTAGATACGGAAACAGCATCAATGGTATTTCCTTCCTTCTCCAGCATCTCCCTAAAATCTGCATAATACTTGGCCTTTGGGAAGTTCTTTCTGGAATCTACGGATTGCCTATCGTCCACATCACAAAGCCCCACAATATTAACATTTGGGCTTTCAGCAAAAGAAGTAAGATCACTCCTTCCCTTTCCACCAACTCCAATGCCGGCAATGTTTAATTTATCACTTGGGGCAACAAACCCAGGGCCGCCCAAAACATGCCTTGGAACGATCATAAACCCGGCAGTTGCCAGCCCGGTCCCCTTTATAAAATCCCTCCGGGATTTACTGCTAAACGTGGTTTTTTTGTTGGACATAACTTTAGTTATTTTTTTGGTTTTTTAAAAATGCTGTTGAATTTAAAGGTTTTTTTTTAAACGATATACGGATCAAGGAACTATTTTTTCACCAATCCATTGGTTGCGGCAATTCATAGACCCCATCCAAAATTGACACCACCTCCTATCCCCTAATTTCCTTTAAGGTTAAATCGGAGCACAACTTACTACATTCCTACAATATAAAAAAACAACCTCCTTTCTTATCATTATCCCACCAACTCCCTAGGCTATTTATCAATCACATAATTATACAGGGCAATTCCCCATAAATTAGCAGCGAATAAAATTGGAAAAACTTTGGTTAAATCAGTCCAGCTGGGACTTTCAAACCGCTTGCCATACGCTTATCCTTCCCATAGAGAAATCTAATACCCCTATTGGCTAGATTAATGTTGTAAAGTATGGTAAAACCCTTCTTATGTAGTATCTTTGCAATCTAATTTAGATTAAATCCAATTAACAATGATTAAAGTATCTGAAACAGCAAGAGAAAGGGTAACGGCCCTGATGCGCGAAGGAGGCTTTGATGCAAGCACCGACTATGTGAGGGTAGGAGTTAAAAGCGGCGGATGCAGCGGATTGTCCTATGAGCTGAATTTTGACAAAACGATTGGAGAGGACGACAAAATGTTTGAGGATAATTCCGTGCGTATCGTAGTGAATAAAAAAAGCTTTTTATACCTCGTAGGCACGGTCCTGGAATATTCTGGCGGACTTAACGGTAAAGGATTTGTCTTTAAAAACCCCAATGCGCAAAGGACTTGCGGATGTGGGGAAAGTTTTTCCCTGTAAAGCATCAAAGGGAAACAAAGCAAATGCATCCAAGCTTGGAAATGTCTTTACCAGCGAAAAATAATCAATCATCACCAAGAGCATTTGTTAGATTATAAAATTTGTTAATAAGAGTAACGGTTAAGTTACAACCTACCCTCTTTCTAACTCGTTAACTTATATGAAATGGCATACACAGAAGAAGAATTAAAAAAAGAATTAGAAACCAAGGAGTATGAGTATGGTTTCTATACAGATATTGAATCGGATACCTTTCCAAAGGGATTGAACGAGGAGGTCGTTATTGCCATCTCCAAAAAGAAAGAGGAACCAGAGTGGATGACCCTATGGAGGCTAAAGGCATTTAAGATTTGGAAAGAGATGGTAGAGCCCGAGTGGCCAAACGTAAAGTATGAGAAGCCAGACTTCCAGGATATCTCCTATTACTCTGCACCCAATGTAAAACCAAAATACGATAGTTTGGACGAGGTGGATCCAGAGCTTCTGGACACTTTTAACCGTTTGGGGATTTCATTGGAGGAACAAAAGAAGTTGGCAGGGGTAGCCGTGGATATTGTGATGGACTCTGTTTCTGTAGCTACTACCTTCAAGGAGACCTTGGCAGAAAAAGGAATTATTTTCTGTTCTATTTCCGATGCTATTAAGAACCATCCGGAATTGGTCAAGAAATACATCGGTACCGTGGTTCCACAAACGGACAATTTTTATGCAGCCTTGAACTCGGCCGTATTCTCGGACGGATCTTTCTGCTACATCCCAAAAGGAGTTCGCTGCCCCATGGAACTATCTACCTACTTTAGAATTAACCAAGCTGGTACCGGACAGTTCGAGAGAACTTTGGTAGTTGCAGACGAGGATAGTTATGTAAGCTATTTGGAAGGATGTACCGCCCCCTCCCGTGACGAAAACCAATTGCATGCGGCCGTTGTAGAACTTATCGCCTTGGATGGTGCTGAGATAAAATACTCCACTGTTCAAAACTGGTTCCCAGGAACCAAAGAAGGAAAAGGCGGTGTCTTTAACTTTGTAACCAAGAGGGGTATTTGTGAAAAGAACGCGAAAATTTCTTGGACACAGGTAGAAACCGGATCTGCCGTTACATGGAAGTATCCTTCTTGTATCCTTAAGGGAGACAATTCTATTGGGGAATTTTATTCCGTTGCCGTTACCAACAATCACCAACAGGCTGATACCGGTACAAAGATGATCCATTTAGGGAAAAACACCAAGAGTACCATTATCTCTAAGGGGATCTCCGCAGGGCACTCTCAAAATAGTTACCGAGGATTGGTACAGGTGGGTAGTAGGGCCGAAAACGCTAGAAACTTTTCCCAGTGTGATTCCTTATTGATGGGGAATGATTGTGGCGCCCATGCCTTCCCATATATTGAAGCCAAGAATAAATCCGCAATGATAGAACACGAGGCCACGACCAGTAAAATTGGGGAGGATCAGATTTTCTATTGTAACCAAAGGGGAATTGATACTGAAAAAGCCATTGCCCTTATCGTAAATGGGTTTAGTAAGGAAGTATTGAACAAATTACCTATGGAATTTGCTGCGGAAGCCCAAAAATTATTGGAAATAAGCTTAGAGGGCTCAGTAGGATAAACCATCAACCCCGTAGAATGGGAAATAAAAAAATCTGGATTAAAAAAACACTATAACGAGAAAAATAGTTTAAAATGCTAAAAATCACAAACTTACACGCCAACATAGAGGGCAAAGAAATATTAAACGGAATCAATTTAACCGTGAATGCTGGGGAAGTACATGCCATTATGGGACCAAACGGTTCTGGTAAAAGTACCTTGGCCTCTGTTATTGCAGGAAAAGAAGAGTTTGAAGTTACCCAAGGAGAAATTACCATGGATAATGAGAGTTTGGAAGAGCTATCTCCCGAGGAAAGAGCTCATAAGGGTGTATTCCTTTCCTTCCAATATCCTGTAGAGATTCCAGGGGTATCGGTTACCAACTTTGTTAAAACCGCTATCAACGAATCTAGAAAAGCTCAGGGCTTGGAGGAAATGAGCGCAAAGGAAATGTTGCAATTACTACGTGAGAAATCCGAGTTGTTGGGGATCGATAGAAAATTCTTATCACGTTCATTGAACGAAGGCTTTTCTGGAGGGGAAAAGAAACGAAACGAAATATTCCAAATGGCTATGTTAGAGCCAAAATTGGCCATCTTGGACGAAACAGACTCTGGTCTGGATATTGACGCGCTAAGAGTTGTTGCCAATGGGGTAAATACTCTTAAGAGTAAGGACAATGCTGTAATATTGATTACCCACTACCAGCGCTTGTTAGAATACATAGTTCCAGATTTTGTACACGTACTTTACAATGGTAAGATCGTGAAGTCCGGCACCAAGGAACTGGCATTGGAGTTAGAGGAAAAAGGATATGATTGGCTAAAGCCAGAGACGGTGATCTAATACCACCGTCTGCGGTTCCAGATCTTAATGCAAAAAGGCCGTAAATTGCAAGTATCCTCTTGTTGTAGGCGTGACGGGCCTCAAGTGGTTAAAACCATAAATCCCGTTAATAGCCAGGATTTTAACAAGCGAAGTCTGAGCCTCACCAATAAAGGCATTCCAATGCCGGAGGGCAATTTACCAGGACGACCCATAAGAGCTACCGATACCATCGGTTCGCAGATTCGGATAACATGGAACCAATCATATTAAAGGAATAAAAGAAAATATTTCTAAACTGTTAAGTAGTTATCGAACATCTCAACACAAATAAGAGATCTATAACCTTTAACATTTAGACATTACAACTTAAGAAAATGGATTTAAAAGAAAAATTAGTCTCCTCTTTTTTAGCGTTTGAGAATAATGTAGACGTAGAGCATTCCGTTCATGATATACGTACCGAAGCAATAAAGAAGTTTGAGGAAAAAGGATTTCCCTCCCGAAAAGAGGAGGAGTGGAAATACACTTCCTTAAATAGACTACAAAAAGTAGATTTCAGCATATTTCCCAAAACCGAGAGTAACCTAGACTATAAGGATGTTAAGCGGTATTTTATGCATGAGATAGATACTTATAAAATTGTATTTGTCGATGGTGTCTACAGTTCTTATTTATCGGAAACCACCCATGACGGGGTAGATGTTTGCCTAATGAGTTCTGCGCTTACCAAACCTATGTACAAGCCGGTAATAGACGTATACTTCAACAAGATTGCCAACAAGGAGGATTCATTAACAGCTCTAAACACTGCCTTTAGCAGAGAGGGAGCCTATATTTATATCCCCAAGCACAAGACACCCAAAAAACCCATAGAAATTATACATTTCTCTACGGGTACGGAGGCCGCCTTGATGTCACAACCACGTAACCTGATTATCGCTGAAGAAAATTCTGAGCTTCAGGTTATAGAGCGCCATCAAAGCCTTACCACCAACGAGGTCTTTACCAACGCGGTAACGGAAATATTCGCAGGGAAAAATGCAATCGTGGACTACTATAAGGTACAGAATGATGGATTATCGGCTTCCTTGATAGACAATACCTATATAGATCAGAAAGATGGAAGTGTAGTAGACGTACACACCTTCTCCTTCGGTGGTAAACTTACTAGGAACAACCTCAACTACTATCAGAACGGGGAGCGACTAAACTCTACCTTAAGAGGGGTAACCATTATTGAAGGGAAACAACACGTAGACCACCACACCTTGGTACACCATATTAAGCCAAACAACGAAAGCTACCAAGATTACAAAGGTATCTACGATGAAAGTGCAACTGCTGTTTTTAACGGTAAGATTATCGTAGATCAGATTGCCCAAAAAACCAATGCATTTCAGCAGAACAATAACATCCTGTTGAGTGACAAGGCTACCATTAACACCAAGCCACAGTTAGAGATATTTGCGGATGATGTTAAATGTTCGCATGGTTGTACCATTGGACAATTGGATGACGAGGCTTTATTTTATTTACAGTCTAGAGGTATTCCAAAAAAGGAGGCCAAGGCCTTATTAATGTATGCCTTTGCCAACAACGTTTTGTCTACAGTTCGCATTCCAGAACTAAAAGCTAGAATCAATAAAATAATCGCTAAAAAATTAGGTGTCAATATTGGCTTTGACCTATAAGGACATCCGTTTAGTTAGTTAATTCCTATTATGATAAACACTGTACTCGATATTCTATCCGTCCGTAAAGATTTTCCCATACTAAACAGGAAGGTCCATGGCCAGCCTCTTGTGTATTTGGACAATGCCGCCACTTCACAGACGCCAACGATGGTTATTGATGCTATAGTGGATTATTACAAGCGGTATAATTCCAATATTCACAGAGGGGTCCACACCCTTTCCCAGGAAGCAACGGATGTGTATGAGGAGGCCAGGCAAAAGATTCAAAAGCATTTTAACGCTCGCAAAAGCCACGAAATTATATTTACCCCAGGTACTACCTTCGGTATTAATTTGGTGGCCAATGGCTTTGCCTCCCTATTACAAGCGGGGGACGAAATTATCGTCTCTGCCCTAGAGCACCATTCCAACATAGTTCCTTGGCAGATGCTAACAGAACGCACTGGAGCGGTTCTAAGGGTAATCCCCATGGATGTAGAAGGAGAATTGGTGATGGAAGAATACCACAAGCTATTAAGCGATAAAACAAAGCTGGTATTCTGCAACCACGTCTCCAATGCCTTGGGAACAATTAATCCCATTGAAGAAATCATCAGTGCGGCCCATAAAGTTGGCGCAGCGGTATTGTTAGACGGCGCACAGGCAGCCCCCCATATTAAAGCAGACGTACAGCAATTAGACGTTGATTTCTATGTGGTTTCTGGCCATAAAATGTGCGGCCCTACTGGGGTAGGCGTTCTTTACGGAAAAGAGGAATGGCTAAACAAATTACCTCCCTACCAAGGAGGTGGGGAAATGATTGCCGAGGTGACCTTTGAAAAAACCACTTATGCAGCCCTTCCCCATAAGTTTGAGGCCGGGACCCCAAACATTGCAGGAGGTATAGCTTTTGGCGCGGCATTGGACTATATGAACAACATTGGATTTGATGCTATTTCACGGTACGAACACGAGCTATTAACCTATGCCACTGAACAGCTTTTAACCATAGAAGGTTTAAAAATCTATGGCACCTCTAGCAACAAAACAGCGGTTATTTCCTTTAATATAGAAGGATTACATCCCTATGATATAGGAAGCATCTTAGACAAGCTGGGAATTGCCGTTAGGACTGGCCACCATTGTGCGCAACCCATAATGGACTTTTATAAGATTCCAGGAACGGTAAGGGCAAGTTTTAGTTTTTACAACACCAAGGACGAGATAGATGTATTGGTCGCCGGAGTAAAGCGCGCCAAGTCTATGTTGATCTAAAATCCATAACGCAATCTATATCTTCTTGAATTTAAGTGCTGTGTGTTGTACTTTTGCAATGAAAATCCATATGACAGGATAAATTAACACTATGAGTATACAAGAAATACAAGAAGAGATTATAGCGGAATTCTCCATGTTCGATGATTGGATGGAGCGTTATGAATATATGATAGAATTGGGAAAATCACTTCCCCTAATCGAGGAGCAGTACAAAACCGACGACAATATCATTAAAGGCTGCCAGAGCAAAGTATGGGTACATGCCGAATTAAATGATGATAAATTGGTATTTACCGCTGATAGCGATGCCATTATCACCAAAGGAATCGTAGCCATTTTAATTAGGGCATTCAGCGATCAAAAACCAAGTGATATTATAGCAGCAGACACCCAATTTATAGATGAAATTGGCTTAAAGGAACATTTATCCCCCACACGGGCTAATGGTCTGGTGAGTATGATTAAGCAGCTTAAAATGTATGCAATCGCCTATCAGACACAGTTAAATTAAGGCACAACCTTAGGGTGGTATCATTGAGAGACCATCCCACCTAAATTTTTTAATACGATGAGCACAGAAACACCCACCATAGACACCCAAGAATTAGGCGAAAAGATAGTTCGTGTCATAAAAACCATTTATGACCCAGAAATCCCCGTAGATATTTATGAACTGGGATTAATTTACGACGTTTTGGTAAACGAGGACTACGAGGTTAAAATTCTTATGACCCTAACCTCCCCCAACTGTCCTGTTGCAGAATCCATGCCCATGGAAGTTGAGGAAAAGGTGAAATCTATTGACGAGATAAAAGATGTGGAAGTAGAACTAACTTTCGATCCGCCTTGGACCCAAGATTTAATGAGCGACGAGGCCAAATTGGAACTAGGTATGCTCTAGATCGGCCATGCGTAGCATCAATTAACGATAACACCCTCTTAAAATGGTAAACAGCGCCCCAAATATATGATTACATGCATTTGGGGCGTTTTGTTTTTTATTCATAGTGGTAGCGAGGACCATTATGCGGACAGCATCCACTCTACCAACCCAATTCCATGCCTAAAAGAGAAACTAGCTATGGGTTTTACAGAGAGATGGTCCTCTTAGGGACACCTCAACCAATCATGTTATTTAGAAAATACCACTAATATTCTACAAAGATTTTTTGAAGCTTTGCCAAGGTATGTTCGTAACCAATAGTATAGGCTTTCTCAATCCCTTTCTTATCTAAGATCCCGATTAGTTCTAATGATTGCGGTTCTATAATTAAATCGCACTGCTGTACTTTAGCCCTATTCATGGCATAGATCATTAAGGAAGTGGTTCTATTAGCCAATTGATAAGACGATCTTATCCCCTCCTTACTTAACTGCCTAACGGAAGAAACATTACTCCCAATAATAAAATCGGACTCATCTGCTACATACTCATAGGGAAAGTTATTCATAATACCTCCGTCCGCATATAAGGTGCCATTGATCACAACGGGACTAAAGACAGGAGGCAAGGCCGCAGAGGCCAATAAGGGCATAATAAGCGCTCCCGTAGAGAAAATTCTTTCCTCCCCACGTTGTAGATCCGTGGTCACCACCGACAGTTTCCGCTGCAAGGATTCAAATGTGTTCTCTGGAAAATACTTTAACAACACTTCAAAATACCGATCAGTATCTAAGAGCCCAGGCTTTACTAGGGTCATAAAGTGGTATCGGAACAAAGGGGTTTCCTTAAAAAAGCGAAGCATTTCAGAAACCGAATTCCCATTGGCATACATAGCGCCTACTAAGGCCCCTACACTACTGCCACTAACAACCTGGGCTTGAATCCCAAACTCGTTTAAAGCTTGAATCATTCCAATATGGGCCATGCCCTTTACTCCACCTCCAGATAACACCAAGCCAACCGACTTAGTTTTAATTTCCGCCAAATTCATAGTCATGATTTATAAAAGTAGCACAACCGCTCCTCAAAAAGGATAGCGTTTCACCTTCCACAAACTAAGCAATTTTTATGAATTGAACAGCTAAATAAAATGCAACACTAAAGAAACTCCCCCCTTTAACCATAAAGACAAGTAATAAGCATCACAATTAGACTTTAAAGCCCTACTGCAATAGGAACACTAAAAAAACGGTTGGTATAAAGTAGATGGCAATGGTTCTTGCCCCGTCATAGTCCTTGGCAATCCGCTGGCCTAATAAGAGCATCAGGAGCGCAATACAAGCCACTACGGCACCGGCTAAGGCAACGGACTTTCCACCCTCGGTCACCAGCATGTACATTCCCAACAAACACAGGACCCCGGCAACCAACTCTGTTACCAGTACCGTGATCAACAACAAGGGAACCTGGCCTTGAAACGGGGTATCTTTAAAATGTCCCTGTAACCAGGAAATATTTCCCTTCCAGTCCATCATCTTATCAAAGGCACTTTGTACAAAAGTGATAATTAGAAAAAGAAGCAATAAGAGTTCCGTCGCATTATTGGTTAAGGTTTCCATGTACAAGTATTTATTTTCGCTATTATGCCGCTTTAGCGTGCAATAAGCGGGTTAGTTTTATAGATAGATCCATTAGAATCAACTTAGCATTACCATTTCTTTCGATGTGATAACTAGCATCCTCCAGTTCTTTCACAATTAAAAGAATATTTCCCTCATGAACAAAAGGTGCAAAATTTTCCAATTTGAAACCTTCTACATGAAATCTCATATAGGCCAAGTCCTTTGCATTGTAATTGATTAATAGCGCTTGTCTCATGACAGAAATACAATAGCTTAAGAACTGTTTTTGTGTTTCCCTACCCGTTTTGGCCACCAGCTCGCTCCACGCTATTAAATCGTGTATAGCCCCTTTATTGCCTTTTGCCCTAAAGGCAGAACGCACCCATTGCACAAACCACTGTTCAAAAACAAGGTCTTCGGAATCATTGTTCATAAAGTCCAATGCCTTGTTAAAATTTCCGTTGGCCTCGTGGGAAATCCGCAATGCGTCTTCCCTACCTACTCCCCTTTCGATTAAGGCTTCTACTATGGCCCCTTCTGCCACTGGAGGAAACCGGAGTATTTGGCAACGCGATAAAATGGTCTGAATAATCTGCTCTTCTTCTTCCGCGATTAGGATTAAAACCGTTTTGTGAGGAGGCTCCTCTATAAGTTTTAATAATTTATTGGCCGTGGCAGTGTTCATTTTTTCCGCCATCCAAATTATCATGGCCTTGTATCCTCCTTCATAACTCTTAAGGGAGAGCTTTTTAACCATCTGTTGGGCTTCATCTACCCCTATTTGCCCCTGCCTATTATCTATTCCTATAGCTTTATACCAATCGAAAAGATTCCCATAAGGCTGTTCTGTTAAAAACTGTCGCCATTCTTCCAGGTAACTATCACTTACTGCATGACTTTTAACTTTAGTGGAATTGGCCACCGGAAAAGCAAAATGAATATCTGGATGGGACAAGGAATTGCATTTTATATTACAGCTGGCATCCCCATTCTCATTTTCACCCCCCGTATTCCCGCAGACTAAATACTGAGCATAACACAACGCCATTGGCAATGTACCACAGCCTTCCGGACCAATAAAAAGTTGCGCGTGCGGAATGCGACCGGCATCGGCACTAGAAGTAAGATGATCCTTAATGTGGTTAAGCCCTAAAATTTCCTTAAATTGCATAGGCCAAATATAATGGAATAAAACCAAAATAGGCTTATATAATTGGGCCACATAACTGGCAATTTCTCCCCCTTCATCGCATTGTCAAATTAACAATTCTCCCAGTGGCACGGGTAATTATTAGAGAAAGTATCTTTAAAACATCCTTTAAATCTTTACATTTGCTATTCTATAAAACCAGTAGTCATATGAGAACCATCAACGATTTTAATTTTAAAAATAAAAAGGCATTAATAAGGGTAGATTTTAATGTACCCTTGGATGCCGATCTAAAGGTAACGGACAACAACAGGATTGTTGCTGCAAAACCAACTATATTAAAAGTATTGGAAGACGGCGGGAGTGCCGTACTTATGAGCCATTTGGGAAGACCAAAGGGACAAGCTACCCCAGAGCTTTCATTAAAGCATATTGTAAAAGAAGTTACCCAAGTTATTGGAGTAGACGTTAAATTTGTAGAGAGCTGTGTAGGTCCTGAGGCAGAACAAGCAGTTGCCGATCTAAAAAGCGGAGAGGTATTATTGTTAGAGAACCTTAGGTTCCATTCGGAAGAAGAGGCTGGCGATGAGGAATTTGCCAAGCAGCTATCGCAATTGGGGGACATTTATGTAAACGATGCCTTTGGAACGGCTCATAGAGCTCATGCTTCCACTACCATTGTAGCAAAATTCTTCCCTGAAAATAAATGTTTTGGCTTTTTATTAGCCAAGGAAATAGACGCCATAGAAAAAGTAATGCGTACCGGCGAAAAGCCCATTACTGCAATTCTAGGTGGAGCCAAAGTATCCTCCAAAATCACGATTATTGAGAACATCTTAGACAAGGTAGATCATTTGATTATAGGAGGCGGAATGACCTATACCTTTGTGAAGGCACAAGGAGGAAAAATAGGAGATTCCATCTCTGAAGACGATAAAATGGAATTGGCCTTGGAAATCCTCTCAGAAGCTAAGAAAAAGGGAGTGACTGTACATATTCCCGTAGACGTTTTGGCCGCTGATGATTTTGACAAAAATGCCAACACCCAAGTGGTCGCTTCCAATGAGATCCCTGATGGATGGCAAGGATTGGATGCCGGACCCAAGACTTTAGAAAACTTTAAGCAGGTAATCCTAGATTCCAAAACCATCCTATGGAACGGTCCCGTAGGCGTTTTTGAGATGGAAGCTTTTGCTAAAGGAACAATAGCAGTAGGTAATTTTATTGCCGAAGCTACTAAGAACGGGGCTTTTTCCCTTGTAGGTGGTGGCGATTCCGTTGCGGCCGTAAAACAGTTCGGTTTTGAGGACAAGGTGAGCTATGTATCTACTGGGGGCGGTGCCATGTTGGAAAGCTTGGAAGGAAAAGACCTTCCGGGAATCGCTGCAATATTGGCCTAAATCCCTCGCTCCAACATATAGGGAAGCAAGCATTTTCACCAGACCCCATTTGGTTTGGTGAAAATGCTCCCATTTTATCAGTTCCCATTAAAAGACAACTCATGAAAGTGACCAAGAATTTCCTATTCAGTATTTTGGGGCTAGTGGCCACCACTACCCTTTCTGCCCAAGAACCAGACTCCATTCCCAACACCCCAAATCCAAATAAAGCGGCAATCATGGAGGTAGACACCACTGCGATGGATATGGAAGGGGTAGAATTGATGGAAAGCATGGATGCGCAGGCCACTATGAAAGACCAACCCTTGGTACGATTAAAAGGTGAAAAAAAATACGACCTACAGGATCTCTTGGAAGCCGCTAAATACGATAGTCTATGGTTAAGGGAACTACACCAAAACGCTATGCTCTTCGACTCCATTTATGAGGATATCTCCAAGATGGAAATAGATACGGTGTACCATTATAAGGTAGATACCGATACCCTAAAAGCAAGATTAGAAAGATTAAACCAGCGCACTCCTTTTAATATTACCTATAATCCGTCCTTAGAAAATGTAATCAATTCCTTTCTAACCCGCAGACGGGGCCTAATGAGTAGAATGCTTACTGCAAGTCAGTTTTATTTCCCCTTATTTGAGCAGGAATTGGACAACCAGAACATTCCTTTGGAACTAAAGTACTTAGCCATTGTAGAATCGGCATTAAATCCACGAGCTAGATCTAGGGTGGGCGCAACAGGCTTATGGCAATTTATGTACGGTACCGGTAAAATGTATAATCTGGACGTAAGTAGTTATGTGGATGAAAGAAGCGACCCCATCAACTCTACCAAAGCAGCCAGTATGTACCTTAAAAGGTTGCACCGCATTTTTGACGATTGGGATTTGGCCCTAGCCGCCTATAATTCGGGTCCCGGCAATGTAAATAAAGCCATTAGACGCTCTGGAGGGTATAAGAATTATTGGAATATAAGAAGACATCTTCCTCGGGAAACCGCAGGCTACGTACCGGCTTTTTTGGCTACCATGTACATCTTTGAATACGCCAAGGAACACGGATTGGAACCTGAGGTGGTAAATAGACCTTATTTTGAGACCGATACCGTGCATGTAAAGCGCATGATCACCTTTGATCAAATTGCCGAGTTGGTAGATATCAGTGTAGAAGAATTGGAAGTATTGAATCCCGCCTATAAGTTAAATATCATCCCCTATGTAGAAGGCAAAAATTACAGCCTACGACTTCCTATCTATGCCTTGGGCAAGTTTGTAAACAACGAAGAGGCAATTTACGCCCACGTGGAAAATGAATTAAAGAACCGGGAAAAGCCACTTCCCGAAATGACCTCCACCCAAAACCAAATAAGATATAGAGTAAAAAGCGGGGATTATCTAGGTAAGATTGCCGAAAGATATGGTGTAAGAGTGAGCCAAATAAAAGCTTGGAATGGTTTAAGAAGCAACAATCTGAGGATTGGCCAGCGACTTACCATTTACCCCAGAAAACACCCTAGCACGAGTGTCAGCAGCAGTTCCAAGGTCCATACTGTTAGAAATGGAGACTCCCTTTGGGGCATTGCAAAAAAATATCCGGGAATTAGTATCGAGAATTTACGAAAATGGAACGGTATTAGTGGTAACGATATCAAACCGGGTACAAAATTAAAATTGTGTGACTGTTCCTCGTAAAAATTTATACTACCATGAAAAAAATTGGAATTCTCTTTTTGTCGACATTTTTATTACTGATTTCCTGTAATTCAACTCCAAAGAAAAAATACCTGCCTGAATCCATAGGAGCGATAAATTCCTTGGCAGTAGTAATGGACAATGACTTATGGGAGGGTGCGGTAGGAGACCGTGTTAGACAGCATTTTGCGGCTCCAGTCTTAGGACTTTCTTGGGAAGAACCTCTG
Organism: Arenibacter amylolyticus; assembly: GCF_002150785.1. Lineage (GTDB taxonomy): Bacteria > Bacteroidota > Bacteroidia > Flavobacteriales > Flavobacteriaceae > Arenibacter > Arenibacter amylolyticus. The sequence goes on along the minus strand of NZ_MTAZ01000006.1, from coordinate 41,207 downwards.
TTTACCATTCACCAGATGCCCGCTAAGGTTTTCTCGGGTTCTGTGTTAAGCACCAGATCCGTTTTATTTGTTGCCAAGGACACCCTAAGCTTGGCTCATATTAAAACGGATGTGTACGCCACGCCACAGAACGTAGGTGTTATAAAAGGTACTACCCAGGAGGAAATAATAAAGAACTTGGATGCCAAGGCCAATGAAATGATCAAGGCTTTTAAAAACCTTGAAATTGGGGAAGCCCAAAAACGTTTTCAGATATCCTTGAACAAGGAGAAGGAATTAGAAGAAAAGCTAGGAATTACCCTATCTATCCCCTCCATTTACAAGGTTGGAAAACAGGAAGGTAAGTTTGTATGGATCGATAGACAGATCCAAAAAGGAAGCATGAACATTATTGCCTATGAGGTACCAGGAAACTATTTTAAGAGCGACTCTACCCTGGTGGCCGATATTGTTAGCATGCGCGACTCTATAGGGAAGCAGTTTATTCCTGGGCCCGATGTTCCTGGGAAAATCACGTATATGGTCACGGAGAAAGCTTTCTCTCCCTATGTTTTCCCTGCCGAAATTTCGGATAGGAAAGCCGCTGAAGTAAGGGGAATTTGGGAGATAGAAAATTACCCTATGGCAGGACCTTTCCTTACTTACATCATCAATGACCACAAGAACGATAGAAAAGTGGTGGTAGAAGGCTTTGTATTTGCCCCAGCCACTGAAAAAAGGGATTATATGTTTGAGTTGGAGGCGATTTTAAAAACAATAAAGTTTGTAGACGAACCTAGCCAGCAACAGCAGGCAAGTAGATAAGCCCGGCCCTTTTAGGTGTGTTATCCGCTAACGAAAGGTTAACCTATACATACACTGCTCATTCCACCCTAGGGTTTTAAGCGAGTGCGCATAGATTATTGGGTTCTGCCAAAAGTGGTAGAAAAACTGGGATGGGTGTAGCCTTACGCGCCTGTAGCTTCACGTGCCCCTTCGAAACAATCAGGCCCAAGGAAACACAGGAATTGGGACACCTCTACTGGGAGGTCTACTAAGGCTAAAATCCTATAGGTAAGTACCTTGGTTAGAAACTAAATCCAGTAGCAACCCTATATATAAAGGCGTAAATTACGACTGCTATTAGGAAAAAACAAAACACGGAAAAGGCCTTAAAATATCTTTTTAGAAACAGGTGGGTCCAATTTCTAAAAGCCTCCAAATAGATTTCTTTCAAGAGAAAAACATGTTTCATAACAGCTATATTAGTTAATTGCTCATGCTAATTTTAGAAATGTTAGGCTACTGGGACAACTTATTAGATAAAGTGCCGCATAAAACGGATGAACTAAACTTTATATTGTAATCATTCGACAAACAACATAAGTATTCGTCAAGATGACTAATACCCTAAAAGTAATCTACAAAGGATAAAATTGATTGTTCCAGGGATGGATCCAGAAATAAAAAGGCCCGCTTTCCCAAAAGAGAACGGGCTATAGAAATTAGTCAATCTGGTTAAACTGATTACATCTTCACAATTATAAATTCGGATCTTCTATTGAGTTCATGTCGCTCTCTGGTACACCAAACCCCATCCTTACATTCGTTCAACAATCGCTCTTCCCCGTAGCCAATAGCACTTTCAATCCGCTCTTCGGAAATTCCTTTGGAAATAAGATAGTCCCGGCTAGACTTAGCCCTCTTGTCCGAAAGATATTTATTGTACACCGCAGGTCCTCTAGAATCTGTGTGCGATTCAATTTTTATAACCATGTCCTTATGATCCATCATTACCTCCACCAACTTATCCAATTCTACCGCGGCATCCTTTCTTATATACGATTTATCAAAATCAAAGAAAATCATGTCCGTTTTAAGCTTACGAACGCCCTCCTCTACCACAATCAACTCTTTTAGCTTCTTCATCGGGATTTCTATCTCCACCACTTCATTGGTCCCGGTCACCACCTCTTTTACATTCTCAAAATACTCAGTTTGGGCAATTTTCACAGTATACTTAGTGTCCGACTCCAAATCCTCAAAAACAAAGGTGCCATCGCTAGCAGTAATTACCTCCTTCAATTTAATATTGTTTTCATCTAACAAGGTCACTAAGGCATTGGGCATTAACTCCCCGGTAATTTGCTCTACAACCGTACCAGCAATTGCATTGTATACGGTTTTCTCTGGAATCAACCTTTCAAATCCGTAGAGATCATCGTCCCCTTTTCCACCATTTCTATTGGAGGCAAAATACCCCTTATTGTTGTTTTCATTTACTATATAGGAGAAATCGTCCTTTTCACTGTTTATAGGCCTTCCTAGATTCACAGCATCCATGAATCCGCCATCTTCCTCCAATACGGCTTCATACACATCCAATCCGCCCAGTCCTACATGACCATCGGAAGAGAAGTACAATTTTTCATCTGTCACAAAAGGAAACATTTCCTTCCGTTTGGTATTGATCTTAGGGCCTAGGTTCTTGGGTTGGGAATACTGGTTGTTTCCCAGCACATCCACCACAAAGATGTCTGTCTCCCCCATACTTCCTGGCATATCCGAAACAAAATACAGTTTCTTACCATCAGGACTCAATGCGGGATGCCCGGTGGAATAGGAATCACTATTAAAAGGCAACTCCTTTGCTTCTCCCCACTCCCCGTTTACCTTATTGGAAACATAAATTTTTAAATGATTCATACCATTTTCATCCCTTCGCAACTTCCTCTTATAGTTATTGCGGGTAAAGTACATAGTGGTATTATCGGGAGAAAAAGTTACGGAAGCTTCGTGATATCTTGTGTTGATATTCTTGGATAATTTAATGGCATTCCGCAATTCTTGGGACTCCTCATTGATATTTGCCAAATAAAGGTCCAAAAATGGCTGGTTATTCCATCCATACCGCCTAGTAGTAAAGACTGAAGAATCTCTTGAGGAAGCAAAAACCATTTTATCTTCCTTATAAAACATGGGGGCAAACTCCGAATATTGGGTATTTATAGACAAATTCTTCAAAATAGCGTTGTCATCGGCTGCCAGAATATTATCTAAAACCACTTCATTTGCATTGGCCTCCATACTGGTATCTTCCTCTTCTACCGTCTCATTCTTTGTGGCCCTATTATACAATCGCATCATGCGTTTAGCCCTACCATATTTACCAGCTCCTTTAAGAGTATGCGCATATTTAAAAAGGTACTCTGGCCTCATATCTGCCTTATACGTTTTGTACAATTGATGGTACCAATAATAGGCACGTTCCATATTGGTGTTAAAATAATGAGCGTCTCCAGCTTTCTGAAATATTTCTAAACTACTGACATCGGGAGTTTTTTCCAATCCTTTTTCGTAAAGCTCAGCAGCCTCCGCATACCTCATCTGGTCAAAATAGGTATTTGCCTTATTTATCCAAGAATTACTTTTAACCGGAGGTACCGTCAAAACGGAGGGGGTGGAGTTCCCGCTGGCTGTCACGTTTTCATAACTCACAATTTCTAAAGGTGCCGCATCCACAACCTTAGCGCTTATTGGTTTCTTTTCACGCGAAACAAGGGTATTAGCGGCTACTGGGCCTTTGGAAGGGGGAATAATCAACACCCAAACAGTCTTATCATAAGTCTGATTGATATTGGTATTACATGCCTCCAAAGCCTCTTGCCAGGTGTCAAATCTTTTAAGGTATAGATAGTTCAGCTGATCTTCCGGATTAAATAAAAATCCCGCTTCAAAACCCTTTTTCCTTAGTTTTTCCAGGTTTTTAGCTAAATACCCCTCATTACTATATATGTTACTGATAATGTAATAACCCGGTGTTTGGATATACGTATTTGAAAACCGCTTGATATTTATTTTATGTAGCCTAAAGGCAGCCTCCATTTTATCGGTATCCCCAAGAGGTGCCATTTTGGATGCCAGGATAGGGCTATGACTCGTGGGGATAGTTACAGCTTGCTCCTCTTCACTCCCCTTTTTTCTTTCTTTATTATCCTGACCATAGGTAAGGGTCGCAATTAATAAAAATAGCAAGGGTAAATAATTTTTTATATTTATAAGAGTAGTCCGCAATACAATTAGTTGTTAAGAGCTTAAGCAGTTGAAACCTGTAAAATTCAACTTCGGTTTCCTCAAAAAGGGAAACACCAAACCCATTAATATCATAAGAACGTCAAAACTAGACGCCCTAGTACGGTTTGAAAATTATTTGTTGTGAACACTGTAATTTCCATGGTGTAACCTTGGTTTCATACGCTTTAACAGCGCATCCAAGTAGATTTACCCAAGCTTCTAAGCTTGCAGGAAGATCAAATAAGAAATAAATAAGGATAATAAAGGGTACTTAAGATTTAAGTACAGAACTTGGATAATAATATAAATGACGTCTATGGAAAATCACTAGAAACCTTGTTTTACATGTTTCAGTTCCTTGCGCCTAGAATTCACGGTTCATTTAAGGATTGTTAGAAATCCGCTGTGGGAAGTACGGCGCCATCAAGCGTGATGGCTAAAGAATAAAGAAGGATTGGTGTGAGCTATGCAAATCAACCAAATAAAAAAACACCCACAAAAGCAGGTGTTTTATATATAAAATGGCGTCTCTTATTAGTTCTCTTTTTTGTCTTCCAAGACTTCATCATCTTTGGAAGCATCCTTAAACTCTTTAATACCACTACCCAATCCGCGCATTAGTTCCGGTATTTTCTTTCCTCCAAATAGTAGTAGGACCACCACCACTATCAATATGATTTGAGGGGCGCCAATTGCTAAAAATGTGTTTAATGTGATCATAGTAAGATGATTTATTAGAAACAAAGGTACTAAAAAAGATGTTAGTAGCCTGTTAATTTTAATCGCTAAAATATATTTTAATTCTAACAAAGCAGAATATATTTTGTGAAAGAATACTTTTGTGGTGAAATCGCAATTACCTATCAAAATTTATACTAAAGATAATTAAAGTTAATTTGTAAGCTTATCTTTGTTTATTATGGCCAAAAAAAAACAAAAGAGAAAGGAAATAAAGAGAAAGCTTCTGCACAAGTACCGCTTGGTCATCCTTAACGAGAGTACTTTTGAAGAAAAGATTTCATTTAAGCTCAACAGAATGAATGTTTTTGTTACGGGCTCCTTGTTTATTATAGGCCTCATCGCCTTCACCACACTCTTAATCGCCTTTACCCCGCTGCGGGAGTATATCCCCGGTTACTCCTCCACCAAGTTAAGAAGACAGGCTACAGAGCTTACCTATAAAACTGACTCTTTGGTGACGGTCCTAAATTATACCAACAGGTATTTAGATAACATTCGGAAAGTATTGACAGGCGACATTGAAAATAATGAAATTAACCGCGACTCCTTGTACGAACAGTATAAGATAGACCCTTCCACCATTGATCTCAACCCCATTAGGGAAGATTCTTTACTAAGGGCGCAGGTGGCTAGGGAGGACAAATACAATTTATTTGAAAGAAATCTTAACAGTCCGGGAAGGGTATTGTTTACTCCCCTGAGCGGGACCATCTCACAAGGATTTAATCCAGAATCCAAGCATTATGCCGTAGATGTTGTGGCCCCCACAAATAGTCCAGTGAAAGCAGTGGCCAATGGAACGGTGATTTTCGCGGAATGGACCGCCCAAACAGGTTATGTTATTATATTGGAACACGCAGACGGACTCCTTAGTGTATATAAGCATAACGGCTCGCTGAACAAGGAGCAAGGCGATATTGTTCGCGCTGGGGAAGTGGTTGCCTCTGTTGGCAACACCGGGGAGTTCACTACCGGTCCCCACCTTCACTTTGAACTGTGGAGTGACGGAAGTCCGCTAAACCCAATGGATTTTATAGATTTTAAATAGTAAAGAATGAGTTTAAAGTCCTTAGCTGCCAAGATATTTGCCAAAGTGGTTGCAAGAAAAACTGCAAAATGGGTAGAAAACCCAATAGAAACCCAGGAAAAAGTTTTTGCCTCCCTTATAGGGCAGGCAAAGGATACTGTTTTTGGGAAAGACCATAATTTCTCCCAAATTCAATCGCACGCCGATTTTGTAAAGCACGTTCCCATAAGGGACTACGAAGAAGGCAAGGCCTATATAGAGCGGGTTATTGCTGGAGAAAGCAATATTGTATGGCCTGGAAAACCCACCTATTTTGCCAAAACATCGGGGACTACTTCCGGAGCCAAATTTATTCCCATTACCAAGGAATCCATAAAACACCAAGTAGAAGCATCCCGCAACGCCATCCTTACCTACATACACGAAACGGGAAGGGCCGATTTTGTGGACGGAAAAATGATTTTTCTACAGGGAAGTCCAGTAATGAAGGAGCAAAACGGCATTAAAATAGGAAGGCTCTCGGGGATTTCTGCCCATTATGTTCCCAATTACTTGCAGAAAAACAGACTCCCCAGCTGGGAGACCAATTGCCTGGAGGATTGGGATACCAAAGTATCCGAAATCGTAAAAGAAACCGCTCAGGAAAACATGACCGTTATAGCGGGTATTCCCTCTTGGGTGCAAACCTATTTTGAAAAGCTGAACGCTACTACTGGTAAAAAGGTGGGTGAACTCTTCAAGAATTTTGAACTGTTTATCTATGGAGGGGTCAATTACGAACCTTACCGGGCAAAATTTGAAAACCTTATTGGTCGCCGAGTTGCCAGTATAGAATTATTCCCTGCCAGCGAAGGATTTTTTGCCTATCAAAATTCCCAAACCGAAAAAGGCATGTTATTGCTATTGAATTCGGGGATTTTCTACGAGTTTGTTAAGTCGGACGAGTTTTTTGAGGAAAACCCTAAGCGGATTACTATAAAGGATGTGGAAATAGGGGTTAATTACGTGATGATTATTTCTACCAATGCCGGACTCTGGGCCTATAACCTAGGGGATACCGTTCAGTTTATTTCTTTAAAGCCCTATAAAATAATAGTGTCTGGTAGAATAAAACACTTTATTTCTGCCTTTGGGGAGCATGTTATTGGCAAGGAAGTGGAAGAAGCCATGCGGCAGGCCATTGAAGCCACCGATGCTAGAATAAACGAATTTACCGTTGCCCCACAGATTAATCCTAGCGGAGAAGAGTTACCCTACCACGAATGGTTGATAGAATTTGAACAGCTACCCACCGATTTGGAAAAATTTAACCAAATACTGGACACCTCCCTTCAAAAACAGAATACCTATTACTTTGACCTAATAAAAGGCAAAATATTACAGCGCCTAAAGATTACTCAAATTAAAAAAGACGGATTCCAAGAGTATATGAAATCCATCGGGAAATTAGGGGGACAAAATAAGGTACAACGATTGTCTAATGACCGAAAGGTTGCCGAGGGATTGGAGGCGTTTAGGGTGTAGGAGTATAAAGTTATGGAGTTATCTTGTTATGGAGTTATGGTGGTTGTTCCTCCTAGCATTTTAACTATTTAACTGGGTTATCGTGTCATCTTGTTACTTAAGTCATGTTTTCTTCTTCGTAGCTCCGTAACAGCGTAACTTGGTAACTAGGGTTATGATGTTATCGAGTTATCTTGTTATGGAGTTATGGTGGTTGTTCCTCCTAGCATTTTAACTATTTAACTGCTTTTCTTGTGATGTTGTTACTTAAGTCATGTTTTCTTCTTCGTAACTCCGTAACAGCGTAACTTGGTAACTAGGGTTATGATGTTATCGAGTTATCTTGTTATGCTGATTGTCCTTCTTAGCCTTTTAACCCTTAAACCGCTTAACTGGTTTAATTCCACAAGCACTATAAAATTCTTATACTAACTTCTAATCTTATCCGTCGTCATTAACTAGAATCCAGCTATATTTGTATAAAAAACCAATGATTGTAGGTGAATTCCCATTAGTTATAGCTAGGTTATAGCTAGTTGACAATATTCCACCTTACTAAATATCAATATATATTGTAGTTTTGCATGAAATTCAATTATGAATAATTACACCAACACCACTAAAGCCCAAGAGTCTACGAATGCCATTGAACGCCTGTACATTACCATGCGTCATTTGTTCAATCGTGGATTCTATAAGCCTTCGGGAGTATCAGGTGCTGCCCTTAGGCAATCCCTTTTACAATTAAGACCGGAGATCTACGGTTCCATTGCCGAGGAAAAGTCGGAGTTAAATGGACTTATTTATGTACTGGAGCGCTTGCCCGAGGGTATTGAGCAGTGCCGGTACATTAACTTAACATCGGACGAGGGGTATTCCAGCTCCCAATTTAAACCTATCATTCCGCCCAAGCGACGAAGAAACTGCTACCGTATAGACGATGAGCAGATGAATATTGAGATTACCCGGGGCCGGTCGGACATTTACGACATCCTTACCCACCTTACCTTTCTCTTTATAGAGTCCGAAAAAATAAGCAAACGTGCCTTAATTGACGATTCGGATAAAACCATCCGCGATTGGGTAAAATTGGAGGAAGCAGCACTAAAAGAAGAGGAGTTGAGCCAGCGGGAACGGGAAGTGGCATTGACCCATGCAGCCAATGTGATGGGCAGACCGTTTATAGAAGTCATGGCCATCCATAAAATGCTCTCTACGGAAAAGGAGCCGGAGCGATTCTTAAAAATTGTCTATTGGTTAGGGAAATTGGCCATAGAGGAAGAAACTACTGGAAATAAACGCGCCATTACCTTTAGCCCCATGTTGCGAGAGCGCTTGGGCCACCACATTCATGGGGAACGCTGGGCCAATACGATTAAGAAAACAATGCGCGAGCACAATCTGTTAGAACGCCCTATCCATATAATAAGCGCCAATATGCACAGTGTTATGAATTCCCTGTTTGCTAAAAAGGCATTATCCAAGGAATTTGCCAACAGCGATGACCTCACCATTTTTGAGGCCTTGAGCAAAACGGAAAACTCCAGATTAAGGAATAAGGTTACCGCCTTGGCCAAAAAGAACGGTATGATCGCCATAGATGATGTTTCTGGGACCAATATAGACGTTCAGATCTTTGATCTGGCCAAGTTGGTTAAAGGCGCCTGTTGCTATGAGCTAAAGAAAACGGCCGAAAAGGACATCCCCGTACTTTTTGTGATGGATTACGCCTTTGGAGAACAAGCCTATGAAACCATAGACGAGCTATTAAAGCCTTATAAAATAGATAAAGACCAAGAGGTATTTTTAAATGTCGATTCCGTCTCCATCATGGGGAAGGCCGGAATACTAGATGGCGGTAAAGGGGATATCATGATACCATTTGCCCATATCTTTGAAGGAAGTTCGGACAATTACCCTTTTAAAAACGAATTGAGTAAGTCCGACTTTGAAGGAAATGGGTTAAAAGTACAGGAGGGCACCATGGTGACCGTATTAGGAACCTCCTTGCAAAATAAGGATATTCTAAAATACTTCCATGAGTCTACCTGGAGGGTCATTGGCCTGGAAATGGAAGGCGTGCACTACCAAAAGGCCATACAATCTGCCTCCAAGATACGAAAGAGCATTCGGGAAGATGTAAAGGTGCGGTACGCCTATTACGCTTCGGATAATCCCTTGGAAACAGGAAGCACCTTGGCTTCTGGCGGCTTGGGGACTACTGGGGTAAAACCTACTTATTTGATTACCGACAAAATTCTAACACAAATATTTAATTCTTAAGTTTATATGTCCGATAAACCACAAACACCCAACAGCGCATCTTCGGAGGAAATTGATCTGGGACAACTGTTCCAATTAATTGGCAATGCCTTTAAAAAATTCTTCCGCTTTATAGGGAATATATTTAAGGGTATTTTTCACGTTATTATATTATTCCTGCTTTTCTTACAAAGGCATTTCTTGAAATTTACTATTGCTGCTGTTATTGGCTTGGCCATAGGGATTTACTTGGATATGACCAAGACCCCAAAATACGTTTCCACCATGGTGGTAGAGCCTAATTTTAACAGTGTACAACAATTGTACAACAACATTAATTTCTATAATGAATTGGCCGAAGCACAAGATTCCGTCGCCTTGGCGGAAGCCTTGAATATTTCCGTACAGGAAGCAGCTGATATTAAGAAGTTTGACGTGGACTCCTATTCGGATGACAACCAAAAGATAGCCCTGTTCGATAAGTTTGTACGAAGCCTGGATTCTACCACCAAAAAGGCCATCGATATAGATAAGTATTTAAAGAACTTCAATTCCTTTGATGCCCGCTTCCATACGATTTCGGTAACAGCCACCAACAATAGTGTGGCCAAGAAAATACAGCCTTCCATCATAAATTCCATTTCTAGAAATGAGTATTTTAAGCTACAACAGAACATTAGCGATCTCAATATAAGCCTACAGGACAGTCTATATAAGAAACAGTTGATGGAAGTAGACTCCTTACAGTATTTGTACAAGCGCGTAATGATAAAGGAGGCTGAAAAACCCATGCAGGGGACCAGTATCAGCCTAGGCCAAGGAGAAGGAAAGGAAAACAAGGAACTGGCCTTAATCAATGAGGTAGAGCGATTAAAAGAGAATTTGGTGTTATTAAATACCGAACGCGCCAACAAATCCAGTATCCTAAACGTAATTTCTGCTTTCCCAAGAACGGGGGTAGAGGTAAAAGGGGTTTTAAACTCCTATAAATTTTGGATACCCCTTGGTTTTATAGGACTAACCCTTCTTTTGTTAGGTTTGATGGAGTTAAACACCTATTTAAATCATTATCAAAAGAAAGAAACAGAGAGTCGGGTATAAGAATTAGCAGGGAATTAATCGGCTGCAATTGAATCGGTTAACACGGGCTAGGCAGCCGGCTTGAGAACATAAACCAGATAACAATAAAGCAGATGAACATCTTGATTACAGGAGGAGCGGGATTTATAGGCTCCCATGTGGTGAGGAGATTGGTAACTACCTATCCAAACTACCACATCTATAATTTGGATGCTTTGACCTATGCCGGGAATCTTGAAAATTTAACCGATGTGGAATCGGCCTCCAACTATACCTTTATTAAAGGGGATATTACGGAGGCCGATTTTATAGATGCCCTTTTCCAAGAACACCAATTTGATGGGGTAATCCATTTGGCAGCAGAATCCCATGTAGATCGGTCTATAACCGATCCCATGGCCTTTGTAAAAACCAATGTGATGGGTACCGTACATCTTTTAAACGCCTTTAAATCCCTTTGGCAAGATAATTTTGAGGGAAAGCGATTTTATCACGTCAGTACAGATGAAGTATACGGCTCCTTGGGAAAAACAGGGTTATTTACCGAAACCACCCCCTACGACCCCAATTCTCCCTATTCTGCCTCCAAGGCAAGCTCCGATCATTTTGTAAGGGCCTATGGGGAAACCTATGGCATGCCCTATGTAATCAGCAATTGCTCCAATAATTACGGGCCCAATCATTTTCCGGAGAAATTAATTCCCCTATTTATCAACAATATCATTCAGAAACAGCCCCTGCCTGTTTACGGCGATGGGAATTACACTCGGGATTGGCTGTATGTAAAAGATCACGCAAGGGCAATAGACCTTGTGTATCATAAAGGAAAGAATGCGGAAACTTACAATATAGGCGGCTTTAACGAGTGGACCAACCTCAACCTGGTAAAATTATTGTGCCAGCAAATGGATGAAAAGCTGGGAAGACCGACGGGAGATAGCGAAAAACTGATCACCTACGTCAAGGACCGACCTGGGCACGACCTCAGATATGCGATTGACTCAACCAAAATCCATAAAGAATTGGGCTGGAAGCCATCGGTGACTTTTGAGGAAGGATTGGCCAAGACCATTGACTGGTATTTGAAAAATGAAGAGTGGTTGGCACGTGTTACTTCCGGGGATTATCGGGAGTATTATGAGAGGCAGTATAAATAAAGTGATGGAGTTACGTTGTTATGCTGTTATGAAGTTACGCAGTTATGAAGTGATGGAGTTATCATGTTATGAAGTTATGATGAAAGGGGGAGTAATTTACAATTGAATATGAGAGACTGATAATAAACTTAACTCGATAACATCACCACAAGATAACTCGATAATCGGATAACCTAGTGATAAAGTTACGTTGTTTTGAAAAAGACAACATTAAACAAGACAACAACATTAATTTGGAAATAAAATCTCACAAAGATTTAAAGGTATGGCAGGAATCTATGGATCTGGTGATTGAGGTTTATGACCTATCTAAATCATTCCCCAAAGAGGAGCAATTTGGACTCACAAGTCAAATACGTCGAAGTTGTATATCTATACCATCAAATATTGCCGAAGGAGCGGGTAGGAAAGGACGTAAAGAATTTACTAGGTTTTTGTATATAGCCCTTGGGTCTTTGGCGGAAGTAGAAACACAATTGGAAATTGCTTATAGGTTAAACTATAGTACCACTAATACAGCGGTTAATGAAAAAATCATTTATATAAGACGAATGCTAACAAAATTAATAAAGAGTTTGAATGCTTAAGTTTACAGTTAATTAACCTAGTTAAAAAGTGACCTAGTTACACAGTTATGATGAAGAAACTTTAAGAATGCATCTTCACAACATAACACCATAACTGGATAACAATATGATCCAAGTTACGAAGTGATGAAGTTAAGCTGTTATGAAGAAGGCGAAATATAACTTGATAACTCCGTAACATGATAACTTGATAACAATATAACACCACCATGAAAGGAATCGTACTTGCAGGAGGCTCAGGAACTAGGCTATACCCCATTACCATGGCGGTGAGCAAGCAACTGATGCCCATTTATGATAAGCCCATGATTTACTACCCCTTGTCTACGCTTATGTCGGCGGGAATCAGGGAGATTCTCATAATCACCACCCCGCAGGACAAGGCACTCTTTCAAAATTTGTTGGGTGACGGATCGCAATTAGGCTGTGACTTTAGATATGCTACCCAAGACAATCCCAACGGTTTAGCGGAGGCCTTTATCATTGGAGAAGAATTTATAGGGAAGGACAAGGTGGCGTTGATATTAGGGGACAATATCTTTTATGGCTCGGGATTGGCCCAACTATTACAGGCCAACAATGATCCCGATGGCGGAATTATTTATGGCTACCATGTACAAGACCCACAACGTTATGGGGTAGTAGAATTTGACGTCGAAGGACGGGCCATTAGTATAGAGGAAAAACCAGAGAACCCTAAATCCAACTATGCCGTTCCAGGAATTTACTTCTACGATAATGAGGTGGTAAACATCGCAAAGAATGTTACACCCAGTAAAAGAGGAGAGTTGGAGATAACCGATATCAATAAAGCCTATTTAGAAAAAGGTAAATTGCAAGTCAGTATTTTGGATCGCGGAACCGCTTGGTTAGATACGGGTACCTTTGCCTCATTAATGCAGGCAAGTCAGTTTGTAGAGGTAATAGAAGAGCGACAAGGACTTAAAATAGGTGCCCTAGAAGAGGTTGCCTATACCATGGGATATATTTCCAAGGAAGAATTAGAAAAGTTGGCACAACCCCTTTTAAAAAGCGGATACGGGAAGCACTTATTGGAGCTTATTAAAGAGTGAGAGGATGTTACGATGAAATTGACGTTGTTATGAAGAAGATGAAATAGGATAGCTAACTAATAATAATGCCAGGGATAACATCCCCCTGCCCCCTTCAAAGGGGGAGTAAATTGTGACAATCACTAAGATTTCAAATTTGAATGACATCTAAGTGATGCTATATTGAACTCGATAACAGCACAACACATGTTACGAAGTGATGAAATGATGCTATTATGAAGCTCAAAACATTATTAAAACCAATTCCCCCTTCGAAGGGGGATTAAGGGGGATGTAAAAGGAAGTAAAAAGTCCCTTATTGAAAAACAGTAATTTACTTGAAAACATTATCACAACATAACTCCATAACAGCATAACTAGATAACAACACACACATTGACAATCACAGAATCCCCATTAAATGGCTGCTTTATTTTAGAGCCTCAAATCCATAAGGACCATAGAGGCCTATTTTTTGAATCCTATCACAAAAAGAATTTCGAGGAAGCTACTGGCTATTCTGTAGATTTCGTTCAAGACAATATCTCAGTTTCAAGAAAAGGGGTCTTACGGGGACTCCATTTTCAAACAGGCGAGTATGCACAGGCTAAATTGGTGCAGGTACTACAGGGCGAGGTTTTAGATGTGGTGGTAGACCTACGCGAAGGGAGTGCTACCTATGGGCAACACTTTAAACTTAATATTTCTGCAGAAAACCGGAAAGGCATTTTTGTACCAAAGGGTATGGCTCACGGATTTTTAGCTTTAACGGACCAGGTAATTTTTGCCTATAAGTGTGACGCATTTTACAACAAAGAATCGGAAGCAGGTATACGATATAACGACCCGGATTTAAATATAGACTGGGAAGTCCCAGTAAACCAATTGGTAATCTCCGAAAAAGATTTAGAACTCCCCTTATGGAAAGATCTCAAGATATAAAACGGGTCCTAGTTACTGGAGCCAACGGACAATTGGGTCTCAGCATACAAGACATCTCGGACCAAAATAGCAACCTAGAATTTGTTTTTGCAGATTCCAAGGAGTTGAATATCACTAATCTTGAGATGGTAAACCAATACTTCCAAACGGGGAAATTCGACTATTGCATTAATTGCGCGGCTTATACCAATGTAGAACAGGCAGAGAAGACTCCGGAAATAGCCTTTAAGGTCAATGCAGAAGGAGTAAAGAACCTATCCCTGGCTTGTAAGGAAAATCAAGTAATCCTAATTCATATTTCCACGGATTATGTTTTTGATGGGGAGAAAGACTCCCCATATACCATACACGACTCCACCAATCCCATTAACCAGTATGGGAAATCTAAATTAGCAGGAGAGCAAATTCTTCAGCGAACTTGGCGCAACCATTTTATTGTTCGTACCTCTTGGTTATACCACAAAATTCACGGAAAGAACTTTTATAAGACAATTTTGGAAAAAGCGAAGAAAGGAGAAACACTTCGAATCACGGACCGAGAAATCGGCTGCCCCACCAATTCGGAAAACTTGGCAAAGTTTCTTGTGAACCTTATCACGACTGATAACCATGCCTATGGGCTTCACCATTTCACCGATGGGAAAGCGATGAGTTGGTACGATTTTGCAATAAGCATCTTAGAGGAATACAACCTTAAAGAGAACACAAATATCATTAGAGACAACAGTTATCAAACTCTTGCTAAAAGGCCAAGATATAGTGTGATGCTGTAGGTACAGGTGTAACACAATCTTTCACCTGCCAGTAAACTATCGGTTTACGAACGAAATTCAGCCACTGGTTTTATGGTATAAAGCGCTTAAAAACTTATTAACTGGAATTAAGTGTATTAAAAATCGTAGTTTTGCCGATCGGTTATTTTTTTACGGTGGAGTTTAATCCCATCAATGAATATATAATCGAAAAATTAATATAGAATAAAAGAAATAGGTAGTGATAAAGAATATATGTTGCATAGGCGCCGGTTATGTTGGCGGTCCTACCATGGCGGTAATAGCCCTAAAGAATCCAAATATTAAGGTAACCGTTGTTGATATTAATGAGCAACGAATTTCGGATTGGAATGACAAAAATCTAGATAACCTACCTATTTACGAGCCTGGCCTAGCTGAAGTGGTAAAAGAAGCCCGTGGAAGAAATCTCTTCTTTTCTACAGAAGTTGATAAGGCAATAAAGGAAGCTGAAATAATCTTTATTTCCGTAAATACACCTACCAAGACGTATGGGAAAGGAAAAGGAATGGCTGCAGACCTTAAGTATGTTGAGCTATGTGCCCGCCAGATCGCAAAAATTGCTACGAGTGATAAAATAGTGGTCGAAAAATCCACCTTACCTGTGAGGACGGCACAAGCCATTAAGGACATTTTAGACCATACCGGCAATGGGGTTAACTTTCAAATACTATCCAACCCAGAATTTTTAGCCGAAGGAACTGCGGTACAAGACCTACTATACTCAGACCGTGTGTTGATTGGTGGAGAAGATAGCACAGAAGGAATAGAGGCTATTAAGGCCTTGGTTGATATCTACGCTTCATGGATACCTAGAGAAAAAATACTCACCACCAACGTTTGGTCTTCTGAATTGTCAAAATTGGTAGCAAATGCCTTTTTAGCACAACGAGTTTCTTCTATCAATGCCATTTCTGAGCTATGCGAAGTAACAGGCTCTGAAGTAAGTGAAGTGTCTAGGGCTATTGGAATGGACAGTAGAATTGGCCCTAAGTTCTTAAATGCCTCTGTAGGCTTTGGAGGCTCTTGTTTTCAAAAAGACATCCTCAACCTAGTCTACATCGCCAAGTCCTATGGCTTACATGAAGTAGCCGATTACTGGGAACAGGTAATCATCATGAACGACCATCAAAAGAGAAGGTTTGGCGAAAAAATTGTAAGTACCCTTTACAACACCGTATCCGGCAAAAAAATTGCATTCTTGGGATGGGCATTTAAAAAGGACACCAATGATACTCGAGAATCCGCTGCTATTTATGTGGCAGATCAATTGATTGAGGAACAAGCTGAAATACATGTATACGATCCTAAGGTAACTGCCACACAAATGAAAACTGACCTTAACTCCTTGAATACACGTTCTGAAGAAGAAAATACAAAGTACTTAAATTCTCAAACAGGACCCTACAAAGCCCTTAAAGACGCACATGCCGTTGCTATACTAACAGAATGGGAGGAGTTTGCGAATTACGACTGGCAAGAAATTTACAATAATATGCAGAAACCTGCTTTTGTGTTCGATGGAAGGGGGGTCTTAGACGCAAAAACCTTAAACGAAATCGGTTTTATTTATTACAAAATAGGAAGCGGTAATTAAAATTAATAAAAATAAGCATGGGAAAGATTGTTAATGTGATATTAAGTGGTGGGTTTGGAACGCGATTATGGCCTCTTTCGAGACCAGAACATCCCAAACAATTTTTAAAATTATTTGAAGGGAAATCATTATTTCAACATACTATATTGAGAAATGATTCGTTAGTGGATGCTTGTATGATTCTTACCAATGAAAACCATTATAAGATGGCCTTGGAGCAAATTCAAGAGTTACAAAAAAACTTTGATGAAAAAGTATTGGAACCTTTACCACGAAATACAGCTCCCGCCATTACTTTGGCAGCTTTAGCAGTAGAGGAAGACGATATTCTATTTGTTACTCCTAGCGACCATATGACGGCTAACCAAGAAATCTATGAGCAATGCGTAAAGCGTGCTATTGCCTTGGCAAAAGAAAACTATCTAGTCACTTTTTCCATTAAACCAGAATATCCCGAAACAGGCTATGGTTATATAGAATTTAAGGATGAAGATGTACTTAGTTTCCGTGAAAAGCCAGATGCCAAAACAGCAAAGGCTTTTGTAGAAAGCGGGAACTTCTATTGGAATAGTGGTATGTTCTGTTTTAAAGCAGGTGTTTTCTTAAAGGAAATAAAAAAATATAGCCTAGAAATCTATCAAAAATCCTTGGAAGCCTACAATAAGGGAGTAACGGTAAGTACTATGGAAGCTATACCCGAGGAAAGCGTAGATTATGCAGTTTTTGAAAAGAGTAAAAAAATTAAAACGGTTCCGTCTAATTTTCAGTGGAATGATCTGGGCACCTTTGACTCCCTAGTGGATTATTTAACAAATCAGGATGAAGATAATTGTTCTGCTATTCAAAAAATAGAGGGAGTCAACGTACAAAATAGCCATGCCATCAGCACAAAAAAAGTGGTAGGAATCGATCTTGACAATCTTATTTTAGTTGAAACCCATGACACTATATTGTTATTGCCTAAAGGAGCATCTCAGAAAGTAAAGGAGGTGTATCAAAGAAATAGAGATTAGTCCATGCAAAAAATATTAGTAACAGGAGCCGCCGGATTTATAGGGTATTATGTAGCTGAAGCCTATTCCAAGCAGGGAATAGAGGTGGTTGGAATAGATAACATTAACGACTATTACGATGTAAATCTTAAATATGCAAGATTAAAAGAATCTGGGATACAAAAGGAATTGATAATAGAAGGGTTATTAGTGAAAAGTGAAAAATATGAGTCCTATAAGTTTGCGAAAATTGATATTACAGACTACCAATCATTAAATAAATTATTCGTAGGGGAGAAATTCACTCATGTAATAAATCTCGCTGCTCAAGCAGGAGTACGTTATTCCATCGAAAATCCACATTCTTATGTTCAATCCAATTTAATAGGATTTTTAAATATCCTGGAATGCTGTAGGCATAATCAAATAAAACATTTGGTTTATGCCTCTAGTTCATCTGTCTATGGACACAATAAAAAGATTCCTTTTTCGGAAGAAGATAATGTAGACCACCCAGTAAGCTTGTATGCGGCTACAAAAAAGAGTAATGAATTAATGGCTTTTACATATAGCCATTTATACAATATACAAACTACCGGCTTACGCTTTTTCACAGTATACGGTCCTTGGGGAAGACCGGATATGGCACCAATGCTCTTTGCTGATGCTATTGTTAACGGTAGAGCTATTAAGGTTTTTAACAAAGGTGAAATGCGTCGAGATTTTACATATATTGACGATATCGTCGAAGGAATTGTTAAAGCCGTAGGATACAATAATGATAAGAAACCACCTTACGATGTATTTAATATTGGAAACTCAACCCCTATAGATTTAATGGAATTTATAGAGTGTATGGAAAAAGCATTGGGGTTAGTGGCGTTGAAGGAAATGTTGCCAATGCAACCAGGGGATGTAAAGGTTACATACGCCGATACCACTAAATTAGAAGGCAAAATAGGATATAAACCAAAATTAGATTTAAAATCTGGATTAAATTATTTTGTCACTTGGTATAAGGAATATTACAACTGCCAATAACTCCATAAGAAGATTGACTTAAATATTTACCATAAGTGGCAATATTAATATTTCTATGATTGAAAAAGTAAAGAAAATTCTTAAGGCCAATAAGTCGGTCTTATCCAATTTCTCCTATCTTTCCGCCATGCAAGTTTTCAATCTTGCCTTACCATTATTAACATACCCGTATCTGATTAGGGTTCTTGGAAAAGAAGCCTACGGTTTGGTGATTTTTGCTCAAGCAATAATTAGTTATTTCATGATTTTAGTGAGTTTTGGATTCAATATGTCTGCCACCAAAGAAGTGAGTGTTCATAGGGATGATAAAGAAAAACTTTCTGAAATTGTAAGTAGTATTTACATAATAAAAGGCGTATTGCTAATTGCATCTTTTATTGTGCTATTAATAGCGGCGGAATTGACAGAAATAGCCAAAGGATATAATTCATTGTTTTATTTAACCTTTTGGATCTGTTGGTACGAATGGATTTTCCCTTTGTGGTATTTTCAAGGAATAGAAAAAATGAAGTTTATTACTTTCATTACATTGTTGAGTAGATTAATATTTGTGGCACTTATTTTTATTCTCATACAAAATGAAAACGACTTCCTTTTTTATCCTATTATTAACGGTATCGGAGCATTAATATCAGGTGTAATTTCTTTATATATTGTATTTTTCAAACATCAAATAAAATTTAAATTTCCGAAATTAAAAACCCTATCCTATTATTTAAAAGAATCAGCACCAATTTTTGTATCTCAAGTCTCCATTAAAATTTATGTAAACAGTAATAAGGTAATTATCGGGAGTTTGTTAGGATTACAAGAAGTAGCCTATTATGATCTCGCGGAAAAAATGGTTACCGTTTTAAAGACCCCGCAGGGAATTTTGGGTCAAGCATTATTTCCCAAAATAAGTAAAGATAAAGATGTTTTATTCGTTAGACGGGTGTTCAAGATATCTGTATTGTTCAATGTAACTTTGTTCTTAATTATGTTGATATTTGTTAAACCCTTGGTGCTATTGTTAGGAGGAATTGATATGACTCCCGCCATCCCGATAGTTATTATCTTGGGATTAACGGCACCAATTGTGGCTATGAGCAATGTTTTTGGTGTACAATTGCTTATCCCATTCGGCTACAACAAAGCGTTTAGTAAGGTAATTTTGATGTCTGGATTAGTGTATTTACTCTTAGTAGGAGTAACATGGACATTCATAGATATGTCTATAGAGCTGATATCAACAATAACAGTATTAACGGAGTTGTATGTGACCTTATATATGTTTCATCACGTTTTAAAGTATAATTTATGGAAGAAAAGAAATATGATTATTTAATAGTTGGCGCAGGACTTTTTGGAAGTGTGTTTGCACACGAGATGACCAAAAAAGGGAAAAAATGTTTGGTTATAGATAAACGAGAACACAAAGGTGGAAATATTTATTGTGAGGAAATAAATGGAATTAATGTACATAAATACGGCGCCCATATATTCCATACAAGCAATAAAGAGATATGGGATTATGTAAATTCTTTTGTAGAATTTAACCGGTACACGAATTCTCCCATTGCAGAATTTGAAGGCAAATTGTACAATTTACCTTTTAATATGAACACTTTTTATCAGTTGTGGGGCGTTAAAACTCCAGAAGAAGCAAAGGCCAAAATTGATGAGCAAAGGGCAGCCTATTCGTATATCAAAGAACCTAAAAATTTAGAAGAGCAGGCTTTGGTATTAGGAGGAAAAGATATCTATGAAAAGCTTATTAAAGGATACACTGAAAAACAATGGGGTAGGCCAGCTACCGAAATCCCTGCTTTTATAATTAGGAGGCTTCCGTTTCGTTTTAATTTTGATAATAATTATTTCAATGATACTTACCAAGGTATACCTATTGGCGGGTATAACAAATTAATAGAGGGTATGCTAGAAGGGGTAGAAGTGAGAACTGGGGTGAATTATTTTAAGGAAAAAGAAGAATTAGATGCCTTAGCTGAAAAGACTGTTTTTACAGGTAAAATTGATGAGTTCTTTAATTATCAATTTGGGAAATTAGAATATAGAAGTTTGCATTTTGAACATGAACAGCTTAACACACCCAATTATCAGGGGAATGCTGTGATAAATTACACTGATAAGAAAGTTCCATTTACTAGGATTATAGAACACAAACATTTTGAATTCGGCACTCAGGATAACACTATCATAACTAGAGAATATCCACATGAATTTTCAAAAGACAATGAACCTTATTATCCTATAAATGACGACAAGAACCAAGCCCTCTACGAGAAATATAAAAATTTGGCAAACAAGCAATCTAAATACATTTTTGGTGGTAGGCTAGCCGATTATAAATACTATGATATGCACAATGTTATTGATGCAGCATTAGAAACCGTAAAAAAATTATAAATGACAATATTTTATTTCGTACCTGCATTTTTACCTAAGGAAACAGGTTTTTCAATTGCTTTCAAAAATTTTTGTTTATCAATATTAGATAATGAAAGAATTGAACAACTATATGTTATATCTCCTGAAGACAATCCACCATTAATTCATTCCAAAATCAGATACATCTATTTCGATAAGTATATATGGTGTGAGAGGTTAGTAAAATACTTAGGACCACATATAGGTTCTATAATTATTAATCTATACTTGAGATTTTGGATTAAACAATTAAATGTAGATGAGAAAAATTCATTGTTTTTCGTAGAGTCCGTATTATTGAGTTATTTAAGCTTTTTTTTACACAAAAAGTATAAGTACACCCCTACAGTTACTAGGATACATGGAGCACTTCCAGAAGTGGCTATATGGACAGGAGAGAAGTTAAGACGGGATTTAATGAAGCTCTTACTAAAGACAAAAAACATTTCAGTTACAACCTACCATTATATAGATTATTTAAAGACTTATTTCTCATTAAAACAAGATAACGAAATAAAATTCTTTATAATACCAAATTCGCTCCCAAAAGTTAAGGTCAACAATTCAACAAAAAGAAATAATAAGTTGAAATTGATGCAACTAGGAAGAATGGACAAACAAGGATATTTTCAAAAAGGATTTCAAGATACTTTACAAGCATTTTACTATTTGGAAACTATTTACTCTCCACGTGATTTAGCTGATATAGAATGTACTTTTATTGGTAATGGTGATTTATCAAATGAATTTAAAAAACATTTATCCAAATTAAAATATATAAAGACAAAACTTTTAACATCTATCTCAAATGATAAAGTACAACTAGAATTGGACCGCTCAGATGTTATCCTAATGCCTTCCCGATATGAAGGTATGTCCATGTTTGCCACTGAAGCTTTAGCAAAAGGTAAAGCTTTTATATTTACCTCTGATGGAGGAATGCGAGACATGATATTCAATAACTATAATGGAATCTCTATTCGTCCATTTGATTATTTAGAATTAGCAAAAGCCATCTTAGATTTAAAAAATTCTTCTAGCAAAATAGATTTATTTTCTAGTAATTCAATCAAATTGTTTAACCAAGAATTTTCTCACGAAAAAACAAATGAAAAATTTGATGTTTTATTAAAAACATTACATGATTAATATGAGTTTAAGACAGAAATTAAAAGAGGCATACTATAATAATAAGTGTATCGAATTCTTTTTAGGTCCAGTAAAAAATCTTTATGATTTTTATAGATACAATTTAATTACAGATGAATATTTTACGAAAATTGAGTTTAAACGAAATTTTGGATATGATTTAGATTTGAATAATCCTAGAACTTTAAATGAAAAAATTCAATGGTTAAAGTTAAAAGAGCGAACTAAATTACAAACAATTTGTGCAGATAAAATAGCCGTAAGGGATTATGTGACTATTAAAGTTGGAAAAGAAATTTTAATCCCGATTTATAAGCAAATTGAGAATATCAATGACCTTAACACTAACAACGTCCCAAATGAGCCCTTTATAATTAAGACAAATCACGATAGTGGCTCCTATAAAATAATTAAAGACAAAAACAATGTAGACTGGTCTTTCATTAGAAGCTATTTCGTAAAAGCGTTAAAGAACAACTTTTACAACAAAACAAAAGAATGGCAGTATAAAAATATAGAACCTAAGATCTTCCTTGAGAAATTATTGATTTCAAAAACCGGTGGATCTCCAGACGATTATAAATTTCATTGCTTTAATGGGAAAGTAGAGTTTATCTCAATAGATCGTCATAGAGGCACGGAAAAGCACACTAGAAACTGGTATGATAAAAACTGGAATATTGCTGAATTCTATTGGTCATCTATTAACCAAGTAGGTAAAGAAACATTACCTAGCAAAATACAAATACCACCACCTCCTAATTTAATGAAAATGATTAAGATAGCCAATAAACTTTCAGAAGATTTTAAATATGTTAGAGTAGATCTTTATTTAATTAATAATGACATTTTTTTTGGAGAGTTAACTTTTCATCATGATTCTGGTTTCAGACCTATTATACCTTCTATTTGGGACTTAAAGCTAGGAAACTTAATACAATTATAGAAAACAAAAGCATGAAAAAAGTATTTTTTATAATGCCAAATTTGGGTGGCGGGGGAGGTGAAAGAATTATATCAATACTGCTTAACAATTTAGACAGGAGCAAATTTGAACCACATTTGGTAATTTTAAAAAAAGATGGATCAAATGTATTTCTTAAAGACTTATGGGAAGATGTAATTGTTCATAACTTAGAAATAAAACTGCCAATTAGAGTATCATTTCCTCTTTTAATCTATAGGATGCTAATACTTTCCAGACAAAAAAAACCTGATGTCCTGTTTTTTGGTTCAGGTCAGATAAATGCTCTTATATCCCCCTTCTTGTTTTTGTTTCCACAACATATAAAAAAAATAGCTAGGGAATCAAATATCCCAAGTATCTTTGAAAAATACTTGATTATTAGATTATTTTACAAGTATTTTTATAAGAATTTTGACCGTATAATTGTGCAATCAGATGATATGTTCAATGACTTGCATAAGAATTTCAAAATATCAGAAACCAAATTAGTGAAAATCAACAATCCTGTTGATGTTTCTTATGTAGATCACAAATTGAGTATAGATAATCATATAACTCTATCAAAATACAAAATCAATCTTTTGGCCGTAGGTAGGTTGACATATCAAAAAGGATTCGATATATTAATACATCAAATGGCAAAGCTTAGTGAGAAGAACTTTTATTTAACTTTTTTGGGAGAAGGGGAGGAAAGGGAGTCATTAGAAAAAATGGTAGTAAAGTATGATATACAAGACAATATTTGTTTTAAAGGAAATGTTGGAAATCCATATAAATACTTGCAAATGGCAGATGCCCTTATTTTGAGCTCTAGGTTTGAAGGTTTCCCAAACGTAGTTCTGGAGTCTTTGGTTTGTGGTACACCTGTATTGGCCAATAATTGTTTAGGAGGAATTGATGAAATAATTAAACCTGGATTTAATGGGGATATTTTTTCATTTCAGAAAGGAGATTTTGAATCTAAATTCAACCGATTTTTCAAAACAAAATTCAACAATCTTGAAATTAGAACCGATGCCATTCACAGGTTCAGGGTAGAAAACAAAATAAAACAATTTGAGGATCAGTTATAATTCAGTAAATTTTGAAGTTAAAAATTCAGACCATTTTTAATGTTTTTTTATTTTTTCTGCCTTTTACACAGGCATTAACGATAAACGTTTTTTTCCCTCTAAAAATATCAGAATTACTATTACTTATCTTGATAGTTTTATTCATCCAACTCAAATGGGAGACCAACTATTTTAAAATTCTAAGGGAAACGCAGGTATTATTAATCTTCTTAGCCATTGCAACCCTTTCTTTCATGGTTAATGCTTTTTGGACTTACGATTATCCACCTAAGGCTATTCCTTCAAGAATAGGGAGGATACCTGATAGTTTTTTAAGGTTGGTCTATATTTACCTAAATGTTATTGCATTTATTATTTCAATTTTCTTTATTGGCAAGAATAAAAAACAAAGTCTCAATTTTTGGCTAAAGGGGGCCTTATTGGCAGCAATTTACGGGTGGTATCTTTTTATTTCATCAGCTTTAAACCTTCCATATTTGACACTTTTTGGAATGGACGAAAATCCCCAAACGTTATTCGGAATTGTACGTTCAGGAACCTTTAAAGAAGGAAATTATTTTGGATTATTCCTTTTATTATCTAGTACCATTGCTTTTTACCTAAATAAAACACGAACGGGAATCTTTTTAATAATCTCTATAGTCACAACTTTTTCTACAATTTCTATAGTAAGCGCAATATTATTTTTAGCTTTCTATTTTAAAAGTCTAATATTTAGAAAAAGGGTTTTAAAAATCTTCCTACTTCTTCTTCCTTTTATTTTGATTTCCACTTTTGCATTCTCTAAATCTGAATTTTATCAAAAATATGTGCATGCCAAGTTATTTACACCGTTAAGTACCCTTACGAAATCAAATATGTCAAAAGTTGATAGATATCTTACAGGAGATATTGCGTTCCATGCTGGGCTAAATAATCCTATATGGGGTGTAGGCCCATATAATTATGGATTACACTATGATCAATATAACAATATCTATTCGACCGTTAAAAATCATAGTGACTGGTCACGCCAATATTTCAAAAGAACAAATTTAAGAGCTATTCCTAACAATGTATACCTAGAGGTTTGGGCAGAGTATGGGATCATAGGATTTTTGTTTTTTATAATGTTCTTAGCAATGACCCTTTGGACTGCACTAAAAATTAAAAATAATATACTAACCGGAGGTCTATTGGCTATGTACCTTTCATTAAATGCATTTCCTTCTTTTATTATGTTATTTCTCTGGGTGTATTTAGCAATTCCATATGCCATTTTTTATCATAACTCCAACAAACAATCTTGAGCATACATTATATGGGATTTAAAGTATTTTTTAAACGGTATAATTTTCTAGTATTAGCGCTATTACCTATGTTAAGTTTGGCGATGGTCTCAATAGCAACGGCCCTTTTTGTTATAGGAAGTATTATCTTATACAAAAAGAATGATAATCAAAACTTCTTTGGTGATAATAAGAAGTATTTCAGAATATTGTTCTGGTATTCATTACCTTTTCCATTGCTAATTCTGTCATTGATATGGACGGAGGATCTGAAAAATGGTATTTCAATATTAGAAAAAGGATTGTCATTTGTAATAATTCCAGGTACTATATTTTTTTTAAGACCCATAAATTCAAAGAATCAAATACGAATATTTATACAAACCTATATTATTAGTAGTACAGTATATGGTATTATAATGCTAGCTTATATTTTTTGTCAATCTATTCCTTCTGACTTATTACTTATCTCAAATTATCAATCTACAATTAAATTAAGGTCATTATTTGATAAAATTCCCTTACTTAACGAGCATCCGATTTATTTTACACTGTTAACAGGGACAGCTTTATTACTTTTGTATTATAATAAATTTAAACAAGAATGGATAAACATAATTATAACCATCATCCTGTTAGCAGGGATTTTACTAGCAAGTAGCCGGGGACCTATATTAGCGTTATTTCTTGTTTTTATTGTTATATTATATACAAATATTAAAAACAAGCTTAAAGCATTAGCTGTAATTGCCATTTTCTTACTATCTAGTGTGTTTATCGTATATTTAACGCCGTTAAAGAGTAGATTGGATGAAATAACAAACACAAAAAACCTTTATCCTGAAGGAATTCATCATAATTCTTTTAATTTAAGGATGGGGATTTACAAATGTTCCTTTCAGCTTATGAAAACAACACCCATTATGGGTTTTGGGGGAGATGTTCAACATGCGCTGGACCAATGTTATATTGAATCATTTAACACTGATGCTTACCAAATTACTAGTTACAATTCTCATAATCAATATTTTCACTTTTGGCTTAGTTTCGGTGTCTTAGGTTTTATTTTAATATTATGTAGTTATATTATTTATATTCAAAAAGCAGTATTATTTAAGGATCAAGAATATGGAATGTTTCTATTATTCTTCTTTGTAGCGTTTTTGACAGAAAACATTTTAAGTAGGAATACAGGTATTGTTTTGTTTACCCTGTTTAACAGCCTATTATTTTATAAAAATTTAGTTGCACATGATAGTGATTAATGCCAGGTTCCTTACTCAACCCATATCGGGTGTGCAGCGTTTTGCTATAGAAATTTCGAAAGAATTGAATAAAAGCGGCCTTCCTGTAGTCTTTGTCGCACCAAAAAATATTATTCATCATGAATTAGCAGAAGAACTTGACGTTAAATATATCGGCGGTTTTAAAGGTCACCTTTGGGAACAAATTACACTTCAAAAATATGTACTTAGAAAAAATGCCTTACTCATTTCCTTTTGCAATACTGCTCCCTTATTTATTAAAAAACAAATAGTAACTATCCATGATTTATGTTTTAAAATACACCCAGAATGGTTTTCAAAAACATTCTCAACGGCATATAATTTCTTGATACCAAGAATAGCAAAAACATCATTACATATAATAACAGTTAGTGAAACTTCAAAAAAAGAAATTGTTAAGGAGTTACTTATATCAGAAAATAAAGTTTCTGTTGTATATAATGCTGTGGCACCTATTTTTTTCAAGGATCAAAGCCTAGAGTTTTCAAATAATAATCTATTAAAAAACAACTATCTACTTACGGTTTCATCACACCACCCTAGAAAGAATTTTGAAAGACTTATCGAGGCTTTTGTGTTAATCGATGACAACGATCTGTATTTATATATAATAGGAAACGTTAATGAGCATTTTGCAAATAAATCGATAAATGAAGTCACCAATAATCGGATTCGGTTTCTAGCTGATATTTCGGATGCAGAATTGGTAAATTATTATAGGTTTGCAAAATTATTTGTTTTCCCGAGTTTATATGAAGGTTTTGGAATCCCAATAATAGAAGCTTTAAGTCAGAAAACCCCAGTTTGTGTTTCAGATATTCCTGTATTTAAGGAGGTATGTGGTGACAATGCAATTTACTTTGATCCAAAATCGCCTTTGTCTATTAAAAATGGTATTCTGAATGGTCTAGAAAATGAAAATATGGTTAATAAACATAGAAATAAATTGGCGTTAAAGTATTCTTGGAAAACAAGTGCTGATCTGCTAGTTGGCATTATTAAAAAGTTTAAAAAATGAGCTTTTTTCAATATTGTAAAGAAAATATCGAGGCATTAAATAAAGAGTACAACATACCTTATTTAATGACGATTGTATCAAACAGAGGATTTCATTCCCTTTTCTTTTAAAGAGTAAGTCATGTTTTATGGAAAATTAAGATACCCCTCCCGATGATACTAACAATATTTATTCAGGTTGTCTATGGGGTAGACATAGATTATAAATGTGATATCGAAGGTGGGGTAATAATAATTCACGGAGTTGGCACAGTAATTGGAAGTGGCGCTAAAAATTCAAGGGGCACAAAAGTATACCATCAAGTTACTCTTGGAATTAAAGGTTCAGGAATTCAAGATGGGTTTCCTACTATTGGACAAAATGTAGTTTTGGGTGCAGGTTCCAAATTATTAGGAAATATCATCGTAGGCGATAATTCAATAATAGGAGCTAATGTTGTGTTAACTAGAGATTTAAAAAAAATACCTTAGATAAGTTATCTCCTTCAGTTTATGAATATATAAATCTTAAATGAAAAAAGCATTAGTACACGATTGGTATTACGTTAATGGTGGAGCGGAAAAGGTGATCCATTCCTTTACTAACACTTGGTCAGATTTTACACATTATGGCCTTGTGGACTTTTTAAATAAAAAGGATAGAGCTTATATCTTAGATGGTAAAAAAGTAAATACCAGTTTCATACAAAACTTACCAACTGCAAAATCCAATCATAGAAAGTTTTTACAATTATTTCCATATGCAATAGAACAGTTTAATTTAAATGAGTACGATTTAATTCTTAGTTCATCAGCATCTATTGCCAAAGGAGTCCTTACACACCAAGATCAATTACATATTTGTTATTGCCATTCTCCAATGCGCTATGCTTGGGATTTATATCATCAATATCTCAAGGAAGCTGGTCTAGATAAAGGAATTAAGGGCATCTATGCCAAATATGTATTACATAAAATGCGTAATTGGGACATCAATTCTTCTAATCGGGTAGACCATTTTATAGCAAATTCGGAATATATCGCAAGAAGGATTAGGAAGGTTTACAGAAGAGAAGCTAAAGTAATCTATCCACCAGTGGATACAACGGCCTTTTCTTTTGAGGCTAAGAAGGAAGATTATTATTTTACAGCCTCCAGAATGGTTCCTTATAAAAAAATAGATTTAATAGTCCAGGCATTTAATGATATGCCGGATAAAAAACTGCTAGTCGCAGGTACTGGTCCAGATTATGAAAAAATTAGCAAATTAGCAAAAGAAAATATTGAGTTCCTCGGATTCATTTCCGATGCTGATTTGAGCAAGTACATGCAACAAGCAAAGGCATTTGTTTTTGCAGCGGAAGAGGATTTTGGCATCGTACCTGTAGAGGCTCAGGCGTGTGGCACACCAGTAATTGGTTTCGGAAAAGGAGGCCTTTTAGAAACAGTCTTACATAATAAAACAGGAGTCCTATTTCAAGAACAATCTTCAATTTCATTAAAAGAAGCGGTCAATCATTTTGAAAATTTAAATTTTGAACCTGAAATAATTAGACAACAGGCCGAGAGGTTTTCTAAAGAAAGGTTCGAAAAAGAGATTAAAACTTACGTTGAGGAAAGCTATTCCGATTTTGCAAAAAAAAGATAGCAGCCTTACCATCAATATTATAGTCTATACGTTCTTCAATTCTAAAAATTACCACCCTATTTCAATTTTAAAATTTACCTTTGTCCCCATTTTACCATTTAACTTTAGGGCAGAATGCCAATACTATTCAAAAGATACCGTTTCGCCGGACTTATTACCCCCATATCCTATACGGTGGATTTATTGGTGATCAACCTATTTGCGTATTTTCTACCTATTAATTTTCAATATCCCATACTTTTCCATTCGTACCTTACCCTGGCGTGGATAATTTTATCAGTGAAAAACAATTTTTATGGGGTTTACAGGTACACCAAAGTCACCAATATTCTAAAGCTACTGTTTAACCAGTTTGTCTTCTTCTTTTTAATCCTATACGCTTTTATTGGCTTTTTTAAGCAACCCAATATGAGCCGCTTGGCATTAGGAGAATACTTTATTTTTACAGCCATTGCCATCTTTAGTATTAAGTTCTTGAACTACGTCCTTTTAATGAAATACCGTGAAAAGGTGAAAGGGAATATGCGAAACGTAGTGGTAATCGGGAAAAATAAAAAGACGGATCAACTCATCGATGTGTTCAAGGAGCGCAGGGAATTTGGGTACCATTTTATGAAGCAATTTTCTCCTTCGGAAACCAGCTTTAATATCCACGATACTTTTGTCTATATCGTAGAAAATAATGTGGATGAGATCTATTGCTCTGTCTCCGAGCTTAAAAATAGCCAATTAACGGAATTCATCAACTTTGCGGACAATAACCTGAAAACCCTAAAATTTATACCTGACAATAAGAATATATTCTCCAAGAAACTCACCTTTGAGTATTACGATTATATTCCCATTCTATCGCTGCGCGATATCCCGCTTCACAATCCGTTGAATTCGGCCCTTAAAAGAGCTTTCGACATAGTTTTCTCGTTGTTCGTGATTGTATTCATCCTTTCTTGGTTGGCGCCGTTAATCGCCTTGATAATACGATTGGAGAGCAAAGGCCCCATATACTTTCGACAAAAACGCTCTGGAATAGACAATAAGGACTTCTATTGCTATAAATTCCGGTCCATGGCACCCAATGAGAATGCGGACAGCCAAATGGCTTCAAAAAACGATATGCGCGTGACTAAGGTGGGTAGATTTTTAAGAATGACCAGTATTGATGAACTCCCGCAATTCTACAATGTGCTCTTTGGCAATATGTCCGTTGTAGGCCCCAGACCCCATATGGTGAAGCACACCAACGAATTTGCCACTAGGGTAGATAAGTATATGCTGCGCCATTTTGTAAAACCCGGGATTACCGGATTGGCTCAAGTAAAGGGTTATAGGGGTGAAATTGAAACGGATAACGATATTTTAAACAGAACCCGATTCGATATCTTTTATATTGAGAACTGGTCCCTATTTTTAGATATAAAAATTATTATACAAACAGTTATCAATGCGGTTTCGGGAGAGGAGAAAGCTTATTAAAGAAGAATAAAGAGAAGAGAAAAATGACAATTGAAAATAAGGAGAAGGCATTAGCTATATTGTAACATTTAAAATTTAGAAAAAATAACAATAGCCAGTTGGCAATATCTAGAAGCCAAATGTTAGAAGTAAATTTAGATTAAGGCTACATTTCCAAATTGGCTCATTTCCAAATTATCAAATTGATCAATTGTTACCTTAAACCTGCAACCCCAATACTTTTCAATATAATTCTAATTTCAGTTGCCTTCGCACTAATACCTCACCCAAACCTCATCACCCTTCACCCCTCAATATTGGTTATTAAACCATAAATATTTCCTAAACTGAAAAATCCGTTTAATTTTGGATGGTACTATCCTCTCAAAAATATTAAATGATGAAATGAGCCAACCTAAACAATTATTGGCGAAATCGAAGATTCATGAATCTCCTATAAAAAACAATTAATAGACAGGTGAATAATTACATCTGACAAATAAATAGCAATAGATGAAAAAAGTTCTGGTTACGGGTGCTGCAGGTTTTTTGGGATCTCACCTTTGCGATAGATTGATTAAAGAAGGCTTCTATGTGATTGCCATGGATAATCTGATTACTGGTGATCTTAAGAATATTGAACATCTCTTTAAACTGGAGCAGTTTGAGTTTCAACACCACGATGTTACCAAATTTGTACATGTCCCTGGGAAATTGGATTATATCCTTCATTTTGCCTCTCCCGCCAGTCCCATCGATTATCTAAAAATTCCCATTCAGACCCTTAAAGTAGGTGCCTTGGGAACCCATAACCTATTGGGCCTGGCCAAGGAAAAGAATGCACGAATCCTTATCGCTTCCACTTCCGAGATTTACGGTGACCCCTTGGTGCACCCGCAAACGGAAGAATATTACGGAAATGTGAATACTATTGGCCCACGTGGGGTATATGACGAGGCCAAACGCTTCCAAGAATCCATTACCATGGCCTATCACCGGTTTCACGGGGTTGAGACACGGATAGTGCGAATCTTTAATACCTATGGCCCTAGAATGCGTCTGAACGACGGACGGGTAATCCCCGCTTTTATGGGTCAGGCTTTACGGGGGGAAGACCTCACCGTTTTTGGGGATGGATCGCAAACCCGCTCTTTCTGCTTTGTGGATGATGAGATTGAAGGGATCTATAGGCTGTTGATGAGCGATTATACCGGTCCGGTGAATATTGGGAATCCGCACGAAATAACCATCAAGGAATTTGCCGAGGAAATCATAAAACTAACGGGAACCGACCAAAAGATAATCTATAAGCCCTTACCCCAAGACGACCCCATGCAGCGGCAACCCGATATTTCCAAGGCGAAGGAAATTCTGGGATGGGAACCAAAAATCAGTAGGGCAGAGGGTATGAAAAGAACCTGGGACTACTTTAAGACCCTTACCGACGAAGAACTCAGAAAAACAGAACATCGCGATTTCTCCGACCGGAATAAGAAGTGAGGTTCAGTAGTCGGTAATCGGTGAACAGTGGCCAGTCAATGTTTGCGGTAATAGTGGGTAGTTTTACAGTAGACCTCTTGCAGTGAACAATAAGCAATGGTTTCTATTTCAAATGGAGTGCTTTTCAGAAATGGCAACTATTAAACTACGGACACATAACATCATAACCGGTAACTCCTTATCTAAAACAGTATTTAAAAATTGTTAGCCATGATAAAATGTGTGCATCTGAGGATTGAGCGTAGCCGAAATCCGAACTAAAAGAGAAAGTATAAGACATTACTCAAAGCATTTAATACTGAGGAATCTTTAAAAATGCACAATTTGGCTTCAATGCCTAGGAGATGGACCTTCGACATTAGGTGCTGTTTTCGCACCATCTCGATAGCTACTCGGGGGAGAAGTAGCGCTAGTTGTTATTCTTACCACGGTCAATATTAATCTGCAGCCAATAGCCCTAACCTATGGATTAAATAAAGCCTAGGGTGGGATAAATAAACTAAACCCTTTCAATACTGACTAAAAACATTTGGACCTTATAACAACTTTAGCTTTTTAACTATTTAACCACATCACTCCATAACCCAACACAACTAGGGCCTTAATCAATTTTTCCCTTCAAGTAGGTGCAATTTCCATAGCAAACCGTATTTTTGGAGAAATTTTTGAAACATGAATATCCTTATCCTCGGTGCTGGTGGCCGTGAACATACATTGGCCTGGAAATTAAAGCAAAGTCCAAAACTCAATCAACTTTTCGTAGCTCCCGGAAATGCAGGGACCGCTGCCATAGCCACTAATATACCAATTGGTGTAAGTGATTTTGAGGCCATCAAAAAATCGGTGCTATCCGAAAATATTGATATGGTTATCGTTGGACCCGAAGATCCCTTGGTAAAAGGGGTGCACGATTTTTTCCTAGCGGATGAGGACATAAAGCATATTCCGGTAATCGGACCGCAGAAAGAAGCGGCTACCCTGGAAGGGAGCAAGGAGTTTGCCAAGGAATTTATGATGCGTCACCAGATTCCGACAGCGGCCTATGAAAGTTTCACCGCTGATACCTTGGAAAAAGGATATGCCTTTTTGGAAACCCTAACCCCTCCCTATGTATTGAAAGCCGATGGCTTGGCAGCGGGGAAAGGGGTACTGATATTGAACGAACTTCAAGAAGCCAAGGACGAGCTGAAAACCATGTTGGTGGATGCCAAATTTGGAAATGCCAGTACCACCGTGGTTATTGAGGAATTTTTAGACGGAATAGAGCTAAGTTGTTTTGTACTTACCGATGGCGATAATTTTAAGGTCCTACCCACAGCAAAAGACTATAAAAGAATCGGTGAGGGTGATACCGGATTGAATACAGGCGGTATGGGGGCCATTTCCCCCGTTCCCTTCGCAGATAATGAATTCATGGATAAAGTACTTGAACGAATCGTTAAACCTACCGTAGAGGGCTTTAAAAAGGATAATTTGCCTTATAAGGGGTTTGTGTTTATCGGATTGATAAAGGTAGGGGACGACCCTAAGGTGATTGAATACAATGTTAGAATGGGAGATCCGGAGACGGAAGTGGTTATCCCTAGGGTTAAGAACGACTTGGTAGAGGTTTTTGAGGCCGTTGCAGCCGGGACCTTAGACCAAATTAACTTGGAAATAGACGAGCGTGCAGCTACCACGGTGATGGCCGTATCCGGAGGTTATCCAGAAGCCTACCAAAAGGGCAAGGAAATCACTGGATTTGATGCTGTAGAGGATGCAGTAGTCTTCCATGCTGGAACCGAACTTAAGGACGGGAAGGTACTTACCAATGGCGGAAGGGTACTAGCCGTTACTGCCTATGGGTCCGACTTTAAGGAAGCACTCAAAAAATCCTATGAGAATATGGAAAAACTTCAGTTCGACAAAATGTACTACCGGAAGGACCTGGGGTTTGATTTGTAGTATTAAGTAGTGAGTATTGAGTAGTGAGTATTGAGTAGTGAGTATTGAGTAGTGAGAGGAGTTTTACAGTGAACTGCTTTACAGTAAACAATTAGCAATTAACAATGGCGGGGCGACCTCAGTAATCGGTGATCAGTGGCCAGTCGCAGTAGGAGACATCTAATTATTGCTCAAAAACAGCTTAATTCTGATCCATTAGGTTCTATTGTCAACGACCTTAAAATAGACTTGCTCACGAATCAGGGGATTACATTTAGCTGATATTCGTTAAGCGGAGCGGAAACCCTAATTAAATTGGAAAGTGCCACTATGTATAAAGCTTAACTAAGGAACATGAACTTGGATCGCTTTTAGAACGCCATACATCGCTTCTAACATCTATTTCCCCATAACTTCTTAACAAGATAACCTCATAACAATAAAAGGGTAATAGGAGTAGGCTGCGGCCAGTGAACAGTTTTACAGTGAACAATTAGCAATTAACAATGGCTAATCGACCCCAGTAATCGGTGAACAGTAATCGGTGAACAGTAATCGGTGAACAGTAAACAGTTCGCAGTAGGAGATATATAGTTATTGCTCAAAAATAGCTTAGTTCTGATCCAGTAGGTTCATAGACTTGCTCCCGAATCAGGGGATTGAATTAAGCTGATATTCGTTAAGCGGAGCGGAAACCCTAATTAAATTGGAAAGTGCCACTATGTAAAAAGCTTAACTAAGGAACATGAACTTGGATCGCTTTTAAAACGCCATACATCGCTTCTAACACCTATATCCCCATAACTTCTTAACAAGAACCTCATAACAATAAAAGGGTAATGGGAGTAGGCTGCGGCCAGTGAACAGTTTTACAGTGAAAAATTAACAATTAACAATGGCGGGGCGACCTCAGTAATCGG
This sequence comes from Arenibacter amylolyticus, assembly GCF_002150785.1. Classification (GTDB taxonomy): domain Bacteria; phylum Bacteroidota; class Bacteroidia; order Flavobacteriales; family Flavobacteriaceae; genus Arenibacter; species Arenibacter amylolyticus. The sequence goes on along the minus strand of NZ_MTAZ01000006.1, from coordinate 5,773 downwards.
TGAACAGTGGCCAGTCGCGGTAGGAGATATATAGTTATTGCTCTAAAATAGCTTAATTCTGATCCAGTAGGTTCTATTGTCAACGACCTTAAAATAGACTTACTCCCGAATCAGGGGATTGCATTTGGCTGATATTCGTTAAGCGGAGCGGAGATCCTAACTAAATTGGAAAGTGCCACTATGTATAAAGCTTAACTAAGGAACATGAACTTGGATCGCTTTTAAAACGCCATACATCGCTTCTAACATCCATATCCCCATAACTTCTTAACAAGATAACCTCATAACAATAAAAGGGTAATGGTAGTAGGCTGCGGCCAGTGAACAGTTTTACAGTGAACTGCTTTCCAGTAAACAATTAGCAATAAGCAATAAACAATGGTGTACGTCCCTGATATAGGTTGACCACTTCCAAGGAAACAAAATTAAGCTCCTCCCTTTTTCAAAGGGAGGTGGTTTGCCTGAAAGTGCAAACCGGAGGGATTAATTACGGTTACATTAATCATAGTACTATGTTACGGGACTTATATCGCACTAGAAAATGCTAACATCTATATTGTAAGCGAACATACAAGACCAGCATTACTGCCACAGCCTACCCAAAAAAATCCGGAAATAAAAAAACCCTCTAATGTTAGAGGGTTCTTTTTTGGAGGCATCGAGCGGATTCGAACCGCTGTACAAGCTTTTGCAGAGCTCTGCCTAGCCACTCGGCCACAATGCCCTTTAGGAGTGCAAAGGTAGTACTTTTTTTAAATATCAAAAAGTTAAAGGAACTATCTTTTTCTTTTCAGTACAATGGTCACTCCTTCCACATCCCCGCCAATGGGCGGATTTATTTTGGTGACAGCCACTTCCACCTTCTTTACCATGCTAATTTCTTCTAGGATGCGATCTAAGATTCGCTTTCCCACATGCTCCAATAGTTTAGAGGGTATGGTCATTTCTTCCTTAACAACGTGGTTTATATGTACATAATCTACCGTATCTACCAGTTCATCGGAGATGGCGGCCGAATCTAAGTTGGCCCAAACTACCACATCCACGCGGTATTCACTTCCAATAATTGTTTCTTCCCCTAAACAGCCATGATGGGCATAAGCCCTTATATTACTAACCTTTACTTTCCCCACTGCTTCCTAGTTTTCTGCAAAACTAAATCAATCCCAGCGTACCCCAAGGGGTTTTAGTATTTTATTATTACCCACGACTTAAAAGTCGTGGCAATTCAAGGAGCATCCCTAATTGAAATCGAAAAAACGATGGAATGGAGTGTAGCGGAAACAATTTAGGCAAGTCACCAGCCCCTATAAAATTTTATCAATCGGTACATTATTATAGTGCCGTGATCCATTCCAAAATCAACAAATCTCCAAATCAATCGCTACATCGGTACATTGCTACATTAATCCATTTGCACATTACATCTCAATACGTACACCTACAATTACTGATTCCCTGGAAAAGGTCCATCCCGATGGTAACCACATGGGTACCGGTACTATAGCCCAGTATTTCGTTTAATATAACCTGATAGGAATACCCAAAATAGAGATTGTTCTTTTTCAGTCCGGCCAATGGGGCCACATACAAGGGTCTACCCAATTGGTCGTTTAAAAATCGATAGGTAGCCCCCACATAATAATAGTCCTCAAAATCGTAAAATCTGAACTTTAGGTTAATATCCGCTTCCGATCTACCATCACTCTCAAATATTTTATACAAAACGGAGGGTTCTATTTCCATATTGCTATTCTTGGATTTCTTGTATCGATAACCGGAATACAGATAGAAATTTCGCAGTTTGTTGGGCTCATAGATGGGATCAAAAATATAGACATCCTTATTGATCACGTTGGAGGCATTTAGGCTTAGGTAGAAGGCATTTTTCCGATAGAGCACCCCTACATCAAAGTTGTGGTTAGATGTAGAGCGATCATCGGTCACCCCTGGGTCAAATCCAGCGTCCGTAAATTCACCCACATCCAACCGAAACTGGTTAAAGTTATAGGAGAGTCCAAAGGAGAGAAATTCGTCCTCATATCGATCCAAGGTAAGGTGGTGGGCAAAGGACATACGTGCTCCCTGTTGCTTGGTATACCCGTTGGAGTCATTGTATAAAAACAGTCCCACCCCGGATTTTTCCCCCAAGCGCATATCGGCAGCCAGCGATTGGGTTCTGGGCGCATTTTTAATACCTACCCATTGCGCCAATCCATTGAGCCTAATTTTAACGTGATCTCCAATTCCCGCATAGGTGGGAGACAGTACAAAGGGGTTGTCTGCCAGGTATTGCGAAAGCTGGGGGGAATTTAATTCCTGTCCCCGTACTGCCACGGTTCCTAATACCATTAAGATCACTGTTATCTTGCGCATTGTAAGCATACATATATTTTTATCTATACAGGGTGAAATGCCCCACAAATTCCCGATCGTCATTCTCTCCCTTCAGTTTTATTACATACCAATAGTCCCCGGTGGGTAGTTCCGAATTCTTATAGAGTCCGTCCCATCCTTCATCATTTAAGCCCATTCTGTAAACCTCCCTACCATAACGGTCAAAGATGATAGTTAGTATTTTTGGGAAGCCTTCCATGTTTTTAGGAGCCCATCTATCGTTGTTGCCATCTCCATCGGGGGTAAAGAAATTGGGCACTTCTATATCGATGAATTCCATGTAAATCTGGGCAATACTTTCGCATCCGCTTTCATCTACTACCCGTACGGTATGGGTGCCGGTTTCCCTGATATAGAAGGTATTGTCCTCCCCATTATCCGTATCTTCAAAATAGAAGGTGTATCCTTCCGTGCCCCCGGTGGCAATTGCCGTAATTTCATTGATATTATTTTGCTCCAACGTCAGTACTAGCGGTTCAAAATCTGCAATCGTGAACGCGATGGTATCCACACATCCGTTAGAATGACTGATGGCCAAATAATGGTCCCCCGGACTTATGTTTCTAAAGTTAGGCTCCAAGACCATATCATTTGGATCCGTGGAGTCCAAGGCATATAGCACCTCTGATGCTACTGTGGGATCATCTAAGATTACTTCCAGGGAATTATTAGGTGTACTCCCCGTACATTCATAAACGGGCGTTACGGTTGCTTTTAGGTTTACTCCCGGATCTACGACAACCGCCAAGTTGATTTGACAACCCTGGGCATCCCTTACAAATATGGCATAGGTCCCTGCCGCCAATCCAGAAAAATCGGTCCTATCCTGTACAAAGTCGGCATCCGCGGTGGAGTTGATACTGGTGCTATACGGAGCGGTACCTCCGGTAATATTTAAGGATATTGTCCCGTCTTCCTCCCCAATACAAATTTCCGGACTTGTTGTGGCCGAGGTTGTAATCGGGGAAGGCTCATTAATGGTAAAGTTCAAAAATTCGAAACAACCATTAATATCCTGGGCTATTACATTATAATCCCCAGGTGCCAGATTGGTAAAGGTATTTACCGTATCAAATTTGTCCAGATCTGGTGAAATAGCATACTGATAGCCTCCGGATCCTCCTGATAACTGAACGGAAATTCGTCCATCATTGGCCCCGTTACAGGATACATCCGTATAACTACTATCGACCACCAAGGGCGTAGGTTCGGTAATATTGATCGCACTAGACGCTACTACACAATCCTCACTGGTAACTCTTACGTAATAGCTACCCACAGTAAGATTATTAAACCTTCCAGAAGTTTGCGGAGCAGCAACCCTGTTGGTAAAGCTAGCATCGGTAAAGAGCTCATAGCGATAGTTTCCGAGCCCTCCAGCTGCCTTGGCAGTGATGCTTGCCGTACTATCCCCGTTACAGTTGATGATTGCTGCCGAGGTATCCAGGGCAACTGACAATGGTGCAATGGCGGTTTCGTTTATTTCGTTGGATAAAACAGAGCCACATCCAAAGGCGTCCATCACATAATAGCTATACCTCCCGGCAGCCACATTGAAAGTATGGGTGTTTCCGCCGCTCATCGGGAAATAATTGATACCGTCCTCACTGTATTGATAAGGTCCTGTACCGCCCGATGCAGTAAGTTCCAATTGGGCATCCATAGTACAGCTCAACGGACTGGTTCTTATTAGAGAAGCATACACGTTCGTAGGATCCACAATGCTTACCTGTACCGTTTCAAAATCACATTCCCAACCATCCGATACGGTAATGGAATAAATACCCGCACTTAGGTTGTTGAAATCAGGACTAAGCTGTCCTCCCGAAGTAAAGGTGATCACTGTTCCCGTGGGGTCGTATACATTTAATTGATATTGGTATACCCCTTCTCCACCCGTCATATTGATAGCACTTATGGCACCATCACTATCGCCATAACAGACCAAGGTGGTGCTTAACGGAGTAATATCGGAACTGATTGGGGCCGGCCGTACCAAATTGATGGTATCATTTAGGATACACCCATTGGCATCGGTTATCTCTACGGTGTAATCTCCGGCTGAAAGTCCGTCAAAAACCATACTCCTCACATCAGTTGCATCATATACCTCTGAAGTGGTGGTATTGGTAAGTACTATATCGTAAGGCGCGTACCCTCCACTTGGATCTACCAAGATTTCACCCTGATCATTGGAGCAGGTAACGTTGGCGATGGCATCTACAACCGCGCTAAGAGCCCTATCTGGGGATATTATACGAACCGTGTTGGAATCCTCCGTACATTCCGGGGCATCCAATTCCGTAACCTTTACATAATAATTCCCTCCTGTAAGACCGGTAATGGTCAATGGATTGGTAGCGGTAGTGGCCGATCCCAAAATTGGGGTGGCTCCACCTCCAGCAGTATAAACTGTATAATTATACGGCCCTGAATAGCCAGTAACATTAATTTCCAATGATCCATTCGTATCTCCAAAACAGGTCACTGGCGTACTAGCCGTAGCGCTAACCTTGATCCGATCGTAAGGAGCAATCATATAATTTGCCGTATCCTCATAACAACCCGTAGAAGTGTCGGTTACCCTAAAGGTGTAAACTCCTACTGCATGCAACTCAAAGGTAGCACTGTTGTAAGTTGGTGTACTAATAAGGGTAGCATTGGTATTGCCTACAGGTAATAACTGGAAGCTATACGTATTGTTTGTATCGCCATTGTCGTTGGCAGTAATGGTTATTACCTCTGGTCCTACACAAGATATGTTGGCATCTTTGGATATTAATGTTGTGAATTTATTAAGCGTGCTAATGTTCACTGTGGTAGCTGCAGTACACCCGTTATCATCCTTGATGGTCACGGTTATAGTTCTATCAGACCCATTGTCAGTAATATTAAAGGTGTTGGAGGTAAAGAAGTTCACCCCATCTATACTATAGGTGTAAGGAGCTGTTCCCCCTGCTCCCGCAGCTGTAATTACTGCCTGCCCTGGCTTATTAGTAGCATTACACGTAAAACTAGTAGCACTGGCAGTTACCCCTACAGGATCTGGCGCTACAATAGTTACGGTTTGGAAATCGGAGCAACCCCTATCCGAGCTAACGGTAATGGTATAAGTACCCGCTGCCAAGCCCGTGAACAATCTGCTGTTCTGGGTGATAGGCGGATTGGTACCGTCGTCCAAGGTAAAGGTATAGGGCGGATTGTCATTGGAAGCATCTAGGAGTACCTCAATGGAACCGTCCGTTCCTCCATTACAGGAAACATCTTCCTTGCTAGTGGTAAACACCACAGGTGTGGCAGTTTCCAAGGAAACGGGCACTTGCGCGTCGCAACCAGAGCCAGAGGTATCGTAAACGATGGCGGTATAATCGCCCGG
>NZ_MTAZ01000058.1 GCF_002150785.1 Arenibacter amylolyticus | reverse complement strand
TTGAGATAAATATACTTATGCAAGTCTAAAGGAGTGAAATTCCGGAGGAATTTTGTATCGAGAACCTTGGTTTGAAGCCGTTTCCTTTTAGGTTTATACCCCTAGAGACGCATTATCACCTCCTGCTTCTCGATACAATTTTGCTTCACTGCGTTTCGCAAAACCACTCGAAGTGACGGGGATGTATGAAGTTGTTAATTGGTAAGTTTAGAAAAGGAGCTAAGCCGTCAGTTCGAGTGAAATTCCGAAGGAATTTTGTATCGAGAACCTTCGTTAGAAGCATTTACCTTTCAGCTTAAATCTCTTAAGTGGCATTATCACCACCTGCTTCTCGATACAATTTTATTTCGCTAAGCTCAATAAAACCACGCGAAGTGACGAGATAGTAATGAAGCGTCATTTTAAGAAAGATTTTTTCGCCAAATTGGGCAACTTATCGAACTCGTTATCGATAAGGGCTTGTTTCTTAGCCCTTGACCAATTTTTAATTTGTTTTTCGGTTTCTATAGCCAAATTTACATCCGTGAATTCCGCGTAATAAACCAATGAAAGAGGTCTTCTGGAATAGGTATAGCTATCTATATGAGCCCCTGACCTGTGCTCTAATAGCCGTTTAGATAGGTTTGAAGTTATCCCAGTATAAAAGGTAAGGTCAGAGCATCTAAGAATGTAAACGTAGGAAATTTTCATAGGTTTTGATAGTGCACGATGACTTCAAGATACAAAACTATTTATAAGCCTGCTTTTTGATTTATTCCTTAGTGCCATTGAATACGCGAAGTCACAAGGGAGGTTGTCAGTTGATAGGATTACAAATGGAGATAAGTCGTCAGTTCGAGTGAAATTCCGTAGGAATTTAGTATCGAGAACCTTCATTAGAAGCATTTACCTTTCAGCTTAAATCTCTTAAGTGGCATTACCACCCCCTGCTTCTCGATACAATTTTATTTCGCTACGCTCAATAAAACCACTCGAAGTGACGGGGGGATTAATGTAACAATTGATCAATGTAGCGATGTACCAATGGGTTAATTTGGAGATTTGCCAATTTGGAAATTTGGGTATGAAGCCGTCGTTATGTAGGTATTCAAAAGTTTATACGCCGTCAGTTCGAGTGAAATGCCATAGGCATTTTGTATCGAGAACCTTCGTTTGGAGCACTTTTCTTTTGGTTCCAATCTTTTAAGTGTCCAACCTAAATCAGGGACGTACAACTATTCAATTTGTTTATTGCTTATTGTTTACTGATAATTGTAAAACTGCTCACTGACCACCGTTTACTGAATACTGAGCCAATTGTTCACTGAAAAAACTGTTTACTCCGCACTGGTTACTGGCAACTGAACTCCGTCAGTTCGAGTGAAATTCTGAAAGAATTTTGTATCGAGAACCTTGGTATGAAGGACTTTCTTTCGGTTTAAAACTCTTAAGTGGCAGAATGTACCGTTGCCACTGTATCTTATAACATATCTTCCCCTAGAACCAATATCCCAACTCAAAAGGCAATTATCCCCAATTTTTCCCGTTGTAAAATAAGTTAAAGTCAATTATTTGGACATATAAATAGACTCCATTAACGGGTGTCGAAAACGAGTGTTATCGTTCTAAAACCATAGGAAATAGGAAGGATTAAGGGGAGGTTTCATGAGCGGCTGATAGTCGATAAAATTTGTATCTTGCGGAGTTTTAATTGTGGCTCATAAACATGGGCCTATTATTGCAAATTGATCTAATTTATAGTTTTATGAATATTTACAGGATTATTTTAGTAGTATTATTGGTTGCTTCATTCAATGTTAATTCCGCCCAGGAATTGCAACTAACGGACAAGGATCATATCGTGGAAAGCGCCTGGATGGTGGGCCTAGGGTACAATTTTGTGGATGATTCCGATGGACAATTAAAGGGATTATTTAATGTTAAGGACAATTGGAATGCCTTGCCTTACCCATCGCGCTTAAGTATAGGTAGGTATTTTAAAAATGGCTTGGGTATAGAAGCCATTGGTTCCTATAATAAATATAAAGTAGGGAAGGTTGTTAGTGGAGCGGTAAACACTACCGAAATGGATTATTATTCGGTAGATGCCAGGGTGAGTTATGATTTAAACAAGATTATAGGGGAAACCGGTTTCTTTGATCCTTATGTAGGAGTTGGAATGGGATATACCAGGGCCAATAATCAGGATAGGGGGACATACAACGCCGTAGTTGGATTCAGAACCTGGTTTTCGGATCAATTCGGGTTAGATTTTAGTAGCTCGGGTAAGGTAGGTATCAATGTGGGGAACCACTTGCAGCATCATGCCGGAGTAGTATATCGTTTCGGTATAGAAAAAGGACTATCTAAGAAAGGCGTGCAAAAGCTGGCCATAATCAATGAAAACCAGCGAGTACAGGATTCTATCAACGCAGCTAAGAAAGCCGAGGAAGAAGCACGTTTACTTGCAGAGCGATTGGCAAGGGAGAAGGAGCAGGCGCGTTTAGCGGCAGAAGAGAAAGCGGAAAGAGATGCCGAAAATCAAAGAAGAGCCAGTATAGAAAGTCAGGTAAAGTCTGTAGGTCATGTTAATTTTGCTTTCAATTCCGCATGGGTAAGCAAAGCAGAAAAGGAACGTTTGGATAAGTTGGCCGAGATTATGGAAGCCCATTCCAGCATCACCATCAAGGTAAGTTCACATGCCGATGCCAGAGGCTCGCAGGAGTATAACTTAAAGCTGACGGAGAGAAGAGTAAAGAACACTATCGACTACCTGGTAAACGAGAAAGGAATAGACGCTAGCAGACTCAATGGAGAAGCCTTTGGTAAAAAACAGTTGCTAAACGACTGTGATGGTACTAAGTACTGCCCAGAAACCAAGCACAGAGAAAATAGAAGATCAGAATTCCAAGTAGCGAGCTTCTAATTGTAGCCCTGCTTCTAGCTCCTCACCTGCAGGCTCCTAAATAGATCCAGTAGTCAAAGTAGGGAGGACATAAGACTAAGTACAAACACCGGTTATGGTTCCAATTTATTTTGGACCGTAGCTGGTTTTTTGTTAATGTAGCAATTGGTCAATGTAGCGATGTACCAATGGTTTAATTTGGAGATTTGCCAATTTGTTAATGAGGGAATAAATTAATGTAGAAATTCAACAATGGATAAGTGTAGCAATGGTTTTAATTTGGGAATTTGTTAATGTGTTAATTTGAAAATATATAAATAATATATTAATGAGAACGTCATTTCGACAAGAGCCCTATTTCAGGGCGATTGGGAAATCTCACTAGCTGAGCATTATGGTTATTACTTGAAAGGTTAAGTTGTTAAGCTGATGAGGTTAAGCTGTTACGAGGTTATGAAGTCGTCAGTTCGAGTGAAATTCTGAAGGAATTTTGTATCGAGAACTCTTGGTTTGAAGCTGTTTCCTTTTAGGTTTAAACCCCTAGGGTGGCAGTATCAACCCCTGCTTCTCGATACAATTTTGCTTCACTGCGTTTCGCAAAACCACTCGAAGTGACGGGGGATTAATGTAGCAATTGATCAATGTAGCGATGTGCCAATGGGTTAATTTGGAGATTTGCCAATTTGGAAATTTGGAAATGGGGGGATTAATGTGGAAATGTACCAATGGGATAATGTAATAATAGGTGAATTTTATAAGTGCTGTGCTA
>NZ_MTAZ01000057.1 GCF_002150785.1 Arenibacter amylolyticus | reverse complement strand
ATGTTCTCTACAAACTGATCGATAAATCGCACTGAATTGTCCTGTGGGACCATGTCGTCCAAACAAGTGCTGTAAAGTGTTAACTGCTCCCGGTCTTGTCCTTGTTGATATTCCATACCTTAAGTTACAAAAAGCCGGGATTGGATCTGAAGATGATGCAACGGGTTTTCAACAAGGTTATTAAGTTTTGAGACAGTCTGACGGTCTCGTATAAGAATAGTAGCGGATTTTTATGCACTTACTTTTCGGTTAAACACAGACCTATTTTATACTTACTTTCTTTGGTTTTAAGCGACTAAACCGCTATTATTTTTATACATTGTTAGCTACCGTTTTTTCTTCGGTTTTTTTCCTCCCTTTTGAAAATATTCATCTATCTCTTGAGAGGTTTTATTTAGTGAATAGTTGTCAACTTTTTTCAGAAGTTTCTCATCAACTAATTTTCCATTTTCGAGAAAGTAACCTAACAAGTCAATTTCATCATTTACTCGTATTTTTTCGCTAGTGAACAATGGAATTCTTTGTTCTAAATATTCTATAAAGTCATCTTCGTTTTCTAAAATATCGGAAAATATCATTAAATCGAACAAGCTACAATTCCAAGCGAATTCTACGTCAGGTTTAACAATTCCCAATTCTTTTAATTCGTGTAGGTTTGAAATATATCCAGATAAATGTTCAAGTGTTATTGTTACCCTAAATGTTTTCTTAGTATTATCGACATTTATTGTTTTTCCTTGCTTATCATAAAAAGAATTATTGTCGTTTTCTATTATGTACTTATATGCTCGGTGGCTTTGATAAGCTCCATAACCCACAGTTTCAGAAAGTTGACCTGTTAAGCTCTTTAATGCACCTCTTTTGGATGGTGCTGATAAACCTCCTGCTTTTATTTCAATTATGTAATTAGCTTTTTCTGAAATAATAAGTAAGTCTAATTCAGTCTCAACTGGATTGCCATTTTCATCAAGTATTCCAGGTTTGTATTTAAGATTGAGATAAGAAGTTGATTTTTTTATAAAATTATCTAATAACTCTGCTGTTTTGTTTTCTAGATAATTGTCTCTAGAATGCGAGTATTTATTACCTAGAAATTTTTCTTTATAGTATTTTTTGTCTGCATTTTTTATTAAAAATTCTGCAATATCAAAAAGATTTCGAGTTAGAAGATTAAAAGCAAAAAGATAGAATTCATCTTTATATTTTATTATAGGTTTTTGGGTTATTAAAGTTTCACTTAATGGTAAACCCTGAAACTTTGGATTTAAAAAACCTGCATTTTCTCCGAATTCTTGGGTTATAGCTTCAACTACTTTTTTATGTCGTTCTTGTCTGAATCTTATTTTATGTAATTCTTGAAACTGTTTTGGGTCATTGATTAAAAATCCATCAGGTTTTCCTTTTTGAGAAACGAAATCAGGATTATCAGCCAGAAAATCAATCATTGGCTGTGGGTCATCAGCTCGAAATGATTTTATCCCTTTTGCTTCATACCATTCCTTAAATCTATTCATAGAACTTGGATGTGGCATTCCATTTGGTAACCTTAACCTACAATACCAAGAATCTTCTAATTGTATAAACGTTTCTAAAATATCATCTGAGTCAAAACCATAATTGTCAATAAAGAATTGGTCGTGTCCTGAAAACATTTCTTTGAATATTGCATAGATATGATTCATATATCCATCTCCTCGCATATGTAGTGCTTCCAAAACAGTTAAAAATCTTAAATGGCTTTCCTGCTCTGTATAATTTCCAATTAGACCTTCTGTAGATATATAGGCATTATAAGCCATTCTGATATTCGTAAGTAAATCCTTAAGTTCCTCGAAAATATCTGTAGTAGGCTGTTTTGTAGGATTGTTTTTTATAGCAGTTGCAAAACTAGTTGCATATTCCAAAGTCACTTCAGCCATTCCATCATCTTCTGGATTATTGTGGTTTAAAAAGTGATTATATGAAAGGAACCCTAATAGTTGAAAATTGTCGAATGTTTTAAAAATTTCAATTACTCTTTCGATGGATTTTTCAATAAACTCTAGATTTTTAGGTCTATTCGCTATTACTTGTTGAATGTATTCTTCGTGTTGTTTTTTGGTCCGTTTGTTTTTTACGGTAATATTTTTTCCATCTAATTTTAATTCTATGCCATTAACAAGTTCTCTTCTCACACCAGAAGCTTTTCCATAGACTTTTTTTGTCTTTTTCTTTTTTTTCTTTCTTCCTCTACTTTTCGGCATAAGTTCGATGTTTGTTCAAATGGTAGCTAACGGTCTCGGCGTCGAGTAGGCAAGGGGAATTTCACCCCGAGCCTCTCAC
>NZ_MTAZ01000056.1 GCF_002150785.1 Arenibacter amylolyticus | reverse complement strand
ATAGAGAATATAGAAGAAGTAATTTCATTTTTCGATAAAGGAACACCCTTAGAACAAACACTTATAGATACTAAGGCGGAATTCTATAAAACCTTGGATTTCCCTGAATACGATTTTTCGGATGTGAAGGGGTGGAATACTATGTAATTAAATTACTGGTTTACAGTAGGGTAGTGGTGTATTGTATGTGTATCGTACAACAATCATACAACAATTTGAGGTGATTTAAGTATTGACTAATGAAACCAGCCCCCATTATTATAGGGGCTTGTATCTTTAAGATTCTTATTATCTTTAGTAAACCAACCATTTTTTTTAGTTATGAATACAAAGTTAGATAGTAAGGATTTCACCATATCACCCCAATTAATCACATTGGGGTATGCATTATTAATTTGTATAGGGTATTGGTTTCAGAATCTTTACTATCAGAGATTCGGTATTCAAATTGAAAGCTACTTAAATTTTCAGGAATACCTTTTTATATTTTTACCGCTCGCTTCTTTATTAATTTTCCTTTTCTTTATTGGTGTTACTTATTTTACTGGTTTTAATGGAATCTTATATGTGTTTTATAAAAGTGGGTGGCTAAATAAAAAGGAAAAATTAGTTACCCCAAATGATGATGGTGAGAAAATCTTAAATCATTCTAATAGATTTAAAATTCCCTTAGAAATATTAAAAGGAGTTATAATAATAACAATAATAGTTATCCCAATAATTGTTATTGTGTTAATCAAAGTTGAGGGTAATCCTAAAACATATTGGAAAGACATAAAACCATATATTTATATCTGGGGTGGTATAATTTCCCTTGTATATTTGATAGCTGTTTATTCCTATAGTTCTTTCAGTGTTAAAGCATTAAGATGGTTATATTATTCATTGTTATCAACAACACTAATAGCCACTATGATTGATTTGCAATATGAAAAATCGGACAAGATATTGCTTGGCATACCAATTGAAAATGTTCAATTTACAATCAAAGGTGATACAATCACTTCAACAAATACTATTCTATATGTTGGTGAAACAAGGGATTATTTGTTTATGAGGGATATTGAATCAAACTCTAATCTTATCTATCAAAAGAAGGAAATGAGTGCTTTGAAAGTTTCAGAAGTTCAAGAAGTTGAACCTATCACTCCCTAATATAAGGGGGTTTAGTGATTAAATAAATTTAAAATAATAATTAGAATGTGGCAAATTGTTCAACCACCTTTACAGTTAAATGTCCATTTTCATTATGTTGATTAGTATTTTGATAATTAGCTGTTGATACTTTTCTATTTTGGGAAAGGCCACGCGATTGATCGTCCTACGCGCTGTAATCGCCTAATATTACAGTAGTTGGTCTATTTTACCTAAGAGTAAT
>NZ_MTAZ01000055.1 GCF_002150785.1 Arenibacter amylolyticus | reverse complement strand
TTTACCCTCTATTTACTACTTACACAGTTTATGGTCTAGTCCCCGGTTTGGAGATTTAGCCATTTACTTTTTGCAACTATATCCTCAGCTTTCCTTTTAGTAGCCTCGGTGACTGGAATTGTTCTAGCGATAGAACCTATTTCAAATAAAATGCATTCCTTTCACATTGCTGAGGCGGACACACTCTCTTTGGCCAAAACTTTAGAAAATCTGAATGCAAAACATAAAGAAGTACTAGCTATAAGTAGGGATCGCAACGGTTTTGTAAGTGTTAGCGTTATAGATGAAGGGAAAAAAAAGAAATTTTATATTGACCCCACATCTGGTGAGAAAATTGGGGATATCATTCAAAAGCAAGCTGTTTTTCAATTCGCTACAAACTTACACCGTTCTCTTTTTCTTAAATCAACGGGCCGATTCCTAATTGGACTCGCCTCGTTGTTACTTATATTTATTTCAATTTCTGGCATAGTACTAATTGCCAAGAGACAAGGAGGATACAAACAATTTTTCGCACCAGTGGTCCGTGAGAACTTTTCGCAGTACCATCATGTTGTCTATGCCAGATTCGCACTAATCCCACTGTTAGTTTTATCCATTACAGGGGTTTACCTTTCCCTTCTACGATTTGATATAATACCTGATCCCCATACTTCATTGGTGGTGAATTTTGATACTATTAAGGAAGATCCCATTAAAGAATATACCGAGTTTGCATTCTTTCAAAATACACCTTTAAAAGAACTGCGCGAATTGGAATATCCATTTTCCGAATTTGTTGAGGATTATTATATCATTCGTCTTAAGAACAAAGAGTTGTACCTGAATCAAGTGACAGGAGAAGTACTTGCGGAAGAGAATATCCACCCTATCCAAATTATTTCATCCTGGGCAACTGTCCTGCATACTGGAGAAGGAAGTATTCTATGGTCTATTGTGCTTGGCCTAGGAAGCCTGGCAATTCCCTTTCTAACTATCACAGGGTTTATTGTATACTTTAAACGACCCAAAACGAAAATTAGAAATAAACTTTCCAAAGATGAAAGTAATTATGTAATTCTTGTCGGGACTGAAGGAGGTACAACCCTTCAATATGGGAAAGAACTGCATGATAAATTATTAGCTAATGGATTGAAAAGCCATTTAGCGCTAATGAACGAATATTCGTACTATAAAAAGATGGAGCATCTGATTATAATAACAGCAACGTATGGGCAAGGTGAAGCGCCAGCAACAGCAAATAAGTTTATAGAACTGATTCAAAAAAAACAACAAAAACAAGCTTTTAACTTTAGCGTGGTTGGTTTCGGTTCTACGGCTTATCCCAACTATTGTCATTTTGCTTACAAGTCGCATAAAGCCTTACTTACGGTGAATAATAGTACCACAAAGCAAGACGTGTTTACCGTGAATGACCAATCATTTGAAGCTTTCACTGAATGGTGTCATAAATGGTCGGAAACAATTGGGGTTAGTATTAAACTTGAAAAACCAAAATTGAAATTGAATACCGTTCCTCCCTCTACTTTTAAGATCATTGGCAAACAAGAACTTAAAAAGGACAACACCTTTTTACTAAGCTTTCAAAATTTGAACGGTACAAAATCCCAATCAGGAGATTTGCTATCTGTAATCCCTACTGAGGGAGCTCAAGAACGTTTGTATTCAATTGGAAAATTAGATAAAGACACCTTGGTTGTCAGTATACGCAGACATGAAAAAGGGCTGTGTTCAAATTTCTTGTATCGACTAGAACAAGGAGAAAAACTCTCTGCGAGGGTAATCAGCAACAAAAATTTTCATTTTCCTGAAAAGGCTAAAAAATGTATTTTAATTGCTACAGGAACAGGTATAGGCCCATTTTTAGGGATGATAAATGAAAATATTAAAAAGAGGGAGCTTCACTTGTATTGGGGAGCGAGGACTTCTGACTCATTTAATCTGTATAGGAATTATATTGAAAACGCAAAAGAAGAAGGCAAATTAACCAGTTTCAACCCAGCTTATTCCCGTAATCCGATGGAGAAACTATATGTTCAACATTTGATAAAACACGACCATGAACTATTCGTTGAGGTGTTAAAAAAGAAAGGCTGCATTATGATCTGCGGGTCTATTGCCATGCAGAAAGCAATCCTACAAGAATTACAAGAACTATGTAATGAACATTTAAATAAAGACCTTAGCCATTTCCAAAACAAAAACCAGATCAAGATGGATTGTTATTGATGCTAACCAAAAAAATAAGTAGCCTTCATTTACGGGGTATTACAATTTAAATCGGCACAGCATAATTATGTTTTATAACTCCCATTACAAATGTACTTTGAGCACTCCCAATATTTTTAATGGAACCTAACTCATTGAGTACAAAATCTTGATAATGTTTCATATCCCTAACCATCACCTTCAATCTAAAATCATAATCCCCCGAAATATTATAGCACTCACAAACATACTTGGAAACCATAATCTCCTCCACAAATTGATGACCTATTTCTTTAGTATGCTCTTTTAAAGCAATATCACAAAAGACGATAAGTCCTTTTCCAACTTTTTCGGCTTCCACCACTGCCACATATTGTTTGATTACTCCCTCCCTTTCCAAACGTTTGATTCTTTCATACACAGGAGTGGGTGATAGATTAACCTGTTGCGCAATTTCTTTTGTGGTTAATTTCCCACTTTCTTGAAGCAATTCTAATAACTTTAAATCAATTTGGTCTAAATCGGACATAGTTAAATTTTCTTTTCATGCATTAAATCAAAACAAATAAAAGATGTTTTACCTAATAAACAAACACTAAAAAGTAATATATCTTATTTAAATCATAATCGTAATTAATTCATCTTTTATTATAAGATTTGTAGGAAATAATATCTGGTTAAGATGAAAGCGATCATATTAGAAGATTCAAGAATAAACGAAAAGAACGGTTTAGAGAACACTCAGGATGATTTAACATTCACACTAAAGAGTATAAATTTCGATGAGAACTATATACCGTCCAACAGTACACGTACAACAACCAACTTTGCCAACCTGGCAAGAGGCGAAAGTCGTCAGGAAAATTTGCGTAATGCGATTAATATGATTAACAATCGTTTTAACAGCTTGGCTAACTGGGATAATCCTAATAACAATCGCTATTCGGTTGAATTAGAAATTGTCTCTGTTGATTTAGATCTTGATAGTAGCGGTAGAACATTTCCGTTAATTGAGATTTTAAAAACGCATATTATAGATCATAAAACAGGCAAACACATTGAAGGTATTGTAGGTAATAACTTTTCTTCTTATGTGCGCGATTATGATTTTAGCGTCCAGCTTTTAGAGCATAATAAGGACAAGGACCACTTTAGTATTCCGGAAGGTTTTGGGGAATTACACGGTAATTTATTTAAGTGTTTTGTAAAATCAGAGAGTTACAAAAAACACTTTATGAAACCACCTGTTATTTGTTTGAGCGTATCAGAAAATAGAACGTATCACCGTACAGGAAACCATCATCCTATATTAGGTTTTGAATACCGATCGGACAAATCTTCTTTAACAGTACAATACTTCAAAAAAATGGGTTTACAGGTTCGTTATTTTATGCCATCAAATAGCGTTGCACCTTTTGCGTTTTATTTCTTTGGCGATTTACTAGCTGACTATTCCAACCTCGAATTGATAAGTACCATTAGTACCATGGAAACCTTCCAAAAGATTTATAGGCCTGAAATTTACAATGCCAATTCTGTAGCAGGAGCGCGCTATCAGCCTAGTTTAAAAAACCGAGACTATTCAACAACCAAAATTATATACAACCGGGAAGAGCGCGCCCAGTTAGGAATTGAGCAAGGTAAATTTACAGAAAAGCATTTCATTAAGCCGTACAAAAGTGCCCTAGAACAGTGGTCTGCTAATTTCACTCTTTAATAAATACAACACATTAAAATAATTCTATTATGAAGAAGTTATTACCCACCTCCACCGTTGGAAGTTTACCCAAACCTGCTTGGCTTGCACCTCCAGAAAAACTTTGGTCACCTTGGAAATTAGAAGGCAATCAGTTACTTGAAGGAAAGCAAGATGCATTGCGCGTTTCTTTGCACGAACAACAATTGGCTGGGGTTGATATAATAAGTGACGGTGAGCAAACACGTCAACATTTTGTAACTACTTTTATTGAGCATTTAAGTGGTGTGGATTTTAAGAATCGTAAAACTGTAAAAATCCGTGACCGATATGATGCGAGTGTTCCAGTTGTTGTGGATGAGGTTGCACGCCAAAAAGCAGTTTTTGTTGAGGATGCTAAATTTTTACGTAAACAGACAGACAAGCCTATAAAATGGGCATTGCCAGGACCGATGACAATGGTAGATACGTTGTACGATGACCATTACAAAAGCCGAGAAAAGTTGGCGTGGGAATTTGCTAAAATACTCAATGAAGAAGCAAGAGAACTTCAAGATGCAGGGATTGATATTATCCAGTTTGATGAACCAGCATTTAATGTTTTCTTTGAGGAAGTAAACGATTGGGGAATGGCAACCTTAGAAAGGGCCATTGAAGGTTTACACTGCGAAACGGCAATACATATTTGCTATGGCTATGGAATAAAAGCTAATAATGATTGGAAAAAGACATTGGGTTCTGAATGGCGTCAATACGAAGAAATTTTCCCTAAAATTCAAAATTCTAATTTAGATATAGTGTCATTAGAATGTCATAACTCCTGTGTTCCTTTTAATTTGATTGAACTAGTTCGTGGTAAAAAAGTAATGGTAGGTGCCATTGATGTGGCAACCAACAGAATTGAAACACCTGAAGAAGTAGCTATTACGCTACGTAAAGCGCTAGAATTTGTAGATGTCGAAAATCTTTACCCTAGTACAAACTGCGGTATGGCTCCGTTATCCCGAAAAATAGCAAGCGGTAAGTTAAGTTCTTTAAGCGCAGGAGCAGAAATTATACGCAAAGAACTTGGACTTTAGCAAATCTATTAATTCAAAAATGGTTTCCATATTTGACGCTTCTTAGTTTAATGGTTTTTTTTCATCAAATGGAGCACTGCAAACGAATAAATCTATCAATTATTTAATTTACGTATGGACATATATATTCTCTACTATCTCGCTGCAGGTACTTTAGCTGGCTTACTTGCAGGCTTGTTTGGTATTGGTGGCGGTATGATAATTGTACCAGCATTAATTTACATTTTTAAAGCACAAGGCATTCCAGAAGCTGCGCTTACCCATGTTGGTATTGGTACATCTCTTGCAACTATTATTATTACGTCCATTAGTTCACTTCGTGCACACAATAGTAAAGATGAGTGTATGGAAACGTATGGCACCGGGATTGGTAATGGGTTCATTGATTGGTGCCGGAGTTGCATCTGTTATTCATGGTAACTCACTTCAGGCAACAATTGGTGTAGGTGCCTTTTTGGTAGGATTAAAAATGTTATTTATGAAAAACAAAGCATTGGAAGAAAACAACTTTAGCAAACTACCATCGCCTGTTGGGCAAACTAGTTTGGGAGGTTTTATCGGTATTGTTTCTGCTATTTTTGGTATTGGCGGAGGTACATTAACCGTTCCGATATTGAGTTATTATGGATTAAAAATTCAGCATGCAGTGGGTACATCGGCTGCCTGTGGCTTACCTATCGCTGCTGCTGGCGCTATTGGATTTCTTGTCTTTGGCCAATTGGTTGATACTAGTGTAAAAGAGGCATTGCCTAATGGTGTCTTAGGTTTTGTACATATGTATGCTTTTATATGTGTGAGTTTAGCTAGCTTTTTCGCCGCACCTATCGGTGCAAAACTTGCACATAAATTACCTGCAGCAACATTGAAAAAAGCATTCGCAGTATTGTTGTTAATTGTGGGGCTTAAATTAGTGTTGGATTCTAATGTATTTATAATTGCCATGCTCAAGTGATAAGTGTAACTGGCCAAGTTGATTTTAATTTTTTGAATATAATTCTTAACTGTCAGATTTTATCGTGGTTACTTCAAATAAGAAGACACAATTCGCTAAACCCATTGTAGTCTCTGAAATTCTTCTCTCATAGCGGGTCTGTTCTTGTATTGTTGAAGTAAGGATTCCTTTAATTCTTGAGCAGCTAAAAGCCCACCCTTCACACCTGCCATCTTTTTTAAATAGCGTACCAAGGCTTTATATTCATTTCTACCGGTATTAGTAGCTTCAATTTCGATGGCTGATTTATAAAAGCCCAATAATTCTTCCGAATATTCAGGGTCCAGTAGATGGGTGAATTCCATGATCATGTAAATATTGTTTGATCCCCCGACAAGCTGGAGCAGTTCTAAGGTCATTCCTTCCTCTATGAAAATCTGGGCCAAATCGTTCGGTGGTATTCCCTGATAATATCGCTGTTGGCGTTTTTTCAACTCAGTAATCAAGCGATTTCGTTCAAATTCCCAGTCGCCAAGGGGAATGGTTTGCTTAAAACACCTGTAATACGCAATCTCTGAAGTGTTCTCTACAAACAGTTCTCTGGCAAGATTACGATATTGGGTATCATCTCCCAACTGCTTATACACTTCAAGCAATTGCACTTTCCAATCATGAATTGTACCCGCCTCATTTTCTTGACCTGCAATTTGAATTCCCTCAAGGATTAACCCTTTAGCCTGATTATAATCATTATCGGCGAGGGCATTATCCACCCGAATTTGGCGGAATTTACTATAATTCAAATACGCGTCAATTATAGTATCAGCTTCCTCGGTTTTTCCTTCGGATTGCAAAAGGTCAATCCTTTTCAATAAATATTCTTGTAAGTAATACTTTTTACTCCAACCTTCCGAATCGGCCAGTTCCTTGATTTTAAGGTCCAGAAATTTATGGGCCTTATTCCGGTGGTTCAATACGATGGCAGTTTCAAAAAATAGCGTTTCTAAATGATCTCCTACACCGTAATCATTATAATCGGAGTTCTGTACTTGTTTATGTAGCCATTCAAAAATAATGTTCTGTAAGGCATTTGATTCATTTGTGTTCAGGATGTTTCCAATCATTTCAAAAGATTCCGCTATGGCACTACCGCATTGCCCCGAGGAATCGTCCATGTATTGAATGGCTTTGACACCTTCCATGGCGATGGCAGCTACAATGGAAAAGGCTTCGCTAAAATTTCCCTTCCCATAATAATCCTCGGCTAGGATAAGATAATGATCAACATCACGCATGGCTTTGTAACTATGGCGATAATCAATATACCCCCCATATTCATAATCCTCAAAAATCCCATTAACCTGGTATTGGTAGTACCCAATAGTTTCCCGATGGTCTATAGCTTCCGGCTTTGAAAAGGTTGAAACGAAGTGCCGTCTGAACGCTTCATTTTGACTTCCATAGTCACGCACAAAGCTCCTTAGATCCTCAGCACTAGTAGTTTCTAGTAAGTATTCCCAATTTTGTGGATTTGGTTGTTGCTGCGTTATTTGGGTAACGGTTTGTTCGTCCATTATTGCAATGGCTACTGCGGCGACATGTTTACAAATGACCCCGTCGTAAGGGCAATCACAATAGTAACTACGGACGCCACCTTCACCATCAGCCTCGATTTTTACCTTGTAGTTTCCGTAGTTGCCTAAAACCTTTGCCGACCAGGCACCCTTACTTTTCTCCTGTAATTTTAATACATGGCCATCTTCGAAGTATTCTTGGCCACGGCCAAATATAACACTGGGTATTTTGTTTAAAAAATCATCCATTCCAGATCCAATTTGTTACTTAACAAATATAGAATAACCGTTTTATTGTTAAAACAGAAAGATGATCTTTTGAGGATCAATACGATCCGTTTTACAGATTGTTGAATTCTCGAGATCCAATAGGCGAAATTCATCACCTTTTACCCTATCGGTAAAAATGTCTTTCCTGGACCGATTTCTCATCTTGGATGAAGCACTGGATTTGCCAACAAGTTCTTTTCATAGATATTTTCTTGCCAATACACCAACCTGTTGAAAGTAGATGTTAAGAGCGAAATAAGGGAAATATATGGCAGTTAAATGTTAATTGAAAATAGCTGTTCTCCCCTCACTTTTATATCCATGAAACGTCTATGGGTAAAATTGCAGTCTAAATATCATTTTGGACAATGGTCTTCAGCATCGTTTTTCTGGTACGATTATCAATATTTCTGACAGCTATACCCAATGCTTTTCGCGTCCCCACAAATATGGCCATTCTTTTGGCCCTTGTAAGTGCGGTATAGATAAGGTTTTGATAAAGCATATTAAAATGCTGCAACACCACTGGAATAATTACCGCGTCGAACTCACTACCCTGTGATTTATGGATGGTAATGGCATAGGCCAAATCCAAGTCTAACACATCTTGTTTTTCGTAGTGTACCTGCCGTATATTTTCACCTGTTTTATAGGTGATCTCTAAAGCATTGGATAGGCTATCAATTGCCGTTATGTACCCAATATCGCCATTAAAAACTTCGAGGTCGTAGTTATTTCTTCGCTGAATCACCCTATCTCCGGCACGGAATGTACGGTCGCCAACTTTTAAACTTGCAATTCCTTCTTTTTCTGGATTAGCGGTTGCCTGTACCAATTGATTCAGATTACGCGCTCCCATACTTCCAACCGTCATGGGAGTCAGTATCTGCACCTCCGTATGCTCTCCCAAGCGCTCTTTTATTGTTTTTGTATAGAGCCTTACCACCATTTCCGAGGCGGTAAATCCATAATTAATACTGGACCAAGGATGAATCTTTTTCACAATCCCTTTTAAGGCTTCCGCATTGGATTCCGACCGCAATAGCGATTCAATATTGGTGTGCAAGAATTTATTAGGAATATTAAAAATATACGAGCGCACTCCAGTGTTTTTTAAACTTTCTATTTCCTCTTTACTGGTAGGATTAATGTAAATATCCTTCTCCTGGGTGATGGTTTTATACCTATCATCCGATTCCTCATCTCCCTGCTCCCGTAGAAAAGCTAAACCTTCATTATCTATCACATACCGCATTGACTTTCTTATTTTCTTAATGAAAAGCGTTTGCTCCTTGGTCGCTTCTTCCGAATCTATAAAAAGACAATCCACTTTTTTATTCCAGATATCCGGCATATGGATGGGCGATTCTATGCGGGGAATTTTACGCTGAATTATTCCGTGGGCAAATTTTATTATTTGGCTTTCGCTAGCCTGTCTGAACACCTTTTTTAGATTAAAAACCGGCACTTCTTCACTTTCTATCAAATCTTTCAACACATTACCGGCTCCTACCGAGGGTAATTGATTGGGGTCGCCAATAAGCAGTAGCTGTGCTGAAAGAGGGGTTGCTTTTAAAAGGGATGCCATTATGGAAATATCGAGCATAGAGCTCTCGTCAATAATGACAAAATCCGTATCCAGTTGATCTTCCTCGTTTTTCTTGAATTGTCCTGTGTGTGGTTGCCAGACCAGTAATCGATGTATGGTTTGTGCTTCCTCCCCTATTACTTCACTCATTCGCTGCGCTGCTCTACCTGTAGGTGCTGCAAGGGTCACTCTTTTCTTCATCGCCAACAGTAATTTCACCAAAGCTTTGGTAGTGGTCGTTTTTCCACATCCCGGTCCGCCAGTTAAAATTGAAAAGGGATGTTGGCAAATTCCGTAAACGGCATCAAACTGTTCTTCGCTCAAGGGAAACTCTTGAAGTTTATTAAAGCGCTTCAACCAATTTTTAACTCTTTCTGTATCGATGGCCACCTCATTCTTAAGAAAAGACTTCACAATTTTTGCAGTGTGCAACTCATCAAAATACAAGGACTTGGAGTAATAGCACTTCACCGCTAGTTCTCCTTCTTGCTTTAACCGAACTTTTAAATCGTTATTCTTTTCCATTTGGCGTACTACCTCCTGGCACAAATCGGAAAAATCCTCCTTTAAGAGGGTTTTGACCTCTTTTTGAATATTCTCCAACTCTAGGTAGCAATGGCCTTGTTCCCTTGCAGCGGAAAGTACATGGCTCACTGCTGCTTGCATTCGTTTGGGGCTGTTCTTTGCAATCCCCATACTCAATGCTATTTTATCGGCAGAAAAGAAACCAATACCATAAATATCCTTTGATAATTGGTAAGGATTATTTTCCACGATTTTGATGGCATCATTCCCATAGGTTTTAAAAATCTTGACCGCAAATAAGGTACTTACACCATATTCCTGCAGAAACAGCATTACATTGCGGATCTCTCTATGTTCCGTCCAAGAGGATTCTATTTGTGCCAGCTTTGTTTGCGCTATTCCGGGAACTTCCTTCAAACGTTCAATATCACTTTCAAAAACATCCAGGGTATCTTTTCCGAAATGCTTTACGATCCGTTTGGCAATTTTAGGTCCCACTCCATAGATTAGACCAGAACCAATATATTTTTCCAAGGCCGATGCACTGGAAGGTTTTCGCTCAAAGGTGCTATGCGATTTAAATTGTTCCCCATACTTGGCGTGTTGCACCCATTCTCCCTCAAACTCCATGGTGGCCCCGGCAAATACATTTGCCTGATGCACTGTTACTGTTTTCAGTTCATGGGGTTTGCCAATAGGGCTAACCCGCAAGACAGTCCAGCCGTTTTCCCTGTTGTGATAGGTAACTCGTTGTATGACCCCTATAAGTTTTTCCATGTTTGACCTATATTGTACACAATCCTGACAAAAATAAGCATTGTATCAGGGAAATTGAGTGAAAAACAAAATCAACCAAATCTTAAGATCCCTTCAATGGGCATCCAATATCAATATATTCAAACACCAGGATATCCGGATAAATATCCGTAGTCTTTTATCTCGACAAATTACTATTTAGTTTTTTCAAGATACCTAATAGTAATTTTCTAAGAGCAAAAACACAAAATAGGTTACAGTTTCTTTTGCCATGGACTTAGTAGGTCGATAGATAATTCCAATGCTGATTGTTTTACTGCAAATATCGAACTCCTATTTCAATTTACACACAACTTTTGAACTTGATCCATTTCGGCGGAAACACAAAATATTTCAGAGCCTTTAGCCTTAGGTAAATAACAAATAAAACCCCGTAAATTGAGTATATACGGGGTTCTCCATTTCAGGATCCTGATTTTTAGAATTGAAATCCATACTGAACTTTCAATCCAAAAGCTAGGGTCCGTACCTCCTCTACATATTGGCCCGGGAGTACATCCCTCCTAGCAGTAATTAAACTTCCAAATGAATAAGCCGTCGGATTTTGATTATTATACTCAACAATCCTTTCCTTTGAAAGACCAGGCTTTATATCCTTTAGCCCATAGTCCAAAAACAGCCCCAAATAAAGGGATCGTTTATTTTCCAAGATTAGTTTTGCCCCGCTCTCTAGATGTGCTAAAACGTTGGTCTTCAAGGCTAGATTTGAATTAGAATTTTTCACACGACCAAATTCGCCAAATCCGGAAAATTTAGGCTCGGTCAATTCAGCATCATATTGCTCATAATAGCCACTGGTTTTTAAGGAAGTGGACAAGCTTTGATAATCCGAAGCTAAAACAAAACCTGTCTTAACACCAGCAACCGCATAGAACCGAGTCTTACCCAGAGATTCATATTGAATCCGGAAGGGAATGTTCAAGAAATATACTTCTTGGCTTTCAGAAAAACTATCAGCTCGATACCGAAATTCGAACTCCTCACCTTCGGAATCCTGACTCATATAAGCCCCTTGAATTTTGGACCTAGAAAAAGCTCCTTTCATATATTGTAATTCAGCACCCGTTCCTAGACTCCAATTTTCAGAAAAATAGTAGGCATACATACTTCCTATTCCAAAGCCGTTTTCCAATTTACTTTTCTGTTCAAGCGCTTCATATCCTAATTTGGAAAAAGAACCATGAAGGTTAAATGAGACTTCATTATTGGATTGTGCCAAAACCTGCCCACTTATACCACCTAGCACAAGTACTATTACAGGCATTATAATTATATTCTTTATGGCTATTTTAAAAGTATTAGTTTTCATAGTTATATTTATCATCAACGTAATTATAGAGAAACACGGACACCTCCTACTTTATAATAAATTTGAGTGTTCTATTAATGTTCATAGACCTAACCTTCAATATATACACCCCCATTTGAAGGTTATAGGGCAGATTTATATTGGTTCTCTTGCTATTTGGTTTAATTTCCTTGATTAGCATGCCGTTCAAATTATATATTGAAAGCTGCATTGATTCGAGCTCTTTATCTGGAAAATCGGCAACAAACTCCATCGTACCTCCAGAATTTACCGGGTTTGGAGCCAAGGATACATTTAAAGTTTCCTTTAACTGGATCGAAAACGTACAGGTTTTTAAGACATCCCCATTTTCGGTTTCCATCTCTACATGATATGAGCTCTTCGCATCCAATAGATCCAACGCATTTTCCCCTGCAGAATAATATTGGCCACTACCAATTTCAAGTCCATTTTTATACCAACGATAATCTACAAATTTGTAACCACCATTGGTGCTCGGGTTATTATTAACCAGTAATACATTATTAAATTTTTGAACTACAATGTCCTCAAAATTGAAGTTCTTCTCCACCATAATATTATATTGCTTGCTTAAAAGTCCATCTCCCGAAGTCACTACCACCGTTTCTCTGTAAATTCCAGGTACTGGTGCATTGATGGTGAAGATCTTGTCCCGATCCATTGTTGAGCCTTGAATCTGTTCAAGTTGAATTTGCACCTTATCATCAGAATTCCCGCAGCCAATTAAGTAATAAATATCCTCAGAAGGATTGGAGTAAAAAGTTCCATTAATAACCGCGGTTTTTAAGCCAGCCTCACTACCAAATACCTTCAGGGTCCTTTTCACAGGATCGGCAGCTTCGTAATTTTCGTTACCTGGCTGCGAAGCCGTGATGACGATTTGCCCACCTCTTAGAATTTTCACAAACCCATTGACCCCAACAGTAGCTGCCGGATTTTCTGTCTTATAGGTATAAGAATATTTTATAGGTAGACTAGAGGTTGATATTGCACTCAACTGAAAATCTTCATCTGTTAGTTGATAACGTGCTTCAATTTCCTCAAATGTGATACTTTGTGATGCTTTATTAATTACCATACTGGCTGTTAGTACCCGGTCGTTATGGTTATCCTGGCTTACCGTG
>NZ_MTAZ01000054.1 GCF_002150785.1 Arenibacter amylolyticus | reverse complement strand
AAGAGTAACACGTTCATTGATTGAAGTATTGAATTAGGAAATTCTAGAAGTTGGGGAACCTGACAACTGTAAAGTGGCATTTGCCGACTTATAGAAAACGGGGAATTAGCTCAGCTGGCTAGAGCGCCTGCCTTGCACGCAGGAGGTCATCGGTTCGACTCCGATATTCTCCACTATTCTGATTGAGGCTTGGATAGTTGTGTAGGTTTGAAATTCATTTTCAAATTTCCACATTACCACATTTTCAAATTGGAAAAACGTTCATTGACATATTGGGACAGGGTGCGCAGATAAGATTCAGGTCTTTGCGCACACTGAAAGAAATACGAGAGAATAAGTAAAGTACAAGTATAATTTTCTGTACCGCTGCCGCGGTACAGGGAGCGCGAACAAAAGGTCTGGCGACAAGCTAGATAAGGGCGTATGGGGAATGCCTAGGCTCTCAGAGGCGATGAAGGACGCGATAAGCTGCGAAAAGCTGCGGGGATCGGCACACACGATTTGATCCGCAGGTATCCGAATGGGGCAACCCGGCATGTTGAAGGCATGTCACCTGGTCGTAAGGCCAGGAGCAAACCCGGTGAACTGAAACATCTAAGTAGCCGGAGGAGGAGAAAACAATAGTGATTCCGTGAGTAGTGGCGAGCGAAAGCGGATTAGTCCAAACCTATGTTGTTTCGGCAATATGGGGGTTGTAGGACCACGATATTCGATGCGCAATGAATCGGAAGCCTTTGGAAAGAGGTACCGTAGAGGGTGATAGTCCCGTACGAGTAAAGAGCGTTATCGATAGTGGTATCCTGAGTAGCGCGGGGCACGTGAAACCCTGTGTGAATCCGGCGGGACCATCCGCCAAGACTAAATACTCCTGAGAGACCGATAGTGAACCAGTACCGTGAGGGAAAGGTGAAAAGAACCCTGAACAAGGGAGTGAAATAGATCCTGAAACCATACGCCTACAAGCGGTCGGAGCCCTTATGGGTGACGGCGTGCCTTTTGCATAATGAGCCTACGAGTTACTTTTACTGGCAAGGTTAAGCACTTCAGGTGCGGATCCGTAGCGAAAGCGAGTCTGAACAGGGCGCCATAGTCAGTAGTAGTAGACGCGAAACCGTGTGATCTACCCATGGGCAGGTTGAAGCAGTGGTAACACACTGTGGAGGACCGAACCCGTTGACGTTGAAAAGTCTTGGGATGACCTGTGGGTAGGGGTGAAAGGCCAATCAAACTCGGAAATAGCTCGTACTCCCCGAAATGCATTTAGGTGCAGCGTATACATAGTTTTATAGAGGTAGAGCTACTGATTGGATGCGGGGGCTTCACCGCCTACCAATTCCTGACAAACTCCGAATGCTATAAAATGTTTGTATGCAGTGAGGGCATGGGTGCTAAGGTCCATGTCCGAGAGGGAAAGAACCCAGATCACCAGCTAAGGTCCCAAAGTATATGCTAAGTTGATAAAACGCGGTGGAACTGCATTGACAGCCAGGATGTTGGCTTGGAAGCAGCCATTCATTTAAAGAGTGCGTAACAGCTCACTGGTCGAGCGGTTCCGCATGGATAATAATCGGGCATAAGCATATCACCGAAGCTGTGACTTCTATTATATAGAGGGGTAGGGGAGCATTCCAGGGGTGTTGAAGGAGTACTGTGAGGTATTCTGGAACGCCTGGAAACGAAAATGTAGGCATAAGTAACGATAATGCGGGCGAGAAACCCGCACGCCGAAAGACCAAGGTTTCCCCAGCTATGCTAATCAGCTGGGGGTCAGTCGGGACCTAACACGAACCCGAAGGGGGTAGTGGATGGACAACAGATTAATATTTCTGTACCTGCTCACATTAAAAGTGACGGGGATGTGGCGTTGGTGCGTACTGACGGAATAGTACGTTGAAGGGAGCGGTGACGCCCCGATAGTACACTGAGGCTTCGGCCAAGGTGATAATCCAGTTTAACATCCTCCGAGAAAACCAAGTGAAGCAGCCCGTACCGCAAACCGACACAGGTGGTTGGGATGAGTATTCTAAGGCGCTCGAGAGATTCATGGCTAAGGAACTAGGCAAAATAGACGCGTAACTTCGGGAGAAGCGTCGCCCCCTGTAATGGGGGGCCGCAGTGAAAGAGTCCAGGCGACTGTTTATCAAAAACACAGAGCTCTGCAAAATCGTGAGATGACGTATAGGGCTTGACACCTGCCCGGTGCTGGAAGGTTAAGAGGAGATGTCATTCCTTCGGGGAGAAGCATTGAATTGAAGCCCCAGTAAACGGCGGCCGTAACTATAACGGTCCTAAGGTAGCGAAATTCCTTGTCGGGTAAGTTCCGACCTGCACGAATGGTGCAACGATCTGGACACTGTCTCGGCCATGAGCTCGGTGAAATTGTAGTATCGGTGAAGATGCCGGTTACCCGCAGTGGGACGAAAAGACCCCGTGCACCTTTACTATAGCTTCGTATTGACCCTGGGCAACCAATGTGTAGGATAGCTGGGAGACTTTGAAGCTGCGCCGCCAGGCGTGGTGGAGTCGCCGTTGAAATACCAGCCTTTGTTTGTCCGGGGCCTAACTCCCATTGGGAGGACAGTGCGTGGTGGGTAGTTTGACTGGGGTGGTCGCCTCCAAAAGAGTAACGGAGGCTTCTAAAGGTGCCCTCAATACGGTTGGCAATCGTGTGCAGAGTGCAATGGCACAAGGGCGCTTGACTGAGAGACATACAGGTCGATCAGGTACGAAAGTAGAGCATAGTGATCCGGTGGTTCCGCATGGAAGGGCCATCGCTCAAAGGATAAAAGGTACGCCGGGGATAACAGGCTGATCTCCCCCAAGAGCTCATATCGACGGGGGGGTTTGGCACCTCGATGTCGGCTCGTCACATCCTGGGGCTGGAGAAGGTCCCAAGGGTTGGGCTGTTCGCCCATTAAAGTGGCACGCGAGCTGGGTTCAGAACGTCGTGAGACAGTTCGGTCTCTATCTACTGCGGGCGTTAGAAATTTGAGTGGACCTGACCCTAGTACGAGAGGACCGGGTTGGACCGACCGCTGGTGTACCAGTTGTCCCGCCAGGGGCATTGCTGGGTAGCTATGTCGGGATGGGATAAGCGCTGAAAGCATATAAGCGCGAAACCCGCCACAAGATGAGATTTCTTTAAAGGGCCGTGGGAGATGACCACGTTGATAGGCCATAGGTGTAAGTGCAGCAATGTACGTAGCCGAGTGGTACTAATTGCCCGTTGGCTTGCGCATACGTTGCCCCGTGTTTGTTCACGGGGCACGACAAACCTTTTAACAAGCAGTTTACAAGTATTTTACCTATTGCTCGCTATTTTAAATAAGTACACCCTGTCCCATTATTATGTCAACAATACAGCGCCCTAGTGGTGCGGTGGGCATCCATGATGATGGAATGCGCACAACGATTTTAGGTGGCCATGGCGACGGGGCCCACCCCTTACCATCTCGAACAGGGAAGTTAAGCCCGTCTGCGCCGATGGTACTGCTATATCAAGTGGGAGAGTAGGCCGCCGCCTTTTTTTAAGAGTCCCTTCATGGAAACATGGAGGGACTTTTTTTTT
>NZ_MTAZ01000053.1 GCF_002150785.1 Arenibacter amylolyticus | reverse complement strand
AGAGGACAGGTAGCCAAATAATGGCTACCTTCCTACTCGATTTTACTAAATTGGATAGGTGACCCTTTTAGAAAACAGAGGTTTATAGAGGTCTAGTAAATAACAATAACGACATATAAGAAGTTTATTGTTTTTTATTATGTCGTGTAAACCGAATCAATATCTTTGCAAATTGGGCCGTTGATAACGAGATTGTTAGGGCGATAAGAGCCCGTTTTAGAATGACTTTTTAAAATTATGGAAGAATTTTTTTACAATACTTTTGGTGTAAGTGAGGGGGTGCTCAACTATGTAATCATTCCTATTTTAATATTTGTGGCAAGAATAGGGGATGTTTCCATTTCTACTATCCGAATCATATTTGTTATGAGTGGAAAAAGAAATATAGCTCCCTTTCTTGGCTTTTTTGAAGCCTTGATATGGCTGTTGGCCATTGGGCAAATTATAAGCAATATAGATAACGTTTTCTCCTATTTAGCCTATGCTAGCGGATTTGCGACAGGCACCTATGTGGGGATGTATTTAGAAGAACGACTAGCCTTAGGGAGGGTAGTTCTTAGGTTAATTACCAAGCAGCCTGTAGATGAGCTATTGGAATACCTTAACCAGAACAAATTGAGGTACTCCATGATAGATGCCAAAGGGAAAACTGGGAAAGTAAACGTGGTATTCCTAGTTGTAAAAAGAGATCTACTCGATAATTTATTAGAGGCTGTCAATAAATTCCATCCCAATGCATTCTATACTATTGAAGGGGTGAAAATGGTAAAAGAAGCGGATATTTCAGAGGAGGTTCCTAAGGGAATAGGCTTTAGGTGGATGCAACTGAAACGAAAGTAAGCGAGGACCACAGAGTGAACCACCTTTCAAATTAGAGAGTAATTAAAGGAGGTTGTCCTCGGGTTTCCACCAAATACTGGATGTATTAACCGCTAATTTTTCATTCTTCCTTTTCTTGTAAAGAATTGTTAGAAGTATGGTGAGGGCTATTGTGACTAGGCGAAATATGTTAGAATAGGTGTCGCCAAAGGCATTATCGCTAACCGAAAACAACTCCCAAGAAAAATTCATGAAGAGGTGTAAAAAGATGGGGACCCATATATTAACCCCCCATTCTACATATACCCATGCAAAAAGGATAGCTCCAAAAAATGTTACTAAAAATATTCCTATGAGTTCCCCAAGCTCATTACTCTGGTACAAATGGATAAGCCCAAACAACAGTGCTCCTAAAAATACGGCAGGTATAAAACCTAATTTACTGTGTCTAAATAACTGCCCAAACAAAAATCCCCTAAAATATAACTCTTCAAATAATGCTGCAGATATCAGTGAAATTAGTATGGTATTGATGGATATATCATGATTAAACTCAAATGCAAAAGCAAAGCCAATAAACATGGGAAGGGTCACTATGATAGCAAAGACCATCCCTTTCCAAAAGGATTTATTAAGGCCTAGATTTTGGATTATGCTCCATCGGGGTTGAATTAGTTGTGTGCCTATAAATATTGGAAGTCCCATGAGGCTATATGCAAGAAAATGACTTATTCCAATCTGGTGAATCTCATTGTTTAACCATGCTCTTAAATCGTGAAACCATAAACTATCGAGTAAATAATAGATCCCGAAAAATAAAAATGTAATTGTAGTTACCTGTAAGGTCCTGCTCATAATTTTTGAATTAATGTTAAGCTGGCAATTCAAAAAAAACTAAACGACTTCGCATCTAAAATCTAAATATTTTTATAAAGCTGAGATAGATAGCGCATTAAAGTGCCGTATCTTGGATGTCATCTTGGGAATCTGGTTACATAAATTTATTAACTATTATTGGAAGTCTATACCTCGCAAGTTGTTATAGGATTAAAGAATCTACTTTAAATCAACTAGTTAAGAAAATATAGGGTAATCTAAAATCTGGTTGTATAGCTGAACTACCCTGATGAAGAACATGGCTATTCAAGACCTGAAATTTTGGAGTAATACGCCCTAAAATCTTAATTACTAAATCTTTATGGCACATTGTTGTTGAGCCGATTTGTAAACAGCTTCCACTACATTAATATCACGCAACCCCTCTTCCCCTGGCACCAACATATCTGTGTTGTTTAAAATAGCAAGTGCATCATTATCCATTTGCTTTGCCTGTTGGTTTGGTATGGGATAGTTTATGAGGGTGCCGTTAGACATACTTCCGTTGTTGCCACGATAACTGGAATGAGGTTCCATTTTTAACCATCCTTTTTCGTAGACCACATGTAAATGGTTCATATTGATTCCAAAGCTGGTTTGGCATGCTGCCAAGGCCCCACTTGGAAATGTAAGTTGAAACATCATGGTTTCTTCCACTTCCTTATAAATTTCAGGTCGGGTAGTGGAAGCTTGTGCTACCACGGATATTGGCTCCTCTCCAGTGGCTAATCTAGCCGCTTGTAAGGCATATACCCCCATATCACCCATGGCACCACCACCCATTTCCTTGCTTTGTTTCCAATGATCCGCTCTCCCATCAAAATAACCCGCAGCTGCGTTAATCATTTTAATTTTTCCAAAGGGACGCTCTTTACCTACCTTCATATATGCCTGAATATTTGGATCGTGCTGGCAACGGTAGCCGATAGCCAATTTCACCTTATTATCCTTACAGGCTTTAATCATGGCCTCGCAGGCTGACACCGTGGGTGCCATTGGTTTTTCGCACCACACATGCTTCCCTGCATTGGCAGCCCTAATAGTGTATTCTGCATGCATGGAAGGGGGAAGTACCACATATACCACATCTATATCCGGATTGTTGGCAATGCTATCAAAATTAGTGTAGTTATAAATATTTTGATCTTTGATGCCGTATTTGGCTTTCCATATTGGAATTTTTTCTGGGCTTCCCGTCACAATACCCCTTAACTCACAGTGCTTGGTAAGTAGAAGGGCAGGGGCCAGGAGATCCCTGCTATAATAACCCAAACCTACCAGGGCAATGCCTAGCTTTTTGTTAGATTTTCTAGTGGCCGATAATAATATGTTTGGGGAGAATGCAGCTGTAGCGGTAATTATTCCCGTATTCTGGATAAAAATGCGTCTTTTATTTTCCATGGTTCCCTGTTTTCTCTAGGAATTTACGATAAGATTTCCAATAAATCAATTCAGGAAATCTTTGTCTAGGCTAAGGGGTCATTAATAATTAACCATAAAAAAAGGCTGCCCGATGGGACAGCCTTCCAATAATCACTTAAAGGAAATTACTTTATTATTCCTGCGCAACTTACTCTTCCTCCTGCAGCGCCGGTAGGTTGAGTCTCAAAATCATCTACACCTTCGTGTACAATTACTGCTTTTCCGATTAGGTTTTTGGTTTCATCCTCACAGCCTAAACACCATTCATCCGTAGAAAAATCCAAGGTAGCCGTTCCATCGGCATCCGCAGTGATATTTCCAATATCCCCACGGTGGTAGCCTTCGGGATCTCCCCATTTTCCGTGTTTTGCATGGGTAGGGTTCCAGTGTCCGCCAGTAGACGTACCGTCCTCGGCAGAGCAGTCTGCTTTCTCGTGAATATGGATGGCATGCTCTCCTGGAGTTAATCCTGTGATAGTAGCCTCCATTCTAACGGTTCCATTTTCTTCGGTAAAAGTTACTTCGCCTTTAACATCGCTTCCGCTTTTTGGCTCCATAGAGAATTTAAGGACCTTCACTTCCTCATTCTCTGTTACTTTTTCCATTTTGGATTCAATTTCATCCATCGCTTCCTTGCCTTCTTTTTTTGTTTCCTTGCAACTATAGCTCGCAAACAATAATAAACTCAAGGATAAGATTTGTATTTTCTTCATAGGTTTTTAGTTTTAAAATTTAAAAACATAAAGTTAAGAATAATTTTAGGGGGCATCAACCTAAAATTAAAAAATGATTTTATTACGTTTTAAGCGCGACTTCCCTTACGAAAGAAGTTTGGTGTTTATATGGACCTTATTTTCCAGGGTTCGATGAACGGGACATTTATCGGCAATCTCCAAGATTTTTGCAATCTGGGGCGCTGCCAAGGTACCCGCTAATCGTATTTCCCTTTCAAAAGTATCTATTTTGGCGTCTTTGGACTCACAGTTTTCACAATCTTCCATATGAACCTTTTTATAAGAGGTATGTACTTCCACATTTTCTAAGGGCCATTTTTTCCTTTTAGCATACATCTGAATGGTCATTGCCGTACAAGCAGATAGTCCAGCCGAAACATATTCGTACGGTGAGGGCCCAAAATTGTTCCCCCCAAAGGAAACAGGTTCATCGGCAGTAAAATAATGGTTGCCAATTTTCATTGCGGTTGTAAATCCGTCTTCCTTATTTAGACTTGCTACCACCTCATGTTTGGTATCTACAGGTTTGGTTTGGGGAATTTCCAAATAGCGTTGGGCCCAGGCTGCAATTAAATTCCCGGTATAATGACCGTCTTCCTCATTGCTCAATAGATGATCGGCTCCGTCTAAGCTTACAAAACTCTTAGGGTGATGAGCTGCTAGGTATATTTCCTCCGCATTTTTAATTCCCACGACTGAATCTTGTGGGGAATGCAATACTAGGAGTGCTGTTCTGTTGCTTTTTATACGCTCTTTTAAGGTGTGGGATTGAATATCTTTTAAAAACTGATTTTTTATGGTAAAACTACGCCCTCCAATATTTACCTCAGCATCACCAGTGTCTTTTATAGTTTCCAATTGGTCTTTAAAGATATGGGTAACATGTTTGGGATCTGAAGGAGATCCTATAGTGGCAATAGCCTTAATAGAACTTATTTCCTGGGATGCTAAAATTGCAGCAGCTCCCCCCAAGGAATGGCCAATAATCACTGATGGGGAAGCGTGATGTTCTTTTAAGTAATTGGTGGCTTCCAACAGATCGGCTACATTACCGGAGAAATTGGTATCGCCAAACTCGCCCTCACTTTCGCCTAAACCAGTAAAATCGAACCGCAGCACTCCAAAACCTTTGGAGGTTAGGGCGCGACTAATATTTCGGATAGCGGAAAAGTTTTTATTACAGGTGAAACAGTGGGCAAAAAGAACAAAATTATGGGGGTGTTGATCGGCCGGCATAGCGAGACGGCCTACCAGTGTTTCCCCATGGATGTTGGTAAAAGAAATTTTCTGAAGATTCATAGCGTTACTTTTTTTAAAATACTCCTATTAGATTGGGACTAAAGGTAACTCCTATCACTAACCTCTCATGGTTATAATTGGAGAAATGGGTCTTTAAAAAACCAGTTTCCAGACTCAGGTTGTGGGTTATATGTATCCCAAGACCTGCGTAGAGTCGGTTCTGATCAAAAATATTCCCTTGTAAATTCAGTAGTACCTCTTCGGATAAGTTCACAAAAAATACATCGGTAAGGGGAAGGGTTAGTTGCAATTGATACCTACCTCGGTGTTGCACCTCTGTGCGATCCCCAAAATCAAAAAACCGTTGTTCAAGTCCGTACCTGTGCTGAAGAAGCACTTCCCAGATCTTATTTTTCAGTATAAACTGCTCCGATATTCGATGTTCCCTAATATTAGATTCTCCTGGAATCTCCTCAAAACTATCGTCTATAACCCGATGTGTGTATCCCACAAAAACATGGGCATTGTCGGAAAATTTGTAATCTATTCCGGACCGCAGTACGCTTTGGTTAAAGTTTTTCCCCTGCTCGTAATAGCGTAGCTGTACTTCGGTAAGTAGGCTAACTTTCTCTGACAGCAGGCTGTTGCCCACATATTTATACCAGGAGCCCAACTTTTGTTCGCCGCCTTCTTGAGCACTAAGGTTTAAAGCTTGG
This sequence comes from Arenibacter amylolyticus, assembly GCF_002150785.1. Classification (GTDB taxonomy): domain Bacteria; phylum Bacteroidota; class Bacteroidia; order Flavobacteriales; family Flavobacteriaceae; genus Arenibacter; species Arenibacter amylolyticus. Next base: position 47,525 of record NZ_MTAZ01000053.1, on the reverse strand, counting down.
AGCAATAGGCATAGGCCTATAATCTTCCTCATACTTAAATTCATAGTGTTTAGCATCGCCTATTTATTCCGAACATAAATTAGTTTAAATCGCCCCTTTACATTTTCCCGTTGGTCTACCTCAAATTGCTTGATAGATTTAATTAGAGGGGTCAGTTTTTGAAATCCGTAATTCCTAGAGTCGAAATTGGGTTGCTTTTTTTGTAAAAGGCTGCCCACGTCCCCTAAAAATGCCCAACCATCGTCATCAGCCACATCAGAAATGGTAGCGGCAATTAATTTGATTTCTTTGGCGGTGATCTTATCTACGTCAGATTTCTTGCTTTTTCTGCGATCTTCAGATTCAGAACTGCTCTCTTCTGCCTGATTCTTCAGAATCTCAATATAAATGAAACGGTCACAGGCCACAATGAATGGATTAGGGGTTTTTCTCTCCCCAATTCCAATTACATTCATCCCAGCCTCCCTTAATCTAGTTGCCAATCGCGTAAAGTCACTGTCGCTAGAAACAATGCAAAAACCACTTACTTTATTGCTGTAAAGGATGTCCATTGCATCGATGATCATTGCAGAGTCCGTAGCGTTCTTCCCTGTAGTATAGGCATATTGCTGAATAGGGGTAATGGCATTTTCCAACAATAGCTTTTTCCATTTTGATAGTTTGGGATTGGTCCAATCCCCATAAATTCGTTTTATAGTAGGATTGCCGTATTTGGCAATTTCCTCCATCATTTCCTTTACATACGCAGACGGAATATTGTCGCCATCGATTAATACAGCCAGATTTACATCCATATTTTGGGTGATTTTTAAGATACTTGTTAAAGTTAATAAATGATTTCTTGTTTACAGGTGATTTTTACCTTCCTGTCTAATTCAACGCTTTCATTAATTTTAAACAATAAATAGCGAAATTGTTTTGTCTAAGTGGACTTAATCAGTGATTCCTTACATTTTTGTTGACTTAACAAAAAAGTTTGGATCAACCGCTACAGTCATTACTTCCTTGTCAAAGGATTTTGTTTTCCATTCAGCGGTGGGAAAGATCCAGGTTTCTTGGGCATCCACAGTAATTTTTATTGGCATATCAAAACCATCCACTATATCCGTATACCTAAATTGAATGTCCTTAGCTGTTACCTTGTACTGCAGCTGTGGGATTTTTGTGGTTCGCAGGTACTGGTCAAAAAATTTACCTAGGTCTATACCAGTATGGGTGCTAAGATAATTTTCAATTTGCGCCGTGGTCACGGTCTGATGATAAAAATCCCTGTTTAATCCTCTTAAAATGGTCCTCCATTTTTCATCATCCTCCAACAATTGTCGCAGTGTATGTAGCATATTAGCGCCTTTATAGTACATATCCCCAGAACCGCTTTTGTTTACATTGTAAGGGCCTATGATGGGAATATCATTGGCAATACCGCTTCTTGTTCCTACCACATATTCTGCCCCTGCTTTTTTGCCAAAATGGTAGTCTAGATACAAACTCTCAGAATAAGCGGTAAAACTTTCATGGATCCACATATCTGCGATATCCTTATAGGTAATATTGTTGGCAAACCATTCGTGTCCCGACTCGTGGACCAAGATAAAATCGAACTTTAGGCCCCATCCTGTACCAGACAGGTCACGACCTAAATAGCCATTCTTAAATTCGTTTCCATAGGTGACCGAACTCTGGTGTTCCATACCTAAATACGGAGCCTGTACCAGTTTGTACCCATCTTCATAAAAAGGGTAGGGGCCAAACCAATGTTCAAAGGCCCTAAGCGTCATTGGCGCCTGTATAAATTGCTTTTTAGCTTTTTCCAAGTTCCCCGCCAATACATAATAATCCAGGTTTAAAGTGCCATTCTCCCCCTCGTAGGTCTCACCAAAATGCACATAGTCGCCAATATTAACATTTACACCATAATTGTTAATCGGATTCTTCACATACCAATGGTAAGTGGTGGTTTTCTCGTGTTCTTCTACTTGCTTCAATTGCCCGTTAGAAATATTCATCAATCCTTTGGGAACAGTAACGCTGATGGCCATGCTGTCTACCTCATCATACATATGGTCCTTATTAGGCCACCATACGCTAGCACCCAGCCCTTGACAGGAAGACCCTATAAAATGCTTCCCATTGGCGTCTTTTTTCCAAGAGAATCCACCATCCCAAGGGGCATTCTCCGCTTCCTTAGGGTGTCCAGAATAATAAACGGTTAGTTCATTCACCGCCCCCTTATGTTGCCGTTTTTTTAATTGGATAAAATGTGCATTCCCATTGGAACGAACATGTAAGCGTTTCCCATCTTGTTCTACCTTTTCTATTTTTAATGGGGCTTGTAAGTCTATTTGTAGCTCTTGGGATTCGTTTAATACCGTATAACGTACTAGATTGCTTCCCGAAATAAATTTCTCATCTGGTTTCACTTCTAATTTTAAGTGGTAAAAGTCTACATCCCACCACGCCCTTTGCGGGGTAATACTGCCGCGTAGGGTATCTTGTTCGGTAAATACTGGGTCTTGTCCAAAGACATTTAAAAAAACACTTAAAAGTAATAGGGTGAAAAGTTTGTGCATATTGTATTAGATGATTGTACTGTTAGCAGTTGTATTATTAACTCATAATGGACAAAGTAAAGTCCTTTCCCACAAATTTATTGTTTTATTTTTATACAAAAACAATATCTACAAGCTGTTTTGGCTAAAGTCTTCCACAGGGAGCTATTGGTGAATCCCTAGGATTAACCCATTTGGTGGTTAGATTTGTAGTAGGTGGAAGGAATACCTCAGGTATTTTGGAGGCCGATGTACTAGGTAATTGAACTATTGCCCAATGTAAAATCTATTCACATAGTCTTTAGACCGCGCTTGGCAAAGCTTAAACATAACAAGACTTTATCCTAGTTATTACTAACCTATATTACAAACGGTATTTAATGTCCAATTTGTTATCTAATAATCTTGTTCGGAAAAACCACCACACTTTCTAGGTCGTTTTCTCCAACGGCCGACACTCCAAAATAATAATTATCAATAACTACTCCTTCCAGTGTATAATTAGTAACATCGCCTACATATCGGCTATGGTCCCAGGTTGGGGAGGTGGTATCTCTCCAGTAAATTTTATAACCCTTAGCATTTTTCACCGGACTCCATTGTAATATGGCCGAGGGGGCCACTATCCCGCCTATTCCCACTTCTTGAGGGGCGGGAGGGGCCCAAGCCAGAGACGCAAGATTAATGGCGTTTACAGCTGTTAATTTTCTGGCATAATTAAAATTGACGTGTTCTAGGACATCTCCATAGGCAATACCATTCTCTACTCTAATATCCTGATGTTGTTGGGTGTAATTTTCATGGGCCTCCATAATCCGTATACCGGCGTAGCCTTCATCGTTAAAAGGCCTATGGTGTCCGCCGCGTCCAAAACGATCCAGTCTGTAAATCATCATCGGATTCATTTCTGGCATGTAGGTTTGCACATTTTTATGTACATAGCGTGCCAATTGCCTACTTATCCCATCTACCTCGCCTCCATAAAACCTACGTCGCCTGCGTTCCTCTTCTGTTTCTGTGGGTGGGACAGGTTCAGAAAATATCCTAAAATCTGTATTACTGATGATGCCATCTACACCCTTAATATTTCCTATCATGTCGTTGTTAAAGACACCAATGATATTCCACCCCTGCTCTTTGGCATGTTTTGCAAAGCCTTGTCCGCCTAATAAGCCTTGTTCTTCTCCAGAAAGACCTAAGTAAATAATACTACTGTGAAATTGATAGTTTGTAAGGACCCTGGCAGCCTCTAGCGCACCTGCCATTCCACTGGCATTGTCATTGGCACCTGGGGAGTCTGAAGAGAAGTTATTGGGGTCACTAACACGAGAATCTATATCCCCGCTTATAATAATATACCGGTTGGGGAAAGTAGTGCCTCTTTGGATGGCTACCACATTCACCACCCAGGTGTCGTGAACAATACGCTGATTTTCACCTTTCTTAATAAGGTTCTTTTGAAATGATACTTCAAGACACCCATTACAGTTGCTGGAGATGCTTTCAAACTCTTTTTTGATCCACCTTCTGGCAGCACCAATTCCACGAGTATCCGAAACGGTGTCGCTAAGGGTATGCCTGGTACCAAAATTGGCGAGGGTACTTATATCGTTTTCTAACCGCTCAGCAGAGACCGCATCAATGATATCGTACAAGCGTTGATCCGTCTGCGCTTTAGCAAAAGTGATCATCAATAATAAAACGGGGGTAAACAGTAATTTCATGGTTCAATTTTGAGATTTGGTTATTTAATTTTGGTTGAGAATGAAAATTATAGGGAGTCCACTAGGATACCTTCTTTTCCTTTTAGGTGCATCTAGCGATTTCCCAATCAGTTTTCTTCCGTAAACCTTTCAATTAATTCTCTTACTTTGGAAATTCCGTCCACATAAAAATTGGCTTGGGTCTTGTGGCGCCCCACCTTTACTGTAGTAGCCCAATCTGGGAGTTCTTGGAACATAAACTCATCGGTCCAGTCATCCCCTATAGCAAAAACAAAATCGTACTCCTTTTCGGAGAATACCCGCATGGCGGCACGTCCTTTGTTTACATTGCTGCTCTTTATTTCCATGACCTTGTTACCGTTTAGAACACTTAGGTCATCATTGGCAATAAGGCTGGTAAGTACGGTGTTTAGTTCTGTGGCACGTTTCAGGCCAAAATCGGGGTCTGTATTCCGGTAATGCCATGCCAAAGAGTAGTTCTTTTGTTCTATAAAACTACCTGGGGTCCTATCTACAAAAGACTCCAATACGGGAAGAATCTTATCCATCCAGTCTTTTTTAACATTTTCCAGCATTCTAAAATCCTCTCCATTTTGCGAAATCCATACGCCGTGCTCTACTATCATATTGTACTTGTTGGGTAAAAACCATTTGGAGAAAGTTTCTTTGTCTCTCCCGCTTATTAAATACATATCGGTATTTTTCATGGCTGCAAGCTTATCCAGTAGAACATACAACTCCTTGTCCGGACTTGCTTTTTGTGGGTCGTTCTGAAATCCGGCCAGGGTTCCGTCATAATCCAAAAACAATAGTTTCCTGTTAGCAGCGCGGTATTTCTCTACTATTCTATTGGTTCTATTAGTAGATAGCCTTCGCGATTTATGTTGAGATTCATTTTTCTTTTGCTCCATCAGGGAATTCATAAAGTCGTTCGCCCATTTCTCTACGTTGTATCGCTCTAACCTTTTCTGTAATACACTATTTCTTGCTTGCTGTTCTTCCGCGGGCATGGTAATCGCCTGTAGGAGAGCATCTGATATTTCTTCAAAGTTATTTGGGTTGATAAGAAGGGATTCGTTCATTTCGTTGGCAGAGCCTGCCATCTCACTCAGAATAAGCACTCCGGTCTTATCTGTTCTGGTGGCGATATATTCTTTGGCTACCAAGTTCATACCATCCCGGATGGGGGTTAACCAAGCAATATCACTGGAAGTATATAGGTCTATTAGATTGTTAAATGGCATGGAACGATAAAAATACCAGATAGGGGTCCAGCTCACAGTGGAAAATTCCCCATTGATTCGCCCTACCAGCTCGTCTATTTCCTTTTTCAGTAATTGGTATTGAGGCACGTTAGATCTAGAGGGAACAGCCAAGACAATGAGTCTAACCTTTTCTTTGTACTGAGGGTGTTTGTTTAAAAAATATTCGAAAGCCTTTAGACGTTTGGCAATGCCTTTGGAATAATCTAATCGGTCTATAGAAAGGATAAACTTGGCCTCCGGCTGATTTTGTTTGTGCCGATCTAGACGTTTTTGCAGTTCGGACTTATCTTCTTCCTTATTTTCATGATGCTTTTTAGCAGCCTCACTAAACTTTTTATAATCGATGCCCATTGGAAAGGAGTCCACTTTTATAACCCTATCGTCCAAGTGAATGTCATTAAAGCTTACTTCTAGACGCAATAGTCGTCTAACCGAACTTAAAAAATGTCGCTCGTAATCATAGGTGTGAAACCCTATTAGATCTGCTCCTAATAGGCCTTGCAGTACTTCTTTACGCCATGGTAGGGTTCTAAAAATCTCATAAGAAGGAAAGGGAATATGTAGAAAGAAACCTATAGAGATGTTGGGGCGTTGCTCTCTAACCATCTGGGGGACAAGCATCAATTGGTAGTCATGTACCCATATAATATCATCATCCCCGGCTTTATCCAGAATGGCATCGGCAAATTTTTGGTTCACGGACTTATAAATATTCCAGCTATCCAGTTCAAACTCGGAATATTCTAGAAAATAATGATAGAGTGGCCAAATGGTACGATTACTAAACCCATAATAAAATCCGTCTACTTCCTCCTCAGTTAAGCTTACCTTGGAAGATCCGTGCTTCGCTAGGGCTTCATCTATTGCTGGAGACAGACCATCTGGGATTTCCTCATCCGTTAAGCCACTCCACCCAATCCAAAGACTATCTCCCCCAGCATGTACAGATTTCATTCCAGTAGCCAATCCTCCAACACTGGGGGTGGCTGTGATTTGCCGATCATCAATTTTTAATTGAACGGGTAACCTGTTTGAGATTATGATAGTTTTAGACATAAAATGAGTTTTTAGGTTAATTTGCTATTAATTTTTCCTAAATTTCGACAAAATCATGGGTATTTCCTATTTTTTGAACCTTTAGAACTAGTTTTTTATGGTATTGAACAATTTGGATTATGGTATAATAGGTAATTGTAGAAGCGCAGCATTGATTTCCAAGCACGGATCATTGGATTGGTGTTGCTTGCCTGAGTTTGATTCGCCCTCTATTTTCGCCAAGCTTTTGGACGAGAAAAAGGGAGGGAGTTTCGAGATTCTGGTAGATGACAATTACTCTATTAATCAAGAATATATTCCAGACACTGCAATTTTGGTGACCCGATATTCGGACGGAGTGAATATTTTTGAGGTGCTCGATTTTATGCCTCGGTACCACCGATTGGAAGGTGGATACTACGCGCCTCCCGAAATCATTAGGTATATCCGTTATGTCTATGGAAATCCAGTATTTAGGGTGCATTATAATCCAAAATTGGAATATGCTCAAGGCGAGACCACGTCCTTTATAAAAAAGAACTTTATAGCAAGTCTTACCAAAGATGTGAAGTTCGATACGGTTTTTCTTTATACGTCTTTCGATAAGCAAGTGGTGATGGATGGGGGGGAGATACGCCTGGAAGAAGATGGGTACTTTCTTTTGGGATACAATGAAAAAATACTGACCCCTAACCTAGAAAAAGTATACCTAGAATTGGAACGTACCAAGGTATATTGGCTTAATTGGTCGTTTACTACGCCTACCTACAAAAAATACAGAGAACAGATAAAGCGAAGTGCCCTTACCCTTAAAATGCTTTGCTATGATAAATCTGGCGCCGTATTGGCGGCCGCTACCACTTCCTTGCCCGAAACTATAGGGGAGGTAAGAAATTGGGATTACCGTTTTTGCTGGATTCGAGATGCTTCCATGGTGATTAAGGTGGTGTCTAAATTGGGCCACATGAATATTGCCAAGAGATACCTGCAATTTATAATCGATTTAATGCCAGATAAGGACGAGAAGCTGCAAATTATGTATGGCATTAATAAGGAGAAGAAACTCACGGAGCAAACCTTAGATCATTTAAGCGGTTATATGGGGTCTACCCCGGTAAGGGTGGGGAATGCCGCCTATAAGCAGCGACAAAACGATATATATGGCATCTTGATGGATGTTATTTATACGCAGTTGATGGAGTTTAGAACAGATATTGAAAATGGAGAGGAGCTTTGGAGCATCACCAAAGGTATTGTATGGATCGTTGGCAAACACTGGCAGGAGCCAGACAAGGGGATTTGGGAATTTAGGGCAGAAGACCAACATTTTACCTTTTCCAAGGTTTTATGCTGGACGGCTGTAGATAGGGCTATTAAAGTGGCCGAATTCTTTGGGAAGGAAAATAAGCTTGAAAAATGGCGCGCCCTGGAAAAGGAAATTAGGGAGGATATCTATGAGAAGGCCTGGAATGAGGAGAAAAAAGCCTTTACACAGTCTTATGGCTCGCCCCATATGGATGCCTCAGTGTTATTAATGGAGTCTTACGGATTTATAGATGCCAAAGATCCTAAATATGTTAGTACGGTGCATGCCATAGAAAAGGATTTATGTCATGATGGATTGCTATTTCGTTATAAGAACGAAGACGATTTTGGAATCCCATCGTCCTCGTTCACCATTTGTACTTTTTGGTTTATAAATAGCCTGTTCAAAATTGGAGAGGAAGAAAAAGCGATGGCACATTTTGACCAGTTATTAAGCTATAGTAATCATTTAGGTCTGTTTAGTGAAGATATTGATTTTGAGACTAAAAGATTGTTAGGAAACTTTCCGCAGGCCTATTCTCATTTAGCCTTAATAGAATGTGCGATGAACTTTTCTAAAAAGCATAGTGAAGAGGATCTCATGGAGTCTATGGAGCATAAAAACACTTAAATGCTGTCCTTTTTGGTTACATTTCACCGAAAATCACCTTAAATAAATTGGGGGCAACACCTATCCTTAAATGCTGAATCGTTAATTTTACACCAATATAACCAAAATAAATATCGGTGTTATGAATATTAAATTAATGGCAGTTAGCGCCTTATTGCTGGGTGCATTTGTATCCTGCAATGAAAAAAAAGAGGTAGACAAACCCGTTTTGGAAACAGAACAGGCTTTCGATTATTCGGTGGATCAGTTTGCCGATATTAAAATATTAAGGTATCAGATTCCTGGTTTTGACGAATTAAGCCTTAAGGAAAAAAAATTGGTCTATTACCTTACGCAGGCCGGATTATCGGGTAGGGATATCATATGGGATCAGAATTACCGACATAATCTTGCCATCAGAAATGCCTTGGAATCTATTTACACCAACTATACAGGGGATAAAAACACGGCAGATTGGATGGCTTTTGAGGTTTATCTTAAGCGATTGTGGTTTTCTAACGGAATACATCATCACTATTCCAACGATAAGATTAAACCCGAATTCTCTTCTGAGTATTTAAAATTCCTTCTGGCAGAAACCGATACAGAGCTGCAAGGGGAAGCCTTTGACGTAATTTTCAATGATAAGGATAACAAAAAGGTGAACAAGAAGAAAGGAGTGGATATAGTTGCTTCCTCAGCGGTTAATTTTTACGATCCGTCTATCACCGATGCGGAGGTAGAAGCCTTTTATAAAAAAGCCTATAAAGGACCAAAGGGCCAACCAGTAGAGACTGGATTGAATTCTAAATTAGTTAAGGAAAACGGACAATTGGTTGAAAAGGTCTGGAAGTCTGGCGGACTCTATGGAGAGGCGATCGACGAAATTATTAAATGGTTAGAAAAAGCCCAGGAAGTAGCAGAGAACGAAAAGCAGGCAAAGACCCTGGGACTTCTCATTGAGTATTATAAAACCGGAAGTTTGGACACCTGGGATCAGTACTGTATAGAGTGGGCTACTACCACCTCTGGGAATATAGATTGGATTAATGGTTTTATAGAGGTGTATAACGATCCAAAAGGATATAAAGGTTCCTATGAGTCCATTGTGCAGATCAAAGACTTTGAAATGTCTAGACAAATGTCTGTTTTATCCGAAAATGCGCAGTGGTTTGAGGATAATGCCCCCTTGTTGCAAGAGCATAAAAAGAAGGAAGTAGTAGGTGTTTCCTATAAAACTGTAAATGTTGCTGGCGAAGCAGGGGATGCATCCCCTAGTACACCAATAGGGGTAAACCTTCCCAACAACAACTGGATTAGGCAGCAACACGGCAGTAAATCGGTTTCCTTAGGCAATATCATTAATGCCTATAACCATGCTGGTGGTACTGGCAGGTTAAAAGAATTTGCCAATGACGAGGAGGAAGTGGCTTTGGAAAAACAATACGGGGAAATAGCAGATAAGCTGCATACAGCACTACACGAGGTTATAGGTCATGCATCGGGACAGATTAATCCGGGAATTGGTCAGCCAAAAGAGACCCTTAAAAATTACGCTTCTACCATTGAAGAGGGGAGAGCAGACCTAATTGGACTCTACTATTTGATGGATCCTAAATTGCAGGAGCTTGGTTTGGTAGACGATTGGGAGAAAGTGGGGAAAGCAGCCTATGACGGTTATATCCGAAATGGCTTAATGACTCAGTTGATCAGAATTAATCTTGGGGACGACATAGAGGAGGATCATATGGTGAACCGGCAGTGGGTTTCTGCTTGGGCTTACGAGAAAGGAAAAGCCGATAATGTAATTGAAAAGATTACTAGAGATGGGAAGACCTATTTCAATATTAACGACTATCAGAAATTAAGGGAATTGTTTGGTCAGTTATTGCAGGAAACGCAACGAATGAAATCTGAAGGCGATTTTAAAGCTGCCCAAGATTTGGTAGAAGGATACGGGGTAAAAGTAGACCAAGCGATCCATGCAGAAGTGTTGGAAAGGAATTCACAATTTTCATCTGCTCCTTATAGTGGATTTGTAAATCCAGTGTTGGTAGCGGAGGTAGATGATGCTGGCGAAATTACCGATGTTAAGGTAACACAGCCCGATAACTTTGAATCTCAGATGTTGGAATATGCAGATAAGTTTCACTTTTTAAAGGCGCAAGTTCTTGAAGCTGTTAATTAGGTAGGCGCTCATAGTTAACTTTTACTCAGCGCTATATATAAATAATAAAGCCGCTCCAGAAAGGAGCGGCTTTTTACATTTTGTTAAATGTTAATTAGTCGAATTTATAACCATTATCCGCGGCTACCCTTTCGGCAATTTGGTTTCGTAGGGCAACTACATTGGGCTGATTGGTATACTTGGTAAATCGTCTGAGTCCCATAAGCATCATGCGTTGTTCATCGCCTTCGGCAAATGAAACAATTGCCTCTTTACCTTTTCTAATAATAGTATCTACCGCATTGTACAAATACAATCTAGACATGGCAATTTGAGTGGCCTGCGCCTCTTCCCCAAAACGTTTCGCATTTTTCTCCGTTCTCAAGATGGTAGATTCTGCCATATAGATTTCGATTAGGATATCTGCAGCCGATAACATTAATTGCTGATGGTTTTCCAAATCTGGACCGTATTTTTGAACAGCACTTCCTGCAACCATTAAAAACACCTTTTTGAGTCGCGCCACCAAGTCCTTTTCCTCGGCAAACAATTCCGAAAAATCGGGAGCCTCAAAAGATGGGATTCCCATAAGTTCTTCGCCTACCTGGGTTGCTGGCCCCAATAAGTCTACATGGCCTTTCATGGCTTTTTTAACCAGCATTCCTACCACCAACATTCTATTTATTTCATTGGTGCCCTCGTATATCCTAGCAATACGGGCATCCCTCCAGGCAGATTCCATAGGTGTATCGGCAGAAAAGCCCATTCCCCCAAAAATCTGGATCCCTTCGTCCGTGGTGTTTTGTACGTCTTCTGAAACCGCTACTTTTAGGATAGAACATTCAATAGCATATTCTTCCACGCCCTTTAATTCTGCTTCTTGGTGTGTGTTTCCAGCTGCCAGGCGCATAGCTATCCTATCTTCAATATTCTTAGCAGCCCTATAGCTAGCAGCTTCATCTGCGTAGCAATTGGTGGCCATATCGGCGAGTTTTGCTTTTATGGCACCAAAATTTACGATGGGAGTTTTAAACTGAATTCTTTCGTTGGCATATTTCGTAGCCTCACCAATTACACGTCTTTGTGCTTCCAAACAGGCCGCTGCCAATTTAATTCTTCCAATATTTAAAGCGTTCATAGCTATCTTAAAGCCATTGCCGCGCTCCGATAACATATTTTCTACCGGAACCTTGGTTTCGTTAAAAAATACCTGTCGGGTAGAGGAGGAGTGGATTCCTAATTTCTTTTCTTCCTCACCCATGCTAATGCCATTTCTGGGGTCGTTTTCTACTATAAAGCCGGTAATATTCTTATCGTCCTCAATTCGCGCAAAAACAATGAATAAATTACAGAATCCCGCATTGGAAATCCACATTTTTTGTCCGGAGATAAGGTAGTGTTTCCCATCGTCCGTAAGCACAGCTTTTGTTTTTCCGGAATTGGCATCGGAGCCAGCACCTGGTTCCGTAAGGCAGTAAGCGCCAAACCATTCCCCGGAAGCCAATTTGGGAACGTATTTTTGTTTTTGTTCCTCGGTACCATATAGGGTAATTGGCATGGTTCCTATCCCCGTATGGGCGCCAAATGCGGTGCTAAAAGATCCAGTTGCTCCAGAAATATAATCGCACACCAACATGGTGGATACAAAACCCATGCCCATGCCACCATAGGCTTCTGGTACGGCCACACTTAGGAGTCCAAGTTCCCCTGCCTTGCGCATTACTTCTTCCGTATAGGCGTAATCCCTTTTTTCAAAACGCTCCCAATGAGCCCAAAGTTCCCTATCCACAAATTCCTTTGTGCTCTCCCGCATCATCTTTTGCTCCTCGGAGAGATCCTCCAAGGTAAAAACATCTTCACATTTAGTTTCTTTTACAAGGAACTGACCTCCCCGTAAGATTTCTTTATTTGTAGTTTCCATAGGCCATTTTTCCCTACCTGCCTTTTAAATCACAGGTGTTCTGGGGTTTTTATAGTTTAACATTAATTATTGTTTGTTGATATTACTATTATTTAGAAAACCTTTCTAATTAAGGAACTCAAAAATACCAGCTGCTCCTTGTCCGGTTCCCACACACATGGTTACCATACCATATTTACCTTTCATATCCCGCTTTCTCATTTCATCGAACAATTGTACGGATAGCTTTGCTCCAGTACAACCTAGGGGGTGACCAAGGGCGATGGCGCCACCGTTTACATTCACGATGTCTGGATTAAGGTCTAATTCCCTTATTACGGCGATAGATTGGGAGGCAAAAGCCTCGTTGAGTTCAATTAGAGATACATCGTCTTGCTTTAATCCCGCTTGTTTTAATGCTTTTGGAATTGCTTTTACCGGACCAATGCCCATAATCCGCGGTTCTACCCCTGCGGCCGCATAATTTACCAATCTGGCAATCGGCTCTAAGTTTAATTCCTTGACCATCTCCTCACTCATTACCATTACAAAGGCTGCTCCATCACTCATTTGGGACGAGTTCCCGGCGGTAACGCTCCCTCCGGCGGCAAATACTGGGCGGAGCTTTGCTAAGGCCTCCAAATTGGTTCCTTTACGCGGACCTTCATCTTTGGTAACCGTGTAGTTTTTAGTGGCTTTCTTTCCATTCTCGTCTACGTACACCTGCTCTACATCTATGGGTACAATCTGACTCTGGAAGCGATCTTCTGCCTGTGCCCTTAGGGCTTTCATATGAGATTGGTAGGCAAACTCGTCCTGATCCTCCCTAGATACCTTAAACTGCTTGGCAACGGCTTCGGCCGTATTCCCCATTCCCCAGTAATAATCTTCGTGACCAGATTTTGCCAAGTCGTAGTTCAGCTCCGTTTTGTAGCCCGTCATAGGGACCGCACTCATGCTTTCGGCACCTCCTGCAATGATACAATCGGCCATCCCGGCCTGAATCTTGGCGGTGGCTACTCCTATGGTTTCAATCCCAGAGGCACAAAAACGATTGACGGTCACCCCGGGAACATCTACGATGTCTAACCCCATCAAAGATATGAGTCGGGCCATATTTAGACCCTGAGAGCCTTCTGGCATGGCGTTCCCTACAATTACGTCATCAATTCGTTTTTTGTCCAATTGTGGCAGTTCTTTCATCATATATTCGATGGTTTCCGCTGCCAATTCATCGGTTCGTTTAAAACGGAAGACCCCTCTTGGTGCCTTTCCTACCGCTGTTCTATATGCTTTTACTATATATGCTGTTTTCATTTAATAAGTATTAAGTACTTAGTACAAAGTAGTTAGTATTGAGTATTGAGAAGTTAGTATTGAGATATTATGATTTATAGTGTTTTTTGAATTTCGATACATTTATCAATAATTGGTTGCACTTTTTCTTTTGTCACTAAATTTAGCTCTCCTAGGAGTATTAATTGGGTTTGCAATTCATAGGTCGGTCCATTTGCAATTGCCAAAAAATGTTTAAACTCTTTATTAGAATTTCTTCCCGCACCCTCTGCTATATTTGAAGGAATTGAGATAAAACTCCGTTTTATTTGAGAATTAAGCCCATATTTTTCATCGGAGGGTAACTCTGAAACAAGTTGATAGATGGATTTAGATAAATCCATAGACTTTCGCCATATTTTTAAACTCTCAACTTTATGCATTACAATCTAACTACTCAATACTAACTACTCACTACTAAAAAGTTTAATTTCTCAAGGGCTTCCCAGTCTTTAGCATATGCTGAATTCTTTCCAGGGTTTTTCGTTCCGTACATAGGGAAAGAAAGGCCTCCCTTTCCAGATCCAATAAATACTGTTCTGATACCAAGGTAGGTTCGGAAAGATCTCCACCTGCCATAACATAGGCTAGCTTATCGGCTATTTTCTTATCGTGTTCACTAATATAATTGCTATCTTCCATGGCATCGGTTCCCACCAAGAACATTCCAAGTGCTTGCTTTCCCAGTACTTTTATATCCTTTCGCTTAATGGGTTGAGTGTATCCGGCCTCTGCCATTAGCTGGGCATGAGCCTTGGCAGTAGCTATTTGTCGGTCTTTATTAACCACTACGATATCCTTGCCATGCTGTAAAATTCCAAGATCGTAGGCTTCGTAGGCAGAAGTGGAAACTTTAGCCATACCAATGGTTAGGAAATATTCTTGTAGCACGTTGAGTTCCACATCGTTCTTTTTAAAAGTGTCTTGGGCACGGAGGGCAAACTCCTTGGATCCACCACCACCTGGGATAACTCCTACGCCAAATTCTACTAGTCCTATATAGGTCTCTGCGGCGGCTACTACCTTGTCTGCATGTAAGGTGAGCTCACAACCTCCTCCCAAGGTCATTCCATGAGGAGCAGATACCGTAGGAATAGCAGAGTATCGCATCCGCATCATGGTGTCCTGGAACATTTTAATGGCCATATTCAGCTCGTCATACTCCTGTTCTACAGCCATCATAAAAATCATTCCGATATTGGCACCAACCGAAAAATTAGGGGCTTGGTTCCCCACCACCAAACCTTGGAAATCTTTTTCTGCTATGTCAATGGCTTTATTTAATCCGGCCAATACATCGCCGCCAATGGTGTTCATTTTGGATTGGAACTCTACATTTAAGATTCCATCCCCTAGATCTTCCACAACTACTCCGCTGTTTTTGAAAACTTGGTTAGACTTGCGAATGTTGTCTAGGATAATAAAGGCATCTTGACCAGGTACCTTTTCCGATTTTTTAGATTGGATGTTATAATAATAGGTAGCGCCCTCCTTCACCGTATAAAACGATTTAGAATTGGACTCCATCATATCTGTAACCCATGGGGCTGCAGATAATCCTTCGCTTTTAATCATTTCCAAGCCTTCTTGGACCCCAATGGCATCCCAGATTTGAAACGGCCCATGCTCCCAGCCAAATCCGGCCTTCATGGCATCATCTATTTTATAAAGGTCATCGGCTATTTCAGGAATCCTATTGGAAACATAGGCGAAAAGAGCAGCGAAACTTTTTCTATAAAATTCCCCGGCCTTATCTTTTCCACCTACCAATACTTTATAGCGGTCTACTACCTTGTCTATGGTCTTGGTAAGTTCTAAAGTAGCAAAATTGGCCCTTTTCTTGGACCTGTATTCCATGGTATTGAGGTCTAAGGTCTTTATTTCACTAGAACCGTCCTCATTTTTTATTTTCTTGTAGAATCCTTGCCCTGTTTTACTACCCAACCAGTTGTTCTCCATCATAGTATTGATGAAGTCGGGAAGCTGAAACAGCTGGTGCCGTTCATCCTTAGGGCAATTCTCATGGATACCATTGGCTACGTGTACCAAGGTATCCAAGCCTACAACATCTACCGTACGGAAGGTGGCAGACTTAGGTCTACCTATTACAGGGCCTGTTAATTTATCTACCTCTTCTACGGTAAGATCCATTTCCTTTACCATATGGAATAGGCTTTGGATGCCAAAGATGCCGATCCGGTTACCAATAAAGGCGGGGGTGTCCTTAGCTATAACAGAAGTCTTTCCTAAAAACCGTTCCCCATACCCATTTAAAAACTCCAAGACTTCCGGAGAGGTTTTGGGTCCTGGGATAATTTCGAACAATTTTAAGTATCTGGCTGGATTAAAAAAGTGGGTTCCACAGAAGTGTTTTTGGAAATCCTCACTTCTTCCCTCACTCATAAATTTTATGGGAATACCAGAGGTATTACTGGTAATTAAGGTTCCTGGTTTCCTGTGTTTTTCCAGATTCTCGAACACTTTTTTCTTAATATCCAATCGTTCTACCACCACCTCAATAATCCAATCAACATTACCCACTTTAGCAATATCATCTTCTAGGTTTCCTGTAACGATACGCTGGGCAAATTTTTGATGGTAAATAGGGGAGGGCTTGGAACTAAGTGCGGTTTTCAGGGAATTGTTCACCAATCTATTGCGAACTACCTTATCCTCTAAGGTGAGTCCGCTAGCTTTCTCTTTCTCATTGAGTTCCCTAGGAACAATATCCAATAGCAATACTTCTACACCTATATTGGCAAAATGGCATGCAATTCCACTTCCCATAATACCGGAGCCAATTACTGCTACCTTTTTAATATGTCTTTTCATCAATTTTAATATTAATTAGTTATGGTCTTTTTAGGATAAATTTTCTTTTCGGAGACTAAACGGTTAATCAGCTCGGTAACCTCAAAAAAGGCATCTAGCTTTTCTTCGGAAACATGGGAGCGTACCGTTTCATTAAACCGGAGTACCACAGCTTTGGAATCGTCCCTTTTTTCCCTTCCAAAATCTGTTAGGTGAATCAGTACCCCTCTGCCATCATTGGGATTAGGTTTACGTACAATCAATCCCTTTTGCTCCATACTTTTTAGAATTCTGGACAAACTGGTGGCTTCCATACCCATTTTTGGCCCTAAGGCGGTGGAAGGAGTTCCTGTTTTGGGATCTATACTCAATAAGGTAAAACCCACGGCCATGGTGCTTTCAAACTTTTTAGCCTCTTCATTATACATTTTAGTTACTGCTTGCCAAGTGGCCCGTAACGCATAATCTATTGTTATATCTTTCATTTATTTTTTGCCAGTGTCCCAAATATAGGAAAATTTATTATGCATGCATAATAAATGTTGTAAAAAAATAAAGGCATAAAAAAAGCTCCTTATAGATATAAGGAGCTGAGTATTACTGGATAGTAGGAATTCTTTTAATGTCCGTAGATATCGTTGTAAAGAACCTTGTATTTTTCCTTGATTATTTTTCTTTTCAATTTTAGGGTAGGGGTAAGGTGGCCTTCTTCTATACTCCATACATCGGGAGTTAATCTAAACTGCTTGACTTTTTCCCATTTAGCGAATTTTTCATTGGCCAGGTCTATTTCCTCTTGGTAGCGTGCCAAAACTTTTTCATTGGTTATCAAGTCTTCATTGTCACCTAATTCAATTTGATGAATTTTGGCCCAATCCCTAACAAATGCGAAGTCGGGTTGAATTAGGGCGGCGGGCATTTTCTCGCCTTCTCCCACTACCATGATCTGTTCTATAAATCGGGATTGTTTAAAGCGGTTTTCCAATATTTGAGGGGCTACATATTTCCCACCAGAGGTTTTAAACATCTCTTTCTTTCGGTCTGTGATCTTTAAAAATCCTTCAGAATCTATTTCGCCAATATCTCCAGTATGGAAGTACCCGTTTTCTAACACCTGATCGGTTTTCTCCTTATCCTTATAATAGCCTAGCATTACTTGCGGACCTTTTACACAAATTTCCCCATCTTCGGCTATTTTTACCTCAGTGCGATCCAATAATTTACCAACGGTGCCTATTTTAAATCCGCCGTTGCGCATATCGTTAACGGCAATCACCGGGGAGGTCTCTGTAAGTCCATACCCTTCCATGACTCCCATCTCGGCTGCATTGAATATTCTCGCCAAGCGGGGTTGTAAGGCTGCACTTCCGGAAGCTACCAGCATTAGGTTGCCTCCAAGGCCTTCTTTCCACTTGCTAAAAATCAATTTTCTCGCCAGCTTTAATTGCCACTCGTACCACCATCCGTTTTGTCCGTATGGTTTATATTTTAATCCGACATCGACGGCCCAGAAAAACAGCATTTTTTTAATCCCGGTTAATGCGGTTCCTTTGGCAATGATAGAGTTGTATACCTTTTCCAAAACCCTAGGAACAGCAGTCATAACATGTGGAGCCACTTCCTTGATATTATCGGCAATTTTATCCATGGACTCTGCGTAATGAATGGAGACTCCCATATATTGGTAGAGATAGATTACCATGCGCTCATAGATATGGCATAGGGGTAAAAAACTAAGTCCCGTTGTATTTCCAGGGGTAATGGGAAATCTTTTGGAGCTTTCTATCGCATTACTTACCACATTATCATGGGTTAGCATCACACCTTTAGGCTTTCCTGTGGTTCCTGAGGTGTAGATTAAGGTTGCCAGATCATGTGGCTGTACCGAGTTTTTATGTTCCTCTACCGCTGGCTGATTGGAAGTATCTTCCCCCAATGTTAAAAGTTCGTCCCAGTTTTTACATTCATCCAATTTATCAAAGGAATACACCTCTTTTAAATGGGGCGTATTACCTCTAACAGATGCCAACTTATCGTATACCTCCTTACAAGAAACAAAGCAGTGGCTGGCCTCGGAATGATTAAGAACATATTCGTAATCGTTTTCGGAAACGGTAGGGTAGATTGGGACAGTTTGTGCGCCCAATTGCAGAATAGCGATATCCATGATATTCCATTCCGTTCTGTTGTTCATGGATATCAAGGCAATCTTATCATTTGCTTTAATTCCCAATCGGAGCAAAGCTCTACTCATTTGATTTGCCTTGTCCACATACTCTTGGGAAGAAGTGGCAATCCATGTTCCCTGGTATTTGGTTACTAAAGATTTTTTTAGGTTATATTTCTCCAATTGATAATAGGGGAAATCAAAAAGACGGGTAATTTCTTGCATATTTTATAAACTAATGGTTTGGCAAATTAAGGGAATGGACCCATATAATAAAATCACATTCGTAAAAATGGTTATTTATAACTGCTGAATTTACATTATTATTATCAAACCAACCAATATCTGAATCGATAAAAATGGTTATGCTTACCTTAATAATGGCTGATTTTTGACATGGTAATGGGTTTCTTTGACTAATTATATGGGGTTACCTTAAACAAGTTATGAAGTACATTATTCCCTAAATTACAATTATGTATGATAAATCTTTAGGAGTACACGCCCACATCTATAGATTGGTAATTATAAAGAGTAATTAAGGTAACAAGGGCCTATTATAAACGAATGAAAAATTAATGGATTTTATTTAGAGGACCTATAAAATATAGCGGATTCCACTTTCATTATAGTGGGATTTTTGATTATTTTGAAAACGCATACTTAAATGACATATTTTAACCTTTAAATTACGTATATGAAAAAATTATTTGCCGCCTTGATGGTAGTTTTTACGCTGTATTCTTGCGCGGAGAAATCAAAAATTCCGGTCTATGCATGGACTGGAGGGCCTGGTGAGGCCACCGATCAGGAGTTGCTGAATACCTTTAAGGATTATAAGCAAAAGGGAATTGACGGATTAATGTACAATGGGGGGCAAGATCCAGAAACCTACAAAAGGGTGGGGAAATTGGTAAAGGAAGCCGGATTGGAATTCCATACCTGGGTGCCCACTATGGTACAGGGTGAAAACCCAAAACTAGCCCCGGAACTATATGCAATCAATAGGAATGGTGAATCTGCCTTTGAGAAACCTGCTTATGTTCCCTATTATAAATTTCTCTGCCCTAATAAGGAGGGAACGCATCAATTTTTGGCCGAATTATATGGGAGTATTGCGGATGTAGCGGAAGTAGACGGAATTCATTTAGATTATATCCGCTTTCCTGATGTTATTCTTGCCGAAGGGCTTTGGGACAAGTACGGCTTGGTGATGAATGAAGAGTATCCCGTGGCTGATTATTGCTATTGTGACGACTGTGTTGCAGATTTTAAAGAAGAATCCAGAATAGATATTAAGGAGGTGGAAGATCCTTCCCAAGTTGCCGAATGGAAGCAGTTTAGGTATAATTTGATTACCAATGTGGTAAACAATATCGCCGAAGTAGTTCATGGAAAAGGGAAAAAATTAAATGCTGCTGTTTTTCCAGGTCCCAGTATTTCCAAAAAGCTGGTTAGACAAGAATGGGATAAATGGAATTTGGACGCTGTATATCCTATGAACTATAACGACTTTTACCTAAAAGGTCCAGAATGGGTAGGGGAGGTTACCAAAGAGGAAGTGGCTGCTGTAAACAATCAAAAACCTATTTATAGCGGATTGTTTATATGTCCTACTCCAGAAACTAAAACAGAGGAAAATGATCCTGAAAATCACGGATTACTACCTTCCGAGATAGGCACTGCCATAAGAGCGTCTATGGAAAATGGAGCTACAGGGATTTGCCTATTTACTCCAGAACGTATGACTGCCGAACATTGGGAGGCCCTGGAGAAGGCGATCTATACAAGCTATTCAAAATAAGAATAGGATATAAGCCAACCAAACTGAACTATAGGATTGGGAGGCAAGAACATTAAGTTGATACCAAAAAAGCCCATTGAATCTGGAAAAGAGGACTGCGGGTTTTTTTATTTTTATAGATAAAGGGGTAATGTTTGCAAAAAAACTAAGAACCTTATTTTTGCTCTTTGCTTTCTTCCCTTTCTATAATTAGTTTTTTCACTTCCCTATGGATAATGTCCTGTGCTTCGGCATAGGAAATGTCATATTTCCTTGTAATTTTTCGGAATGCTGTTGGATAGTTGATTAGCAATTCGTCGTAATAACTATCTAGCTCGCTTTTGGAGGGAAGGGTAAACTTTAGCCTTAATTGAAATCGCCGTAAGATGGCCTTATCTATTACCTCCAAATGGTTGGTTGCTGCTATAAGTAGGGTGTCATTGGAAAGATAATCGATTAACTGAATAACCGTATTTACCAAGCGCTTCATTTCTCCAGAATCCTTTTCATCATAGTCTCTTAGTTTTCCCAAAAAATCGAATTCATCTATAAAAAGTACTGCTTTTTCCCTTCGGGCCCGTTGGAAAATATTGGTAACATTCTTAGCTGTTTCTCCTAAGCGGGAAGATACTATTCCCCCTAAATTAAGGATAATGATATCCTTATTTAATTGCTTGGCTATTGCCTTTGCGGTGGCCGTTTTTCCGCATCCTGTATGGCCGTGCAATAATATCTTATTATCGATGGGCAAATCGTACTCCTTTAAAGCTTCAAAATGCTTAAACTCGTTTAATAACTGATTTAAACTTTTCTTGTTCTCTTGGCTAAAATGGATATCATCCAAGGAAAGCTTTATTTCCGTGGATTTGATCAATAAGTCATAAATTCCCATAGAGTCTTTTTGAATATGATTTGATGGATTATACGCCCCAAAGATATTTAAAACCAAGCGTTTTATGGGATATCAGTAACAGGTAGTAAAAAAAAGGGCATTAATGTATTAGAGGGAAAACTATGTGCGACTAACCTTTTATTATTCTGAGGAAGTATTTTTTTTAGTTGCGACTAAGGAATAGACCATTGGAATCTTATTTTCCAGGTGTTTTATTCTGAATTTCCCAGGTGCTATTTCTACGGTATGATTGAAACAATTATAAGGTGAGTAATCAAATTCCTCAAATGCTTTAATTTCTAGTCCCGCCATAAGTAGGTTATGGATCACTTCGCTTAAGCTGTGGTTCCACATTACATACTCCTGTTCAATTCCTGCATTTTTATCGGCATAAGTTCCTTGTTCTGTTTCTACAATTGCTCCTGAGTTGAAGTAATTATAGCCAATTTTTTCAAAATTGTCATCAAACATCCATACTACAGGATGAAATTCTACGAATACAAACTTTCCACCCGGTTTTAGAAATCGAGAAATAATTTCCGACCATTCACTTAAATCGGGTAACCATCCAATGGTTCCATAGCTTGTAAAAACAATATCAAATCGTTTTTTTAAATGTTTTGGTAAATCATATATATCGCAACAAATAAAAGTTGTTTTGGAGTTTGTATCAGCGGCAATTTTCTTGGCAGCCTCAATTGCTTTGTCAGACAGATCTATACCTGTAGCATGTGCTCCTAAACGGCTAAGAGAGATGGTATCTTGACCAAAGTGACACTGCAAATGAAGTATACTTTTACCCTTCACATTGCCCAACAAGTCTAGTTCTATTGATTTTAAGGACGATTTTCCATTTAGAAAACCATTAAGGTCATAGAATGCCGAACTTAAATGTGTTTCTACCCGGTTATTCCAAGAGGCTCTATTTATGGCTTTATAGTTGGTGGTTTTCTTCAATTTATAAGCTGTTTAGAATTCAAATTCCTGAAATATGGATAATTAAGAACTAGGCGTATATATGATCAATCAACGTTCATAAAACCTAGAAATGAAAAATCAGGAACTTTTAAAAGTAATGATTTTTCGGTCATAAACTATTTAAGAAATATGGTAAATATTCGGTAAAACTAATTTTACTGAACAACATCAACTAGGCTCTAAAAATAAATTACCCCGAAGGAAATGTCCAACGGGGTAATTTGTATTAAAATTGATAAATGAGAATTACTTAGCGTTCTTCTCCAACCATTTTCTAGCGTTTACAAATGCTTCTAACCAAGGAGAAACTTCATCTTTTCTATCCTTGGGGTAGTAAGGCCAGTTCCATTGGAATATAGACCGTTCTATATGGGGCATGGTAACTAAATGTCTCCCAGTCTTATCACACATCATGGCAGTATTGTAATCACTGCCATTGGGATTTGCCGGATATCCTTCATAGCCGTATTGGGCTACAATCTGATAGTTTTCCTGCGATAGGGGTAGGCTAAATTTCCCTTCCCCATGAGATATCCAAACTCCTAGTTTGGCACCTTCTAAGGTAGAAAGCATCACAGAGTTATTTTTCTGGATGGTCACGGAACTAAATCCGCTCTCGTGCTTCTTAGAATCGTTATAGGTCATTTTACCATGGGTTTCATGATCTGGGTTGATCAACTCCAATTCCATGAATAATTGACAGCCATTACAGATCCCAACAGATAAGGTGTCTGGCCTATCAAAGAATGCCTTCAATGCTTTGTTGGCTTTTTCGTTGTACTTAAACGCTCCGGCCCAACCTTTGGCACTTCCCAATACATCGGAGTTAGAGAATCCGCCTACAGCGCCAATAAATTGAATATCCTCCAAGGTTTCTCTACCTGATATTAAGTCGGTCATATGAACGTCCTTAACATCAAATCCGGCCAAATACATAGCGTTGGCCATTTCTCGTTCAGAATTACTTCCTTTTTCCCTCAAAATAGCTGCTTTTGGTCTATTTCCAGCGGCAGGTATTTGTGGTGCTTTTCCATCAAAATGAGATGGGAAGCTATATTTTAAAGGCTGCTTCTTATAGTTGTCATAACGATCTTTCGCCAAATTATTGGCTGTTTGTCGTTGATCTAACAAGTAGGAGGTTTTAAACCAAGTATCCCTTAATGATTCGATATTCAGCCCTAATTCCACCTCATTATTCTTAATGGTTAGCGTGGCTTCTTCGGTAACAGAACCAATATTATAAAAGGTGATTCCGGCTTCCTTAAGTACCGCTTCTACGGAGGCGTCCTTTGCCTGGAAAACGATTCCTGAATTTTCGGCAAATAACACCTTAATGGTATCGGCTTCCGAGATAGGGCTTAGATCTAAATTAGCACCTAGTTGTTGATCTGCAAAACAGAGTTCTAAGAGCGTAGTAATTAAACCGCCTGAGGCCACGTCATGCCCAGCAAGGATTTTCCCATCCCCAATTAAGGTTTGTATAGTGTTAAAGGTGTTTTTAAAGTTCTGGGCGTTCAGTACGGAAGGTGCTTCGTTGCCAATAGTATTGAAAACTTGAGCAAAAGAAGATCCGCCTAATTTGTGACTATCTTCCGATAAGTTGATATAATAAATATCTCCTCCATTTTTTTGTAAAACGGGCTCCACTACCTTATTAATATCGTTACAGTTGGCAGCAGCGGAGATGATTACTGTTCCGGGTGCAATTACCTCATCGTTCTTATAACGCTGTTTCATAGAAAGCGAATCTTTCCCGGTAGGTACATTAATGCCCAATGCGATAGAAAAATCGGAAACCGCAGATACCGCTTCATACAATCTGGCATCTTCCCCTTCATTGTTACACGGCCACATCCAGTTTGCGGATAATGAAACAGAAGAGAGTCCGTCTTTTAACGGCGCCCAAACAATATTGGTTAAGGCTTCTGCTATACTGTTTTTGCTTCCAGCGGTAGGGTCTATTAATCCGGAAATGGGGGAGTGCCCAATAGAGGTTGCAATTCCTTCCTTTCCTTTAAAATCTAAGGCCATTACTCCGCAATTGTTCAAGGGTAGTTGAAGAGGTCCTACACATTGTTGCTTGGCAACTCTTCCTCCCACACAACGGTCTACCTTGTTGGTAAGCCAATCCTTGGAGGCAACTGCTTCTAACTGAAGTACGTTTTCCAAGTACTCGTGGAAATGCTCCAAAGAATAAGAAGGAGCAGCGTACTCCCTATTAATGGTAGTATCTGTCATAATGGTCTTTGGAGAGCTTCCAAACATGTCGGAAAGGTCCAAGTCCATTGGTTTTTCACCTGTAGTGCTAGATTCGAAGGTAAAACGTTTATCGCCAGTGACCTCTCCTACTTTATACATGGGGGATCTTTCCCTATCTGCAATACGTTGCAGCATGTCTATGTCTTGCTTCCCGATTACCAATCCCATTCTCTCTTGGGATTCGTTCCCAATGGTTTCCTTAGCCGATAAGGTAGGATCTCCAACAGGGAGTTTATCCAAATCTATCTGTCCGCCTGTGTCTTCCACTAATTCGGAAAGACAGTTTAAATGCCCTCCAGCACCGTGATCGTGAATGGAAACAATAGGGTTGTTTTTTGCCTCTACCATACCCCTAATAGCATTGGCGGCCCTTTTTTGCATTTCAGGGTTAGAACGCTGAATGGCGTTTAGTTCAATCGTTGAACCAAATTCTCCGGTATTGGCACTGGAAACTGCAGCACCACCCATCCCAATTCGGTAGTTGTCACCACCAAGGATAACTATCTTATCCCCAGATTTTGGTTCGTCCTTCAACGCTTGCTCTGCTTTTCCATATCCTATTCCACCAGCCTGCATTATTACTTTGTCGAAACCTAATTTACGAGCGTCCTCTTCATGTTCAAATGTGAGTACCGAACCGGCAATTAAAGGCTGACCAAATTTATTTCCGAAATCTGAAGCTCCGTTAGAGGCTTTTATCAGGATGTCCATAGGGGTTTGGTACAACCATTCCCTTTCTTCCATAGCCTTCTCCCAAGGTCTGTTTTCTTCCAACCTGGAGTAAGCGGTCATGTACACTGCCGTACCTGCCAAGGGAAGTGATCCTTTACCACCAGCAAGACGGTCGCGTATTTCACCCCCTGCACCAGTAGCTGCCCCGTTAAAGGGTTCTACCGTTGTAGGGAAGTTATGGGTTTCCGCTTTTAGCGAAATCACAGAATCGAATTCGCTTTCTTCATAGAAGTCGGGCTTGTCTGCAGATTTCGGGGCAAATTGTACCGCTTTAGGCCCTTTAATAAAGGCCACATTATCTTTATAGGCCGATACAATATCCCCTGGATTCTCCTTGGAGGTCTTTTTAATTAGCTGGAATAGGGAGGACGGCTTTTCTTCACCATCTATAATAAAGGTGCCGTTAAATATCTTATGTCTACAGTGTTCGGAGTTAACCTGACTAAATCCAAAAACTTCGGAATCGGTTAGTTTACGTCCAATCTTCTGAGACATTTGCTCTAGGTATTCCACTTCCTCCTCGTTTAAGGCCAAGCCTTCCTGCTCATTGTAGGCAGCAATGTCCTCTATCTCCAAGATAGGGGCAGGCTGAACGTCTACCTTAAAAATATCCTGATCTAAGGAACTGTATTTTTGAGACAGCATGGGGTCGTAGTCTTTAAACTCCTTGGTAGAAGCTACAAACTCCTCAATTCTTATTATCCCGGATATCCCCATGTTTTGGGTGATTTCCGTGGCATTGGTACTCCATGGAGTAATCATGGCTGCCCTAGGACCAACAAAAAAGGCGTCTAAGGACGCCGCTATTATTTTGGGCTGATTACCAAACAACCAGCTAAGTTTTAAAATATCTTCCTGTAACAGATCTTGCTTGGTTTGTACCGCAAATACTTTGGTGTCGAGGTCTCCGAAGAAATGAATCATCTAGTTTATAAATTGTATGATTAAGAAAGGCACAAATTTACGGTTTTAAACTGTAATTTTTAAGGGGATTGATCAACAGTTTTTTAGGGTAGTTGGTAATAAATGGAAAAGTGGGGTGAAAAGGGGGATTTTGATGACGTTCTTTATACCAAATCGGCTTGGAATTCTTCTCTCAGTTTCTACAATTTATTGGTTTCCTCATTTTGGAGGGATGCCTAGGATTTAGGACTCAGGAAGAACCTTTCAGTATACAATCAAAAGGGAGGCAACTTTAGGTATTATTTAGGTTCAATATGGATTAATACGTTATCTAGATTCGGTATTTTACTCATCAGGGTGTCTTTTAGTAGGTGGGATATAGCGTGACCTTCCGTTACGCTTATTTTCCCATCAACCAAGGCATGAAGATCTACATGGTATCTAGTGCCTGTCTTTCTTACAAAGCATTTTTCGGTTCCCAGAACCCCTTTTACACCTGCCGAAACTACTCTTATCTCCTCAATCAGGTCGTCGTACCTATGTTCGTCCATCACCTCACCTAATGCAGGACGGAATATCAAATAGCTATTGTAAATAATGAAGCCGGCCGCAAATAAGGCTGCCCAATCATCGGCAGTTTCAAAGCCATCCCCTAATAAGAGGGCAATGGAGATACCTATAAACGCCATTATCGAGGTGATGGCATCACTTCTATGGTGCCAAGCATCCGCTTTTAGGGAGGAGCTGTTGGTAGCAATACTTTTTTTGAGCACAAGTCTAAAGGATACTTCCTTCCATACAATGATACCCGCTAGGACTGCCAAGGTCCACGGCTTAGGGGGTAAGTGAGGGGTTTGTATATTCTGTATACTGGTGTAGGCGATTAAACCTGCTGATAATAGTAAAAAACCAACTACCATAAAGGTAATAAGGGGTTCTATTTTACCATGGCCATAAGGGTGGTTTTCGTCTGCTGGTCTTTTGGCATACTTTAAGCCAAAAAGCACCAAGAGGGAAGAGAATATATCGGTGGTAGACTCTATAGCATCCGCTATTAACGCATAAGAGTTTCCAAAAAAGCCTGCCAAGGCCTTTATAATTGCCAATAATAAACTCCCGGCAATACTAAAATAAATGGTCTTTATGGCTTTATTTTCGTTCTTCAATCCTGAATAGTGAGTTTTAATCCCCAAAGATAGCGGACTTAATTGATATAGTACCTTAGATTTTTATGCTTGCAAGGGAATGATAGGAGAAGGGATGGGATTTGGATCGATTATATTTTATCTTAGTAAGGATATTAACCAAACCAATCTATACTATGGCAGCGCAATACATCGATTTTCTGACCCTAAAATATTTATTGGACAAGGTACACGGACTTCCCTCCTTGTTACAATTGGAGCGGTATCAGGATCACAATATGGAATCCATGGAGTTGTTTTTGGATGCGGTAAAGGAATTTTCCGATCGTGAACTGTTTCCGTTTTTTAGAGAGATGGACCAATTTCCTGCCGAGTTTAGGGAGGGGGAAGTGATGGTGCATAAGCAGGTGGGGGTGATAATGAAGAAGGGGGGAGAAATGGGTTTAATCTGTGGTCCTTTCGATTATGAGATAGGCGGATTGCAGCTACCATTTATAGTACATACAGCAGCTATGTACGTGATGGATGCGGCTAATAATCACCTCCCCGGACACCTCACCCTAACCTTGGGAGCTGCGGAGCTAATCACCCATTTTGGTAATAGCGATCTAAAGGAAACCTATATCTCAAAAATGCTGTCGGGCGAGTGGGGAGGTACTATGTGCCTCACAGAACCCGATGCTGGCAGCTCCTTGTCGGATATTACTACCAAGGCCATACCCCAGCAGAAGGGGTATCATCTGATAAAGGGGCAAAAAATATTTATTTCAGGGGGCGATTACCCCTATGTGGAAAATATTGTTCACCTGGTATTGGCCCGTATAGAGGGAGCACCCGCAGGTACCAAGGGAATTTCTTTATTTGTAGTGCCAAAATTACGGCTAGAGGGCGGCGAGCTTGTAAAAAACGATGTAAGCACTTTGGCCGATTTTGAGAAAATGGGGCAACGTGGTTTTGCTACCACGCATTTGGGGTTTGGGGACCATAATAACTGTAGGGGATGGTTGGTAGGAGAAGCACACCAGGGATTAAAATATATGTTCCAAATGATGAACGACGCTCGGATTGGGGTAGGTAGGGGAGCTGGAGCAATAGCGATGGCGGCTTACCAGGCCTCACTCGCCTACGCAAGAGAACGTACACAAGGCAGAAAACTCCGTAGTTCTGGCAAAAAAGACCCTATGGAGAAACCGTGTTTAATAATAGAACACCCAGATGTAAGGCGCATGTTGTTACTGCAAAAGACAATTGCCGAAGGTTCCTTAGGTCTCATATTGTTGGCCGCAAAGTATCACGATCTAGCGCTTGCCAAAAAAGATTCCGAGACTAAAAAGAAGTACGAATACCTTTTGGAAATTATAACGCCCATTGTAAAAACATATCCCTCCGAGGCAGGAGCAAGGGCAGTAAGTAACGGACTTCAGGTGCTGGGGGGCTATGGTTTCTGCTCAGATTATATACTGCAACAATATTACAGGGATATTCGGATTTATAGTATTTACGAGGGAACAACGGGAATACAGTCTCAGGACCTCTTGGGGCGCAAGGTACTTATGGATAATGGGAAAGCTTTGGAGTTTTTGCTAAATGAAATACATACTACCATTACCGAGGCAATTGCCATGGATTCGTTAATTCCCTATGCTAAAATATTAGGTGATAAAATTAAGTTGATACAAGAGGTAACCGCCTATTTAATGCCTATTGCCAAACAAGGAGATTATGAACGTTTTCTAGCGGATGCCACGGTGTTTATGGAATTTATGGGGAATTTAGTGCTTGGTTGGGTATGGCTAGATATCGCGTTAAAAGCCGAATCCGACCTGCGAGCTAAGGACAAAACCTATTCTACCCCATTCTATCAAAGTAAAATTCACGCTATGAAGTTTTACTTTAAGTACAAGTTGATAAAAACCAATGCACTAGCTGATATCATAATGCATAAAGATGGGTTAACCCTAAAAGCTGGGGGAGATTATTTTTAAAGTACATAGTTTGTTGAGGAAGTAGGTAGGGTTTTTTCTCTTTTAGTTGTTTCAAATACAAATCAACGCTTCGAACGGGAAGGTTCGAAAAATAATAATTACAATTATGAAGAGAATTAATTTTTTATCATTGTTGAGTCTGTTATTCATAACAGTTGGTGCTTTTGCCCAAGAAAAAGATACGGATGAAAAAGATAGCCCATCTTACTATGAGCAGCGTGGTATGGAAGATGCAGAGTATGAACAATCCCTACAATTGGCTGAAGCAGAGGAAGAGGAGTTTTGGGAAGAGCAGAAGGCATATGAGCGGAAACTTAAGAAGCGCAACAGAAAAGCCTATAAAGCTTATCTAAAAGGTAAAAGAGACGCTTATGCGGAGCACAGGCAGCATTGTAACGCTCACTGTCACCACAGTAGCCATTACCACAGTCATGCTTCTTTCTACTATTACCATAATGCGCACTACCGCCCTCATAGGCCTTATAGAGGAACTACTATAAGAACAGGGGTTGGGGTGAGAATGCCCAATGCTATTATACGAGTTGGAATTTAATAGGTGTATAACCTGAGAAGGTTTTTACATAGCCTTATAAACAAACGATCCCCGATGTTTGCATCGGGGATCGTTTGTTTTAGTGGCATCCTTATGCGGGATTCTTCTCTAATTGCGCCATATAGAATCCGTCGTAGCCTGTTTTGGAGGCATAGATTTTGGTATCCTTAATTAGGCTAAAATCTTTTCCAGCCTCAGACCTAAGGAATTTCTTTACCTGCAGGATGTTTTCCTGCGGTAGGATAGAACAGGTGGCATAAACTAGCTTACCGCCAGGTTTAACGATGCGACTGTAATCTTGTAGAATATCTTGCTGGGTACCCATAATTTTTTCAAGAAATTCTGGTTGCAATTTCCATTTTGCATCTGGGTTTCTCTTAAGAACACCAAGTCCGGTACAAGGAGCGTCTATAAGTACGCGATCTGCGGTATTGGTTAACTTCTTAATTACCTTGGTGGTTTCAATAAGTCTGGTTTCCACATTGTGTGCCCCAGCTCTCTTGGCTCTTCTTTTAAGCTCTTTTAGCTTATTTCCATAGATGTCCAAGGAAATCAATTGCCCCTTATTCTCCATTAAGGCAGCTAGGTGGAGGGTTTTGCCTCCTGCACCAGCACAAGTATCCACAACTCGCTGTCCGGGTTGTATATCCAAAAACGGAGCTACCAATTGTGACGATGCATCCTGTACTTCAAACCAGCCCATTTTAAAGGGTTCGGTGATAAATACATTGCTTCGCTCAACCAGTTTTAAGGCATCTGGGTATCCTCGTAAACTTTCCGTTTCTATCCCAGCTTCACGAAGTGAATTCTTTAGGGTTTCCTTATCGGTTTTTAAAGTGTTTACGCGAAGGATAACGTCGGCTTGCTGATTTAGAGCTGCAATTTCCTTGGTCCACAGGTCTTCTCCTAGGGCTTTAACGGCCATCTCGTCCATCCAGTCTGGAACGGATTCCCTAAATTTTCTGATTTTGGAAAGTTCATCAAACTTACCTTTAATCCTTCTTTCAGGGGTTGGTTCTATTTGCTTCCAATCTGGAAGTCGAATTCCTTTTAGAACTGCCCAAACAGCAAACATTCTAAATAGGTTGGGCCTACTGTATGGCGCCTTTACCTCGGCAATTTCTGCATAAAGCCTTTTCCAACGCACCATATCATAGGTGGTTTCGGCAATAAAACCTCTATCCCGTGCGCCCCAGCGCTTATCGTATTTTAGTACTTTTTCTACTACCTTATCTGCATATTCGCCCTCATTAAATATAAGATTAAGGGCATCAACAACTGCAAATACTAGATTTCTGTGTAATCGCATTTATAAAAAATTAAGATTGCAAAGGTATTGTATTAGAAGCTATTCCTATTATTTTTACTAAAAATTATGAGCATGACCAGATTTATCCCTGTTTTGTTACTATTGCTGATGGTTTCCTGTGCGCAAAAGGAAGAGTCAAAGGTTTTTACTTCAGTAGATATTAAAACTGTTTTAACCGATTCATTAAGCATCAGAGCTATAGAATTGATGGATGGTAAAAGCTTGGCCTTTGCTGCCAATAAAGGTGCCTTTGGTTTATTAGACCTTGAAAGTGAACATGCAAGGGTAAATACCCAGTTGTACGATTCCGTTGCTCCAGAGTTTAGAGCAGTGGCACATACCGCTACGGACTTTTTTATGCTTTCTGTTGGCAATCCGGCCCTGTTATATAAAACAGGTGATACGGGCACTATGGAGTTGGTGTATAAGGAGGAGGACGATAAGGTGTTCTACAATGCCATGACTTTTTGGAATAATAGGGAGGGGATTGCAGTTGGGGATAGTATGGAGGGGTGTCTTTCAATAATAATTACGCGAGACGGAGGTATTAGCTGGAAAAAATTAGCCTGCTCGTCTCTTCCAAAAGCCAAAGAAGGTGAAGGAGCCTTTGCAGCTAGTAATACCAACATAAAGGTGATGGGAGACAAAACCTGGATTGCTACAACTACTGGGAATATTTATTATTCAGGAGATAAAGGAAGGTCTTGGGAAATTATTTCTACTCCCATTCTTAGTGAGAAATCAACCCAAGGAATCTTTTCCGTTGATTTTTATGACGAAAAAACAGGGTTTATAATAGGTGGGGACTATACGGATCCAGAGAGCAATCTAAAAAATAAGGCAGTTACTTTTGATGGGGGGAAAACGTGGAATTTGGTTGCTAGTGGTAACTTACCGGATTATAGAAGTTGTGTGCAATATATTCCCAACTCTGAGGGAAAAGAATTAGTGGCAATCGGATTTAAGGGGATTGCCTATTCCCATGATAGTGGAGAAAACTGGAAGCAGCTATCCGATGAGTCATTTTATACCCTACGTTTTTTAAATGATTCCGTAGCCTATGCAGCTGGGGCAAATAGAATTGCTAAATTAACCTTTAAGTAAGTGGGCAAGTTTTATGGATAAAACATAAATAGCAATTATTTACAAAAATCCTTCTTGATTTCTGAGGGTTGAGACTGATTAGTTATCTGCTCCCGAATCTTCCCCGCGTTTCTTTCTATATTGCCTTATCAACTGTCGTTTAAAGGCTTCTTCCGACTGCAAAAGAATGATGGTCTTTTTTGCAGAGATAGTGTTAGAGACCCGCTCTACATACGCCTTGTGTGCACGGTGTTTTTCTTCCTCTAATTTTTTCATCTGATTTAAGAGCGCATCTGCCTCCTTTGAAGAAAGTGCATCCAAATTCTTTATTTTGTCTTTAATTTCCTGATGCTCCTTTTTATGAAATTCAATTTTTTGGGCCTCATATTCGTTATAGAGGGGCCAAAAGTCTTGTGCTTCCTTCGGGCTAAGGGTTAGGCGCTCTGTGATAAAAGCAATCTTATAGGATTTTATCTTATCCCAATCATGCTTTCCTTGGGCATTTGAAGCCACAAGGGTCATCAACCAAAAAACGGGTAGTACTATGCGTATTTTTTTAATCATCATTGTTCCAATTTAATTCTTCCAAATCCACTATGTTGGCACTTAAATATTCTATTACACTTTCCTGGTCTAGTTGGTTATCCGGTAGGGCACTTAACTCCAAATCGTTGTCTAGGAACATTTCTGTGAGCTCATAGGATGAACCACCCCAACCATCTAATTCCAAGTAGTTTTCTATATCGGTAATAGCCAAGATATTCTCATTATTGTTGGCTGTTTTATTCCATGGGAAACTAAGCATTATAAGGAGTATTGCTGCAATAGAGGCGGCTGCATAATACCATCTTTTTAATGATCTAACGGGAACCTCCTTCTCTGTTTCTATCTTAAGAAGGATTTTGTCAGTGAGCGTATTAAAATACCCTTCTGGTAATTTAAAGTCCTCGTTTTCGGTACTATTTACCTTCTCCATTTGCATTTTGGAGAATACCCTATCGGTGAGGGTGTCAAAATAGCCTTCGGGAACGTTAAAACCACTATGTTCATTAACTTGTTTCATGCTTTTATTTAGACCTTATTTTGGGCAGAAGGTTTAATGCTCCCTTAAATATGCCTCAATCTTCTTTGTTGCCAAATGATAGGATGCCTTTAATCCACCTACGGAGGTTTCCAATATCTCTGAAATTTCTTCGTATTTAAGTTCCTGGAAATACTTCATATTGAATACTAGCTTCTGTTTTTCGGGAAGTTTGGCAATTGCCTGTTGCAATCTCAATTGTATTTCGTCGCCATCAAAATACACGTCAGCCTTTAAATTCCCTAAGGTGTAATCCATTAACTCCTCATTGCTAATTTTTAATTTCTGGGCTTCCAACTTTAAAAATCGCAAGGCCTCATTAGTGGCAATTCTATACATCCAAGTATACAATTTGCTCTCACCTTTAAAGCCCTCAATGTTCCTAAAAACTTTAATGAAAGTGTTTTGTAACACATCGTCTGTATGGTCATGATCTAGTACAATCCTTCTAATGTGCCAATACAATTGTTCTTTATAGGTGTTCACCAAGATTTCAAAAGCCTTTGAGCGTGTGCCTTCTTGCTTTAATTGCAATACCAAAACTTCTTCTGCAATCACCATGTATTAACTTGAGTTCTATTGTTGGACTCCAAAAAAGCAAAAAGGTTTATTCTGCTTCCTAATTATTATTTATTCCAAGTACAACAAGATAAGATAGTTTTCCTTAGCTTCCTAAACTTCGGGTACGCCATAAATTTGTCATTGGTCAAATTTTGTTAGATTAGCGGATTCATATTTTAAGGGGTTACTGCCTAAAGCCCTTCTTAATTTTAAAAAACATATTTGACTGCTTATGTATGGTAACCTAGATCCTAATTGGCATCAGCTATTGAATAGCGAGTTTAACCAACTTTATTTTAGGGAGCTTCAATCATTTGTTAGGAAGGAGTACACGGAGCACCAGTGCTTTCCGCCAGAGTCGCAGATCTTCGCGGCCTTTAATCACTGCTTGTTAAAAGATACCAAAGTGGTATTAATAGGGCAGGACCCTTATCACGGACAAGGTTTGGCTAACGGACTTTGTTTTTCCGTAAATGATGGAATGCCACACCCACCTTCATTGGTGAATATATTTAAGGAACTCAAAGAAGACCAGCAAAAACCAATTCCGGAAAGCGGTAATTTGGAAAAATGGGCAAAACAGGGTGTATTATTACTAAATGCTACGCTAACGGTAAGGGCCCATCATGCCGGAAGCCATCAGGGAAAGGGATGGGAAACCTTTACAGATGCCGTCATTTCTAAATTATCGCAGGAGAAAACTGGTTTGGTGTTTTTATTATGGGGTGGGTATGCAAAGAAAAAAATAAAATTAATAGACGCCCAAAAGCACCATGTATTAACCTCGGGACATCCTTCACCACTTAGTGCTAATAGGGGGTATTGGTTTGGAAACAAGCATTTTGGGAAAACCAATGAGCTTTTAGTGAAAAGTGGTTTGCAGCCTATAGATTGGTAGAAAAATCCTGATAAAAACAGTCCATAGCGCTACTAAGCGTTATGGACTGGTGTTTTCTTTAACTGTGTATCACTGAGCTATGCGGTAAGACTCCTTCTATAAGTTTTAGATTTAACAAGGTGTCCTGAACCGATTTCAAAGTGGTTTCATCCAATTTTTTCTGACTCCATCTAGTAAGGGAAAGCCAGTGCTGAATATCCTCTAGCTGCTGCCCATAGTTGTTGGATAGGGTTTTGTCTATGCTCGGAATATTTTTAAAATCTTCCGTGTAGGTGTTTATTACCTCGAGTATGTGTTGTAAAATGCCAGAATTATCGGTTATAAATGCATCTGTAGCTGCTACCACAAAACACGGCCATGGGGTAGGACAGTCTGTAATTCTTTTAAATATCTGTTGATCTACCAATGGCTTTGTGGTAAAACGTTCCCACATAAAATAGTCGGCCGTTCCTTGGGTAAGAGCAGCTACTGCTCCTTCTAGATTATCTACCACCTTAAACTTAAGATCCTCGGTGTTCCAGCCAATATTTTGTGCGTTTACATAAGCCATTAAATGACTGCCACTGCCAAACCTGCTAATAGCAGCTGTTTTCCCTTGCAGATCTTCCAAGCTGTTAAATGCACTGCCATGGGCAACGTGAATGCCCCATAATAGGGGACTGGCAATATATTCTTGAACAATTTTCACGGGATTGCCTTCAGAAATACTTTTCACTACCCCTTCGGTTAGAATAATGGCTAAATCTGCAGTTCCCTCCTGTAGCATTTGAGCCATTTTTCCTGTTCCTTCCGGAATATCTGTCCACTCTAAGTCGATTCCCCTAGATTTAAATGCGCCTTCCTCAATGGCCAAATGCCAAGGGAAATTAAAATGTTCAGGAACACCTATTATGTTTATCTTTTTCAAAATGATGTGTGTTTTGGAAGTTTGTA
Organism: Arenibacter amylolyticus; assembly: GCF_002150785.1. GTDB lineage: Bacteria > Bacteroidota > Bacteroidia > Flavobacteriales > Flavobacteriaceae > Arenibacter > Arenibacter amylolyticus. The sequence continues at coordinate 11,562 of NZ_MTAZ01000053.1, read as the reverse complement.
CTAAATTAAAGTACTACAAAGATACCAATGCTTTCTTAAATAAATCCATTAAATCCCTAGTAGCGATGCGGGATATCAATTTTCTAAAATGCGCTCTAGAGCATAGGTAACAAGATTTTGGGTTGCTTTTTGGGGATCCTTGGAAAACTCTCCGGTAGTTCTATTGGCTAGAATGCAATTAAGTGAAACGGCTCTATGGCCTAATAGCTTAGCAAGTCCGTAAATACCGGCAGTTTCCATTTCCATATTGGTTATCTGCATGCCTTGGTAGTCAAAACTACCTATTTTCTGATTCATCTCGGCGTCTTGTAAGGGCAAGCGCAATACCCTACCTTGGGGACCGTAGAAGCCCACATTAGTGGCTGTGAAACCAGAAATCATCTGCTTGCCGGTAAACTTTTTCGCTAATTCCTCATCACAACGAACCACATAGGGGGTAGATTTATCCTTTAACCAATTGCAATGCGCTAAAAACGCCTGTTGAATAGCGGGATGCTGTACATGTTCACTATCATAAAAATGAAGGAGACTATCCAAGCCTATTGCATAATCGCTCATTATAAAGGAATGTAGTGGAATATTTGGTTGTATAGCACCTGAAGTCCCAATACGAATGATATCTAATTGGGTTTTTTCCTTTTTAACCATTCTGCTGTTGAAATCTATATTTACCAACGCATCCAATTCGTTAAGGACAATATCAATATTATCGGTTCCGATGCCCGTGGAAATTACGGTTATCCATTTTTTGCCGATCCTCCCGGTGTGGGTACAGAATTCCCTTTTAATTTTACTGACCTCCAAGGTGTCAAAATATCGGGATATTAACGGAACGCGTTCGGGGTCACCCACCGTAATAATGGTGGTAGCAAGTTCTTCGGGATGTAGGTTAAGGTGGTAAACACTATTATCGGCGTTTAGCACAAGCTCTGAGGCAGTAAGTTGCATGCTATAACTTTAGAATTCTGTTTGTTTTGGAGTTGTACAGAAAACCATATTTTAAAGCTCCCCCCAAGAATACATCGTTGTCCTGTATGCAGGAATAATAACTGGTATTGCCCAAGAGTATTTCATTTCCAGTCTTAGATAATGTAACTGGCTTAAAGGATAGGAATAGGGGTTTTAATTTATCAATGAGTCGGGTATATTGGGTATCCCCAAAACCATAGAGTCCTTGGTTGTTAAGTACTGTGGTCAATAATTCGGATTTTGATTTAGGCTTAGTGCTGTTGGCCAATCGAAGGATGTTATTTTCCACTTCGTTCAATCCGTTTTCTATGGTAGGAAAACGCATCAAATGCGCTCTAATGGCCGATTCCAAATAGGTAAATTGGAAATTGCTGAAATCCTTTAAGTTCTCCAAACGAATTGGATTATCGCTACAATAGAGCTGCCAAACATAATCTGCATACTCCACATCGTCCTGGGTTAGGAAGGTACGCTTTTCGTATAACTTCAAAACTTCCTCATCGCTCAGCTCATTTAAGCTATAAAGCTTGTCCGATGCATCTTCTTTTCCACTACACACCAAGGAGATCTCAGCAAAAGGCCTATTGGTCTTTAACCAAGAGATAACAGCTAGCATATTGATTTGGCAAAATAGATCGTATTCAAACCACAGCACAATTTGATCTTGATATTTATGGTTGCACAGGGAGCGATATTCCTTTAGGGTTTTTTCAATAAACCAGGATTTGGTTACCTTATAATTTTTGTTTAAAAACTCAAATCTGGTTTTCCAAAAGGATTCACTGCCTACATTGGATTCGGTCTTGCCTTCGCACAACATTTCGCGCCAGGTAATAATTTCCCCGCCAAGTTTAAGGCCTTGCAGTTTTTTGGTGAAATTATCACCGTTTGTGATGTGTAATTGGGAACTCATTTTCATTGGTAGTTTAGGTTGTAACTATTAAATGTAACATAATATCTTAATATCATGAAATAATTAACAAAATTCTAACCTCCCACACGCTTTACCTTAAACCCCTTATTTTTAAGCAATTCCATGATTTTATCCCTGAAATCCCCCTGTATGATTATGGTGTCGCCCTTTACGGAACCACCCACACTAAGTTTGGTTTTTAATTCCTTAGCGAGCTTTTTAAAATCACTGTCTGCTCCGTTATACCCTTCTAATATAGTGATGGGTTTTCCCTTTCGCTTTTCATATTTACAGATAATGGGGTCGTCCTGCAACCAAATCCCATTTTCTTCCTGCTTTTCGTCCTCACTTTCTTCGACCTGATGATCGGGAAATAAATTTTTAAGTTGGTCTTTTAAGTCCATCTTCTACTGACTACGTTATATGATAATAATAATTCTTGGTATGCTGGTTATTTGTTGTGTTCTACACCTCCTTGCCGCTAGGCTTTGATCAATCCAAGTTCTATTAAGCGTTGGTGTAAAAACTCGCCTGCAGTAATATCCTCATAAAGTTTGGGATGGGATTCATCTATACAATTCTCTAGGCAGTTTAGGGGCATTTCACTTATTGGATGCATAAAGAACGGAACGGAATACCTAGAAGTACCCCATAATTCTTTTGGCGGATTCACTACTTGGTGGATGGTAGACTTCAATTTATTGTTGCTAAGTCGCGAAAGCATATCCCCTACATTAATCATTAATTGGTCTGGCTTGGCAATGGCATCTACCCATTCTCCTTCATGGTTTTTTACCTGCAGGCCTTTTCCATGAGCTCCCATTAATAGGGTGATTAGATTAATGTCTCCATGTGCTGCTGCCCTTACCGCATTTTTTGGTTCATCTGTAATGGGAGGGTAATGAATGGGTCTTAAAATGGAGTTTCCATTCTTAATATAATTGTCAAAATACGTTTCTTCCAGGTCCAAGTGAAGAGCCAAGGCCCTGAGTACGTATTTAGCTGTTTTTTCCAGCATTTTATAGGTTTCCTTGCCTACTTCATTAAATTTATCCAGTTCTGTCACCCTAACATTGCTAGGATACTCCTTTTCCAATTTTGGGTCATCTTCCACATATTGGCCAAAATGCCAAAATTCTTTAAGGTCGCCTTCCTTTCTCCCCTTGGCATGTTCCTTACCAAAAGAGGTGTAGCCTCTTTGTCCTCCAATGCCCTCTATTTCATATTTGTTTTTGACTTCTTGTGGTAGGTTAAAAAACTTTTTGATCTCGTCATATAGGTCTTCCACCAATTTGTCCGATAAAAAGTGTCCGCTTAAAGCAACAAATCCAATATCTTCAAAGGCGCTGCCAATCTCTTTTATAAATTTCTCCTTCCGGGCAGGATCTCCCGAAATAAAATCTTCTAAGTTTACGCTTGGTATAGTACTCATTTCTTTTATTTAGATAAATCAAAGTTAATAAATAATAAGACAATCTTCTTCATATATTGTTGGTCTTTGTTTTAGGCTTTCGTTACATTTATAAATTATTATCCATAAAACAGTAAATATATAACATGCAGTTTAATAAGTTAGGTATTGATAAGGATACGCAAGTAGCACTGTATCAACGTATGCTGAAGCCCCGGTTGATTGAGGAAAAGATGTTGCTCTTACTGCGGCAGGGAAAAATTTCAAAATGGTTTAGCGGTATGGGTCAGGAGGCTATCAATATTGGTGTAGCCAGTGCCTTGACTGCGGAAGAGTTTATCCTTCCTATGCACCGTAATCTAGGAGTCTTTACCACAAGGGATATACCCTTGCACCGACTTTTTGCTCAATGGCAGGGAAAGGCAGGCGGATTTACAAAAGGAAGGGATAGAAGCTTTCATTTTGGCTCTCAAGAGTTCAAAGTAGTGGGGATGATCTCGCATTTAGGACCACAAATGGGAGTTGCCAATGGAATTGCCTTGGCGGAGTTGATCCAGGGAGAAAAGAAGGTAACTGCGGTGTTTACCGGTGAAGGGGGAACTAGTGAAGGGGATTTTCACGAAGCCTTAAATCTTGCTTCCGTATGGAGTCTGCCTGTGTTGTTCTGTATAGAAAATAATGGTTATGCCTTGTCTACCCCTACTAAGGAGCAATACAACTGTGAGCACTTGGCAGATAGGGCGGTAGGATACGGAATGGAATCGCATATCCTGGATGGAAATAATGTAGAGGAAGTATACACTAAGGTTTCTGAATTGTGTAAGAGCATTAGGGAGAACCCCAGGCCAGTAATGATAGAGTTTAAAACCTTTAGGATGCGGGGCCATGAAGAAGCTAGTGGCACAAAATATGTCCCCGAGGAGTTGTTGAATACTTGGGAAAAGAAAGACCCCTTGGTGACGTATGAGAACTATCTCTTAAAAGAAAAAATATTGAATAATGAGATGATCAATTCCTTTAAGGAGGAATACCAAGCTGAAATAGATCAACATTTAAAAATAGCTTTTGATCAACCCCCTATAGTATCGGATGCAAACACAGAAATTAATGACTTGTATAAAGAGTCTAATTATGAAGAGGTGGCGCCAAATTCTGAAACTGCCAATATAAGGCTTGTCGATGCTATTTCGGAGGGTTTAAGGCAATCCATGGAGAAACATGGGGATTTGGTGATAATGGGGCAGGATATTGCAGATTACGGAGGTGTTTTTAAAGTTACCGAAGGATTTCTGGATCAATTTGGAAAAGATCGGGTAAGAAACACCCCTATCTGTGAATCTATTATAGTATCTATGGCTATGGGGCTTTCCATAAGACAAACCAAGGCGGTTGTAGAAATGCAATTTGCCGATTTTGTAAGTACTGGTTTTAATCCAATTGTTAACTACTTGGCCAAGGTTCACTATCGTTGGGGACAAAATGCGGACGTAGTTATTCGCATGCCTTGTGGGGCCGGAGTAGGGGCTGGACCCTTTCACTCCCAGACCAATGAGGCTTGGTTTACCAAAACCCCGGGGCTTAAGGTGGTGTACCCTGCATTCCCTTATGACGCCAAAGGGCTTTTAGCAACCGCCATAAACGATCCCAATCCAGTGTTGTTTTTTGAACATAAGGCACTTTATAGAAGTAAGTATCAAGAGGTGCCCACAGCCTATTACACCCTTCCTTTTGGGGAGGCCGCCCTTTTACGGCAGGGAGAGGAAATTACCATAGTTACCTATGGTATGGGGGTACATTGGGCCTTGGAGGTTTTGGACAGTCATCCCAATGTAAAAGCAGACCTATTAGATCTACGTACCTTACAACCTTTGGATATGAAGGCTGTATACCAATCGGTAAAAAAAACAGGGAAAGTAATTATCTTGCAGGAAGACAGTCTCTTTGGTGGTGTGGCGAGCGACATTTCTGCAATGGTTATGGAAAACTGTTTTGAATACTTAGATGCTCCCGTTAAGAGGGTGGCTAGTTTGGATACGCCCATTCCATTTGCCAAAAACTTGGAAGATACCTACCTTCCTAAATCGCGATTTGCATCAGAACTCCTAACTTTGTTGAAATATTAAAGAAATCTATTAATCACAAAAAAAATGGCTGTAAATCCCGCAGAGGAGAAGCTAAAGGAGCGTATTAAGGAATTGACCTGTATGTACGAGGTTACCTCTATCATCGTTAATTGCGATTATGATCAGATGGAAGATGCCTTAAAAGGGATTATGAGGTGTTTGCAAAAGGCTTTTAGACATAATAAGGATGCCCATATAGCATTGGTTACTGATCAATACTCCATGAAAACCGATCATTTTCCACAGCGCAACGTGGCCCTAAAATCGAACGTAGAAGTTTTTAACAAGAAGGTGGGGTATATCCAAGTAGCCTATCCTTCCCCTTCGTATGCTGTTTCCAACTTTTTATTAGAAGAGAAGAAGCTCTTGCAGAACATTTGTATGGAAGTGGGCAATCTGTTGGAGCGGAAACAGATTAAAGACAAGGAAGACTTGGTTAAACGAAAAATGGAGCATACAGATCGGTTAAGTATTTTGGGAGAGATCACAGCGGGAATGGCTCATGAGCTAAATACTCCACTTGCCAATATCCTAGGGTTTTCCGAGCTACTAAAAGCAAGGATAAAAGAGGATTCGGAGGCGAACAGGGATTTAGACAAGATTATCAACAGCGCCATATTTTCACGAGAAGTGGTGAAAAAATTAATGTTTTTTGCCTGTGAAATGCCCCAGCAGATGGACTTGGTAAATATAGTGCCTATTGTATCCGATGCGTTTAATCTTATGCAGCCCAGCTTAAAAAGTAAAAAAATAAAAGGGGAGCTTAGTTTTAGTGGGGAGTCTATTTTCCTAAGGGTAGATGCCATACAGCTGACCCAGGTGGTCTTTAATTTAATGCTGAATGCCATTTACTTTGCCCCACAAAGAAGTGTAATCCGCCTATTTATTACAGAGAAGGAGGATGGTGTAGAGATGCTTATTGAGGATCAAGGTCCGGGAATAGCGCCAAGCATCCGTGAAAAGGTTTTTGAACCCTTTTATAGCACCAAGCCAACTGGGGAAGGATCAGGGCTTGGATTAAGCGTGGTGCACGGTATTGTAAAAAGCCACAGAGGAACTATTGAGTACCGTCCCAATATACCCAAAGGGACTATATTTGTGATTCAATTTCCTAAAAAGTAGCAGATGGGCTTTAAAAAAGAAAACGTACTAATTGTTGATGATGACATAGACATACTAGAACTCCTACACAGGCATCTACAATCGTTTAACTACCATGCTTTTAAAGCCGTATCCGTAAAGGAAGCACTCGCTATTTTAAAGGATTCCAAAATAGATTTATTAATTACAGACCTACGGATGCCCGATGTAGATGGGATGCAATTAATAAACTATGTGTCCGAGCATTACCCCAAGCTTCCAAAATTGGTGGTAACGGGCTACCCTTCGGTAGATGATGCCCTCACGGTCTTAAAGTCGGGCGCCATGGATTATCTAGTTAAACCATTTACCAAGGAAGAGCTGCGGCAGGCCGTCACAAAAAGCTTTGCGGCAAAGGGAAGTGATACAGGAAATATAGTAAGGTCTGCCTCCATAGATAGGCCGGAAATTGAAAGTTATGGCGAGCTCATTGGGAGGTCCAAGGCCATTAAGACAGTCACCTCTATTATAGATAGGGTAAAGGATAACAAGGCCACCGTGCTGATTAATGGGGAAAGTGGTACCGGGAAGGAATTGGTGGCGCGTTCCGTTCATTATATGGGGAAATTCTCTAGGGCACCATTTATTGCGGTGAACTGTGGCGCAATCCCGGAAAGCTTGTTAGAATCCGAGTTGTTTGGATATGCAAAAGGCGCTTTTACCGGGGCACAAGAACAACGTCAGGGGTTGTTTCAAGCCGCAGATAAGGGTACGCTCTTTTTGGATGAAGTGGGGAATGCCTCACCAGCAGTACAATCCAAATTACTGCGGGTACTCCAAGAAAAGGAGGTGATAAAGGTGGGGTCTCAAAAATCGGAGAAAATTAATCTACGCGTAATAGCAGCCACTAATAGCGACCTTAAGGCTATGGTAAAAAAAGGAAGCTTTAGGGAAGATTTGTATTATCGATTAACCGTGGTAGAGATAAATGTACCGCCGTTAAGGGATCGCAAGGAAGATATTGCCCTTTTGGTAGATAAGTTTCTTTTTAAATATGGGGTAGAGTATAAGGATAGGATAGTAAGCATTTCTCAAGATGCATTAGACCTGCTTGTGCGATACAATTGGCCAGGGAATATTAGGGAATTGGAAAATGTGGTGCAACGGGCGGTAATTATGTGCGATAAGAAGATTGAGTTGGGGGATCTTCCCGATTCCATTAAGTATAAAATCCATTTTCCCGATGACAAGCTGCTTCCTTTACGGGAAGTGGAAAAAAACTACATACTAAAAGTTCTGGAAGCCACGGGGAACAACAAATCCAAGGCGGCCGAAATTTTAGAGATAGACCGAAAGACACTGCGTCAAAAAATTCGTTAAACCCTAAATTTCATACTGGGTATTTTTTCCCCATCGGGGGATATCTCCCTAGCTACACCATGGTAGCGTTGTCACCGTCGCTACGCGCAACCGGCTGTAAAATAAGGGATTGAAGGTTATTAATTAAATCAACATAATCATTGGCATTATACTTGCCCTTGCTATTTCTCTAAATTAGTGAAATATGGGAAAGAGTAACGGAATATGCCCTAGTTGTAAGTTTTACCACACTTGCGTGCTTACCAAAAACAAAAACCATATTTGGATTTGCAATGAATTTCAATTTTCCAATTCGGAATCATTGTCCATGGATCCACACTTCATTTTAAGGAAGGAAGTAAGAACGTATTAAAATTTTTTATGATAACGAATGTAAAGGAACAGCCTAGGCAGGGTATGTTAGAGAACGTAATGCGTCAATTTAACCATGCTGCGGATATTATAGAGTTAAATAGTAATATTAGAAAGATTCTAAGTATTACCAATAATGAGCTCATCATCCACTTCCCGGTTAAGATGGATAATGGGGAAATAGAAGTATTCACAGGTTATCGGGTACAACATAATAACGCACTAGGACCGTATAAGGGTGGATTGCGCTATCATCCGACTGTAGATATAGAGACTGCTAAGGCCTTAGCGATGTGGATGACATGGAAAACCTCTTTGGCCGGCTTGCCTTATGGGGGCGCCAAGGGGGGACTTAAGATAGATCCCTCCAAGTATTCTACTTCAGAATTAGAGCGAATCACCAGAAGATTCACGTATGCCTTAGGAGATAATATTGGTCCCGAACACGATATTCCCGCGCCTGATGTAAATACCAATGCCCAAACCATGGCGTGGATATTGGATACTTATATGTCTACAAAACCCCCAACAGAAAGATCTAAGAACCAGCACGTGGTTACTGGAAAACCAATAGGAACTGGTGGATCGGAAGGAAGGGACAGGGCCACAGGCTATGGCGTCTTTTTAAACATTAAGTTCTGGGCCGAAAGGAAAAAGATTAGTCTTGCAGACAAAAGATTTATTCTGCAAGGTTTTGGAAATGTAGGGTATTGGGCTGCCTACTTTTTAGAGAATGAGGGTGCCAAACTAGTTGGTGTACAAGATGCCTTTGGTAGTATAACCAATAAGAATGGTATAAAGGTAGCTGCGTTGGCTGCGTATATGGAGCAAAATAATGGGAGCATATTAAATTTCCCAGAGGCTTCCGCATTGGACAAAGACCACTTTTTTGAGTTGGATTGCGATATATGTATCCCAGCAGCCCTAGGGAATCAAATAACCGCGGACAACGCTGGTAAAATAAAAGCATTTCTTATTGCAGAAGGTGCTAATGGACCTACCGATGTAGAAGGCGAAGAAATTTTGTTGAATAGGGGGATTGGCGTTTTACCAGACATTTTATGTAATTGTGGGGGAGTGATGGCCAGTTATTATGAATGGCTTCAAAATAGAAACGGAGAGTATTGGCAATTGGAAGATGTGATGACCAGGCTCGACAAAAAAATGAAAGAGGTCTTTGATAAGGTCTACGATAAAGGCCAGGAAAGGCAGGGAGATATGCGTACCGCTGCCTTTATGATAGCTATAGAAAGATTGGAAAAAGCATACCTGCAAAGAGGGATTTTTCCATAAATAATTTAAAAACATATGTAACATGAAGTACGGAAATCTAGTTTTGGAAAAAAAAGAATTCGTTTTATTGAAGCGTTTGGTAAATGTCTCAGGGTACTATCCGGACAATACCTATAAAAGCAGCATTCAAAAATTAACCGATGAACTAAAATCGGCTATTGTATACAGTGAGGAAAATATGCCCACTGATGTCATTCGCTTTAATTCTTTGGTTACTATTGAAGGGCAAAATGGCTTTACCAATAAATTTCAATTGGTAATACCCTCGGAAGGGGACTTTAAAAATAGTAAAATTTCAATTTTAACTCCCATGGGGGCAGCGGTTATGGGGTATGCCAAAGGGGACGATATTGTTTGGGAGTTTAGAAATGGTCTTCAAACCCTAAAGGTTGCAGAGGTGAAACAGCAACCAAATTCAATTAATTCCGATGTGCTACTCTAGGCATAATTAACTTTTACTAGAACTACCTATTAGGCATAAATGGTTTTTAAAATAGAGGGAAGCAGCGCTTCCCTTTATTAATTTTAAGGAATCTCATAGTTTCAAGGGTGTTTAGAGCACTAATTTCTATGTTTTCAGTCAATTTTACAGGGGAAATGTCCTTAAGTTTGCTTACCAAATTGTTGTATCTATAATTATTTTAGGCGTTAATACTTTCCTATAGAAGCTGTTAGCTTGGATTTAGTTTCATTTAGGATTTTTAGGTATACTTTTTGTCTGTTTGCTGCGTATATACGTAACATTAATCATTTAAATACTAAAAGAATTATGCATTTTAAAAAGTCATTTTTTGTACTGTTCTTGGCCGTAGGATTAGTATCGTCCTGTTCGGTATCCAAATCCGCGATGAAGGATAGGAAAACCATTAATGGTTATTGGATCTTGAACAGTGTTTCTTATACAGGAGCCCCAGGTAATTTTAAGTCCCAATTGTTTAACCATGCATCTGATGATTGTTTTGAGGGCAGTAGTTGGTTCTTTAGAAACAACAATAGTACGGGTAGCTATGTTTTAGCCAATCGTGCGGAATGCGGTCAGGAAGAGCAATTTATTAGATGGTCTATTTATGAGCGTGAAGGAATGAATGCTCAACTTCAGTTTAAATTTATCGATGATAGATACAAGGATATTTCCGGTGGAAAGGGATATAGATTAGATATTGTTTCCTTAAGCGAGAGTTATATGAGGCTAGAGTCTAAAGTAATGGTAGATGGAACTCCAGTTACCGTAGTTTATGAATTTATTAAAAACGATGAATAATGAGAAAAATAGTAGTTAGTAGTTTGTCCTTAATAATGATTATGGCAACCCTTGGTAGTTGTACTGCCCTTAAAAATACAAATCACAAACAAAGAGGTGCTGCTGGCGGTGCTGCAGGTGGAGCTGTAATCGGAGGAGTAATCGGGAATAATGTAGGGAAAGGTAACAACACTGCTTTGGGTGCTATTATTGGTGCTGTAGTAGGTGGAGTTGCCGGTGGATATATTGGGGATAGGATGGACCGACAGGCAGAACGAATCGAAGAAGAGATTCCAGGAGCCGATGTTACCCGTGTTGGTGAGGGTATAAATGTAACCTTCAGTGAGGATGGAGGGGTGTATTTTGATACCAATAAGTCTGCTGTTAATACTGCTTCTGCCGTTACTTTAGATAAATTAGTTAAAGTATTGTTGGAGTATCCAGACACTAATATTTTGGTGGAAGGGCATACAGATAGTACAGGTAGCGCAGCATATAACCTCAACTTGTCCAAGCTGCGCGCCCAAGCTGTTACCAATTATTTGGTAGCCAATGGGGTTTCGGGTAGCAGACTAACTACCAAGTGGTACGGATTAACTCAACCCAAGGCAGATAATTCAACTGCAGAAGGAAGAGCTAAGAACCGCAGGGTAGAGTTGGCAATTGTGGCCAATGAGGCTTTAAAAGAAGAGGCTCGTAGGCAAACTAACTAGTAACTTACCAGTATTTAAGTATAAACCCGACAAGGAATTGTCGGGTTTTTTTGTAGTGTGCCGTGCATGGTAATTCGCTAGGTGGTGAA
>NZ_MTAZ01000052.1 GCF_002150785.1 Arenibacter amylolyticus | reverse complement strand
GGGATAAAAATAATTAGTATGCTCGAGTGGCGGAACTGGTAGACGCGCTGGATTCAAAATCCAGTTCCTTTGGAGTGTGGGTTCGATTCCCACCTCGAGTACGAAAGGCTTTAACGGAAATGTTAAGGCCTTTTTTTATTCCCAGGTACAACATAGGTACAACAAATTAGAACCTTTACTTTTAATAGAGCATCAACTTGAAATATGGCAAATATAATATTCCCCATGAGGGGACTTTGTATCTATAAAAGGGATCATGACCAATTGTTGTGTTTATGCAAAAATTGTGGTTAATCTATAAAGGAAGAATTCTACATTTTTCACCCCTCTGAACTGTGCCCTGAACGCTTTTATTCCTGCCTGCGGCAGGCAGGTTTGCATTGAATGATTTTGCCGAGGCATTCGTACTTTTATTTATAAAATAGTTTAGGATGGATCTGTAATTAACACTGATACTGTTAGCTACTGTTTGGAAGCTTTTAAAGGGATTTATTTAATCAAGCGATATAAGAAGTATTCCGTATTCCTGACTCCCCTAAATTGTGATCTAAAAGCCTTTACTTTGGCATTAAAGCATTCTGCTGAAGCATTTGTACTTCTGTTTAAAAAATAGTTAAGTACAGAGCGGTAATTTAAAGTATTGCTATTAGCTACCGTTTGGAAGCACTTAAATCCTGACTCCTCTACATCTTTGTACCAGTGGGCTAGTTGGATCAAGTCAAAAAGTTGTGGGATTTTGTTTTTAAGCAAAAATATCTAAGAGTCTAAAAAGGAATCGCTATTTTAAATTTAACACACTTTTAACTTAATTAATAAGAAAAACTAAATAATCAATCAAATTTTCACATATGTTTGGTAGGTAAACTCTTCGTATGAAAACATTTCTACTTACGTTAGTATGTATAGCAGTAACACTTAATGTGTTTGCACAACAAAAGCTTAAATTCACATATGACACGGCGGGGAACCAAATCCTAAGGGACCGGGTATGTCTAACGTGCTTAAAGGCCGTTATGCCTCAAAATTTAGATTCCCTATTTGTGGATTCAATTGATGAATTGGGATTGACTGATATTTTGGATTTTGAAATGACCGCTTATCCCAACCCTGTAACCGAAATTTTATTTGTTGAATGGTTTCCCAATGAACGGTTAAAGCCCAAAGAAATACAGGTATTTACGGTAGATGGTAGATTGATGAATACAATACCAATAAATACGGTACGGGGGGAACAACCCGTTTATTTTAATGATAGTCCACCCGGCCTATACCTGTTGAAAGTCCTGTTCGAAAATGGGGAGCGTCAAACCATTAGAATAGTCAAAAGCTGAGTAGAAGGATATTGTCGCTTTAATACTAACCCAACCAACAAGTATGAAAACATTTTTGATCTTCTTCGTATTCTCCATTGGTTCTTTCGGGGTATACGCCCAGACCGACTATACGGTAATCCCCTTGGAAGCGACCCCTATTACGGTTATCGAACGCACCGAAGATAAATCGCCCCCTTCAATGGAATTGGATATGGATGCGAGCATAGAACCAATGGGCTCGGGAGCCGGAGGTTCCGAAATCTCGGAAACTACTGGGGACCTTTCCGTTTCCCTTACTGGAGGAGCCACCTATTCCGTCCCCATCAAGGTGCCGCCGGGAATCAACGGGATAGTGCCTACAATCGCACTTTCGTATAACAGTCAGGGCGGTAATGGTATGGCCGGCTATGGCTGGAACGTTTCGGGCATTTCAGTGATCACACGGATCCCCTCCACCAAATTCCACGACAATAACATCGATCCGGTCGATTTTGACAGTGCGGACCGTTTTGCATTGGACGGGCAGCGATTGGTATTGAAGTCGGGTACCTATGGGGCCAGCGGGGCGATCTATGAGACCGAGAACTTCTCCAATGTGAAAATAGTTTCAAATGGGGTCTCAACTTATGGGTCGTCATACGGGCCTCTTTCCTTTACGGTCACCTATCCCGATGGTTCCGTGGCCAAATATGGCAATAGTACCGATAGTCGATCTAGAACAGATTATGCCATTACCAGTTGGCAGGACCCGCAGGGCATTATGGTTAATTATACCTATACCGCGGCGAACAATTCCTTGAGCATCGCTTCCATAAAATACGGACATAGAACGGGAGGTACCGCTCCGAACGAGATAGCCTTTGCCTATAAGTCCCGTAAACGTCCCGAACAGTCCTTTATCGGGGGTCAGGATTTTCGAAGGAAGACCATCCTTTCCACGATCAATGTGAAGACAGGGGCCATAGGCTATCGCAACTACTTGCTGGCGCATAATTTCAATACCCTCGGATTTGAACGGCTGACCAGTATCACTGAAAAGAGCGGGGACAATTCCCTTAGTTTTAATCCGATCAGCTTTAATTATAGCGATTCCCCAGCAAGTCTGGGTGCCTCAACAATAACTACCAGTTTAACAGTAAGCAATATTGAACAGCGAAATGCGCATATGGTTCCTTTGGATTATACCGGGGATGGGAAAATGGATTTTATCGTTTATCCCAAAAATAGGAGCGAACGTACCAAATTTTGGATCTTCCAGGAAATCCAATCGGGGAACACCAATATTGGCAGCCAGGTAAGTACCCCTATTTTTGAGACTATGTTTCCAATAGCCTATCTTGATGGGGCCAATAAATTAGACAAGGCCCAAGGTTTCGGATTGGTAACCCATACTGGTACCAATGAGGTACGGTTCAAGGTAAACGGACAGAGCACTTATGCACCTGCCGCCCAGTATTATGAAAAAACTTGGAACGCTCCCAGTTATACCCCAAAATACGATTGTACAACCAGTCGCAACCCGGAAAGGGTACCATTGAACTATATATCAGGGGATTTCAATGGTGACGGGCTTACCGATATCATAGGAATAGCCAATCCCTACTCTTACGAAACATGCTACCCTATACTTCCAAGGCCAGGCGAATCCTGTGGTGACTGTTGTAGATGTGAAACCACCAACGTACCCGATTCTAAGGTTTATTTTATAAATCTAGATCGTAGGATATCTACCGGATTTACCAATCGGGCGGGTACCCTGGAGACGGCCCTTCAATCGGACCATCGTTTGCTTACCGCAGATTTCAACGGTGATGGAAAAACGGATATATTACACGTTACATCAGGAAAGATAGATGTCTATACACTGAATTCGGCCAACGGCTTGGTGCGGTTATGGTCCACTACGGACTCTCGTATTAGAACGGACTATCCCTTATATCTGGGAGATTACAATGGGGACGGAAAGACCGATTTTATGATGCCGACGGCCAATAATAGCGCTACGTTTGCCCTCTTTCTTTCTACTGGGGTCCAATTTTCCCTTAAGATACAAGTTTATCCCTTTACGTATAAACAATATAGTATAGCAACAAGTCCGATCAATTCGTACGACCTTATTCCAACCGATATCAATGGCGATGGGCGTACCGATATCCTGGAATACAAAACCACCACCCATAACGGTGGTGCCAACGGATCCCAAACGGTTGGGATGTACTATAATACCTTTTCTACGGTGAGCGAAGTTACCCCGGCATTCAGCTTTATTAAATCGGCCACAAAGACCGGGACCTTGAATCACCTGCCCATCCCTGTTTTCCTATCTCCGGCCGACCGATCGAACAATAATCTTGATTTTGTAACGATCAGTAATAACACCTTGTGCAATTTTACCTTTGGGAAGGACAATAGGGAAGATATGCTTCTCCGTTCGATATCCAACAAAGGAACTACCCATAACATAACCTATCGCGACCTTGATCCCCATATTCAGGCGAGCGATACGTATGCTTTTTATGAGACCCGATCGGATCAGGTATATCCTTTTGTGGATATTGATGTGGCCAGGGGAACCAAGTTGGTAGCCACTCTTCAACGTTCGGTGAGCGGAACCACTACCATCAAGCAACATTTCGCCTACCAAGGGGCCGTAGCCCATGTAGACGGTCTCGGGTTCATGGGTTTTATAGGGCTTGCCCGCAGCGATTGGAGCACCCAGGATTCGGACCGTATCTGGAACATTACCAAGCACGATATCGCCAAACGCGGAGCAGTATCCAGCAGTTATTCCATGGCCAATTATTTTACTCTTAATTCCATACCCCCGGATTATATCGCAAAGACTACCTATGTGAACGCCTCTTCCCTGGCCGCCAACAAGGTATTCAAGATCAGCAATACCTCCAACCTGGTACAGAACGGCCTGGACGGGACCGCCATTACTACCAGCTACCTCTATGATGCCTATAACAACCCCACCAAGATTACCGTAGATTATTCCGGGCAGGGCAGTAGTGTAACGGACCTTACCTATGGCAACAGTACGGGCACCACCTACTATATCGGGCGGCCCCTTACCAAAAAGAACACCACAACCATAGGTGACAACGCCTTCTCCACAGAGGAAAATTATACCTATACGGGCTACTTGGTAACTACCAAAAATTACAAGGGGGACGGCACCCCTTTTGATTCGGAGACCTATACGTATGATGTCTTTGGCAATATAAAGACAAAGACCATTACGCCGAACGGGGAAACGGCACGACAGCTAAAGTACGATTATGACACTTCCGGTAGGTATTTGGTAAAAAGCTATGATGTGGAAAATCTGGCCACCTCTTATGAATACAATACCACCACCGGCACCTTGAAGAAGGAGACGAACCCCTTCGGTCTCGTTACCCAATATTTATACGATACTTGGAACCGGCTCACCAAGGTTACTGACTATCTGGGAAAGAACGTCAATACCACCTATGTGGAAACCTCCAACACCTATACCGTGACCGTTACAGCCGATGACGGCGGCAGCACCATTGCCGTATATGACCCGCTCCAAAGGTTGGTCAAGGAAAGTAAAAAGGACGTCTTAGGGCAATGGGTGAACAAAAGCTACCAGTACGATAAGTTCGATCGGGTGTGGAAGGAGAGCGAGCCCTATATAGGTACGGCGGCAAGTCAATGGAACACTACCGAGTACGACCTGTACGGCAGGCCCAAAACGTTGATCTCCTATACGGGTAAGGTTACGAATATCAGCTATTCCGGGCTAACGGTTACGGTGAATGACGGTACCAAGACCGTTGCCACTACCAAGAACGCCCTGGGGAACGTAACCCAGGTTACAGATCCGGGCGGCACCATCGCATACACCTATTTTGGCAACGGGGCCATGAAGTCCAGTACCTATTCCGGTATCGCCCAAACCATAGAACAGGATGGCTGGGGAAGAAGGACAAAATTGATAGATCCTTCCGCCGGGACTTATACCTATGCATACAATGGTTTTGGAGAGCTCACCAAGGAGACCACCCCAAAAGGGGTTACCGATTACACCTATAGTACCGTTGGCAAGCTAACCCAAAAAAAGGTGACGGGCGATGCCAACACCAATATGATCATCAACTATTCCTATGATGCTACCAGCAAGTTGCCTACGAGTATTGCCCTGGCCACCAATGCCGACGGCAATACGGGGACTACCACTATTGCCTATGACAGTTATAAGCGGGTAACCAGTACCATTGAGACCAACTCCCATGCCAAATTCACCAAATGGTTTACCTATGATGCCTTTGGGAAAGTGGCGACCGAGGAAAGTGAGGGACGGTTGTTGAGCAATAACAAGTTCAGCAAGATCAAGGTAAAGAATACCTATGCCAACGGGCAGTTAAAGAACGTGAACGACTTTGCTACCAACGAGGAACTTTGGAACATTACCGGCCTCAATGCTAGGGGGCAGGTGACCACCTCTACCATGGGAGTGGCCCTAAGGCATACCAATACGTATGATACCTATGGATATCTTACACAGGCCCTTTCCCAAAAGAACGTAACCACCTCTCCAGTAGAGCTGATTAAGCTCAGCTTTAACTTTAATGTGCAGCGGGGCATCCTCAACAGTCGCACCAACAGCCTATTTGCCTGGACGGAAAATTTCACCTATGATTCCCAGGACCGGTTGCTCAGCTTTAACGACAATAACGGGGCCAAGAACCAAGATTACGATAATAAAGGACGGATCAATACACTCTCCAACTTAGGAACCTTTACCTATAACAGCACTAATTACCAGAATACGGGATTGACCCTGAACCCTACCGGAGAGAGCTATTACAACAATTTTACTACCCAGAACATCACCTACAATGCCTTTAAGAGCCCTGTGGAGATCCATGAGAACGGAAAGGACCGGATCGGTTTCCAGTACAATGCGGGCATGGGCCGTGCCACCATGTACTACGGCGGTACCCAGGCCACCAAGGAGGACCGTCCCTTTAGGAAGCACTATTCCCAGGACGGCAGTATGGAGATAAAATGGGAAAAGGCCACGGGCAGGACTACTTTCGTCACCTATGTGGGCGGGGATGCCTATTCCTCGCCGGTAATCTACCATTCGGATCAGGGAAGTACCACCACGGCCCAATACCTGTACCTGCACAGGGATTATTTGGGCAGCATCTTGGGGATAACGGACAAAAATGGTACTTTTAAGGAGAAGCGGCATTTTGATGCCTGGGGCAATATCGTTAAGTTGACGGACGGGAACAATGCGGCACTGACGAAATTCGCCGTCTTGGACCGTGGCTATACGGGGCACGAGCACCTGCAGGAAGTAAACCTTATTCACATGAACGGGCGGCTCTACGATTCCATGCTGCACCGTTTTTTGATGCCCGATAATTTTGTGCAGGACCCCTATAGTACGTTGAGCTACAATCGGTATTCTTACGTGCTGAACAATCCCTTGATGTACACCGATGCAAATGGGGAGTTCTTTTGGTTTGCGGTGATTGCAGGAGCGGTCATCGGTGCAGTGGCCCAAGCGGTGAAGCCCGGGGCGAACTTCGGTACCATTGTCGGGGGCGGACTCATAGGAGCCGTGGCCGGGATGGTGGGTGCCGGGGTGGGCAGTGTCGTGGCCGGGGGCGGGTTTTTCAGCAGCGGGATGTCGGCGTCCATGGGCTTTTGGGGCGGTGCCGCCTCAGGTTCCGCAGGGGG
>NZ_MTAZ01000051.1 GCF_002150785.1 Arenibacter amylolyticus | reverse complement strand
AAGCACCCTCTATTTTCTACTTACACAAATTGCGGGATAGTGTCACGATTAAACTGTAACCTACTTTAAATCTCCCCTTTTTGGCCAAAGTAGCAGCTCACCTGTCGGTGAGATGGCTATTTTGGCCTTTTTTTTTTTTATACCTTTTTTATACTGTGGTAATCAATGGACTTTTGAAGCCATCATTAGCCATATGGAAAGGTCCTGATTCCCTCCTAGCACGCTCTACCCCTTTACAACAGCCAAAGGTTGCAGTTCTATCTCAATGGAAACCAAATCCTTTTGATTGGCCATTACCTCCTCTATGTTTTTATAGGAGCTAGGGGCTTCGTCCAAATCGTTCCTATGCCTAATAGCATGTAAAATCCCCTGCTCTTCCAATGCTTTACTCTCTTTCTTCACATCTAGTTTCCTACGAGCCTGTGCCCTACTCATTACTCTTCCTGCACCATGGGAGCACGATTCAAACGAATGGGCATTTCCCTTTCCTTTTACTAAATAAGATCGGGTTCCCTGGGATCCAGGGATCATTCCCCACTCACCTTCCCTTGCTCTAGTAGCACCTTTGCGATGTACCATAACGGTCTCTCCAAAATGTTCTTCCATAGAGGCAAAGTTGTGTGGTTTATTGATGAAGTCCGAGAATTCCAACTCGGGAAGCACTTCCCTAAAAGCCAATTTAGTACGCTCCATCATCAACTTTCTGTTGGCCAGTGCAAAATCGATACAATAATTCATCTCCCTCCAATACAGATCGTACTCCTCACAGTCTTCCGGCAAATAGGCCAGATCCCTGGGCACCTTATCCCCCTCGGCCTTATTTTTCGCCTGTGCAATCTTATTATAATGATTTGCTACTGTATACCCGATGTTTCTAGAACCAGAGTGGATCATAATCCAGATATACCCGTCTGACCCCTTCTGTATTTCAACAAAATGATTCCCTCCCCCCAAGGTCCCTACCTGATATAGAGCATTGTCGTATTCTTGCTCCACAATAGGCAAGTTTCCTATCACCTTCGGCATCCATGATTCGTCTTGCGGACTCTGATGGCGTTTAAAGCCCACTGGAACTGTCTTCCGTATCTGAGTCATTATTTTCTTAAGATCGGATGTTTCCACATCTTTTAAATTGGTCCGTAAGGAACACATTCCGCAACCTATATCTACGCCCACTGCATTGGGAATAATAGCTCCTTTTGTGGCCAATATGGCCCCAATGGGCATACCATAGCCCTGGTGCGTATCTGGCATGACTGCAATATGTTTATAGGCAAAAGGGAGATTCGCCAGATTACGGGCCTGCTCTAACGCCCCTTCCTCCATCTCCCCTTCTTTTAACCATATTATAATCGGAAGTTTTTCTGTTGTTATTACTGTTTTCATTTTCAATATCGTTTTAAAGATTCCCTTTCATTTGGCTACCTATTAACCATAGGCAACCTTCATAATTTAAATTTATACCTATACAATCGTCCATCGGTATTTTAGCATTTCCTCCTCGCCAATTCTGCCCTAGGAGTATTACAGGCGTACGGTTAACTTCTAAGTCCTTTTTGCGAGTCTTATTGCCTCGACGGATGCTGCTAATAAACCACGAGAAGGTATACTTAATATAACCTATTTCTTGTATAGGCAAAATTCTTTACAGGCTTTATACCACTAGGATACCAGAGCACCTAAAAACTACTAAATAATGTTCTTAATGTGGTTATGAACTCCCTTGATAACGAATCCTATCCTTTACGGAAATCCACCTTAAAAAATAGTGGTGTTTCTTCACAGGATTATTGAGTTTTCTGAGGACTTTAATACCTACTTAAAATGGCTATAATAGACTTCTAAAATCCCCTTTCCAGATAAAAACATTTCCAAAATTCCCTGTTTGTCCACCCCAAAGTCTTTGCTTAATTTAACTGAATAATGTTATAGTTCACTTCAATTCTTTAACCCAATGAGAATCAAGCTACTTACCCTTGCCTCTTTTTGTTTTTCTAGGCTATCCCTAGCCTTTCTTACCCTTAATGCTGCTAAAGGACGATCTTTCCCATTTCCCAGCTACAAGTTTCGGAGGGTTTTAAATATCTTTAAGGGATCTCATCACTGGCTAATCCATCGGTATAATCCTAATTAAATGTCCTGCCCAGGTTTAGTTGTTATGGGCCTCACACACCACCATAGCTTATTTTTTTTGAGGCATGAAATGGGTGATATTACCCTCTAAAATGATTGAGACAAAATAATTATACACTTCTATGATTGATTCGAAAATAGACTTCCTGGAAGCAATCAGGAAAAAAGACTGGAGATTAGTACATCGCTCACTAAATGAATTGGATATTAATGAAGCAATCCTTGTATTTCGGGATACACCAAATCGGGAGAAAATAATCCTTTTCCGGTTACTGTCCAGAGAGCGGGCAAAATTAATTTTTAAGTCGCTCTCCCATACAGACCAGCTAACTATTATAGAGGCATTGGGAGAAAAGCCGTTGAAAGTGGCCAATCTCCTCAACGATATTGAACCAGATGACAGAACTTCATTTCTTAAAGAGCTTCCAGAGGAGGTTGCTCAGCGATTAATTCAGCTATTGTCTCCAAAAGAACGCAAGATTACCACTCACCTTCTTAGCTATCCAAAGGATAGTGTAGGGCGACTGATGACGCCAGAGTTTGTGGCCATTAAACCCCATTTTTCCGTATCGGAATCTTTTGAATACATCCGGAAAAATGGGCAGAATTCCGAAACCTTGAACACCTTATTCATTGTGGACCAAGAAGGAAAGCTGGTAGACGACCTAAGGATAGGGAAGTTATTGCTAGCTACCCCCAATCAACGTATAGAAGAATTGATGGATAGACGTTTTGTGGCCCTGAACACCCTGGACGACCAAGAAAACGCCGTAAAACTATTTAAGAAATACGATAGGGCCGCCCTCCCAGTAGTGAATACAGAAGGGATGTTATTAGGTATAGTGACCTTTGATGATATCATGGATGTAGATGAAATGGAGTCTACCGAAGACTTCCATAAATTTGGATCTATCAAAGGAGCTATATCCGATCCCATTAAGGCAAAGGTGATAGATCTTTATAAAAATCGCATAGGCTGGTTGTTTGTACTGGTTTTTATGAACGTCTTTTCCGGTGCTGCCATGTCCAGTTTTGAGGAGGTAATCCAATCCTTTGTACCCTTAGTTTTCTTTTTACCCCTCCTAATAGATAGTGGGGGAAATGCCGGCTCCCAATCTGCTACTTTAATGATTCGCTATTTGGCAGTGGGCGGGGTAAAGCTTAGCGATTGGCACCGTCTGATAGGGAAAGAGTTCGTTGTTTCATTTCTTTTGGGAATTACCATGTCTATTGGTGTAGCGGCCGTAGCAAGTTTCCGTGCCCCCGAAATTATACTGGTGGTAGCCTTGTCCATGATCTTTACGGTTATGATGGGCAGTCTCATTGGCCTTCTCCTACCCTTTATATTTACGCGTATAAAAATGGATCCTGCAACCGCTAGCGCGCCCTTAGTAACCTCATTGTCCGATATTTGCGGGGTAGTAATCTATTTTTCTATTGCAACCTGGTTGTTGGGATAAGTAAATGATGAAGATTGTAGTTCAAATAAACCTACTCGCTTTATAAAAGGGACTTAGAAAGGTAAAATCACCGCTATATGCTCCGTTTTGGCCAGGTATGGGTCCACACATTAAACCCTAGTTTCACCTTTGGCTATCACGAAAGGGGATCTAGCTTATTGTCTCAATTTTGGATGAGCACCTAGTAACCATATCCTAACATCAGGTACGTGATGGTGGGGAAATAGCTATATATAAATGCAGTACCCTACTCCTTAGTAAATAGTCCATAAGCCAGGGGTAGCCAACTCCAGTAAATGGTTATCGGGGTCTCGAAAATATAAGCTGGTCCCTCCACGTTCCCACCTGTATTCACTTTCGATCGTAACCTTATTTTTCCTCAACCATTCTTTCCAGGGGGATAATTCGTCTTTAGCAATGGCAAACGCCAGATGTAGATACCCGTTACCATCATGGGGGGGAATAAGCCCACCCGATCCAGTACTTCCCGCACTGGCCGACCCCTCTAAAAACAAGAGCAAAACCTGTTTGTCGGATACATTGAATGCGCAAAAGTTCCTGGTTTCAATCAGTAATTTAAACTTGAAAAGGGTCCTATAGAAGGTCATAGAAACCTGAAGATTGCTCACGTAAAGAGAAGTTTCCAACACCCCATTCACTTTAAGATTGTCCATAATGTAGTATTATTAAAAATTCAGCTAACAGTCTAAACAACTACAGAAGGAATTAATGAAAGCGGAAAGTTTTAAAATATAATTACCATGCCTGTTCCTTCTTATCCAATTCTTCCCTTTTTACTGCCAACGGATAATCTGTAATACCCATCCCTCCTATACGCAACAGATTCACCACCGTATTATACAGCAAAAGAACCACCACGATTAGCGCGGCGCTCAAAACACTGGATACCCCCAATGAGATATAATACAAAATACTGAACCAATTATTTGGCACATTATCCGACTCCGTATTTGGCAAATTGAATAAAAGGAAGGTAATTACGGCTGCAATAAAAATAATGGTATCTAACTGTGCTATACGTAACCCTTCTTGATAAAAGTCCTTCTTCAACTCGGACCTAGAATTGGAACTAAGACCTAATAAGGTTAACAACAGGGCCAAAATAGTGGCCGATGCCAAGGCAATGGTATTACATTAAGGTATTCATTCCTTCTAGGGAACTCTTTATTAAATCTTTAGCCTCATCACCGCTTAACTTACCCAAAAGGATAGTCCCCAGGCCGATGAATAACATGCTTATTAAGCCCCCAATACGTGCACGCTTTGTATATTTATTCAGTGCCATACAGTCTCATCTTTAATAGGTTATCCATTTTTCCTAGGTAGCCTTAACAGCATTCCTTCTTTCCATGGACCTAAAATTTATGGTTGACGTTGTAAGAGCTTTCTATTTAATTACAAAAGTCGCTGCTGTTTGTGAACTAAATATAGAATTTATTCCCAACTCAATTAAATCTTGGAGTTTTTTAAAGGAGGATGGTTTTTGCAAATACCTATTGGCTCCTTTCTCCTTAAGCACTTTGGCTCTTTCAAAATCTACATAACCAGAGTATATAATAATAGGAATGTTCGCCAATCTTGGCTCATTACGAATATCTATGAGACACTCCTCCCCTGTCATCATGGGCATATTCAGATCTAAAAATATTAAATCTGGTAAAGAGGCCTCCCTTTTTAATAACTCTGCCATTAAATCTACCCCATTGTCAAAAGTCTTGATCTCTGTTTGAAGCGATAAGCCATCAATAGCTTCCAAAAAGAACATGGTATCATCCTGATCGTCATCTGCTAAAAATAATAATAGGTTTTTATTTACCACAAGCAGTGTAATTTATAAGTTGGATTTAAATATTTTTTAGAGCCTAAAATGACAGACTCCTCGTTACATCAGAAAAAGGCATTGTACTGTTCAGTTGTTGTACGCTAAACCACGTAATAAGCAGCCACTACCATAAGTTTAACCTCCCATTCTAAGCACGGTTAAATTTAATCCTTTTTGGAGGTTTTAAATGTCTCTAAATGAAGATTGATTAACCGTATCGCTTACCGATGTTCATTTGAAGATAAATTATTCTCAAAATGCACCCCTTCTCAACTCCCTGCCAAGCCAACAAAATTCAAAATGAAACGTTCCATCTGGATTCAATTCCTTTTTTCACGATACCTAAGACAAAGACAGATATTTTTTTAGGCTAATTAAAGATTGGATATGGTTAACCTTTAAGAAATGAACAAAGTATCTTTCTCTCGGCATTCGTAAATTACCATCCTAAACGTACAGAAACTCATTAAAAAACCATCATGGCAGCATTAAAAAAAGTTAAGATGAATCAAAAATGGCCATGGGTCCTACTTATATTAATATTGGTACTGCTGTTTTTTAATATGACCTTCACTAACAGTACGGAGGAAAAAACCAGCAACGTGCCCCAGGTGGAATCCGATTACTCCATTGAGCAGGAAATCAAGGATAAAAAGGCTACTCCCTATACTAAATCTGCCGAAGAAACTGCAGAATACCTATCCCTTATTGGGGATAGATTCTTATTGGGATCCGATCCCAATTACACTAGAGCTGCCTTGGTACAATTGATCAATATGGTAAGAACCACCGCCATGGAACACCAACAGGGTGAAATAGGCCTATTAGACAGCTTAAAACATAAGGCCCAAACTATAAGGGACCAATCTACCGCATCTAAGCTAGCTGCCGACATTAAGACCATTGGAGACCCCATCTATGAATTGATTGTACAATTAGAGCGCGAAAAATTCCCGGAACTAGGTTTGGAGGCCCAGCAGGTTAAAAGTACTTGGGAAGCCGTGAATCCCAATGTAGCCATAGAAGAGCAACAAGAAGCGATTATAGATTTTTTTGAAAGCTGTGGTGAAGCGGTTAAAAAAATGAACCTCAACCAATAAGTAGGTATTTACGGCTTTCCAAGCAGCTGATTTATTAATACTCCTGGATTTTTACTATTCCCAACACTGTGGTTGCCAACAGCCATCTTCCACCTTCCAGCAAAAGCTTCATCAGGAGTTGCCCAACCCCTAGAATGGACCATTACTCCCCACACCATTTCTCCCAGTAATTACACAAAAACAATACGCTTAAGACAGGCACTTCTACCAAAAATTAGCAACTAAAGATATCCCTTTGAATGGGCAGGACGGAGAAGTTTTCAATTAAAAGTAATTGAGTTAAAATTATAATTTTCTGAAATCATAAAACTGAAAATTACCGCTTACATTAGGGATGATAAAAAAATGAATTAGTAACCTAATAGACCTTAAACGTCTATTAAAAACCTAAGCGATATGAATAGAGATCAGTTAGAAGGAAAATGGAAGCAAGTAAAGGGTAAGTTTAAGCAGACCTATGGGAATCTCACAGACAACGACCTTACTTATACCGAAGGTAAATTTGATGAAATGATGGGGCGCATTCAAGAAAAAACAGGAAAGCGAAGAGAAGAATTGGAAGAACAAATCGAAGAATGGAGCAACTAAATAGGTTTCATCAATTGAATAACAAACCCTCCCATAACGTGGAGGGTATTTTTTTACACCTAGTTTAAAACTCCAGTAGCAGTAGCCCCTATAGCTACCTCTTAAAGATATAATTAGGTGGTGTCTTATTTTAAGTGGCGCCTCTACCCACCACAGTTAGGATTCCTGGCTGTAAATCTTTGCACATTAGTGTAGCAGTAAGCTGTAGTATTCCATTCTCCATGGATCCTCAATAGCAACAGAAGGGTATATCAAATTTAGCCACTTGCCAAAAGAATAAAGGCCAGTACTATTAGAATTACAGCAACCACTGCAATCATAGCCCAAGGAAACCGTGTTCTGGGCACATTGGTAGTTTGATTGCTAACCCCAATATTGTCCTTTTGTTTCGTAGGCATAGGAGCACTTTCACTAGCTTTCAAGTTTTCATTTTCCGCACTTTTCATGTCTTTTATTGGAGTTTATTTAGTTCCTATTTCCCATTAGTTACGACTCTTCCACTTTTCATAGGCTGCATATTGCTCATCGGATAAGATTTGCTTCAATTGGCGTTGCCGTTCACTGGCTACCGTTCCCATCATTTTCCCATTGGGGGAATTTCGCTGCTTGCTTATAAAATTGTCCATAGCCCGTTCCAATTGATTTATTTGATCGGTGGTCATCTTTAATTCCTCATACATTTTGGACAAATCTTCCTCTGAATTAGTGGGTGCTTTCAAGGACGCAGAATTTACGTTTACATTGGCCCCCGTAGAGCCATTAGCACCCTCAACTATATTGGTGGAATTTGCATTCTCTTCAGATTTTTTTGGGGAGGTATCCGATATCGTTTCCGAAGACGTACGTTCCGTAGTTGCCACTTGGGGCTGTTTTTTCTCCTGTGCTGCCCTTTCTACCTTACTGGATTTACAGCTTAGTTGCATCATCAATGCCATTGAGATGCCCATTATACCTATATATCTTTTCATTTTTCAATATTTTTATGTTGTTGCTCTTATTTCTATGAAAAGATAATTTAATGCCTGCTCTTTTGTGAATGGAAATGAATTTAAAATTAACTGCTTTAAGCAGTAGTACCCCTATTGGTAATTAATGTAAAACACTAGGGATATAAAGTTTTTAAATAATACATTGAAAGTCGCGCCGACTCTACTTTTAAAAGATGGTAGCGGAGTAAACGACGAAAACTTGGCAACAGGTCATGGGAGAGTAGAAGGTTGCAAATTTCAATAATCTTGAAGTCGGTGTCCATAAAATCCCCATCCCCACTCATAGACAAGGAATTTTGACCATATAAATTAAGGTGTCGCTGAAACACTTCTTCCATCAGAGGTCCTACACGGTTTTCCCGATCCCCTCCCTCCATGGCCACTTCCAAGTCCGAAATAAAATCCAAACGCTCAAAGGCCCTTTCCTCTAGAAAGCGCCTTAAGATTGGGGTGGGTGCGCATATTGCTGCATTGATATATTGAAGCTGGGAACAAGCATAAAATCTACTCAACTGTTGGAGACAAGCATATAAAATCCAATTCTGCATCATTCAAGTTTTAGCTAAAACTAGTAATCATACCCCACAAATATTTTCTTTAATGAATTAAAATGTAACGCAATTCATAATAGCTAAATTACCTTAATCGTGATAAGGAAAAAGGAGAATCCCTTGCAGTCCGATCCCTATTTCACCTATTCCCCTTCTACAGACACCATCAAACTAAGAGGCACATAACCTATTAATTACCAATCCAATAAAGCTATATCAGTCAACAAAAAACTGGAACAGGTTAAGCGCTTCCCTATTTACACGGTAATTTTCATCTTGGGATAATATCCGTCCTATTTAAGGTCACACTAAAAACTCCTTTTCATGATCGCATTGGAAAAAAGTCATAAAATTGCCAAGCATTTCATTAATACCGTGGGCCATACCCCCTTGGTAGAATTAGGTAATATATTTAACAAGCCGGGGGTTAAGGTGTTTGGTAAATTAGAACTTGCCAATCCCAGCGGTAGTGTGAAGGATCGTACTGCGATGAACATTTTACGGGAAGCGATAGCTACTGGAGAGATTCAGCCTGGCGACACCATTATTGAGTCTAGCTCCGGAAATATGGCCCTCGGACTTGCCCAGGCATGTCTCTACTATAAGCTGCAGTTAGTAGTGGTTGTAGATCCGCACATCAACCAACATACCGAAAAATTACTACGCACCTACGGAGCCAAGATAGTACAGGTGAAATCGCCCAATGAAAATGGCGGGTATTTAGGCGCCAGATTGAAAAAGGTTCAACAATTGCTTCTGGACATCCCCAACAGCTACTGGTCTAATCAATATGGAAATCCCAATAATCCGTTGGCCCACCACGATACAATGACAGAAATAATGGAGGCCCTCAACTATAAGGTAGATTATTTATTTATAGCCGTAAGTACCTGCGGAACCATCATGGGCTGTGCAGATTATATAGAGAAAAATAATATAAATACTAGGATTATTGCAGTAGATGCCATTGGAAGCGTACTTTTTGGTGGCTCACCGGGCGAAAGAATAATTCCAGGCCATGGCGCCAGTGTACCCTCCCAATTCTTAGACTCATCCAAGCTATGGGATCATGTGGAAGTTAGCGACTTGGATTGCGTGCTGGGATGCTGGTCCTTGCTAAAAAAAGAGGGGATCCTTTGCGGCGGGTCTACAGGGGGCGTTGTTTCCGCAATCCAAAAGTACGAATACCACCTGCCAGACAATAGCAACTGCGTTTTATTGCTATGCGATAGAGGCGATCGCTATCTGGATACCATCTACAATAGGGAATGGCTGCTTAAGAAAATAGCAGGGGTTAAAAACCACTTGAATCCTATAGGTGGATGGTAGAGAAAAAGAAAATACCCAACAAAAACTCCAGGATGCCTTTAAGAATAGGAATCATAGGCTTTGGACCAAAAGGCCTGTATGGCTTAGAAGAGTTACTAGCACAAATAAAACATGCAGCCATAAAGGTCCCCATAGACATACATCTTTTCAATAAAACGGTTTTTTTTGGTGCTGGAGATATTTATCGTCCGGACCAGCCTAGGTATCTTCTTATGAATTTTGCCAACCATAATATAAAATTCCATAGAGAGGGAAAACCCAATTTCCTCGATTCAGCCATGGATGATTATGTGCACTGGCTACATAAAAAAACAGGGCAAGGGAACGATGACATGATAAACTCATTTTCCCCAAGAGGGTGGGTTGGCGAGTACCTAACTCACTGTTTTGATAAACTTTGCCAGAACCTTCCCAACCATATTACAATTACACCACATGTAGCCACCATTAGCAGGATACACCGTAAAGATAAGGGGTACAGCTTGGAAAGCGAAGAAGATGGAAACTGGCTTCCCAATCATTATTTTAAAAAATTATTGATTACCACTGGGCATGTTTGGCATAGGCCCCAACTTTCTGTCAACCAAAAAGCCATGGCAGGCTATATAGATTTTGTTTATCCGGTAACGGAGCAGCTTGCCCAAATAGGCGCCCATACTAAAGTGGCTATTAAAGGAATGGGCCTCACGTATATAGACACAGCGCTTTCCCTTACGGAGGGACGGGGTGGCACTTTCAAATTGTTACCCAACGGTAGCCTACAATATATTTCCTCTGGCAAGGAACCTGCAAAGATATACCCCTTCTCTAGAACCGGATTGCCCATGATACCCAGAACGGGTACCCAAGGAGAAATGCCCGTACCCTCCCCTATTATCCAGGATATACTGGGAAAAATGAATGCTGCTAAGCCAACTAGTTTTGTAAACACCATTCTTCCCAGAATAAAACAACTCTTTCATTATGCCTACTATCGTACCCTATTTCAAGTGGTGGGGTGGGAGTTAAAATACCATCCAGATTACTCAAAGGTAGAAGAACAGGTGGCCAATTTTCATTTAGAATACAGTCAACTTCCTAAGTTTTCCTGGCTGGCCATGGAGGATCCATTTCACAGCATACGCCAACCTTCCCACAGTTATACCTCGTTTTATCTAAAACACCTAATTAAGGAGGCAGAACTAGGTATTGGCAAAAGTCCGTTGTTGACTGCCACTGCCGTCTGGCGACAAATAAGTCCAATTTTCAATGGCTTATATTGTTTTGGCGGACTAGATGCCCCTTCCCATCAAGTTTTCGATAATTATTATTTCGGATTATTTAATCGGCTAGCCTATGGCCCTCCCTTGGAGAATGCTAAAAAAATGGTCGCCCTCCAAGAGGCAGGTATTATAGATCTATCGTATAGTAAAAATCCCCTTTACTCCTATGATTCCAATACCCAAAAACATGTGTTAAAACAAGGTGAAATGCAGGAATGGGCACACTACTTGGTTAATGCAACCATTCCCAAGGCCAACAATAGCAACGGCTACCAAGGGTTGTTACATACAATGTTGGAGAACGGTATGCTGCGTTATTATCGCAATAATAACAATGGAAATTATATACCGGGATGTATAGACCTGGATAACAGGGGGAGGCCTTATGATATAGATGGGAACATTAATGAGGATCTCACTTTTTATGGGACGCCCACAGAGGGCCTTACCTTTGATAATGATACCCTCTCTAGGGAACGCAATAACTTCGCCTCCCATTGGGCTAAGTCCGTTCTAAAAACTATTTGCGAAAAACAACACCTCCACAAAAATATTAAAACTGATGAAATACGTTAAGGGAAATCCTAATGGCGGACTCACACCGCTGACATCGGCATGGATGCATAAATTATTGGAGCATCCATCCATTCTGAACCAGCTTGTTGCTAAATACGGTTCACCGATTAACATTCACAACCTCAGTTCTTTTGAGGAAAATATTAGAAACTACCAAAAGGTGTTTCAGTCGCACAAGCTGAAGCACAAGATATATTATGCCCGTAAAGCCAACCGATGCAGGGGATTAGTAAAACAAGCCTTGTCCACCGGAATTGGCGTGGATACCGCTAGTTATAAAGAGCTTTTACAGTCGTTAGCGTTGGGAGGTGATAGGCATAACCTAGTGTTGACCTCCGCTATAAAAACAACCGAGCAAATAGAACTGGCCATCAAAAATAATATCACCATTATTTTGGATAATTACGACGAATGCAAACTGGTGAATGCCATCGCAAAAAAAATGGAGAAGAAGGCAGAAGTAGGAATCAGGGTCAGCGGAGTTTACATAGAGGACCAGAAATTATACAGCAGATTTGGATTTGATATAGAGGAGGTTGCTGCTTTCGTAGAAAGCTATATCGGGGGGGATAAAGAATTGGACCGAATGGAGGTAGGTGGACTTCATTTTCATTTAGATGGGTACTCCATAGAACAACGGGCAATAGCCCTTTCTAGCTGTATTGCTCTTGCACGTGGGTTAAAACAGAAAGGATATCCTATTTCCTTTATAGATATGGGCGGCGGAATTTTAATGAATTACTTGGCGGACGAACAGGAGTGGAAAAATTTTGATGAGAACCTGAGGGATTCCGTTATGAAGGCCAATACCAGCCTTACCTTTAACGGAACTGGATTGGGATATAAGATGATTAACGGAAAATTAGAAGGTAAATTAGACACCTACCCCTTTTATAATCGTATTAACGGGGCCACTTTTATAGATGAGATTCTAAATTATAAGGCCCCTAAAACGAATCTAAGCAATGCCCAACGACTAAAGGGAGAGGATATTGAAATAAGGATTGAACCCGGAAGGTCTCTCTTAAATCTAACAGGTATTACCGTTGCCAAAGTAGCGCATAGAAAAAGGGATAGTAAGGGTCAGTGGCTCGTTGGTCTGGAAATGAACATGAGCCAGTTGATGAGCTCTAGTGCCGATTTCCTTCTAGATCCCTATATTCGATATCAGGATTACACCGAGGACTCCGAGGAGGTCTCAGTGTATTTTACCGGGGCCTATTGTTTGGAAAGGGATATTCTGCTGAAACGAAAAATATCCCTTCCTCAACTACCCAAGCGGGGAGATTTGGTAGTTTTTATTAATACCGCTGGCTATATGATGCATTTCTTTGAGACCGAAGCCCATCTATTTGAGCTTTCAAAAAATATTATGTTTAAGGAGGATGTTACGGATTTTAATAAGGTAACGTTTATAGATGACAATCTAATAACCAAAGACTAGAATTCCCTTGTGGAGTTTTTATGACCAATGCTGTTATGCATCAGGGGAGGTAAAGAACCTTCCCATTTTAGGAAAACTCCAAGGGTGATATGCTAGCTACTATCGACTATATTAAAATACAATTATGCGATGGTTAACCCTCTCCTCCCCTATTTTAATTAGCACAATTTACCATCCAATTAATTCCATATTTATCCGTACATCTTCCAAAATAGCCCCATTCCCGTTCCCTGAAAGAATGGTGAACCCGTCCATTTTTAGACAGTTGTACAAACAGCTCTTCTGCGCTTTCCTTGGTAGACAGATCTACACTCATATGAATTTGATTTCCATGATTAATAGGGGTATCCGGTGAGGCATCATAGGCCATTAAATGGATGTTTTTCCCTTTTAATTCGGCGTGTTGCCATTTATCGCGGAAAGAGGAAGGGACGTCTATTTTCTTTTCCTTATAGGTTTGTTTGTTCACTATATCTGCATTAAACAAATCTGCATAAAAGTGAAGTGCCTCTTGGCAATTTCCGTTAAAAGCTAAATAAGGTTGAATTTTCATATCGTGTAATTTTAGAAAGTTTAATAATTTACTCAGCCCTAGGGGTAAATACGGGCCCTGTTTATAATGTCTTAACCCTAAGACATCAAAAGACTTGAATAGGCACGGAGCCGTGTCCATGGCCTTCTAGTAAGCCCATAAAATGCAGTGTATACAATCTATTTGTTGCATTATTATTTAGGTGCTACCATGCAATAAACCAAGCTCCTAATCGCCATTTATAAAACTAATAATCTAATGGGACAGCATACTTCGCAAATGCTTTAATGTTTAACGCTATTGATTAATTAAAGGCTACAAGCCATAAATCAGGTCGATTTCCAAGCCTATGTATATCCTCTGAAGTCAGCCCTTTTTTAAATAACCATGAGAAAGATTTAGGAGCTAAAAACGAGGAAGGGCAGAGTCAATTTTTAAATTCAATTAAATTGTTCTAATTTTCGCGTTTTGCCCAATTTTATGGGAGCTTAGAGATGCTAATCCACACTTACCGGGCAGGGTAAATATCACCCAAAGGGAGTAATAAAAATGGAGGGAAGGAATATCCTTCCACTCATGGATGAAAGTTGAATTAACAATTATAAAAATAAAAACGAAGACATGGAAAAATCTAAACGTTACCAACAGGGTATGGAAGTCATACGTGAATATGAAGATAAGTCCGAAAATCCGGCTTACTCTATCACTTTCGAAAACCTGATGGATCTTGACCCTAAATTAGAAGATTATATTGTAGAATTTGCTTTTGGGGACATTTATGCAAGGGAGGGATTGTCCCATGAGCAAAAAACCCTGATTACCATTTCGTCCTTGGTAACACAGGGATTGGAGCCACAACTAAGGCTACATGTAAATACCGGACTTACCATAGGTATTAGCCCTAAGGAAATAGTGGGAGCCATAATACATTTACTTCCTTACGCCGGATTTCCAAGAGTACTAAATGCCTTGAATATTGCAAAGGCAGTTTTCTCTGAAAGGGGTGTTTCGGTACAGGAGAAAAAGTAAATTCTTTTCCTTTACAGCTTAGATTATTTATTTAAAAGCCACTTTTAGGAGTGGCTTTTTTTTGTAAAAAACCATTCTTTTTGTGCTGACTTTTCCAAACCCAATTTTAAGAAGTCATTTCTATAAGAAAAACAAATAAAAACCTGAAATTCATCACTTTATTTATGCATAAATAAATCCTACTTTTATTGAAATATTGTATTTTTTTCCGACAGAAATATAACTGCTTTTAATAGTTAATCGAGTATTTATGCTGTATGTCGATTGTTCATTGTAAAGTCAAAAAAAGTAGGATATGTTAGCGACCAAATTAGTCAACCACCGTTCAAGACCCGTTGTAAATGTCTAATTAACAGTTATTTACAACCTGAAACTGATCTTATATCAGTAGCCACATCCACTTCCCCCAAGATGTTTTTTTTGTAATATTTTTTACTGGTTAAAGATACCCCAAGCATCTTTTCAAAGTTCACCTGCTTAGTTTATGATTGTTTTTCCTGGAACCCTTTATGTTTTCATAAAGGTTGCCCTAGAATTAACAGCCAAACCTGTAACCTTTAAACCTTTATATTATGAAAAAAGTGATTTTTTGCGCAGCAGCGCTAATGATGGGCACCGTAGTGATGGCTCAAAGTAACGTGAGTAACGCCGTGATGACCGGCTGGAATAACACAGGAACAGTACATCAAACTGGCAATTTGAATAACAGTAAAATGAATATCAGAGGAGGAGACAATACCTTTGATATTGATCAAATACAAATTGAAAATAAAAGTGAGGTTCAAATCGGTCAACCAAGTGTTCCAGATAATGCAAATATGAATCACGTTAGAATACGGCAAGTAGGAGAACGAAACGAATCATATGCAACCGTTTACGGAGATGGCAATTCCGCGAATATAAACCAAGTAGGAAATAACAATGATAGTTTTCTTACACAAACTGGTACCGGAGATGAAGTAGATGTTGACCAACTTGGTCATTGGAACGCAAGCACTGTACATCAACTTGGTGGCTCTGGCAACTTCGCAGATGTAAATCAAAATGGTAATTCAGATGTAAGTCATGTTACACAAGAGGGGACGGATGCTATCGCAAAGGTCACTCAAAATGGTTGGGATAATTACAGTCAAATTAATCAGAATTCCGCTGCACAAGATGAGGCAACCGTTTTTCAAGAAGGTATACAAAATAAGAGTTGGATAACTCAGATTGGCTCTGGAGACCATGATGCCATCGTTAGACAAAATGGTACAACGAATATTAGTGTCGTAGATCAGACCGGCATCACTCAGGACATCACCGTAATCCAAAATGACTAAGTTCTTACAATATTGATTCAATATAATCTATGGGATGGTAGGTTGCAACCATCCCATATTTTAGTTTATAAAACCTATCATATGAACGCTATTTTTCCCGTTGTTTTTCTCATAGCAATTTTGTCTTTCCCCAAGGTAACAGCCCAGGAAAACTCGGCCTCTTACATATCTTCCTCTATTCAGGACCTGAATACCCCCAACGATGCGCTAAACCTAATTAACGAACAATTTTTAACCCGGCAGGCGCAGATCAACAACTCCAATACCAATATTACCCTAATCACTCAAGTAGGTGAAAATAACACCTCATCGGTAACCACCTTTGCCAACCAAAGTGAGGTAACCCTGGGACAATATGGGAACAATAATAACATAGAACTAGCGCTTAGCGCTACCACTATAGATTACCGAGTCCTACAGAACGGCAACAACAATCAACTATTAGAATTTAATACTGGCACTACTACCCAACTGTTGCAACGCAATATTACCCAAACTGGGAACGGACAACGGTTGGAGATCCATGGTAACAATGCGCTACAAGACCGGATGGTGATACGGATGAATAATGACCACCAATCCCTTATTATTAGAAACAACCAATAACTTTTTCTTACACAAAAAAATAGTTAGCCATTTCTCTAGATGGATGCAGCTATATACGCTAACAGCATTTTTAAAATAAAGATTTACAGGAATTTACAATTTCCAATCCGTCCCCATACAACAACTCATACCAAATAAATCTTACTTATCTCGAGAAATTAATCTTTCTTTAAAAAACTTTTTTTCTTTCAACGAATATATCCACCGTATGTCCCATCTAGGATTATAAAGTATATTATATCCTTTATTTTAGGTACACCCCAATCTCTTACTTTGCTTAGTTAGTTGTAAAACCTAAATACTCCCATATGAGTGTTCCTTTAATACCTCTTGTAATAAGACTGTTATTTTCCCTCATCCACGCTGGGGGTATTACTTTAACATTAATAATAAAGAACGCACAGGCGCCTATTAATTTATTTTGGGCTGCTTTCACATGGGTAGATGTAATCCGCACTAAAAGCGATAAGGCCGCCGATATGCTAATTCCCAAAGGACACTGGGTTAATCCCAATTTAGGGTGGAGTATCCCTCCGCAACTGAGTATCTATACCAACAAGCAAATCCAATTTCTAAAATGATGTTAAGAACAATTCTCCTGATAGGGCATTTCTTCCTTTTCTCCCTCAGCCTCTTTGGGCAGGAGGAAATAACGCATCCTGTGGAGGCCAACATTAAGGTAGCATCCAACGAAACCGTGTATAAAATTACCGCCACTGCCCTAAATAAAACCAAAATCAATAAAAGTCTCTCCTATAAACTTTCAGTTTTTAAAAAGGCCACTGGAAATCAGTCTGAAGCCACCATGAATTCTGCAGGCCGATTTGTACTTGCGCCAGAAGAACAAAAAGTACTAAGTGTTCAATCCCTGAATACGGAAGAAAATCAGCGGGTTATTATCCTTTTATTAATCTATGAAAACGAGCAACTACTAA
The DNA here is from genome assembly GCF_002150785.1 of Arenibacter amylolyticus. GTDB lineage: Bacteria > Bacteroidota > Bacteroidia > Flavobacteriales > Flavobacteriaceae > Arenibacter > Arenibacter amylolyticus. The sequence goes on along the minus strand of NZ_MTAZ01000051.1, from coordinate 9,232 downwards.
CCAAGGACCGGGTGGTAATCAACGGTTTGGAGGGAGAAGACACCCTATCCCCCTTAGTGGTCAGCGACTTGCAAAAAGCGCTACAGGAAGAGGAAGAAGAGACAGACGGCGTATTTCTCAAGGGATTGGTAGTAGAGGATACCAAGACAAAAGCTGGCAGTGATTTCTATAACTACTTTTCTACCGCCTATAGAGCCAATAACATCAATGGGGAGGAAATTGTAAAAATCCAGGAAGAGCTGGCCTTGGGCAGCAATACCCGCCTAAAAATATATGTGGGCCAAGATGTAGTAGCTCAATTCTTTTTAAATCCCCGAGCCAGTTACCTCAAGGAAAAAGCAGAGCAGTCTGTCTATCTGGTCAACCGACACTTAATGGGATTGAAACAAGCCAAACAACAAAGAATTAAATATTGAACTTATGAAAACAATCTTTATTGGGATATTCCTATTGTTTAGCGGCCTCGCTTTTGGTCAGCATTTAGTCTACACCCCAAAAAACCCCAATTTTGGTGGCAATACCTTTAACTATCAATGGTTATTGAGTTCTGCCAATGCGCAAAACTCGTTTAAAGACGACCAAAGTAGATCGCACACTACAAAATCGGAATTGGAACGCTTCCAAGAAAGCCTCAATAGACAAATTTTGGGACAACTTTCCCGAACTGCCTTCAGCTCAGAATTTAAAGAAGGGCTAAAGGAAGGCACCTTTAATGTGGGAAGCCTAGTAGTAGAAATCTACGAAACGGGCGAAGGCTTAGTCATGAATATATTGGATGTGAATACCGGCGAGCAAACCCAAATTATAGTCCCAAATTAAAATATTTATGGATACAAAATCAGCGTTTGCCCTGGTAGGCTCCCTATCCTTATTACTCTTTGGATGCGGCGCCTATTTTAACCAACCCTATAAGGTACAGGATGCCCGCATAGGCGAATTGGCCTCCAAAACCCAAATTTTGCGAGACATGCCCCTACCCTACGAACAGGTAGTGGTGGGTGTCTATAATTTTAAAGATCAGACAGGCCAATACAAAACCTTGGAGAATGGGAGCACCTTTAGTACAGCCGTTTCCCAAGGGGCCACTACCATGTTGATACAGGCCTTGGAAGATTCTAAATGGTTTATTCCCATTGAGCGCGAAAATTTATCCAACCTACTCAACGAACGAAATATTATCCGCTCTACCAGGGACGAGTTTCAAAAGAGAACCAATAACCCCCAACCAGCATTACCTCCCTTACTCTATGCTGGGGTATTGCTAGAGGGCGGCGTGGTTTCCTACGATTCCAATGTAATTACCGGGGGTGCCGGCGCCCGTTATTTTGGAGCAGGTGGATCTACACAATATCGCGAAGATCGCATATCCATATACTTAAGAGCGGTATCTACCAGCAACGGCAAAATTTTAAAAACCGTATATGTCTCCAAGACCATATTATCCCAAGCCATAGATGCCAGCCTCTTTAGATACGTAAATTTTCAGCGGTTGCTAGAGGCCGAAACTGGAATCACTAAAAACGAACCCGTACAGCTTGCCATGAAAGACGCCATTGAAAAAGCAGTGGAAGCCTTAATCGTAGAAGGAATAGAGGCCGGACTGTGGACCACCAAAGATGGAGCCTTAACCAATAAGAAACTAATGGATGCCTATAAGGCAGAAAAGGAAGTGGAAGAAGCTACCTTGGTACACAACAGAAAACAAATTCCCTTAAAATATAAGAACGCCCTTAATTTTAATGCATTTTCACCAAGATTAAATGCCGATCTATCCAAAAAAACCTTGGGCCTTGGAGGTTCCGTAGCCTATACTAAAATGGTGTCGCCCCATGCCGCTATTGGGTTAGATCTCGGCTATTTATATATCACTGGGGGCGAATCTTTTTATAGGGAATACATGGCCTCTAGCCTTAACCTAGAACTAAATATATTGCCTTATGACAAGTTAGCACCATTTATCTATGGGGGAGGCGGCTTTATTTTCGACATACATACCCGGGAAGATGCCAACCAAGAGAAGATTTTCTCTCCAAAACTTCAGTTTGGGGTGGGACTAAATGCCTACGTTTCGGACCGGATTGATTTCCGGGTATTTGCAGAAAGCAACTTTACCTCTACAGATGAGCTAGATCATGTAATACACGGCAAAAGGGATGATTACTATTACAAATTTGGAGCCGGTATAAAATATAAGTTTGGGCAAAAAAAGAAGAAAGAGGTATTAAAGGAGTAAATATGGAATGAGCCTAACCAAAACGGATTGCACCAAATAATAAATATATGCGAATTAGACTGCCGTCATGCAGGTTTACAGCCGCTTGAACGATCTAGTTGGGCAGGTATGACCTTATAAAACAATATAAAAACAGATATGAAAAAGAATAAGCTATATCTATTAGTATTCGTCCTTGCCGCCCTTTTTTGGGGCTGTGAAGAAGAGCCTATTGCCGAGAACTCTTTTGGAACCCTAACAGGTACAGTGGTTTCCAAAGGGAAGAATACCCCCCTTCCCAATGTAAAAATATCTACTACTCCGGCTTCCACCACCCTGTTTACAGATGAGAAGGGGGAATTTGTCTTTGAGGACATCGCCATTGGCAAATATTCTGTACAGGCAGAGATAGACGAGTTCCAGACCACCTTTAAAGCAGCTACGATTATGGAAGCCAAGACCGTACATATTGTCTTTGAACTAGACTCCTTGGATGCCGGAAATCTATCGCCCCTAGCTCCAAACCTCCTATCCCCCATAGACAAGGCAGCGGAGGTACCTGTAAATACCACATTTAGCTGGACGTCTTCAAAAAACGATAAGGACGAAATTAGCTATAGCTTGGAGCTAAGGAATGGCTCTACCAATCAAGTAATCGTCTACGAAGCGCTTAAAGACACCGTTTTAACGATAGATCAGTTAGCTATTGGAGTTAATTACTTCTGGCAAGTTTCTGCAGATGATGGGGTAAACAGTCCGGTTAAAAGTGCCCTTAGCAGTTTTACCACTAAAGAACCTACCAACAACCGCTTCTTTTATGTAAGGGACGTGGATGGCAATAATGTTATATTCTCAGGATCCGAACCTATGGAGACGGGAAGCGTTAACCAAAACGAATTGCGATTAACCAGCACCAACAATAATAGTTATAGGCCCATTAAAAACAATACCGTGGGGAAAGTGGCGTTCCTACGTACCCTAGGTACACAAACCCATTTATTTTCCATGGATCCGGATGGCTCAGCGGTACAGCAAATTACGGCTGCCGTATCGGTTGCCGGATTTAGACAAGACGAACTGGAATTCTCTTGGTATGACAATGGTGCCAAACTCTATTATCCAAGTTTTAACAAGCTGTACAGCATTAATCTCAATGGATCAGGGAACAAATTGGTCTATGAGGTAGCCAACGGTACTTTCATAAGTGAAATAGCAGTTAATTCCGTTAATAATCTAGTGGCCTTAAAGACCAATAATGCCAACGGATACGAAGCTAGGATTGTAGTAGTGGATATGGATACTGGGACAGAAGCCTATGTAGTTATGGATGGACAGCCCGGTGCCTTGGGCGGATTGGATTTTTCGATGGATGGCACCAAAGTACTCTTCACTAGGGATATTTCTGGGGTAGAAAATGCCGAATACAGGCAATTAGATTCCCGAATATTTGAATATAGTCTGGTGAATAGCACCGTAGTGGAAATAACTACCAAGAAAACGGCAGGAACCAATGATCTGGATCCCAAATATTCCCCGGACGAAGGCACTATTATATTTACAAACACATCCAATGACGGACTTTCGGAGCGAAAAATCTATAGAACCCAAGACAGTGAAAACAATAACAGACAGCTACTATTTACCAATGCTTTTATGCCAAATTGGGAGTAACTTAACTACTGCCCAATTTAAATAACCCAACCAAAAAAAGGCCCATGAAAATGGGCCTTTATATTTATACTTACTAAAACAAGGATTAAGTAAACCTCATATAACTATCACTTAGTCTCAGATCTTCTTGGCCCTAGCTTTAATAAACTCATAGAGCAAGCGTACTGGAACCGCCGTAGCTCCACTCTGTCTGTATCCAGAGGCTTCCTTTACAAAGGCAGCTCCTGCAATATCCAAATGTATCCACGGGTAATCGGTAAAATGCTCCAAGAATATGGAAGAAGTACTCACCCCGCCTGTTGGTCCGCCTAAATTACTCATATCCGCTATGTTGGATTTCAACAAATCCTTGAACTCTTTCCAAAGCGGTAATTGCACCAATCTTTCGTACACCACTTCCCCTATTTCCTTTAAATCGTTTATTTCGGACTGATCATTTCCTAACACGGCCATACCAAAGGCACCGGTAATGGCTGCAGCGGCGCCGGTTAAGGTTGCCATATCTATCACCAATTCCGGATTAAACCGCTTGGCATAGGTTAATGCATCTGCCAAAACCAATCTCCCTTCGGCATCGGTATTCTTAACTTCTACGGTGGTACCGTCCATCATGGTGATAACATCGTCTACCACCAATGCATTGGCAGCTATTTTATTATCCGTAGCTGGTACAATTCCAATCACATGATAGGGTAATTTATTTCCGGCAATGGCAGCCAAAATTCCTAGGACCGCTGCTCCTCCCGCCATGTCACTTTTCATAGTAACCATATTCCCGCCTGTTTTTAAGGAATACCCTCCAGTGTCGAACATTACCCCCTTCCCCACAAGCACCAAAGGTTTTTTATTGACGGGCTTAGCTGGTTTGTAATGAAATACATTAAAGGTAGGAGGGGTTTCCGACCCTTTGTTAACTGCAAGTAAACCACCCATTCTTAAGGCTTGGATCTGTTCCTTGTGCAAGATTTCCGTTTCAAAACCAAATTCCTTTCCCACTTCTGTTGCGGTTTTGGAATACTGCAACGCATCCATATAATTTACCGGCTCGTTAACCAAGGTTTTTGTCAATGAAACAGCCTCTGCAATTACTTTTAGCTCCCTTAGTTTGCTCTTGGAAAAAGAACGTCCGCTGATATGGATATCAATGGATTTCTTTTCCTTTTCCCCCTTATATTTATCAAAACTATAACTACTTAAAAGCATACCTTCCAAAAAGGCATAGCATTCATTTTCAGAAAACTCGTCTAGCCCCACTATATGCACTGATTGTAGCTGATGTTCATTAAGGGCTGCAAGCGCAGATGCCCCTGCTAAACGTAAAGCCTCGTGTTCACAGTTGGGAAGTACCATTAAAAATTGGTGTTGATCTCCTACAGCATTAAGGACCACCCATTTATTCTCGGTAAAAGCCTTGTCGATACTGGAAATCAATGCCTTCTTAAAATTATACCTAGCTGCCTGCTCGGTAGATCCTATAAGCACCAACTCATCGGCACCTTCAAAAGCATCCTCTTGCTCCGTATAGATTTTAAAATTTATATTCAAATAGTTCTCTATCATATTCTTCGTTTAATTTGTATTTACAATTCGTTGTACAGGTATTCACATTATCCAACATCCTTCTTATACCTGTAACCGCCATGGATAGTATATTAATATTTAGCGACTAAATTACACATTAAAATAATCCGTATGGCATTCTCCTCTCCTATATAACCATAGTTCATTTTGTTGATTGGAAAATCACCCTAAGAATTACCGGGTTCGAGCATAGCTTTAAAGTAAGAAGCTGTCTTTAGGTTAAATTCCCTCCTATCATAAGTCGCTTAACTTAAAAATAAATGGCCTTAATTGGACGAATCCACCTTCAACACACATTCAAAAATGAATTGACTATCATCCACTTTTAGAATAAATCTCAAGTAAGATTCGCGGACAAAACACAGGGCTTTAACGCACAATAGTCCTATCGCTTGAATTTAAGAATATGGAGTTTGGATAAAAAAATTGCCGATGGAAATTCACCGGCATTTTTAATAAAGAGTATAGCAATTTTTAATCCTTGTAAATAACTTGGGCATCCCGTACGTTGGCATCCAAGTCGTCCATAGAATTAACATAATGGTACTGATTATTTAAAACGTTATCGGCACGCTCTCCAACGATTATATGAACCACATCCAAATCTGGGGCATTAATTTCTACCTGATCTTGTACACGCATTTTTTTATCGCCCAAATCGGTATCTAATTTCTCTAGTTCCGATATTACATAGAGTCGTCTTTCCGACGCCCTAATTTCTTTTATCTCTAATTCGTGTTCCTTGCCAGTTACTTCGGCCTGAACCACAATGGAACGCTCCATTTTATCCTCGCCGGGCATATCCACATCGATTACTGGAACCTCTACTTCCTCTTCCTCCATCACAACGATGACCTTCGGAATTTCTACGGTTTTAGTGGTAGTACCCACATTTATATCGGCCCAGTTGACCTCATATTCCGGCAATTCACCAGCATCTGCACTTAGGTCAACATCTAGATCTGGTAGTTCTCCTTTATCTTCTTTCTTAACATTACAAGCACTGATTAGTGCAAGCATTAATATAGGTAATAGTACTTTTCTCATGATTATTAATTTTTTAAACGTTTGTTATTATCCATTTACTATAAAAGCGTGAATTACGCCAGGCAGCCAAGCCAATAGGGTAAGAAGTACGCTGACCAAAAAGGTGGTCCCAATACCATGTTTCAAAAAGACCGCAAGAGGCGGCAAAAGAATATTAAATATTATCGTTAGTAAGGACATAGTTCTAATTGTTTTGATTCACTACAAAAATCGCTGATTATCAACACATAGTTTAACCGAAATCCTAAAAAAACGAACTTAAACACCAATTCTTAGCCCTTGTATTTTAGACGAATAAGAATTGATTCCATATATGAAATTAGCATAGTAATATCTAGGAGTTAGGAGGAGTAAGGGAATCTTCTATTCCTTACAGCTAATGCAATTGAGTGGAAAGTATCGCGTATTTTTAGAAATTATAAAATTGATTACCTCGTCCTATATATTAGGCTCCCTATTATTTAAAACTGATATCTGCCCTGATTTAGCTACATTCTTTGTTATTTTACTTAAAACAGTAAATTTTAAATCCTAAAGACAGTTTCATGGCCGAAACATCCCACAATTGAGTCACCCTAATAAGGGAAATCACTATTCCAAGTGCAATTTTCATTATAGTCACCTGTTTATTAGCCGCCCTATTCCCTGGCGAAACAAATACAGTTTTAGACAGTATAAAGAGGTTTATCTTCGTTAACCTCAACTGGGTCTATGTATGGTCTGTGACCATTTTTGTATTCTTTTTATTCTATTTGGTGCTGAGCAAATATGGGAAGATCCGATTGGGAAAAAATGACAGTAAGCCCCAGCATTCATTCTTCTCATGGATTGCAATGCTTTTTGCTGCTGGAATGGGAATTGGTCTTATGTACTTTAGTGTCGCAGAACCCATGCAACATTATAGCGCCCCAATTTTTGCAGAAGAGGATGCCATTACTAGGGCTAAAAATGCACAATTATATACCTTCTTCCATTGGGGTATTCATGCTTGGGCCATTTATGGTATTGTTGGCTTATCCCTTTCTTATTTCACCTATAGGTATAAGCTACCGCTATCTTTACGTAGTTGTTTCTATCCCTTACTAAAAAATCGGATACAAGGAGTTTGGGGTAATGTCATCGATGTTTTTGCCCTTTGTAGCACCTTATTTGGTATTACCACCACCTTAGGGTTTGGGGTTGTCCAAATTAATTCGGGCCTCGTAAATATGAATATCTTTCCAGATACCAGCTTTATCTACCAGGTTATTATTGTAGGTGTATTGGTAGCTACGGCAATCTTATCTGCAGTTACTGGGGTTAGTAAGGGAATAAAGATATTGAGTAGTATTAATATTGTAGCGGTTATCTTTTTACTCCTCTTTGTAGTTTTAGTAGGCCCTACCTCTCACCTCTTGGTTAGTTTCACAGAAGGACTGGGGAATTATTTAAGTAGTTTTATAGAGCTTACCTTCAATACCCATTCCTACAAAACGGATGAGCTTCCTTGGTTTTATGATTGGACTATCTTGTATTGGGCATGGTGGATATCTTGGGCACCTTATGTGGGGTTATTTATAGCAAAAATATCCCAAGGGCGTACTATTAGGGATTTTGTAGCCGCTGTCCTAATCATCCCTACCGCCTTCAATTTTATTTGGATGACCGTTTTTGGGAATAGTGCTATGTGGATAGATCAGGCTATCGCCGATGGTGCTTTGAGTAGTATAGCTGGAAATCCCGATATGCTTATGTTCCGATTTTTGGAATACCTACCGCTGTCTGGAATCACTAGTTTTTTGGTCATTCTCATCATTATCATATTTTTTGTTACCTCGGCAGATTCAGGTATTGTTGTAATGGATAGCATCGCCACAAAAAACTCTACCAGGTCCTCTAAAATACAAATCGCGTTGTGGGGAATTATTTTGGCGTCCATATCCCTTGTTTTATTAAATGCCGGTGGATTGGAAGCCTTACAAAGTATGACACTTATCACTGCTTTACCTTTTTCGGTAATTATGCTCCTTTTTATTGTTAGTTTGGTGAAGGCCTTGCAAATAGATCATAAATATTACGAGCGCGACTTCTCAGCGACTACTGACCTGTGGTCTTCCGACTCTTGGCAAGACAAATTAAAGCAAATTGTAACCTTTAAAACCAAATCGGCCATTGACACTTTTATAAACACTACTGTAAAAAGTGCTTTTGAGGAAATGCAGGAAGTATTATCCAAATATGAGATTACTTCAAAAATCAATACACATCAAAATCCCCATAGAATAGAAATAGAGATACAATACGATGTGGTGAATAACTTCATCTATGGTGTGCGAACAGAATCTAAAAATCTACCCGATTATTTTGTAAAGGAGGAGAATTTGCCAGAAACGGTGAGTGATGAGTTGTTTTTTCCGCTCTCCTATTTTGGGGATACCAGGGAAGGCTACAATGTCCATTATTTTACCAAGAACGAATTAATAACGGATATCTTGAAGCATTATGAACGATTTTTAAGGCTCACTTCCGAAGAAAAGAACGCCATGTTCATCAGCAGTAATATCCATCACAAAAAGTTTAAGAAGGTTAAACGCAAACTTAAAAAGAATATTTAAGACCTATTATTCCTGAGATAAATGGAGCTAGTTTTACAGTGGCAGCTACCTTCAGAGCTTTTTCTACATAATAAGGATAAGCGCAATCGAGTAGGAAGGTAGCCATTATTTGGCTACCTGTCCTCTC
>NZ_MTAZ01000050.1 GCF_002150785.1 Arenibacter amylolyticus | reverse complement strand
GTTACAAAACTCCCTTCCTTTTTTAAACGTTTAGGACGCTATTGATTGAAAAAACAAAATATGTATATCATGAAATCTAAATATTTTTTATTGATTCTATTAGTAACCGGTCTTGGCGCTTGTTCCGATTTTTTAGACGAGGAGCCGTTAAGTGAATTGGCCTCAGAGCAGTTTTTCACGGAACCGGATCAAGCCTATAGTGCGGTAAATTCCCTTTATCGTACGGGAGCCCCTAATATGACGGATGGCGGGGTTTACAGTGGCATGCCGTTGATGCTGGGTGCCTATATGTCTGGCTTCTTTTCAAATGAATATGCAGGACAAGAACTTCATGTCAGCAATACACAACAGTTAACGTTAAACGGTGATAATATTGGAAATTACCTGCAGAATAGATGGCGTGAATTGTACTTAGGTATTTCTAGGGCCAACAATGCAATAAAACACATTCCTGAAACTCCCGGACTTACTGGTGAGGAACGCAGCCAATTAATTTCAGAGGCAAAGTTTTTTAGGGCTTATGCATATTTTTACCTGGTAAGGTTCTTCGGTCCTGTTCCGGTGACTACCGAGCCGTATGATTCCCTGGAAAACCTTTATTTGGAGAGAAGCCCTATTGCTGATGTTTACGCACTTATAGAAGCTGATCTAAAGGACGCATTGGAAAATGGTGGGTTGCCCACTACGACGATGGTGAACAATGGAAAGCGAATTACCGCTGGGGCGGTTGCGACCTTGTTGGCCAAGGTATACCTTACCATGAGCGGTGCACCCCTCAAGGCAAATCGCTATGCGGATGCCGCTAAACTGGCCCAGGATATCATAAACGGAGTCTATGGTCCCTACAGTTTGGTGCAGCACGATGAGATTAATCTAGGAGAAATTGATTTGGAGAATTCAGCCTATAATAAAATTAGGAGATCGGAGGCTTCGGCACAGGAGCATATTTACTTAAAGGAATTTGATGCGGCTATTGCACCATCTACCTTCCCAAGGTATTCTTATCCCGTAGGATTATCCCAAGATGTTCTATATGATATTTCGAATGGAGCATATCAGCCTTCCAATGGTTTTTTGGACTTGTACGACCCTAATAACGATTTAAGGGCGCAGGAGAAGCAATATTTTCACACCACCTTGGAAGGGACAAACAAAACATTTCCTACATCCCCTTATATGTGGCATGATGATGAAGCAATGTTTAACACAGCTCTTTCTGGGAAAGATCAAGCGATGATGACCTTTGCAGATGTGTTGCTAATTGGGGCAGAAGCTATCGCAAAGTCCACGGGAGTAACCTCTGAAGCTGTGAACTACCTTGCTCAAGTTCGTGGGAGGGCCTATTGGAAGACCGATATGGCAGCGATGGAACTATCGTTGTCTGGGTTAGGCGTAGATGAATTTGTAGAAGAAGTATGGGTGGAACGACACAGAGAATTGGTGTTTGAATTTCAAAACTGGTTCGATATTGTTCGTACCAGAAAGTTTCCAGTGGCTACTAGCCCTGGGGTGGTAAAGTTTGTGGATGTAATAGGACATGTTACAGAGCAAGGTAAGACCATTGAGGAAAAGCATATGTTGCTACCACTCCCTGAGCCAGAAATTCAGCGTAATCCTAGCTTAGGAACCGATAATAACGGATATTAATCGGTTTTACTATACATAACTTATGAGCTAGCTCCATTTTTCTTTAACGAAAAATTGGAGCTTAGTTCTATCAACAGAGAACAATTAAATGGATGGGGTAATTTAGAGGTTGTAAAACCTTACTCCTTTCTCAATAATGATAACAATTTTGAGAAGAAACCAAGATGAATTTAATTGCTGATTGTTTAGATCCAACAGAACCGTAGTGTTGATTCGTTATTTTGCTTAGTGAAGTATTGATATAAAAGGTATATCTTGAAGATGAGGCGAGGCTTCCTAAGGGATGCCAAACATACCTTGTTTAAGAGGTTATTAAACGCTTAGCCTATCTTGTCGTACTTCCTAAGTTTTATGTCAAATAGGTAGCAATCCATGGCTGTTGGTATAAATATTTTTTAATTATTATTTTTTTACGCTTATATTGAGCGTCAATTTAAATTTCTATTATGCAAATCAAAGAATCCTCAGAAGTATATGACGTAATCATTGTTGGTTCCGGCGCTGGTGGTGGTATGGCTACAAAGCAATTGGCAGATGCCGGACTAAATGTGGCGGTGGTAGAAGCAGGTCCGTTTTTTGATCCTAAAGATCCGGCGCAAATGACCCAATTTAAATGGCCTTATGAATCCCCCCGTAGAGGTGCCGGTACCACACGTGCCTTTGGAGAGTGGGATGCAGCTTATGGCGGTTGGGAGATTGAAGGTGAACCCTATACCCGTGAGCCCGGGACAAAATTCGATTGGTTTAGAGCCCATATGTTGGGAGGGAGAACCAATCACTGGGGGCGAATTTCCCTGAGATTTGGACCCAAAGACTTTAAAGGAAAAACTAGGGATGGCCATGGTGAGGATTGGCCCATTGGTTATGAGGATGTAAAGCCCTATTACGATAAAGTAGATAAGCTGATTGGGGTTTTTGGGACCAATGAAGGTTTGGAAGATGATCCAGATGGATTTTTCCTTCCTCCTCCAAAACCAAGATTGCACGAACTTTTTTATATAGATGGCGCCAAGAAATCGGGTATTCCGGTAATTCCTGGTCGACTCTCCATGCTAACAAAAAAGCTGAACAACGATAGGGGTGTTTGTTTTTATTGCGGACAGTGTTCTAGGGCGTGTTCCGTATATGCTGATTTCTCAGCAGGAACCTGTTTAATATTTCCTGCGCAGAAGAGCGGTGGAAAGGTTAAGATTTTTGTAAACTCCGTTGTTCGTGAAGTTACTACTAACGAAGAAGGAAAAGCTACGGGAGTATCCTATATTAGTAAGGACGATCGTAAAGAATATAAACTAAAGGCAAAGGTGGTGGTCCTTGCAGCTTCAGCATGTAGCTCCGCAAGAATCCTATTGAATTCCAAGAGTAAGCAACACCCTAACGGATTGGGGAATAGCAGTGACCTTATTGGAAAGTATTTGCACGACTCCACGGGGGCTAGTAGAGCAGGTTTTATCCCTGGTCTTATGAATAGAAAAACTTCCTATAACGAAGACGGCGTAGGAGGTATGCACGTATATTCACCCTGGTGGGGAGATAACTCCAAACTAGATTTCCCAAGGGGGTACCATATAGAAGTCTGGGGTGGAATGGGAATGCCTAACTATGGCTTTGGATATAATCCCAACGACTTCAATAAATTCTTCGGCCTAAAAGTTGGAGGATATGGAGACAGCCTACGAGACGATGTTAAGAAATACTACGGATCCGTAATAGGTTTCGGAGGTAGAGGGGAAGGTATTGCCAGAAAGGACAATTACTGTGAAATAGACCCAACTACCGTAGATCAATATGGAATCCCAGTATTGAAATTTAACTATAAGTGGTCCGATTTTGAACGTAATCAGGCGAAACATATGCAGGATACCTTTGAGGAGTTGATTCACAATATGGGTGGAATACCCTTAGGAGATAAGCCTGGTAAGGAAAATGATTATGGATTGGAAGCTCCCGGTAGAATTATCCATGAGGTGGGGACCACCAGGATGGGGAACGATCCAAAAACCTCCGTGACCAACAAATTCCAACAACTACACGATGTAGATAATGTGTTTATTGTAGATGGCGGACCGTTTGTTTCCCAGGCCGATAAGAACTGTACCTGGACTATTATGGCGTTGTCTTGGAGAGCGTCAGATTACATTATCGAACAATTGAAACAGCAAAATATCTAGAAGATGGATAGGAGAAAAAGTATACAAACAATGATTTTGGGCGCCGGTGCCGCTGGTTTGGCGTTTCACGGGTGTACCCCGGAAACCAAAGCACCTGCTGAAGAAGAAATAATCAAAGGAGCTGAAGGTTTCTACGGAAGAACACCAGAAGAATTGGAACGCGATGCCAAGTTGCATGAGGAGCAGCTTTTTAACGAGCACGAGATGGAGACCATCGCTGCCCTAAGCACCGTAATCCTTCCACCAAAAGAGCCGTTTGGCGGACCTATTGAAGCAGAAGTGCCCGAGTTTATCGAGTTTATCGGGAAAGACCTTCCTACTATGCAGATGACCTTGCTGGGCGGATTAATGTGGTTAGACCATAAGAGTAATACAGAATTTGGGGTCGAGTTTAAATCGGCCACCTTGGATCAGCAAAAGCAGATCTGTGATACCATTTGCTACCACGATCCTGAGGTGCCATTAAATCAGCAGCCATTGGAAATTCAGTTTTTCCATATGTTCCGCGGACTTACCGTAACGGGATATTATACTTCCAAAGTAGGGATTGCAGATTTGGGGTATAAGGGAAATACACCCAATGTTTGGGACGGTGTTCCAGAAGATGTCCTGGAGCAGCACGGAGTGGCCTATGATCCAGAATGGATAGCCAAATGTATAGATCAAAGCAAGCGAAATGTGATTGCCGAGTGGGATGAACACGGTAATCTATTGACCTAATGCATACTGGAATTTAAATTGGATAAACCCCGTTGACCTAGGTCAACGGGGTTTTTTGTCGATGTAGTTTCAAGGGAGTCAATGCTTATCTCTTTCCTTTTTACGAGCAACCTGCCCGTATCTAAGCTTTAGAGTAGGTGCAGGATTCATAGATTGAATAATTGAATAACCCCGAGATTTATCACGGGTATGGATGGAGGATTACAATTCGACTTTAGCCGAACCTTTAAAAGCTTCCCATCTAGTGTGGTTTTTAAATTAACCCATTGCTACATTTTCACATTAACCCATTTCCAAATCTCCAAATCACACAATTAGCTAGCGACCCTGCCCTTACGAGTGTGATTTCTCAATCGTTGCGAAA
>NZ_MTAZ01000049.1 GCF_002150785.1 Arenibacter amylolyticus | reverse complement strand
ATAATAATTCACAATTGCCAAGTATTCAGTTCCAGGTTCAAGAGTTAGCAGGCTTATACCGAACAAATCTCACTACTAAATACTAAACCATTGATAATTGTTAAATGTTAATTGATCACTGAAAAAAACTGCCCACTGACAACTGATTACTGAATACTATAACTCCAAAGCCCGTAATGTTTCTCCCCTATTTACTTTACCGCTGCCTGTTTCAACAAAATTGGGAAGGGTGTAGATTTGCTTAGGCATTTCATATTTATCGAGGGAAGGAATCTTTTTTATTTTCTCTTGTAATATGGAAATATCCTCCTCACCTTCTACCACCAAAACCAATTTTTGTCCCAAAGTGGCATCTGGGATTCCGGTTACAAAGAATCGCTTCGTCAATAGAGTGGATAACTTGAATTCAATTTGTTCCGGCATCAATTTAATCCCACCAGAATTCACCACATTATCAAAGCGGCCCAACCATTCAAATTCGGATTTAGAAAAAAGTCTAACTATATCATTGGTAACAACCTCCTGCTCCGAAACATGGGGTGCTTTTATCACCAAACACCCGCGTTGATCTACAGAAAAGGAAACTTTGGGAAGGGCTTTAAAATTATTGGTTAGATTAGATTCACCCTCATTGACTTTCTTCGTAGTTACTCGCTTTGCGGCAATATGGGTAATGGTCTCCGTCATCCCATAGGTTTCATAGACATGTGTAGGAATTCCGGTCAACTTGGATTTAAGTTCCCCAGACATGGGAGCTCCTCCCACAATTAAAGTGCCTATTCTATCTAAGCTGACCAAAGAGTTTTCTACCTGTAGCGGTACCATGGCCCCAAAATCGTATGCTCCCTTAACGGATTGCATGGGTTGGGCATTGGGTGCTACCAACTGTATCTCCCACCCCAAGACCATGGCTCGGACCAGCATCATTTTACCTGCAATAAATCCTGTGGGCAAGCAATGTAATGCCTTGGTTCCTTCTTCAAGATTAAAGAAAGCACCGGTGGCCAATGCAGAATTGACCATGTGTTTTTTTTCTAGATTTATTTTTTTAGGAATTCCTGTAGATCCAGAGGTATTCACTTGCACAACATTGGAGGCATCCAACCAATCCAGCAAAAAATCACCTATTGCAATTTCATAATCCTCCCCTTCCTTCACCAGGCAATAGGCCTGCTCCAAAAGATCCCGGTGACCATAATGCTTCCCGTTGAGTTTAAACTTAGGGTGAATATTATAATAACTTGGATTCATCTGCTTCCACTAGTTGTAAAATTTCCTTAGACCTCACGTCCCCTGCTAATCGATCCTTCCAATTGGTCCAGCCATATTTCTTGGCAAACACATATAAGAGGATAGGGTAAATCACTAACACCGGCACCAACACATCCCAGCCCAATTCTGGTTCGGAGATATCTCTATAGATAGATTCTGTCTGAAACGCGGTCCAATCTGCCGTCACCAATAAAGCCGTTAGTAAATTATTGGCTGCGTGAAATCCTATAGCCAATTCTAGCCCTTCATCCATCAAGGTGATTATTCCCAAGAAAAATCCAGTCCCAATATAGTAGACCATAATTCCGTAACCCAGTTTTTCCACTTCAGGATTAAAGAGGTGCAAGAGACCAAAAATTAATGAAGTAACCACTAAAGGCACCCACCTCTTACCTGCCAATATACCAATCCCCTGCATTAAATACCCTCGCATAAAATACTCCTCAAAACTGGTCTGCAAGGGAATAAGGAGAATGGCAATAACAGATAGGATTAAAAAAGGTTTGAGGTTAAAATTGAATTCATAATCCTCCGGACTAAGAAAAATATCCAGCCCCAGTATAACGAGTGTAATGCCAGCCCATATGGCAAACGCATATATCACCCGGCTCCAATCTATTTTACTCCTGCTGGTAGTAAGGGATACGATGGATTGTTTATGTAATACTTTCGTTGTAACCAAGGTAGCGACCATCCCGAATGCGAAGGACAATAGCATTAAAAATAAAAACAAGTTACTCCCAAGCAGCTTAGCCATTTCCCCTATATCCGTAGGCATAGTATCTGCTTCCAAGGATTTTAAGATTAAAGCAAATAATAAGGGGATCATCCCAATAACCTGCCAACCAACAAATATGATCAAAACGCCAACTACATACCGCCAAGACTCATGTTTTCCCTTATACCCTTGCTCTATATACATATTTTCTCCAATAATTTTTCGTCCCACTTTACACCTTGCATATATCCTAAATGCCCGTTTTCAACCTTTAAAGGGCTTGGGAAGTTGTTGGTAAATAGACTCCCTGTTCCCAAACCTTGAAGCATACTGCTACCCAAGGTATACGTCCATTGTGCAATAGCATTTAATCCAACATTACTCTCTAGTGCACTCGTAACCCACCATTTAACATTAAGCCTATCGGCAATGGCTATCCACTCTTCACTACCTTTAAATCCGCCTATTAAACTCGGTTTTAAAATTATATACTGCGGACGAATAGTTTGTAGTAATTCTTCTTTCTTTGTTACATCATTAACCCCAATAAGTTCTTCATCCAAAGCAATTGGAATGGGCGTATTACTGCACAATTCTCTCATTTGGACCGTTTGTCCTGCTTTAATGGGCTGCTCTATGGAGTGGATACCATAGGATGCCAATTTTTGCAACTTCTCCATAGCCTGGGAAGGAGTAAATGCTCCGTTTGCGTCTACCCTTAATTCTATTTGATTTTGATCATAAGTCTCACGGATAGAAGCTAGAAGGGCCAATTCCTTCTCGAAGTCAATAGCCCCAATCTTCATTTTAATACATCGGAAACCCTCTTTGAGCTTTTGGGCAATCTGCTGGTGCATAAAGTCCTCATTTCCCATCCAGACCAGTCCATTAATGGGAATAAGCTGCTCTCCTTTGGTAAATTCTGAAGGAAACAAGCCAAACCTGTCGTTAGATTCCAGAGTGAGAAACGCTTGCTCCAATCCAAACTGTATACTGGGGTAGTCCCTAAGGGCTTCCCACAACGCATCTTTTCCTAGGTGGATATTGTTACAGGTCCATTTTAACTTCTCTTCATAGTTAGGAAGGTCGTCCACACTTAATCCCCTTAAGAGGCCGCATTCCCCAATACCAACCTGGCCGTCTTTTTCCAAAATTAAAAACCAGGTCTCTTTTTGGGTCATTATGCCTCTAGAGGTGCCACTGGGTTTCTTAAATTCTAGAATGTATTTATTGTAAGTTGCTTTCATAATCGATAAAGCCAAAATTAACTATCTTTTTCCTATTAGGAGGGAATTATAAGCAGAATCAAAGCTATAGAACCAACGCACCTTTCCTCTCCCCCTCTAATAGATTGATATTGAATTTAATCCCCTTATAAACCAGAACTACAAAGATCTTTATATAACGGTAGGCCAAAACTAAAAGACGGCTTTCCTCCTTAAATCTTCCATAAAAGATTCTTGACTTGCCACTTTATAAGGTAATGACAAAGGTAAAACCGGGGGACAAAACGGAATATTTTTAAGATCTTGTATAGGCATGATTGCAATAAAATAAAAGAACATCCCTAGAGCGTATTGATAGCTATCTCTAAATGGGATGTTCCTAAAAGTTTTACTGAAATGTTGGCGTGTGAAAAAAGTTCTTAAGAACCCTACACACAAATTATACCGAAAGCTCCTCTCCTATTTTTAACAACACCAGTTCTTTTCCTGTATCGGCAAAAGCCTTTTTTGCTTTTTCATGGTCTATTTCGATAAAACCAAAGGTGTCATAGTGATAACCCAGAACCTTATCACAGCCAACATAGTCTGCAGCAATCACGGCATCTTTGGGTCCCATGGTAAAATTATCACCTACTGGTAAGATGGCAAGATCTAGTTTGGCAAATAATGGGATTAGTTTCATATCCATAGTCAAGGCTGTATCTCCCGCAATATAAATGTGCTTATCTTCTGAAGATAATACAAACCCTCCTGGCTGTCCGCCATAAGTTCCATCGGGGAATGAAGAAGTGTGGATTGCATTTACATATTTTAAAACACCGAAATCAAAGTTCCAACTACCACCATGATTCATAGGGTGAACAGCAATGCCTTTGTTCTCGTAATAAGTGGCTATTTCAAAGTTACTAACCACTACGGCCTTGCTTCGTTTAGCAATGGCCTCTACATCCAAAATATGGTCTTGATGAGCATGGGTAACCAGGATATAATCCGGATTTAGCTCATTTACATCAATAATCCCTTTTGCTTTCTCGTTTCCAGATATAAATGGATCCACTAAAAGTGTTTTCCCTGCCACCATAATTTGCAGGGAAGCATGACCTAAAAAAGTAATTTGCATATTAAAGTTGTTTTCATCCAAAGTTATTTAAAATTGAACCAAAAACGAACTCCTTCCGTAGTTTTATCGATATTTAAGGTAGACTGCAACTGATTAACCAGTCGATTCATCAATCGTATTCCCATTGAGGTGTTTTTCTCTAAATCCGTATCCTCTGGCATACCTATCCCATTATCGGAATACTCAAAGTATCCTTGGTCGCCATTTTTGTTTAAATGTATATAGATTTTCTCCCCCTCTCCGTTTATCCCGCCATTGGGAAATGCATATTTAAAGGAGTTGGAAACCAACTCATTTAAGATTAATCCAAACGGAATGGCCCTATCAATATCTAGCTCTACCCCCTCGGCATCGATGGTAATATTGATCGTATGTCCGCCTTTTTTATAGACAGATTGTACACTATTGATAAGACTTTCTATATATCCCTGCATTTCAATAACGGAAAGGTCATCATTTTGATAGAGTTTTTGATGTATCAATGCCATAGCCTTTACCCTACTCTTCCCCTCTTCCAATGCTAGGATTGCCGACTTGCTTCTAGTGTTTTTGGTTTGCAGACTAAGTAGACTTGAGACCATTTGCAGGTTGTTTTTCACTCGATGGTGTATTTCCTTTAACAAGGAATCCTTCTCTACTAGGGAAGCCTCTATAATTTGCTTTTGATCTGCTATAAGCCGCTGATTTTTTATACTTTTTATATAAGCATAAACCAATCCTGCAAAGCCCATTAAAGTGAATATCAGCGAAATAAAGACAATATTAATCCGTTCTTCCTTTGCCTGAAGATCTATTTTGGATTTTTCCAGATCCCGCTTCTGCTCCTCCATCATCTTTTTGGAGTACTCTATTTCCTGCCCGGCAACGGCCGCCAATTGTTGCTTTTTCATGGAAGATTCATTCTTTTTCAACGAATCCCTAATCCTTACATTTCTTTTCAGGTAATCTACAGCGCCTTTATAATCCTTGGTTCGGTCATAATAAGCGGCCAAGAGTCCGTTTCTTCTTAATACATTTTCTACGCTAACTGGTGCAACTACTTTTAGCAGTAATTCTTTCGCTTTTTCAAATTCTTCCTTTTGCAGAAAACAGTCAGATAACTCCAGAGTGTTCATCACTAGTTCCGTGGAATAATTCCCTGTGTTGTACTTTTCAATGGTAGCTATAGAATTTTCCAATAAAGGAATCGCAAGATCAAACTCTTTTAGTCTAGCATAGCACTTCCCTATGTTCCCGTTAATGATTCCTTTTAGTAATTTTCCCTTGTTTAATTCCTGCTCTGTTTTTTGTCTAGTAATATCGATTAAAAAAATCGTTATAAAGCCCTCTGCCTTTTTATAATAGGTGAGCGCTGTGGGAGTAGACATATCTAACATTAAATAGGTCCCTACATTATTATGATACTCTGCCTGACCATAATAATCGTGCTCCTCTAGAGTTTTCAGGGTCTCCTTTATATAATCGTCCATCGCCTTTCTATGCAAGCCCAAATTGGAATAGATATCGTAAAACACTACCTTATCGGAAAGCCCTAACTCCCTTTTCTCGTTCCGAATATCAAATTGACGATCGTATAAGCCTAGTTTCGCATAGTTATCGTCTATTAAACTGAGCAATACGCTTTTAAATTTAACATCCATCCCTTCCCACTCCTCATACAGTTCATGGGCGATTGCCACACTTTTACTATAATCGCCTAGATCATAAAATAACTGCGCCTGCATTATTCGATACTTCATGAAACTTAGGGAATCATTGACCTTTAGGGCATTGCTTTGGTACTTATTCACCATTGCCTGCCAGTCATAAGCAGAATTCTTTACGTAACGATTAGAGGTATTGAAAAAGTACTGAAATCTTTCATCGGCTTTTTCCAATTCCTGAAATTCCTTGAGAAAATGGGGCTCTGCCACTGTATCTTGTGCCATGGCCAGCCACCCATTTAGGAAGCACAATGTAAAAACCAACAATTTATTACTTACAGACTTTATCATTTTCAAAGTTGAGCATCTCACTAAATTAATCCATACCCACACCCTCCTTAATCAAGGGAATGTTACTAAAGCATGAAGTTATATACCAACGTAAAAGTAGAAGCATTGTTGCGAAGATGAAGTCCACAATAACAAATCTATTATCTAGAACCTAGTTGCACTAAGCAATTATGGCTGAAGTCTTTGGCTGCTGTAAAGTATTAAAAAATCACCTGACCCACAACACAGGTCCCACAACTCACCAAAATATAGTTAACAACCTAATAATCATCCGTGCTAACAATGTAAAAAAAGGCAATACAAATAATTTGCAATGCCTTTCGATATAAGTAACATGATAAGATTTGGGATCTTTTATCGGTAGCTAATTTAAACTTTTTGGTTTATACAGCTTTTATATTGTTGTGTAATCCCAATAATTTGTGGTGTATGCCTTATTTGGCATATTTTAAGGGGTTTGGACTGCATTTAAAACGGAAGGTCAAGTAGCATTTTTCCATTAATTATTCACCCTTCTAATCTGACTTTTTAATTCCTCCATGGATTCCTGTAATTGTCGCAGCAGTCCATTTTCGGAGGTAGCGTCTACACCAAAGGTTATTTTACTGCCAACCTGCCACAATTCCTGTATCTGATTGGTCTTAACACGATAGGGAGGATAATTTTCATTTAAGGAGATAAGGGCCATCTCTGTGGGATCTGGAGTTCTTTCGAGTTTCTTAACCAAAACGGCATCATACAAGACCACCACATAAATTTTATTTGGACTAACATCTTCCAGGCCTTCAACGGCTTTTGCGAGCACCCACTCCCCTGGTCTTAAATTAGGCAACATACTGTCCCCTTCGACTTGAAAACCTCGATAGGTTGCGTTTCTGAATTCGGGAAGAGGAATGTCAAAGGCCGGTAGCTGCTTATACCAACTTGTATCCTGTATGTTTTGAGGGTAACCTGCGGCAGCTTTTGCATTTACCAATACCATATTTTCATTATCTGAAGCATCAACGGTCACAACTTTTGGCATAACACTACTGTTGGCAGGAGATAAATGCCTGTTATTGCTTTCTCCAAACAACCACAATGGATTAACGTTGAATTGTTTAAGGAGTTGAGCCACCACGGTCCCTGATAACTTGGTTCTACCACGTTCTATATCGGCAGTGGTATTGGAAACTCCCAATAACTTGGCAAATTCTGCCTGGGTAAAGCCTAGTTCCCTACGTAATTCTGTAAATCGTTTTATAGCAATCTCTGCATTATCGTTCATATCCCAAGATTTTAATTAACACTCCCACAAAGGATTATGCTTCCTAGGCGGATCTATTATTTTCAAATATACATAATTTGGAGTATATCCAATAGAATTTTTGGATTATTTCCATTTTTAGGAAAAATTCCATATATTTGGAATAACTGCAACATTATGGAGCTTATAATTTTGGAGATTTCAATAAAGATATGGATGCTATACCCTTCCGTAAAGGAAGCCCACTCCTAAGAAGATAGCCCTAAAAGGGTCTTGTGATTAGCCAAGAGGTAAAGTAGATTCAATACAAGGAAATGAAAGATAATTATAAATCAATATATTGGAACAAGTATGGAAAATGCAAAAATCTTACGATACGATGGAAGCTTCAATGGATTCCTATGTGCCATATATCGGGCCTTTGAAACGAAGATAAAGGTCATCGACATTCAAACAGCCAACGAATCGCAAAATGGGTTGTTTACAGAAACCGTAACCATTGTTACAGATTTGGATATAGCCCAGCGTGTATGGACCGGAATACGGAACAAGAACAATGGGGCCATCAAAACCGTTTATTTTTCTTTTTTAAGCGAAATTAAGGGGGTAGAACTGCTACTTTACAAGTATATCTGTTCACTCTACCGAACGCTTTCCAAGGAGGAGCTGGAAGAATTACATGCCATAAATGTAAAGCTCTA
The DNA here is from genome assembly GCF_002150785.1 of Arenibacter amylolyticus. GTDB lineage: Bacteria > Bacteroidota > Bacteroidia > Flavobacteriales > Flavobacteriaceae > Arenibacter > Arenibacter amylolyticus. Next base: position 77,610 of record NZ_MTAZ01000049.1, on the reverse strand, counting down.
TCAGTATACAGGGATGGTTGCTAGGGAGAAACTCCGAATTGAGTCTAGCGCAAAATTCGGAGTTTCTAAGGATTCAGTTTACTTCTCTGTAGTGGAGCCACACTATAATGTAATACCCTTGATTTCTAGATACTACCGATTAAAGTTTCCGCAAACAGAATTTGTTATCTACGATCGCAAAAGACAACTTGCCCTCTACAACAATCTGGAAAAAACACAGATTCTTCAGCGAGATCTTTCACAACTCCATTACAAAGGATCCCTTCCTAAAACCAACCTAAGATCCCTGCTCAACAACAAACTTTTTGTACAAGAAAATACGCCCAGCACCACTTCTTATATCCGGGCAAAAACTGCCGTCTAACAAGCTTCTGTAAGGTTGGTACCTACAATTCCTAAATTATGCTAGGACCATTGTAATATTTCCGTTGTTTTAGCCATACGAAACTATTTACTTTTAGCTCCCACAAATTGATCGCTTTGATTCTTAAACAATACATTAAAAGTTGTTAGACTACCATAAATACGGGTGATATATTGCTGTAGATCTATCTTTTCCTGATCATGCAATTTGGAATTACTATTGATTTTCTGCTCCATAACCCTTACACGATCTCTTACCATCACTATCTTATGAAAAAAAGTATCCATGGGAATTTCTTTTTCCGATAAGTTGGCATCCCCTGGTTTTAATACGATAGATCCACCTTTCCATTTATCCGCAATTGGGGTTACCGAACTTATGTCGCTCCATTTTCTAAGAATCTGAATTAACGATTGCTCCACTTCTGAAAAACTGATGGAATCTACTTCCCCCTCTAGTGACTCAATAATTTCGAAATCTGAATCTATGGCTATAGTTTCCAATCCGCTATCCATAAATGTCACCCAATAATGCTGGGAGGTGACGTTGGTCACCACTCCTTTCCCATGTTCCTTATGATTTATTCGCGATCCTATACCTAGTATTTGCATATGCTATTTTGTTTTTATTTGACACGCTAATTTATGGCTAAGCCCTTACATAACAAAAAACTAAATTAGTGCGTCTTCATTATTAATGGTCATTGTCGTAACTTCGCGTTTTGATTATACGAATGATGGCATACGAAGAAAATATTGAGGTTCAGGGAGCTCGGGTGCACAACCTTAAAAATATAGATGTTACTATCCCAAGGGAAAAACTGGTGGTAATTACCGGTCTCTCGGGCAGTGGGAAATCATCCTTAGCCTTCGACACCATTTATGCGGAAGGACAACGAAGGTATATAGAAACGTTTTCTGCTTATGCACGACAATTTTTAGGGGGACTGGAGCGACCGGACGTGGATAAGATTGACGGACTTTCACCTGTTATCGCCATAGAGCAAAAAACCACTTCTAAATCTCCTAGGTCTACAGTTGGCACCATTACCGAAATTTATGATTTCCTGAGACTGCTATATGCAAGGGCTAGCGACGCCTATAGCTTCAATACTGGGGAAAAGATGGTGAGTTATGATGATGCACAGATTAAAGATCTCATTATAAGCACCTACATGGACAAGCGAGTTAACATTCTAGCTCCAGTAGTAAGATCTAGAAAGGGGCATTATAGAGAGTTATTTGAGCAAATTGCCAAGCAGGGCTTTGTAAAAGTAAGGGTCAATGGGGAAATAAAGGATATTGTAAAGGGTATGAAAGTAGACCGTTACAAGACCCATGACATCGAAATTGTAATAGACCGACTTAAAATTGTACCCAGTCCAGATTTAGACAAACGGCTTTCCGAATCCATTAATACGGCCATGTACAGTGGGGACAATATTTTAATGGTTCTGGAGGAAGGCACCCAAGAACCTCGTTATTTTAGCAGGGATCTAATGTGCCCCACCACAGGAATTTCTTATCCTGCGCCTGAACCAAACACATTTTCATTTAACTCCCCAAAGGGAATGTGTCCGGATTGCAATGGTTTGGGCAATGTTTATGAGGTAAACGAAAATAAAATTTTCCCTAACAAAAAGCTATCGATTATCGCTGGAGGTATAGCCCCCTTGGGACCTTATAAAAAATCATGGGCTTTTAAACAGATAGAGATTATTGCACAACGCTATCAGTTTAAGTTGGACGATCCCATTGCAACCATACCGGAAGAAGCTATTAAAATATTACTCTATGGTGGCAAAGAGAGTTTTGAGGTAGATTCTAAAGCACTTGGTGTAAAAAGACAGTACAAGATAGATTATGAAGGGATATCGCATTTCATAAAAAATCAATTCCACGAAGCCAGTTCCACCAGCATTAAACGGTGGGCGAAGGAGTATATGGATAAGATTAAATGCCCAACATGCGAGGGAACACGGTTAAAACAAGCTTCCTTAAATTTTAAGATAGACAACAAGAATATTTCCCAGTTATCTAATTGGGACATTTCTGAGTTAGCGGAGTTTTTCCAGAATTTAGAATCTAGACTCACAAACAAGCAATTAAAGATTGCCGAAGAGGTAATTAAGGAAATTAGAGTCAGGATTCAATTCTTATTGGATGTAGGCCTAAATTACCTTTCCTTAAACCGAAGTAGTAAGTCATTATCCGGAGGAGAGGCTCAACGTATCCGATTGGCCACCCAAATTGGGTCTCAGCTGGTGGGCGTACTCTATATATTGGACGAGCCTAGCATTGGATTACACCAAAGGGACAATGAACGCTTAATACAATCCTTGGAATCCCTAAGAGATATTGGGAATTCGGTTATTGTAGTAGAACACGACCGGGACATGATAGAACGTGCAGACCATGTAATAGATATTGGTCCAAAGGCGGGGAGACACGGGGGTGAAATAATTTCCGAAGGAAGCCCTGCAGACCTTAAAAACCATCATACCCTCACAGCTTCCTACATTTCTGGAGAGCTAAGCATAGCGGTTCCTGGGACTAGGCGACCTGGCAATGGAAAGTCAATCAAACTTACGGGATGTACTGGGAATAATCTTAAAAACATTTCGGTTGAATTCCCCTTGGGAAAAATGATAGGCGTTACCGGAGTTTCGGGAAGTGGGAAGTCTACCCTCATCAGTGAAACCCTATATCCCATCCTAAACGCGCATTATTTTAATGGGGTAAAAAAACCAATGCCCTATAAAAAAATTAGTGGCCTGGAGCATATAGACAAGGTGATAGACATAAACCAGTCTCCCATAGGCCGTACCCCTAGATCTAATCCTGCTACCTATACGGGGGTGTTTAGCGAAATTAGATCCTTGTTTGCCAAGACACAAGAAGCTGCCATAAGGGGCTATAAGCCAGGCAGATTTAGTTTTAATGTGAAAGGCGGGCGTTGCGAAACTTGTAAGGGTGGAGGATTGCGTGTCATTGAAATGAACTTTTTGCCAGACGTTTATGTAGATTGTGAAACATGCTATGGCAAACGTTTTAATAGAGAGACCTTGGAGATTAGATACAAGGGAAAATCCATTGCAGATGTCCTTGAAATGACAATCAATGAATCGGTAGACTTTTTTGAAAACATTCCTAAAATCCATCGAAAATTAAAAACAATTCAGGATGTAGGCCTAGGTTATATTTCCTTGGGCCAACAATCTACCACCTTGTCTGGAGGAGAGGCGCAACGGATAAAGTTGGCTACGGAGTTATCCAAAAAAGATACCGGAAATACGTTTTACATCTTAGATGAACCCACTACCGGATTACATTTTGAGGATATCAGGGTACTGATGGATGTTTTAAACAAGCTAGTAGACCATGGCAATACCGTATTGATTATAGAACACAATATGGATGTTATAAAAATGATGGACTATATTATAGACATAGGCCATGAAGGAGGCAAAAAAGGAGGAATGGTAGTCGCTAAAGGAACCCCGGAAGAAGTGGCGATGGATAAGAAAAGTCATACTTCCAAGTATCTTAGAAAAGAATTAGGTTTGTAATTTTAACAGGTTTACCGGCCACAAAATTCGCCTTCCCAACAAAAGTTTGCTTGGGCTAGGGATTTTTAGCACATTTGGTAAACTATAACACAGTTTGATTTATTAAATATTATGAGAAAAGAACAACATCATAAAGGGTGGAATGAAATAAAGACCAACGATTCATGGGCCCTATTTAAAATAATGGGCGAATTTGTAAATGGATTTGAAAAAATGAGTGCGATTGGCCCATGTGTTTCCATTTTTGGATCTGCCAGAACAAAACCAGGGGATCCCATCTACGAGTTAGCCGTTAAGGTATCCAAACGGATTTCTGAGGCTGGTTATGGAATCATCACTGGAGGTGGCCCTGGGATTATGGAAGCCGGGAATAAAGGTGCTCATTTAGCCGGTGGTACTTCGGTGGGATTAAATATTGATCTTCCCTTTGAACAACACGACAACCCTTATATTGATAATGATAAAAGTTTAGATTTCGATTACTTTTTTGTTCGCAAAGTGATGTTTGTAAAGTATTCTCAAGGATTTGTGGTTATGCCAGGCGGATTTGGCACCTTAGACGAGCTTTTTGAGGCCATCACCCTAATACAGACCAATAAAATTGAGAAATTCCCAATTATTTTGGTCGGAAAAGAGTTTTGGAGTGGATTAATCGATTGGATTAAATCTTCCATGCTAGAAATAGGAAATATTAGTCCAACCGACCTAGATCTGATTAAAATTGTGGACACGGAAGAGGAAGTAGTAGATATTATTGATGCTTTTTACAAAGGCAACCTACTTACCCCCAACTTTTAAATTCCACCTTGCTTGAAGAATTTGTCAAAGAATACAACATATGCCCTTGTGATTGTATTATTATCCTGGTGCTATCTGGGGTACTCCCAGCATAGCAACAGGATAATAGCATCGTTGGATGAAGCAACAAATGTAATCAGCATCCAGCAAGAAATTAATTATTACAATCAATCCAAAGACACTCTAAACACCCTTTATTTCAATGATTGGGCAAGTGCTTATGCCGACAAGAATACGGTATTGGCCAAAAGATTTGCTGAAGAGTTTAAAAAAAGCCTGCATTTGGCAAAAGCGGAAGAACGGGGATACACTACCATCATCAGTGCGGTAGATTATGACCATCTGGGGTTAACTTGGGAGCATTCACCTGCCCGAGACATTGTAAGGATAGATCTAAATACCCCCTTGCCACCAGAAACGTCGCTTCAATTTTTTATTACCTACAAGGTTAAATTACCCCCCAATAAATTTACCCCATATGGGTATAGCAACCTCCGGGAATACTTTTTAAAAGATTGGTATTTAACCCCAGCAGTATATGATGGGGAATGGCATCTGTATTCCAACAAAAACTTGGAAGATCTCTATACCGAAATCACCAATACTACCATTACATTTACTTTTCCCAAGGATCTCTATCTAGTCTCCAATTTTCACACTTCCCAAAAATCCACCCAAGGCAATATGCAAACGCATACCCTAATAGGTACGGATCAAAAGGGTGGTGAGCTAATTATTGTTCCAAACCGACGTTTCACCAAGCATGTAACCCCAGGGCTAACGTTTATTACGGATTTAGAATCTATTAATTACGATGAAATATCCGCTGGAATTTCTATCAACCGCATCTCCAGTTTCCTTCAGGAAAGTCTCGGGGAATTTCCCCATAAACAATTATTGGTTAGTGAATGGGATTATGACAAGGAACCCCTATATGGTATAAATCAATTGCCAAAATTTATCAGACCCTACGAGGAGCAGTTTCAGTTTGAAATGAAATTTCTGAAAACAGCCCTCAACAGCTTCCTAAAGGAGACCATGTACCTTGATCCCCGAAAAGAAAAATGGGTAACAGACGCCATTACGAATTATCTGATGATTAATTTTGTAGAGCAACATTATCCAGATCAAAAATTACTGGGAAAACTATCGGGAATTTGGGGTATTCGAAACTTTCATCTAGCTAAGATGGGATTTAACGAACAGTATCCGTTATTGCATATGTTATCTGCCAGAAGAAATGTAGACCAAGCATTAACCACCCCCAATGATTCCCTAATCAAATTCAACCAAAAAATAGCGAACCGGTACAAAGCAGGTTTAGGTTTGGCCTATTTAGCGGATTATACCGGTAAAAAGAAAGTAGACCAAAGTGTTAGAGAATTTTATGAATACTATAAGTTAAAGGAATCCACCGCAGCCGATTTTAAATTTATGGTAGTAGAAAATTCGGATAAGGATATCAATTGGTTTTTTGACGAATATGTGTCCACCACCAAAAAAATAGATTTCAAGATTAAAAGGGTCAACAGAAGTGGCGACAGCTTAGCGGTGACCTTAAAAAACAAACAAGGGACTAATGTCCCCATTTCCTTATTTGGCATTAGAAATGATTCCGTAATCTCACAATATTGGTTTACCGATATCACCGACGAAAAAACGCTGTATATTCCCTATAAGGCCGAAGAGCGTTTGGTATTAAACTATGACCAAACCATTCCAGAATTTAACCAACGCGATAATTGGAAATCCCTTAATGGCTTTTTTTCCAGCAATAAACGGTTAAAACTTCAATTCTTTAAAGATGCGGAAGACCCGTACTTTAATCAGGTGTTTTATGTTCCTGTAATAGGATTCAACAAATATGACGGACTCTCTCCGGGAATGCGCCTTCACAATAAGACTTTATTAGAGCGACCCTTTGTATTTGATGTAGCTCCTTCCTATGCTCCCAACGAAAAAACCTTTGTGGGGTACGGAAGTTTTAACTTTAGACAATATCACGGGAAAAGTGGACTATACGTTACCAATTACTCCTTAAGGGGATATACCAGCCACTACCAAAAAAATTCGCGCTACACCACCCTAAGCCCCAGCATAGGCTTTGGATGGAGGCCAGATAACTTACTACTAAACAAACGCAACACCCTAGTATTAAGATCCGTCAATGTGTTTAGGACCAGAGACAGCAGTCTGGACAATATAGATTTTGAGACGGATCCAGATTACAATGTACTGAATGCAAAGTATACCCATACTACCAATAACATTCTTAACTATCTATCGTGGTCCCTAGACGCACAGCAATCCAATCTGTTTACCAAGTTGGCCTACGAAATGGAATACCGCAAGCTATTTCAGAATAACACACAATTTAATATACGATTCTTTGCAGGGAAATTTTTGAGAAACAAAACCGCTGGCAGCTCAGATTTCTTTAGTTTTTCATTGGATCGGCCTACAGATTATCTTTTTGACTATAATTATTTGGGAAGATCTGAAGGGACGGGGATTTATAGCCAACAAATCATTGTTGCTGAAGGAGGGTTTAAATCAAAATTTGAGAATCCATTTGCCAATGATTGGATGGCCACCATAAATTCCAGTGTCAACCTTTGGAGATGGGTAGAGCTCTATGGAGACCTTGGTATGTTAAAAAACAGAGGTATAAAAGAACAATTTGTTTATGATACCGGCGTGCGGCTAAACCTGTTAACCGATTACTTTGAACTCTATTTCCCTGTATACTCTAGCAATGGATGGGAAATTGCCCAACCCAATTACGATCAAAAAATAAGATTCGTCATCACCTTTAGTCCGCGTACACTAACCGGACTATTTACAAGGAAATGGTTTTAAATCATTGCCATATTCTTAGTTTGAGCGAATTTTATTGAGATATTGATAACAAATATTTTTACAATTCCCTAAATGTTAGGGAATTATTAAGAGGTATCGAATTTTATTGGTTGCAAAACCCATAATGATTTGATACTTTTGCGTAAAACCATGTATATCCAAAATGAAGATAGATTCCGAAACCAGCAGCGATATTTCTTTTGATGATTTTCAAATTCAAATTCTAAAGGATTACGAAATTGCAATTACCAGCAGGGAGTGTAGCTTATTGGGAAGAAGGGAAGTACTGACCGGAAAGGCCAAGTTTGGTATTTTTGGTGATGGGAAGGAGCTACCGCAACTCGCCATGGCGCGTTCCTTTAGGGATGGTGATTTTAGAAGTGGATATTACCGGGACCAAACGTTTATGATGGCCTTGGGACTTCTTTCCCCAAAACAGTTCTTCCACGGTCTTTATGCCACTACCGATATCACCAAGGACCCCATGAGTGCTGGAAGGCAAATGGGCGGACACTTTACTACCTTCAGTTTAAATGAAGATGGTACTTGGAAAAACCTAACTCAACAAAAAAATAGTAGTGCGGATATATCTTGTACCTCGGGCCAGATGCCCCGCCTATTAGGTTTGGCACAAGCCTCTAAGATCTATAGGAATGTTAAAGGCATCAATAGCGATCGGTTTTCAGTAAATGGAAATGAAGTTGCATGGGGTACCATAGGAAACGCTAGTACCAGTGAGGGAGCTTTCTTTGAAACAATAAATGCTGCAGGGGTATTACAAGTACCCATGGTGATTAGTATTTGGGATGATGAGTACGGTATTTCCGTCCATGCCAAACACCAAACAACCAAAGAGGACATCTCCAAGATTTTAGCTGGTTTCCAACGAGATAAGAAGGATGATGGATATGAAATTATCAAGGTAAAGGGTTGGGATTACACCGCACTGATTCACGCTTATGAAAATGCTGCGGATATAGCTAGGGAACAACACGTTCCTGTGATTATCCATGTTACTGAACTTACCCAACCACAGGGACATTCCACTTCCGGATCTCACGAACGATATAAAAGTGAGGACCGATTAACCTGGGAAAGGGAAAACGATTGCAACAAGCGATACCGTGAATGGATCCTTGCCAATAAGATTGCCACAGAAGAAGAATTACAGGCACTTGAAAAGAATATTAAAAGACAGGTGCGGTCTGCGAGAAAGGAAGCATGGGAAGAATTCCTTTCCCCACACAAGGAACATAAGAAAACCTTGGTAAACCTATTAAACAATGTTGCCAATACTAGCCCCAATAAAAACTTTATAGCCAAGCTAAAAAACGATTTGATTGCCAAGGAAGAGCCCATTAAAAAAGACTTGGCATCTACGGCAAGAAGAGCCATGCGCTATTTGTTAGGTGAAACAAGCGAAGAGAAGGAAGCTTTAGCTAGATGGACCGACAGTTTTCTGGAAGAATCCCAGGCTAAGTTTAGCACCTTCCTCTACAATGAGCAAGAAAATAGTGCCCTTCATGTTCCTGAAGTAAAACCCACCTACGATCCAGACCCTATAGCGGTAGATGGCCGGGTTATTCTACGGGACAACTTTGATCACTTGTTTGATAAATATCCGGAAGCATTGATTTTCGGGGAAGATACTGGAGCCATTGGGGATGTAAACCAAGGCTTGGAAGGTCTACAGAAAAAATATGGCAAACTTAGGGTTGCAGATACCGGCATTAGGGAGGCAACCATAATAGGCCAAGGAATAGGAATGGCCATGAGAGGACTACGTCCTATTGCCGAGATTCAATATTTAGATTATATATTCTATGCCCTTTATACCCTAACGGACGACCTAGCCACCCTACTTTACCGAACCGTGGGCAAACAACGCGCTCCGTTAATTGTTCGGACTAGGGGACATAGGCTAGAAGGTATATGGCATTCTGGGTCACAAATGGGCGGATTGATCCATTTATTAAGAGGCATGTATATTCTAACACCAAGGAACATGACCAAAGCGGCTGGCTTTTACAATACCTTAATGAAAGGTAATGAACCTGCCCTATTAATTGAAAGCCTTAATGGGTACCGCCTAAAGGAGGACAAACCCAACAACCTAGGAGAACTTTGCACTCCCATTGGCGTGGTGGAAACCGTAAAGGAAGGAAACGATATTACCCTACTCTCCTATGGATCTACCTTGCGTATTGTTATGCAAGTTGCCATAGAGCTCCAAGAGGTAGGAATAGATGCCGAAGTGATAGATGCACAAAGCTTACTGCCTTTTGATCTGGGCCAAGACATGCTTAAAAGTATTAAAAAAACCAATCGACTATTGGTGATCGACGAGGACGTCCCAGGTGGTTGTTCTGCCTATCTAATCCACGAAATTGTAGAGAAGCAGGGGGCTTATCAATATTTGGACAGTGCCCCACAAACTCTCACTGCTAAGCCCCATAGGCCGGCATACGCTACGGATGGGGATTATTTCTCCAAACCAAATGGGGAGGATATTTTTGAAAAGGTCTATTCCATCATGCGGGAAACCAACCCTAATAAATTTCCGAAATTAAGATAGTCATCCCTTGTTTGGGATAATTTTAGAAGAAACCTTAGTTTTTTATGAACATTTAATTATTTTTAGTCCGAAATAACCTAAACTAAAGTCCCCCAATGAAAGATTTTGGCCTATTACTATTACGAGTTGGTTTCGCTGTATTAATGCTAACTCACGGAATCCCTAAATTTCTTAAACTTATTCAAGGTAATTTTGAGTTTGGTGACCCCTTGGGAATCGGAGCTGCCCCCTCCCTGGTTTTAGCCGTCATCGGGGAGTTTATTTGCCCTATTCTAGTTATTATAGGTATTAGAACCCGTTGGGCCACCGTACCTACCATAATAACTATGTTGGTAGCCTTATTAATTGTGCACGCCCAAGATCCCTTATCGGTAAAGGAAAAAGCACTTCTCTTCTTGGTAGGCTTTGGCAGTATTTTACTATTGGGTCCGGGGAAGTTCAGTTTGGATAAAAGATAGCCATATCGCTATCGAAAAATCTTAACCAACAATTCTTTTAAAAGGTCTTGTTGGGAGATGCTAGCGCCTACTCCTTTCCCTTTTAGATCTAGCTCCCTGAGTTCGGATATAATTCCACTAACCCTTCTCATCGGGAAATTTCTGGCTGCGATCTGGATTTCCTCCACAAAATAGGGTCTTATTCCCAAGGCCTTGGAAACATTTTTTGGGGATTGGTCATTTAATCCATGATAGGTTAATAACTGATTAAAAAAGGAATAAAGCAGGGTAATGGTTAACACAAAGGGATTGTCTTTAGGATTTTGGCCAAAATAATTGATAATCCTTGTGGCCTTCACCACATCGCCTTCCCCAATGGCCCGCTTTAATTCAAAATTATTATAATCTTTACTAATTCCTATATTCACTTCAATGGCCTCTGGTGTAATCTGCGAGCCCTTGGGTACAACCAGACATAACTTCTCTAACTCCTTGTCTATCTTCCCCAAATCTGTTCCTAGGAACTCCACCAACAGATTGGATGCCTTAAATGTGATATCGTACCCCCTGGATTTTAGCACATTCTTAATCCAGTCTGCCACCTGGTTCTCGTAAAGCTTTTTACTTTCAAGAACTACTCCAGATTTTTTAATGGCCTTGTATAGTTTTTTACGCTTGTCCAGTTTATTGTACTTATAACAAAGCACCAATACGGTAGATGGTTGTGGATTGGCCGCATAAGAAGTTAAATTTTCAATAGTTCTAGACAAATGCTGTGCCTCCTTAACCACCACCACCTGTCTCTCGGCCATCATGGGATATCGCTTGGCATTACCTACAATATCTTCCACGCTTACCTCCCTACCGTAAAGGACCACCTGATTAAAACCGCGTTCCTCCTCGGTAAGGACGTTCTTTTCTATAAACTCCGAAATTTTATCGATATAATAAGGCTCCTCCCCTGTTAGTAAATATATGGGGGCTATATTTCCTCTTTTTATATCACCTACTATCTTTTTAACCTCATCCATTTAAAAAATATCCTCAACTTTGCATTATGGTGCCATTAAACTTTCCAACATATTCGTTTCGCTTCAAAAATAGGGAAAATAAAATCTATATTTTTGATGTCATCCGCAAAAAATTCGTGCTCCTTCAACCAGAAGAATGGGTGCGACAGCACGTGGTCCATTATTTGTTAAATGAGAAAAATTATCCCTTGAGCCACATCAATGTTGAAAAGCAACTTTTGGTCAATAATTTAAAAAAGCGCTATGACGTGGTGGTGTTTCGCCCCAATGGCGATATCCTGCTGCTGGTAGAATGTAAAGCTCCACAAATCAACATATCCCAAGATGTTTTTGATCAAATTGCCCGATACAACCTTCAGCTCAATGCAAAATACCTCATGGTTACCAACGGCCAAAATCATTATTATTGCCAAATGGATTTGGAGGATGAACTGTACACTTTTCTTAAAACCATTCCTAATTATACCCCCTAGGAGGGTAGGGCAAGCATTTATTAGGAAAAATGGGTGCCAGGGTAACACCTTTGACAGAGAAACCACTCACTTATAAAAAAATCCTTTATTTTGCGCCCTTAATCAAACCTAAAAAATCCCCTAACGTACACTGGGAGTCCTTACATGTTAAAAATTGCAGTTGTAATACTAAATTGGAACGGGGAAGCACTTCTGGAGAAGTTTTTGCCTTCAGTAACCTCATTTTCAAAAGAGGCAGATATTTATGTGGCAGACAATGCCTCTACCGATAATTCCATAGCCTTCATTAAGGAGAACTATCCGGAGATTACCATTATTCAAAACAGTAGCAATGGTGGATATGCAAAGGGTTATAACGATGCCTTGCGTCACGTAAAGGCCGATGTATATTGTTTGCTTAATTCCGACATAGCGGTAAGCAAGGACTGGTTGAAGCCCATTATCAGCGAATTTTCAAATAATCCAAAAGCCGCTATCATTCAACCTAAAATCTTAGACTATAATAAAAAGTCCTATTTTGAATACGCAGGAGCAGCAGGTGGATTTATAGATAAATTTGGATATCCTTTTTGTAGGGGACGCATTTTTCAGGAACTAGAGGAAGACCGTGGCCAGTACAATGATACCATAGAGATTTTTTGGGCAACGGGTGCCTGCATGTTTATTAAAAGCGAGGTGTTTCATCAGCTGAAGGGTTTTGATGAAGCTTATTTTGCACATCAGGAAGAAATAGATTTGTGTTGGAGGGCCAAAAACAATGGACATCATGTTTATTATGTAGGCAGTTCCGAAATTTATCATTTAGGAGGATCTACCCTAGGTAATATGAACCCCAAAAAAACGTTTCTTAACTTTAGAAACTCCTTATTTTCCATTCTTAAAAACTTACCTCCCCACAAAAGCTTTCCCATCATCTTTTTACGGTTTATATTGGATGGAATTGCTGGGATACGATTTGTGTTACAGGGAAAACCAAAGCATTGTTGGGCCATTGTACAAGCACATTTCAGTTTTTACAAGAACTTTAATAGTATGTTCAAAAAACGTGAACGACATTCGTTTATAGAGGGATATTATAGCACTACCTCCATTGTTTGGTCGCATTTCGTTAAACACATTAAATTCTTTAACATTTTAGTAAAAGATTAACTAAAATAGCCTATTAAATGTGGACTTTTTATATATTTTTGGCTTCGACTACAACCGCAGTAGAATAGTATCATAAAACCATTAATAATTATTAGAATCACTATGAAGAAAATTATTTTAAGTTGTTTAGGAGCAACGTTATTGTTATCCTCCTGTGTTTCACAGAAGAAGTACGCTAATCTAGAGGCAAAGGCAAAAGAAACACAAGATTTGCTTAACTCTGCCACCGTTAAACTTAATACTTGCTTGGAGGATAAGGCTGCGGCTCTTTCTAAAATGCAGACCTTAGAAGAACAAAACGCATTCTTGAAAGCGAACAATCAAGATTTGATCAACAATATGGGTAATCTTACCACCCTTACTACTAAAGGAGCCGATAACTTAGAGAGATCTTTGGAGAGCTTAAGGGAAAAAGATCTTACTATTAGAAAATTAAACGACGCACTTACAAGAAGGGATTCTGTGAACCTTGCCTTGGTACAAAGCTTAAAAGGTGTTCTTGGAAACTTGGATGATGAGGATATCGAAATCAGTGTTGAAAAAGGAGTTGTATTTGTTTCTATTTCAGACAAGCTATTGTTTAGAAGCGGAAGCTATACCGTTACCAACAAAGCTAAAGAAGTATTAGGAAAAGTTGCTCAGGTAGTAAACAATAAGCCAGATTTTGAGTTTATGGTTGAAGGACATACTGACCCTCGCTCTTACAGAAGTGGTGTGTTATTGGATAACTGGGACTTAAGTGTTAAGCGTGCTACCTCTGTTGTACGTATCCTACAGAACGATTACAACGTAGACCCAAAACGTATGACTGCTGCTGGTAGATCTCAGTACCTACCTGTATCAGCTACTGATAATGCCAAGAACAGAAGAACTCGTATAGTAGTACTTCCAAAAATTGATCAGTTCTATAGCATGATCGAAGAAGGAATGAAAGATCCTGCAATTAACTAAGCAGAATAGTTATAAAATTAAAAAGCGACCAAATTGGTCGCTTTTTTTTTGACTATTATTTTGATTAGTTCAAGCTGAAAAATATACCTCCCACTTAATTAATTATATGACACCGTACCCAACAGAAGTAGACACTAAAATTAACGGCTGTTGATAGCAAAAGAAACCACCAAGCGCCACCACTTATAAAACATCTAAACTCCCCTTTCCTTCCCTAACGATAATTGGTTCGTCTTGGGATAAATCTATTACTGTAGAAGCTACGTTGTCCCCATAACCTCCGTCTATAACAATATCCACTAGGTTCTTCCACTTTTCAAAAATCAGTTCTGGATCGGTGGTATACTCTAATAGCGTATCTTCATCCCTAATAGAGGTAGAAACTATTGGGTTGCCTAGAGCCTCCACTAGAGTCCTAGCTATGGAGTTGTCTGGAACCCTAATCCCCACTGTTTTCTTATTCTTAAAAGCCTTTGGCAGGCTATTGTTCCCTGGTAAAATAAAGGTATACGGACCAGGCAATGCCCTTTTTAGTATCTTGAAGGTAGCGGTATCAATTTGCCTGACATAGTCTGACATATTGCTTAAATCCGCACAGATAAAAGACCAATTTGCCTTGGCCAATTTCACCCCCTTTATCCAGGCAATCTTTTCCAAAGCTTTGGTATTGGTAATATCACACCCCAAACCATAAACAGTATCCGTTGGATAAATAATTAAGCCTCCTTTGCGAAGCACCTTCACTACCTTGTTAATTTCCCTAGGATTGGGATTCTCTGGGTAAATTTTAATGAATTCAGACATATTAAAATTAGAATAGACGTTTTGGTTTATAAAGATAATTAATTTAAATATAGACCAGTGATGTGTTCTAACATCCCTAACCAGTGGTATATACCTGAGCATGACTCCCACTTGGTGCCACAGGATGCTACCAATACTAGGAATTGGATTCCATAGCATTGCGAAGGCCTCATAAAAGGGACAATGCCTAAACTCTCAAATATACATCCGCCCTTTACCTCTTATTTATTGCCTGCTTATATAACCACCCCATTTAAAAGTAGTGGCTGCTAAAAAATTAGAACATAAACACCTACAGCGTTCCCCACGAGAGTCGTACCAGCTGTACTCTCTCATGGGGAAATATTAATATACAGCGTTATTTTCTAAAAGCAGCTTTTTCCCCGAAGAAGACCTAAAAAGCGAGGTCTAACAGCAATGGATTAAAGTAATTCTAACTTAGCAAAACGGAGCAGCAGCTTTTTTACATCGCCCTTATCAAACTTTATTTCTGCCTTTTTATCATTGCCAACTCCTTCTATTTTAATAACCTGCCCCCTACCAAACCTGGTATGGTTTACC
Source organism: Arenibacter amylolyticus (assembly GCF_002150785.1). GTDB lineage: Bacteria > Bacteroidota > Bacteroidia > Flavobacteriales > Flavobacteriaceae > Arenibacter > Arenibacter amylolyticus. The sequence goes on along the minus strand of NZ_MTAZ01000049.1, from coordinate 62,040 downwards.
CTTGCCCCCTCTACCAGCCCAGGATCTACCTGATTGGTGTTTCCTACAGGGACGTCTAACGTTGGTTTTAACTTGCGTAGCTTGCGCAATTGGTTCTCATTGGGAGCATTCCCTTTTGGCGGAGTCCCCTGCACCGGCTTATGCTGGCGCAATTTACTTTTATCCACATCCCCAAAAATATCAACATCTATTAACGGGGTATACCTATTACTTTTAATGGGAGTTAAGTTCTCCACATACTTCTCGTCTATCTCCTCAATAAATCTACTTGGCTCTGCATCTATTAACTTCCCCCAACGGTATCGGTTCTGGGTAAAGGTGAGATAAGCCTGCTTCTCTGCTCTGGTAAGGGCTACATAAAACAATCTACGCTCCTCTTCTAACTCACTCCTAGTACTCATACTCATGGCGGAAGGGAAAAGATCTTCCTCCATTCCTACAATATACACATACGGAAACTCCAATCCTTTGGCGAGATGTATGGTCATTAATGCCACCCTATCATCATCACCAGTATCCTTATCCAAATCGGTCGCCAAGGCTACATCTTCCAAAAACTCCCCTAGATCTCCCTTGGCATCGGCTACTTCTTTCTGACCCTCTACAAAATCTTTAATACCGTTCAGCAGCTCTTCAATGTTTTCCATTTTACCGATTCCCTCTGGAGTACCGTCTTTTTTATACTCTAGCAAGAGACCAGTTTTTTTAGCTACATTTTCTGCCAATACAAAAGCATCCTCGCTCTCGTTCATTATTTGAAAGCTTTTAATCATGCTCACAAAATCGGCCAATTTTCTCTTTGTCCCAGAATTTATCTTTAGATTTATACGATCTAGATGCTCTATAACCTCAAAAATGGATCGGTTATAGTGATTGGCGGCCACGGTGAGTTTATCCATCGTACTTTGACCTATCCCCCTAGCTGGAAAGTTAATGACCCGCTTTATAGCCTCTTCGTCCTTAGGGTTTATTACCAAACGCAAATAGGACAGTACATCTTTTATCTCTTTACGCTGATAAAAGGAGAGCCCTCCATAAATTCTATAAGGAATATCCCTTTTTCTAAGAGCGTCTTCAATAGCCCTGGATTGGGAGTTGGTTCTATATAGTACTGCAAAATGCCCATTAGGCAGCTGCTCTTGCATTTTATGCTCAAAAATAGAGCCAGCTACAAACCTACCTTCCTCCGCATCGGTGGGGCTTTGATGCACCTTTATCAAGGGTCCGTCGTCATTAGACGTCCATACCACTTTCTCCAATTGATTCTTGTTATTGGCAATGATGGAGTTGGCGGCATTTACAATATTTTTGGTAGACCTATAATTCTGCTCCAATCGGTACATGCCCACATTGTCGTAATCCTTCTGGAAGTTAAGGATGTTACTAATGTTGGCCCCCCTAAAGGAATAAATACTTTGGGCATCGTCTCCTACCACACATATATTTTGAAATTTATCGGATAGGGCTTTAATGATCAAATACTGGGAGTGATTGGTATCCTGGTACTCATCTACCAATATATACCGAAACCTATTCTGGTATTTAGACAGCACTTCGGGGAATCGGGTAAGCAACTCATTGGTACGCAATAATAAGTCATCAAAATCCATGGCCCCAGCCTTAAAGCATCGATCCACATAATTCTGATATATCTCTCCCATACGCGGCCGCTTGGCCATAGCATCGGCCTCCATCAGATCGGGATTATTATAATATGCCTTTACGGTAATTAGGCTGTTTTTATAGGAGGATATCCTATTCTGCACCTGTTTATACTTATAAATATCCCTGTCTAATCCCATCTCTTTAATGATTGCAGCGATAAGTCGCTGGGAATCTTGGGTATCGTAAATCGTAAAATTACTTGGGTAACCCAGTTTATCACCGTCGAAACGTAAAAGCTTTGCAAAAACCGAGTGGAAGGTACCCATCATCAAGTTTTTTGCTTCGGACGAACCTACAATTTGGGAAATACGACTCTTCATTTCCCGTGCTGCCTTATTGGTAAAGGTTAGGGATAAAATATTAAACGCATCTACCCCCTGATTCATAAGATAGGCAATGCGATAGGTAAGTACCCTTGTCTTTCCCGAGCCAGCACCTGCAATCACCATTAAGGGTCCATCTTTATGAAGGACAGGGGCTTTTTGGGCCTCATTCAACTCATTTAAATACTTCTCCAACTGTCTATTTAATTTTAGTCCTTTAAGGATCGGTGAAAGTAACCATTATTGGCCTTATCCAAAAGTTGATGGTTCAATAAAAAATCCAACCACTACCAAATCCTTGGCAAATTTCGATATATTTATACAATTTAAACAATAAATATTACCTATAACGATACCAGTTTTGATAAATTTAGGATTCTAAGAAAAGGCAAACTGTATTTGCACAGATTTAGTGGAAAAATATAATTTCCTATAGCAATAGGTAGTTTGCGACAGTTAGGCACCTACTTAGATTCTACCTGTTTAGCACATAATAAATCACGATAACAAAAAGACCCTTTATGAAACATTTATTAATTGCCACCATGTTCCTTGGCTGTTACAGCCTTACGGCACAAAACTATAAATTAGATAAAGAATACTCAGCAATTGAAGAACAGGTAATTGAGTGGAGGCGCGATTTTCATCAGTACCCTGAGCTCTCCAATAGAGAATTTAAAACTGCCGAGAAAATAGCCACCCACCTGCGTTCTTTAGGAATAGAGGTAGAAACAGGGGTCGCCAAAACAGGCGTCGTGGGCGTACTAAAGGGAAATAAGCCCGGAAAGGTAATCGCACTTAGGGCAGATATTGATGCACTCCCTGTAACGGAACGAAACGATCTACCCTTTAAATCTACCGAAGTCTCAGAATTTCTTGGTCAGGAAGTGGGCGTAATGCACGCCTGCGGTCATGATACCCATACTGCCATTCTAATGGGGGTCGCCGAAATCTTATCCAAAAACAAGGACAAGATCAAGGGTAGCGTAAAATTCATCTTTCAACCCGCAGAGGAAGGTCCGCCACCAGGGGAAGAAGGCGGGGCGCTATTGATGGTAAAAGAGGGGGTCCTTAAAAATCCGGATGTGGATGCCATTTTTGGCCTTCATATTAACTCCCAAACCCCAGTTGGTGTTATTCGCTATAAGTCTGGAGGTACCATGGCCGCCGCACAAAGTTTTGAAATTAAGGTAAAAGGGAAACAAAGTCATGGTTCCCAACCCTGGGCAGGGGTAGACCCCATATTGATAAGTGCAAAAATTATTGATGGGTTGCAAACCATCATCAGTAGGGAAGCGCAGCTTACCAATGAGGCCGCAGTTATTACCGTCGGCAAAATCAATTCTGGAGTGCGGTTCAATATTATTCCAGAAACTGCTGAAATGATCGGTACCATCCGTACCTTGGATTACGACATGAAGGATCTAATTAATCGCAGAATGAAGGAAATGGTTCCCACCATTGCAAAAGCCTACGGTGGGGAAGCTACGATCGAGATAAAGGAGGCCACAGAAATCACCTATAACGACCCTGACTTGGTAACCCGGATGCTACCCACTCTTAAAAGGGTCGCTGGCGAAAACAATGTGCAAACACAAAAAGCGGTAACCGGAGCCGAGGATTTCTCCTATTACCAAAAAGAAGTGCCTGGCTTCTTTTTCTTTCTGGGTGGTATGACGCCTGGAACAAAGGATTCTTTTCCGCATCACACGCCTGATTTCCGGATAGACGAAGATGGTCTATTATTGGGCGTGAAGGCGATGACAGAATTGTGTCTCGACTTTTTAAATCAATAATGGATCTACCTCATGGAAAGAGGCAGGGAATAGTGGTTAACCATTCCCTGCCTCTTGTTAATTTCCCCCGTATTTGCATCAAAAGCCAGGGGTATTCCTATCCATTTTCCCCTATTAAACTTCTTTAACTTGGACTAGCGTTAAATTAACTATATAGATTTGAACTATTTGGTTAAATTTGCTGATTGAACTATCGGAATCCGATTGAAAAAACTACCTATATAAATGAGAAAAAATATTATTACCGCCCTAATCTTATTAATGACCGTTACTATCTCCTATTCCCAAAACAGAAGGGAGTTAATGCAAGAAGTGGAAGATCTAGAATCGCGCTTACGGGAAACTGAAACCACCTTGTCTGAGGTAAGGCGACTAGAGCGAATGAGTTCTGCTAAAGTTAAATCGTACGAAGCCCAGTTGGAGGAGTTAAGGGTTACCAATAACAACCTACTACAGAGCTTAAACAATTTCACCGAAGCATCTACCAAAAGGTCCGAATATATCAATAGTACCTTAGCCAGTCTTCAGAAGAACGAAGGGCAATTAAGGGCTATTAGCGATGCTTTAACCAGCAGGGATTCTGTAACCTTTGCAACTTTAACCTTATTTAAGAAGAATCTAGGCCCAGATACAAAAATTGCGATCAGCAAAGGGGCTATTACGATTTCCTTAGACAATGCTTTCTTATTTGGAGATCCAACCAAAAGCAACAAAGTAACCCCAGAAGGTGAGGCTGTTATCAGTAAAATTGGCAGTATATTAAAGGCAGATCCCAGCTTGGACATTACCATTGTAAGCAATAGTAATTTAGTGAACAATGCACAGAAAAAGCACGACAACTGGAAAATTAGCACCCAACAAGCAGCTACCATAGCATATCTCTTGGAAGATAAATACGAAGTGGAGGCAAAAAGAATGCTTGCCACCGGCAAATCCGAACTGGGACTTTATAGCATAGACACCGCAACGGAAATTATAGTTCAGCCTAAGTTTTATGAGTTCTATAATATGGTGAAGGAAAATATGAAATAAAAATGGCGGGGCGCTAGGGCTTTAAGGGAATTGGATCGCTTAGGGACCGATTTAGTATTACCCCTTATGACTTGCAATTATTAAAGAAATTCTATAATTTTTTTGGGATTAGTCCGTTTATTCAACTATCAACCTAAACACAAAGACGATTATGACCGATGATGGAATTTTACAGCTTTTTGCCTATCTCTTACCTGCAGTGGTTACAGGGGTAGTGGCCTTTTACTTTTTTAGGCTACATACCAGGAACGAGGAAGGAAGAAGAAGATTTCTATTACATAAGGATTCACAAAAAAACACCCTGCCCATCCGGTTACAGGCTTATGAAAGAATGGCATTGTTTCTGGAAAGGATCTCCATCCCCAATTTAGTGGTGCGTGTTTCGCCTGTATCCTCCAACAAGAACGATTATGAGAAGTTGTTGATCAAGACCATTGAAAATGAATTTGACCATAACCTTTCCCAGCAGATTTATATGACAGATGAGTGTTGGAATATAATAAAGGCGGCAAAGAGCGCTACCATACAAATGATCCGTAAAGCGGGTATGAGCGAATCCGATTCTTCGGATAAATTTAGGGAGGATATCCTAAGTGCTAGTATGGACAAAGCTTCCCCATCTGCTACAGCACTTTCCTATGTAAAAAAGGAGATTAGTGACCTGTGGTAAACTTTAAGAAGACCATGGAACTTGGACAATGTATAGCTGGGTAGCGGCTTAGTTCCTTGTAGCCTTTATGGGTTGCTCTGGGGAGGCTGCAAATTTCTCCTCAGCATAACTAAAGCCCTGTTGCCACCATTTGGTCATTAGTTTTTTATTAAAGACCAAGGAGTTTTCCGTTAATCTAGTAGGTGTATAATATAAGTTTAATTGAACACCACGATGTTTTGCTGCCAAGACCCCTTCCGAAATATCGTGGTATTCTATCTGATCTAACACAAACCCGTAAATACTAAGCATTAGTGAGAATGGGTTTTTACCCAGCACCTTATTGCGTTCCATTTTCTCCGATTCCAAAACAATAGCATCTACTTCGGTTGCTCCCCGCTTAATGGCTTCCCTAATGGGCACTACGCAGCCTAGTCCCCCATCCCCGTATTCAAACCCATCTTTTTTCACCAAAGACATAAAGGGGATGTAATTGCAAGATATCCATATCCAATCACAGAATTCGGCATAGGTAAAATCTTTTATCGATTTATATTCCACCATGTTTTTAGACAGATTAGAAACGGTGACCACCACTTCCTTGCCAGATTCTCTAATCTCGTTAAAATCTTGTACGGAGAAGTTTTTCTTAATAGTTCGTCGTAAGGATTTACTCTCACCAAAGGTTCGTTTCCTTTTAATGAATTGGAGAATTGATGTTAGAAAATTAATAGATACATATTCCCTTCCTTCCTTTTTCCGTACCACGAATGGGTTTAGGCTAAAAATAGCATGTTGATTAACATTGGTGTATATCTCATGAAGTTTATCAATTTTGTTCAAGGCCAATTGTGGAATCAAAAGACTGCCGGTAGAGGTACCCACAAAAATATCATATTCACGTTTTTCCACTTCCATGAGGTACTGTGCTACGCCCCCGGCAAAAGCACCTTTACTACCCCCACCACTAATTACCAATGCTCTCATACAACTGCGCTTTCTATTTGATTGGTTTCTGCATTTTTATATTTCGCAAAATTAAAGCCACTTTCCCACCAGAGGGACATTTTTTCCTTTTCAAAAATAAGCGAGTTGGTTGTTAAAACTGTAGGTGTGTAATAAAAATTAATGATTGCGTTGTTATGGGTAGCAGCATACTTCCCAATTCGTATGTTTTGATGCTCTATTCTATCCAGCATAAAGGAAAACATATTGGTAAGTAATGAAAATACATTCTTAGAAGGCAATCTATTTAGCTGAGTCACCTCGGTTTTTAGAATAATTGCATCCACTTCCGTAGCTCCTCTTTTGATAGCCTCCTCTATAGGGACCATACTACCCAGTCCCCCATCGGCATATTCACAACCATTTCTATATGCCAAGCTCATAAAGGGGGTATAGTTACAAGAAATCCAAATCCAATCGCAAAACTCCTCATAGGTACAATCTTTAATGGATTTATATTCTACCTGATTCAAGGATAGATTGGAAACCGTGACAATAATATCGGACCGTTCCAATTTTAATTGGTCAAATTCTTTTTGTGTAAGCGTTTTTTTAATCAATTTAAGAAGGTTGTAACTTTCTCCAAACGTTTTACTTCCCTTGTAAAAGTTTTTCAATACGTTCATATGATTTATAGCAATGGTGTCTATCCCATGTTTCTTAGAGGTAACAAATGGACAGTTGCTAAAAATCTGATCCTTATCTACGGAGGTATATACTTTTTTTATTTTTTCAATTTTATTAAGGGCAAGATGTGAGATTAACAAGCTGCCGGTAGAAGTACCCAAAAACATATCATAGTTGTGGTTCATTTCCTCTATAAGGTACTGGGCAACACCACCCGCAAAGGCACCTTTACTACCTCCCCCAGATATTACCATTGCTCTCATCTCTTCTTTAATTTAGTATACATATAACGCCTTTCTTCGTCATTTAGTTTTCCCATTAAATTTTCTATTCTTTTTGGCATCCCTTCTTCTTCCAAAAGGTGATCTATCATCTTCCTGGAAAATTGTCTAAACTGCCAGGAATGATGTTGTGCTGCCTGAATAAGGTCTAGCAAGTTCTTATCGGATAAACCAATCACCTCCATTAACATCCCAAAAGCATTCTGCCTCACCTCAAAGGGGTAGCTAGGGTCTGTATATCCATTGAGTTCCTCATAATAGGACGTACGGTTTTTAGGATTATAATCCTTGGTAACCAACGCTAAGGTTAACCACAAAATCCGCATATTTCTATCCGGAAATCCAATAGTATTTATGGTATGGTTTAAATACTTTTCCCTTGCTTCAGGGAAATATATCCATAATTTATATAATATATGCTCTTGGGTTAGATAACTTTCATCATTCAGGAGCGATTCAAAATCAGCTTTCAATTCCAACGGAATTTTTTTAGCGTTAATTGCGATGGCTTGACGTATTTTTAGATTATTGGTTTCTAGTGCTTTTTTTAGAAATGCCTGGGACAAATCTTCAAAATTGGTTTCAATTATTTTGGCCCTTAGGTACTCCGACTCCGTTTTATTCCAATAATTTTCTATAATCGATTGTCGTTCTTCTTTAGTGGAGATCAACGCATCCTGCAAATGGTAGAATTGTGCCACTTCTGTGGATTCACTTACTAAAATATCCTTTACGTCCTGATAGGGAAAAGTTGTACCAGAAAGCCATTTCTTTTTAAACCAATTAAGATTAGCCCCACTAACCAGCTCCATTTCACGTAAAAATTGTTCTATATCCGCATTTTGATATTTATACCGCTCCAAAAATTGTTTCACACCGGCCTTGTATACTAAATCTCCCAGTTCTTGACGCAGCATGTGAACTGCCCAGGCTCCTTTATCATAAAAAGTAAGACTACTGGCCTTAGGATCTGTTAAGGCTTCTCCCCCATTGAGTAAGGAGTCTTGTTTTAACTTTTGTGCAGTTTCATATAGCTTCCAGTGGAAATAAGCCTCACCAAAGATTTCCTTTTCCGCCAAAAGGGCATAGTAGGTTGCAAAGCCTTCGTGTAACCAATGGGATCTACTATCTGTTTGAGTCACTAGGTTTCCAAACCATTGATGGGCCATTTCATGAGCGTTTACATTCACATAGTTCCTATCATTAAATGCAATGGAGTCCGATAGAAATCCCTCGGAAAATATGGTGAGTCCCGTATTTTCCATTCCAGCATGAAGAAAGTCGCGCACTGGCACTTGATCGTATTTTCTCCATGGAAACCCCAGTCCGATCTCATGTTCTAGAAATTGAAAAATCTCCCGAGTATACCTATAGGTGGGTTCTACTAAGAGTGAATCTCTCGGATGGTAGTAAAGATGAAGTGGGATTCCGCTAGACGACCTAAGTTCTTTTTTATCAAATTCCCCTATGGCAAAGGCCAAGAGATAGCTACTCATGGGCCGATCCATAGTAAAGACCCATTTATTAAGCTCCCCTTTCGTATAGACCCCCATCAGCTTCCCATTAGCTAGAACCTGGTAATCCTTATCAAAGTAAATATTAAGGTTAAAAATCACCTTTTCTTGCATATCATCAAAACTAGGAAGCCAATGACTGGTATATTTCCCCTGTCCCTGTGTCCATATCTGATGGGTGGTAGACAAACTGTCCCATCCTATAAAATATACGGTTTGCTTAGGTTTGGCGGTATAGGAGATTTTTAAGTTGTAGGTGCGGTTTTTACGATACGGTTTATAAACGGTTAAGGTTTTTCCGTTGTTCCTGTATTTCACCTTTTTATTGTTGAGAAGCACGGTGGATATATCCAAGTTTTGGGCATCTAGAAAAATGCTATCCACATCTTGAAGGATACGGAACTTATAGTCTACATCCCCAGCAATACTTTTATTGTAAGCATCGGGATACAATTCTACCGCTGCCTCTGTGAAATTCACCTTATCCTGATGTTGGGCGGCACCCACATAAACAAACAGCAGGAAGAAAGAAATAATGATACGGCTTATAGATGCAGCTCCAAGTCTTCCTAAATTTAGCATTTTAGTTTATTGCAGTTAATTATAGTAAGTCCTATTTTAGTCCAATATATAAAATAGCACGGCTAATACCGGACCTGTAGATACAATCCCTGGCAAAATAATTAATTTAATCCAATGAACCCCAACATACTTCAATCCCCAATAGCCTATTTGAAAGGTGTGGGCCCTAGTAGGGCAGCCACCTTAAAGTCGGAACTTGGGATAGAAACTTGCCAAGACTTGCTGCATTTATTCCCTAATAGATATATAGACAAGACGCAATATTATAAAATAAACCAACTACAACGAACCAGTGCCGAGGTACAGATAGTTGGTAAAATTGTATCTATAAAAACTGTAGAGCAAAAAAGGGGTAAAAGATTGGTTGCCAAATTTACCGATGGACATGGGGAAATGGAATTGGTATGGTTCCGTGGACATAAGTGGATCCGGGAAAATCTTAAAATAAATGTGCCCTATGTGATTTTTGGTAAGTTAAATTGGTTTAATGGCGTCTTTTCCATGCCTCATCCTGAAATGGAATTACTGGAAGAACATAAAAAGGGGTTTAAAATAGGCATGCAACCGATTTACCCTTCCACAGAAAAATTATCCAATTCTGGAATAACCAACAGGGTAATTGGAAAAATGGTGCAACAATTATTTATTGAAACCAAGGGAAGGTTTTCGGAAACACTATCCCCTGAGATTTTAGACAGGTTAAAACTACTTGCAAAAAATGAAGCCCTATTCAATATACACTTTCCAAAAAATCAAGATTTATTGGGAAAGGCGCAGTTTAGATTGAAGTTTGAAGAATTGTTCTACATCCAATTACAGCTAATTGCCAAGAACCTTAGCCACAAGAAACGAATTAAAGGTTTTACATTTGACAAGGTAGGAACACTGTTTAATGAATTCTACAAAAACCACCTTCCATTTGACCTCACCAATGCCCAAAAACGGGTTATCAAAGAAATTAGGGCAGACCTAGGGAGCAATGCCCAAATGAATAGGTTATTGCAAGGCGACGTAGGCTCTGGAAAAACTATTGTAGCGTTAATGACCATGTTATTAGCTATAGACAACGGCTTTCAAGCCTGTTTAATGGCTCCAACAGAAATACTGGCTAATCAGCATTATATGGGAATTAAAGAGCTTTTAAGCGATATAGGGGTCAACATTGCTCTATTAACCGGTTCGGTCAAGAAAAAGGATCGAAAAATAATCCATGAACAGCTAGAAAGTGGAGACCTTCATATTTTGATAGGAACGCACGCACTGTTGGAAGATAAGGTTCAATTTAAGAACCTAGGATTAGCCATTGTAGATGAACAACATCGGTTTGGCGTTGCCCAACGAGCCAAATTATGGCATAAGAACGAGATACCGCCGCATATTTTGGTCATGACCGCTACCCCCATTCCCAGAACCCTTGCTATGAGCTTATATGGGGATTTAGATATTTCCACTATTGATGAACTACCCCCAGGGAGAAAACCCATCAAGACGGTTCACCGCTACGATGCCAACCGATTAAAGGTGTTTAGATTTATAAGGGATGAGATTGAAAAAGGCCGGCAAATATATGTAGTATACCCGTTGATTCAGGAATCCGAAGCGTTGGATTATAAGGATCTCATGGATGGCTATGAAAGTATTGTACGTGATTTTCCTATGCCGAAATACCAAATCTCCATTGTTCATGGACAAATGAAACCCGCCGACAAAGATTATGAAATGGACAGATTTGTACGGGGTGAAACCCAAATAATGGTAGCTACCACGGTAATAGAGGTAGGCGTAAATGTTCCCAATGCCTCTGTAATGATCATAGAGAGCGCAGAGCGATTTGGTTTGTCTCAGCTTCATCAGTTAAGGGGAAGGGTTGGCCGTGGTGCAGATCAAAGTTTTTGTATATTGATGACCGGACATAAATTATCCGCAGATTCCAAAACCCGGTTGGAAACTATGGTAAGAACCGCCGACGGTTTCGAAATTGCCGAGGTAGACTTAAAGCTAAGGGGCCCCGGAGATCTTATGGGTACTCAGCAAAGTGGGGTTTTAAACTTAAAGATCGCGGATATTGTTAAGGATAATGAGATTTTAAAGATCGCTAGGAGTTATGCCCAAGCCCTCTTAAAAGAGGATGCTCACCTAGAACGGCATCAGGTTATTAGACAAGCCTATGCCCAGATTGTAAAACATAAGAATATTTGGAATTATATTAGTTAACATCAGGGGATCCTCCAACGATCTCTTATTCCCTACGCGGATTACCTTGAAGTAGGAAACATACTTCCTGCTCACTATCCCTCTACCTTTGACTTATTGAGGATCAATCTCAAAGTCTGGGTCTAGGAGTAATTAACTAATACCACTCTTGAGACTTTAAATAATGAAATTTTCTCGCTAAGCATTCCTTAGGACCACTTCACTTTAGGCCACAAAAAAAGCCCTATTCATTAAGAATAAGGCTTGTTATTTTTGGGTGGAAGACCGGGTTCGAACCGGCGACCTCTGGAACCACAATCCAGCGCTCTAACCAGCTGAGCTACAACCACCATTTGTAAGCGGTGGCAAAGATAGATTTTTTGTTTCATCAGACAAAATAAAATCGACCTTATTTTTCAGATATGTTGAATAATCTTACCTTTAGTGTTTAAACTTAGCTATTTACTTATAAATCCTCGATAAAAGGTGTATTTTTATGGTTGAAACAACAAGAAAGCTATCATTCACAACATTTTTTACCTAGTACATTGAAAGAAAAGTAGTTTTATCCAGCATTGAAACAAGAAAATACCCCCATGTATACCCAGCCATTAAATCACATAAAGCAGAGACGAAATGTAGTGTTCATCGTTCTGTTTCTATTTTTTAATTTTAATGGAGCGTTACTATATGGAAAGGAAAACATTGTTGCCCATCTAAAGGCATCCATTAAGAAAATTAAGGAGGACGGTAAAATAGTAAAGGATGAAGAACTATATATCGGACTTTTAAACGACTTGGCGCTTGAATTGCGGTTTGTTAATCCAGACAGCTTGTTACTGCTGGCCAAGGAGGCCGAATTGTTGAGCAAAGAAATTAATTATAAATCAGGCCAAGGCGAAGCACTAAAGAATATAGGAGACTACTATTCCGATAGAGGTAAACACACCGAGTCCATCTCCTATTTCCGAAGAGCCTTGGTATTGGCAAAATCCGATGATAACACGGATTTAATTCTGAGAATTACCAACAATTTGGCCTCCGAATATGTCTATACCGGAAACTACTCCCTTGCCTTAAAAAGATATTTGGAAAGTTTAGAACTGGCTCAGGCCCATGGAGACAAATTAATAGAAGCTGTTATCAACGAAAATTTAGCCAGTATATATGTCTACCATAAGGACTACGAACAGGCTTTATACTTTTTTCAAAAGGTAGAAAACCTCAATAAAATTGTTGGAGATCCAATTAACTCTGCCCAAACCATGAGCAATTTGGCGAATATCTATACGGAAACACAACAATATGAAAATGCACTCACACATATTGATAAAAGCATCGCCATCTTTAAACAAAATAAGGTTCAAGATTGGCTTGCCTATTCGTATATGGTAAAAGGCAGGATTTACCTAATGCAAAAAAGGCATTCCTTGGCGCTATTTTGGTATAATAAAAGTAATGAATTACATAATGAACTCCAGGATCCAAGAGGCAGCATAGACTTATATAATGGAATGGCAGAGGCGTATTTAGCACTCAATAATGACGACGCAGCTTTAAAGTACGCCCAAAAATCCTATGATATAGCCTCTAAAATAAAATCCATGGAGGGCATAAAAAGCGGATCCAAAACACTTTATAAAATATACAAGGACGAAAATGACTATGCGAAAGCTTTGGAGTACCATGAAATATTTCAAAAAATATCGGACACCTTAGCTAGGGATGAGAATAGAAACAGTTTAACCCTATTAAAAACCGAAATTGCCCATAAAGATCAGCAAGAGGCTTTAATTGAAGCGAACGAAAAAGCCTTGGCTAGGCAACAATATTATATCTACATTTCCCTATTGATAATTGCCATCATGGGAATAGTTGGATTCTTTGTGGCAAGGGCCCAGAAAATTCAGAAAAACTTAAATCATAAGCTTCAACAGCAAAAGGAAGTTTTAGAGCAAGGAAAATTGGAGTTACAGGCATCCAATGAAACAAAGAACAAACTATTTTCCATCATTGCGCACGACCTACGCGGGCCTATTGGGGCTTTGGAAAGTGTGTTGACAATGCTAAATAGTGGACAGATGGAACGGGAAGACTTTATGGCATTTGTCCCAAAGTTAAAGAATGATGTAAACAACCTATCCTTCACCTTAAATAACTTACTTAGCTGGGGTCAGTCGCAAATGAAGGTGTCTACCACTACACCATCCAATGTTATGCTTTCCAATCTGGTTCAACGAAACATTAACCTCTTAAATGAAATAAGCTCTAAAAAATCTATCGAAGTAAAAAATTCAGTTTCTGATGATATCTGGATTTATGCCGATGAAAACCAAATGAGTGTAGTGTTGCGCAATTTATTGAGCAATGCTATAAAGTTTACACCCAACCAAGGCTGTATTACCTTTGGGGCCGTGGAAAATAAGGATTATATAGAAGTATTTGTTAAGGATACCGGTCAGGGAATCCCAAAAGATATTCAAGAGAAAATCCTTCAAAAGAATTCCAATTACACCACCTATGGCACCAATAATGAGAAAGGAACCGGTTTAGGATTGTCTTTATGTAAGGAAATGATATTAAATAATGGTGGAAAGTTGTGGGTACAAAGCGAAGTGGAGAAAGGCTCCATCTTTTACTTTACCGTACCCCGTGGTAGACAGCAACAGAAAAAATCGGCTTAGATTAGACTATCCAGGTTTCTAACTGCTAAATGTCTTTCTGCGGTAAATCCTTCCCCGTACTCCACTCCTATTAATCTACCCAAGTCTCGTGCCCTGTACTCCACACTATCGGTAAAGTTTTTACTACTAATTGGTGTTTCTGGCTCCTTGCTGTTGGGATTATAGAACTGAGAACCATAGGCCATAATGGCTTTCATTTTTATGTCTAAAAATCCGGATACATCCACGATAAAATCTGGTTCCAAATTTTTCCATTGTATATAATGGTACACCCATTTTGGTCGCCAAGCATCCTGGGACTTGGAATCACCCGCCATAGAAGTCACCACTTTGGGCAATCCGCTTAAAAAACAGGCATCACTTACCAATTTACTCCCTTTGGCGTGATCTATATGGCGATCCTCAATGGCATTGCACAATACCGTATCTGGACGATATTTTCGGATCACTTTAATAACCTCTAGCTGATGTTCCTTATCGTTGGTAAAAAAGCCATCGGCAAAACCCAAATTTTCCCGAACGCTAACCCCCAATATTTTAGCAGCTTCAGCAGCTTCCTTATCCCTAATTTCCGCAGAACCACGTGTTCCCAATTCTCCACGTGTTAAATCTATTAATCCTACTTTTTTACCGTTGGCAACCTCTTTTGCAATGGTAGCACCAGCGCCTAATTCTGCATCGTCCGGATGTGCTCCGAACACTAATATGTCTAATTTCATTACTTCTTATTCTAATCCTATGTCTTGGAAAATATATGCTACTGAGCAAAAACAGTTTCCCAATTATTCAATGATAACTACCTCTTGTAACCATGGAACGATTCCCAATTAAAAACATCAACTTGCTATCGCAGTGCGACGTAATGGGTAGTTCATTCTATGCTTTGGCAGTTTTAAAAGCTTGCTCCATATCCTGTATTAAATCGGCTGTTTCCTCTATTCCCACTGAAAAACGGATTAAGCCATCGGAAATACCCTGTCTCTTACGTTCTTCCGCACTTAACAGGGAATGTGAGGTGAGTGCTGGCGATAGTGTAGTACTTTCTACCCCTGCCAGACTCATAGAGGGTTTTATCAATTTTAAAGATTTTTGAAATTGGGAGGCACAATATCCAGTTTTAAGCTCAAAAGAAAGCATTCCGCCAAAACCTTTCATCTGCAATTTGGCTATTTCATGGTCTGGATGGGATGGTAATCCCGGGTAGTAAACGGCATCCACTGCCTCATGGTTTAACAGATACTGAGCCATTTGCTGAGCATTGTCGTTTTGTGCCCGCACCCTTATACCCATTGTTTTAATACTCCTTTCTAGCAACCATACCGTGTAATCGCTTAGACTTCCGCCCAAGTTTTTTGCCAAATGGAAGATTCGTTTCATATTATCTTCAGAAGCGGCCACTGCCCCTGCACAGATGTCCGAATGCCCTCCCATGTATTTAGTAGCACTATGGATTACGATATCAATTCCAAAGTCTATGGGATTCTGATTTACTGGACTGGCAAAAGTATTATCTATCATAGATACAATTCCATGCTTTTTGGCCGTCTCCGCCACCGCTGCGATATCTGTGATGGTCAACAAAGGATTGGAAGGAGTCTCTATATACAACACCTTGGTATTCGTTTGAATTTTAGCTTCAAAGTCGCTCGCTTTCCAACCCTCCGTAAAGGAATAGGAGATACCGAATTTTTCAAATTCCTCTGTAACCAAGTTGTAAGTCCCACCGTATAAGGTGTTTTGCAGAACTATATGGTCACCGGCCCTTAAAAAAGCTAATAGGGACGTACTGATGGCCGCCATGCCACTACCAAATATTAAAGCTCCCTCGGCGTTTTCCAAGGCCGCAATTTTCTTTGCCAATCCTTGTTGATTGGGCGTATTAAAATACCGAGGATAACGCTTTACATCTACATCTTCAAAGGCATAGGAGGTAGCCATATACAAAGGGGAAATGGCCCCCTTATAAGTAAGGTCTTCCAATTCCCCTGTATGTGTACATATCGTATTTAAGCCGTTTTTATGTTGATTCATTTTTTGTTTTTAGGGATTTAAGTCCTTAAAGTTACAAAAATTGCTTACATACCATTTCATGGGAATCTATTTTCCAAACTCCCACAAAAATTACTAATGGCACATATAATCCACCATAGATAGCCAATTCCCAAGAAATATTCAACTATACCTGTAAATACTAACCGGCTTTAGGCATCGCTCCTTTCACAACCATATTCGGTCCGGCAACTATTACTTCACGTAAAACTTCTTATAACGCCAGTAACTAACAGCTCCCAAAACAAATACTCCAAATACGGTATAGTAAATAAAGGTAGGCGTAATCACCTGTGCTCCACTGGCATAACTATGCAAGCCCACCAAATAAAAGTTCACTCCAAAATAGGTCATCATAATACTGGCAAAGGCAACAACGCTTAAAAAGTTGTAGGTCCATCTCCCGCGTAGTCCCGGAACCAAGCGTACGTGTAGAACAAAGGCATATACCATAATGGAAATCAGAGCCCAGGTCTCTTTTGGATCCCATCCCCAATAACGGCCCCAACTTTCGTTAGCCCATTGTCCGCCCAAGAAGTTACCAATTGTCAACATGGCCAATCCAACGGTAAGGCAAAGCTCATTGATAATGGTCAACTCTTGAATGTTCAATTTCATTCGTTCCAAATTTCTTTCGTTGGTAACGGTCATAAGTATCAAACTCACCACCCCTAGAATCATACCTACGGTCAAGGGTCCATAGCTTCCAACAATTACCGCAACATGCACCATTAACCAATAGCTATCCAGTACCGGTTGTAGGTTGGCAATAGATGGGTCTACCCAACTCTGATGGGCAATCCATAATAGCATAGCCGTTACAAAGGTAGAAGCGGCCACGGTCATATTACTCTTTTTGGTGAATAACAGTCCCATTCCTACCGTTGCCCAGGATACATATAATATACTCTCATAGGCATCACTCCACGGGGCATGTCCTGAAATATACCAACGTAGGCCCAAGCCAATGGTGTGGACAATGAAAAACAAATACACAATCCACTTTAAGCCTTTAACACTATAACGAAGTACCTTTCTATCCTTAATAATTTGGAATACCAACAAGGTGAACATCACTAGTCCTACCAACGCATAGTACTTATAAAGTCTATTGTATATATCCGCTTTATTATAAAAGATTTCCGCTTTTATTTTACTCTTGCTAGGCAACACTTCGCTACCGTGATTCTCCTGATTCTTCTTAAAGGCCGCCAATAATTTATCTGCCTCAGTGTAATCTCCCGTCTGCACCGCCTTTTCTAGGCTCATTAAATAGAAGGGAACGGCATTTTTTACAAAGTTAGCATAGAGGGAATCTGCAATTGGGTATTGCCCTCCCCTATATTCCACGGCCGATATCCACTTATTATTTTCATGGTTTAAGAGCGGGAAAATCTTTACAATATCGCCTCCCAGCGCCCTATTCAATAAAATTAGTCGCTCATCTATACTCTTAAAGTCTTTTTGAAACTGGTTTGGCGTATTGGTACTATAGGCATCTTTTAAGTAAGGTGCCAATTTATAACGTCCTTGTGCATCAAAAAAATCGGTTGCCTTTACATACTTCTGATCATGGGGAACCCCAATAATATTCCTAAGGCTATCATTTTGCCCCTTCTTATCTAATGCAATGAACTCTGCGTTATACCAAGCCGGTGCGTTTAACATCATCGAAAGAAATACCTGGTCCGAGTTAAAGTCGGTGTACTTATCGCGTAGGCTTAACTTTCGCAATAATTCTGAGGAGAAGGTGTTAATAGGCTTCATGCGCCCTCCCTCATCTTGTATAACCAATCTGGCAAACTTTGCTGCATGTTCCTTAGAAGGCGTAATAGCATGTAGCAGCGAGTCAATCTGCTCGGCCGTTGGAGTATTGCTATGAGCATGGATGGTTACACCATCGGCATCCTGTGCCGTCATGGTCAATGCTGCTCCAAGCAACAAGACGGTTGTCAGTTTCGCCTGTTTATTTTTCAATTTTTCCAAGGCCACCCCAAGGTCCTTAAACCTTGTTTTTCCAAAGAACATAATCCCCATTAGACCCGTATACAGTAAAAAGTACCCTATATAGGTAATCCATGTTCCCCAGAAATCGTGGTTCACGGACAGTACGGTTCCCTTTTCGTCTGGATGGAAACTAGCTTGGAAAAAGCGATATCCCCTATGGTCTAAAATATGGTTCATGTATATATCGTAATCAAATGGTCTATCGTCTACAACGGTTACCTTACTCATAAATGAAGAGTAGCTATTTTCCGTCCCAGGATATCTTTCTGCAATAAAATCATTCAATTTAATACCAAATGGCAATTCGTATACCTTGGACCCGTAACTCATATGAAATTCCAGTCCGCCAACCTCAAACTTACCAGAAAAGTTAGACGTCCCTTTACTTCCCAATAATTTCTTGCGAACGGTCTCCCCATTACTGGTAATATCCAATACCAAGGCATCTAAATCGTTCTCTGTTCTATCTTCTTCAGGAATTGGTACAATCCCTTCTTCTCCTTTCACTAAAGGATCGGGGATTACAAATTGCATTCCCGCCATATTGTACAAGGATCTGAGCTGAAATTTCTGCACGCTGTCCTTGGCAACCTCTCCCTCCATCTGATCGGCCATTCGCATAAACTGACCTTCAAACGGGGATTCTATGGTATATTCATCCCCGGTAGTAGAAATATTGATAGCTCCAGGGGTATGTTTATTAAGGGCAAATAACACATTATGAATACTGGCTACAGTCCCATTCTCCAAATAGTGTTCATGTCGCTGCCCCTCACCAGATTCCACTATTTTCAGATATTCCTTTCCGTTGGGATCTTCAATCAGACCTTCCTTTGCACCCTCAATAAAACCTGCATAAGAAATGGTAAAAGGCTGTCCATTAAAATCGGAATTCCATGGTAGGTTAGATTTTTTTCCCTGTGCCGTTACTAGAATGGCATCTTGCAAAACCTTACGTTTCCGTTCTTGGTTAATTTCCCCGTCTACATAAACGGTTAAATATGTTTTGTCCGAATAAAACACATTCTCGGTCTCTCCTTCCCTGATGGGCATCATTCCTTCGTAACTGATATATCTTGTAACAAAAGCTCCTACAATAATCAATATCCAAGAAAGGTGCAACATTAAAACCGCCCATTTTTCTTTTCTCAACAATCTATATCGGGCTATGTTGCCAATAAAGTTGATTACAAAAAACCCCATTATTGCCTCAAACCACGTAGCGTTGTAAATATAGATCCTCGCAGTATCGGTACTATATTTGCTTTCGACAAAGGTTCCGATCCCCATGGCAGTGGCAAAAACAATAAATAAAATGGACATCAATCGAGTGGAAAAGAAAAACTTCTTTAAAAATTCGGTCATCTTGGAAAGATAAGGTTTGATTTAAAATCGCAAAAATACATATTTCTATAAGTTAAATAAGTGAATGTTATGTTAATTGACTCCCTATTTAAAATTCCCAAAATCAGCATAAAACTCCCATATACTTATGGATTCCAAAACATAGAACTAAGGGAACCCTATAAAATTAACAATGGATCCCAACGGGACCTCACTCCTAGCTAAGAAAGTTAAAATTACCCTTTTGGAAATGCCGTTATCCATTAGATAGATTATTCACCCCAAGGTTACATTTTAAACCCTAGCCCACCTTTTAGTAAGGGTTCAATTTCTCAAAAAATGGCGGTTACAACAATTCTTTTAGGGCAAAGCGGAGAAGTTTTCACAGATTGGTTACTTTTGATCATGATTTCTTTAGTAATACTGGGGTCGGGCAATGTAGCCAAACATATGTTCGATACTTTTATGGATGTGGAAGACGTTGAAATTCGCCAAGTAGTTGCGCGAAACAAGGAGCAACTTGCTTACTTTAAAAAAGCAGGTGCCATAGGTACCGATTTCCATAACATTGTAGATGCAGACCTATATTTGATTGCAGTTAGCGATGATGCCGTTCCTGAAGTAGCCAAATATCTCATTAACAAAAGTGGGCTAGTTGCGCATTGTTCTGGAAGCGCACCCTTAACGGCTTTGGATCCAAGAAATAGAAGAGGCGTTTTTTATCCGCTTCAAAGCTTTAGTGTAGGAAGAAAAATTGATTTTAAGTCGATTCCCCTATGTTTGGAGGCAGAGAGCGAGGGCGATTTAGAGTTGCTGAAAAAACTAGGGAACACTATTAGTGACCAGGTACAGGAAATATCCTCGGACCAACGGAAAACACTCCATTTGGCAGCTGTTTTCGTCAATAATTTCACTAATCACCTATATGATATAGGCAATGAGATTTGCAACGATCACAATATTCCTTTTCATATTTTACTCCCATTAATTAGGGAGACGGTGCAAAAGCTAGATTATATGACTCCCCATAAAGCCCAAACGGGTCCCGCACGAAGAAATGACATGACCACCATTGAAAACCACCTTAATCAACTAAAAAACAAAAATAATAAGGATATTTACAGCTTGTTAAGCAAATCGATCAGTAAGAAATATGGAAAAGAGCTATAAGGAATTATTACACAACATAACTACCTTTATATTTGACGTGGACGGTGTCTTTACCGATGGTAAAGTTGTTATTACCTCTGAGGGGGAACTATTACGGACCATGAGCGTAAAAGATGGGTATGCTTTAAAAGTAGCCATAGAGCAAGGTTATAATGTATGCATTATTTCTGGAGGTACTAATGAAGGAGTGCGAGTACGACTAAAGGGGTTGGGGGTCACGGACATCCACATGGGAGCGCATCATAAAATAGACCCTTTTGAGGAGTACCTGGACATTTACGGTATCGACCCAAAAAATGTATTGTATATGGGGGATGATATCCCAGACATTCCCCCTTTAATGGAAGCCGGGCTTCCATGTTGCCCTCAAAATGCCGTTCCAGAGGTAAAGGCTGTTTCCAAATACATTTCCCATAAAAATGGTGGTGATGGTTGCGTACGAGATGTTATAGAGCAAGTATTAAAGGTAAGGGGCCATTGGGCCGATAACTTTAGCGCCAAAAACGACTAATTTTATGATAGCCGACAAATTAAAGGGTCATTCTATAGTTTTAGCATCTGCCTCTCCCAGAAGACAACAGTATTTCAAAGAAATGGGAATACCTTTTAAGGTACAGACACTTCCCGTGGAAGAGGTTTACCCCCCGCACCTTCAAGGAGAAGAGATTTCCGAATACCTGGCCGTCCTAAAAGCTTCGCAGTTTAAAGATCAACTAAGGGATAAAACAATCGTAATCACTTCGGACACGGTAGTTTGGCATAGGGGAGTCTCCCTGGCCAAACCCCAAGACCGAGAAGAGGCAATACGCATGTTACAGACTCTATCCAATGATTGGCACCAGGTGATTACCTCGGTCTGTTTTACTACCTGCAGCACGCAAAAAACAGCAACGTATAAGACGAAAGTCAAGTTTAGAAAGCTAGCCGAGGAGGAAATCCATCATTACGTGGATCACTACAAACCTTTTGACAAGGCCGGCGGGTATGGCATACAAGAATGGATCGGATTAATTGGTATAGAAGAGATACAGGGCTCCTACTCCAATGTCGTTGGCTTGCCCACCCATTTAGTCTTTAAAACGTTAATGACCATGGTAGGTTAGCTTATTTTGAATATTTTTATAACAAATCCTATTGCCATGAGATTATTATCCACACCCATTTCTTGCTGGGCAGCTACACTCCTTGTAATGGTTTCCCTATCCTCCTGTAAGGGAGAAGGTTCATCTGCAGAAGAAGGTTTTGTTGGTAAAGCTAACACTACCCCTTCACAAAGCACTGAAACCAAAAGACCACTTTCCCAGGAGTTTAAGGAATACTGGTATGCCGGAAAGGCAGAAATTACCTCCTATAAATTAGAGCAGGCTCGTTATGGGGAATTAAGGGATGGCAAAGCGGTGCTAATCTATGTAACCGAGCCTTTTTTGAAAGACAAGCAGGTTAAACCAGATCTTCCCCAGGACGACCAAATTTCCGTTTTAAAATTAAACAGCACCAAAAAGTTTCTAACGGGCATTTACCCCTACTCCATTATGAACAGCAGCTTTTATCCGGTGCACGACAATCAGCATGCAATAAAGTTAACTTCTTCCATTCAGGAATGGTGCGGACAGGTCTTTACTCAATTAAATAACAGGTTACATTATGAGGTGAATTCCTTTTCCTATTTTGAATCTGATGGGGATCAATTCTTAAAATTGGAAAAAAAACATTTGGAGAATGAAGTATGGAATAAAATCCGAATAAATCCAGAAAACCTGCCCACGGGAAAGATGGAGATGATTCCTTCATTGGAATATGTAAGATTGGCCCATAAGCAGCTCAAGGCCTACGAGGCCCAAGGCAGTCTGGAAACATTGGATGGTATAAGTACATATACCATTACCTACCCTTCCTTGGAAAGGACCCTAGCCATCCATTTTTCCAGTAATTTCCCCTATACGGTTGAAGGTTGGACTGAAACTTTTAAAAGTGGAACTGGGGACAATGCAAAAACAGCTAGGTCTACAGCCACTAAAATAAAGACCCTAAAACGGGCATATTGGCAAGAAAACAAAAATAAAGACGTAATTTTTCGCGATAGTTTAGGATTATAGCAAATATGGAGGAGACCTTTTACCTGAAGTACATGAATCAAATATTGGGCACCATTTTATGCCTAATAGTATTAATGATATTAAAATATTTTGGTGCCAAAACCATTCGCAAGATTGGCAAAATGAGCGATATCAATGAGATAAGAACTCGTTTAATCATAAAATATGTCACTATTGGTATAACTGGGGTGGGTCTGCTTGCCCTTACGCTGATCTGGGGGGTGGATTTTGAGCAAATAGGGATTGTTTTTTCCTCTGCCTTTGCAGTAATCGGAGTCGCACTATTTGCTCAATGGTCAATTTTAAGCAATATTACAGCAGGGATTATACTGTTCTTTTCTTTTCCATTTAAAATTGGGGATAGGATTCGTGTGAAGGATAAGGAAATGGAATTACCGGATGAAATTTTTATTATTGAGGATATAAGGGCTTTCCATATTCACCTAAGAAGTAAAAATGGCGAACTCTATACCTATCCCAATAACCTGATGCTTCAAAAAGCAGTGGGACTTGTAGGGACCTATGAGGACGACTTTGATAGTAGCAGCGAGCTTTAATCCTCAAAATAGTTGTTAAACAATTTTATACCAAGTTTAAATTTAATATTGAACCAACTTCAAAAACAATAATAAATGCGCTCTTTCTGGCTATTATTCACTTTAATAATACTATCAAACAAGCTTGTTTATTCCCAGACTCCACCATCCCATAGTTCGTCTGACATTTACCAGGCGCTTCAAAAACTAAATTTTTTAGGATCGGCCCTCTATGTTGCTGCGCATCCCGACGACGAAAACACCAGGCTAATATCTTACCTGTCTAACGAAATAAAGGCGAATACCGCTTACCTTTCCCTTACCCGTGGAGATGGTGGCCAGAATTTAATAGGACCGGAATTACGTGAGCTATTGGGGGTACTACGTACCGAAGAGTTATTGGCTGCAAGGCGAATAGATGGAGGTAAACAGTTTTTTACCAGAGCCAACGATTTTGGATATTCCAAACATCCCAATGAAACCCTCGAGGTATGGAACAAGGACGAGGTACTGAGCGATATTATTTGGGTTATTCGGACTTTTAAGCCAGACGTAATTATTAATCGCTTTGACCATCGCAGCCCTGGAACAACCCACGGACACCATACCTCCTCGGCCATGTTGAGTGTCTCGGCCTTTGACATGGCTGGTAACGCAGCCCACTACCCAGAACAACTAAACAAAACCAGCATTTGGCAGCCCTCAAGATTATTTTTCAATACCTCTTGGTGGTTTTACGGAAGTGAAGAGCGATTTAAAAGTGCCGATAAGTCCAATATGCTCCAAGTAGATGTTGGCACCTACTACCCACTAAGCGGATTATCTAATAATGAGATTGCGGCGCTTGCCAGCAGTCAACACCTTTGCCAAGGATTTGGAAGATTGCGCACCCGCGGAAGCGAAATGGAGTATTTAGAGCTATTAAAAGGTGAGATGCCCAGTAAGGAGTCCGACATTTTTGAGGGCATAAATACCACTTGGTCTAGGGTAGAAGGCGGTGATGCGGTGGGGAAAATCCTCTATGATCTAGAACAAAACTTCAATTTTAAGGATCCATCCACACATTTACCTCAGCTTTTAGAAGCCCATAGCGCATTGAAAAATATTAAAGATGATCATTGGAGGAACATAAAACTAAAGGAACTGGAGGAAATCATACTTTCTGTAAGCGGATTGTTTTTGGAGGCTACTGCCTCGGAGGCTAGCTCGTACCAAGGTGGGAAGATTACCGTTTCTATTGAAGCACTTAACAGAAGTAATTCCGATATCGTCCTTAAGAGCATTGCCATGCCCAACCAGCCCTCCATTGCTAAAAATATTCCTTTGAAGGAAAATAAAAAAGAGCTAATTGAAATTGGTTTACCAATATCCAACGAGGCCCCTATTACCAATCCCTACTGGTTAAATGAAAAGTGGGACTTAGGAATGTACCAAGTTAAAGACCAAGACCTTATTGGCAAACCGGAAACCCCCGCAGCCATCAATATAAACTTTGATCTGGAGTTTAATGGATACCCAGTGCGCATAGTAAAACCACTGGTATACCGATACTCTAGACCCGATAAGGGAGAGATTTACCAGCCATTCAGTATTTTACCAAAGGCCACGGCTAGTTTCAAGGATAAGGTAATCATCTTCGCGGATAGCCAACCAAAGGAAATTGCGATTTCCGTAAAAGCCCACAAGGATCATATTGAAGGGAAGGTACAGCTTCAACTAGGAAAAGGCTGGCAGGTAGACCAAGAAAGTAAACCTTTTAAAATCTCCAACAAAGGGGATCAGCAAATTGTGCGCTTCCTTTTAAGTCCTCCTACTACCAAGAGTGAAAGCTATATAACACCTATAATTCATTTAGATGGAAAGGAAGTCTCCAAAGAATTGGTAGAAATAGATTATGACCATATCCCCAAACAATCCGTTTTATTACCCGCCGAAGCCAAGGTGGTCCGTTTAAACATTATTAAAAATGGAAACAAAATAGGATATATTAGGGGTGCGGGCGATGAAATTCCCAGCAGCTTACAGCAAATTGGGTATGATGTTTCTATCATAGACCCCGCCTCCATTCGCTCCCAGTCATTACAACATTATGATGCCATTGTAGTAGGGATTAGAGCCTATAATGTAGTAGAAGAATTAAAGTTTAAACAGCGTTTCTTATTAGAGTATGTTAGGAATGGAGGCAACCTGATTATTCAATACAATACTGCCGACCGGCAGGTAACCTCCATGGAAAATCTGGCCCCTTATCCTTTGACCCTTTCCAGAAATAGGGTAACCGATGAGGAATCTGATGTTGAAATCTTAGATAAAAATCATCCGATTGTAAACTACCCAAACAAAATAACCCAGGAAGACTTTAAAGGTTGGGTACAAGAACGAGGACTTTATTTTCCAGGCCAGTGGTCTAAGGAGTTTACCCCAATCCTTTCCATGTGGGACAAGGACGAGTCACCTTTGAAAGGCAGTCTTTTGGTTGCTCCTTACGGGGAAGGATATTATGTTTATACCGGACTAAGTTTTTTCAGGGAGCTTCCGGCAGGTGTGCCCGGTGCGTACCGACTATTTACCAACATGCTATCCCTGAAGCAGGAAAAATCAAAAAAATAAGTTAAGGATGCAGGATAAATTTATTTGGAAAAAAGCGTACACATTGGTCATTGTACTCAATGCACTATATATTATCTTATTTTATTTATTAATGACCGCAAACCAATAGCATGGCAACCATAGATTGGATTATACTCGGTGGAACCTTACTTTTTATTGTTGGTTTTGGGGTTTGGAAAACACAGGGTAGTAAAAATGTAAACGATTACGTGCTAGGCGGCAAATCTGCAAAATGGTGGACCATTGGATTATCCGTTATGGCCACACAAGCGAGTGCCATCACATTCTTATCCACCCCTGGGCAAGCATATCACGATGGAATGGGCTTTGTACAGTTCTATTTTGGGCTTCCATTGGCCATGATTATTATTTGTATTGTATTTATCCCGCTTTACCACCGACTTAAAGTTTACACTGCCTATGAATTTTTGGAGAGTCGATTCGATTTAAAGACCCGGTCTTTGGCTGCCATTCTCTTCCTAATACAGCGTGGACTTGCCGCAGGTATTACCATATACGCACCTTCCATTGTCCTATCTGCTGTGTTAGGGTGGAATCTTCATACCCTAAATGTCATTATCGGTATTTTAGTAATTATTTATACCGTATCTGGGGGAACAAAAGCGGTAAGCATCACCCAAAAACAACAAATGTTTATCATAATGACCGGAATGTTTATTGCATTCTTCTTTATTTTGAGCTATTTACCAGATAATATCACCTTTAGCAAAGCCTTGAAAGTTGCTGGGGCAAGCGATAAACTAAACATATTGGATTTCAGTTTTAACACTTCTAGTAGATATACTTTCTGGAGTGGTATAACGGGAGGGTTGTTCCTTGCTCTCGCCTATTTTGGCACAGATCAAAGTCAGGTACAACGCTATCTTTCAGGTAAATCTGTACGAGAAAGCCAACTAGGGCTAATATTCAACGGAATTCTAAAAATTCCCATGCAATTCTTTATTCTTTTGGTGGGGGTGATGGTATTTGTTTTCTTTCAATACAACCATTCTCCCTTAAATTTTAATCCCGCAGCTACCAAAGCAGTGATGAATTCTCCCTACGCCAAGGAATACCAGCTCTTGGAAAAAGAGCACCTTAGGTTGGAGACAGAAAAGAGAATAGCCCAAAACAAATTTGCGGTCGCTTTGGACTTACATGAATATGACAGCACCCAGGATGCTAAGCAACAGATCATCAATATCAACAAAAAGGAAAAAATGAACCGGGAAGCGGCTAGGGCCCTAATTTCCAAGGCAGATGATAAGGCAGAGCCCACAGACAAGGATTACGTTTTTATCCATTTCATCCTTAACTATCTTCCAAAGGGATTAATTGGACTCTTGTTAGCTGTTATTTTATCGGCTGCCATGTCCTCTACTGCCTCAGAGCTAAATGCATTAGGGACTATTACGGCTTTGGATATTTATAAACGAAATAAACGGAAGGAAGCCTCCCCACAACATTATGTAAAAGCGTCTAAGTATTTTACACTTTTATGGGGGGTAATTGCCATATTGATTGCATTTTATGCCAATCTTTTTGAGAATTTAATTCAGTTGGTAAATATTATAGGATCCATATTTTACGGCAACGTACTGGGCATATTCCTAATTGCTTTCTTCTTTAAATATATAAGGGGAAATGCCGTTTTTATAGCTGCTATCATTACCCAGGTGGTAGTTATTATAGGGTTTGATAATGATTGGATGTCCTATTTATGGCTCAATGCCTTTGGATGTAGCCTCGTTATTTTACTATCCTTTATCCTTGAGAGCTTGGACCGACTATTTAAGATATCGTAAGGGAATTACCTATAATACCTCCTGTCTATCCTCCTTCCAAAATTCTTGATCTAATAAAAGCCCGCCAAGGGACGGGCTTTTATTTACTACATTTTGTATCAGTTAGTTGGCTCCCCACTCTTTTAGGGAATCTTCATTCATCTTAACGTAATCTGCATTGCCCGCCGCTTTGGAGGCAGTCAAGGATTTCTTTGCTGTTTCTATAGCTTTTTGTTTATCACCAGCCTTGGCATAGATAAGGGATTGCTGCCTTAACTGCCAAAAAGCAGGCTCCTTGGTCATGGACAATGCCTTTTCCATCCATGCCTTAGCCTGATTGATATCTTTATCCGAATTTAGGTAATACACAGCCGCTGCATAGTAATCCCCTGCACTAGGGCCATTAAGCACCATATCTATATTCTTCATTACCTTCCGCTCTGTAGGCACCTCAATTTTAACACCTACATAGGTCTTCTCCCAAAGTATGCCCAAAGTGGCCGAGTTATCCGATAAATCATCAAAACTTATGGTAAAGGTTTCTATAGGCATGGGCATTGATTGTACCGCTGCGTTCACTTTAGCAACTACCTTATTTTGATCCAAGGTAGCGGGCGCACCGTTGCCATCGGCCTCAGAATAGAAGATAACCTCCCAATTGGAAACACCGGGTTTGGTTAGGATGGCATAAGAACCTGCTTTTAGCTCCTGGTTCCCTATCATAACGTTATCACTAAAACTAATTTTTGTTCGTGCATTGGCTCCTGTCCTCCATAATTTGTCGTAGGGCACCAAATCCCCAAAAATTGTTCTTCCTCTCATGGAAGGCCTGGAATATTCCAAGGAAACATCGGTAAGCCCTACCTTCTGTACAATTGTTGCCGAAGGGCTGGGCTGTGGAGTAGCGAGTTGTGCTTGCATGCCCATGCCCATGGCTAATACTAATGTTAAAATTAAATACTTTTTCATGTTTATCTTATTTATTGAGTTCTGGCTAATTTAACATTATTTAAGCAGATATCACAGAACAATCCCCAAACTTAGTGTGTTCTCACAAGACACTCCCCCTACCCTTTTAAACAAAAAATTTCTTTCCATTTCAAGTCTAATTAAATTTGTTTAACTTATTTACCTTTTCATTAAACAATTTTTATAACTTTACATAAATAAATTATCAATGCACTATCAACTCCGTTCCAAACAAACCCTTCCCATTTCCCAGGAAAAGGCTTGGAAATTCCTTACAGACCCAAAAAATCTCAGCATTATAACTCCAGATAGCATGGGATTTCATATCTTAACAGGAGGGGAATCCCCAATGTTTCCCGGAAAAATAATACTGTATACCGTTTCTCCATTTCCAGGGTATACCACCCATTGGCTTACAGAAATAACCCACGTACAGGAAGGTGAATACTTTGTGGATGAGCAACGGGCGGGTCCTTATGCCCTATGGCATCACAAACACTTTTTAAGGGCTGTCCCCCAAGGAGTGGTAATGGAAGATATCATTGATTACAAACTCCCTTTGGGAATTTTCGGAAGAATGGTCCATCCATTTTTGGTGAAAAATCAATTAAAGAAAATCTTTGATTATAGAAATAATAAATTAATTACCCTGTTTGGGGAAGTTGAAAACCAAGCATCGTTTGTAGAATTTAAATCATTTTAACCCTTGGGTCCAGAAAATCACTCAAAGATGAGATCTAAAATTATTGCAGTTAACAAAATATAATATCCATGAAAAAGAACATGCTACTTATTGGAGGGTCTTATGGAATTGGGCAATACTTGGCCAAAAGCTTGGTGCCAGATTTTACTATGTACGTTGCCTCTAGGACAAAAGGGGATTTAGGGAGCCTGCAATTGGTGCATATTCCTTTTGATGCCACTGCGGACACCTTAGACCTAGGTTTATTGCCCCAAGAGTTACACGGGTTTGCCTATTTACCAGGAAGCATAAGCTTAAAGCCCTTTAAAAGAATAGACCTAGAAGGTTTTAAGGAGGATATGCATATCAATTTCTTTGCTATGGTTAAGGTAGTTCAACAGATTATGCCGAGGATGGCAGAAAATTCTAGTATGGTATTTTTTAGTACCGTAGCCGTAAAGAAGGGCATGCCTTTTCATACCAGTATCGCAGCATCCAAAGGAGCCATAGAAGGTTTTGCAAGGTCACTTGCAGCTGAATACGCGCCAAAAATTCGTGTTAATGTAATAGCACCTTCCTTGGTAGATAGCCCATTAGCCTCCAAATTATTGAATACCGAAGCAAAACGCAAAAACATGGCAAGCAGACACCCCTTAAAAAAAATAGGTGACACCGCGGATATCGGTAATGCCGCACAATTTCTTTTAAGCGACAAAAGTGCTTGGATAACGGGGCAGGTTATTGGTGTAGATGGCGGACTATCAACCTTAAGTACCGACTAAAATGAGCAAAGCGATAGCAATATTTTGGTTTAGGAGGGATTTGCGATTTCAAGACAATGTTGGGCTATTTGCAGCATTGGAAAGTTCCCTCCCAGTGCTGCCTATATTTATTTTTGACCCAGAAATCCTGGATAAACTTCCCAAAAAAGATCCTCGTGTTTCCTTTATTTATGATCAACTTCAACGCATGCGCTCACAACTTCAGGAGGATTATGGTTCCTCCCTGGCTATTTATCACGGTAGGCCCAAGGACATTTTCCATAAATTAGTTCAAGAACATGAGGTAAAGCACGTTTACACCAACCGGGACTATGAACCTTATGCCCTGAACCGGGATAATGAAATAAAGGGTTTTCTCACTGAAAACAACATTAATTTTAGCACCTATAAAGATCAGGTGATTTTTGAAAAGGACGAAATTGTAAAATCTGACGGAGACCCATACCTAGTATATACACCTTACAAGAATAAATGGTTGTTTAAATTTAATAATGACGAACATTTGCAACCCAGTGCATCGGAAGATAGTTTAAAGAATTTTATGCAGCACAGCAGACTGCCCAATTTATCACTGTCCGATATAGGTTTTGAAGTCTCAACAGTTAAAATTCCCGATTACACTCTTACTTCCAACCTAATTAGTAAGTATGAGGATACCAGAAACTACCCTGCCATCAAAAACGGTACCTCCAGACTGGGTCCTCATTTACGATTCGGAACCGTTTCTATTCGCAGCATTGTAAAAAAGGCAATTTCATCGGAAAATGAAGTTTTTATGAGTGAATTGATTTGGCGCGAATTTTTTATGCAAATTTTATGGCATTATCCAAATACCGTTACAGATGCCTTTAAACCTAAGTACGACCGAATTGAGTGGCGCAATAATGAAAAGGAATTTGAAAAATGGAAGAAAGGTGAAACGGGTTACGCATTAATCGATGCCGGGATGCGACAATTAAATGCTACCGGTTATATGCACAACCGGGTACGCATGTTGGTAGCCAGTTTTCTATGTAAGCACCTTCTAATAGACTGGCGATGGGGGGAAGCGTATTTTGCGGAAAAATTACTGGATTATGAAATGAGCTCCAATGTAGGGAATTGGCAATGGGCCGCTGGAAGCGGTGTGGATGCCGCACCATATTTTCGAATTTTTAACCCTATGACCCAAGCAGATAAATTTGACAAGGAGGGTAAATACACAGAAAAATGGGTTCCGAATATTGCGGATCCAAGCTATCCCGATAAAATGGTAGACCACAAAGAAGCTCGTGAAAGGTGCCTAAGAGTATACAAGTCGGCCTTGAGTTAACGCCTTGTGTAGACGAATGGGAAAAGGGATTCCCAAAGTCATCTATTTTAAGGGCATTTAAAATTTGATTAGCTAGTTGGAAAATTCATTTTAGTTCCCATTAATTTGTTATATTTAAACAGATGTCCCATGGCATTGTGTTATATGAGGCCGAAAACCTAAAAGAATTCTGGAAGCACTGGATATGATTAGTACTTTTAAAAGTAGGTTGAATAAAATGGGAAAGCTTTTGGCCCAGTTTTGGTAAAAATATATGTCTATGCCCTATAATTTAGTGGTCAACGAAAAAGACCAACAATACGAGTTTCATGTTGCTGGTTCAGTAGCAAAAATTGAGTTTAAAAGAAAAGAGAATAAAATTTACCTTATCCACACCGAGGTGCCCCAAGAATTAGGAGGTAAAGGAATTGCCTCTGCCCTGGTAAAAGCAGTTTTGGAGGATATAGAAAAGAAAAACTTGACCTTGATACCCAAATGTCCGTTTGTTGCGGGCTACTTGGAAAGGCATCCTGAGTGGAAAAGACTGACCTAACCCCGTTGATTGCCCGAACTTTATAAGCAATACCAACTTACCTAAATTAACACCCGTCTTTTCGGAAAAGCCATTAAAAATATAGATAGTTGAAAACATTTACAATGAAAAGAATATTATGGGTGATGCTATTTGCATCGATTTTCGGGATAAGTTGCACCGAGGAAAAGAAAATAAGTCATATAGATCCTGTCAACTGGAGTAATCGCTATACTACCCTACCCAAAAATGATACTTTATTGAAAGGTAGCTCCTATCTTTCCATTTACTCCTCCATTTACGACGGTACGGAAAAGGCCCTTCACCACTTAACCGCAACTGCGAGCATGCGGAATGTAAGTATATCCGACACAGTATTTCTTTTAAAAGCATCTTATTATGATACGCAGGGAAACCTTATACGCACTTATTTTGACAAGCCAATTTTCCTAAAACCATTGGAAACAATTGAAATAGTAATAGATCAGGATGATAAATATGGAGGCACCGGAGCCAATTTCATTTTCGATTGGGCGGTTCATCCAAACGATCATGAACCTATTTTTGAAGCGGTCATGATATCTACAACGGGGCAGCAAGGAATTTCGTTTACAACCCACGGAATAAAATTATAGCTAGTCTATACCATACTTATACCCCCTGACTCCACTACCGTACTACATAGCTTTCATTATTGAGACCTATATACTTGATTGGACTAGCATAAACCATTTAAATATATATATTTGTATAAAGCTGCTCCTAGAAATGGGGGTCTGTCAATAATAAAGGAAGGACTAAAGTTCACAATGAATTTGGGCATTCCATGCCAAACTAAATTTTAAAATCCTATAATAAACCAACATCCCTGAGCTAATTTTAAGAGTAATTACCATGTAAGATAAAAAAGTTCCATTGGGCTTGGGGAAGGTAGATTTTGATCCATACCATCCCTAAAAAAAATGATAGTATAGGTTAGGTTTATAATTTTTTAATTAAATTTAAATACGCTGTGGTATGAATTTTATCTATAGTATTCCAGAACATATCTTTGAAACTATTGGTATAGTAGCTGGTTTATGTGCCTGTTTGGTTATCGCAATTCAAGTTTATAAGGAATATAGATTTAAAGGACCCAGTAGCCTGTCTAACGGATTTATCTTTGGCTGGGTTGTAATATACCTGTTTTGGTGTTTTTATGGTATTAGGTTCAATGCCATCGCACTATGGCTCACCAATGGAATTGCCATTTTATTACAGCTAACACTCTGTTTTATTGTAATTAAAAAACGTAGAATGTACCCATCTAATCCATAAAAACCTCCCCACCGCATATGAACTTTAAGTCCATATACTTCTTACTCGGTTATGTTTTTATTGTCTTTCTAGACCTTCTATTTGGCTATTTAAATTTTCATGAATATAGGCTTCTAACTAAACCGCTGATCGTTATTTCATTGATGATTCACTTTGGATTACACGGAAAGCATCTGCCCAAAAAAACATTTCAATTTACGATTCTGGCCTTGTTCTTTTCCTTAATTGGTGATATTATTTTGCTTTTTGAACTTCGTTCACCTTCATTATTCACCCTGGGATTAACTGCATTTTTATTGGCTCATTTAAGTTATAGTGTTGTTTTTACGAGTCAGCGAAATCTTAGTTATACCAGAGAATATTGGATAATACTTACCGCCATAGTTAGCTTTGGGGTTGCCATTTTTTTAATGGTGATGGAAAACTTGGGAGATTTTATGGTTCCCGTGATTATTTATATAATAGCGATTTTGGTAATGGCCATAACGTCCTCTAACCGTAAAGCAGAAGTTGGTATGAAAAGTTACTCGCTGGTATTATTGGGAGCTATCTTCTTTATTATTTCAGATAGCATCTTGGCCATCAATAAATTTAACACTCCGGTACCAATGGCCAATTTCTGGATAATGAGCACCTATGCCGCCTCTCAGTACCTAATAGTCAATGGCCTATTGGCTAGTAATGAATAAAAAGATACGACAAATACCTGCTGAGGAAACCTATGCCCTTAGGCAAAGGGTTATGTGGCCCCAAAAGCCACTTACCTTTATAATACTGCCAAATGACGCCCATGGAATTCATTACGGACTTTATGTGGATGAGGTTTTAGTCTCTGTGGTCTCCCTATTTATCGAGAATAAGATTGCACAGTTCCGAAAATTGGCAACCGATCAAAAAGAACAGCAAAAAGGCTATGGCAGCATGCTTCTCACCCATCTTTTAAATTGTGCGGAAGATTATAAGGTTAATAAAATATGGTGCAATGCCCGATTGGACAAGCAAGATTTCTATAAGAAATTTGGTTTCTCACCAACCAATACCCGTTTTAACAAAGCGGGACAAGATTATGTGATTATGGAAAAATATTTCTAAGTACGTTGGTGATAGCCCAATCCTCTGATAACTACTGTCCCAGGGAAATAGTTTAAATCTGTATAAAAAGTGGATTGGCAGGTATGAAATGAATTCGGTAAATTTGAACATTGATCTATTTTAAACGCAGATAAAACAACAGAATGCAATGTCTAACACCGTCGTAACCCCACTCTTGTCTACAAAACCCATAAATTGGGAAGAGGTATTATCTACTATCATTGCAGCCTATGGTTGCACTACAGGGACCATTCATTTCATAGAGGAAGACCCGTCCCTACTCCACCTAAAAGCACAGCAGGGAATTCCGTCTTTTTTGGTACCCAAACTTTCAAAAATACCTGTAGGAAAAGGAATGGCTGGTATTGCAGCCCAGCGCAGGAAGCCGGTGGAAATGTGTAATCTTCAAACGGACGATTCTGGGGTGGCGCGTCCTGCCGCCAAAGAGACAAAGGTAGAAGGGTCTATTGCCGTTCCCTTATTAAAGGAAAATAAGTTATTCGGCACCTTGGGGATTGCAAAACCAGTACCGTACGACTTTACGGAGGAGGAGATTACTACTCTTATGGCGATTGGTGAAGAAATCTGTGATTATGTAGGGGAGTAATGCCTAAGTTTTATTCAAATCTGTTTATCTTAACGAAGATTAAGATTTTAATTAAATGAATAGCAAAACCGCGTATAACTTATAGCTTGCCATACCAGAAAAAAATACTGTGATAGAAAATTTTATTATTATTTCTTAAATTATTGGCGATCGTTTGGATGTCTTTCTTCACAAAGAAGCAATTCCTTGAATTTATCCCATCTGTAATATTTAATATTTTCAATGTTAGAGTGGACAGAAATCGCTCCCATGTAATTGGTGTCCGGTACAAATGAAAACATTTTCCATTTCTCTTTTTCAGATGGATCCCATTTTGTTTCTAGCAATACAGCATTCTTATCGCCATCAAGGGTAACAGAAAATGAATCTAATGGAAGGGAAAGCCCTTCTCCAATTGCTTTTAAAAAGGATTCTTTCCGAGTCCAACAACGAAAAAACGCCTTTTTCTGGTCAGCTTGGGGGATTGCGCCAAGTGCATTGACTTCCATTTCTGAGAAATAATTTTCAGCTATTTCCATTACATCAAAATTGGTCTTTATCTTTTCAATATCAACTCCTATAGCTCCCTGTTTACAAAAAGCCAGCACAACCCGGCAACCTGAGTGGGAAATATTAAATTTCAATCTGTTTTCCCCATAGAGATATGGCTTACCAAATGGGCCATATTTAATCTCTATTTGAGAAGGAGTTTTGTTAAGGTAAAATGCAGACAACATTCTCAAAACTGAGCGAGCAGTTATAAACATATTTTTATCTTTAATAAACTTATACTTTTCTGCCCTTATTTTTTCGCACGCATTTAACATTTCATAATAACGACTATCTATTCTAGCTGAAGCATCAATATACCATATATGTACAGCCCCTGATTCTAAACTAGCAAGATCCAATGATTTACCCCCTATCATATTGGTGATTAATTTAAATGGCCCCAATCCGAAACCCTTGTTCATATGCCTATGTAATTCAAATAAATCCCAGATATATCAACCTGAGGCAGCTTAATATGTTTCTATTGCATTTCATGAAAGATAAAATTATCTCTCTTGTATTGTCCCTATTACCTTTTCCAATGCTTTTCTTAATAAAACTAGCATTGCAAAAGAATTTCACGTAAAACTGTATTATACCTAGCAACTAAATTTTTAACGGTGGTTTCTTTAAATAATTCGGTACTGTAACTCCAATTCATTCGCAATTGCCCATTCTCTATGATTGCATTCACTTCCAAACCATAACTACGCTCACTATTTGGATGACGACTCCACTTATTAATCATTTTGAATCCCACATTAGATCCATTCTTGTTATCACTACTTATACCCAAATAATTGAAAATTACTTGCGGCTTTTGTCTCAGTTTACTATTTCTTCTCTGATCCTGATTAAGATATTTTAATATACCATAGCCTATCCCATCGTTAGGGACCGACCTTAATTGTTCACTAACATGTTTTAATCGTGCTTTTAAAGTGGAAGTTTTTGAAATATTTATTGAAATAGGAAAATAGGAAGTGAACCATCCAACAGTATTTGAAACATCTACCTCCAAGATGCCGGCATTACGACCATGTTTTTCCAATCCGAAACATATCCGTTCCAAATTGCTCCACTCACTAAGCACAGTATGAAGAACCGTAATCAATAACTCCTCAATTTCTGTACTAAACCCCCAATCAGTTCCTTGTAACATTAGTGAGGTTTCCTCTTCACTTATTACGGCCTTTAATACTTTTATACTACACTCCTCAAAGTGATTATTCCTCTGTGTATAATCTGATGGAAACATATAGGAGTCTTCCTTCTGCATCTCCCAAAATGGCAGTTCTTTCAATATTTCGGGAGAAGTTGATAATTCCAAAAGATATTCACCCCATTGTTTAATGGAAAGTGTCTTTCCCGATAAAACTATGGGCTTCTTTTTAAATTGATGTTTTACTCCCGTATTAAAATTTTTGTTAAGTAAACTCCATGATACCGAGTCAATAACTAAATGGTGAGCCAATAAATAGATCTTATTTTCCTGTAATTCTCCACATTTAAAAAAAAGACATTTAAATAATGGGCCGTCAACCAAGCTACACTTCTCCTGAACACCCAATATAACTTCTTTAATCTCTTTATTCTGTTCAAGTACATCCTCTGTTTGGCTCAGGTCCACTAATCGAAAAACTTCCACATTTTTTTTGGGATGCAAATTTGCCTTCCAACCATCTGTATTGTTACTAAAACTGAGCCGAAGTGCATCATGTTGAAATACCAGAAAATCCAAAATTGATTTAATATTAGTCTGATCTAAAGAACCTACATTCGTTAAACGGACGATTTGATTCCAATAATGTGGTTGTCTTTTGTGCGTATCAAAAAACCAATGCTGAATGGGTGTTAACAGGATATTACTTTGAAGGTTTCGTTCAAAAGTTTTATCCAATTCATTTTCAAAATTCTCCATACAGTATTCTAAAGAGATTGCTGTGTCCCTTACCCCAACATCGGAAAATAGTTCCTCATGCTTTCCTTCAATATCTATTATATCATTCTCTTTTTCGGTGATTTTCTCCCATGATTTTATTATGTCTGAAACTAAATGCCTCCCTCCACTTTCGGTTAGTAACAATATAAATTTCCCCTTGTAGACATCCCATGAATACTTTTTATATATTTTCAAGTAGTTTAATCGAAGTCTTTCTATTTTTCTTTCTTCTTTTTCCCCTAAATATTTAACAAGTTTGGGATCTATGAAACTTTTTATTCTTTTTCTTATTAAGCCAAAAAACCTATTTACACGCCGATCTCGTAAAACCTTCAAAATATTCAAAATCCGAGTTTTAGTCCTATTCCAAGCGAACAACTGATGAAAGTGTGCTATAGTATCTACAACTATAAAATTCACCTCCTCTTTACGCTCTTCAAGAATCCTAGCGATTTCCAAACCTACAGCGGTACTAAAGCAATAGGCCATAATATGGTAGGGTCCTTTTGGTTGATTTATTTTAATTTCATCTAAAAAATCATGGGCCATTTCCTCCACGCTCTTATGGAGTTTTAGTTTTCCCGTTACTGCGGAGGCCTGCAATGCATAAATAGGCCTTTGGGAATCCATATAATCTGCCAATCGGTTATAGGAAAATAAATGGATACCCCCTGCATGAAGACAGTACAACGGAGGTTTACTGCCCGTTCCCTTAATCTCCACCAAATGCCTGTAGGTATAGGTTGGTTTTAGGGACGACTTCACTTCTGCTGATAGTGCTGCAATAGTCTGATGCTTAAATAATTGGTTGGGGGTAATATCAATACCACATTCCCGTAATTTAGCAATGATCTGAATGCTTAATATAGAATCTCCCCCTATCTCAAAAAAGTTATCGGTGGTATGGATTGGGGAAAAATTTAAAACCTTCTCCCATATGGCTACCAACTGCTCTTCTATTTTGTTCTTCGGCTTTTCAATAACCGTTCTTGGACCTACCGCTTCTTGGGTGCTGGTTTTTATTTTTCTAAAATCTATCTTGCCATTGGGCAGTTTGGGAAATTCCTCAACTTGAATGAATTTAGCCGGAATCATATGATCGGGCATCCTTTTCCCAAGAGTCATCTGAAAATCCTCCAGATTAAAATTAGGTTTGGGCCTTATATAGGCCACCAATCTCTTAGCACCCTTTTCCTTCTCCAATTCCTGTAATTTTTCCAAATACTGTGAGAGCTTCATTCGAACCATTTTAAGCTCGCTTGAAGTAAGGTTTAGGATGCTATTTTCCAAAGCTTCATTCATGAGTTACTCGCTTTTACAATCGCCATCGTATTGGCCCACCAAGTATCCTTTACATCTTCAGGCATAGACAGGCCTACCACGGCAACCGAGAAGGAATCAAAATACTTTAAAAGTAGCCGCTGATGTTCCCTGCTTAAAGAATCAACCTCATTGGAAAAGTAGGTAAAAGCCCCCCCAGGTTTCAAATGTTTTTTTGCATGTTCAAAAAAATGTTCGGCGAAAGTGATACTTCCGTTAACATAACGCATGTATTCATCCTCGTTTAAGGGGTAGGTATGAAAAAATATTCCATCGAACAATCCAAGTTCATCTATAGTATCTTGCCACAACCCATGAACACAGGTAATCTCTTTTGATTCGTGTTGCTTTTTCCACTTATAAAATCGTTCTACGACCGTGTCATTACATTCAATAATGGTGTGACTACTAAGGGGGTATTGCTGAATCATCTCGGAGGCTATTCCGCGTCCAAATCCAATTTCGAGAATATCACCCCCTTTGTTGGCAATGGCCTCGGCCATTTTAGCCATCACAGGAATTTGCCAATCCTCCATGATTTCCTGATCCTCCAAGGCCTTTTGAGTACGGTCATCAAAGGCCTGTACCGTTGCGCCAGGTACAAATGTTTTTACCTGTTGATGAAGCGCTTGTATATCGGAACCAAATTCCTTTAGCGCCCTATTGACTACCGCATTTCTTTGAGCTTCTCTTGGCGGTTTTATAAAAGTTGGATCGGGAATGGTAAGGACCACTTCAAAATCCTGAGTTCTCTTTATTCTTTTCATTTTTCCGGGCTTATTTATCTTTTATTTGTTCCAAGAGATAATTTAATTCCTCCTTGCGCAACGAAGTAACGGAGGATATAATTTCCTTAATTTGGGCCTCCTCCATATACTTATCCATAAAGGCAAGCAGCTCTTCCACAGAAAAATCAGCCACTGCAACCTCTTGTAATTCGCCTCCGGTAGATTCCAACTTCACCATCACCTCATAGACGCAATCCGTGGTGCGTATCAGACTTTCAATTTCATGTAGGGATACCCTGTGTCCCCTAATTTTTATCTGCGTATCCTTTCTGCCAAGAAACTCTAAGTTTCCATCAAACCTATAGCGACCTATATCCCCTGTTTTATACAACTTATAAGGTGCATCCATTTTAAATGGATGGGCAATAAATGCCTCTTCAGACGCTTCATCACGGTTTAAATACCCGTTAGCTACCCCTGCTCCTCCAATGTAAATCTCGCCCTTGGCACCAAAAGGCACATGGTTAAGATGATCATCCAACAACAAGATTTCCGAATTTTCAATAGGCCTCCCGATGGGGACCTTGCCGTGTTCCTCAGCACTGTTTATCCTATGAACGGTACACCATACCGTAGCTTCTGTAGGTCCGTACTCATTGTGAAGCTCTACCTGAGGCAACTTGGAGAGATGTAGACAACCGACCGCCCTACTACACTCCTCCCCTGCAACTATTACAGTGTTTAACTTAGGGAATTTCCAATTCGCCAGATTATCCAACACCAATTTGTAAACGCTCGGTAACATTAAGGTATGACTAACTTGATGTTCGGAAAGTGTCTTATAGAGCAAGTCAACTTCCTGCTCCAATCCCTTCCTAGTCACCACTAATTGACCACCAGTACAAAGCGTCCAGAAAATTCCTGCTTTGGAACTATCAAATGCAATGGACGACATCAGTAGAAACGAGGTAGGAGCGTTTTTGTAGTACGTTATTCTTGAGATGGTAGCGCTGATAATATTTTTATGTGTAATTGCCACCCCTTTAGGAGTTCCGGAACTTCCCGAGGTGTAAATTAGATAGGCAAAGTTACTTTCTCTGGCTATGGGCAAGGCAATTTCCTTCTTACTATTGGAGGTACACAGCTTGGCGATTGTTAGTGTAATTAGAGCTTCCTTATTAAATTTGGGCTTTAAATTTTTACTGGTGAGGAATACTTTTATCTTGGCGTCCTTCAGCATATAATCTATGCGCTCCATAGGATATCCAGGATCTAAGGGAAGATAAGCGCATCCTGCTTTTAGGATTCCCAGTATTCCTACGATCATATCCACGGATCGTTCTACACATAACCCCACAAATAAATTCTCTCCCCTACTATACTCTTGAAGGTTGTTGGCCAAGATGGTCGATTTCTCGTTTAATTCACCATA
Organism: Arenibacter amylolyticus; assembly: GCF_002150785.1. GTDB lineage: Bacteria > Bacteroidota > Bacteroidia > Flavobacteriales > Flavobacteriaceae > Arenibacter > Arenibacter amylolyticus. Next base: position 20,868 of record NZ_MTAZ01000049.1, on the reverse strand, counting down.
GGAAATCCGCTCATTTTCATAGACCACTGCAATGGAATTTGGGTTAATCCCAGCTTCGATGGATATTAACTCGTGTATTCCATGGTAGCTGTATTCCATTCTAGGCTTTGCGTCCGTCACTAATTTCTTTTCAAGTGTAGTAAGCAAGGATCCTTTACCAATGGGCAATGATGGAAACCCTACCACTTTTTCCAAAAGGAGTTGGAAGTACTGCTGCATCCTTTGAATGGTAGATTCTTTAAATAAATCTTTGGCATACTCAAAAGTAGTGGAAAGCTTCCCATTGTCCTCTTCCACGTATAGCGTAAGATCAAATTTTGCAATATCTAGATCCAATACAGCATATTCCATAGTACAATTACTATCTAGTGGCAGGGGTGATGGTACTGAATGAAAAAGAAACATCACCTGAAAAAATGGATGTAGGTTTAAAGATCTTTCAGGTTTTAACTTTTTCACCAATAGTTCAAAGGGTACGTCCTTATTATTAAATGCCTCCAAAGTGGTTTCCCTAACAGATTCTACCAATTCCAAAAATGTCATTTGGGGCGATAGCCTGGAGCGTAACACCACGGTCTCATTGAAAAAGCCTATAAGGTTTTCTACCGACTTCTCATTTCTATTGGATATAGGAGAACCAATAAGAATATCTTCCTGTCCCGAATATTTATATAACAACAGTTTAAACACTGAAAGTAATAATACATAGGGGGTAGTATTCCATTGCTTTGCCAAGGTTAGTATAGCTGAGGATAAATCATGATCTAACTTATTACTCACCAATCCCCCTTTAAAACTTGGCGTCATTTTCCGCGGATAGTCTAGCGGAAGATCCAGCGTTGGAATTTGGCCCTTTAATTGCTCCTCCCAATAGCTCAATTGATTTTCATCTATGGTTTGCTTGGATTGCCAGTAGGCATAATCACTGTATTGCAATTCCTTATCCACTGGGATCGCTATCCCTGCACGTAACCTTTGGTAATGTCCAATCAATTCTTTCCTAAAAACACCCATGGACCATTTATCCGTGATGATATGGTGCATATTGAGAATAAGTAAATGTTCAACATCGGAAAGTTTTAATAACCAACAGATGGTTAAGGGAAAGGTGGCCAGATCAAAACTGGATTTAGCCACTGTGTCGATGATCTTTTCTTTGGCGCGTTCCTTTTCTTTTTCATCCAAAGGACTGAGATCCCTATAATTAATTTTTATTTCTGAATCATGAGGTTTTTGGTAGGTAATAGCTCCCTTCATATAGAAGGTTGTTCTAAAAATAGAATTGTTTAGAAACACCGCCTGCATGCTTTGCAATAGAAACCCTGAGTGTAGTTCTCCTTTAAATCTGTATAACTCACAATAATTATAAAATGGGTTTGAAGGGTGAAGTTGTTGCAGAACCCACAGTCGTTCTTGACCCCGCGATAAAGGAACATCAATTCCATCCGGAGCCTTGGAAATAGGAACGATAGACGCATCTTTAAGGGAGTGCTCCTTCCATCTACTTAAAAGCGACTTTTTATCTATAGGGTTACTCACAATGTTTTATTTAGGTACACATTCAGCTAACTTAGTAAGCCAATAAAAACCAAAACCTTTCTCAAAGAGGATTTTAAAAATCCATACACCCCCAAGTCAATTTCAAAAGAGCGTTCCACACTCCAATTTATAGATATTAAAATCAATAGAATAGACACGCCTACCAGTAACTTGGGATAGGCCTTTGCATTTCTTAGTAGATACAACAGGGGAAAGAAGATCGCTATAATCACTATTTGTCCTAGTTCTACCCCTATATTAAATCCTAAAAGCGAGAGGGTGAGAAACTCACTAGTAAGTCCTAGATCCCCTAAAACACTGGCAAAGCCAAATCCGTGAAAAAGTCCAAATCCAAAGGCTATTACCCAATCATTTCCTTTGAAAATAGGCACTATATTATGTAGTGCCGCCAATCCTATGGATAGGGCAATCATAGACTCTACAAACCTAGAGGGTAAAACAACTAATTGGAGGGAGGCCAAACTAAGGGTAATGGTATGGGCTATCGTAAAAAAGGTTATCACCTTGATAATGTATATAAAGGCAGGTTTAAAGCCCATAACGGGTTCCCATGAATACCTTCCCAAAACTTGCCAAAGGCCGTGGCGCCCATCCTTGTTTTCATGTGGGTTTTTACGTCGTCGTACTACTGAGGGTAATATTAAGGCTATCAAAAACAGAATATGATCTAAACCTATCCAAATGTGCCACACCCCCTGCTTTACCATGGCCACAATTCCCTTCCAAATAGAAACATCTGTTAAAGACATAGTATCTATGGGTGAATTTGGAGAAAATTCCATGGAAATATTGGATTCCTCATTAATTACTCCTGCCCGCCAATTGTATTCCGTAATTAAATAGCCCTTATGGGTAGGGTCCACATCAAAGACCGGACGAAACTCCACCTCCAATGATTCAGGTAAGGTTTCCATATTATCCAAGGAAAAGTATATCTGTAGATAATCACCCAAAACACCGGGAAAAATCTGTACAGAATCCCTTAGCAACACTTGATGATGCCCTAATGGTGAGTTAAAGGAAGACCTGGAAAGCATATAGGCTTTTAAATCTTCCACATATGGATTGAGTTCTGAAAGTGTAACGCCTTTTTTAAAATCGGTATTGTATATTTTATTGATGTCGTTGGTGTTTATTTCAAATCTTCCATCAATACCATCATTCTCATAAACCCTAAGAAAGATATAACTCTGATTTGGAATGTGTGAAAGAAGTAGTAACGGGATAAGCAAAAAGAATCCCAACATGAAGGAAAGTCTATTACTCATAAGGCTATAAGTATTTAATGGTATTCATAAATTGGTCTAAAGGTTTGGTCTCCTTATGGTGAATGGCGGGTAACAACTTTGTAAATTAATGGCGCAAAATTCTTTAACCCATTAATCGTTTTCTATAAACTGTAAAATAAATATCAGCGCAGCCAAGTAATTGCTTCCTTAGTTTGATGAGGTTCGATAAAAAGCACCTTTTCCCCCTCTAAACAACAATCACATCAAATCATTATAAATATAAGACATATAATACATTTATTTTAAATTATTATCGTTATTTTTACATTTAACGCATATTTATAACCTTGTTATTATATTTTTCCAAAACTTACCTATCCCCTTTTGGAAGCCTAAACCTGACATATTGTAGTTAAAAGCCTATTTCAATACTCCCATATACTTACATAACTCCTATTGCAACATTGAGATTTATAAAATCATATTTTTAACCATCCTGAAAATGTATAAAAAAGAAAATTCCACCTTGATACTTTCCGGAAGTGATGTTTGTAGCATTGTAGAAAAATTTGGAATGGATAATATTATGGACGTCCTTATCCGTAGACTAACTACAGCCATTAAGGATTATGATCCAAAATGTACTGACGTACCCGTAAGGAGTGGTTTTAATTATACCAGTAATTATCCCGGTTTAATTGAGTGGATGCCACTACACCATAAGGATAAGGAAATTGTTATTAAGGTGGTAGGATACCACCCTAACAATCCAGAGAAGTTTAAATTACCCTCTATTCTGTCTTCCATTTCCAGCTATGACACTCAAACCGGTCATTTAAAAGGTATAGCCGATGGAGTTTTATTAACCGCCTTGCGAACAGGAGCGGCATCTGCGGTTGCAAGCAAATACCTTGCAAACCCACACAGCTCAACTTTAGGACTTATAGGATGTGGTGCACAGTCCATAACACAATTGCACGCCCTTTCCAGAATATTTGAGTTTGAAAAAGTAATGATTTATGATATTGACCCCGATGTTATAAAATCGTTCAATAAACGAATCAGTATGCTGAATCTCAATCTAGAAGTAATTCCGCTCAACGTAGGTGCCATTGTAAAGGAGGCTGATATACTATGTACCCAAACTTCTATTGGAATAGGTGAAGGCCCAATATTTTCACATTACAAAGGCCATCAAAAGCATCTTCACATCAATGCGATTGGATCGGATTTCCCTGGAAAAATTGAATTGCCCCTAGCCTTATTAAAGGATTCTTTGGTTTGTCCAGATTTCCTTGAACAGGCAAATATAGAAGGGGAATGCCAGCAGCTGAAGCCAGAAGAAATTGGACCAAGTCTGGTTCCATTAATTCAAAACCATACCGCCTATCACCTTTTTAAGGACAAATTATCCGTGTTCGATTCTACTGGTTGGGCCTTAGAGGACCAAGTTGTTTTGGAATTGTTCTTGGATCTAGCCAAGGAATTCAATATTGGTTTAAAGGTGAACTTAGAACATATCTCCTCTGATGTGAAAAATCCATATCACTTTTTATTGACTTCTGTACAAGTCTAGTTAATTTGGATAAAAATTATTAGCGTCATAAATACCTCCCGTTCCCTCAGTACTTCATAGCCCCTAGATTTCGAAAAGAAGGAGGATACCTCAATAATGGTGACCTCCGATATTTTTCCATTCCCCGTTGCCTATATTCAGCCAGCCATTTGCGTATGAATTTGATAGTAAATATACTATTGGGTCGTACCAAAGCCATTCAAAATTTAATTTTCGAATACCGGAACTAAAATAAAAAGCTGCTATAAGGCAACCTGACAAAAAAAGAAAATCTTTAAAATAGAAAATTTTTCGCAGCAATTTATAGCAGTAGAAAGCCATAAACAGGAGAGGTTTCCTGATGGAAAGAAGTGGGACTGCCAAAGAGTAAAGAGGAAGAATTTTAAATTGACCAATAATTAGTAAGAGCATCACTATATAGGGTACAATAAATATTAACCGCCAAATAAGGAGAATGATAAAGACTAAAAGAAGACCACGGTCTAGATAATGTTCCTGATTTAGATAATAATTAAAATCATACAATACATATTCCCAGCTCAATATACAGGCAACTACCAACAACAGAGATTTGATGCGATTTCCATTATCAAAGCTCTCCCAAGGTGCCAACAGTTTTCTATTGAAGACAATTATTAGAACAATGGCCAAAATAACGAGGAAAGCATTAAGGCCATTTGTTGTAATAAATTCCCAGAAAATATTCTCGCTAAAATAACACTTTGAGGGTATAGTAGTGATCCAAAACAAGATTCTTTCTATCGTTACAAAAATAAAAAGCACTTTTAAAAGTCTTGGAAAAAGATTTTTCCAATGTTCAGGATTGAATGCTATTCTACTTCAATAGCTAACCAGATTCCTCATAAACGATTTAAAGGTGGAATTCATCATATTTTTCTGGTAAAGCAAAATTAATAGGTAGGTGTAAAGAAAATTTTAGTTAAATTTAAGAAAATAAAAATTAGACCCCATCTTCTTTATTCTTCAACCCTCTGGTTAAGAGTCGGTTGAAAATACATCACTTATACTAATTAACGAGCTGAAAAATTATTTGAAATTTTGTTAGCCTAGGTTTTATCAATATAACACAAGCTACCAGAGTAATTGCTTCAGGGCAATTCCAAAAGGCTATCGTCTGGAATAATTGATTGCGCTTAGGCGCGAGCATCAAAATAAGTAAATCCCACTAAGTGGGCGTATTTAACCAACTCCCTCTATCCAAGTTTTATAGAATCATTGGATGTAGGACAAAAACCACTATAAATTTGGATTTCACTTGGACAAAAGAACAATTGGATTATAAAAGCCGGGTCATCAAGTTTGCACAGGAAGAATTAAATAATTCCATAGCAAGTAATGATGTCAGCAGTACCTTTTCCATGGAAGATTGGCAAAAATGTGCCCACTTTGGTATTCAGGCCTTGGCATGTCCATCGGCATACGGAGGGCAGGATAAAGAAATAGACATACTATCTGCCACTTTGGCTATGGAAGGACTTGGATATGGATGTAAGGACAACGGACTTCCCTTTGCGTTAAATGCACAAATGTGGACCGTACAGCTTCCTATTGCCAAATTTGGCACTGAAATGCAAAAAAAGCGATTTCTTCCCAAACTAGCATCTGGGAAATGGATTGCCTCTCACGGACTGACCGAACCCAATGCAGGATCCGATATTTTCTCCATGGAAACCACTGCCACCAAAGTCGATGGCGGATATGTTCTAAACGGAAAAAAATGCCTAATTACCTTGGCGCCAATTGCAGATGTAGCCCTTGTATTTGCTAGCACCAACAAGTCCTTAGGGAAATGGGGCGTTACTGGGTTTATAGTGGAAAATGGAATGCCAGGTTTTACCAGGGGTGAAAATCAACATAAAATGGGGCTCAGAACGGTACCAATTGGAGATTTACTATTTAAAGAATGTTTTGTACCCCTGGAAAATAGATTAGGGGGTGAAGGTGCAGGATGGAGTATTACCACCACCTCCTTGGAGTATGATCGGTGTACCATTCTTGCCAGTCAATTGGGGGCCATGGAACGCCAATTGGAGGAAACCATAAAATTTGTAAAACAACGAAAACAGTTTGGAAAATCTATCGGGGATTTTCAATCTGTATCCAACCGGATTGCCAATATGAAACTGAGACTGGAGACCTCAAGACTGATGCTCTATAAGGTAGCCTGGCTAAAAAGCATAGGGAAATCGGCCATGATGGAAGCAGCCCTCTTAAAACTTCTATTAAGTGAAAGCTTTGTACAGTCTAGCCTCGATGCCATTCGGAATCAAGGAGGAAGTGGGTATTTAACCGCCACGGAGGTAGAGCGCGACTTAAGGGATGCTGTTGGGGGGGTTATTTATGCAGGTACTTCAGATATACAAAGGAATATAATTGCCAACCTACTAGGGCTATAATGAAAAAAGTATAAATGTCAACAACAACACTGGTAGATATTATTAGCAACTCCTCGGATAAATCCCCTCACAAAGCGGCTTTTAGATTTGAGCAGGAAGCTATATCCTACCGTGAATTGGAGGTGAAAACCACTCAACTTGCAAAATACTTGGGCAGTGTTGGAGTTCAGAAGGGCGATCGGGTAGGGATTTTCATGAACCGCTGTTTGGAAAGCGTAATTGCAGTGTATGGGATCATGAAGGCCGGTGCGGCCTATGTACCCCTAGATGCCAATGCCCCCCATGCCAGAACAGTATTTCTTTTAAATGATGCCAACATTAAAATAGTGGTAGGTACCGAAACGTTTTCCAAAAAACTTCAAAAACTGTTGGAGGCCCAAAGTCCTCTGGAGCGGTTGATTGGGGTGCAGCTTAAAGTAACTTACCAGACTACCCCGTGGGAAGAGATTTATCAAGTGGAAATAAAAGGTTTTAAGCCCATTTTAATTGCCGAAGAGGATGTAGCGTACATTATGTACACCTCTGGGTCTACGGGTTTACCAAAGGGCATTGTACACTCCCATAAAAGCGGTTTAACCTATGCCGGGTTATCGGCTCAATTATTTAAGGTATCCCCGGAAGATCGGGTAGGAAACCATGCCCCATTGCATTTTGACATCTCCACATTCGGATATTTTACCGCGCCGCTAGCAGGCGCTACCACCATTATAATCCCAGAAGCTCATACCAAATTACCCGTAAGTATGTTGGCCCTAATGGAGAAGGAAAAGCTTAGCATTTGGTATTCCGTGCCTCTTGCACTGATTCAATTGCACCTCTGCGGATTAATCTCCGAATATAATCTAACATCCTTGCGCTGCGTCCTTTTTGGTGGAGAGAATTTCACTTTAAAATATTTACGGGCTTTAATGCAAGAGTGGCCACATGCCAAATTCTACAATATTTACGGTCCGGCCGAAGTAAACCAATGTACCCATTACCTTATAGATGAATTGCCTCCGCTAGACAAACCCGTTCCAATTGGCAAGGTTTGGGGTGCTAATGAGTATAAAATACTGAATGAAAATGATCAAGAGTTGAGAGGTATAGGCCAAGTTGGGGAGTTGGTTGTTAAAACAGATACCATGATGATAGGGTATTGGAATAATCCAGAATTGACCAAGAAATCGTTCTATTTAGAAAACACCTCTTCCAATAAAACAAAGAAATATTTTAGAACTGGGGATTTAGTAAAACGGAACCTTACAAACGATCTGGTATTTGTAGGACGTAACGACCGACAAGTGAAGTTTAGAGGCTATCGTGTTGAGTTGGATGAAATAGAGACGGTGCTGGAGCGACATAATTTAATCAAAAAAGCAGCAGTTTGCTTGGTGAATAGTAGTCCTTCGGACACCGTGATTTTTGCAGGTATCCAGTTGGAAAAAACAACTATGATTTCTCCTAATGCCCTAAAGTTGTACTGCAAACTACACCTCCCCCCTTATATGGTGCCTCAAAAAATAGAAATAATGAAAGAATTTCCTAAAACCAGCTCTGGTAAAATTGATCTTCTCGCTTTTAAAAACAAAATTAAGGCTATTTAATATGAATGAAATATTGATAACATATATCTGTGAGGATTTACTGAACAATGAATTGGAATCCGGGCTAAGCCCGCAGGATGATTTATTGGGGAGTGGTATTTTAGATTCTTTGGGTATGATGAAGCTGATCCTGTTTATAGAACAAAAATACAATATAACGGTTCCTCCACAGGATATGATTATTGAGAACTTTATGACCGTATCGCATATCACCAACTATTTAACTAATAAAGAACAATCCTAAAACGCCTATGGGTACTAATGAAACTTCATCATATAAGAAACTGACCAAAAGTCAGTTATCGCTATGGATCGGTCAAAAGCTACATCCAGAGGTACCCCTTTATAATATGGCCCATTCATTTGAAATAAATGGTGCCATAAATCCTGAGATATTTTCCAAGGCATTCCAGGAATTAATTAACAGAACGGATGCCTTGCGAACCGTTTTTTCAGAATTAGAGACAAGTCCGGTACAATCCATACTTCCCCATCTAACTTACAAGCTGGAAGTGTTGGATGTTAGCACGGAGACCGAACAATCCATCCAAAACTGGATGGAACATAGAAGTCGGCAACTTTTTAACCTCTCCCAACCTCTCTTCGATTCAGTCCTACTAAAAGTGTCCCCAAATAGGTATATCTGGTTTCTCAATATTCACCATTTAGTCACGGATGCAAGCTCCTCCTCTATTTTATATAGGGCAATGAGTTCTCTTTACAGACATCTACAGGAAGATACCCTTGCTGCCTTTAAGGAAATACCTTCCTATAGCAACTACATTGATTTTGAAACGGAACGGACTGCATCACAAAAGCAATCGGAAACAGCATCTTACTGGAAACAAAGACTGGCAAACCAATTAGGCCCTCCAAAGTTTTACGGTAAACACCCTGCTAAAACATCTACCAGATCCCGTCGAGTACAGTTACATATGGGAAAGGAAAGAATGAGGAAATTAACGGCATTGGCAGCGCGCCCAGATATTAGGGCATGGACAAAGGATTTAACCCTATTTCATCTCTTTACTACGCTTTTGGTGGCCTATTTGTACCGTGTGACAGAAAATCCACATATTTCCATCGGTATTCCTTCCCACAATCGTTCCACTACGGTTTTTAAGCAAACTCCAGGACTTTTTATAGCCTTGTTTCCCATGATATTTCAATTAGAGGCTACTGATAGTTTTGGCAAGCTTTTAGAACGCGTTAAATTAGAGACCGCTAATTACTTGCGGTATGCACAACCAGGGATGTCTACCCCCTCAATAAACAAAAGTTTTAATGTAATCTTGAATTTTATTAATGCACAATTCAACGACTTTAATGGTATTCCTATGCGTTCTGAATGGATACACCCCGGTCATTGCGATCCTGCACACCATTTACGATGTCATGTAATGGACTTTGATGGAACGGGCGATATAACGATGCTATTAGATTTTAATGAAAGTGTTTTTGACACTCAACTCAGGAGTCAGGCTCCTATGCACTTATTAAATTTAATGGATGGACTGCTAGACAATTTGGAGCACCCGGTAGGAATGCCCAGCATGATTACGGAAAAAGAAGAAACAACGCTATTGCGTAGTCAAACTATTAAGTTTACTAGTTTTTCGTCTGTAGTACATCAATTTAAACAACAGGTAAAATCTAAGCCAAACAAACCGGCATTATATGACAGAAATAAACAGTACACCTACCGGGAAATAGATCAAAAATCGAATCAACTTGCTACTTTATTACTGGAAAAAGGGATTATTAAAGGTAGCCGGGTTGCCTTATATATGGAAAGAAGTCCTGCCTACCTCATTGCCCTGATAGCTGTATTAAAATCCGGAGGAACCTTCATTCCAATTCCCTCCGATACCCCTATAAATCGCGTTGCATTAATATTGCAAGACTCGGAAAGCGCACTCCTATTAACTAGTAAAAACCTTGTAGAAGATAACCCCATATCCACTATTGATATTATGCATTTGGTGGTAGATCCCGATAATATGGAGGCTAATGGAGAAAAGGATATGATTCCCTCCCTTCATGCCACAGACATCGCTTATATTTTGTATACCTCAGGATCTTCAGGAAAACCAAAAGGAGTACTAATTTCCCATGCTGCCCTCACAAATTATCTTACTTGGGCTAAGGGCGCGTATGCATTGGAAGATCATATTAAAATGCCACTTTTCACCTCCATAGGCTTTGATTTAACCATCACCGCTACGTTTTTACCGCTGATTACAGGGGGTGAACTTATTATCTACCAAGAAATGGAATCGGGTCCCGATCTATCATTTTTGGATGTAATTACGGACAACCTTGTGAATGCCATTAAGCTTACCCCTTCACATTTAACGTTGATCTCTGATATGGATCTAGCAAAGTCTAACATTAAGTTGATGATTCTTGGAGGGGAAGACCTAAAGACCCAGCTTGTAAAATCGGTTTTAAACAGTTTTACTAACCCAATAAAAATCTTTAACGAATATGGACCAACCGAAGCAACGGTTGGCTGTATAGTAGCGCAATATGATGTAAGCTCACATACTAAAACTATTGTCCCTATTGGGAAACCTATAGATAATATGAAGGCCTACGTTTTAGATGCCTACCTCAATCTAGTGCCCAATGGATTAGTTGGAGAACTATTTCTTAGTGGTATTGGTCTGGCAGAAGGTTATGTAAACCTCCCCAACTTAACCCTTGAGAAGTTTATAACCAATCCCTTTATCAAGGGAGATAAATTATACTCCACTGGAGATTTAGCTCGTTGGAACGATTCCAAAGACCTAGAGTTTCTTGGAAGGAAGGACGATCAGGTAAAGCTTGGAGGTGTTAGGATTGAACTGGCGGAGGTGGAATCAAATTTACTGCAACATCCGGCCTTAAAGAATTGCGCAGTGCTACTTCTGGAAGAAGAAAATAGACTGCCAGAAAAGGACGTTGTCCACTGCACTCAATGTGGCCTTCCCTCCAACTACCCCAAAACGGATTTTGATGAAAGCGGGGTTTGTCATCTATGCAATGCTTTTAAAAGCTATAAGGACAAGGCACTTCGGTACTTTAAAACGGAAGACGAATTAGCTTCCCTGTTGATGTCTAATAGAGGAAAGAATCCTACTTATGATTGTATCTCCCTATTAAGTGGAGGTAAAGATAGTACCTACGTATTGGCACGGTTGGTGGATATGGGTTTAAAAGTACTCGCATTTACCTTAGACAATGGTTATATATCAGAGCAGGCCAAAGAAAATATCCGTAGCATTATAACCAAGCTTGGAGTAGATCATATTTATGGCAGTACCGACCAAATGAACAAAATTTTTGTGGACAGCCTTCACCGTCATCACAACGTTTGCAACGGTTGCTTTAAAACTATCTATACTCTTAGCACAAAACTTGCTCTGGAGAAAAAGGTGCCCTTTATAATCACTGGCCTATCTCGTGGTCAATTCTTTGAAACCCGTTTATCGGAGGAGCTGTTTTTGGATGAAGAAGTTCAAATAGCAACTATAGACGACACCATTTTACAGGCTAGAAAACTGTACCATCAAGAAGACGATGCTGTAAAACAATGTTTGGACGTTACCATGTTCCAAAAAGAAGACACCTTTGAAAGAGTACAATTTTTGGATTTTTATAGATATAGTGATGTACGCTTGGAAGAAATGCTTACCTTTTTAAAGGAAAAAGTAGGTTGGGTACGGCCAACCGACACAGGTAGATCTACCAATTGCCTGATAAATCAGGTAGGAATCTATGTGCATAAAAAACAACTGGGGTATAGTAATTATGCCTACCCCTATAGTTGGGATGTACGTATGGGACATAAGACGCGAACTGAAACATTAGAAGAAATCAACGAGCCTATAAATGAAAAGGAAGTAAAGCGTATCATGAACGAAATTGGATATCAAGACTCCAATACCTTTGGGATGAACCCCAAACAACTGGTAGCTTATTATACTGGAAGTGGAATTAATAACTCAAAGGATCTCTCCGATTTCCTAAAGAAACGCCTTCCTCACCACATGATTCCCAGCCGCTTTAAATTTATGAAAGAACTTCCCCTTACCGTCAACGGAAAAGTTGATAAAAAAGCATTAAAGGATCTGGATTATAAACAACTGGAAATGGAGACCCCATTTGTTTCACCAAATGGAGAAATAGAAGAGCTATTGGCTGGAATTTGGCAAGAGGTGTTGGGATTAAAGCGTTTAGGTACCCAGGATAATTTTATTGCCTTGGGCGGACATTCTTTAGCGGCCATTAGGATTACTGCGCGTTTAAAGGATGAGCTACACCTAAACTTTCCACTGAACAAAGTTTTTGAACTACCCACAATTTCAAAGTATGCGAAATACATAGAGAAAACTATAATAACACTTATGAAGGAATAGAATGAAAATGCATTTTATCATTATTTGGTTGAACCTCCTCAAATTACCTTAGGTGGCACTCGTTTAGGCAAGTTAGTTAACCCTTACTTTATTTTCTCAGGAAACTACCACGCTGCCACTTCTTTACTGGGTATGAGACTTTTCACCAAGATGTTTTACTACTCCGTACGATATTAAAACAATGCAAAATTAAAATACCTTCCAAATGAAAAACCTTATTGTCTTTATTATGCTTTTAGGTCTATTTGAGAACCTAAGAGCACATGATTTAAACGGATCTATTTTATCTGAAGACCAGACCCCATTGAGTGGAGTGGGCGTTTATAATAAAACAACCGGAGCCTATACGTATTCCAATGTATCCGGATATTTTGAATTAGATGATATCTCCCCTGGAGACCACATCTATTTTTATAGTTTAGGGTTCCATAACTACCAGCTTACCATAACCCAAGGGCATTTAGACAGTACCGTTGAAATAATAATGAAAGAGGCTGCTGTATCCTTGGATCAAGTTATTCTGGTATCCAAAGTAAATGCTCTGAGTCAATTTGTGAATGTGGATGTAAAAACCAATCCCGTAAAATCATCTCAGGAGATACTGAGAAAGGTCCCAGGACTTATTATTGGTCAACATGCCGGTGGCGGAAAGGCAGAGCAGATATTCCTTCGTGGGTTCGATATTGATCATGGAACGGATATCGCCATTTCCGTAGATGGAATTCCAGTAAATATGGTATCTCATGCCCATGGACAAGGTTATGCCGATATGCATTTCATTATTCCAGAAACCATAGATAATATAGATTTTGGGAAGGGGGCATTTTATGCGCAAAAAGGGAATTTTAATACCGCAGGATATATTGATTTACATACGAAGGACAAGCTAGAAAACAACTTGGTTTCCATAGAACTAGGACAATTTAATACTCTTAGAAATCTGGCTATGTTAAAAGTATTGGAAAGAACGCATCACAATGCTTATATCGCCTCGGAACTATTACTGTCTGATGGTCCCTTTACCTCCCCACAAAATTTTAACCGGATAAATGTTATGGGGCGTTATGCCTATAATAATAGGAGTGATCAGGAACTGCGTATTTCCATATCCCATTTTCAAAGTAAATGGGACGCTTCAGGGCAAATACCACAGCGAGCCATAGATCAGGGGTTAATTGGAAGGTTTGGGGCTATAGATGATACGGAAGGAGGGAATACAAGTAGATCAAATTTTTTGGTGAATCACAGAAAACAATTAAACGAACATGCCAGTATCACCAGCAAAGCGTACGTTTCTGCCTATGATTTTGAATTATTTTCCAATTTCACCTTTTTCTTGGAAGACCCAGAAAATGGAGATCAGATAAGACAAAAGGAAAATCGGACCCTATTTGGAGTAGAGACCAAGTATCTGCATTCCATACACGTAGGTGACCATGACTCCCAATTAAAGTACGAGGCAGGAGTTGGTTTTAGATATGATGATATTAATAAGGTACAATTATCCAAAACCAAAAACAGGAAGGAACTTTTGGACCGAATCGCTTACGGAAATATTGACGAGTTTAACGGATATGGATTTTTTGATTTAACCTACAAGAAAAACCACTGGACGTTTAATCCAGGATTGCGGATAGATTATTTCAAATTCGATTATGAAAATCTACTAACAGGGGATTATGATCTAAAAAGTGAAAACAAACTGTTTTTAGGCCCAAAATTTAACCTCCTATTCTCCGCTTCGCAAATGCTACAACTCTATTTGAAAAGTGGTATCGGTTTTCATTCCAATGACACTCGGGTTGTAACGGCCAACAATGGCGAAAAGATATTACCAGCTGCTTATTCCGTGGATTTGGGAACGATTGTAAAACCCATAGATCAACTGGTATTAAATGCAACCCTTTGGAGTTTATTTCTGGAACAGGAATTTGTCTATGTTGGTGATGCCGGAATTGTGGAACCCAGTGGGAAAACAAGGCGATTAGGGGCCGATTTGGGCCTGAGGTACCAGCTCAATGATTGGTTATACTTTAATGGGGATATAAACTATACTTTTGCTAGAAGCACCGAGGAACCCCAGGATATGGACTACATTCCATTAGCACCAGATCTTACCTCCTCCCTTGGGTTGTCCTTTAGGGATTTAAACAACTTTTCTGGAAGTCTTAATACTAGATATATAAAAAACAGACCCGCCAATGAGGACAATTCCATAGTGGCTGAAGGATATACTGTGGTCGATTTCAATGTAAATTACGCCCTTAAAAATTGGAGTGTTGGACTTATTGTAGAGAATTTACTGGATACCAAATGGAACGAAACCCAATTTGCAACAGAGAGCAGACTGTTTAACGAACCTTCCTCTGTTGAAGAAATCCATTTTACACCAGGAAGCCCATTTTATCTACGAGGCAAAATATCCGTGAAATTCTAGATTTTAGTTAACGATTGCAGTCTAGATGGTATTATTTACGGTATAAGATCACGGACTAGCTAGGAGATGGATAGCACAGAAGAAGAATGCTAAAAGCCAGCATCTTGTAGATTTTCTATGGAATTTCCTAAACTTTCACCACCATCTATTGATTCTGGTTGCAATTGCCCCTTTTCCTGGAAAAATTTATAGATCATTCTTTTCTCTTCTAGGCTAAAGTCCCGCTTGTTAAACCAATCATTGGCGGCAATTCTTTCTTCCTCCTCCTGGGCCAAGCGAAGTACTTCATCGGTAACCTCATACCAATATACCCACCTGTTATTTGCTTGGGCATAACAGATTTCGTCGTTTAAGGCAGACGTGGTCTCAACATTCCGTAACCTTTCTCCATTTTCAAGTATTGCCAAGGTCTTGGTTAATCTAACTACCTCCGAAAAGGTATATCGCATAAAGTCTGTGAACCCATTCTGACTTACATTATATAGCTTATCCCCTACTTTTAACATTGTCTTTATTTAAATCAGGGCGCAAAAATACCTTACCAAAACTACTTAAGGAACCATTGATGCTGAATTTTATAAACACTAGGAAAAAGCAATCCCTTGGTGAAAATACTATACCTCTTTATAGGTGTCTTGTCAAGTAAGATTAATCTCAAAGCCTATTCCCTTATTTATATATTCTCAATTGATAGCGATAAAACCCCAAAAAGCAGTATTTTCAGACTTAGATGAACGCCATTAATGCAATTGGTGTAATTTTGTTGCCTAAAACTTTTTGGAATGAATATTCAGCGAGAATTGGAGAAAAGAAGCAATAATAGCTGTGAGCTATGTACTAGCACCGAAAACTTAGTAGTCTTGGAGGTACAGCCTGTAAAGAATAACGGTCTAGATGGAAGTCTATTGGTTTGTGGTATATGTAAAGAACAGATTGAAGACTCTGATAAAACAGAACCCAATCATTGGAGGTGTTTAAATGACAGCATGTGGAGCGAGCATACTCCTGTTAAAGTGATTGCTTGGAGAATGTTAAATAGAATTCGTCAGGAAGGTTGGCCACAAGACCTTTTGGATATGATGTACCTGGAGGAGGAAGAGTTGGAATGGGCCAAAGCTACCGGCGAAGGTGCTCCCGAAGAGAATCAAGTTGTTCATCGCGACAGCAATGGTGTTATTATTGAATCTGGGGACAGCGTGGTACTTATTAAAGATTTACCTGTAAAGGGATCTAGTATGGTTGCCAAAAGGGGTACCGCTGTAAGACGCGTCTCCTTAGATCGGGATAATGCCGAGTTTATAGAAGGAAGAGTGGACGGACAGCAAATAGTGATTCTTACCAAGTACGTGAAAAAATTATAGGGTAAGGCAGTATTAGATACTGCTTAACACGTTTTTGCATGGTTTCATAACTGGTTAGGATTCATTATAGGATTTTTTCCATTTCAAATCGGAAATCAGTCAACTTTTATAAAACCAATAAGAAGTAACCAATGGCCAAGAACGATGCTTATGCCGCGTTAAGATTTAGGGAATTCAACATTTTCTTGATAGTCCGTTTCGCTATGGTATTTGCTTGGTCTATGCAGTTTATTGTCATAGAATGGGAGGTATACTCTTTAACCAAGAATCCATTATCCCTAGGGATAATAGGGCTTATGGAAGTAATTCCTGCTGTATCCATGGCACTTTTTGCTGGGCATATTGTTGACCAAAAGGAAAAAAAAGGATTGCTTTTAAAATGCATTTTAGGGTTTTCTGTAATCAGCTTAGGACTTTTTTTATTGACTTGGCCAAAATTGGTGGGCAGTTGGTCCAAGAATGAAATTTTATACTCCATCTATTTTCTGGTATTTTTAGGGGGAATTGTACGTGCTTTTCTAGGACCTACTATATTCTCCCTTTTTGCATTGATAGTACCAAAAAGTGTGTATCCCAATGCTGCTACTTGGAGTAGTTCGGTTTGGCAAATGGGGGCAGTGTTGGGGCCAGCCCTCGCCGGATTCAGTATTCACTGGATCGGGGTACATTGGTCCATGTGCCTTATATTCTTCTTTTCCTTAATTGCTATTATAACGCTTACCCAAATCAAAAGAAAACCCATTCTAAATCCTAAATTAGGTGAGCCTGTATTACAAAGTCTTAAAGAGGGCGTGAAGTTTGTTTTTAGTACAAAGGTTATTCTAGGGGCTTTAAGCCTGGATATGATTGCCGTACTTTTTGGCGGAGCGGTGGCTCTCCTTCCTATTTATGCGCAAGATATTTTAAAGGTAGGTCCGGAAGGCTTTGGAATATTAAGAGCAGCCCCCGCGGTGGGCGCCTTGATTATTATGTTTACCTCTGCCCATTTTCCCCTAACTAAAAATGCCGGCATGAAATTACTGGGAGCTATTTTTGGATTTGGAATATGTATTATCGTTTTTGGAGTATCCACTTGGTTCTGGGTATCGGTCGTAGCACTATTCCTAAGCGGGGCCACGGACGGAATCTCCATGGTAATACGTCAAACCATTTTACAATTAAGGACACCAGACCACATGCGTGGAAGGGTGGCTTCCGTTAACTCTATGTTTGTGGGATCATCCAACGAGTTAGGAGCTTTTGAAAGTGGACTTGCTGCCAAACTGATGGGTACCGTCACCTCAGTGGTCTTTGGAGGTTGTATGACTTTGGCAACTGTTTTATTTACCGGGGCTGTCTCCCCCACTTTTAGAAAGTTAGATTTACGCAAGGATATGGAGGAGCATGGAACGGCAGATAGTAAGCGAAATTAAATTTCATAAAACAGAAATAAGAACTTACTTATCTACTATTGTTTTAAAATACACTATATATCCTTATATATTGATCTTCATGGATTATACACTAAAATCCATTCGGGAGCATCTACATCCTCGCTTTGCTGCACAACTTCAAAACCGTTTTTTATATAAAAGTGTTTCAATGCCTCTTCCTCAATAGTTAACCAATACCCTTGAGTTGGGAATTGAATCTTTAGAGCGGAGAGCCAGCGGGAACCTAAGGCTTCATTTCTTCTATCTAAATCCACATATAAAAAACCTATATAATGATACCCTTTGGAGGAGTACCGGTCACCTATTAAAATTTCGAAATCCGTTCTATTTGGAGGGGTGGTCTTAAAAACGATTCCTCCAGCAACAATCATATTATTATCCAATAAGGCATATATATTGGCTGTATCAGCATAGAACTTCCATAATGGGCTGATAATTTCCTGCCAATCCATGGGCAGCATATTAAAAAAATCCTGGTAGTTACTCCTTATTTCCTGGAATTCCATAATACCTATTTTTTACCAACTACAGTCTTTCATATTCTTGGGAATCAGGTATTATCTAATGAAGTGTATGGTCTTTTTAAACCCCATTCAATTTTTCTACAACAAGCCCCAGGACCATAATCTATCAAAATCATCGGACCACCGGTCACCAATGTCCGTACGGTAATACACATTATTAATTATAATATTCCCAATCCTATTTTTCATCATCCGTTGGGCATCCTTCATGGTAAGCCCTGTTCCACTTACCATTAAAGCGATCCCTGTATTCCCAGTAATCAACCATTCTCCATTTACTTTTTTAAGGTGCATTGGGTGAATGCCTTCCTTCATTTCCTTTTTAAATACTATTACAGAGTCTTTGGAGAACAGTTCAAAAGACTTTTTATCTTCAAAGGGAAAGGGAGGAACCACCATATAGGCACCTACTTGAAATCCCTTTCTAACATTAATCTTAAAGTGTTCACCCGCAGCCAATTTATAGAACATATTTCCTATGGGTTCTACGATTCCTGCACGCTGAATGTATATTTGCGGATAGCCAAACCTAGCAGTAAATTCTAATGGATAAATGCCATTTCCGTTTACAATACAGTTGATATCTAACTGTCCTACGAATCCCCCTTTTGCCAAAGACTTTTCAAACTTTTTTAGAGTTGCGTCAAAAATAGGCGAATCTTTGGTCCAAAACATGCTAGAGCCCATTTCACCAGTGGAAATTCCCAATTCTTTGGGGAATAACTTTTTATGTTCGAAGGTTACGTTAATTGGGTAAATAAATTCTTTTCCGTTAAAATAAGCAGAAACAGATACCTCTACCCCTTTTACCTTCCGTTGTAATTGGAAGTTGCCAAAATCATTGCCCCAAGATTTCTCGTAGGCCTTTAACACTCGAATAACATCCAAGCCTTCATCGTCGTTACCCACAAATAATAATTGCTTGTATTCTTGGGTTTCCCCGGAGGGTTTTATTACATATGAATTTGGATTGCTTTTCACATAATCTATAGCATCCTGAAAATTAAAAAACTCCTTGGATGGCAGTATTTTTATTCCGTGTTTCTTAAGTTCGTCTTGACCAAAATTACGATCCAATTCCAATAAGTCTGAATATTCGGTACCTCCAATTACCAATTTTCCCTGAGCCCTTAATTCGGCACATATTTTACCATAACCAGTATAGTCAAAAATTAGCACATCGGCCCAGGCTACATGTTTTTTCCAATCCCTGACTTTTTTCACAAAGCCGTAGCCTATTTCTCGGGAGGGTTTATCCTCAATATACATCTTCAACTCGTGGCCTTCGTTTAAAATTGCCAAAGCCAAATCTAGAGTTTCACCCCATCGGGAGATGATTAAAAAATTGCGTTTTATTACGGTCTTATTGTTCTTAGGTTGTTCCTTATTCAAAGTAGGAATGGTTTATTTGGTTAATGTGAAAATTGCGAATGGCAGATTTAAATTGGAAGCCCAAAAAGTCTTGCCCATAGCGAGGTGACGAAGTAAAGGTCTGTCAGTATTTCTTATTTAAGTATAAATGTGGTTTGGAAAAGGCTCAAAAAACTGGTAAAACATGTTTAGGGACTGCAATGCACAAAACTTTATGTCCTAACATAATCATGGTAACAATAGATTTACCCCATCTCCCTCTTGCATTAAGTTTAATCAAAGATATACGAAAAATTGACACAAAAATTAAAAATATCCCTCAGCCTAATAAATCTCTAAACCCCTTATATCACAGGAGTTTACCTAATATTTGAGCTAGCTTTACTACTGAAGAGTACCACCAACATTACAATATGATAAGGGTATAGAGGGCAAAACCAAGCTACATTATAAAGTTTGCTTTTGGCTTTAACTTGCTATTATTAATTCTTTTACAATTATCTGCTCCGCTACTTCTTGATTATTAATTTATGCCTAGATCTATTGCCATCATTGGTGGTAATATTAAGAATGTAGAATCCACTTTCCAGAGCGGAAACGTCAAAACGATATATTCCATTCATCGATTTGGACTCTAATGGTTGAAGGCTTCCTATATATCGTCCACTAACATCGTGGATTTTAAAATCCCTAATTTCCAAAGACTTATCCCATAAGCTAACTGCAACCTCCCAACTTGCAGGGTTGGGGGTTATGCTTACCATATTCATTTCTGGATTTATTTCAGTTTCAGCAATAGCACTAGTTGAAGTTCTCGTTGATACTCCTTTCCCAGCAGCTCCTTGTGGACCCGCTGGACTGCTATTTCCTAAGACCTCAATCCCATTTATAATAGGGTGGCGAACACCACCATCGGCAACCAAAGAGGAGAAGTCAATATCCAAAACCCCGTCCGTAACGGTTACTGTATGCGA
>NZ_MTAZ01000005.1 GCF_002150785.1 Arenibacter amylolyticus | reverse complement strand
GCCTTTAACGGATCCGTAGATTTGTCGGCGCTACCCGGTGGAGGAAGCACCGTTGCGGTAGACAATACCACCATAGAAGGAGATGGGGATACCCAACCGTTAAAAGTTAAGTTAGGAGGAATTACAAGTTCGGAAATTTTTGATAGAAGTATCCAGGGGGAAGACATTAACCAAATGGGTGCTGCAACAGATCAAGTATTAAAATGGAACGGATCTGTTTGGGCTCCTGCAACAGAAGCAGCTGGAACAATAGTGAATGCGGGTGATGGGCTTTCTCAAAATGGAAATGATTTTGATGTCGATCCCCTATCAGGTGATGTGACAGGACCAACAAATGCAACCGTAATCGCCAATAACGCCATCACCTCCGCAAAGATTTTGAATGGCACTATTTTAGGGGAAGACATCGGCCAAATGGGGGCTGCAACCGATCAGGTATTAAAATGGAACGGAACCGTATGGGCACCAGCAATAGATGCGGGGGGCGCTGCATACACGGCGGGAAGCGGACTCACACTGACTGGAAACGACTTTTCGGTTGACGACCTTGCCGGGGAGGTGACAGGACCAACAAATGCAACCGTAATCGCCGATAACGCCATCACCTCCGCAAAGATTTTGAATGCCACTATTTTAGGGGAAGACATCGACCAAATGGGGGCTGCAACCGATCAGGTATTAAAATGGAACGGAACCGTATGGGCACCAGCAATAGATGCTGGCGGGACAATTTTAAACGCGGGCATTGGGCTTTCTCAAAGTGGTAATGATTTTAATGTCGACCCCCTCTCAGGTGATGTCACAGGTCTTACAAATGCAACCGTCATCGCCAATAACGCCATCACCTCCGCCAAAATATTAAATGGAACCATCCTTGATGCTGACATTAATGCTGGCGCTGCCATAGCTGGATCAAAAATACTCCCAAATTTCAATCTAGCAATTACCACAACAGCAGGTCTCTCCGTTGGTGCCGATATATTATTAAATGGAAACTTAGTTCTCCCCGACTACGTTTTCCAAAAATATTTTGAGGGGACCTCCTCCATAGACAACACTTACCAATTTAAAAGTCTGTTGGAAATTGAAGCTTTTGTAAAAAAGCACCATCACCTCCCAGGGATTAAGTCGGCAGCCGAGGTGAAAGCAGATGGCTTTTGGAACTTGAGTGAATCCAACCTACAGAACCTAGAAAAAATTGAGGAGTTGTACCTGCATACTATCGAGCAGGAAAAGAAAATTGAACAACTAAAAAAAGAGAACGCTAGCCTCTCCAATGAGTTAAGCTCCATAAAACAGGACTTGCAAGAAATACGGTCGCTCCTCAACAACAAGCAGGAATCAAAGAATAATAAGTAGCCCAAGTCCAATTAGAAAAATGAAAAAGGCACACAGCATCTTCGCCATTTTGTTCAGCCTAGGTCTACAGGCCCAAACGGCTATGTACAATATCGGCAATATCCGAATCCACCAGCAGGGCCAGATTGGCTTTCACACCAACCTGATCAACAATGCCGCATTTGACCAAAATCTGGGCCTAGCAGGATTCTACGGCAATGACCTCCTTAGGGTATCCGGCGCATTTGCGCCTACTTTTTACGATATGGAGATTGCCAATGAGCAAGGGCTTCAGCTAGATACCGGGATAAACGTTCTACACAATACCAATTTTATAATCGGGAATATTATTACTCCAAGACCCCAGCAAGATGTATTTCTTAATTTTTTGGAGGAGGCAGATTACGTGGGAGTAACAGATTTTTCCAAAGTAGACGGTTATGTTACCGCCAACCAGGTTCGAAATTTTGATTTTCCCGTTGGAGATGCCTCCCAGCTCCGAGCACTA
Organism: Arenibacter amylolyticus; assembly: GCF_002150785.1. Taxonomy (GTDB): domain Bacteria; phylum Bacteroidota; class Bacteroidia; order Flavobacteriales; family Flavobacteriaceae; genus Arenibacter; species Arenibacter amylolyticus. The sequence continues at coordinate 173,433 of NZ_MTAZ01000005.1, read as the reverse complement.
GACCTAAACAGTAGCGGCATCAATGCCATTGTAAAATGTGCCTATTATCGGGCTAATGTAGCGCAACCCTCCAATCCGTTTCCAGGATTTGATACCAGCCAAAAACTAGATTCCATAATAAACATCAGCACCAAAGAATTTTGGCATCTGGAAGCCAATTTGCCCTCAACCATTCAAATAAGCTGGAATCCGAATAGTGATATTGCCGCCTTAACACAGAATGTTGCCCATATTGTACCAGTTGGATGGAGCATTTCCCAGGAAGCTTGGGTGAACCTTGGGACCACCTCAGTAGTGGGTAGCCTGGATTTAGGAATATTGGTATCCAAAAGATTTACCCCCTCAGACTATGCCGTTATTACCTTTGGCAGCGTTTCCACAACAGACGAAGCTCCTACACTAGACAATTACCTAGTAACTCCGAATGGGGATGGGGTAAATGATTTTCTTAAACTGGAAGGTCTAGAATCATCCAAAGACTACATGCTAAGGATCTTTGATAGGAATGGACTAAAAGTCTACGAAGAAAAGAACTATACCAACGGTTTTACGGGCTACTCCAATATTAACAACCTAGTCATTAATCGGGATCAAGGCCTTCCAAATGGTGTCTATTTCTACATTGTGGATATGAAGGACCTCAATAAAAGCCATCAGGGGTATTTGTATTTGGAAAGGGCAAGGTAGGTTATAGAGTATTGAGTACAGAGTAGTGAGTAGTGAGTGTACTTCCTAAACAATTTTCCCCTAAAATAAACCTGTCAGATCCCACATTGTTGGGTGGAGCCCGCGTTTCAAAAGCCATCCGCAATCGGGAACTTATCTCAATATAGTGAATCAACTCACTTAAGAATTTCCAGTTAAAACCAACAACTTTACCTTCAATCCAGCGTTTATTCTTAGGTATTGTTATATTTAGAAACTTAACGGACTATCTGGCAGTGTTATGGTGTTAGATAGCGTAGATAAATACAACTATTAAAACCGTATTGCCCTATGCAACGAAGAACCTTCATTAAAAAAACCGGGTATACTGGCTTGGCCCTTTCAGTGATGCCTGGTCTTACCCTTTCCCAGGATCCCGAATATTCCCTGGAAGAATTAATGGGAAAAAAAGACATACCCTTGTTTGGGAAGGATATTAATCTTAGAAAAGACGCCCACGATGCCTTTGTGGAAATGAGGAAGGCAGCCTATGGGGACGGAATAGATTTAAAAGTAGTTTCCAGTTTTAGAAGCTTCTACCGGCAAGATGCCATTTGGGAACGAAAATACCTTCAGAACACCAATGAAAAGGGTATGACAAACCTTGCAGCCATAGAAAAGATAATAGAATACTCTACCATTCCGGGTACTAGCAGACACCATTGGGGGACCGATGTGGATATTATTGACGGCTACCGTAAAACCACTGGTAGCGTACTAAGTCCCCAAAAATTTGAAGAGGGAGGTCCCTTTGCGCTATTTAAACAATGGATGGACGAAAATGCCAATAAGTTCGATTTCTACCTAGTCTACACCAACGATCCAAAACGCAAGGGTTTTAAATACGAGCCTTGGCACTACAGCTACGCCCCTATTTCCAAACCCATGCTAAAAGCATTTCGCAAAAAGAATATCGCCAAATTGATTATGCAGGAAGACATAATTGGAAAGGAACACTTTACCTCTGGATTTCTAAAAAGCTATATACAAGACCATATTTTAGATATAAATTCCGCCCTACTGTAACCATATTTTTCGTAAATTGTTACCTAAGCACCAGAACTATTTAGAGGTGAATATTCTATAGCGGCTTGCTATATGTATTCAGGCATTAAGGGCAATCTTAAGGAGCTGCTGGGTCGTTTTTTTCAAAGGATTTAAATACAATTGTAGGGGTTTCCCATCTACTAATGCAAGCTTCCTTTGGAGATCTACGGCAAGCACCGTGGGCAAGGGAATACTCAGAACTAGTAGCACTTAGATTATTTTAACGCCCTATCTGCAAAAGCAGGGGGAAGATCAGGATTGTTGTGGCGATATCAATGCTTGACAATTATGGGAAGGAATTGGAGATTCAGGATTTTAATTGGCGTGGCCATTGTGGCCTTCGCCTATATACAGCGCTGTACCAATAAGGAGGAAAATCCGTATACCGGCAGGGTGCAAAACATTAGCATGAGTACGGAACAGGAAATTGCAATTGGCCTACAAAGTGCCCCGGAAATAGCCCAGCAGTATGGCGGACTCTATCCCGATGATCAGTTGCAAAACTATGTGGATCAAGTGGGGCACAAATTGGTGAATAACAGTATTGCAAGTGAAACTCCCTACCGCTACGAATTTCACTTACTGGCAGATAACCAGACCATCAATGCCTTTGCGCTTCCCGGAGGACAGGTATTTATTACCTATGCCCTTTTTTCCAAATTGAACGAAGCCCAACTGGCTGGCGTTTTGGGGCACGAAATAGGCCATGTAATAGGCAGACATTCCGCCGAAAGGATTGCCGAGGGCAACTTTTGGAAAACCGTCTCCGTAGGGGCTTCCGTAGGAGCGGATGCCGGGGATATTGTAGGTCGTATAGGACAGAACACCTTGCTAACCAATGGTAGGGAAGACGAGCTAGAAAGCGATGATCTAGGAGTCCTATTAATGCTTCGCTCCGGATACAACCCACAAGAAATGATTCGCGTCATGGAGATCTTAAAGGAAGCCGCTGGCCCCAATAGGGTACCCGAATTTAAAAGTACCCACCCTGACCCGGACAATAGGATCGAAAAAATTAAAGCAGCGATTAAAAAACACCAAAACAAACTATAAGGGTGATGCATCCGTTGGGTTCCATGCAATAGTTTCTCAATATTTTTTTGTAACTTGCATAGATTCCCAAATACTTTACCCTTTACCAATTTAACCCTTATAGCTTTGATTATCACCAATCTAAAGACAACTATATGGGAACACTATTACACCTTAAGAACCTTTACGTAGGGGCATTTGAACAATGCAGGCCGTTAATTGCCGTATTCCTTTTAAAACTGTATTCCGTTTTTTGCTTCATTATGTTATCCCTGGCATTGTATGCCTTTATGTACAGATTATTTACAGGCTTTGATTTTTAGCATTCAAGGAGCCCTCTATTTGTACATTTAGCAAATTCTAGAAACCAAAAGGACCTATCGTTTCCTTACGATAGGTCCTTTTGGTTTTAGGCAACAGCCTACGTTCTATTTCATAGAATGGGCATTAATAACCGCCAGCGCTTCCTTGGCATTGGAAAGTTCGGCATGCTTTTTTGCATTATAGCCACTTTCGCACCTAATGCTTGGATCAGCACCATTGTCCAATAAGAGTTTTACTATTTCAGCCTTGTTGTAACGGGCAGCAAAAATTACCGGGGTTTTACCCAGTGATTTTTTATTCACATCCTCCCCCAAAGCTATTAGTCGTTTCACAGTTTGTATATCCCCTTTTATAATAGCCTTACAAAAAGAGTTCAGTTCCCTGGTGGTTTCCATCGGCAAGGAGCTGGACACCCCCTGTAAATCCATAGGTTTTTCGGCACTAAAGCCGGGTACTGCGCATAATATTGCCCAGGCAGCGATTACGATTGTTTTTCTCATGATGAATAAGATTTAATTAAAATAGTTTTTGATTGTACTTAATAGACCACACCTTTCTTATTTTGTTATCAATCGTTAACAAATAACATAATTTTAACATATTGAATACATCGGGATTACGATTGCATTTTCTTAAAAGATTGGGGGAGTATTTTAAAATTCCTATCGCAAATTCTAGCAATCCTTAGGCAATAGTTTTATTTTTGACCTGTATAACAATAATCATATGAACAAGAAAGTAATCCTAATGATTTTGGACGGTTGGGGAAAATCTCCTGACCCCAAAGTATCTGCAATAGAAAATGCCAACACCCCTTTTATAGACTCCCTTTACACCAAATATGCCCACGCAAATTTACTGACCGATGGTATGCATGTAGGCTTGCCGGAAGGGCAGATGGGTAATAGTGAGGTAGGGCACATGAATTTAGGGGCCGGAAGAATTGTTTACCAAGACCTCGCTAAAATAAACTTAGCCATAGAAGAGGACACCTTAAAGGAGGTACCAGTATTAAAAGAGGCCTTATTGCACGCCAAAACCAACAATAAAACGGTTCATTTCCTTGGGCTGTTGAGTGATGGGGGCGTACACAGTCATACTTCCCACCTAAGAGGTCTAATAGATGCCTGTGAAAGCTATGGCATTAAAAACAGCTTTATACATGCCTTTACCGATGGTAGGGATGTAGACCCAAAGAGTGGCGTTGGTTACCTAAAGGCGATCAATGACTACTGTGCCGATAAGAATGTACAATTGGCGAGCGTAATCGGACGCTATTACGCCATGGACCGTGATAAAAGATGGGAGCGCGTAAAAATGGCCTATGATCTTTTGGTAAATGGCACAGGTACCAAGACACAGGATATTGAAGCGGCTGTTCTAAACAGTTACGAAGAGGGAATTACCGATGAATTCTTAAAGCCCTTATCCATTACCAATGACCAAGGAGCACCCTTGGCAACCATAAAGAACGATGATGTAGTTATCTTCTTCAATTTCAGGACAGACCGGGGAAGGGAACTAACACAGGTATTGAGTCAGGTAGACATGCACGAGCATAACATGCACAAGCTAGACCTTTACTATGTTACCATGACCAACTATGACGAATCGTATCGCGGGGTAAAAGTAATTTACGATAAAGACAATATTGAGGAAACCTTGGGCGAGACCTTGGCCAAGGCCAACAAGAAACAAATCCGAATTGCAGAGACCGAAAAATACCCCCACGTTACCTTTTTCTTTAACGGAGGAAGGGAAACCCCGTTTGAGGGAGAGGAACGGATTCTTTGCCCCTCACCTAAAGTAGCTACTTACGATTTAAAACCAGAGATGAGTGCCTATGAGATACGCGATGCAATCATTCCCGAATTGGATAAAGGGGAAGTGGACTTTGTGTGTTTAAATTTTGCAAACCCCGATATGGTAGGCCATACCGGAGATATGCAAGCTGCTATAAAAGCCTGTGAAACTGTGGACAGCTGTGCTAATTCGGTGATTACTGCCGGACTCAATAACGGTTATACCACCATAGTGATTGCAGACCATGGCAATTGTGAAACCATGATTAACCCCGATGGAAGCCCCAATACGGCACATACTACCAATCCTGTACCTCTAATTTTGGTGGACAAGGATTTAAAGAACATTCAGGATGGGGTGTTGGGCGATATAGCCCCCACCATCCTTAGCTTAATGGGAGTAGATCAACCAAAAGCAATGACTGGGAAAAGCTTGGTTTAAATAACAGGTTTTGGGACCAGGTAGGTCCCAAAACCTGTTATTGCCCATTTTAAAAGTAATGTTTTACCTTTGCAGCCTATGATTATAATAAAAACACCAGAAGAGATAGAATTGATGCGCGAGAGCGCCTTGATTGTTAGTAAAACCTTGGGAATGCTGGCCAGTGAGGTAAAACCTGGCGTAACCACCCTACAATTGGATAAACTGGCGGAAACCTTTATTCGAGATCACGGGGCAGAACCCGGATTTCTTGGAATGTATGATTTCCCCAACTCCCTTTGTATGAGTCCAAATGCCCAAGTGGTACACGGAATTCCCAACGACACCCCATTAGAGGAGGGTGATATAATTTCCATAGACTGTGGGGCCTTGAAGAATGATTTTTACGGAGATCATGCCTACACTTTTGAAGTAGGTGAAGTTTCCCCTGAAGTAAAAAAGTTGTTGGAAGTAACCAAGGAATCCCTGTATGTAGGAATTCGGGAATTTAAACTTGGTAATCGCGTAGGCGATGTGGGCTATGCTATTCAAAAGTTCACAGAAGATCACGGTTATGGAGTAGTCCGAGAACTAGTAGGTCATGGCATTGGCAGAAAGATGCATGAAGATCCCGAAATGCCCAACTATGGAAAACGTGGTCGCGGAAAGAAATTTCAGGAGGGAATGGTTGTTGCCATAGAACCTATGACCAATATGGGAACTCGTAATATAAAGCAATTGAGCGATGGTTGGACCATACTTACCAAGGACGGAAAACCAAGCGCCCATTTTGAGCATAATGTCGCTATTGTAGATGGTAAACCGGAGATTCTCTCCACCTTTGCCTATATCTACGAAGCCTTGGGCATTAAAAGTAACGAGGAAGACGAATTCCGCCAAAAAGCACTGGTACTATAACAAACTATTTTAAGGCTCCTGTTTATACCAAACAGGAGCTTTTTGCATGCAATAACGATTCTTTTCAGCATCCAATTGGCAAAATGTCTGTCCACCCCCTAATAAAATTCACGCGCCCTATTCCTAGGAGCTCTAACATTTGAAGATGGCATTAAAAAAAGTTTTTAAGCTAGTCCTTAATACGGTCCCCAGACCGGTGCTAATTAAATTGAGCCTCATGGCCAGGCCGATATTGGAATTGTCTATGCGTGGCAGTAAGTACACCGACCCCATAGATGGGAAATCTTTCAGGAAATTCCTTCCCTATGGCTATGAGCATTCGCGAGACAATGTGCTATCGCCCTCTACCCTATCCCTTGAGCGCCATAGGCTATTATGGTTGTACTTAAAAAACGAAACCGATTTTTTTGATAGCCCCCTTAAGGTTTTACACTTTGCTCCAGAGCAGGCCTTTTACAAGCGCTTTAGAAAACTAGAAAACTTAGATTACACCACCACGGATTTAAATTCTCCCTTAGCAGATATCACAGCGGATATATGCGACCTTCCTTTTCAAGACAACACCTACGATGTGGTATTGTGCAACCATGTACTAGAACATATCCAGGACGACGAGAAGGCAATGTCTGAGCTCTACAGAATATTAAAGCCCGGAGGCTGGGGAGTTTTCCAGATCCCTCAGGATTTAAATAGGGCCCAGACTTTTGAGGACAACAGCATAACGGACAAAAGGGAACGGGCCAAAATATTTGGCCAGTACGATCATGTTCGCATCTATGGAAGGGACTACTTTGACAAATTAAGAGCAATTGGATTTAAGGTAACCGAGGTAGATTACACCAATTCCAAACTCAGTCCGGAAGAAGTAGATCGCTACCGATTAAGTCCTGGTGAAATAATACCTGTGGTCACCAAATAATTACTTTATAAGCATCTTTTTAAAGCCTTCCGTCATATACTCTTGTACCGCTCCGGCATCGTCCAGATAGATGATGTAACCTTCTAGCAATTGATCTGCCTCTAAAACCTCCTTGGAGCGTGTTAAGTCCATCGCCATTAAAGCAGTGGCATACGCATCTGCTGTGGCACAATCCTTGGCTACGACTGTGGCCGCTAGTATATTGGAGTTTTTGGTAAATCCGGTGAGGGGATCAATGGTGTGCACATATTTGGCACCCGTTTCCGGATCTATTTTAAACTTTCTGTAATTGCCGGAGGATGCCATGGCATTATCCTTCATATTGACCGTTTGCTTGGAGGTTCGCTCCCAATCCATTTGTGGATCGTCTATGGCTACCACCCATTGCTTTTTCCTGAGTGTATTTTCGCCCTTTGCCACCAGTTCTCCTCCAACTTCCAGTAGGTAGTTCTCAATGCCTTTTTCATCTAAGAATACCGCCAATCTATCTACCGCATATCCTTTTGCTATGGCATTAAAATCGAAATAGATATGAGGGTCTATCTTGGAGATGGTATTGTTGGGGGAAATATTGACCTTGTTAAATCCCACATAATGTAAAAGACTGTCTACACGCTCGGTATTCATCTCCAATTCCTTCCCTGGACCAAAACCCCAGGCATTAACCAAAACCCCTACTGTAGGGTCAAAATAGCCCCCAGTGGCGTTATATATCTTCTTAGAGAGCTCAAACACCTCCCGAAACATATGATCTACCACAACAGTAGTATCACCTCGGTTTATTTTGGAAATATCGGAAGTAGGGATATACGTAGACATAGACCGATTGATCACCTGAAAGATGGAATCGAATTGCGACTGATAATCCAACTCCTTTTCGGATATATAAATAAGGCTATAAGAAGTCCCTAGGGCCTCCCCCACGGCTACATTCTTTACCCATTTACCATTCCGTTGCCCACAGCTTATCACCAGTGAAGTAAGCACTAGCGCTAGCAAGCCTATAATCTTATATCTTAACAAGTCCTTCATAATCCAATATATAATCTTCATTTAAATAAACAGGCAAACTTTTATCCAGGGCGTTGTAGAGCCCTACCCCAGCATAATAGGCCTCTGCCTCATGCTTCTCTGCGTGGTCTTTCATCTTTTGCATAAACTCCTCATCGTATTTAGTAGGGTCTAGGGGATACGATATACTACGCACTACAATAAAGTGTAATCTCTTATCCTTTAAACATACAAATTGGGGGTTCTTTTTAGGCTTACTATTGATTCCCATAAACTCATACCCTTGGGCCTCCAACTCCTTTCCCACAATATTCATGGCCAGATTATGCAATTCCTGACTGGTTAATGCTCTCCTCATTGATACTAATAAAGTTAATTTATAGTAGTAAAAAAATAGACCTGTCTTGTTTATAAAACAGGACAGGTCCATAAAATAACTTAGATGAAAATCAATTTTGGATTATCCTCCAAAATCATCAAATCTAATATGCTCATCTGGGATTCCAAAATCCTCTCCCATTTTCTGTACTGCTTTGTTCATCAATGGAGGTCCACAGAAGTACAATTCAATATCCTCTGGGCTTTCGTGATGATCAAGGTAATGCTCTATCACACAGTTGTGAATAAACCCTACAAATCCGTCACCAGGAGCATCGATATTCTCTTTTACTTTCCAATCGTCTTCTTCTAACGGCTCAGAAAGTGCCATATAGAATTTGAAGTTTGGGAATTCTTCCTCTAATTTCTTGAAATGATCTATATAGAACAATTCACGTTTAGACCTACCACCATACCAATAAGTAACCTTTCTATTGGTCTTTAAGGTGTGGAATAGGTGATATAGATGCGATCTCATTGGCGCCATCCCTGCACCTCCACCAACGTAGAGCATTTCGGACTCAGATTCGTTGATAAAGAATTCACCATAAGGACCAGAAATGATACACTTATCGCCTTTTTTCAAGTTAAAGATATAGGACGATGCAATCCCTGGATTAACATCCATCCAATCGTTCTTTGCTCTATCCCATGGCGGAGTGGCAATACGAACGTTCAACATAATCTCTCTACCTTCTGCAGGGTAGGAAGCCATGGAGTACGCTCTTTCTACTGTTTCCGTGTTTTTCATCACCAACGGCCACAGGTTAAATTTATCCCATTCTGCCTGGAACATATCGGGGCTAGCGTGCTCCTCTGGGTGTGCAGTAATATCCATTTCGGAAAACTTAACCTCACACTCAGGAATCTCGATCTGGATATAACCACCAGCCTTATATCCCATATCTTCGGGAATTTCAACTACGAATTCCTTAATAAAGGAAGCTACGTTATAGTTTCTTACTACAGTTGCCTCCCATTTCTTAATACCAAAAACCTCTTCAGGGATGGTAATCTCCATATCCTGTTTTACTCTTACCTGGCAAGACAGACGTGCTCCTTCGCTTAATTCCTTTCTAGAGAAATGTGGCGTTTCTGTTGGTAAAGCTTCTCCACCTCCAGATAGAACGTGACATTCGCACTGAATACAGGTTCCTCCTCCACCACAGGCCGAAGGAAGGAAAATTTTCTGGTTTCCTAAAGTAGTCAATAAGGTATCCCCAGATCCTACTTCTATCTTTCTCTCCCCATTAATGGTGATGGTAACGGGTCCTGATGGGGATAATTTCTCTTTGGTGAACAGCAAAAGTGCCACCAACAATAACAATAGTATTAAAAACGCAATTACTGTTATCAGAATAGTTCCAAGTGTGCTTGTAGCTAATATCATCTCTAGTTGTTGTTATTTATAAGGTTGTTGAAGGAAACGGTGTTTTCTTTAACCTCTTCCGTTACTTTAAGCTCCTTTTCTTTTTGTGCCGTAGTATTCACTTCTTCTTGCGGTGCTTCATCCCCTCCGGTCAACATACCTCCAAAGCTCATAAACCCAATAGCCATTAGCCCTGTAATAATAAAAGTAATACCAAGACCTCTTAATGGGGCAGGCACATTAGAGTATCTAATTTTCTCCCTAATGGCTGCAATGGCCAAGATGGCAAGGAACCATCCAATTCCAGAACTAAGCCCGTAATTAAAAGCTAATCCCAAGGTTTGGATATCCCTAGACTGCATAAACAAAGATCCACCTAATATGGCACAGTTTACCGCAATCAGGGGCAAGAAAATCCCCAGGGAATTATAAAGGGCTGGTGAAAATTTCTCTACCACAATCTCTACCAATTGCACCATAGTAGCAATAGTGGCAATAAATAGGATAAAAGAAAGGAAGCCAAGGTTATAATCTGCATATTCTGGTCCTAACCAGGCCAAAGCCCCATCCCTAAGAAGGTACTGATCTAACAACCAGTTTAAGGGTACTGTAACGGCTAATACAAAAATAACGGCCGCTCCTAAACCTACTGCAGTAGCTACCCTTTTGGATACCGCCAAATAGGAACACATTCCCAAGAAGGTTGCAAACACCATATTATCTATAAATATGGATCTAAAAAATAACTCTATATGTTCTAACATAACATTCTATTATTTTGGTAACTACTAGTTTTCTTCAATTAAGTCCTTGTTTCTAGAACGTTGTACCCATATAATGAGTCCAACCACAATCAATGCCATGGGCGACAACAACATAAATCCATTGTTCTCGTACCCTATTGCATATAGTCCGGTTTTAGCGATGGGATCTCCCAATACTTTATAACCAAGTAAGGTCCCGGAGCCCAACAACTCTCTAAAGAATCCGATGATGATAAGGATAACCCCGTATCCGGCGGCATTCCCTATTCCGTCCAAGAAGGATCTCCAAGTTCCGTTAGCCAAGGCAAAAGCCTCAAAACGTCCCATAATGATACAGTTGGTAATAATTAACCCCACAAAAACCGAGAGGGTCTTACTAAGCTCATAGGCAAAGGCCTTTAGAACCTGATCCACAATAATCACAAGGGTCGCCACAACGACCAATTGCACAATAATTCTAATTTTTGATGGGATGATGTTTCGCATCAAGGAAATAACAACGTTCCCCATTCCCATTACAAACAGTACCGAAATAGACATCACGATGGACGCTTTTAATTCGGCCGTAATTGCTAGAGCGGAACATATCCCCAGTACTTGAATAGTAATTGGGTTGTTATCCGATAGCGGATCTAATATTAGACTAGTATCTTTTTTTGAAAGTAGTGCCATAGTTTAATTTTTAACTCTTATGGTTTCCAAATAAGGTTTATATAATTTTAAAGTTTCTCTGATCATGGCAGTAACACCATCCCCAGTAATCGTAGATCCTGCCAATGCATCTACTGCATTATCGTCTTTACGCTCATTGGTAGGGTCATTGTTTCCTTTGGTAACAGCAACTCCAACGTATCTACTTCCGCTAAGTACAGACTCTCCAATGAAATCGTCCATGAAATAACGCTGGTTAATGTTAGCTCCCAAACCTGGGGTTTCCCCTGCGTGATCGAAGAAAACTCCTTGCACTACCATATTCTCATCCAAGGACATAAAGCCCCAAATAGCATCCCAGAGTCCTTTACCTCTCATAGGAATAATGTAGTACTTCTGTCCGTCTTTTTCACCGATAAACAAAGGAAGCCTTCTTACCTCCCCTGCCTTGGCACGGGTTTCTTCTTTCTTAAGATCTATCAAATAAGCATTTTCGTCCTTAGTAACCTCTTCGCCTTCAATAATCAGCTGCTCAGTGATATATTTATTAAACTCGCCAGCAACCGTACTAGTGGAAACGAAATTCACACTTCCTTCATCATCCCCATTCTCATTTACGCCCATGGCATAAAGAATGTTCTGCTGCTTCTCTAATCTTTCGTTTTCACTGATCCTATCACTAAGTGATGAAGCCATAAAAGCCAAAAGAGATCCTACGATGACCACCATAATGGCGGCAAAAATTACCGTGTAACTATTCTTTTCTGTATCAAATGCCATGTCTATACTGTTTCTGCTTTTAATTCTTCTGCTTTTCCTTCACCATCGGTAGGTAACACCATAGCGTTTTTTGCACGCTTCAACCTTTTATTAATATTTCCTTTAACCACGTAATGATCAATTGTAGGAGCAAACACGTTCATCAACAAGATGGCCAAGAAAACGCCTTCTGGATAGGCAGGATTGAATACTCTAATCAAAACAGAGATAAATCCTATCAAAAATCCATAGATCCATTTTCCACGATTGGTTTGCGACCCGGTCACCGGATCGGTTGCCATGTACACAATACCAAACGCCAATCCACCTACAATTAAGTGTTTCCAGTACGCAAAGCTCATAAGGCCGTAAAATGTACTATACTCGGGAATCCAACCTGCAGCTACCACGCCATTGAAAATAAGTCCCATAACCAAGGAACCTATAACGGCACTAAGCATAATCCTCCAGCTTGCAATCTTGGTAAACAATAAGAACAATCCTCCTAGTAGTATCAACAAAGTAGAAGTTTCACCTACAGACCCGGGGATAAACCCAAAGAACATATCTGCTACTGAATAAGACATCTCTGCCCCTCTTCCTTGCGCCAAGTAACCTAGAACGGTTTCTCCAGAAATTGCATCCGGACCACCAGCCAAGTCTACTGCTTGGTGTACCCATACCTTATCACCACTCATCCAAGTAGGATAAGCAAAGAACAAGAAGGCTCTAATGGTTAGTGCAGGGTTAAGGATGTTCATCCCTGTACCCCCAAAAATCTCTTTTCCAATGACCACTCCAAATACAACGGCCACAGCCAACATCCAAAGCGGCGTATCTATAGGAACGATTAATGGAACCAGCATCCCTGTTACCAAGTAGCCTTCCTCCACCTCGTGCCCTTTAATAACGGCAAAGATAAACTCGATGGTTAAACCCACCCCATAGGAAACAATTACCAATGGCAATACCGTCCAGGCACCCATGATAAAGTTTTCCCAAGTAATAAAATTCCCGAAAAGGGAAGCTTCCCTAGCTATTCCCTTGGCTGCGTCTACTGCAGCATAATGCTGATACCCAGCATTAAAGATTCCAAACAACAATACTGGAATCAGGGACATAATTACCGTATTCATGTTTCGCTTTAAGTCGTCCACCACGCGAATATGGGATCCGGAATGGGTTGTTTCGTTAGGCGAATACAAGAAAGTATGCAAGGCATTGAATGCGGGCGCCATTTTTTTACCCTTATACTTCTCCTTAAGTTGATGTAAATTATTTTTTAAGCTCATCTTTATCCTATTTCTTTATATAATAAATCCAACCCTTCCCTAATAATCTGCTGATGGGGCTGTTTAGAGACGCAAATAAATTCTGTAAGTGAAAAATCTTCCGGAGCTACTTCATAAAGTCCCAGTTGTTCCATCTCATCCAAGTCTTGCACCATACAAGCCTTTAACAATTGCATTGGGTAAATATCCAGGGGAAACACCTTCTCATAGAATCCTGTAAACACAAAGTTTCTATGCTCCCCATTGGTATTGGTATCCAAGTCGTACTTCTTATTAGGCTGTAACCAAGAGAAGGTTAGCGACCTAGTAGCGGAAATCTTATCAAAGACCGGCTTATTCCATCCGAACAACTCATAATCGTCCCCTTCAGGAATTACGGATACTGTATTATTATAGAAGCCTAAGTGGCCGTCTGGCTGTGTCTTACTGCCGGTAAGCACATCGCCATTGATAACCCTAAAATTATCTGTATTTACTCCGCTTGCATAAAGAAAAGTAGAAACCTCCGCACCAATCTTAGTGGTGTAATATTTAGGCGCCTTTACAGACGACCCCACCAAGGCAACTACACGCTCTGGATTATATTTTCCGGTTAACAACAATTCTCCGATTACCACAAGATCCTGCGGGGCAATGGTCCAAACAACCTCTCCTTTATTTACGGGATCTATCTTATTGATCTGAGTACCAACAAGTCCTGCCGGATGGGGCCCAGACACATTATGCAGCTCCACCCCTTCCATTCCAGAGAATAGGGATTGCGTGCCTTTGCCAATTGAAACATGCACCTTGCCGGGGGTTAATTTACCCAAGGCAGTCAATGCCGCCTGAATTTCCTTTTCCTTACCTTTAAGGGAATACTCCAAGTCTGCAGCTAATGGACTGGTTACGTAGGCCGAAATAAAAATAGCCTTGGGAGTCCTCTCAGGATTTGCCACCATATCGTAGGGACGTTGTTTAATAAATGGCCAACATCCTGATTTTAACAGCAACGCCTTAATGTCCTCTGCATTAGCACTTGGTGCTACTGGGGCATGCTCAATGGATTCCTGATTCTTATCCGCCAGAATTTTCAACGTTAGTATTCTTCTCCTGGCACCTCTTTCCACCTCAATTAATTCTCCACTTACGGGCGAAACAAAGAGCATATCCTCCACGTTCTTATTAAAGAACAATGGTTCTCCTGCCTTTACCTCGGCACCTTGTTTAACTAACATTTTGGGAGTAATTCCGTGAAAATCTAGAAGATTGATCGCATAAACATTACTCTCTACTGCCTTGGAAAGAGACTTTTCAGCCTCCCCAATAAGATTAATGTTCAAGCCTTTCTTAATTCGAATGTCTTTTGACATATTTAGTAGACCTTAGGTTATCAAAATTTCGTGCAAATTTAGCACTTAATAAAACGTATTCATAATAATTACCAAATTATTTAGCGTTTAGACCGTGCAATGGACATTGGGGTGAGTTTTTGTTTAACTTTACCCAAAAAACTGGTCAAAATGCGTCGTATCGTCAGTCTTGCTTTCATCCTTCTCCATAGCCTTTATCTACAGGCCCAGGTACAGGAGGAAATAAATGCCCCCTCCCATATTAAGTCCGTCGTTTTTAAAGGCAGTACGGAAGACCAATTCCCCATAGTTCCTTTAGGCGCACCTATTTACCTGGAATTTGATGACTTATTTGCCAGCGAACAGGACTACTATTATAAAATTGTTCACTGCAACTATGACTGGACCCCTTCCACCTTATTAAAGTCGCAATACCTACAGGGTATGGATAATGAACGAATAACGGATTATCAAAATAGCTATTCTACCTTACAGCCATACTCCAACTACAAACTCACCATCCCCAATGCATACACCCAATTAAAGGTGAGCGGCAATTACCTACTAGAAATTTACAACAGCTATAATGAAATTCAATTTTCAAGAAGATTTTTGGTCTATGAAGACTTGGTGAAGGTAGGAGCTACCATAAAGCGATCTAGAGACTTTAACCACATAGACGAAAAACAGGTGGTCCATTTTAACATCAACACAAGCAACTACCCAGTATCTAACCCCAAAAGGGAAGTAAAGGTAGCCCTTATACAAAATTATCAATGGACTACGACCATCGGAAATATCCCCCCTCAATTTACCTTGGGCAATGAACTGGTCTACAAATACGACCAGGAAACCAGTTTTTGGGGAGGAAATGAATATTTTAATTTTGACACCAAAGACCTAAGAGCCCCCAGCTCCTCCATTTCCAAAATTGCCCTGACCGACCTCTATAACCACTACCTTTTTACGGACTACTATAGGCACAACCGCCCCTATACCTACTACCCGGATATCAATGGGGATTTTGTGATAAGAACCCTTCAAGGCACGGACTCCTCCAAAGAAGCCGAGTATACCTACGTACATTTTAAACTTCCCTATACAGAGTTGATTGGACTGGACGAAGTGTACGTTTACGGGAAATTTAACAATTACGCCATAAGCCCAGAGAACAAAATGACCTACAATGAGGAGACGGGAAATATGGAAGCCACGCTTAAGATGAAGCAAGGGTTTTACAATTATAAATATGTATTGGTAGGCCAAGACGGCAGCCTGGACCAAAACACCATATCCGGAAATTTCCACTTTACCGAAAACAATTATTTAATTTTGGTTTATTACAGGAAGTTTGGAGACCAGCACGATAGCCTCATTGGGTTTGGTTCCGTAAACTCTAGGAACATCACCAATTAAATGGCCGACCAGGCCCACATCCCAATAAAACTACCTCCTATTTACTTTTCCCGCTCATTTTAAATGAAAGTCAGGCTAGTTTCCTTGGGGATAAAGCCCCCAGCTCCATCGGCTTAGATGTTGAAATCTTGCAACTAAATCCATGTTTTTTATAATTACATCGAATAAATATGCCCAAATCTCTCAGTTGATAAATTCTTATTTATCTTGTTGTACTATAGCATTTTAACAATTACCTGTGTTAAAACTCAAGGCAGGTATAGTTTTATTCGTAATTTTACGTTTTTAGATTTAAGATAGCTGCAGATGAATAGTTTTATTGAACCATCTGCTACTACAAAAGAAAAAAATACGATTTAGGCAATTGGCCTACTTATAGGACCATTTGGAGCATTGCTAGTTTCCCCCTCAGAACCAGCTTATTTATAAATTAGTCAAAAGAGATCCTTATGATAACACAGGTAACCAAAGGAATTAAAATTTCGGTAAGCACCAATTTTGATGGGACATTTTTTAAGAATTACAAAGTGCATTTTGCCTTTGGATATACGATTACCATAGAGAACCAGAGCAAAGACCCAGTACAGCTTACCTCCCGTCATTGGCAAATTTATGACTCCTTAAACGAACTGGAGCTCTTGGATGGGAAGGGTGTTATTGGTCTTCAACCGGTGATACAACCTGGTGAATCCCATACCTACAGTTCTGGATGCCTTTTGGCCTCTACTATTGGTGCCATGAAGGGACATTATAATATGGTAACCTTGACCACTTCGGAGAATTTTAGGGTTTATATCCCCACTTTTAAATTTAGCGCCCCTTTTGCCCTAAATTAAATCCCTTAAAATCTTGGTTTCCCCATGCCATGAGCGATTTGCCCTGTGGTCTTAATTAGTGTTCATTCCTAGGATCAGCCCAGCAGATGCTTGTAACAAAAAAAAAGGAAACATGGACTTACTCCTTAAATAGTTGTTTACAGATGTCACCTAAATAAAAACCGATAGACTCCCAGGTAGGGGCTCCATCAATTACACAATAAAGGATATCCGCTAAAACCAGTGGGGTTGACATAGGCATGTAAACTCATCCTCACCCATAACAATCCCCCGAAATTAACTTCCCAAGCCTCCAGTTTCCTTTCTTGAAGGGCCTCATTTCCCCCATTCAGAATCTCGATATTTCCTACTTTATTTTCGCAGATGCTTTTAGTATCTTTGCGTAAATTATAACATATAATAATTATGGGTAAAGGTTTTTTTCAAGTACCTACTGCATATAACGAGCCAATCAAGAGCTACGCACCCGGATCTCCAGAACGGGAAGAGGTATTAATTCAGTACAATAGCTATTTCAACAACCAGGTAGATATACCTATGTACATTGGTAGCAAAGAGGTAAGAACGGGCAACACTGCCCCGATGTCACCTCCGCACGACCATCAGCATATTGTAGGTCATTATCACCTAGCAGAAAAGGAACACGTCTCGGAAGCCATCGCGAATGCTTTGGAATCCCGCGAAAAATGGGCCAATTTACCTTGGGAGCAAAGAGCTGCCATCTTTTTAAAAGCAGCCGATCTGATTGCAGGTCCTTACAGGGCTAAAATCAACGCTGCCACTATGATCGCTCAATCCAAAACCATTCATCAGGCAGAGATTGATGCAGCCTGTGAATTAATAGATTTCCTCCGCTTTAACGTGGAATACATGTCACAAATCTATGCGGAGCAACCAGAATCTTCCGAGGGGGTTTGGAACCGCGTTGAATATAGGCCATTAGAAGGCTTTGTATACGCTATTACACCGTTCAACTTTACCGCCATTGCAGGTAACCTTCCTGCCAGTGCCGCTATGATGGGGAATGTAGTATTGTGGAAACCTAGTGACAGTCAAATTTATTCTGCCAAAGTAATTGTAGACATCTTCAAAGAAGCCGGTGTACCAGACGGGGTTATCAACGTAGTTTACGGAGACCCCGCTATGATCACCAAGGTAGCCCTAGAGAGTCCAGATTTTGCTGGAATCCACTTTACTGGATCTACCCAAGTTTTTAAGGATTTATGGAAACAGATAGGGAACAACATCCACACCTATAAAACCTACCCAAGAATAGTAGGTGAGACTGGTGGAAAGGATTTTATCCTTGCCCACCCTACGGCAAATCCAAAACAGGTATCCACCGCTATTGTGAGGGGTGCCTTTGAATTTCAAGGACAAAAATGTAGTGCTGCCTCTAGGGTATACCTTCCAAAATCTATCTCTAATGAGATCTTAGATTTAGTAAAGGAAGACCTAGCATCCATCAACGAACCAGGATCTCCAGAAAACATGGGGAATTTTGTAACAGCCGTTATTCATGAAGCCTCTTTTGACAAACTGGCCAAGTATATAGACCAAGCAAAAAAGGATAAAAATGCCACCATCGTTGCCGGTGGTAACTACGATAAGACCAAGGGCTATTTTATTGAGCCAACGGTAATCCTTACCACGGATCCTAACTACACCACCATGGAAACTGAGCTTTTTGGGCCTATAGTTACCGTATATGTGTATGAAGACAAGGACTGGTCTGAAACCTTGAAGTTGGTAGATAGCACCTCGGAATACGCCCTTACGGGAGCCGTAATCTCCGGAGATCGTTACTCCATAGACGAAGCTACCAAAGCGCTTCAAAACTGTGCTGGAAACTTCTACATCAATGACAAACCTACCGGTGCCGTTGTAGGACAGCAGCCGTTTGGAGGTGCAAGAGCTTCTGGAACCAATGACAAGGCGGGATCTGCTCAGAACTTATTGCGTTGGGTTTCTCCAAGATTAATCAAAGAGACTTTTGTAACACCAACAGATTATAGGTATCCTTTCTTAGGGTAGTCACCTATGATCATTTAATATAAAATCCCGTAGCGAGCAGTTCGCTACGGGATTTTTCATTTGAAAAGGTCTTTTCTTAAGTATCACCAAGAGTCGATCCTCTATTTATTCCTTCCACAAGGATTCCGCATAGATTCCAATTAAATGGGATCTTATTTTAAAAGAGGTCTCCACACTATCTGGAGTCAATTGCACCATCATAGCCTTGGAAGGCTTGGAGGGCATATGACAACTTATACAATTATCCTGCATTTCGGTAGAAAGCTTTGCGTCTACGCTATAGTGCTTTTTCATTTCCCCATGACACGCAATACACTTCAGTATAAAAGACGCTATATCCCCTCGTTCTTTCTTATGGGGGTTATGGCAGGTGTTACAATCCATAGTAGGCGTCTCCTTAAAACATTCGCTTTGAATTAATAACCCATATTGATTCCCATGCACATCCAAGGTTTCCTGGGGTTTTCCAGAATCTATATTTCTGGAATGCTGATTTAGGTCTTCCCCAGTAAAATATGAAAACGCATCGCCCTTTAGTTGTACATCCCTTGGGCCGGAGTGACATTGCGCACATAGATCCAAACGCTGTTGCCTTAATAAGGTATCTATTTTAATAACGAATTTGGATTCACCCGCTTCTGGATGTTTTTGTTGATAGGCAACGTGTTTCAATGAAGGACCATGGCATTTTTCACAGCTTATCCCTAAAATCATCTTAGACCGGTCAAAGGAATTTCCCATGACTGACTCCCCTTTTTTCTCCGCATGGGTTACATGACATTTTAAACAGGCACTGCGTATAGGTCTTTTGGTATGATAGGATGGATACCCCGGACTATTCACCCAATTATCTGACTGTGAGTGGTAAGACACCTGGAGTTGGTATAAATCGTTTTCTTCCCAAGACAGATAAGACTGCCCTCTAACACCAGATCCAACAACCACATCGAAGGGCGTGGGTGGGAGTGCTATACTTCTATTTCTTATTTTTATGTACTGAAACAAAGAATCCCCTTCCTGCGTCATGGTAAAAGAAACATCGGCCAGATCTAGGCTATTGGCCCCAACCATAAAACTTCCTTTTACAGTGCTAGTATCTGCCACTGAGGAGGTATTGTAATGAGCGGTTTCCAAATAACTGTCATAGATATCGGCATGACATCCCATGCAGGTTTTAGAACCTACATAATGCTCCCCATTGGCATGCGTTGCCAAAATAGGCAGACTAAGGTAGTCTGACTCTTTATTAGCATTTTTACAATTAAACACCAATACTCCCAATCCCAGACCGGCTAATCCAAGTATCCAGCTTACCAATTGCTTCCTATTCCACATCTAGGTTCTTTTAAAAGGCGTTTTTAAAAACAATCCGGTGCATCCTTTAAGAGAATGCCCCACCAAAGACCAGGGAGTTGCGCTTGGTGGGACATGCTACAGCCAATCTTAAAGATTAACTTTTATCAATTGAAGGTAATCATCATTTTTAGCAACTAGAATATGCTTTTCTCCGTTGATGGTTATTGTTTCCATTCCACGAACATCCCCAACAATTTTAAGACCAGATTCTAACATTGTATTCGCTTTAAAATTCCCATCACCTAGCCCATTAAGAAACAACCCAAAGCTAGCATCGTTCCTAGGGGTTTCTACCTCGGAATTGTAAAGGTTCCCTGCCAACACTACATCCATATTCCCATCGTTGTCCAAGTCTTCCACCACAAACCTATTAATACTGGATATTTGTGATAGCTGTGGTAATTGTTTAGCAGTAAAAACACCTCCGTTATTCTCCAAATAAACATGCTTAAAGGAGGTTATTTCATAACTCAAGGACTCCTCCAACTTTTTATCCGTATAAATCTGATTAAGGGAGGCACTCGCAAAGGAATTGTAATCCTGAAACTTTGCCTTGATGGCGGGCATCTGTTGTGAGGAACATTGGCGCCCCCTAACCGGAAATTCCGTTTCCCCACTTTTATAACTCAACACAATATCTGGAGTGTTATTGTCATCAAAATCGTTTAAATACACCCTAAATGGAGTTTCCTCACTCGCTTGGTACTTATAATTCATTCCCAAATTTCCAATAATAATATCTTCATCTCCGTCATTGTCAAAATCGGCCTTCTCCATGGCAAACCACCATCCGGACGAAGGTCCATCATACATTTTACTGGAAACATCCTCGAACACGCCACGGGTATTTTTAAAGAATTTAATAGGCATCCACTCCCCTACTACCACTAAGTCTTCCCAACCATCGTTATCAAAATCGATCCAAACGGAAGCCGTAACCAATCCAAGGGATTTAAGTTCCGGAAGCACTTTTTCTGTAGCATCCCTAAATTTTATACCGTTTTCCGTACTTACATTTTCTAAAATATAGGAATCTGTGGGATACGGGTATTTTTTAGGCATCAACCTACCTCCTACAAACAGATCCAAATCCCCATCCTTATCATAGTCTGCTACGGAAACATTCATTCCACTGATTTTAAGATCAGGAAGCGCCTCCTTGTTTCTAACAAATTTATTATTTCCTAGGTTTTCATAGATTCTATCCTCATACCCTAGGGAATTAGGTTTAAATTCATTTCCTCCACTAGCAATATAAAAATCCATATCCCCATCGTTATCGGGATCAAATATGACAATACCCAAATCCTCATAGTATTTATCTTTTACTAGATCTGGGATTTCCAACTCTTCAAAGCTACCATCCCTGGTTTGTAAAAACACGGCTGCCGGTTGCCCAACGGCACCTCCAACAATATAATCGTCCAAACCGTCTCCATTTAAATCCCCTACCGCCAATGCCGGTCCTAAGGTGGAGTTTTTGTGGGGCAATAACACTTCAACCTCAAAATCATTGAACACATTTTCCTGATGCTTAAAAATATTAGGAGTATCAATGGTTTCGAACTTAGAAGCAACTACATGCGGCGAACTACCGATGGCCTCCTTTTTATCCTCCTTATAAGCTACCACAAGGCGCTGATTTGCCGCAATATCGTTTAGCTTGGTGATTGCGCCATTTGGCCATTTTACCACTAAACTATCCACTTGTTCCACATCTCCAAGTCCAAAATGCAACAAAGGTGTTACCGAGGACATATACCCTCTTACCGTATTATGTTCTTGCGCCTGCATTCCCTGCTTGGTATAGATAAAAACCCTACTACCATTGGGCAACACTTCGCCTCCGCCGTTCAGGTCTACGGTTAAATGGTTCTTCTCACTGGTGTTGTTTCTATAAACACTAGCAATATCTTCTAGGTTATTAACAATTAAATCTAAGTCGCCATCATTGTCCAAGTCGGCAAAAGCCACCCCATTAGAAAATGTTTTCTCTCCCAATCCCCATGCCTCGGATTTGTTGGAAAATGTAAGGTCTCCATTGCTATGGAACATATAGTTACTAAGCTTTTCGGAGGGCAGCTGCTCTAAATACTTTAACAACTTAACCTCTTCTTCTTTGTTCTTATAGTTGGGATCATTCTCCATTTTATCGAAAAACTCCCGGTGTTTGGCATAAAAGTCTTTATTATTTACATCCCTACGGATACCATTTGTCACAAATAAATCTTTCCATCCATCATTATCAAAATCGGCCATGAGTCCGCCCCAACTCCAATCCGTGGAAGACACTCCTGCCATTCTAGCGACATTGCTAAACAAAGGAAGTTCTCCCGCTCCATTACCATGGTTCAATTGCAGGGAGTTCTGCATATATTGATGGTGCAACCCTAGATCTACTGACCTATAAAAAGCATCCGGGTCCATGGAAGACATATTTGCTTTGGATCTAAAATTATCTTCGGCAGACATATCCAACTGAAAAATATCGAACAGGCCGTCGTTGTTAAAATCGGCTATATCCGCTCCCATTCCGAAAAATGAAGTTTGCTGTAAACTGGTATCTATTTGATTGGTAAAAGTCCCGTCCTGGTTATTAATGAATAAAAAATCGGGCGCATTAAAGTCGTTCGACACAAAAATATCTATATAGCCATCGTCATTAACATCGGAAGCCACCACGCCCAAACTTAGGCCGAATGAACTTAGGCCCGCTTCTTTGGTTACATCCGTAAACTTACCGTTATCATTTCTATAAAGCCTATCGGAATCCTTATGTTCGTGGTTGGTCAACATATAGTGATAATACTCTACGGGTGCCGTAAAACTGGTAGGCGGGTAGTTTATAACATATAGATCTAAGTCGCCATCATTATCATAATCAAAAAAAGTAG
The DNA here is from genome assembly GCF_002150785.1 of Arenibacter amylolyticus. GTDB lineage: Bacteria > Bacteroidota > Bacteroidia > Flavobacteriales > Flavobacteriaceae > Arenibacter > Arenibacter amylolyticus. Next base: position 150,174 of record NZ_MTAZ01000005.1, on the reverse strand, counting down.
CGTGCATACTTATACCATCACAATCCACCCCGTATTCTGCACCCATTTCTGTAAAGGTATTATCCCCATTGTTGATATAGAGCACGTTATTATTGGGACCATATTTACCTCCCACAGCAATATAAATATCCACAAAACCATCTTGGTTTATATCTACAAAGGATGCCCCTGAATACCAACGATCATCGCCTTTTAATCCGGCAGATTCAGTAATATCCTCGAATTGCATATTGCCTTTATTGAGATATAGTTTGTTTTCTACCATATTCCCGGTAAAAAACAAATCTTCCAGACCGTCATTATTCACATCTCCAACGGCAACCCCACCTCCCAGGTACATATAGGGATAGGTAAAATAGTTATAGGTATGGGTTTCCGTAAGCTTATTATTGAAATCGATCCCCGTCTCACTGGAGGCTAACTTGGTAAACAAAGTATCGGATTTTGGCGTACAGGCCGCAACCAACAATCCCAAACAAAAAAGGTAAACAATTCTATGCATAATTAGTAGGTATTCTCTATAGGTCATTAAAATAAGAAAAACCCCGCACAAAAGTGCTAAGGGTCATTCTTAATACTTCATCAATGTTTTTTAATATCCTGGATTTTGGATAATAGAGGGGTCCTTATCGATCTCCTCTTGTTTAATTGGCATGAAATAAACATGATCTTGCCAAATTCTATTTTCAAAAACGATATCCGTAGGCTTATAGGTATAATCAAAAAGCGCGGTATCTTTTCTATAATCGGTTACCGTGGTCCCTGGTTTTTGAGTACCCTTCACAAGTATTTGCTGTACGGGTTTATTCAAAGACTGAGGGCCTTCTAACCAACGCTTCATATCGAATAATCTGGCATCTTCATTCACCAATTCCTTATCTCTTTCCCTTTTGTAGAGCTCCATTAATTCTGCTCCGGACACTGTAACCGCCGGCAAACCATTTCTAAATCTAAGTTTATTTAACCAGGTAATTGCTTCCCCTTCTTCCCCTAGATTAATATTTGCCTCTACATAGTTTAACAGCACCTCTGTATATCTAATATAAGGAGCATCTACCTTTTGCAGGTTGTTTGGCCAAGAGGCTGGTTGTCTAGGATCGGAAAATTTTCTAAAATAGTAGCCCGTTCTTGAACCATTCCAATCTTCTATTGGACCTTGACGCGTGTCTACACCATTGATAATGGTACCATCGGTAAGGGTATAAAAGCCAGTTTGAATTTCGTTAAAATTATCATATTTCACTACATCATCCGTTCTTTGCTTCCAAGGAGCTCCGTCATAAAGGAAGGTAGAGTAAAATCTTGCTTCCCTATCATCATAAGGAGCAGCTGCATGGTCTGGGTTATCCCAGTCAAACTTGGTACCATCTGCAAAGTCGTACTTAGATACCAAGGCTTCGGTAGGAGTGGTTCCTGCCCATTCGTGATATCCATTGGGACCGTGGTACAAAGCCACCATTCCTGGACCTTGAGACCAGCCATCCCCTCCTGGGTACGTTCTAGATCCAAAACCAAATTCTTCTACCAATCGGCCCCAAATAAAGTCTTGGTTCTGATCTCCTTGAAGCCAAATGTCCTCGTAATTCTGAATTGCTTCCTCCTGTGAAGCAGGTGCGGTATAGTCTAACTTATACCCCGTAGTAGCATCCAACAAGGCTTTTGAAGCTACTTTTGCCGCCTCCCATCTATCTAACTGGGACCCACTGGTCCAGCCAATTAATTCTGGATGACCATAGGAAGCTATGGTAGAAACATGCGAATTTTTTGATGGATGATATAAATCACTGGCAACATGGGTCAGCACTCTGGACTTCATAGCCAGGGCCGTGATCTTATGTGCCCTTGCCGGATCTATGGGAGCATCCTCCAATAAAACAATCGCCTGATTTAAATCGGCAAGAATCTGATTTACGGTCTCCTCAAAAGTTGCTCTGGGGTTATTGGCTTCGCTATCTAAGGTTAAAGGCTTGGTTAACAATACCACACCTCCAAATTGCCTCATTAGCTGCGTATAGAAATACCCTCTCATAAAATGGGCTTCCCCCAGCAAACGCTTTACCAATCCGTCTTCTATTCCAGCTTCATTAATGGTAAGTTTCTCGATGGCAATATTAGCACTCCTGATGAATGGATATAGTTGAGGCCAGCTCATCCATTGCATATCCATAAAGTTTCCAGCGGGGTTCATCTTTCCTTCGGTATACCCATCTACCCCTCTTCCGGGGTGGGTAAATACCGCTTGATCTGTAAAGGCGTCCGTAGTTTCCTCACGGGTCAGGGTACCAGCCCAAGTCCCTTGATAGAGGTCCAATACAGCTGCTTCTGCCAATTTTTTATCGGACCATACGTTGTCTTCCGCCACTTCACTCAATGGGGTTGTTTCCAGGAAGTCCTCGTTACATCCCACAACCAGAAATCCGAAGACCAACAATGTTGTAATTTTTATAATATTCTTCTTCATTTCAGTATTTTTTAAAATGTTATTTGTAATCCGGTCATTATTGTTTTCAACATGGGGTAGGCACCTCCATTATTTACCGCTCCACCGCTAGCATCCCTAGTGGATCCTACGCTTACTCCGTTCTGCGTTACTTCCGGATCAAATGGGAAATCGGTAATTGTAATCAGGTTAGTACCTGAAACGGAAACCCTGAGGCTTTGGATACCGAACCTACCAATTACATCTTCATTAAAGTTATACCCTAATTCCAAATTTTTCAATCTAAAGAAGTCTCTAGTAATAAGTGCATAATCGGTTTGACCAGAATACCATTGATCTCCCCTATCTGCCAACCTAGGAGCAGGGGCATCCGGGTTATCTATGGACCAAGCTCTATCCCTAACATCTCGCTGAACATTAGCTAAGGTTCCGGACATAAAACTCCACTCGTAGGTATTGTACCCTCCTGCTGAACCGGTCCAGTACATACTAAAGTCAAAGTTCTTATAGTTCATAGCGGTGTTCCATCCAAACTGGGTATCGGCAAAGGCACTGCCTCCTACCCTAGTCTTATCTTCCGGACCAATTTTCCCATCTCCACTGATGTCTACTACTCTAGCATCACCTGGCTTAAGTTGCGGAGTAACCCCACTATAATCCAAGGTTTCTGCATCAATTTCTGCTTGGGATCTAAATACACCGTCGAACTTATAACGAAGCGGTCTTCCTATTTCACCACCAGTTTGACGTTGCCAAGGGCGGTCGTCCAAATCTGGTTCATCAAAGAACACCAATTTATTATCGGAATCACTAAAATTGAAAGTAATACTATAATTAAATCCTGAAGGATCACCTCCGTTAAGTCCCAAACTAATTTCGTATCCCGAATTCTCGAACTCCCCAATATTTATCGCCGGAGCCGCAATTCCACTATACTCTGGAAGGGTTTTTTGTGGGGTAGTCAAAATATCGGATCTTGAATTCTTATAAAGGTCAAACCCTACTACCACCTTATTATTAAAGGTTCTTAAGTCGAAACCAACATTTCTGGAAGTAGCGGTTTCCCATGAGATATTTGGGTTGGCCACTTTATTCTCATAGGCCGTGGTAACTACGGAACCAAGCCCCGTTGCAGACAATTCGTAAGAAGCTATGTATTGAAAAGGCTGTACATTATCATTTCCTAACTGTCCGTAGGAACCTCTTAGCTTAAAGAAATTGATAAAGGGCGCTGCCTTCTGGAAAAATGGCTCCTCGGATACTACCCAACCAGCGGATACACCAGGAAAGAATCCAAATCTATTGTTCTCCGGAAATAAATAAGATCCGTCATATCTAAACAGGCCTTCCAATAGATACTTATCCTTGTAGGTATAGTTTAGACGACCGTAATAGTTTAAACGAGCAGTCTCATACCCATTACCATAACTATTCTGCCCTTCATTTCCTCCCACATCCAATTGAGCAAGGTCACTGGAAAGGAAAAATCTTCTAAAGGCACCAAAGAAACTCTGTTCGGATTCTTCACGGGTAACCCCACCAAGTAATTTAAAATAATGATTCCCAAATTCCTTTTCATAGGAAGCATTGAAAGATGCAGTGAAATCTGTTAGGGTAGTGTGTTCCTGAGTTAAACTTGGATCACCTGGACCTCTATCTGCAGCAGTTAAACCAGAGGAATCTCTATTAACCCCATCCCAGGTATACAACTGCCATGGGCGTTGCCACTGCTTAAAGTCCATATTCATTTTATCATAGGACATATTTGCCATTAACTCTAGCCCCTCTATTCCAGGCACTTTCAAGGTTACTCCTATGTTACTCTGTACAAAATTGGTACTCCTGTCGTTATATCCGGGCAAGTCTGTAACCCTTATAGCAGGGTTATTTCCGTTTTCTATATCCGGACCAAATTCACCTGTTGGCCAATATGCTGGAAACCAAGGATACTGTCTTACCAAATCGTTAAAAACATTCCCAGGGGTATTGGTAGCAGTATAATTCTCTTCTTGCCTAGAGTATAGGCCTACGTTCATTTTAAGGTAATCATTGATATCAGCATCTAGATTAAGTCTCAAATCATACTGAGTATATCCTTTTGGTGCATTCTTAAAATTCACGTCCTGTCTTAAGTGCCCCAAAGACGCCATATACCTAACACTCTCGGTACCTCCAGAGACCTGGATCCCTTGACGTTGGATAGGCGCACCAGAAGTAGTCACCTCTTCCATCCAATCGGTATCAGGAAAAGCCCATGGATCATCGCCCGCAGCTGTTTTCCTAATTCTTTCGGTGGTATAGGTAGGGTTTAAAACCTCTCCATTTGGACGTGTAAAAGGCTCCCCCCTAACTGCATTTGCCGCTGCCCATTCATTGGTGGGAAGCTTATATACATTTAGTAGGTTAACCAAGTCCATATATTCGGCACCTGTTAACATATCCGGTGTTGTTGTAAAGCTTTGCAAACCATAGCTACTTGTAATTTTCACTTGTGGTTTTCCGATCTTTCCTCGTTTTGTGGTTACCAAAATCACCCCGTTTGCAGCTCGCGCCCCATAAATGGCCGCCGAAGCATCCTTCAATACCGAGATACTCTCGATATCGGCCGGATTGATTCTGCTAATCCCTCCTGCACGATCTGGAATCCCGTCTATTACTACCAGTGCCGAGGAATTGTTAAACGTATTGGTTCCACGCACCCTGATACCAGTATTCTCTGCACCAGGAGCAGCATTCCCCGTATCAATATACAGACCCGCCACTTTACCGGCTAGTGCTGTACCTAGGTTTGGAGAAGATGATTTTTCCAGAGCTTCCCCATCAACGGTCGCAACCGATCCTGTAAGGGTTGCCTTTTTCTGGGTTCCATAACCTACTACCACCACTTCTTCTAACTGGCTGGCATCTTCCTCCAGCGTAACGTTAATAGTAGTTTGTCCGTTTACCTGAATCTCGGCTGTTTTATAACCAATATAACTAAAGACCAGCACGGCATCACTAGGAACTCCTGAAATAGAGTAATTTCCATCAAAATCTGATTGGGTACCATTAGTGGTACCTTTTACCACTATACTAGCCCCTGGAAGCGGCCCAAGACCATCCGTTACGGTTCCGCTGATTTCCTGCTGCGGGGATACAGGAAAATCTTCATAAAAATTAAAGTTCGCATACCCTTGTAGGCTGCACAGTGTCATAGCAAAAAGCAGTACTGATAGCCCAAACCTCGGTTTCTTTTTAAATACGTATTCTCTAAGAATAGTAAGCCTGGAATTCTCCTCCATAATGTTCAATGTTTAGATGGTTATTTTTTTCCCTCTTTCAGAGAAATGGTTTTAAACGCAGCGGTGCATCCATTAAAAATCAGCACTCTTAGATCAGTTGGCATACAAGGGTACACCGTAAAACCCATTATGGATATAAAAGGAACACTGAACAAAAAGAACAATTGTAATTTCTACACTTACACCGTAAATGTAGAAAAAAATCACAGAAACTGTTAACGTATTGTGAAAATTAATGAAGAGAATTTGAAAAAAAGCTTTAAACAATACTCCCTAAACCTCGACCAATAAATCTATAATAACTCACCCAACAGCCTATAAACATTGGCCATAACCATCCAATCAAGAATAAAAAAAGAAACAGCATTACGCACACCTCACCCTTTTTAACAAACTGCGCGACTTTTGTTAAAAAAATCACAACCACAACAACCTATACTATGGCAACTATTATTCTCCCCAATAAAAAACCCGTAGCGAACAATTTGCTACGGGTTTTATTTACAGCTGTCATCAACCTTATTTTATACCTCTCCTAAACGCAATATTTTAAGAATTGAAACGTTACATTTACATACCAACCACCTTAACACTTAAAATAATCTTCGTATGAGACAACCATTAAACCACCACAAACAAAGCTTAAATCCCATTTCTTGGGCCATCAACTTATTAACTGCCATCAAGGAATACGGAAGGCGCTGTAGAGAGTCCTATAAATCCCTACTACACATTTAACCCCTATATTTCACAGGAAGATAAACCAGCTTTTTGGTCTCAAAAAATTCCTCCTCGAAGTAATCTGACAAAGGATACACTTCCACGGTGCGATATTCTTTAAGCTCCTCTTCCAAATCACCTCCTTTAAGATAAAGGATTCCGTTCCTTATATTGTGGACAGAATCTTTTTTTATCTTCCCCTTCACCCAATGCACAAAGGTAGGCATGGCTGCTACGGCACGACTCACAATAAAATCGAACTGCTGATCTAACTCTTCCACTCTGGTATGCATGGCCGTTACATTGGTGATTCCTAATTTGTCTATCACCTCCTGAACAACTTTAATTTTTTTACCAATGGCATCTACCAAAACAAATTGGGTTTCTGGGAAAAGAATTGCCAAGGGAATCCCGGGAAAACCACCCCCCGTTCCTACATCCAAGACCGAGGAACCGGGCGCAAACTGATGAAACTTAGCAATTCCCATTGAATGCAATACATGACGTATGTAAAGCTCATCGATATCCTTTCTGGAAACCACATTGATTTTTGTATTCCAATCCTGATATATATCTTGCAACTTGGAAAACTGTTCCTTTTGTAACTCTGTTAGCTCAGGAAAGTATTTATAGATAATAGAAAGGTCCATATGTATATTAAAATTATTGCCAAAAATAGCACTTTCATTCACATCGGCTAGGTTTAACCCCCCTCTAATTCACAAAATAAATGTTCTTTTGCCGTATATTTACAAAAAATTAAATCATGGAAAATAAAACCATTAGATTTTCTAGAAAAGATTCAGCTCAATTTTTTAAAACACTGAATAAAAGAGTCAACGATTATTTCAAGGAAAACAACATAAAGAAAACCGGAAACTGGAAATTACATGTAAAAACAGCCATTATGTTCGCGCTGTTTTTAACGCCCTATTTCCTTATTTTAACCCTAGGACTTCCCAATTGGGCCAACCTCCTTCTTACCATCGTAATGGGAATTGGCATGGCGGGGGTAGGCATGAATGTGATGCATGATGGAAATCATGGATCCTACTCCAATAAAAAATGGGTAAATAAAATTATGGGGGGTAGCATCTATATCCTTGCTGGGAACGTCTACAACTGGCAGGTACAGCACAATGTGCTTCACCATACTTACACCAATATACACGAACACGACGAGGATCTAGAAGCAGGACGCATCCTGAGATTTTCCAAGCACGCCAAATGGCATAGATTTCATAGGTTTCAGCATTATTACTCCATATTCCTTTATGGATTGCTAACCTTTAACTGGGCAATTACAACCGATTTCCAACAAATGTACCGGTATACTAAAAGAAAATTATCTTATGGAAAATTTCCCAGTCCCATTTTAAACTGGTCTATGTTGGTAGTCACCAAACTAATTTATCTAACTATTTGGATCATCCTCCCAATGCTGATTCTTAATATAGCTTGGTGGAAGATTCTATTGGGCTTCTTCATTATGCATTACGTAGCTGGGGTAATTCTTAGTGTAGTTTTCCAATTGGCACACGTTGTAGACCATGCGGATACGCCTTTACCTGCCGAAGACGGTAGCATGAAAAACACATGGGCCATCCATCAATTGTTCACCACGGTAAATTTTGGAACCAATAATCGCATTGTAAATTGGTTTACGGGCGGATTAAATCATCAGGTAGAGCACCATATATTCCCCAATATTAGCCATATACATTACACAAAAATTGCCAAAATTGTGAAAGAGACGGCAAACGAGTTTAATTTGCCTTACAACGAATATGAAACTACAAGAAAAGCCATAATTTCGCACTTCAAACATTTAAAAGAATTGGGCAAAAACCCATCACTACAATATTAGTAAATCGAGAATAGCAATGAAGAACCATTTATCCGACAGGATCAACTCCATGTCAACTTCGGCCACTTTAGCTATGGCCGCAAAAGCAAGGGAATTAAAAAGTGAAGGAAAAGACATTATCGGTCTAAGTTTGGGAGAGCCGGACTTTAACATTCCAGAGTTCATTAAAGAGGCTGCCAAGGAAGCCATAGACCAGAACTACAGCAGCTATTCCCCGGTAGATGGGTATGCAGACCTAAAGGAAGCAATTGCGAACAAATTTAAAAGAGACAATGGCCTTACCTATGGTTTAAGCCAGATTGTAGTCTCTACGGGAGCCAAGCAATCCTTGGCCAATGTTGCCATGGTAATGTTAAACGACGGGGACGAGGTTATCTTACCAGCACCATATTGGGTAAGTTACAGCGACATCGTAAAATTGGCAGGCGGCGTTCCGGTTGAAGTACCTACCAGTATAGATACCGATTTTAAAATGACCCCCGAGCAATTGGAAAAGGCCATCACCCCAAAAACAAAAATGATGTGGTTTAGCTCCCCTTGTAATCCAAGTGGATCTGTTTACAGCAGGGAAGAGCTAGAAGGCTTAGCAGCCGTACTTAGAAACCACCCCGATATCTTTGTGGTATCTGACGAAATATACGAACACATCAACTTTAAAGGCAGCCACGTAAGCATAGCCAATATAGATGGTATGTACGATCGTACGGTTACCGTTAACGGAGTATCTAAAGCATTTGCCATGACTGGATGGCGTATTGGTTACATTGGAGGCCCTGAGTGGATTGCAAGGGCTTGTAACAAGTTTCAGGGACAGATTACCAGCGGTGCCAATGCCATAGCACAGCGCGCAACCATTGCTGCTATCAATGCCCCGGTATCCTCCATTAAATATATGATTGATGAGTTTCACAAAAGAAGAGACCTTGTCTTAGAGCTGTTAGGTGAAATTGAAGGTTTTAACCTAAACGTACCAGAAGGCGCATTTTATGTGTTCCCAGATATCTCCAGCTTCTTTGGAAAGACTATTAACGGTACCGAGATCAATAACGCTTCGGACTTCTCTCTTTACCTTTTGGAGAATGCCAATGTTGCTACCGTAACTGGTGAGGCCTTTGGAAACAAAAATTGCATTAGGATTTCCTATGCAGCATCTGAAAAAGAATTAAGAGAAGCAATAGCAAGAATTAAGGCGGTTTTATAATACCTTTTATTAAGCCCCTAGAATTACAAATGGACATCCTAACCGATGTCCATTTTTATTTAATATATTTTATAAAAATAAGTAAAGCTTCAAAACATCACAGGAACCATCCACCTTCAAAATTCCTAATAAGATACTACCACCTTAAAGAGGCCACCTAGGTTCTTTTCCAAAAATGGGGCGAAAACAGTATCAAGACCGTAAATAGCTCTAATCTCCCAAGTAGCATTAATATACCGCACCACCATTTACCTAAGCTGGGTAAACTATTGTAATTGCTTACTGGGTTTAAGTCCCCAAAAGCAGGTCCCACATTCCCTAATGAGGAAGCCGCACCCCCAATAGCACTTACAAAATCGAGCCCAAGCGCCCCTAGCACCAAGGACCCCACTACAAATAACAACATATAGAGCACTAAAAATCCTATAATATTGTATACAATATGCTCTTGTACCGTCTTATTATTATAACGCACTGGAATTATTGCATTGGTATGCATGGTACGTTTAAATTCTAGCAATCCATTTTTAATAATAAGGATATGCCGCATAACTTTAATTCCGCCAGAAGTAGACCCCGAAGACCCTCCCAAAAACATCAAAATAAAAAAGAGAATGGTTAAAAAGGGGGTCCACGATGTAAAATCTGCCGTTACAAAGCCCGTGGTAGTGATTACTGACACCACCTGAAACAAGGCATGCCTAAATGCACTTTCGGCCTCCCCAAACACCATGGGATGAAACTCGGATACCGGAACATTGGCTTTAAGATAGATTACTACGGCGGCAAGGACTACAAAGCAGCCTGTAAAAATGGCGTAAAACTTAAATTCTTCGTCCTTAATTACTTTTTGAACCTTTCCTTTAAAGGCATAATAACTAAGTACAAAGTTGCTTCCTGCCAAGAACATAAACAAAATAACAATATACTGTATTAAAGGCTGATCATTCCAATACGCCATACTGTCATTTTTGGTAGAAAATCCGCCTGTAGAGAGTGTAGCTAGGGAGTGGTTTATAGCGTCAAAAAAGTTCATCCCCGCCAATTTCAATAAAATGGTTTCGGCCACGGTATAGGCAAAATATATTAACCATAACCTTTTAGCAGTATCCGTAATCCTAGGATGCAACTTATCCCCGCCGGGACCAGGCGCTTCCGCCGCAAACAACTGCATCCCCCCAATTCCCAATAGCGGTAAAATAGCAATAGCCAATACAATGATCCCCATTCCCCCTATCCAATGGGTTAAACTCCGCCAGAATAGGATACCCTTTGGCAAGGCCTCAATATCGTCTACTATAGACGCGCCGGTGGTAGTATAGCCAGATATAGTTTCAAAAAAGGCATTGGTAACCCCGGGAATTGACTCGGAAAAAAGATAGGGCAACATTCCAGAAGCAGACATCACCAACCAGCCAAAAGTAACAATGATATAACCTTCACGCCGCTTCACCTCCTTGTCGTGCTCCCGCGTATAAAACATGGACAACATCCCCAATAACATGGTAACAATAGCAGCAAGGGCTATATCTAGCGTTACGCCATCTTCATAAATACCACTCACAATAGCAGCCAAAACCATAAAGCCTCCGTTACATAATAACAGGAGACCCATTAAGTGAAAAATTATCCGGAAATTCAGTGCCATGTTATAGGAAAAGCTTTTCTATTTTACGGATAGCATTGGGTAAACAACACACCACTACCCTATCGCCTTCGGCAATCTTAAATCCACCTAAGGCAATTATTCCTTGATTACCCCGTATTACACCACCAATGGTAGCCTCTTTAGGAAAATTTAGATCCCTTATATATTTTCCGTTCACTATAGAAGTAGGCTTAACATTAAACTCCAAAATCTCCGCATTTAAATTATTAAGCCTGGTCATAGCCACAACCTCCCCTTTCCTAATGTGCCTAAATATATGGTTGGCGGCAAGCAGTTTTTTATTCAGCAGAGTATCTATCCCTATAGAGTGGGACAATTGAAAATAATCCATATTTTCTACAAGGGCCATGGTTTTCTTCACATTTTTAGACTTTGCCACCAAACAGGACATAATATTGGTTTCAGAATTACCAGTAACAGCAATAAAGGCGTCCATTGCTTCCAATCCTTCCTCTTCTAGCAGCTCTACATTTCGTCCATCCCCATTAATGATTAAAGCGGAGGACAATTCATCTGCAAGTTCAAATGCCCGCTCCTTGTTTTTTTCTATTAACTTAACCTTAAAATTATTTGCGCAAAGATCCCTAGCCGTTTTAAAGCCTACATTACTACCTCCTAGAATCATTACATTTTTAATCTCCCGCTTCACCTTTCCGGTAAGCTTGTATAGATCATCCAAGCCTTCCCTATTGGTAACAAAATACACCTGATCCCTTTCTCTAAAAACGGTACCACCTCTTGGCACTATGGTATATTGGGTTCCCATCCTTTGCAGGGCGATGGGCATAAAGTGGAGTTCTGGAAATATTTTTGCGGCCTCTTGTACGGTCTTCCCTACGAAAGGTGCCGTTTTTGGAAGGGAAACCCCCACCATAATCAATAACCCCTCTTCAAACTCGTAGGTATTATTAAATGCAGATTGATTTAAAAGCAATTGAATTTCCGCGGCCGCTAGGGCTTCTGGAGAGATAAGCTCGTCTATCCCAAGCTTATCAAATCTAATAAGGTCCTTATTATGTATAAACTCTGCATTGGAAATACGCGCAATGGTACGTTTGCATCCCAATTGCTTGGCCAACATACACAGGGTAATATTGGTAGTCTCGGAGGAAGTTACCCCAATCATTAGATCAGACCTCCCCACCTGTGCTTCCTTTAATATAGATATTGAGGTGGCATCCCCTTTTATTACCCTAATATCCAAATGGGTATCGGGGTATGCGAGGCTCTCCTTGTCACAGTCTATGAGGGTAATATCCTGGGCTTCATACGACAGTAATTTTGCCAAATGAAAACCCACTTCACCCGCACCCGCAATAATAATTTTCATTGATATCCTATATTAATTATATAATTAAAGGTAATGTAAATATTTGCCAACCCACAAGTCTTAAGCTTCTTCCGTACAAAATTACAAGTGTGTTTTGTTCATTATCGTTAAACCATAGGAACTTGAAAGTTGTACAGTAGACCGAACTTACCAATACGGCAACCTTCCCAACCTATACAAATAATGGTCCAACCTATGCTTTTTAAAATTTAAAAGGATCAAAAGAGGATTTATCCTTTTTTAAAGATTACGACCATTGGCCTAATACCAAGGAATCAATATCTCTTAAAAACCGACGCAAAACTACATAATAAAATCTGGTTGACTTCCACTTTCAACAACTTAAAAATGACCTTATCACCCCGATCAAACAAAAAATAAACCCATATCTATTTCACTATATAGTATATTTACCAAAAATTTTACGCTTATGACTAAGAAGGTTACCCCATATAAAGATTCCGACCTAGGAAAGAAGGAGCAGGTAACAAAAATGTTTGACACCATTTCTGGCAAGTATGACGGATTGAATAGGGTTATTTCCTTTGGAATAGACGTTAAGTGGAGGAAAAAAGTGGTGGCTATTGTTGGTAAAAACAAACCTAAATCCATCTTAGACATTGCCACTGGTACAGGGGACCTGGCTATTAATATGGTAAAGACAGGAGCCGAAGAGATTACAGGGCTAGACATTTCCCCTGGCATGCTAGCAGTAGGTCGAAAGAAAATTGAAGCCAAAAAACTAGAAAACACCGTGAAAATGGTGGTAGGGGACAGCGAAAACCTTCCTTTTGAGGACAATTCCTTTGATGCCATTACCGTTGCTTTTGGGGTACGGAATTTTGAAAACCTAGAGAAAGGCCTTTCCGAAATTTACAGGGTGCTAAAGAAAGACGGAACTTTTGTGGTTTTGGAAACCTCCAATCCGACCAAAACCCCCTATAAGCAAGGTTATAAATTCTACACTAGATTTATATTGCCCACCATTGGAAAATTATTTTCCAAAGACCGCAGCGCCTACACTTACCTATCAGAATCTGCAGCCGTTTTTCCCCATGGTGAAGCTTTCAACAATATTTTAAAAAAAATAGGGTTTATAAATGTAGAGAACAAACCACAAACTTTTGGCGTGGCATCCATTTATGTTGCCAATAAGTAAAAGCAGGTAGGGAATTGCTTTGTAATTTACACCAACGTACAATTTATCTATAGTCTAATTTTTGTAAATTCATTAAAACCATACATGGCCAAGCAGATGAAAAAAAATATAATCCTTTGGATGGGCAGTATGCTTTTGGGCACCTCTTTATCTGCACAATTTAACGAGAGGCCCGTTATAAATTTAGAGAATGAAGACAAGCACCTCCTTAATTGGGGCTATTTCCTAGGCTTCAACCAATACGATTTTAAGTTTGACTATTTAGCGTATAAGGGAGACAACACAGATATTCTAGTGGATAAATCGCTTGGTTTTAATGTAGGTCTAATAGGGGAACTGCGCATCAACGACCACTTAGACCTTCGTTTTGAACCTGGCTTACATTACAATCAACGAAGTTTGGACTTCCCAGGTAATATCGCCAATGGAACGGACTCAATAAGAGAAGTGAAATCCACCTACATCAATTTCCCTCTACTATTAAAAGTAAGTACTAAACGATTGGGTAACTGGAAACCATTTATTATTGGAGGTATCTCTACCTCTTTAAACCTTGGGAGCAACGAAAAAAGCATGGAGGAGATTTCGGATGGTAAATTCAGGATGAAAAAGAACACCTACTATTACGAAATGGGCTTTGGCATCGATTTCTACCTGGAGTATTTTAAATTTTCCCCCTCCATCCGAGGTGTTTTTGCCCTCACTGACGAGTTGATACGCGACACTGCCCCTGACACCACATGGACAGACAACATTCACAGCATGAAAACGCGCGGATTATTTGTGAATTTCACCTTTGAATAGCAATTAGGAGCTCCTTCTTATTTCGCTCAATAAGATGGCCGTGGCCGTAGCCACATTTAAACTCTCGGCAGTTTTAGGGCCAAATTGGGGAATACTGATTCTTTGTTGAACCATATTTTCTATTTCTGATGATATGCCATTGGCCTCATTTCCCATCACCAATATCCCGGAGGTTGGCAATGTAGTTCCATATATGGTTTCCCCATCCATAAATGTCCCGAAGGCCGTAGCCCCCGATTCTGCCAAAATGGCCTGTAAATCCTGATATACAATATTCACTCTACTAATAGACCCCATAGTTGCCTGCAAGGTCTTAGGGTTATAGCAATCTACCGTTTGTGGGGAACAAATAAGGTCTGTAATCCCAAACCAATCGCACAACCTAATGATGGTGCCCAGATTTCCGGGATCGCGCACATCATCCAAGGCTACTACCCAACCAGAATAATCTATTCTCTTGGGTTCTGGATAATGAAATACACCAAGCGCCTTATTTGGGGTAGACAAGCCACTCATTTTTTTAAGATCGGCTTCGCTTACCTCTTCCACCTCCTTAAAGTCGTCCTTAAAAATGGAAGCATCCGTTACGTACACTTTGTACGGTTTTAAAGTAGAATCCAAGAGCTCACTAACTGTTTTCACCCCTTCTACCACAAACAAGCGATTCTGTAATCGATACTTTTTTTGCTGTAAACTTTTTATAAATTTTATTTGGCTTTTTACAACCATACAAATAATGTATTTTTGATCTCCATAGGGACGCGATCGTTTATGAAATTTAACGCTACGAAAATAAGCTTATTATTGCTAGTAATTGCAATGACCTCGTGCAATGCATTGAGGAGAGTGGGAGACAATGAGCTTTTATTGACTAAAAACACGGTCTATGCAGATAGTGCAAAAGTAAACAACGAGGATGTCCATAGTCTTATCTATCAGAAACCCAACAGCACCCTGCTGGGATACCCTTTGCGATTAAACCTTTACAATTTAGCCAAGAAAGACCCCGATTCTTCCTTTAACGCTTGGCTACACAAGAAAGAAAAGAGAGAAGAGCGACTCATAAAATTCCTTTCCAAGAAACAGGTAGAACGATTGGGAGAGTCCTTTTTGGTAAAGGGCGCAAGCATTTGGCTCAAAAATATTGGGGAAGCCCCAGTAGTTATTGACACCTTTAGAACTAGACGCTCCCTACAGCGATTAAGTGCCTACTATAAAAGTAAAGGTTATTTTAACAACAATACCACTTTTATTGTGGATAGCAGCAACCGCAAGCAACGGGCAGCAATCCAATACCATATAGATTTGGGCACCCCCTATAAAATAGACTCGCTATTGCGCCGTATTAGCTCTCCCCAACTAGATTCTATCCACCAGCTCTACGTGGCCGACTCCTACCTAAAGTCGGGCAGCCAAATAAACCTCCAAGATTTAAATATGGAACGGGAACGGCTAACGGAATTATACAGGAACACCGGAGTTTACAACTTCCAGGAAAGTGCTATTTCCTTTGACCTTATTGGTGATACCACTAAAGTAGGCAGCAATAAAAAACTAGACATCCAACTAAACATAGAAGACTTAAAAAGAAGGACGGATAATGCAATCACCACCGAGGAATACAAGGTACATTCCTTTGATAAGATCAACATTTACACAGATTTCACCTTCAACGGTGAGCAAGACAGCCTACAATCTGTGGAATACAAAAATTTCACTATCTATTACAAAGATAGACTTCGTTATAAGCCCAAGGCATTGACCGATGCCGTCTTCTTAAAAAAGGACAGCATTTACAAGGAAATAGACCGTATTAGGACCCACCGTCAAATTACCAACCTTAACAACTTTAAGTACCCCAATATTGAATTCGTGGCAGATACCACGGAGGCAAAATTGACCGCCAACATCTACCTTTCCCCACGACCGAAATACTCTTTGGGGACAGATTTTGACATCACTCACTCTAACATACAGTTTTTAGGACTGGGCTTTAGCCCCTCCCTACAGGCAAGAAATTTATTTAAAGGTGCCGAAAACCTCAGTATTTCTGGCAGAATCAACATGGGAGCCTCCAAGGACCCCAGTATAGTGGACAATCGGTTTTTTAATATTCTGGAATTTGGGGGCGATATCAATCTTAATCTACCTAGGATTTGGATGCCTTTTTTTAGCACCTCTAAAATAATCTCTAACTACATGCTTCCACAGACCAAAATATCTATGGGAACCAGTTTTCAACAGAATATTGGTTTGGACAAGGAGACCTTTAATGCCATTTTAGGATATAATTGGTCGCCCACAGACTTTAAGAGAAATACGGTAGAACTGTTAAACGTGCAATTTGTGCGCAATGTGAATCCCAGTAGATTTTTTAAGGTTTACCAGAATACCTATAACAAACTGGATAGGATAGCCGATGACTATCAAGACAATCCGGCCTTGACCGATTATTTTGAAACTCCCGAGGACGGCACCGAGCCTAGATTGATAATCCCTACTGGAACCACCGGCTTTACCAATGCCATTTTAAATAGGGAAGTGACTTCCTCTTCTTTAGACTTTAACGAAGTAAGCAGTATTGAGGAGCGAAGAAAGCGCCTTTCCGAGAACAACCTGATCTTCACTAGCAATTACACCTACACAAGAAACAATAAAATTGGCATTACGGACAATGATTTTCACCAATTTCGTTTTAAGGTAGAAAGTGCAGGTAATTTATTATCGGGCATCTCCAACATAATTCCTTTTAATACCAGCGAAACCGATAAAAAACTGGTGTTTGGGGTTCCCTACTCCCAGTATATAAAAACTGAATTCGATTACATCCAACATTGGAGTTTCCCCAGAAACACCGTACTGGCACTCAGGAGCTTTTTTGGGATTGCCATCCCATATGGAAACTCGGACAATATTCCATTTGCTAGAAGTTACTTTGCAGGAGGCTCCAACGACAATCGTGCATGGCTTCCCTACTCTTTGGGCCCAGGAAGCACCCAGGGTCTAAACGATTTTAATGAGGCTAACTTAAAACTGGCCTTAAATGTAGAATACCGCTTTCCCATAGTGGGGAATATTAAAGGGGCCTTATTTGCCGATGCAGGCAATATTTGGAATGTATTGGATAATGTTAAGGATGACGCTGCCACCTTTGAAAACTTGGAATCACTTGCCGATATCGCCTTGGGTACAGGACTGGGAATCAGATACGACTTTTCGTATTTTGTTTTCCGACTAGATATGGGCTTTAAAACCTATAATCCGGCCGAAGAATCTGGCAAAAAGTGGTTCCGAGACTATAATTTGGCCAACGGGGTATTTAACATCGGAATTAATTATCCTTTTTAACCCTAATATTTTTATTTACTTTTGTCGCATCTATTTAAACCATTACAATAAATTAAAATTATGGCACACAATATTAAACCAGGAGTTGCAACTGGAGATGACGTTCAGAAAATTTTCAATTACGCAAAGGAGAAGGGATTTGCACTACCTGCTGTCAATGTTATTGGTTCTGACACAATAAACGGCGTTTTGGAAACGGCCGCAAGTCTAAATGCACCTGTCATTATTCAGTTTTCCAACGGAGGCGCACAATTTAATGCAGGCAAAGGCTTGTCTAACGAAAACCAACAAGCTGCCATATTAGGAGCTGTTGCAGGTGCCAAGCACGTACACGCATTGGCAGAAGCCTATGGCGCTACCGTTATATTGCACACAGACCACTGTGCCAAAAAACTATTACCTTGGATAGACGGGCTATTAGACGCCAGCGAACAACACTTTAAAGAAACTGGAAAGCCCTTGTATAGCTCACATATGATTGACCTATCCGAGGAGCCGTTAGAAGAAAATATCGAAATCTGTAAGCAGTACCTTGCTAGAATGAGCAAAATGGGAATGACCTTGGAGATTGAACTAGGGATCACAGGTGGAGAAGAAGACGGAGTAGACAATACCGATGTAGACGTTTCTAAACTGTACACCCAACCAGAAGAGGTAGCTTATGCCTACGAAGAGCTTTCCAAAGTAAGCCCTAAATTTACTATTGCCGCGGCATTTGGTAACGTACACGGAGTTTACAAACCAGGAAATGTAAAGCTTACTCCTAAAATTTTAAAGAACTCTCAGGAATACGTTTCTGAAAAATTTGGAGTGGAGCACAATCACATAGATTTTGTTTTCCATGGTGGATCTGGTTCTTCCCTAGAAGAAATTCGCGAGTCCATTGGCTACGGAGTAATAAAAATGAATATAGACACCGATCTTCAATATGCCTTTATGGAAGGGATCAGAGACTATATGAAAGACAAGGCAGACTACTTAGGTTCGCAAATTGGAAATCCAAACGGGGCGGACGAGCCTAACAAAAAGTATTACGACCCACGTGTTTGGTTAAGAGAAGGAGAGAAAACCTTCGTTACACGTTTAAAGAAGGCCTTTGAGGACCTTAACAACGTGAACACACTATAACTTAAAAAGTAACTTATGTCATCTTGGTTCAAAAGAAAGGAAAAAGGAATTCAGACCGCTACGGATCAGAAGAAAGATACCCCAAAAGGGCTATGGTACAAGTCGCCCACTGGAAAAATAGTGGAATCGGATGAACTGGCTAAAAACTTTTATGTTAGTCCAGAGGATGATTATCATGTGCGCATTGGCAGCAAGGAGTATTTTGAAATCTTGTTCGACAACAATGAGTTCACGGAGTTAGACGCTAAGCTCTCCTCCAAAGACCCATTGAAATTTGAAGACACCAAAAAGTATGTAGATCGCTTGGCCGCCGCGGAGAAAAAAACAGGTTTAAAGGACGCTGTTAAGACCGCTGTGGGAAAATCACTAGGAAAAGATTTGGTGATTGCCTGTATGGACTTCAGTTTTATTGGTGGATCCATGGGAAGCGTTGTAGGAGAGAAAATTGCAAGGGCTATAGATTATTCCATTAAAAATAAGATTCCATTTTTAATGATATCCAAATCTGGTGGGGCCAGAATGATGGAGGCCGCCCTGTCCTTAATGCAATTGGCTAAAACCTCGGCTAAATTGGCACAACTTGCCGATGCCGGCATTCCTTACATTTCCCTATGTACGGACCCTACCACTGGAGGGACCACCGCATCTTACGCTATGTTGGGGGATATTAACATATCCGAACCTGGGGCCTTAATTGGTTTTGCAGGACCACGAGTGGTAAAAGAGGCGACTGGCAAGGAACTACCAGAAGGTTTTCAAACAGCCGAATTTCTTCAAGAACACGGATTTTTAGACTTTATTGTCCATAGAAGGGACCTTAAAAAGAAGATTAATCTCTATATAGATTTAATAGAAAACAATCCAGTAAGAAAGGAAGCATAAAGAAACTAATGCTAAAGGCCCTGACTAATAAAGATAGGGCCTTTTTAGTTTTACTATTTCGTCCAAAAATGAAAACTTCCTAAAAATCAAAAAATCATGCGCGCTGGATATAAAAAATAGTCTATCTTTGCAGCCTGGTTGAAAAACAATCACATACATAATAATCATTAAACAAATATTGGAATGTATTTAAGTAAAGAAGTAAAGGCCGACATTTTTAAAAAACATGGCGGTGACGCAAAGAATACAGGTTCTACTGAGGGACAGATAGCCTTGTTCACCTATAGAATTCAACACTTATCTGAGCACCTTAAGAAAAATCAGAAGGATTTTAACACCGAGCGCTCCTTGGTTAAATTGGTAGGTAAGAGAAGATCCCTTTTAGATTATTTAATTAAGACGGATATTGTTAGATACCGTGCGATAATTAAAGAATTAGGAATTAGAAAATAATTTGAAAAAGGGGAAACGTTTTACTTTCCCCTTTTTTTATATATTGCCAATACTAATATTTAATCAGTATTGTTTTTTTTTCCAAGTCCCTTTTTTTTTTATTTTAGGGCAATATAAAAAGCTTACATCTAGTTTTTCATTGGTCAACAACAACTACAACACAACAACGTCGTCTAAACAGACGAAAGACCATTGTTTAACAAGCCTACAGCTAGGTAGGTTTTAATTCGTATTTATGATACCAAAAGTATTTAAAGAGGTCATTGACCTCGGGGACGGTAGAGAAATTTCTATCGAAACCGGTAAATTGGCAAAACAGGCCCATGGTTCTGTTGTTGTGAAGTCTGGAAATTGTATGTTATTATGTACAGTTGTTTCCAATTACAAACAAAGTGATGTGGATTTCCTTCCACTAACGGTAGATTACCGTGAGAAATTTGCAGCCTCTGGACGTTATCCAGGAGGTTTTTTTAAGAGAGAAGCAAGGCCAAGCGACGGTGAAGTATTGACCATGAGGTTGGTAGACCGCGTTTTACGCCCACTTTTCCCATCCGATTACCATTCGGAAACTCAAGTAATGATCCAGTTGATGTCTCACGATGCGGATGTTATGCCAGATGCTATGGCAGGATTGGCCGCTTCTGCAGCTATCCAACTATCCGACTTGCCTTTTGAATGTGCTATTTCTGAAGTAAGAGTAGGACGTATTAACGGAGAATTTATCATTAACCCTACCAGAACCCAATTGGAAGATTCCGATTTGGATATGATCATTGGTGCATCTGCAGATTCTGTAATGATGGTGGAAGGAGAAATGAAAGAAATTTCCGAAGAGGAAATGGTTGAGGCCATTAAATTTGCCCACGAGCACATTAAGGTACAATGTGCCGCCCAAGTTAGATTAGCCGAGGCTTTTGGCAAGAAAGAAGTTCGCGAATACGAGGGTGAGAGGGAAGATGAGGAGTTGGCCAAGAAGATCCATGAAATGGCTTACGACAAGGTGTACGAGGTTGCTAAAGCAGGTTCATCCAAACACGAAAGATCAGCTGCCTTTGATGCCATAAAGGAAGAAATTAAAGCTAGTTTCTCTGAAGAGGAACTAGAAGATTATGGAGACTTAATCTCCAAATACTACTATAAGGCAGAGAAAGCTGCCGTTAGGGACCTAACCCTAAACGAAGGCCTTCGTTTAGATGGTAGAAAAACTGATGAGATTAGACCCATTTGGTGCGAGGTAGATTACCTACCCTCTACCCATGGTTCTGCTATCTTTACGCGTGGGGAAACCCAAGCCTTGGCTACTGTTACCTTAGGAACATCTAGGGAAGCCAATCAGATAGACATGCCGTCCTACGAGGGAGAGGAAACTTTTTACCTTCACTACAACTTCCCACCGTTCTCAACGGGTGAAGCAAGACCTATTAGAGGTACTTCTCGTAGGGAAGTAGGTCATGGTAACTTAGCGCAACGCGCCCTAAAGGGAATGATTCCTGCAGATTGCCCTTATACTGTTCGTGTAGTAGCGGAGGTATTAGAATCTAACGGATCCTCCTCCATGGCTACCGTTTGTTCTGGTACTATGGCGCTAATGGATGCTGGAGTTCAGTTGAAAAAGCCTGTTTCCGGAATTGCCATGGGATTAATTTCCGACGGTGAGACTGGTAAATATGCAGTATTATCCGATATTCTTGGTGATGAAGATCATTTGGGAGATATGGACTTTAAAGTAACCGGTACCGCCGATGGTATTACTGCTTGCCAGATGGACATTAAAGTTAAAGGATTATCCTATGAAATCTTGGTAAACGCTTTAAAACAAGCCGCTGCCGGACGCTTACATATTTTGGACAAACTAGTGGAAACCATTGCCACCCCCAATCCAGATGTTAAAGCCCATGCACCAAAAATGGTTACCAGAGTTATTCCAGGCGAATTCATTGGAGCGTTGATTGGACCTGGAGGAAAAGTAATCCAAGAGTTACAAAAAGCTACCAACACTACTATTGTGATCAACGAAGATCCAGTTACTGAAGAAGGTATCGTAGAAATTCTAGGAACCTCTCAGGAAGGAATTGATCAGGTACTTGCAAAAATTGACTCCTTGATGTTTAAACCAGAAGTGGGAAGCATCTATGAGGTTAAAGTTATAAAAATGCTCGATTTTGGAGCGGTAGTAGAATACACGGAAGCCCCAGGGAACGAAGTACTATTACACGTATCCGAATTGGCGTGGGAAAGAACCGAAAATGTTTCCGATGTTGTTAATATGGGCGATGTTTTTGATGTTAAGTACTTTGGTATAGACCCAAGAACCAGAAAGGAGAAAGTTTCTAGAAAAGCTATTTTGCCCAAGCCAGAAGGCTTTAAGGAAAGAGCTCCAAGAACAGATCGTGATAGAAACGATCGAGGAAATGATAGGAGAAACGATAGAAATAGAGATCGCGATCGTAAACCTAGAAGAGACTAGGTAAAACCTCATTCTCTTAATTATCAGCCACGTATTCCAATTAAACTGTGAATACGTGGCTTTTTTTATGCCAATAAGCCAAAAATGAAAAATAAAGGGGTCTCTTTGTAACATTTCCAACATTCCTACGTATAACTAATGCAGCATATGATTAGCGCACTTAATTTAGAAAGGAAATATTTAGATGAGACAGCTTAAAATTACTAAACAGGTTACCAATAGGGAAACCGCTTCTTTAGACAAGTACCTACAAGAAATTGGAAAGGTAGACCTGATTACTGCAGATGAGGAAGTTGAATTGGCACAACGAATCAAGGCTGGTGACCAGATTGCCCTTGAAAAGCTAACCAAGGCCAACTTGCGATTTGTGGTTTCCGTTGCAAAACAATACCAAAACCAAGGTTTAACCCTTCCCGATTTAATAAATGAAGGAAACCTTGGCCTTATAAAGGCTGCCCAGCGTTTTGATGAAACACGTGGATTTAAATTTATCTCTTATGCAGTTTGGTGGATTAGACAGTCCATTTTACAGGCTTTGGCAGAGCAATCCCGTATTGTAAGATTGCCATTAAACAAAATTGGCTCCATCAATAAAATCAACAAAACTTTTGCCTTCTTGGAGCAGGCACATGAAAGACAGCCATCCCCAGAGGAAATTGCTAAGGAATTAGACATGACCGTGGAGGATGTAAAGCAGTCCCTTAAGAACTCTGGACGCCACGTCTCTATGGACGCTCCATTGATAGACGGGGAAGACTCTAACCTATACGATGTATTGCGTAGTGGGGAATCTCCTAATCCGGACAAGGATTTATTACATGAATCCCTAAGGACCGAAATTGAAAGAGCTTTGGAAACACTAACTCCAAGAGAGGCAGATGTAATCCGCCTATACTTTGGCCTAGCCGGACAACACTCTATGACCTTAGAAGAGATAGGGGAAACCTTTGACCTAACTAGGGAAAGAGTACGACAAATTAAAGAAAAAGCTATCAGAAGATTAAAGCATACCTCAAGAAGCAAGATTCTTAAAACGTATCTTGGGTAGCCTAATCAATTTTAATTTTAACGCTAAAACCCACTCAAATTGGATATTACGCGTAAAAATTGTAGATTGTGACCATTAACAACAGTTATCATGACTGTTCGTTTTTTGATTGATGAATAAACTCCGGCTGATTACCGGAGTTTTTTCATTTTAGGGGTTGGGAAGTGGTTCCTAAAAACCTTTATTGAGGATTGTAAAACACCCTATGGAATATTATAAAAAACATTGGACCATCTTATATCCTTTTAAAATAAAAAATCACATACCCTAGAGTAAACTACCTAAAAACAAAAACAATAGCTACCAATTTAACCGTATTTTTGTATCCGTA
The DNA here is from genome assembly GCF_002150785.1 of Arenibacter amylolyticus. Classification (GTDB taxonomy): domain Bacteria; phylum Bacteroidota; class Bacteroidia; order Flavobacteriales; family Flavobacteriaceae; genus Arenibacter; species Arenibacter amylolyticus. The sequence continues at coordinate 126,046 of NZ_MTAZ01000005.1, read as the reverse complement.
TTATTAAACAACTTGCATGAATTTCAAGGAATTAAAGCTTAACAAACCGCTTTTAAGAGCTGTCGCCGAAAAAAACTACAACGCCCCAACCCCAGTGCAGGAGATAACCATTCCCTTGGTTTTGGAGGGTAAGGATGTTATAGTATCTGCGCAAACGGGAACCGGTAAGACCGCTGCTTATGCACTTCCCATCCTTCAGCGGCTTTTCCACAAACAGGAAAGCACCAAAAAAGGACGAAAAATTAAGGCATTAGTGGTATGTCCCACTAGGGAATTGGCCATTCAAATCCATGAAAACTTCTTGGATTACGGTACCCACGCTAGCTTAATTACTGCTGTGATTTACGGTGGCACCGCCATGGAGCCACAGATTGCGGAGCTAAGAAAAGGAGTAGATATTTTAGTAGCCACCCCAGGCCGACTCCTAGATCTGCATAAACAAGATATTGTAAATTTAGACTATGTAGAAACCCTGGTCTTGGATGAGGCAGACCTCATGTTAGATATGGGCTTTGTAGAAGACGTAAAGAAGATAGAACGCCTCTGCCCCACAGGAAAACAAACCCTACTTTTCTCTGCCACCATTCCATATAAAGTAGTACAATTGACTAATAGCATTTTACAGAATGCCATTAAAATTGAAATAAGCCCTACTTCCTTGGCGGCTGCAAGAGTACATCAATTGCTTTATTACACTCCAATACACGAAAAAATTCAGCTTTGTTTGCATCTTTTAAAACACAGTATAAAAGGAAATGTACTTATTTTTAGGAGAACCAAATACGGGGTAGACAAGCTAGAGCAATCCCTACTCAAGAACCAGTATAAGGTAGAAACCCTGCATGGAGGAAAATCCCAAGAGGAACGTCTGGAAGCCTTAAACCGATTTAAGAACAAGGAAGCAAGCATCTTAATTGCCACAGATGTCGCTGCTAGGGGAATAGACATTGAACAACTAGACAATGTTATAAACTTTGATCTTCCCAATATTCCCGAAACCTATGTACACCGAATAGGGCGGACCGGAAGAGCAGGACAAAGTGGTATTTCTTACTCTTTATGCGCAGCAGAAGAAAAAGAATATGTGGCAAGTATTCAAAAGCTAATGCAAAAGCAAATAGTGGTGGTAACGGACCACCCCTTCCCCTTAGACCCCACTGCAAAACCTATGGTACACAAAAAGAAGGGTAGTAAATACAGGAAAGGAAGAAAGTCCGAAGCCTCTAAAAAGAAAAAGAAACGCTGGTACTAACAGCTAGTAATAGGTAACCGGAATAAATTTATTACGGTGATTCCCATGCCCATGAATACGCAGTTTTAGTAGAACCTTTCATTTAATTATATTTGCACCAACTCTCAGACACATTCCTATGGATAAAAAAATTATTGCACCTTCCGTTTTAGCAGCCGATTTCGCCAATCTACAGCGAGACATAGAAATGGTGAATAGAAGCGATGCAGATTGGTTCCATATAGACATTATGGACGGGGTCTTTGTTCCCAATATCTCCTTTGGCATGCCTGTATTAAAATCGATTACTGCCCATGCCACTAAGACAATTGATGTGCACCTGATGATTGTAGATCCAGATAGGTATATAAAAACATTTGCGCAATTGGGAGCTGATAATCTTACCGTACATTATGAGGCATGCCCGCATTTACACAGAACAATTCAGGCTATTAAGGATGAGGGGATGACCGCAGGGGTTGCCATAAATCCGCATACCCCAATAAGTCTCTTGGAAGATATTATCGGTGATTTGGATTTGGTGTTAATCATGAGTGTAAATCCAGGTTTTGGAGGCCAATCCTTTATAGAAAACACCTATAAGAAAATTAGGGATGTAAAGGCTTTAATTAACCAAAAGGAGTCGCATACCCTGATAGAAATAGATGGCGGGGTAACTTCGGAAAATGCCAAACAATTGGTTGATGCCGGAGCGGATGTATTAGTGGCCGGAAGTTTTATTTTTAAAAGTGATGACCCAACCCAAACAATTAAGAAATTAAAAGAAATCGTGGGATAATGAAGGATTTTGATATTATAATCATCGGTGGTGGCCCCATCGGTATTGCGTGCGGACTGGAAGCCCAAAAGAAAGGATTGTCCTATACAATTCTGGAAAAGGGATGTATTGTAAATTCACTTTACAACTACCCCTTAAATATGCAATTTTTCTCATCTTCCGAAAAGTTGGAGATAGATGATATTCCCTTTATCAGTATAGAGGCAAAACCCAAACGAAACGAAGCTTTGGAATATTACAGGAGAATTGTAACCTCTAACAACTTAAATATACAACTCTTCGAAAAGGTGAATTCTGTTCAAAAGACCGAAGATCATTTTCTTGTAAACACTACAAAAACCGACTATCGTGCAAACAATGTAATTGTAGCCACCGGATTCTATGATATACCCAATAAGATGAATGTCCCCGGAGAGGATTTGGATAAAGTATCCCATTACTACAAGGATCCACACTTTTATTCTAATCAGAAAGTGGCCGTTATTGGCGCCAGCAACTCCTCTGTGGACGCTGCTTTGGAATGCTATAGAAAAGGGGCCGATGTGAGCTTAATAGTTCGCGGTTCTAGCATAGGTGAACGAGTTAAATATTGGGTAAGACCCGATATTTTAAATAGGATTAGTGAAGGGAGTATAAAGGCTTACTACAACAGTACGGTAGAAGAGATTAGAGAGGAGGAAATTCTTATTAACACTCCCGAGGGAAGCGTACCATTGGCCAATGATTACGTTTTGGCCCTGACCGGTTATATGCCCAACTTTGGCTTTTTGGAGAAACTGGGCATTCACTTATCCGAGGACCCAAAAAGACTACCCAGCTACAACCCGGAGACCATGGAAACCAATATAGCAGGCATCTATTTGGCTGGAGTAATTTGCGGCGGGATGGAAACGCATAAGTGGTTTATAGAAAACTCTAGGATACATGCTCCTATGATTATCAATCATATTGAAAGTAAAATAAAGGAGGAGAAACCTACCGTTGCAAACTAAGATTTCAGTTATTAGGTTTAGTATTCATGCAGGGTATCTTTCCCTTAGGCTAGATAAGGCGTAAGGTTAGTGCTTCTATGCTTTAAGTGGCACCCTTTTATCCCATTTCCAACAATTTTTAATGGAATTGCAAAGGCCATTTCATACGCGTACTAATTTTTTATAACTTATAGCTTATCAGAATGACAAGCATTAGAAACGCAGATGAAAATCCAATTAATCGCAATACTATTCATGAGTTTAGTTTCCTTAAATGCCCAACACATAGCACCCAAATCCATAAAGAAGGAAGTAGCTACGGCACTATCCTATTATCCGGAATTGGAAAACACCCCGATTACCGTAAAATTCAAGAAAAACATCAAAAAATCTACCATGATGGCCCAGCCAAATTTCTGGAGTCTTTTTGGGTCTAGAAAAAAAAGGAAATATATTATTCTGATTAGTGAGAAATTTAAAATTTCAGGGACAGAGTTTCATACCAAATCCATAGATCCCAAAATTATGATTGGCTGGTTAGGTCATGAATTGGGGCATATTATGGATTATAAAAACAGGAGCAGTCTTAACCTACTTTGGTTTGGGGTTAAATATCTTTTTTCCGGATCCTACATCGTAGAAGCAGAGCGCGCCGCAGACACTTATGCAGTAGCTCAAGGGATGGGAACTTATATTTTGGATACCAAGAACTTTATATTGGATCATGCAGAAATCCGACAGGAATATAAAGACAGAATTAAAAAGTACTACCTATCCCCGGAAGAGATTATGGTCCTTGTAGAAGAAATGGATAAAAGGTAAAACACTAGGCCTACCCCTATTATAAAGAGCAATAAATTAGGTTGATTTCTACAAATTTTCTTTTACGAATTCTTCCCATTCCGCAAATTTCTCCGTATCCATTACCCGTTCCATCTTTACTTGTCCGCCTTTCTTCTTATTAACAGCATTCCATTCATGGAAGATAGCCACTGGTACCGGGCTTACCTTTACCCCTTTCAAAGCTTTTGAGCGAGCCACCTTATAATTCTTATTGGCATCCTTTAAATATTCGTCCAGTTTTGCCGCTATTTCATTCTCATCCATTGTGGCATCGGTTCCCAAATACCAACAATGGTAAAACTCGCCGTCTATTTTTTTAGCACACAGGGTATACTCGGGAATTTTCATGGAAAATGCATCTTCCAATCGGTTTACAGCATCGTCCATTTTATTTACGGACAGCTGGGACCCAACCACATTAAGGAAAAACTTGGTCCTCCCGGTAATCTTTATCTCGGCCCGTTCTAAATCCGTAAATTTAATGGTATCCCCTATAATATAGCGCCATGCACCCGCTACGGTACTGATCACCAGCACATAGTCCTGATTCAACTCCACCTCAGCCAGGGATACACATGGAGCATCTTTCACTAAGGCACCATTTTGGTTAATATAGTCTGGATTAAACGGCACAAACTCGAAATATATTCCCCCATTGGTCACCAACTGCATTGCTTCGGTTTCTGGTCTCGCCTGAAACGCAATAAATCCTTCGGAAGCCAAATAGGTATCAATAACTGTAATGGGTTTTCCCAAAAGGGCATTAAAGCTCTTTTCGTATGGGGCAAAAGCCACCCCTCCGGAAGTGTACACCTGTAAATTGGGCCATAACTCATGAATATTTTTAAGCTGATGTCTTTCTATTACTTGTTTTAACATAAGCTCCATCCAAGAGGGTATGCCACTAAGTGCCCCAACATCCCAATCGGCCGCTTTCTCCACAATACGATCAACCCGCTTGTCCCAATCATCAATCTTGGCAATTTCTTCTCCTGGTTTATAATAGCCTCTAAACCATGCCGGGATCTGGCTAGCACTAATTCCACTGATTTCCCCTTCCAAATGCTGATCTACACTCTCCAAATCTGTGGAGCTTCCCAACATCATAATATCTTTCTCAAAGAAATCGGCAGGAAGGTCAAAATTGCTTAGGGCATACACCTGTTCTAAACCCGCCTCCTGTATAGCCTTAATCATGTCATTAGTAACGGGGATACGCTTACTTGTTTTTCCCGTAGTACCAGAACTCAACGCAAAGTAATCTGGCTTTCCCGGCCAACTAACATCCGGAGTGCCCTCATGGATTTTGCACCACCACTCGGCATTCATTTTATCATAATCAAAATAAGGGATGGTTTCAGCAAAAGTTCTTACTAGATTGGGCGATTTCAGGATTTTTGAAAATTGATAGTGCTTGCCAAAATCGGTGTTCTTGGCCTTTTCCAAGAGCATTTTCAACACCTCCTTTTGGGCCTCTACCGGATTTTTATCACTCACCAATCGATCTCTCAAATCCAAAAACCCTTTTACGATACTTCCTACTATTGGCATTTTTTCTTTAAAAATACAGGTCTGCCTTATTTATAATGAATCCTTATCATAAATATATTGATGCAAACAACCTTAGCTGAGCGCTTCTCCTACGACAGCCCCCCTCTTCCCATTGACGAAAATGATCCTTAACTTTACCGAAAATGATAAAAAATGAAGACTTTTTTCTTGATGGGATGTATGCTTCTCATCGGAGTATCCTGCGCTCAGAGCAAGGGACAAAACACAATGAAAAGCACCTTACTACTTAGGGCGGCTGCCAACAATGATACCCTCTCCCTAAAGAAGGCGATAGCGAATGGTGCTCAGCTAGACTTAAAAGACACTAAGGGACGTACTGCCCTTATGCTTGCTACCTATGCCAACCATGTAGAAGCTGCAAAAATTCTTATAAAAGCAGGAGCCAATGTCAATGCCCAAGATCATATGCTTAACTCTCCTTTTTTATATGCTGGCGCCGAAGGCTTCACAGAAATTGTAAAAATCTGCATGACTGCTAATCCAGATTACGGGGTACTAAACAGGTATAAAGGAACGGCCCTAATTCCCGCCAGTGAGCATGCCCATTTAGAGGTGATAAAGCTCTTACTAGACGACCCCAATTATCCCATAGACCACATCAATCGCCTGGGATGGACGGCCTTATTGGAGGCCATTATCTTAGGGGAAGGCAACCAAGGTTACCAGCAAGCTGTATCCATGCTTATAGCTGCAGGTGCCAACGTTAATATTGCCGACAATAACGGTATCACTCCCTTACAGCACGCAAAACGTCGTGGGTTTAAAGAAATTGCCCAACTACTGATCCTAGCCGGTGCAGAGTAAGGAGAGCCAAAATAATTTCCTAACTTAGGGAAGCTTATAATTACTGGCTACCGCGCCAGTTTATTTATTTTTGAAATGAACAACCACCTATCACCACACCCAAAAAAGCTTCTCTTAGTGCTATTGTTATTTCTCTATGTAGGATTAGCAGCACAGGAGTCCAACTTGGATCGTATTTTAATCGATTTTAAAAACAATCCCGAACAAATATTAGTTGCTGCCCATAGAGCCACCAATGATTATTACCCAGAAAATTCTTTGGCTGCCATTAAGGAAAGTATCCGTATAGGAGTAGATATCGTGGAATTAGATATTAGACAAAGTAAGGATGGAGTGTTGCTGATAATGCACGATCGCACTTTGGATAGAACCACCAATGGTAGTGGAAATGTGTCCGATTTTAGCTTAGACCAGCTAAAAGACCTACGCCTATTATTTAAAGACAGTATCACTACAGAGCGTATTCCCACCTTTAAAGAAGTACTGCAATTGACTAAAGGAAAAGTCCTTTTAGACATCGACTTTAAATTGGAGGATATGGCCGCTGTTGAAAAAGCCTATTCCCTTATTCAAGAATTCGGGATGGAGAACCAAATATTATTTTTTCTGTACGATTATAAGGAAACCCCCAGGCTGCAAGAAATGGATAGTGAAATACGAATAATGCCTAGGGCGTATTCTAGAAGAGAAGTGAGGGCGATTCAAAAAATGGACCTGATAGATATTATCCATATTGATGAAAGCTTTTACAAGGACCGTAAGATGCGCAAGATTATAGACTCGGGAACAAGGGTATGGATCAATGCCTTAGGAAAATATGATAGCATGGAGCGGTTAGAGAAAGATGCTGGGTTTGATGCCCTTTTGAGCAAAAAATATGTAAATGTAATACAGACAGATTTGCCGGAAGCTCTTTTAAATTATTTAAGAGCGCGTAAGCTTCACCGTTAAAGATGGTAAATGGCCACCCGTAGAAGGCTGGATATAAAAATGAACAGCAGGCTTTTACCTCAGACTATATTTTCACTCTAAAAAAACGACGACGGATTAAGTAGCCCGCGTATAGGATATATATGCCCCCAATTGTCAACAAGAGGGTACCGTATTCAGCATACAAACTACTATACCCCTGCAGCGTCTGGTCCTTTAAATAATAAATTACGCCCAAGATCAGCATAAACGTTGCGCTTAGGCCTCCCCCTAATGGCAAAGCATCTTCCCAATACATTAGCCAACTCCTTCCTACAACAAGAAACAACTGAAAAATAGCCCACCAAACTATCCAAGATGCCACTTGATAGCCATTGAGCGTTCTAAAATAATATAGGGCGTTAATAGGTGGACTAATCAAAGGAGGGATCCCCTCGTAAAAAGGCCTATCCCTGTACATAAGTACCTTAAGCTTAGACTGATCCCTATCCCGTAAAATCTGTAGTATGGCACTTTCTTTTGCTTTTGGGTTCATTTTGTGCCAATTGGGAATGGTGAAAGCATTCCAAAGGGAACATCCCCTTCCATATCCGTGATAGTCTAAGCCGCCCACCATGATAAGTCCGTTTTCCTCACAGTGTTCTTTAAGATTCTTGAAAACTAACCGATTGTAGTATAATTTCTTGCCTACATTTTCAATTTCAAATCCATCTACTCCCATGGCCGTATAGAATTCTTTTTCCTTTCCTTTCCCATCAAACCAATGGTTAACGATTACTGCACCCCCATGCCTGTGGGTTAAGTCCACAATTTCTGCATCTGTTTTTCCTTTGGTCACAAAGCTTCCGTTTAACCCCAAAAGACTCATATGGTTAGAGCCAGAATACTCCTGCCCTACCATAACCAATGGATCCATAGGAAATTTACTATTGCGCTGTTGTCTTGAAAACTCTAGGGTTTTATGATGATGGGCATGTTCGGTAATAAACAAGGCGTCAAATCCATTTCTTTTATGCCATTCCCACAATTGTATTGGAGAGATTAATCCGTCATGGCTGAATTCGGAATGTGCATGGGTGGTCACCAAAATATCGTGCTCGGAATTATTGACGATGGTATTGGTTGGCAATGGAATAAAAAGGACTAAAAGAAAGTAAGCAAACCCCATTCCCAAAATCAAAGGTAAATTGCTTAGTTTCCTTAAAAAGTATTTTCCCCCTCCAGATTTATCCTCCATTTTTTTGTACTTCCAAAACCCATGGAGCAGATAGATCACAAGCCCCCACAGGATTGCCATTGGCACTTCCTGCAGTGGGTTTATAGATCTTTTAAAATAAAGCAAAGGACCCAAAAAGGGTTCAAAGACCGTTCTCCAGAAATGTATCTGAATACTGTAATCTGCTAGGGGTTGTAAGCTTAGGGCATCTATGATAGTTATAGAAAATGGGAAGAAGAGCAGTAGCATTAAAAGAAGTAATGGGGGCAGAAGCACCCTCCCTATCTTAATCCATGCCTGTTTCCCCAGTTCCAAAATTATGCGTACTCTTTAGTTTTGCTTTTATTATACAGCATAAAGACCAAGGCCATAGCAATTAATCCTGCCGTAGAAGCCGCACCAATGATTATTGGATCCATGGTACACTCTAACCAGCTGTAACCTTTGGGCAGGTCTCTAAAGAAGGTACCCCAAACAATAATTAGAATACTAAACAGTACGGATAGAATCCCTTGTGCCCGACTGATACCTACGTTAAATAGGGCCAAGAGAAACAATCCGAGGATACCACCCCCAAAAATCCCTGAAATTTGCCACCAGACATCCAATGCGCTTTTGGCATTAATCATAAGCAGGGCAAATCCCACTCCCAACACTCCCCAAATGATGGTGGTAATCCTAAGAAAATTTAGGCTGGACCGTTCGGACCCTTTGGGATTGAGGTACTTTTTATAAAAATCGATATACAGCACCGTAGCCGAAGAGTTGAGGGCAGAATCTACCGTACTCATAGAAGCCGCCATGATGGCTGCAATCATAAGGCCTTTAATGCCTACCGGGAGTTCTGTAGCGATAAAATATGGGAAGACCTCATCGCCTTTGGTAATGGTTTCATTTAAAACATTTGCTTCTGCTCCGTAGTAAGCAAATAAGGCCGTTCCTATATATAAAAAGATAAGGGTTAATGGCAGGTAGATGAGCATGGCAATCCAAACCGATTTACGCGCTTCCTGGGTGGTGCCCACCGAGCTATATTTCTGGGTGTAATTTTGATCGGCAATAAGATTCCTAACATTTTCCGATATTCCGTAAATAATCATTACCCACAATGTTCTATCGCGCAGTGAAAAGTCTGTATCCCCAAGGCTAAATTTATTGTTATCAAAAGCCTTTTGCACCAAATAATCGGGCTGGGAAAAAATCTCCATACTAAGTATAACAGCTACAAAAAGGATTCCCCCGATCATTATTATGGATTGCATCACATCCGTCCATATGACCGCTTCCATTCCTCCCATTAAGGTGTAGATAATGGTCACGACACCAATACATACAATAACCATTTCTATATCTAAGCTCACAAAGGAGGTAAGCAACAGGGAAGACAAGTATAGAATTACAGCTACCCGCCCTACCATAAAGAGGAGAAAGGAGAAAGCAGCATAAATTCTACCCCAGCCCCCAATTTTTTCTTCGAGATAGTTATAAACGGAGATGATATTATTTTTTCGGTAATGGGGAATTACATAGGAAGTTACAAACCAGGCTACTGGAATGGCGCAGATGGCAAATACAAGGGGGTGCCAATTATCGTCAAAGGCTTTTCCAGGAACGGCAATATAGGAAATGCTACTAGTATAGGTACTCATAACCGCAATACCTGCGGCCCAGGCGGGTATCCCCCTACTGGCTACCATAAACTGTTCCGAAGTTTTGCTCCTCTTAAAAAAGTAGATTCCCATGAGGACCAAGACCAGTCCATAAAGCACTATTATGGTCAGGTCCACAGTTCCTAATTGGTAATTCATAATGCAGGTTTGTAGTGGTTGGTATATTTAAACGCTACAATATACTCTTTAATTTTATTACGTTGTTCCTCATTAAATCTGTGCAGGGGTTCTGCTACATAATCCTTGCAAATATTCATGGCTGCTAAGGCTGCTTTAGTCCCTTTTATGTGCCGTGAGGAATATTTTCCAACCTCATAAATGGTATGATGAATCTTAATTACCTCTTGGCGTAGTTCTTTTGCCTTATCAAAATCTTTCTTAAGCATAGCTTCATAGAGGGCCACAAAAAGCCCTGGAAAAAAATTGGCACCCCCTGCCACGGCCCCATGTCCGCCATTCATGATTGTTTCTGGCAGAAATAATTCCGTCCCCGTAATGATAGCGAATTGGGGGTCGTTCTTAAACGCTTCGATCAGCATATACAAAAACGAAAGATCACCAGAGCTATCCTTGATGCCTATAGCTCCCAACGCTCTCGCTTTTTTAACTATTTTCATTGATACGCTTAGCTTGGTACAACTTGGCATATTGTACAAAAGGAAAGGTAATGGCAATTTAGGAGCTAAATTTTCCAAATACTCTAACATTTCCCTCTCAGAAATAGGAAGGTAATATGGGGAGGCCACCACCAAGGCATTGGCTCCTTCCCTTTTGGCGTGTTTGGCCAATTCCATGGCTTCCTCAAAGGAGGTATCTGTGATTCCAACCAACAGCGGCACCTTGCCGTTAACCAACCTACAGGTCTCGGAAATCATTTTTTTCCGTGTTGCGTAACTCAGGCTAGGTCCCTCACCAGAAGTCCCCAAGATAAAAATACCATGTACACCACCTTCCAATAAATGATGCACCAAATTTTCTAATCCGACAAGATCTAATGACAAATTCTCCAAAAGCGGCGTAATCATCGGTGGAATAATTCCTTTTATTGGTAAATTCATTTGCTCATGTTTAAAAGTCTTTATTTTAGGCTAAAATCGATTAACGGCAAGAAGTTTGGTCAAGCAACCTAATTCTTTAACAATTCTCCTTCTATTACCATAGACCCTACACAAATTAAATTCAATTTAACACCAATCGCCACCACTATATTGTTTTAATTGCATTATATCTTAACCTTTATTTTAAAATAATTAATTATATTGGTGTAATAATGTCAATATTATAAAGATGGAGTTTATTTTTGAAAAAATTTATGTCCCCACCAAGCATTCATTTATTTCTAGAAAACTACCATTGGCATCCAATGCCAGAATTCATTCCCATAGAAATTTCGAATTAAACTTTATCACATCAGGGTCGGGACGAAGAATTGTGGGAGATAACATCTCCGGTTTTGAAAAAGACGATCTGGTACTTTTAGGTCCCAATCTACCTCATTGTTGGGAAGCCTTGGATGCCGAAAAAGGTAAAGATCCCTTTTGTATTGTCACCCATTTCTCTGAAGACATCATCAATTCGGATTTTTTTAAAATGCCCGAATTGGAGAAGGTGGTTGAGCTACTAAGACAATCCAACACCGGACTACGATTTAAACTGGGAAATGACACCCATATACCGGCTATTTTGGAGGAGATGACCCAGCTCACTGGTTTGGAGTATTACATTCAACTATTAAGGGTATTTCATTACCTCATCCAAGTAGAGGAAAGGGAAAACCTATCAAATCCCATTAACAACTCCGCCGTTTTCTCCAAAAACCTTGATAAGATAAACAAGGTTTATGAGTATGTTTTCCAAAACATCCAGGAAGGGGTAAAGTTAGAGTCGGCCTCTGCCGTACTAAACATGGCGCCCAGCAGCTTCTGCAGGTATTTTAAGAAGAAGACAGGCCAAACCTTTATGGAGTATGTAAAGAGCGTGAGGGTGGGCATAGCCGCTAAATTACTGGCAGAAACGGACAAACAGATTACTCAAATTTGTTTTGAAAGCGGGTATAACAATCTCGCCAACTTTAACCACTACTTTAAATTCATTATGGGGAAGACCCCTAGTGAATATCGGAAGACATTTAGATAGTATCCTAACTTTTAGTTTTCTCTAGCGGCGTAGAATTTTCAGCGCCCAAGAAGACTAATTCCCATGGCCAAAAACACCATTACAAAGGAAACCAACGTAATGGGTGGTAGTCCGCCTATCCAATTGGCGGGAACCAACCAATTGTGATAGCCCACAAAAAAAAGATGAGCCCCAAACAGCAGTAGTAGTCCTAGAAGAAATTTATTGGAGGTTAAAAACTTAACCAATTTTTCCTTTCCCACCACCCCATTTTTAAAACATTGATGGTATACCCCCAGCATTATTAAGCTAACCACCCCAGCCATCAAACTAAGGGATCCCCGTGCCGATAAGCTTCCATCCTCCACAAAAAACAGCTCAAAATAGCGCGGATTTAAAATTACCATACTCAGCAAAACATGCGCAATGGTCAGGAGTAGCCCTGAAATGCCCATCAGTTTCTTGGCAGATCTTGTAGCTAATATGGAGATTCCCATGCGAGATAAGGGGCCAAGGGAAACACATAATGACAAAAGGGTTATCCCAGCCAGCGATACACCTTTGTTCAAAATAAAAATTGGAAAATCTTTCCAGGGAACCTCCCCCAATAGGTGATATCTTAGAACGGCATATCCAATGGCAATAAACACCACAAGAATCATAAAATAAAAGCCATTACTTTCCTTTGTAGTCGTCATATCCTTAGTTTAATGGAAATCTATTATGTCCTCCCAAATCACCATGTACATGAATAGCTATAAATGCCAAAAGCGCCATAAAACTTAAACCTCCCAGCAAATAGTAAATCCACCTATCCATTGGCATAACTTTTAGTTTTCCAAATTGAATAGATGGTTGCTTAAGGCCTAGTAGTAGAAACAGCATCAAAATATTAAGGAGGTATAAGTAGTGAGTGACTTCTACCACCCCTCCTAAAAGCCCTTTTACCAAAAAGCTAACTCCCGCATACGGAATCAGTAAAATAAAAAACGTCCGGAATACCTGTTTATGGCCTATCAGCTCCTTTATTAATTGCCTACCCAATAAAAATATCATTAAAAGAAGCACCAGTGCAGCCACCCAGGTACTAGTAGTTGCCAGCTCCTCTACATTTGGCAAATCCCGTAATCGCCTAGTTAGGTGGTGATAACTAAGGGACTCCCTATAAACAATCAATGGTAGAAAAAGGGCAAGTATTCCAAATGAACTCCAGTTCTCCCACTTCTTTGGCCCTGGTATATCTTTAGGCCAAGGAGAGCTAAAGACCCCATAGGCCATTCCTAGACCTCCAAAAAATCCGATGCTATATTCCATCACATTCCACATATTAAAGGATAGCGCTGCGGATATCCCTAGGATCTGCAGAAAATTACCGAATCCGAAACCTATACCCCCTCCTAACATGGAGAAGCATGCCACCCTGATGGGCGAATTTCTTTTTTCCCTAGCCATATGCCATAACATGGCTAAGCCAGCTCCAAGACAAACCGCCCATGCCTCGGACCTTGGAGGGGTCATTCTTATTCCTATCTGTACAATCAATAAATAATACCCTATGAGTCCGCCTGCTGCCATCTCTGCCATTAAGGCGCCCCATTTCACCCTATTTTCCCGAGTGGAATCTAAACTAAGTCCTACCAAGCCACCCCCAAGTAGCCCAAAGAGGCCTCCTATCAGGAACAACATCCCTAGGCCATAAAAGGCATTGATAAAATTGTCCGCTTTTCCATAGCCTACTATCATCCCATAGCTGATCATCCCGCCTACGCCCCAGCCAACGGCAGAGGCCAGGGCAACCACCATCATTTTCCGGTACCAATCCTGGCGTTGGGAGACCAAGACCAAAGCAATACCTCCTATAGCCCCGGCCCATGCGGCCCCCTGTTCGTGCCCAAACTGTCCGCGAATAGCCCAAGCGGTTGCCAAGGCCATGGCTACAATAAGCATCGGGATCCTCCAGGTAGATGATTTCATATTAGCTAATTTATATTGCGTTTTTAGTTTTGGTATAGCACTATCTATGGTTCCATCACCATCCGTCTCTTCACTTCTACGGTCTCTATTTCGTTCCCGTCTATATCTGTCACCAAAAGCACGGCTTTATCCTTTTGAACCTGCACATTTACAAAGTGTTCTACCTTACTAAATTTCTCGGTTTCTGGAAGTTCAAAATCCACGTCGTACAATGGCGCTCCTGCTCCTGCAGAAGTAATGTAATGCACCCCGTTTTTAAACGCTCGGTGATAGTGGTGATCATGTCCGTTAAAGAAGACCTGCACCTTGTGTCTCTCGAAAATATCTCCCCAGAATTCTCGAGTCTTCTCGGCTTCGGCCTTCCTATTTTTCATAACGCTAAAAAGGGGTTTGTGTTGAAATATAAATACAAATCCCGCTTCCCTATTGAGGTCTAGCACTTTCTCTAACCACTTCTTTTGCTCCACAAAATAATCGGAGAATGCTTCTTTCCAAAAGGCTTCACTGTGTTCATCGGAAACGAATGTAGGTTGGGAAATTTCCTTGCCCTCACTGTCCAAAACTATCATCAAGGCATCCCCTACGGTAAAGTAGTAATACTTCTCATTATTGGGAAGATCAAAAAGATCGTAGTAGTAGGGGGAGTCTTTCTCGTGATTTCCCAGCACTGGGTAATAGGGGGTATTCCTCATTAACTCCTTACTTACCTCAAAAAAGGCTTCCCAATCTTCAATAGATCGCCCGTTGGATACCAGATCCCCAGAATTCACTATGAACCTCGGATTGGTTTCCATTATTTTGGCCACCACCTTGGCATGAACATCGTGCCTACTTCTAGAATCTCCGGTGACTGCAAAATTAAAGGGAACCATCTCGTCTGGATAGGTTGTTAGGGTGCCTTTGCCCTCGTCCGTTCCATCGTTTAGCACATCATAGCTATATTCCGTATTGGGCTTTAATCGGCCCAAATGGATCTTATGGTGTTTATATTCTGTTATGGTTTTTACATTTCCCTCTGGATCGGTTATGGTGGGTTCGCTTACCTTGGTAGACCAACAGATAGTGGCATCTTTGGTTCCCATTTGCTGAATATAGGGGCCGAAGGCTATTTTTCGGTTCTCCTGTGCCAACCCAATGACAGTGATAAACAAACAGGATAAAAAACAAATTTTCTTCATGATCTAAACTTTTTGATGGTTACTCTTATGCTATTTTTAAACTAATTTCCACTTCCCTTATTTCCCCTCCGTTTTTCCCTTTACCCATTCTGATGGAAACGCCACATGTTTTATGGTTTTATTTCCCGCTATATGATAGGAATAGGTAATATGGATAAAACCGTCCCTGGTTTGAATCATAGACGGATAGGAAAAGGATCCGTTTTCATGTACCTCCAGATTTCGGGTCCACTTCCAAGTTTTCCCTTCATCCTCCGATAGGCTTACGGCTAGGCTAGACCTCCCCGATTCTAGGTCGTTGTAAACCATTATCCAATTCCCATTAGCAAGGACCAAGGTTTCCATACTGGTACCGGGATTAGGAATATTGGATTTAGAGGCAGGGGTCCACGTATAGCCATCATCCTTAGAGGTACTTTCCAATATGCGTCCGGGGGCATCCCCATTATCGCGCATATACGCTACAAGGCTACCATCTTTTTTTCGCACAATACTTGGCTGAATATTGCCATAGCCCACAATGGGCAGACTAGGTTGCCATGTGGTTCCTTGGTCATCCGATATCGCAATCAAGGATAAGTTGTAACCGTCCGAATAGAGAGGGAGCAAAATTCTCCCTGATGGCAATACGGTGGGATGTATCCGAGTCATCCATCCCGTCTCCTTTTTGGTTTTATCCTTGGCGGCCTCCAAGATCATAGTTTCATAATTGGGCGCGTATTCTGCCCAAGTGAGGCCTCGGGGAGGCATGGCCTTAAATTGCGTTTCTATGGTATTTTCAAATTTCTCATCGGGTTTTAACAGGATAACCTCCTGCCAATCCCAATTTGGGGCTCCCGATTTCAGGTAGTCGACAGCGGTTTTATATTTTAAGATAGAACGTTCCCATCTATTGGCCTGCACGACGATCCAGAACAAGAATAGCTTGCCATCCCCATCCACAAAAAGCACGGGATTACAATCGGGCTGACCAGGAGTATCTGCCATAACAAAAGGCGCGCTCCATGCTGCGTGTCCTTTTTGTAAACGGGAGCCCATGATTTGTACATCATTGGCCTTGCGTTCCCCGGAACCTTGAAACCAGCAAGACAACAAATCCCCATTGGGAAGTGCTACTATGGAACTGGCGTGTACATGCTGACTTTGGAATGGGAAGATAAATTTTTCCTGTAATTTTTGCTTTTGGCCAAAAATGAAAAATGGAACTACAAGGCAGCATAAAAGACTTAGGATTGCTCGGGGTGTATTTTGGAAAGCTTCATTCAATTTCTTCATGAAAATTTGATATTGAGGACCTTACTGCGATCCATACATTAAAAAAGAGAACGTCTAAAAAGAACCAATCGTCTTCTTAGACCTCCCCTATTATGTTTAACAAACACTTTGATCAATATGGTTTTCCAGTTCCTTGCAGGAGCCAAATTTTAGACCAGGCACTATTATTACTGGTATCTTCTCCCTTAAACTGGGTGGCCTCTAACCTACCGATTGCAGCATCTGCATTCTCTGCATTGGTATCCGTCTCGTTTATGTGATAATAAAACCGTAATGGAAGCGCAGCGCGCTTGGAAGCTTCCCCCGTCTGCAGCTTGGGTAAACCAGTCCTCCTATAATCGAACCAGGCTTCTGCGGCAGCAGTCCAGCTGGCAATCCACTTCTGCTCTATTATATCCTCCAGGCCATTAAAAGGCGCCCCCGAAATATAATCTGAGTATTCCGAGGATACCCCCCAGGTTTCAAAAGATTGCTTAATCCCTTCCTCATAATAATGCTGCGCACTCCCAGAAATCCACCCTTTTAGGGCTGCTTCGGCCAAAATAAAATTTACTTCGGCAGCCGAAAGCATCCGCGCCTTTAAAAGTGGGCCACTGGCTTCTTTATAAATATCATTTAGTTGGGACACATGGGGATTATAGGATCCCTGTTTAAACTCTTCTTTTAAATTAAAGGCCGGTCCCAAGGTCATAGCCGTTGGTAATCCTATATAGTCTTTGGCATAATTTACGGGTACCCCAACCACTTCCTCGTAAGCATCTACAATGTCTTGGGAAACATGTCGTTCCCCATCCAACATATAATCCGTACCGTCTGGGGCTCCTTCATCCAATACAAGAGGTATTCCTACTTTATTGGCCCAGACCCCTAGTCTTGGGTCATCCAAGGATTTTAAAACTTCCACTAAGGTTTCCGCCATTTTTATCCTAAAATAAGCCCCTTGGGTATCAGAATCAAACTTAGTATTGGTGGGCCATGAGTCGTTACCGGTATTACCTACATATGCCATTGCGGCATCATCCGAAGCGGTCTTTATCAGCGGGTATTGCTGCGGATTGGAAGTAATTCTCTTAATCCCTTCTTCTGCTAGGCCAGGCTCCTTTGCGGAGAGTCGCATATAATACCTAAGTGCCAAGGAGTTGGCGAATTTTCTCCACTTAGCTACATTGCCTGCATAAAGAATATCTTGGGCGGGTTGAATTCCGAAATAGGCACTCTGATTCTTGGATAGTAAGGTATTGGCCTTGGCCAGATCGGCCAAGATTCCGACATAAATATCCTTTTGCGGATCGAAGGGCGATTTAAAATATTCACTTCCTTGATCCCCTTTAAGAGCTTCGGAATAGGGTGCATCTCCCCACAGGTCGGTTATCATTCCAAATAAATAGCCTCTCATTACCAATCCCACTCCTAGGTGAAATTCCAAGTTTTCATCTTCCGCCTTCTGGATTAAGGTCTTATTATTGGTAAGGGCACTATAAAATCCGTTCCAACTATGGGAATCATTCCCCCAGTCATAGGCGTTATGCCCACCAGACCATCCATCTTTTTGGGTGTGTTGCACTACCCCTGCTAGATCGCCAAATCCAAGGTTTAAGGTATTTTTAGCGGCGCTGGAAATAACGGTAGGCACCAATAAATTAGGCTCTACGGTCTCTGAACTTGCCTGGTTGGGATTCTCATTCAGCTCCTCCAATCCATGACAGGACACCAAGAGGGCAAGCCCTATAAACAATACAACTATTTTATTTTTTATCTGATACATGGTGATCATTGTTTTATTGATTAGAATGTGAAACCGACCTTAAATCCAACAGGGATTACCCAAGGGTCTACGTTATAGCGTTCTATCCCTTGCTTAAATTGAGTTCCTCTTTTATCTTTCCCGGATTCTGCCTGATACGCTCTTTCTGGATCTATACCAAAGGCGGAATCCTTGGTCCATAACATGATGTTTCTACTATACAGGGAGATATTCACAGCATATAGTCCTGTCTTGTCCAAAAATCTTTTGGGCAGATCATAGCCTAGGGAAATTTCCCTTAGTTTGATAAAATCTGCATCGAACATATGTGGGGTTCCAAAATCCCATGCATTGGCTACGGAAAAGGGGATGAAACTGGTACCTTCCAATCCGAGGTTCTCACGTTCTAAGATAAAATTGCCATTCTCATCGTGGTAACCTACCACCCCGGCATTAAAGACTCCATCGTATACGACACTACCTCCTAAAGCCTCTGGGAATCCGCCCTCTCCGGGAGGACCTCCAATAGAAATAAAATTCTCTCCGAAGATCAGTAGATCGGCATTGTCTAACACCCAATCCTTTAATTCTTGCCCAGTGGAAGAAATTCCTGGATTAATTAAATTATCCAATAATTGCTGACTATAGCCATCCTCGGTCATATATCTAGAGGTCTGGGACATATATTGGCCTCCAGAACGCCAATCTACCGTCAGGTTTAAGCTAAAGTTTTTAAAGGAAAAACTACTTTGCAAGCCCATTATAAAATCGGGATTATAATTCCCCACTTTTACCCGCTCTTCTTCTGGCAACCATTCTGCATCTTCCCCTGTTCCCAGCATGGGATATCCTAAATAGGGAGAATTGGGATCGGTAACCCTTTTAATCTTTGGGGAATATAAATTACCTACCAAACCATCTTCCCCAGTGGCGGGATTGGCTACATACCCCCTAGATACACTTTTGTTATCACTCCAGAATTCGATATAATCTATCCCCTCTGCTAGCGCTATAATTTTAGACTCATTCGTAGTAAAGTTTAGGTTAACATCCCAGTTGATATTTGCTGTCTTTATTGGAGTAATACCCAAGGAGAGTTCGTACCCCTTACTTTCTAGCACCCCAGCATTTATACTAACACTGCTATAACCCGAGGAACCCGGAATGGGAACACTGGGTACAATTTGGTTTTTATTTTCCACCGTGTAATACGTACCATTAAATCGCACTCTATTATCAAATAGGGAGAGGTCTACTCCAAATTCCTTGGAGGTAGCCTCCTCTGGCTCTAAGCTAGGCGTACTTAGTCCGCCAGAGGCGCTGTACAAAACCGCATTGTCCCACTGTCCTGCGTTGTTATAATAGGCGCCCAATTGGTACGGACTGGTATCGTTACCAACCCTAGCCCAGCCTCCTCTTAACTTAAGAAGATCTACCTTGGGAATTTCGATCAATTCACTTAATAAAAAACTCAGGGATGCGGATGGGTAAAAATAAGACCTATTATTCACCGGCAGGGTACTAGACCAATCGTTTCTTGCGGTTACATCTAAGTATAACATATCTTCATAGCCTATATTTGCCAGTCCGTATACACTATTGATGCCACGCTCACTTAAAAAACTGGAATAGACCAAAGCAGAAGGGGCAATATTTTTTACCGTAAACAGATCGGGTACTATAAGTCCTACTCTAGATGCGGCCGAATTGCTAATGCCGCTGCTTTTTTGGTACATTAGATTTCCACCTCCGGAAATACGAATATCAAAAGCATCAAAATCCTTGGCGTAGGTAGCCAGCAAATCCACATTGGTCTCTACCCCGTCCGATTTGGCAATACCATAGGTTCCATTGTTGGATTCCCTACTATAACCAGGCGACATTTTAGTTTCCTGGGTTTGATTAAAGCTATTGAGGTTATAACTTGTCCTGATATTGAACTCTGGACTTATTTGCCAGTCTAGCGCCATATTCCCAAAAATCCGATACCGGGAATTGCTATTGTTTACCTCATGTGCCAAAAAATAAGGGTTGTTGTAGTCCTCAGAAATACTCAGCACATCCGTACCTGGCAGGTCATAATCCTTTAGGCTCATTAAATCTAGATTGGCCGGCATATTATACGCCCATTGTAAGGGATTGGCCCCTCTGTTGGAGGCTGGCCTATTATCTGAAAAGCTATGCACCACATTTACATTGGTACTTATAAGGAGCTTATTGTTTAAATTGGAAGATGCAGAAAGGGAAAAGCTGTTTCTGTTGACGTCCGAATTGGGAATAAGTCCTGTATTCTCCATATTGGTAACCCCCAATCTATAATTAATAACCTCGGAGCTATTGGTTACCGTAAGGCTGTTAGAGGTAGTAATACCTGTCTGCACAAAATTCTTTACGTTGTTGGGATAGGATCTTAAGGGAGTTGGAATACGCACTCCATTGGCATCTGTGGGAGAATCCCATTGGATGGCAAAATACCCCTTGTCCAATTCCGGGCCAGAATTTCCTCCAGACAGGGAGATTTCGGGCATTATATAGCTTCCTCCCTGAGATTCTGGCGAGAAGGAAAAATACCCCGATGCAAATCGCGTTTGCTGTTTTAAATACCTATAAGGAACATCAAAAACGGTACTGGAGGTAAAGGAAACCTTCATCTTTTCCATATCCCGTGCCTTCTTGGTAGTAATCAAAACCACGCCGTTCCCTGCTCTAGAACCGTACAGCGCAGCTGCACTGGGACCTTTTAGGATACTTACATCCTCTATACTCTCTGGGTCTAAATCCGAAATGGCATTTCCGTAATCTACCCGGTTATCGCTCCCAAAACCACCTACATTATTAACCGAGTTGGCTATGGGCACCCCATCTATCACAAAGAGCGGCTGATTGTCCGAGCTTAAGGAAATAGCTCCCCGGATTACCATACTCACAGAGGATCCGGTACCCCCTGTAGCATTTAACGTTACCCCGGCCACTTTTCCAGATAAGGAGTTTAAAACATTCTCTTGGGCCACACGGGTTAGTTCTTCTCCTGCTACATTTTCTACGGAATATCCCAAGGATTTTTCAGATCTTTTTATCCCTAGGGCCGTTACCACCACCTCATCCAAGGCCTCCGTACTGGTTGCCAATGGAACATTGATGGTAGTCCTTCCATTTACCGCAACCTCGGTGGTTTGAAAACCAAGGTAGGAAAAAACCAAGGTGCCATTTGCATTGGCCAAATTAATTTGGTAGTTGCCATCAAAATTGGTGGTTTCCCCTTGGGTAGTCCCTTTCACTAATATGGTTACCCCTGGCAAGGGCATTCCGTCATCCAAAGAGGTAACAGTTCCCGATACGGTATGTTGTCCGGACTGTGCGGTTAGCAAGGCTGTACACAACAGCAGCAGCAGCCCCCCCATTTGTTTAACTATCGGTTTAATATAATTTAGACGCATGTTCATAAAATTGCTTTGTGGTTGGTTAATTATTTCTGATCTTCCAAAATGGTCTAGGAAGATTAATTCACGACTTCGAAGGTGAGCACTAGTGCATGGGTGTTTACCCCAATGGCATCCGTGGAAGCCGCCATGAACATGACTACTCGCATTGAAGTATCCTTAATTTCCTGAACGATTACCTTCCGTTGAAAATCCATAAAGCCCAAAAACTCGGTTCCTGAAAAGTCTAGGGTGCTTACCCCATTAAAGGTTATAGTACCCTCCGGGCCATAAACGGAAGAAACGGTGAAGTCCTCTTTCTCCACATAGGTAAAAGTAGCCGTCTCATCTGGTGTATAGGCTCCGGTACACAATCCAAAACTTTGGTTAGAACTAGGATTTACAATACCCGCTCCACCCGTAGTAACAAATTGATAAACCAGACCACTAAAGGCAGCCCCATCGGCTTTTACATCATGGCCGTAACTACCGTCAAAATGAAATGTATATTCGTCCTCATATACTTCTCCAAGCCCCAATCCGGCTCCCATTATTCCTGCTGGCAATGGTTTTGGCGCTCCAGGAAATGGTGACAAGGTAGCATCTGCATTGGCAAAATAGTCCGAATCTGAATGGCTACTTGCCAATTTCCAGGTCTTCCCATTCTCGGCCGTTGGTCCGCCCGTAAGCAAAATATAGGGGGTTAAATCCACCGCCAAACGAATTTCCTTGTTTACCGTACTTCCATCGGCACCGGTAGCAGTTAGGGTAGCGGAGTAGTATCCTCCCGAGGCATAGGTATGTACGGGATTTTTATCGGTACTGGTATTGCCATCTCCAAAATCCCACATCCAAGAAACAGCACTGTTGGTCAAGCCCTGAAATGCTACCTTTTTCCCCTTAACACTGTGAAAGATATCTGCGGTAAGCGGTAAACTTTCCCTATCCGAATCGTCCGAGCTACAAGAAAACAACGTCAGCATAAGGGAAGAGAGCATTCCAATTAATACTCGTGTGTATTTTTTTTTCATAGGTAGATATTTATTGTTTTTTAACGGACGTATGTAATGCGCAGATCTTAATTCGTAGTTGCGAACAGTTTTCGATAGTGCTCATTTCATAGGTCGGCCTTTTAATTAAATATTTGGTTGGTTTATATTTAGTCCTACGCTTGGAGCCCTTTAAGCCCCACATGTCAAATCCCCAAAAAACAATCCCTTAAATAGGTTATCCTCAAATATATACTTAATTTTTTCGGTATAATTCAGCTATTTTATTAATTGTGCATTAAATATTAACCCTCGATTTAAATATTTAAATATAATTTTACCAAAAAGGGCAATATTCTAATTGTGAAACCTTATTTCAAGATATCACATTTTAGGCCTATATTGTTAAGGAATAGCATAATACAAACGATGCAGCTTAATAAGAACGCTTGCAAAAATTAACTGGCTGGGTTTAGCAACCACAGGGCAGTACTAGAAAATTTCAGCTTATTCTATGGCGTGCTGTAAGGCAGCTATCACGGCATTCCAATACCAAATAGATAGCGTAGGAAAAACACATAACTTATAAATACCACCATGAAAAAACACCTTCTTTTATTGCTCTTTATGGCCCTCATCATGGCCTGCAAAGACCATCCAAAAAATCTGGCAGAAAACAAGGTAATAAATGATCCTATAACTCCGGAAACTGCATTAAAAAGCTATTTACACAATAACGACTCCCATTATTCCTGGGAGTTACGTGACAGCTACCAGTTAGGGGAATCTTCCGTATATGAGCTATTACTCACATCCCAAAAATGGCGCGATTTTATTTGGACCCATCAGCTCACTTTATTGGTACCATCAAAGGTAGACCATGATGGGGCATTATTATTCGTTACCGGAGGAAGCGTTAAGGACGGACTCCCCAAGTGGTCTTCTAACAAGGAGGATAGCAAGACACAAAACTTTAAAAAGATCGCAGAAGAGAATAATGCAATGGTTGCCATCTTAAAACAAGTTCCCAATCAGCCCTTATACGATGGCTTGGTAGAAGATCAACTAATCTCTTTCACCCTGCACAACTACAAAAAGGACAAAGATCTTACTTGGCCACTACTATTCCCTATGGTAAAGAGTGCCGTAAGCGCTATGGATGCCGTGCAGGAATTTAGTAAGGCAGAGTTAGAACGGGACATTAACAGATTTATCGTTTCCGGTGCTTCCAAAAGAGGATGGACCACCTGGTTAACAGGCGCACATGACAAGCGGGTACAGGCTATAGCGCCCATGGTTATAGATGTGCTTAATATGCCCGTTAGCCTAGATTATCACCTGGTGGTTTGGAAGGAGTACAGTGAACAGATTAACGATTATATACAATTGGAGATTCCCCAAACTGTACGTTCCGAGGATGGTAATGCCATTACTCAAATGGTAGATCCCTATTCCTACAAAGATCAACTGAGCATGCCCAAATTGATCTTTATAGGCACCAATGACGAATATTGGCCTGTAGATGCGGTTAAAAATTACATCAATGATATTCCTGGTGAAAACTACCTTCATTATGTTCCCAATGCGGGCCATGATTTAGGGGGCGGGACACAAGCTTTTAGGGCATTAAGTGCTTTCTGGGGAAAGCTATTGAACGATAAACCGCTAACCCAATTATCCTATAATATTACCTCCAGCAAAGAATCGGCAACCTTAACTGTAAGCACTGCAACAGAAAATTTACACAACGCTTATTTATGGTCTGCAGATTCCGACGATCGGGATTTTAGGGATGAGGAATGGACGCCTTTAAAAATTGATATAACGGATCCTAAGAATATTTATCACCTTATCCAATTTCCTGAGAAAGGATATAAGGCGTTTTATATGGATTTAGAGTATAAAGATCTCCACGGGGATTTATATACCAAAAGTACTAGGATGTATGTAGCGGATACCAATGAAGTTCTATAGGATTTAGTACGCCAGCCATAGATACCTGGACCGCGTTAATAAATGGCCACTTTAAGGGATAAAAAACCAATCAACACCAATTAAAACCAACCAACCTGTATTATGAAAAACTTACGTTTACCTAGGGTACTACTACTCCTATTCTTTTGGGCATTTTTACTGGGATGCGGAGAAAAGAAAAACACCAAACAAGCAGTCTCCGAAACCTTGGAGACCGAGGAACAACAGTTGGAAACCAACAAAAATTGGGCAGAAAAATTAGGTTGGCCAGCAGGAAAGAAAGTCATAATGCTACATGCCGATGATATTGGTATGTGCCCAGAAGCCAATATTGCAGCTAAAGCTCAACTAAACAGTGGCCAAATACAATCGGCCGCAGTAATGGTCCCCTGTCCTAATGCCGAGGAGTTTATAAACTGGGCTATA
The DNA here is from genome assembly GCF_002150785.1 of Arenibacter amylolyticus. GTDB lineage: Bacteria > Bacteroidota > Bacteroidia > Flavobacteriales > Flavobacteriaceae > Arenibacter > Arenibacter amylolyticus. The sequence goes on along the minus strand of NZ_MTAZ01000005.1, from coordinate 100,916 downwards.
GAAAACCCAGAAATGGATATTGGGCTGCACCTTACCCTTACCAGCGAATGGAAGGAGCACCGTTGGGGTCCTATTACCAATCCCGAAGCAGTCCCAGGCTTATTGGATCCCCATTCCAAATTATGGCGTAGCGTAGCCCAAGTAGTTCAACATGCGACCGCTGAGGAAGTGGAAAAAGAGATTCGCGCTCAAATAGAACAATCCTTGGCTTGGGGACATACCCCAGATCATATAGACACCCACATGGGTACCCTATATGCAGATCCCAGTTATGTGAAAGTCTTTATTAAGGTGGCAGAGGAATATGGCATACCAGCCAATATAATTGATATCTCTAACCCAGAGGTATTAGCCATCTTTAGGGAGCAAGGCTATCCTTTAGACGAGGTTGTTGTGGAAATGATTGCAGACTACAGCCTTCCTAAACTAGACTTTTTCACCAGTGCACCTAAGGCCAAGTCTTACCAAGAAAAAGTGGAAAACTTTAAGGCGCTGATATCGGGCTTGAAACCTGGCCTTACAGAAATTATCTTTCATCCTTCGGTGGAAACGGAAAATCTAAAGGGTATTACCAATTCCTGGCAAGAAAGGGTGTGGGAGGCCAAAATGTTTGGAGACCCAGACCTCATAAATTTCCTGGAAGAAGAAGAGGTGATTTTCACGAACTGGAAGGAAATAATGAAACGGTTTAAAGAGCTATAGTATTGAGATAGACCATAAGCTTAAGGGGAATTGTATTGCCATATATCGACTATCCTAGACCCTGATGTAAATTGAAGTAAAGCCTATAGCACGACTAAAAGGCAGTCAATATTTGATGCATTTCGCACAATATTTACGAAGCAATTCTACCTTTAAAAAGGTTTATTTGGAAAAGTGGATGTTATGCCATCATGAAAATAATAATCAATAATTAAGATTGTAACAATTAGTTATGAATACTACTTCTGGAATTATTCTCGCCATTTCACTTATTATTATCATGTTTGGGATGGGACTATCCCTAAGTCTTTCAGATTTTAAAAGAGTATTGGTATATCCCAAGGCAATGATTATAGGGCTCTGCTGCCAAATTATATTATTGCCTTTGCTAGGCTACCTCATCACCCTCTATTTAAATCTGTCCCCTACTACAGCCATTGGCGTAATGTTATTGGCGGCTTGTCCAGGCGGCCCCACTTCCAATATGTTGTCTTATTTAGCCAAAGGAGACCTAGCCCTATCGGTGTCCCTAACGGCGGTTTCTAGCATGCTCACCATACTTACCATCCCGCTTATTGTTCAATTTGCTTTAGTGGAATTTGCCAACCAAAGTGTAGCGGTTTCCGTAGATGCGTTTACCATGGTATTGCAGTTATTGGTCATCGTAATTATCCCCGTAGGAATTGGCATGTGGGTAAAGGGAAAGTTTCCCTCCTTCGCCCAAAAGATGGAAAAACCCGTAAAAATTGCATCGGCCATTATTTTTATATTGGTAGTTGTTGGCGTCACCTTAAGTATTAAAGATGTTTTTATGAGCTACTTAAAAGAAGCGGGGCTACCCGCCATTCTACTAAATATCAGCACCATGACCCTAGGCTTTCTTTTTGCATTGGCCTTTAAATTATCACGGCCGCAGGCGATTAGTATCTCCATAGAGACTGGGATACAAAACGGAACCCTAGCGATAACGCTCGCCACCATAGCACTGAATAATGCCGAATACTCCATAGTCCCGGCTATCTACGGACTACTAATGTTTGTAACCGCTACGGTTATTATATTCTTAAGAAAACCTCTTGGGGTAAAAGACCAACCAAGTTTGGATAAACAAACCTAACCTTTACGAAAATGACTCAAAAAAATTACCACGCTTTTGTGAGCTTCCTTCAATTTAAAAAGCCCTCTTTTTTAGGATCCCTATTCCTTTTTTCTACCCTACTCCTTGTATCTTGTAAAGAAAAAATGGAAAAATTACCGCAAGTTATTCCCTTGGAGCATCCTGCTATTGTGGAGCAGGAGTTTGTTTACGAATTAGAGAAGGCACTTACTCCAGAATGCCACGCCTCTACCGTAGCGATAAGCAATGGTACTGTGGTTGCCTCTTGGTTTGGAGGCACCAAGGAAAAAAACGACGATGTTGGGATTTGGGTATCGCGAAAAACAGGCCAATCTTGGTCTTCTCCCGTAGAAGTGGCCAACGGGGTGCAACCCGATGGCTCAAGATTTCCTTGCTGGAATCCGGTTTTGTTTAAGCCTAAAGGACAACCCTTGATGCTGTTTTACAAGGTTGGTCCAGACCCAAAATCTTGGTGGGGACTCTATATGACCTCAACGGACAATGGACAAACATGGTCTACCCCCGTTAAACTCCCAGATGGCGTGTTGGGACCTATTAAAAATCAGCCTATACAACTGGCCAATGGAACTATAATATCCCCTTCCAGTACGGAAAGTGATACCGATGGATGGCAGATACATTTGGAACATAGTAGTGATGGCGGCAAAACTTGGAACCGTACGGAATCCTTGAATGATGGGGAAGAGTTTGGAGCCATACAACCCACAGTATTAAATTACGGTGATGGAAAACTACAATTATTGAGTCGCACTAAAAATAGTGTTGTTTCCCAAAACTGGTCTGAGGACTACGGTAAGACTTGGGACAAAATGACGGCCACGGAATTACCCAATCCAAACTCGGGCATAGATGGGGTAAGCCTACAGGATGGTCGTCAATTGATAGTGTACAACCCCACTGGAAAAAACTGGGGAGACCGGGTTCCTTTAAGTTTAGCCCTATCTACCGATGGTAAGCACTGGGACCGGGTACTGGATTTGGAACCACTACGCAAAAACACTGATAAGGAAGGCGAAGAGTACTCCTACCCTACCATGATACAAGCCGAAGATGGTATGGTTCATATTGTGTATACCTGGAACAGGAAGACGGTAAAGTATATAAAATTAGATCCCAGTAAACTGAAATAACGCTTGATGAGAAAATGGGGAAAGGTATTGCTAAAACTATTGGTGGGCCTACTGTTATTACTGGGGCTGAGTTTCTATTTCGCCACTACTACCGTAGATTCCACGTCCTATTTTGAAACAACCTATTACCAGAACACCATTGGTAAGCTAGAATTGGCGGCAAAGAACAGGACCGATGCCCAAGGCCCCCTTTTTGCCGGATTTGCAAAAGTGAATATTACCCCCACAATAGTGGAGGGAAACCCCAATCCGAAACAAGGTATATTCAGCGGAATAAAACTGGCCGGATATGGGGACGGAAAAATTGCCAAGGGGGTGCACGACTCTATTTATGCAAAGGCCATTGCTTTAGAGGTGGGACAGAAAGGGGTGGTGTTAATCAGTGCCGACCTACTCCTTATGCCAGAGCCCATAGTCATGGCAGTTTCGGAAAAATTAAAGAATGTAATTACTCGGGATCAATTATTTTTTGGGGCAACGCATACGCATTCCAGCATAGGGAACTGCCTTCCCAGTTACGTTGGGGAAAGTTTTGGAGGAGAATACAACCCAGAAATGGTAAGCTGGTTGAGTGATAAATTGGTATTACTCATAAAAAAGGCTCTTGCAGACAAGGAGCCCAGCAAATTCTCATCGGGCTACATTAAGGTTCCCAATTTAGTGAGAAATAGGATCATCGGGGAACCGGGGCGAGTAAATGATAGGTTAGAGGTGCTATCCTTTATACAGGACACTGGAAAAAAGGCAACTATTGGGATCTATGCCGCCCATGCCACGGTGATAAGTCCCATTAACGATGCTTTTAGCGGGGATTATCCCGGGTATTTTCAGCGGCATTTGGAAGCGAAAGGAACAGATCTGGCGCTTTTCTTTGCTGGTACCGTAGGTAGCCACTCTAACAAAGGGGAAGGTGAAAAGTTTGAGAAAGCAAGATTTATTGGGGAAACCCTGGCCGATTCCGCACAAGTAGTCCTCCGTAGATTGGAATACGATTCTCAGGTGCACCTATCCGCTATCAGCACAGAACTGGAAATTCCGAAACTACAATTCTTTAAGATTACGGATCGCTTGCGATTAGCCCCCTTTCTAGGGAGAAAATTAATGCCCAACATAGCGACTATCCCCCTGCAGGGACTACAATTAAACCACCTTGTTTGGATTACGCTACCCTACGAATTAAGCGGGGAATACGGTTTAGATCTTATAAATGCTATGGAAGTAGCCGGTCATCACATGGTATTGAGCAGTTTTAACGGACAGTATTTAGGGTATATCACACCGGCAAAATACTACTATTACGATTCCTACGAATCGGGCCTCATGGGATGGTACGGTCCCAGCATGGGAGACTATCTAATGGAAGTCAATTTTAAAATGGCCAATACCCTTATCCATTCCAAATTATAAAAACGCAGTATCATGAAGGTTTTGAAAAGAATATTGAAATCTTTGGGGATAGCACTACTTCTACTCCTAGTTATTGCAGCTTCTATTTCGCTTTATAATTGGCGGGACCGTCACCCGGATTATTCCATAGATATAAAAATAGCAAACAGCACCCCCCAACGCCTTAAGGCAGGATTTGCAAAAAGACCCATAACCCCTACAATTGTAGATACGTGGAACGATGCCAATGGCAATAACAAATACCATAAGAAGGAGGGGGACACCTATAATGACAACAATAATAATGGAAAATTTGATGCTTATTGGATAGCAGGTATGAGCAATGCCAAACCCGCACAGGGGATCCATGACGACGTTTGGTCTAGGGTACTAGTTATTGAGGATAACAATACAAGAATTGCCCTAGTTTCCTTGGATGCCATAGGCTTTTTACACGGCGATGTGGTGGATATTCGAAAGCGTCTTCCCAAGGAATTAGGAATAGACTACACCTTAATCGCATCTACCCATACCCATGAAAGCAACGACCTAATTGGGATTTGGGGAGAAAACATTTTCAAATCCGGGGTAAATCCTGAAATGTTGGAATACGTTAAAACCCAGACCGTGGCTGCCATCACCGAAGCAGTGGGCAAACTTCGCAGGGCCAAGTTGGTATTTGCGGAAGACCTTTCCGGGGCCGATGGAAAGTTTATGAAGGACACTAGAGAACCCATTGTAAAGGCCACGGGAATTCACTTAATGCAAGTGTTAGATGCCGAAAACGATACCACCATGGGCACCCTGATAAATTGGGCCAACCATCCAGAAACACTTTGGTCCCAGAACCTCTTGATAAGCTCAGATTTCCCCCATTTTATAAGAGAAGCCTTAGAGAATGGGGTGTATCATAAGGGTCAATTAATGGAGGAAGGTTTGGGCGGATTGGCCATATACTTCTCGGGTGCCCTAGGCGGACTCATGGCGCCGCACCCTTCCCTACCTATTCCTGATCCCTATACTGGGGAAGAATATTTGGAACCCACCTTTAAAAAGACAAAGGCATTGGGAGATCAAATAGCCCTCCTCTCCTTAGCCGCACTAAAACAAAAGGGAGACACCATAACGGAGAGCTACCTATCAATAAGGGCAAAGACCCTGTCAGTTCCTGTGGAGAATAACACCTTTAAACTTGCCAGCGCTATTGGCCTTATAGATATGGGAATGCCTAAATACTTTAAAACTAGAACCGAAGTTGGGGCCATAAGAATAGGTCCCAGCCTCTGGCTAAGTATACCCGGGGAAATATATCCAGAGATTGTATATGGAGGCATTGAAGCGCCGGCAGGTAGGGATTTTGATATTCAACCTCAAGAAATTCCCCCTTTAAAAGATTTTATTAAGACCCCCTACCAATTTTACCTAGGACTCTCCAATGACGAGATTGGATATATTATTCCAAAAAGCCAGTGGGACGTAAAGAAACCCTATCTCTATAATGACGAAAGGGCCACTTATGGGGAAAGCAATTCCCTGGGTCCAGAAACAGCTCCCATAATTTATAAAGCCTTAAGGGAAGTGATTCAGGAGTTGAATTAACACTACCGATTAGGCTCTTTTTGAAAACCAATGTTAGTCCCACTGACGGATAACTTTCTCTTCCAAAAGCATATCATATCGAATTAACAGTAGGTTTACATTTACATAAATCAGAGGATCAATAGCCTATCCAATCATATACAAAACATGATGAATCATAGGAAAAACAAGGTTCGGACACTAATGACGCAAGAATGACATAGTAAAGACACTACTAATTTGAGTAAACCAATATATATTTACTTCAAATTGAGAAACCCATTAAAATGAACAATTTGAATTTAGGACAAAGAGTAAAAGACTTAAGAATTAAAAAAGAAATGTCCCAAGAAGCTTTGGCAGAAGAATCTGGCTTAAGCTTAAGAACAATCCAGAGAATTGAAAACAATGAGACGACGCCTAGAGGAGATACGCTAAAAAAGTTAGCGATTGCTTTAGAAACTTCGCCCGATGATCTCGTGGACTGGAAAATACAGGAAGATCAAAACTATTTGATAATCATGAGCCTTTCTGCACTTGGATTTTTATTTTTTCCAGTACTGGGAATTATCATTCCATTAATCCTGTGGATTTTCAAAAAAGACAAATTGAAACATGTAAATGAATTGGGGAAGTCCATGTTGAACTTTCAAATTTCATGGACTCTTTTGTTATTCCTGTATTACATAGCCGTATTTATATTCCTATTCCCAGCATCTAGACAAATTTTAGCAAGTATACTTCCCAACTTCGGCCCATTTTCCCCGTTTGGAGTGCTTACAATGCTTTTCCCTCCTTTACTTCTATATGCATATAATATCATTATCACCATATACAATACCATAAGAATTTATAAAAAGAAACCAGTTAAATACGGACCGGCCTTAGCTGTTTTAAGATAATTAAAACGAAAATATAAATTTGAAAATCTGGAATAGCGTAAAGCAACCAAAACTGAATAATTAACCAACACCCCAATTATCTGATCATTTTCCCATAACTTTATTGTCCTCCAAAAATTGGAACATAGTAGATGTACAGTATTATAGATATAGAAACCACTGGGAATGGTATTAAGGGCAATAAGATTACCGAAATCTCCATCTTCAATTTTGATGGAAGGGAGATTGTGGACGAGTTTACTTCCTTGGTAAATCCGGAATGCGAGATCCCCTACTTTATTACCGGCCTAACTGGGATAGACGACACTATGGTTAGGGATGCTCCCAAATGGAAAGAGATAGCCCACCTGGTTTTGGAAATGACCCAAGACACCATCTTTGTGGCCCACAGTGTCAATTTTGACTATAACGTAATAAAAAATGAATTTAGCAATATAGGAATTACCTATTCCCGGAAAAAACTCTGTACGGTGCGTCTTTCCCGAAAGTTGATACCCGGATTCAATTCTTATAGCTTGGGAAAATTATGTTCGGCCCTGAACATTCCCCTAACAGATCGGCACCGCGCTAGAGGGGATGCCCATGCCACGGTGTTATTGTTTAAGAAACTAATAGCTATTGAAGGGGCCGCTTCCGTTTTTAAAACCTTTCTAAATGCGCGGTCACAGGAAGGCACCCTCCCGCCAGACCTTCCAAAGGAAGCCTTTGAAAAACTTCCCAATGCTGCGGGGGTTTATTACTTTAAGGATCAAAAAGGAAGTATTATATACGTAGGAAAGGCCATTGATATTAAGAAGCGGGTATTGGGACACTTTTACAACAAATCTAATAAGGAAGTCAGGCTCTGCAAGGCAACCCACGATATAGACTACGAACTTTCGGGTAGTGAGCTAGTGGCCTTGTTAATGGAATCTGAGGCCATCAAAAAACATTACCCCCAGTTTAACTCCAGTCAAAAACGGATTTCAAAAGAAGTTGCCGTTTTCTCTTATGAGGATAGAAATGGTATCCTCCACCTGGCCTACAATAATTTAAAACATGTTTCCAATCCTATTGCCACCTTTAGCACCATTGCCGATTGCAGGTCTTTTTTGGAGGAAATATGCCAGGGTCATGAACTATGTCCCAAATTTTGCCACCTTCAGGAAAACGCTGAAAGTTGTTCGCATTACAGTATTCGGAATTGTCGGGGGATTTGCCGGGGAAAGGAAGCTATAGTTACTTATAACGACAGGGTTAAGAGTGCCATTAAAGCGGAGAAAGAAAAAAACAAGAATATTATCATACCCGAAAAAGGGAGAACCCCCAACGAAAGAGCTTTTGTTTTACTTGCGGAAGGGCAGTATAAAGGGTATGGATTTATAGAAAAAACGGAACCTATCCAGGGTTTGGATGATTTGGAAAACTTTTTGGAACGGAAACGGGAAAATGTGGATACCAAAAGAATCATTAACTGGTACCTTAGGAAATTCCCTCATAGAAGCATCCCGCTTTCCCATCCTACCACACCGTGATTATACCAACTGGCTTCATAGGACCACTGGGTCAATGTCCAGAAATTATTTCTTTTTACCGCTATATAAAAAAACAAGTACAACACCCACTAATGCTACGCAAACCACGCCAAAGATGGCGATCATTACCATACCGTTATTCCAATTGACTAAGGGTAGAAATTTCATCATGCTCTCTATTGTTACAATTTATAAAATGCTAAAATAGGAGCAGGCAGTTTCTAAAATCATGATTAATGTCAGTATCCTGAAATAATATATCATGTCTATATAATTTCCTAACATCAGTAACTAATTCCCTAGATAATACCGTTGTATTGGCAAACATTTATGGGTTGGAAAAATTATGATTAAACTAAAACGTCCACACAAAGCACTCCCAGATTAAACAAGGATGCCCAATAATTTAGGTTGAACTACCTAATTACCGGGCATCATCTATTTATAAGTTAATTGCTTGTGAATTCCTATTTAGAGCGTGGTAGGACACACATAATCCGTAACGGGTATATCCGTCTTTTTTATGGCACCAAATCCACCTGCTACATCTATAAGATTGTGGATCCCCCTACTCTTGAGGATGGATGCCGCTATGACAGACCTATACCCACCAGCACAGTGAACATAGAAAGGCTCCTCTTTTGGAAATTCCGTCAAATATTTATTGATGTAATCCAAGGGGGTGTTATGGGCATCCACCACATGCTCCGATAGGAATTCGGTTTCTTTTCTAACATCAAAGACAGGAGCTTCTTTTTCGGCCAACGCGGTTTCCAACTCCTTGGCTGGGACGGAACTAATGGTATCGTATTCCTTGCCCGCGTCTTTCCATGCTTGGAAGCTTCCCTCCAAATATCCGATAGTGGCATCAAAACCAACCCTAGATAAGCGTATAATGGCCTCTTCTTCCCTTCCTTTTTCGGTTACCAACAAAATTGGCTGTTTCACATCGGCTATCAATGCCCCCACCCAAGGTGCAAATCCGCCATCCAGGCCAATAAAAATAGACCTTGGAATATGTCCTTTTACAAAATCGCTCTGATGACGTACGTCCAAGATCACGGCATTAGTGGCATTGGCTGCTTCCTCAAACTGCTCGGGAGATAATGCAGTGGTTCCTTTTTTTAGGATTTCACCAATATCTGCATATCCCTCCTTGTTCATCTTCACATTTAATGGAAAATACTTTGGAGGTGGAAGTAGTCCGTCTGTAACCTCCTTAATAAACTCTTCCTTGCTCATGTCTGCTCTTAGGGCATAGTTCATCTTTTTCTGGTTACCTAGGGTGTCTACCGTTTCCTTCATCATATTCTTACCACATGCAGAACCTGCCCCATGTGCGGGATAAACGATTACCTCATCGTTAAGAGGCATTATTTTTTCCCTCAGACTATCGTACAAAATACCTGCAAGATCTTCTTGCGTCATATCTGCCGCCTTTTGTGCCAAATCTGGTCTTCCTACATCCCCTAAGAATAAGGTATCCCCGGAAAATATAGCATGGTCCTTACCATCCTTATCCCTTAAGAGATAGGTAGTACTTTCCATGGTATGGCCTGGGGTATGCAGCACCTTTATGGTAAGCTCCCCCAAAGAGAATTCCTGCCCATCCTCAGCTATTATAGCCTCATAGGAAGGGTTGGCCATGGGACCATAAACGATGGGGGCCCCGGTTTCTTTGGATAGGGTAAGGTGTCCACTAACAAAATCGGCATGAAAATGGGTCTCAAAAATATATTTCACCTTGGCATTATCTTCTTTCACCCTGTTTAGATAGGGTTCTACCTCCCGAAGCGGATCAATGATAGCCACCTCTCCTTTACTTTCTATATAGTAAGCGCCCTGCGCCAAACATCCCGTATATATTTGCTCAATTTTCATCACACTCAATTTTATTACTTAATTAAAATATATTAAGGCCTACTTGCCCAATCCCATCCATACAAGCAGCACCTTCTAATTATGGTAGACAATTGCTTGCCACAATGATAACTGCCCCATATCCTAGCAAAAATAATAGATTTCTTTCACTTGCAGCCCTCTATTGATGGCCTAGGTTTTGGAAGGCCACCTTTTCCCTTAGGGCAGGAATGGCTTGGGGATCATCAAAATGATCTACGGCTTCTTTTATCCTCACAAAAAGGTAGGCTTTATCCAAGGAATCTACAATTTCACTATTAAAAATAATATCCCTTGTAGGCCCTATGGCCCCGGCAATATAGAATTGAATATTCATCTTATGGATTTCGCCGATCAGTTGCACCAGCATATTGGAGGCAGTTGCATCTATATAATTTATGGCTTCCGCATTTAGGATTACCGCTTTCAACTTAGGCCTTCTCACGTCAATAAATTTCAACATTTTCCTTTTAAAGTAGGAAGAGTTCCCAAAGTATAGTTGGGAGTCGAACCTAACAATCAATATATCCTCACGGACCTCCACTTCTTCCCCAAATCGGTCCACATTTCTATAGTAGTCCGAATTTCTAATTTTGCCCAAAACTGCAAAATGGGGCTTGGAAGATCGGTACACCATCAGCAATAATGCCAATAGGATCCCCATAAGTATTCCACTAACAATACCTACAAACAGCGTTACCAAAAAGGTGAGCGCCAATACAGAGAACTCGTCTTTATGCTGATTCCACAAATATTTGGGGTAGGATAGGTTAATAAGCCCAAATACCGAAACCATAATAATGGAGGCCAATGCCGCATTGGGCAGATAATAGAACAAGGGTGTTAAGAACAGGAGGGTAAGCACTACCATGGAGACACTAATTACCGAAGCGATAGTACTTTTCGCTCCCGCAACAAAATTAATGGCAGACCTAGAAAAGCTGGAGGTAACAGGATAGGCCTGAAAAAAGGACCCAATCATATTAGCACTCCCTAAGGCTACCAATTCTTGGTTAGGATCTATGGTTTCTTCCTTATTTTTTTCTTCAAATGCCTTGCCTATAGAAATGGCCTCCAGGTATCCCAAAAACGCTAAGGTTAATGCAATGGGCCATATCTGTGAAATCTTTTCCCAACTGATGTTGTGCATTTGAAAACTAGGGAGTCCGGCTGGCACTTCGCCCACCACTTTCACATGCTTTGCTTCCAGATCAAATAAATATACTACCAAGGTACTGAGCACCACTACCAGCAGGATAGCGGGAAACCGTTTAAACCATTTTTTAAAAAAGCTAATAATAAGAATCCCCGTAAGGCCTATTGCAAAATCGTAGAAATTAATGTTGCCCAAATTTTGCACGGCATTAACCACGAGTAGGTGAAATTTATTGTTATTGGCTATATCGGCACCCAGTAAATGTTTTAGTTGACTAAAAATAATGATTAGGGCTGCGGCGGAGGTAAAGCCACTTATTACGGGCTTGGACATAAAATTCACCAGAAATCCCATCCGCAGTAGCCCCAAGGAAAATTGAAAGAGTCCCACCATAAAGGATAGGAACAATGCCATGACAATATAATTTTCCAAGCCTGTAATGGCCAGGGTCCCCAATCCCGCAGCAACAAGAAGCGAATCCATTGCCACTGGTCCAACAGCTATTTGCCTAGAGGTCCCCATAACGGCATAGACCAGTACGGGAAACAAGGAAGCATACAGTCCGTATACGGGCGGTAATCCTGCAATCATGGCATAGGCCATCCCCTGTGGAACAAGGATTATCCCTACTGTGAGTCCGGCCACTATATCTTTCCTAAAATAGGATTTCTTATACTTTGGCAGCCAATCCAAGAAAGGGAAGAATTTTCTCATTTGACAAAATTAGTATTAAATACTTAAACGGAATGTAGCAATAGGCCCACAATTCTAATACAGCCAGATAATCTTACCACAATCTTTCTATAAAAATAACACCATTTTATTGGATAAGATGCTAGCCTTGGAATCTATTGGTATTAATTTCCTAGTCCCAATAAATTTTGATTCAGGAAAGAGGTTGATCCTAGCGTGCAGCAGTTAATGACCTTTCCTTATCTACCCCACCGTTTTGATAACAACTAGCCCAACTACCTAAGCTATCTCCTACGGTACCTAGGTATAATCACAGTATGTTTGACTAAAAACCCTATCTTGCGGCCGTGAATTTTGAAAAACCATTAAAGATGCGAAATTACCCTATAGTTATTCTGAGCTGTTTATTAGGCTTTGTATTTACCCAGTGCAGTACCGTTAAATCCGTTTCCCAGCAAAAGGACGATGGCTGGGTCCAAATGTTCAACGGAGAGGATTTGGAAGATTGGACCCCAAAAATCCATCATTACGAGGCAGGTGATAATTATGGGGATACCTTTAGGGTAGAAGACGGTATTATAAAAGTGCGCTACGACAAATACGAGGGGGATTTTAATGAGCGTTACGGGCATCTTTTTTACAACACTCCCTATTCCTATTACCATTTAGTGGTAGAATATAGGTTTGTGGGCGAACTCCATCCTGGGGCACCCGGCTATACCATAAAGAATAGTGGGGTTATGTTCCATTCTCAGGATCCTAACACCATTTTAAAGGAGCAAGACTGGCCCATTTCTGTAGAACTGCAGTTTTTGGCCGGTTTAGAAGAAGGTAAATCGCGCCCCACCGGAAACATGTGTTCTCCTGGTACCAACGTGGTTTATGAGGGAAAAATTGACCCACGTCACTGTATAAATTCCACTTCTAAAACCTATTATGGCGATCAATGGGTCCGTGCAGAGGCCATTGTACTAGGAAGTTCCTTAGTTACCCATATTGTTAATGGGGAGAAAGTATTAGAATATACCAATCCGCAGATTGGAGGTGGGGTAGCCAATAGGTACGACCCGGCCATTAAAATTGACGGAAAGCTTTTAAAAGAAGGGTTTATTGGCCTACAATCTGAAGGCCAGCCTATAGATTTCAGATTAGTTTCCATAAAAAACCTAAAAGGTTGTATGGATCCAAAAGCAAAAAATTATAAGGATTATTACATAGAACCCGCTCCGGAGGCGTGTACCTATTAACCTCCTCGGTTATATTTATTAAAAGCGCCTAGTGTTTTGGATAGTCCAAAGCAATAGGCGCTTTTAATTACAGTTACTCCGTACTGGGGATTGAATTGCAGTTATAGGTTCAGGATTTTTATATGATTGCGGTTTAGCTGAATATCTCCCTCTTGTTCCATCTTTTTTAGCAATCTGGATACCACCACCCGAGAAGTATGTAAGTCGTACGCAATTTCCTGATGGGTGGTATAAATAACATCATCCTGGGTTACTTTGGCCTTATCGCGCAGATGCTTTAGGAGTCGCTCATCCATTTTTAAAAATGCCAAGGAATCCACAGTTTCCATAAGCTCCATCATCCTGGAGTGGTAACTATCCAAGATAAAATGTTGCCAAGACTTATATTTCCCCATCCAGGATTCCATATATTCTACGGGGATCATCAAAAGTTCCGTGTCGGTTTCGGCCACTGCCCTAATTTCACTTTTCTTTCCCCCAAAACAACAAGAGAATGTCATGGCACAGGTATCACCACGTTCAATAAAGTAGAGTAACAGTTCATTGTGGTCATCATCTTCCCGCATCACCTTAACCGCACCTTGCAGCAGTAGAGGCATGGTTTGAACCACATCGCCGATATCCATCAACTTCTCCCCCTGCCCTATTTTCTTATAAATCCCTACATTTCTTATTTCCTCCAACAATTCCTCCTCAAAGAGATAGCTGTAATAACGTTCTAATGCATCCTTCATATTCCTTGACTTCAATTAGAGGGCTCCAACCTCACTAAAAATTTATTCTGACTGCTATTCAACTCCATAAAACCCGTATGCAATTGCGGCTGCTTTACATTATAGGGGTAGAAAGTAATAGGCTCTATACAAACCATGTTGGATACTTCCGTCCACAGCATAAAATGCCCAAATCCTTTGGTGTAGATGGTTAAGTTCTTTTCATCGGACAGGGTGATGGAGTTACAGTTTAGTACGGGGAGTGCCCTATTCCCTACTTCCAATATCTGCGCCAAGGAAATAGTTCTGTCTCCGGCGAGCACAACCGGTTCTGCAGTATGCAATTTAAAGGCAGGGTGATACCCCAACATAAATGGCATTCCCTCTTCCCCATTAATTTCAAATTGAATGTTTAATCCATCATCGTCCAGCGCAAAAGATTTTACAAATTGAAAGCTATAGGGCCAAGCCAAATATTCTTCGGTTGATTTATCTGGATATTTACTGTTTTTAACCAAGCTACCTGCCTCGTATTTTTTAATAAAACTGGCGCTATGTTCGGTTTGTTGCAGTAGTTCATAATCCATTTCACGAAGTAGACCGTGTTGATCTTGAACGGCCACTCCTTCTGGGGTCTGTACCCTAAAATTTGCTTCTTGGGTAGGCCCTATTAGAGGAAACATCTCGGTATCCGAACTTCTCCATCCTGGACTTCCTTTCTGGTGGATATATTCGTGACCATCTACCTTATACCCTACCAATTCTCCTGCTTCTATAGCAACTATTTTCCCGTCTTTTTTTAAACTTAGCATCTATATCTATTGTTGTATTAATCTATATATCATTACGGCAGTACGTTTTGTAAGTGCCTCTATGGTGTTTAAGTTTACCGTCTCCTGGGGGGTATGCGCCCCAGACCCCATGGTTCCCAATCCGTCTAAACAGGCTACATATTCTGCCACGAAGGAAGTATCTGCAGCGCCTCTTTTTCCTGGATCGTAAGCTTCCACCTCCCCTTGACCCAAAGCCAGGCTCACCTCATTTAATTGCGCCAACAATTGTAGGTTTCCTTCCGTGGGGACCATAGCGGGATAGCTATCGGTAAAGGTTAATTTAGCGGAAGTATGTGGCAGGTTCTCGGCTGCGATCTGCCTCATTTTCTCACGGGCATTTTCTTTTTGCTCTTCCGATATAAAGCGGAGCCCTCCTTTTGCAATGGCCGATTGTGCCACTACATTGCTTTTCCCAAAGGCTGTTCCACTCCCTGTCTTGGCATCGTATTCCAAAAAGGTCCCTCCCATCATGATACCAGGATTAAAGGTTAAAAACTCCTCACCTCTTACCTCATTATAAAATCCGTTTAGAATACGAGACATTTCAAAAATTGCACCCGCCCCTACCTTATCGCTAAAAATTCCGGAGGAGTGAGCGCGATTTCCGGTTACCTCCAACTCCCATCCAGAGGAACCCCTACGAGCTACCGTGGCATAGTTAAAACCTGTAGAGGTTTCAAATCCCAAGGCAATATCGCTACGTTTGGCAGCTTCAATCAAATCCTTCCTACTAATTTCCAAGGGTTTCCCAGTACTTTCCTCATCTCCGGTAAAGGCCACAATAATCTGGGCGTTGTCCAAAAGTCCTTGTTGATGTAGCGCCTTTAGGGCATACAAAATTATAACGTTGCCCCCCTTCATATCATTTCCCCCTGGGGCATGGGCAATACTATCATTTACCATGGTGAAAGTCTGAAAGGGACTGTCCTCCTCAAAAACTGTATCCAAATGTCCAATAAGCAACAATTTTTTTCCTTTATTCCCCGATGTTTCTGCAAATAAGTGTCCGGCTCTATTCATTTCTTCCGGCATAGAAATCCAGGAAGTCTTAAAATTTATATTATCAAAGGCGTCCCTGAATACCATTCCCACCTCTTTAACCCCTTCTTTATTTAGGGTACCACTATTGATGTTGACCACCTTTTTTAAAAAATCTATAGCTTCGGTATTATTGGACTCCACAGTGCGCACCAATTTTTTCTCTACTCGGGAGAGCTTTTGGGCATTTACCGAAAAACCTATAACACACATAAGTGCAAGGGCGAGCATTCCATTCCAAGTCATAATTAGTAGTATTTAGTGGTTAATTATTTCAAAAATCCTTTTTCACGCATCCATGTATCATTAAAGATCTTGCCAACATACCTGCTGCCATGGTCATGGAAGAGAACTACCACCACGTCTTTCTTGGTAAAGTGATGGGCCAATTGCAGGACTCCTTTTATGGCAGCCCCTGCAGAATTCCCTAGAAACATGGCTTCTTCCAATGCCAACCGCCGTGTGTAGAGGGCAGCATCCTTATCGGTAACCTTTGTGAATCCGTCAATAATATTAAAATGGACATTTTCCGGTAAAATATCCTCCCCTATCCCTTCCGTACTATAGGGATAAATCTCGTTGGGGTCAAAGATACCTGTTTCATGATATTTTTTATATACGGACCCATAGGTATCTACTCCCCAAACCTTGATTTCTGGATTTTTCTCCTTTAAATAGGTCCCTACGCCAGAAATAGTGCCTCCTGTTCCCACCCCTACCACAAAATGGGTAATCTTCCCCTCGGTCTGCTCCCATATTTCTGGACCTGTACTAAGATAATGTGCTTTGTAATTGGAGGGATTGTCATATTGATTTACGTACCAGGAATTGGGGGTTTCCGCTGCCAATCGTTTTGCGGTAGAATAATAACTTTTTGGATCTTCGGGAGCTACGTTGGTGGGACAAACGTGTACTTCACTGCCCAATGCCCTAAGAATATCCACTTTTTCCTTGGATTGCTTATCACTGATAACGCAGATCATTTTATAGCCTTTTATAATGGCCACCAAGGCTAGCCCCATTCCCGTATTTCCTGAGGTGCTCTCAATAATTGTCCCTCCTGGCTTCAGCAAACCCGAAGCTTCCGCATCCTCTATCATCTGCAGAGCCATACGGTCCTTTACCGAATTACCCGGATTAAAGGTTTCATTTTTTGCAAGCACTATGCAGGGCAAATTTCCCGTTATCCGGTTTAACTTAATTAAAGGGGTGTTGCCGATGGTTCCTAGTATATTCTCTGCGTATTTCATATACTATAAAGATAATAGATTATTAAAGGAACCACAATTAGCCCATACCAATCCATAGTAAAGGGAGAAGTTAAGGAAACACACATCCCGATATTCTTGGGATGAACACCTAAATTACACCAGTGAAAAACACTGAAATGTAGCTATTTCCTGGATGGTTATTCGAATTTAATGGCTTTTACCGGCGCTATTTTAGTAATAACATAGGAGGGAATTAACAGCATCAACAGACACAGAAACAATACCCCAACATTTAAGGCCAATACCATCCAAACATCTATATACACAGGAATATAATCTATATAGTACTCCTTGGGATTGGGAAATTTCAACAACCTAAATTTGTATTGCAAGCCAATAATCCCGAGGCCGATAATATTCCCCAATAACAATCCCACTCCTATGAGATAGCTGGCATTGTAGAGGAATATTTTTCTTATGCTCCAATTGGAAGATCCCAGTGCTTTCAATATCCCAATCATCTGCGTTCGTTCCAAAATAAGCACTAGAAGGGCCGTAATCATATTAAATCCGCCTACGATAATCATAATTCCAATGATGATAGCGATATTGAGATCGAAGAGGCCTATCCATTCAAAAATCCTAAAATACTTCCCTTGTATGGTCTGCGTATCCAAATCGGACAAAGTTTTCCCATAGATTTCCCTTGCCTTGACTTCCATTTCGTCAAAATTATCCAGGAATATCTCAAAATTCCCTACCTCGTCCTGGCTCCATTTATTCATATGGCGAATATGGCGGATATCGATAAAGATATAGGAAGCATCTAGCTCCTCAAAACCACTATTATAGATACCTGTTATGGTAAATTTTCGTTGATTTGGCATTTTAGACTCATCGTCTTCCTTAAAAAAAATGGCTACAAAGGAATCGCCCGTTTTAAAATGAAGTCGATTTGCCAGCACTTGGGAAATTAACACTTCCTCATTTAGGTCCTCGGCATAATTAGGTAGGTTTCCATCGACTAAAAACTCTTTAAACACCTCCCAGTTATAATCTTTACCCACTCCCTTGGCAATTATTCCCTCAAAGGTTTCCTCGGTTCTAATAATGCCAGCTTTGGTAGCCACCCCCTGAATGTGCTGAATACCGCTAACAGATTTAAATTCTGGATAGAAATCCTGGTTTAGGGAAACGGGAACCACGGAGACATCCGAGTTATTATTGTCATAGTTATAAATCTGGATATGCCCATTAAAGGCAGCTACTTTCTCCCTAATCTTATGCTTTAATCCCACGCCAGTAGCAATTGCCACCAACATCATAATCACCCCCAAAGTAATTGCTGCAATGGCAATTTTTATTATTGGTGCAGATATGCTAATTTTATGCTCTTTTGCAGTAACCAGCCGCTTGGCAATAAAAAATTCTAAATTCAAATTATGGCAATTTTTTCCGTCTTCAAAAATACTGTTTTATTATTGGTTTTTATAGTATCTTCTTGTGGAAACCCCTCCAAGTCTAACAACAAGGATCAAGGCGCTCATATGAGTACCGCCTCTTTGGAAAACGAACCTCCTATCATTGTAGGTGCCAACCGCACCGAAGAATACCTTCCCTTACTAAAGGGGAAGAAGGTTGCCGTGGTAGCCAATCAGACCAGCGTACTCTTTAAGGATACGGAGCCATTGACCTATACGCACATTGTGGACTCCCTACGAGCTTTGGAGGTAGATATAAAACACGTCTTTGCTCCGGAACACGGTTTTAGGGGCGAAGCCGATGCGGGTGAAAAGGTAACCGATGGGAAGGACGAAAAAACGGGCCTACCCATTATCTCGCTGTATGGAAGCAATAGAAAACCCACTGAGGAGCAATTACAGGATATAGACATTGTTCTTTTTGACATACAGGATGTAGGAGTGCGATTTTACACGTATATCGCTACCATGCAATTGGTAATGGAAGCCTGTGCCGCGCAAAACATCCCAGTTATTGTACTAGACCGCCCCAACCCCAACGCACACTATGTAGACGGCCCTACTATGGAAACTAAGCACCGCGGATTTTTGGGGTTAACCAACATCCCACTAGTATATGGAATGACGATTGGAGAATACGCCAAAATGATTAATGAGGAGGGGATGATGGAAAACCAAGCCAAGGTAGACCTTACGGTAATTACGCTGGAAAACTACCATCGCAACAAGGACTATCTTCTTCCCATTAGGCCATCGCCTAACTTACCTAATAACACCTCCATTTATTTATACCCGAGCCTAGGCTTCTTTGAAGGCACCAATATAAATGCCGGACGGGGAACGGAGTTTCAGTTTCAGCGATACGGGGCACCGTTTCTGGACAGCACCCAATACAGCTTTTCCTATACTCCTGCTCCTAATTTTGGCGCTAAATCCCCCAAACACAATGGGGAAGTTTGTTACGGGAAGGACCTATCACAAATGCCAAAAATGGATAAGGTTGATTTAAGTTTTTTATTGGATGCCTACAAAAACAGTACGGACAAGACAAAGTTCTTTCTTACTAGCGGTTTTACACGACATGCAGGAACCGAGAAACTACAGCAACAGATAAAAGCAGGCCTCTCTCAGGAAGAAATAAAAGCTAGTTGGCAGGAAGACATCAGCAATTTTAAAAAAATTAGAGCAAAATACCTGATCTACGATTGAGAAGGCGATTTTAAACCTGCCTCTTTGGGAGCTTTATAAGCTTTAAAGGGAATTTGCATCAGTAAGCCAATATTGGAATTTTCCTTTTCATTGAAATAGGTATCCACTCCGTATACGATTTCATCCTTAGGAAGTTTTAAAAAGGTCCCAAAGAGTCGGTCCCATAGGGAGAAGATATTTCCATAATTACTGTCTGTATAGGGTAGTTTATAATGGTGGTGCACCTTGTGCATATCTGGGGATACAAATACCCAACTAAGTGCATTGTCCAATTTTTTGGGTAGGGCAATATTGGCATGGTTAAATTGAGAAAACAGTACCGAAAGTGCCTGATAGATCATAATGATGGCTACGGGCGCTCCCACTATAAAGGTTCCAAAGCAGGTAAATGCAAATCGCACTACGCTCTCCCCCGGATGATGCCTATTGGCCGTTGTGGTGTCTACCTGATGATCTGTATGATGGATGATATGGAATCCCCATAACAACTTCACTTTGTGCTCTACCCAATGAGCCAGCCATGCCCCTAATAGATCCAACAACAACACCCCTAAAAAAATAGTTACCCAGAGTGGCATTACAGGCAACCATTGAAGAACCCCAAAATTATTTTCGAGGGTCCAATCACTGGTTTTTAACAGCAAAAAAGCCAAGGGAAAATTTACTAGAATGGTGGTTAAGGTAAAGAAGATATTAACCCCAGCATGCTTAATCTTTTTGTATTTAAGCTGAAATAAGGGGACTATATATTCTAGAATCCAAAAAAATGCTATTCCCGAAACCAAAATTACACTTCTATGGGCCGGGGGGATCGTTTCAAAATAACTATAGATACTTTCCATGTACTAAAAATACAAAATAATTCTTATGGAGAACATGGCGATAAACTACTCATAAACAAACATCTACCACCAAGAGAAGCACATAGCATATAGCACAATTGGTTCCCCTAAACGGAAAAATTATGAAGAAACTCCCTCATTATCGTTGAGTGGCTAAGCTTGCTAGAAAATATAAATAAAGCATTAACCTCTTCTAAGAACTGGCACCTCTCCACTATACAGACAACTAGTTTAGGAGGGGAGATAAGGGGCCGATTATTTTTTTGCAAGTCTTTTTTTCATCTCCTCTACAATGTTGTATGCTGCCGGACAAATAACCACGTTTTTTAGGGTAAGGTTACTTATTTGATGAAACTTTTTTTCTATTGGTGTGCGGAAATTCCCGACAAGCCTTTGGTCTCACGTCGTAGATGGAACAGTAATTATCGGCTCCCAAAAAGGTACAGGGAACACGTTGCAATACATAATCCTGTTCCTCGTCTACGCGCAAATAGGTCTCCACAAACTTTTGGGGCTTCATCCTAAAATGTTTGGATATCCTTTCTATATCATTATTGGTAAACAGGGGCCCCGTTGTTTTACAACAATTGGCACATTCCAAGCAGTCTGTGCGCTGAAATTCTTCCTCGTGCAAATCCTGCATAATATAATCTAAATCCTTTGGTGGCTTTTTACGGAGCTTAGCAAAGAATTTCCGATTCTCATTATGTTTCTCCTTGGCGAGCTTTGGGAGTTGTTCTATAGTGTTTTCCAAAATGGCATTGTTTTAGGCCTATTTAAAAATGGTTTATGGTAATTGACCGAACCGGTTTATGGTATCTGGACTAACTAGCTCCCCACTTAAAAATAAATTCCTCAAAATTATTAAAAGTCGACCCCAAATACATATAAAAACCTCATTTTTGCATGGAAATGCTATAAATAAAATGAACAAGGACATCTTAGGCAGCGCTGTACTGGACTATCAAAACGGAAATTATTCCGAGGATATTAAGACCTATTCCACTTTGGAAGAGGAAGACAGCATTCCTGTCCCCTATCTTTTTAGGAACTACAAACAGATGCCCGCCTTGGAAAAGGAGGCCTTGAAACGTTGTAAGGGAAACATCTTGGATATTGGATGTGGTGCAGGAAGCCATAGCCTCTATTTACAAGAACAGGGACATCTGGTAACGGCGCTAGATTATTCCCCAGCCGCTGTGGAAACCTGCAAACTGAGAGGGCTAAAACAAGTAATGCTGTCAGATATCCTAGAAGTAAAGAATCAGAAGTACGACACCCTGTTGATGCTGATGAACGGGATTGGCATAGTGGGAAAACTAAATAAGATAGATGCCTTTTTAAAGCACTTAAAATCCTTGCTAAAGTCTAACGGGCAAATTCTTCTAGACTCCAGTGACATCATATATATGTACGAGGAAGATGAGGATGGAGGCTATTGGATTCCGGAGGATCAAGATTACTATGGGGAGGTCACCTTTGTAATGGAATACAAAGGCCATAAAAGTGACCCCTTACCGTGGTTGTACATCGATTTTAACACCTTACAGCGAGCGGCTCATGCAAATAACTTATCTTGCGAACTGGTATATGAGGGTGCTCATTTTGATTATTTAGCAAAACTCACCTTTTTGGAATCATAGACCTCCAGTATTGTAATACAAGACACCCCTTATTAAATTAATCTACTTATGAAAAAGTTTTCCGTATTGTTGGCTATCCTTTTTTTGAGCCTCCTAAGCTGCACCAAAGAAAGTGAAACACCTACTGAAAAGACCCTGGACAGGACCGCCAATTTAAAGGGTCCTGGCGATTCTGCCAACGAATTTCTTTCCGACTCCAAATTTAAAAACTTAAAGATTGAGATTGGCTACGTTACAGGATTTAAGCCTACCGATAGTGCCATTTCCGAATTCACTTCCATGCTATCTGAACGTATTCACAAGGACAACATAGCTATCACCTATCAAGAATTGCCCTCACCGGGAAAGGACAGTCTAAGTGTACAGGAAATTTTTGAATTGGAACAAGAACACAGATCGGTGTACAACAATGGGGATACCCTAGGGCTTTACATCTATTTTTCTGATGCACCCTCCGATAATGACAAGGCCGAGGACGACCTGGTAACCTTAGGAGCAGTCTATAAAAACACTTCCATGGTAATATACGAGGCCACCATTAGAAAGCTGGCGTCTAGAAGCATGTTAATCTCATCGGCCCAAGTAGAGGCGGCTACCCTGTCCCATGAGGCGGGCCATTTATTTGGATTGGTAAATTTAGGGACCCCCATGGTAAATGAACATCATGACCCAGAAGCGGAACATCATTGCATTGAAGACAACTGCCTTATGCGAGCCGAGTTGCAATTTGGGGGTGGTATTGCCAAAATGCTAGCTTCCAAAGGCGGTAGAACCCCCGGATTTGGCGTGGAATGCATTTTGGATCTCAGGGCCAATGGAGGGAAATAGGTGAGATAGTATTGAGTACAAAGTACTGAGTAGTGAGACTCAACTACCTACTTTGTACTTGGTACGCTTAACAAAAAAACAGGTGAAATTATCTAATTCCACCTGTTAATCCACTATTTTGAAATTCCCTAACGCTCCTAAGGAATATTCAAGTATTTATGAGTTTGTAGGGAAACTTTCCATTTTGGGTTTTTCATCACATAGTCCACAATCATAGGAATTACCTTATCCCGCACACTCCACTCTGGCTGCAGGTATAGAATACAGTCCTTGTTGGTTTTTGCCGCCTCTTGTTCGGCAAAAATTAAATCGTGCTTATTGTAAACAATTACTTTTAACTCGTGTGCCTTGTCGTAAATAACCCCTTCTGGTAATTTGTTCTTTTTAGGAGAGAGACAAATCCAATCCCAGGTACCCGTTAAAGGATACGCCCCGGATGTTTCTATATGCGTTTTTAAGTTTTTAGCCTTCAAAGCCTGAGTAATAGGCCCCATATCCCAGGTTAAGGGCTCTCCTCCTGTTATAACTATGGTGTCCGAATATTTGGCCGCATTATCCACAATTTGCGAAATTTTAGTGGGCGGATGTGTTTCCGCATTCCAACTCTCCTTTACATCGCACCAATGGCAACCTACATCACAACCTCCAACACGAATAAAATAGGCCGCGGTCCCCTTATGGAACCCCTCCCCCTGTATTGTGTAAAACTCCTCCATCAACGGGAGCATAAGCCCCTGATCTACCAATGTTAAAACTTCTTCTTGTACCATACGGCAAAGATAGACAATAGACTATCGCAGCCCTACATTTTTAGTAAATTATATGATTTCCCTACCCACTTCCAATTTCATTAAATTCTCCTACGTTCGAAAAAAATCCAAACTTTAACATATTTAGTTAGGATTCCTTACTATATTTATTGGGCAATATTGCATCAACCTTAATTAAAGTACCATGAAAAAATCAGTTTTTTATCACGCAGGATGCCCGGTATGTGTTAGTGCAGAACACGACATTATAGCACTGGTAGGGTCGGACAATGTGGAAGTAGTACATTTTGGAGAAAGCAAATCCCGTATTGCGGAGGCAGAAAAAGCAGGGGTTAAATCGGTCCCAGCCTTAGTAACCCCCAATGGAAATGTACTTCATATTAACTACGGAGCCTCCATGGCAGACGTTAAGGGCTAGGCTTAGCTTTTTAATCCCATAAAGTTAGGGCCCGTAGTATTGGCGTCCTAACTTTTAAGGTTTTGGCACCACTATATGGATAAATGAAAACACTATTAAAGGCAACTTGCATAAAACCTTATGGATTGTAACCTATAGTTACCAACCTCATTCCCCGCCCCTATAACTATGTTGGACTAAAAGTATCCTTAGTAAAATCCTTTATCCCATGGTAGTCATAACCTAGCACCATCGGGTTATTTATTTTACCTTTCAGGCAAAATCCAGTTTTTTTATGGACAATAAGAGCGTTTTTAATATAGATCATCAGAATTCCGATATTTCCAGCAAAATAGTGGCAGGATTATCCCGTATATCCGAAGCATTTAAAGTACTCCTTTGGGAAAAAGCCAAACTTCTAGGCCTAAGCCCCATTCAAATACAGCTCCTAATTTTTATCGCCTATCACAAATCGGAAATTACCAATGTTAGTTATCTGGCCAAAGAATTTAACCTTACCAAACCCACCATCAGCGATGCTATAAAAGCACTGTATCAAAAGGGATTGGTCACCAAAGAACATTCAACAGCGGATAGTCGCAGCTACAGCATCCGTTTATCTGAAAATGGGAAGAAAATGGTTACTGAAACCGAAAACTTTGCCAATCCCTTAAAAGGCGGACTTAAAGGAATGGATGACGCCAAAATGGAGCAGCTTTTTACAACCCTCTGCAATTTAATCCATCAATTAAACCAAAGTGGTATCCTTAGGGTTCAACGCAGTTGTTATTCCTGTAAATATCACGATAACAAGCACGGAAAGGATTATTGCAACCTCTTAAATACCCAACTATTAAACACGGACATTAGGTTAGATTGTCCTGAATTTGAGGAAATCACACCGCTATAAATCCCATATCTCCATAAAACCGCACTCCCTAACCCAACTCTACCCCCTTTCCAATATTCTCCCAACACCTTGTGTTATTACACAAGAATTAGGATATTTACCTCTTTAAGATTTTCCATAGATTTTTGGAACATTAATTTGCGCTTTTATAAGTCGCGACAAACACTATATGTATGAAGAATATTTGGTTATTGAGTGGTATGCTCTTATTATCCTTCTCCGCTAGTTTTGCCCAGCTAGAGAATGTATCACCTCTTTCCATTAAGGAGATTATGCAGGGCGACACCTTTGTAGGTCACCTTCCATCTAGTCCGCAATGGTCTCTAGATGGCCAAACACTATATTTTAAATGGAACAGGGAGCAGGCTCCCAGCGATTCCTTGTACGTTTATCATTTAAAATCGGGAAAAACTCAAAAAGCAGATTTTGAAACAGAATACCACTTACCAAGTGCTTTTGGCACCTACAACAGTGATAAGTCTAAAAAGCTTTACACCAAAAGGGGAGATATTTTTCTACTCGATGTAAAGAGTAAGGCTATCACCCAAATTACCCATACGCAAGCCTATGAGGGTAGTCCCCATTTTACGGAGAACGGCACTAAGGTAGCTTATGTAAAAGACAAGAATCTCTATAGTTGGGATATTAGCACAGGAACCACTACACAGCTAACCAATTTTAAGTCTATAAAGGCAGATAAAGAGCGAAATGCTAAGGACGAATGGCTCTACCAAGATCAATTGGCACTATTTGACGTGCTACGCACCCGTAAGGAGAAAAAGGACAAGGCCGAGTTGCTAAATAAGCGATTGGAAGCCAAAGCTCCCCTAGTAATAGACCCTAAGGGAAAATCTATTTCCAATCTACGTATTAGTCCAGACGGCAGGTTTATCACCTATTTAACGGCAAAATCCCCTTCGGACCGTAAAGGCACTTTGATGCCGCACTACGTTACGGAATCCGGGTATACCGAAAATCAAAATACACGCTCCAAGGTGGGGGATACCCCTACCCAGTATGAGCTATTTGTTTACGATTTGGCCAACAGAAAGGTTTATCCCGTAGCAATGGACAATTTGGAAGGGTTAGATTATGTTCCGGAATACACCAAGGATTATCCGGACAAGCCCTATGAGAACAAGAATAGAATTGGATATATTTCTGGCCCCTTTTGGAACAAGGAGGGCACGCATGCGGTCTTGGATATTAACACCAACGATTATAAGGATAGGTGGATTGCCTTATTGGATGCAGAAAATGGCAGTATAACCCAATTAGACCGTCAACACGATGAAGCGTGGGTTGCAGGTCCCGGTATAGGCGGATATCGCGGAGGCTCATTGGGATGGATGCCCGATGATAAAAGCATTTGGTTCCAGTCCGAAAAGACCGGCTATTCCCATCTATATGTAATGGATGTAACTACCAAAAAGACCAAGGCACTCACCTCCGGAAAATTTGAGATTTACGACCCACAACTCTCCAAGGACGGAAAGCGCTGGTATTTTACTGCCAACAAAATCCACCCCGGGGACAGGCAGTTTTACAGCATGCCACTTAAAGGCGGCGCGCTGAAACAGTTAACCCATATGACTGGTAAGAACGAGGTTACCTTGTCCCCGGATGAGCGTACCATGGCCATTCTACATTCGTATGCTAATAAACCCACAGAACTATACCTACAAGACAACCCAATTTTCGGAAAATCGAAAACCACTGCAAAGCAGATTACCAATTCCCTTACGCCCGAATTTAAGGAGTACCCTTGGCGCGACCCGGAAGTAATTACTTTTACGGCCGAAGATGGCGCGTCTGTACACGCCCGTCTCTACAAGCCAAAAGCAGAGGTGAACAACAAGGCTGCAGTAATTTTTGTCCACGGAGCTGGCTATCTACAAAACGCCCATAAATGGTGGAGCAGCTATTATAGGGAGTATATGTTCCATAATCTTCTGGTAGACAATGGGTATACGGTATTGGATATAGATTATAGGGGCAGCGCAGGTTACGGGAGGGATTGGCGTACGGGAATTTACCGTCATATGGGGGGCAAAGACCTATCGGACCATGTGGACGGCGCAAAGTTTTTAGTAGATGAATTGGGAGTAGACTCCAATAAAATTGGGATATACGGTGGCTCTTATGGTGGCTTTATCACTTTGATGGGGATGTTTACCGCACCCGAAACCTTTAAGGCTGGCGCTGCAATTAGATCTGTTGGGGATTGGGCGGCCTACAACCATGGATATACGGCACGGATCCTGAACACCCCAGCTACGGACAGTTTGGCCTTCCGAAGAAGTTCGCCTATTTATTTTGCTGATGGATTACAGGGCGATTTATTGATCCTCCATGGCATGGTAGATGACAATGTCCATTTTCAGGATATGGTTAGACTCTCCCAACGCCTGATAGAATTGGAGAAACACAATTGGGAAATGGCGGTGTACCCAGTAGAGCGCCACGGTTTTGTAGAACCCAGCAGCTGGACGGATGAATACACCCGTATTTACAAGCTGTTTCAAAAAAGCTTGCTAAACAAAAAGAAATAGGCGGACTTAGTCCGTTTTAACGGCCAGCACCTCGATTTCTACTTTCGCATCCATGGCAAGTCCGCTGGCTGCGAAGGTAGTGCGGGCCGGTTTTTGAGGAAAATAACGGGCATACACCTGGTTAAACGTGGAGAAATTGGCCATATCATGGAGGATTACCGTGCATTTAACCACATCGCTAAGATCCATACCATGTTGTTGCAATACTTCTTGGATATTATGTATGGTTTTTTCTGTTTCAGTTTCTATTCCCCCACTCACCACGGTTCTTGTCCGATTATCGATCCCGATCTGTCCTGATAGGAAAAAGAGGTTTCCAACTTGTACGGCATCGCTAAAAGGGGCCGCTTTCTTGCGTTCTACATGGCTCTCGTGAAATATCGGCCTAACCAGTTCCTGCGCCCTTAGCTCCGTGGTGAAAGCTAGTAATCCTACAAAAAAAATAATGCTATAATATTTCATATCTAGATATTTATTGTTTTCTGAAGATCAATTATAATTCACCTATCTTCATTCGTGCTTGCGACCAGTTTTCGGTCATGCTCATTTCGTAATTCAGAAGTTGGAGAACAAACACAAATATGATCTGCTTTTCTGTTGATTAAAATTAGCCTATTTTTATCAAAAATTAGCCATATGGATTCCAAGGAACAGTTCTTTGCACATATAGAAGAGGGATATACTACCAAGGGTGATTTTATTACCATGGGAGCCGCCATGTATAAAGGGGAAACGGTCACCAACGCCTTTGTAAAAATCCCATTAAAAACCCTTAATAGACACGGACTCATCGCTGGGGCTACAGGAACAGGAAAGACCAAGACGCTACAGGTATTGGCAGAAAACCTATCCGAAAAAGGCATTCCCGTGCTGTGCATGGACTTAAAGGGAGATCTTAGTGGCTTGGCACAACCAAGCCCCGGACACGCCAAAATAGATGAACGGCATGCCAAAATTGGACTGCCCTTTACTGCCTCCGGATTTCCCGTGGAAATTTTATCCCTCTCCCAACAAGGTGGTGTAAAATTACGGGCCACAGTATCCGAGTTTGGCCCTGTACTCTTGTCCAGAATTCTAGATCTTTCTGTTACCCAAGAGGGCATTGTAGCCGTAATTTTTAAATATTGTGATGACAACCATTATCCGCTATTAGACCTGAAGGACTTTAAAAAAGTTTTGCAGTATGCCACCAATGAAGGCAAAAAAGAGTTTGCAGATAGCTACGGACGCATCTCTACCAGTTCTACAGGCGCAATTCTAAGAAAGGTTATAGAATTGGAACAGCAGGGAGCGGACCTCTTTTTTGGGGAGAAATCTTTTGATGTAAATGATCTTACGCGAATTGATGATCAGGGACGTGGTTATATCAATATTATCCGATTGACCGATATTCAGGATCGCCCCAAATTATTTTCTACCTTTATGCTGAGCCTATTGGCAGAAATCTATGATACTTTCCCCGAGCAAGGAGATAGTGGGAAACCAGAGTTGGTACTCTTTATAGATGAAGCACACTTACTCTTTAAGGAGGCCTCCAAAGCATTATTAAACCAAATAGAAAGTATTGTAAAGCTTATTAGATCCAAAGGGATCGGGTTGTATTTTGTAACCCAAAATCCAACCGATGTCCCCGATGAAGTGCTGGCTCAATTGGGGTTAAAAATACAGCATGCATTAAGGGCTTTTACAGCAAAGGATAGAAAAGCCATAAAACTCACGGCAGAAAACTACCCTTTATCCCCCTATTACGACACCAAGGAGGTGCTTACCTCACTAGGCATAGGGGAGGCGCTCATCTCTGCCTTGGACGAAAAGGGAAGACCCACTCCCCTCGCCGCCACCATGCTGCGAGCTCCCATGAGCAGAATGGATGTATTAACCGAGCGCGAAATTCAGGCACTGATAGACAATTCCAAGTTAGTAAACAAATACAATGAGACCATAGACCGTGAAAGTGCCTATGAACTATTGAACGCAAAAATAGATCGTGCGGAAAAACTGGCTGAAAAAGAAGATACACCATTGCCTAAAAGTCCCACAAGAACCAGAAGCCGAAGGGCCAGCACCAGACAAAACCCCATAATAAAAGTGCTTACTAGCGCTACCTTCATCAGGGGGGTACTGGGAGTATTGAAAAAAGCAATGCGATAACCCCATCCCTATCGGCCTGTTACATAAAAACGTAAAACCATTAACATAACCCTTATAATTAAACATGACAAGACTCCCCATTTATGCAGTAGTAATTTTATCGTTGTTTTTTATCCAATGCAATACCAACAACGACTTTTTAATCACCAAGAATCAGGCTGGAAAACTAGAGAAAACTTCCACTATAGACCAATTGGAAACAATCTTCGCCTCCGATTCTATCGTTCGGGATACCACCTTTACCAACATTGGGCCTAGGGTGAACAAAATAGACATTTTTGAAAAGGGCGGGACCCATCTTATGACTCTTACCCCAACCAACGATAGCATCCCCAAGATAGGAATCATCCGCGTATATGACCCTAGATTTGTAACCGATAAAGGGGTTGGCTTAAATAGCACCTTTAAGGACATTGAAGATAAGCACGAAATCCAAAAAATTGTTACCGCCTTAAATAACGTGGTGATATTTCTTAAGGATTCGGACGCCTACTTTACCATCGCTAAAACAGAACTTCCCAGCAGCCTACAATACGCTTCTAGTACCAATATTGAAGCGGTGCAGATACCCGATAATGCCAAAATAAAATATTTCATGGTAGGGTGGGATTAATTTACCGAATGAACAAAATTTTATATCATACCTTAGCTTTGTCCTACGGGACCTATTTTAATACACTTGCTATATTGTCGCCCCGCCATGCCGCCAAGAAAGCGTATCAGCTATTTAGTACACCCAGGAAAGGCAGGGTTTTGCCCCACCAAGCGCCATTTTTAAATAAGGCGAAGGGAAAAACTATTTGTGTAAACGGCTTGGACCTCCAAACGTACCATTGGCCGGGAAGTCTTCCTACCGTACTATTGATGCACGGTTGGGAAAGCAATGTATATAGATGGCGCCACCTGATTGCCATATTGCAAGAGAAAAATTTCAACATTATTGCCTTTGACGCTCCCGGACACGGATACTCCAAGGGCAATATGTTGAACTTGGCCACCTATTCGGACAGTGCCCGGCAAATTGTTCAGCACTACCAACCCCAATATATTATTGGACATTCCATGGGGGGCCTAGCCACGCTTCACCATCAATACCAGCACCCCGAAACATCCACTAAAAAAATTGTTTCCTTAGGGGCTCCTGCCGAGCTCTCAGAATTGATGGACCACTATCAACGTCTACTGCGGCTGAACAAAACAGTATTGAGAGGAATAGATCAGCATCTATTTCAGCACCACCGCTTTAGGATCAAGGATATATCAACGCCAACCTTTGCGAAGTCTATTGCCGTTCCAGGTTTAATTATCCATGATAAGGAAGATACCATTACTCCCTTTAGTGCCTCGGAACGCTTGCACCGAAATTGGAAAAGCAGTCAACTAATTGCTACCACCGGCCTAGGGCATTCCCTTCACAAAGAGGATGTAAACAAGCAAATTGCCGCTTTTTTAAGCGCTTAGAAGCATATGTTATTTTTGCTATCTTGCAAATCACCAATTAGCAGCCATTGTATTGTTGTCGCTAGGTGAATCGAGATGTTTAAGAATAACAAAATATACCATGTCTGAGATCACCCCTTTTCATATTGCCATTCCTGTCCATAATTTAGATGAATGCCGTACTTTCTACAGGGAGGTACTCCAATGCGAAGAGGGTAGGAGTAGTGACCACTGGGTAGACTTTAATTTATTTGGTCACCAATTGGTAATCCACTACAAGCCCAAAGAAAACAAAAAGCAACCCCATACAAATGCAGTTGACGGCAAGGAGGTTCCCGTTCCCCACTATGGGGTAGTACTCCCTTGGGAGGTTTTTGAGTCGTTTTCCAAGCGGTTAAAAGACAAAGGGGTCCACTTTGTAATAGAGCCCTATATTCGTTTTAAGGGAGAAGTAGGCGAGCAAGCTACTATGTTCTTTTTAGATCCCGCAGGAAACGCTTTAGAATTTAAGTCGTTTAGGGATATGGATCAGCTATTTGCCAAATAACCATTTGTACCATTAGCTAAAATCCCCTAGTGTACATCGTCCTAAGATACCCTTAGGGCATTATTCTAGATTCTCAAGATACGTATTCATTATATCTGGGAGGATTCAAAGGTGGCAACAAAGTACAGGTATTATCTGATCTATAAACATCCATTTGATCCATAAAAAAAGTCCGATAGAACAATAGAACCTCAGCAATCAATTGCTAATCCTCCGCTGCCCTATCGGACTCCAATGTAAAATATTATCAGCGTATTACTGTAAACCTGCGATTTCTACCATTTCATTTACATCCTTATCATAATCAACTCCTGGCACCATAAATCCAAAAAGGTTGAAAAAATCTTTTTCATAACCTTTAAGATCTCCAATGGCAGGCAAGGTCTCCGTGGTGGCTTTTTCCCATAGCTTAGCTACTTCTTCCTGCACGTCCTCACGCATTTCCCAATCGTCTACCCTAATCCTTCCCTGCTCGTCCGTAGGGGTGTTAGCGGCATACAAACGATCTTGAAACAACCGTTGAATCTGCTCTATGCATCCTTCATGAATTCCTTTTTCTTTCATTACCTTGTAAAGCAAGGAGATATATAGGGGAATCACTGGAATTGCAGAACTCGCCTGAGTTACCAATGCCTTATTTACGGAAACATAGGCTTCTCCATTAAGTGCTTTTAATTGATCTTTAATTTCAAAGGCGGTGGCCTCCAAATGGTCTTTAGCCCTACCAATAGTACCTTTTCTATAAACAGGTTCTGTTAGCGAAGGTCCCACATAGGAATAGGCTACGGTTTTACATCCCTGAGCCAAAAGGCCTTCTTCCTGAAGGGCATCCATCCACATTTTCCAATCTTCACCCCCCATTACGGCAATGGTATTATCTACATCATCGCCAGCGGCAGGTGCAATGCTAATTTCGGAAACCACTCCCGTATGGAAATCCACTGTTTTGTTCTCAAAACTGGCACCAATAGGCTTAAGTACGGACTTATACCGAACGCCCGTTTCGGGATGTGTTCTAACCGGAGAGGCCAAACTATAAACCACAAGGTCTATCTGCCCTAGGTCTTCCTTAATTAAATCTAACGTCTGCCGTTTAATCTCCTTGGAAAAGGCGTCCCCATTAATACTTTTCGCATAAAGTCCGGCTTTATGGGCTTCCTGCTCAAAATAAGCACTATTGTACCAGCCTGGAGAGGCGGGCCTGCCTGGAGAGGGCGGTTTTTCAAAAAACACCCCAATAGTAGCTGCTTCAGAACCAAAGGCACTGGTTATTCTGGAAGCTAGGCCAAAGCCAGTTGAGGCTCCAATAACCAACACTTTTTTTGCTCCGTTAATAGCTCCTTTAGATTTGATATAATTTATCTGGTCTATTACATTTTGTTCACAACCCGAAGGATGCGAGGTGAGGCATATAAACCCTCTTGTTTTAGGTTCTATAATCATGTTGTGAATCTTTTATCAATGCTATACGATCTACATATAGCGAAATGGTTCCTAGTGTTTAAAATTTACCAATTATCGAAGATAGTTAAAAGAAATAAAAGACCGCATGGAGGAAGGTAAAATTGAGTACAAAAACCGCCAAAATGCTCCGTAATGACGGATCTCCTGTAATTATTTACGCCCTTTCCACCTAACAGCTGTTTTATTACAGCTTGCTATAAATGATTAGTAGAGCTAATGACCAAGTAGCTATAGAAGTTGGTAAGCAATCAATCTCAACACACATTTACAAACGAAGACCCACTAATAGCCAAAGGATTGGCATAACAAATAGACTAAAGTTCCGTTATAGGAGAAATAGATTAAATACCCTCGGTTTAATTCATTTACCATGAAAAAAATTGCCCTCGTATTAACCGTATTTTTCTGTTGTATTGCCATTGGCAGCTGTACCAATGACGAAAATGATGATAAAATTGATATCCTGACTCCAAATGACAGCAGCAAGGCCGTACTACCAACCTTAATTTCGGAGTTTTATCAGCTATAAATTAAACCAGGAGACAGTTCTACCAGAGTAATTATTTTTTATAAATCCAATTGGTTATCAATAAAACCTGGTTAGGCAAAGGTAATGGTAAACGTAGCCCCTTCATTTACCCTACTATCTACACGAATACTACCTCCTAGGTCGGTTAGCTGTTGATATACTAGATATAGTCCCACTCCTTTACTATCACTATTTCCATGAAACCTTTGGTTTAGGCCAAATATTTTATCCCCTACGGCTTCCATATCAAAGCCCAAACCATTGTCTTTAAACACCAGTTTTTTCTGGTCATCATCAATAAAGGTGATCACTTGGATATGAGGCGGAACCTCTGGCCTTGCATATTTTATGGAGTTGGTTAAAAGGTTTAGGAATACACTCTCTAGATAATTTTTGTTAAAACTAATGGTAGGCAATTCAGAAAAATCCACCTCTATTTTCGCCTGGGAATTTCCTAAGAGAGAGCTTATGGATTGTTGAACTTGATTAAAAGTAGCCTCTATATTAACTTCTTCTAATGCTACTGACAACGTCTCGTTGGCACTTAACAAATCCACATACTTATTCATGGATTGATGAAGGCCTTCGGTGGCCATCCTCATAAAGCTCAAGATCTCCAAAACTTCAGGATTGGATATTTCAGAAAGGTCCAATAAACTAAAGATGGACAATAGATTATTTATGGGAGCTCGTAGGTCATGGGAAGTGGCGTAGTTAAGTTGTTTTAGATCCTTGTTTATTTTTTCGAGTTGCACAATGTGACCATTCCGCTCTTCCTCCAATTTCTTTTTATGGGTAATATTTTTGGCTATTGCATAAATTAATTTTTGCTCGGGTAAGGGAATAGAGGTCCAATGCAACCAGACCACTTCCCCGGAGGCAGTTACAAATCGGTTTTCATAATTAATCAAGGGAACCTCTTTCTTTAAATTCTCACGGTATTTTGCCGTTAGTACCTGGTCTTCTTCATAGATAAATTCACGGATCAAACTAGAGAACAACACCTCATCTGGGTAGCCTAAAAGCTTTTTGAAAGACGGATTTATTCTTTTAAAGTATCCGTCATAGCCAGCAATAACGAGCATGTCTAGCGACAGCTCAAAGAAAGGCTCTAGACTGAGCTCTGTGGCGTTATCCATAAATATTTTTTTTGAAGACGGAAATATACAATTTAATTTTTCTTTACAACACCCAGATAGTTTCCTCCTACCTAGATATCCTAAAAAATCAAGAATAGTAAGACCTCAAAATTATTTATTTATGTCATAGAATAAAAAAGCCCGCAAATACAGTTATTTGCGGGCTTCAAACTTTTACTTTCTGCTTCTATGTCTTTCCCTAGCTAGAAGCGTATTCTTTAATAACATGGCAATGGTCATGGGCCCCACTCCACCTGGGACCGGAGTGATAAAAGAAGCCTTTTTACTGACATTCTCAAAATCTACATCCCCAGTTATATAGTAACCTTTTTTCTTGGTATCGTCTGGTACCCTAGTTATACCCACGTCTATGACTACTGCATCGTCTTTCACCATTTCCGCTTTCAGGAAATTGGGTACACCCAAGGCCGAAATTATGATATCTGCCTGCGAGGTAATCTGGGTGATATTTTTAGTATGGCTATGGGTTAGGGTTACCGTAGAGTTCCCTGGCCACCCTTTTCTACCCATCAAAATACTCATGGGCCTACCTACAATATGACTTCTTCCAATCACTACAGTATGCTTACCCTGGGTATCTACCTTGTACCTTTCCAACAATTCCAAAATACCGAAGGGAGTTGCTGGGATAAAAGTACTCATATCCAAGGCCATTTTCCCGAAGTTTGTTGGGTGGAAACCGTCTACATCCTTATCTGGATCTATGGCCAATAACACCCGTTGGGTATCTATTTGGTCTGGTAATGGCAACTGCACAATAAATCCGTCTATATTCTCGTCTTTGTTGAGTTCTTCAATCTTATTTAACAACTCACTTTCGGAGGTGGTACTGGGTAGTTGCACTAGGGTAGATTCAAATCCCACGCGTTCGCAAGATTTCACTTTACTACCTACATAGGTTAGGCTAGCACCATCGCTACCTACAATTACTGCGGCCAGATGAGGCACTTTTTCTCCCCGTTCCCGCATTTTCGCCACCTCTTCGGCGATTTCCTCCTTAATTTGATTCGATACTTTTTTACCGTCTAAGATTGTCATTAATTTAAAGTTTAAAGATTAAGGTTCAAGGTTGGCACTAGGTAAACTTTGAGCCTTTATATTCTGATTTGGAAAGATAATTCATAAAGGAGCTAATTTTTTTTACTTTCCAAAAGCACCTTTTCCATTAGTTCGTCGAAAGTTTTTTTATCTATATATTTTCGATCCAGTGTGCGATAAAGCTGAGAACGAAGTTCGCCACAGGACGCTTTAGCTATACTTAAGAATTGCATAAACTCGCAGTTACCATTTCGTTCAAAACCCTCGGAGATAGTATCCATAATGGACCCAGAACTTCTATCCATCTGGTTCCTTAAAACATAATTTTTCCCTAAGGCAATGGTTTCAAATATTTGATTTACTTCATTACAGATCTCCCTAGCCAATTGCCATATTTCCAAATCCTCAAATCTTTCAATCTTGGCCATTTTGGAGTTTTCTTTGAACATTAAACTTTGAACCTTGAACCTAAGACAAGCCTACCTCATCCCCTTCATGGAATTCATCATCTGCATCATCTTTTTACCGCCACCACCTTGCATCATCTTCATCATCTTGCTCATCTGGTTAAATTGTTTTAACAGCTGATTTATTTCTTGGATACTAGTACCACTTCCTTTCGCGATTCTCTTTTTACGACTGGCATTCAGCTTGGAGGGCGTGGCTCTTTCATCTGGGGTCATAGAATGGATAATAGCCTCGATATGTTTAAAGGCATCATCATCTATATCCAATCCCTTTAAAGCCTTGCCTGCTCCTGGGATCATCCCCATCAAATCCTTAAGACTCCCCATCTTTTTAATCTGCTGAATCTGACTTAGGAAGTCGTCCAGTCCAAATTTATTCTTGGCAATTTTCTTCTGGATCTTTCTGGCCTCTTCTTCATCAAACTGCTCTTGGGCACGTTCTACCAAAGACACCACATCTCCCATCCCTAGGATCCTTTCGGCCATACGAGAAGGGTAGAATATATCTATGGCATCCATTTTCTCTCCGGTACCGATAAACTTAATAGGCTTATCAACCACGGATTTAATGGATATGGCGGCACCCCCACGGGTATCCCCATCCAATTTGGTTAATATTACCCCATCAAAATTAAGGATATCATTAAAGGCCTTTGCAGTATTTACAGCATCCTGACCAGTCATGGAATCTACAACAAACAAGGTCTCTTGGGGCTCAATTGCCTTATGGATGGCCGCAATCTCATTCATCATTTCCTCATCTACGGCCAATCTACCCGCGGTATCTATAATCACCACGTTATTCCCATTCGCTTTAGCGTGGGCAATTGCTGCCTTGGAAATAGCAACAGGGTCTGTATTTCCACGATCGGAAAAGACCTCTACTCCTATCTGCTCCCCTACCACATGTAGCTGATCTATAGCTGCAGGCCTATATACGTCACAGGCAACCAATAAGGGGTTTTTGGTTTTCTTAGTCTTAAGAAAGTTTGCAAGCTTTCCTGAAAAAGTTGTTTTACCAGACCCCTGTAAACCCGACATTAAGATCACAGATGGTGTTCCAGAAAGATTGATTCCCTCTGCATCACCCCCCATAAGTTCGGTGAGTTCGTCTTTAACCAGCTTTACCATTAATTGGCTGGGCTGCAAGGAGGTCAATACGTTTTGGCCCAAGGCCTTTTCCTTGACCGTATTGGTAAACTCCTTGGCAATTTTAAAATTGACATCGGCATCCAATAGGGCTCTCCTAACCTCTTTTAAGGTTTCCGCAACATTAATTTCCGTAATTTGTCCATGTCCTTTTAGAACATGTAACGCCTTATCTAACTTATCACTTAAATTATCGAACATAGTCTTACCGTATTAACAGGAAAGCGCAAATTTAAGAATAAGTAAGGGAAGTGTGAAGCTTGAGATTAAAAATATAAACCTAAAAAGGGCAATCCCAGCTTGGGATTGCCCTTTTATAAAAAAATCTGGGGCAAATTTGGTTATTTTCTCTCAAAAACTAGGAGGTCTACACTGCCATCCGAACTGACATCCAGTAATTCAATTCTATTTTCAGTGACTCCTACTATTCTCCAATGGTCCGTAAGGTCTTCCAAAGACGCTTCCAATCCAAAATTTAGATAAAACTTTAGCTTGCCCTCGCTATTTCTAATAACGCGCCACAATCCGAAGTGCAAAGGAACATCATTAGTTGATACTGTTACCAAGGCATTTAGAACAAAATTAAAATCCAGATTGGCATAATCTTCGGTCTCATCTTCGCCATCGTCCATATACTTAGCAACTACCCACTTGCCTTCTCTTAGGATATTTCTGATTTCAACCACATCGCCATCGCCATTATTATCATCACACACCCTTTCAAGAATAAGCTCGTAATCATCGTCCTCACCTATAGAGAACCCTAGATATTTATCCCTAAGATCGGATAACAACCATTCAAAACTAACTCCAGGCTCTTCGCCCATAGTAATAGCCATTACCAAACGACCTTGTGCATTGGTGGTAATTCCCCATGTTCCTTCGGAAGTATCAGTTCCATTGCTCAGGGTAACTACTCCTTCTGCCTTAAAGCTGAATTCGTACCCCAACAGCCTGTCTAACTCTTCATCATCTACTTCAATCTTCCTAATTACCCAGCTACATTCCTTCAGAATTTCCCTTAGGGTATCTGGAGTATTGTCTACAATACCACAGGCCTTTTTCAGGATGATCTTATTATCATCATCGGCAAATAATTTAATTTTTCCGTCACCAATATCATATACAAACCACTCCAAGGAGATGTCTACCAATACATCAAATTCCAGTTGTAATTTTACACGTTCATTAACCACTACGGACTTCCAGCTTCCCACAAGTTGAGTTCCAGACCTATCCCTTACTACTACCGTACCATCTTCCTTAAAGTTCATAAGGTTATCAAAATATTGCGGAGTATTGTTTTGATCTTTGGTTTCCACTTCTTTCATCAGCCATGGGCAAGCCACCAAATACTCATTTAAACGCTCCAAGGTAAAATCGCGCTCCTTTTCATCATCGTCATCATCGTCTTCACATTCATCCTTAGCATTTTCTATCACCTCGGCCATTTCTGCATTGCTATTTACCCTAACCTCGGTATCATTGTATAACTTTAAGGTAATTGGAAACTGGAAACTCACCAATTGATCATCTTTCAAATCTTTAAAATAACGTCTTAACTGCATATCATTGGCCACGCTTACACTACCAGTTTGCTGTAAGTTAACATCAAAGGAGTACACAGTAATTGGATATACAAATTCCACACAGTCTATATCATCGTCATCCCCACCTTTTCTACAACTTTCTGCCAGCTCCTTCATTTGCCCCATATTGGCAATAGTGATCTCACTGTAGTCTGAAAAGGTAATGGTAACCGGGAATACAATATTTAAAATACTTCTATCGAACGCTACTCCTCCCAATAGATCTTTCACGAATTTTAGATCTTCCTTGGAGTTTATTTTTACCTCCAGGCCATTCACATTTACCACATACGGAAAATTAATAGCAAAACAACTAGAGTCGTCTATAATATCATCATAGGAACCATCCCTAGCAGAGGCCCTCTTAACTAATTTCGCTGTGCTGGAACTGGCATTAATAGCCTCCTGATTGTTCCCCTCTGGCAATTCCTCTATTTCCTCCTGGCAGGCACCAAGACCAATCAGCAGCAAGAGCATACTGATATATCCAAAATACGACAATAACTTTTTCATAATGATTTGGTTTTCTGTTTGTATACCCTTATAACACCCTACTTTAAATATACCCTACTTCGTTTATTAATTATTTTTAAAATATATTTGAACAAAACAAGAGTTTGAAGGCAGATAATATAAACAATGTTTGCGAGGAAGAGGTGTACGCATCCATTTTTAGCACCCACTCCAAAACTATTTTCAATTATATATACTATAAGTTTGGGAATGAGGAGAAGGCTTATGATGCGGTACAGGAAGCTTTTATAAAACTATGGGAGAACTGTGCCAAGGTTTCCCCGCAGAAAGCTAAGTCTTTTGTCTATACCGTAGCCAACAACCTGTACCTAAATGTAATAAAAGCAGAAAAGGTACGCCTAAAGTATAAGGAGAAGGGCCCCAGCACGGAATATGAGTCCCCAGAGTTTATTTTGGAACAACAAGAGTTTAAGGAAAAATTAGACAATGCGCTACAAGCTCTCCCAGAGAATCAGCGCACCACCTTTTTACTTAATCGGATAGATGGAAAAAAATATGCAGAAATCGCGGAAATGGAAGGAGTAAGCGTTAAAGCCATCGAAAAAAGAATGCATCTAGCTCTGAAAACGCTTCGGGAGCAGATTGATGGAATATGATTTTATAGTAGTAAGTGATCAGTAGGCAATAGGCAATAGGCAATAGGCAGTAGGCAGTAGGCAGTAGGCAGTAGGCAAAATAAAACTTCCCTGCATAAACAAGACTAACACCAGTTTTATTGCTGCCTGAAAACTGAATACCACCTACTAGTTATTAGTTACTAAAAATGGCATCAAAGCGTTTTAATAAAAATCAAATCTCAACACAATATAAATATCTCAACATTAATGGTAGGGTTTCCACTCTTTAAGTTGTTATACTGATATAAAGCAGATTACCATGGAAGAAAATTATTTGGCAAAGTGGCTCAACAACGAGCTTTCCGAGGAGGAGGTCACCAAGTTTAAGGCCACCAAGGAATATGCGACCTATAAAAAAATAGTGGACGCCACCGCTTCAATGGAAGCGCCGGAATTTGATATAGCCAAAGCTAAGCACGACCTGGATCATAGGAAGAACAGTGACCAAGGCGGTAAGGTGGTTACTTTGGATTCTTTCAAAAAATACCTGCGAATTGCAGCGGTAATAGCATTGGTGGTTGGTATCTCTTATTTTTACAACACCGCTTCCATGGATCAGGTTGTAAGTACCCAGTATGCAGAACGGGCCGCAGTTACCCTCCCGGATAATTCCGAGGTGCTATTAAACGCCGGCTCCAAGATTTCTTACCAAAAAAAGAAATGGGAGAAAAACAGAAATATCGTTTTAGAAGGGGAAGCCTTCTTTAAGGTAGCTAAAGGGGAAACCTTTCGCGTTACTACCAATATGGGGGTAGTAAGAGTGCTTGGGACCCAGTTTAATGTAGAAAACAGAGAAGATTTCTTTGAGGTGAGCTGTTATGAAGGATTGGTAAGCGTACGTTATAAAGAAAAAGACATTGAACTTCCCGCAGGCCAAGCCCTTATGGTCATCAACGGACAATTAACAACCTATACCATAGCAGAGGCGCAACAACCTTCTTGGTTACTTCAGGAAAGTTCCTTTAAAAGCGTTCCTTTAAAATTTGTTCTGCAAGAATTGGAGCGACAATTTGACGTAGAGGTAGAAACCAAGAATATCGACTTAAATCAATTATTTACAGGGTCATTCAGCAATACAGACAAAAATCTAGCGTTGCATAGTATAAGTGCTCCTTCTGGCATGAAATATGTACTGGAAGGCAATAAAGTGCTGTTCTATGATGAGACGCCCTAAATACGTTGCAGTTTTAATCTATTTTTCGCTTCTCTTTGTTCCATTTATGGGAAGCACCCAGGAAAATTCCCCCCAAATTCTACCCCTTACACCCTATATAGAGCAACTGGAAAGGGAGCATAACGTAAAATTCTCTTTTATAGATGACGATATCCGCTCTATTAGGGTTACCCTACCCGCCTCCCAGTTATTGGATGAAATACTTAAGGATCTAGAGGTCCAAACAGGCCTGAGAATCTCAAAGCTCAACAACCGCTACTATACGATTGTGAAAGATCCGCTGGTGGATATATGCGGATTGGTGGTAGATAATTTTGAGAACAGCACCCTAAGCAGTGCCACGATTGAGGTATTGGGCACCCCCAAACACATTATTACGGATACCAATGGTCAGTTTCACCTCTCTGGCATCCCTAGAAAAGCATATATCGCTATTAAGCATCTAGGATACAAGACCAAATACATTGTTGCGGAAGAATTGGCAGGGCCTGCGCCTTGCAGCCTAATCCCCTTAGCAACCCGCTATGAGGAATTGAACGAGGTAGTGGTATATCAGTTTCTAACAACGGGAATTAGCAAGGAAGAGGATGCCAGCATTGTTTTAAATACGGGCAAAATTGGAATTTTACCAGGCCTTATAGAACCCGATGTACTGCAAACCATACAGGCACTACCAGGAATAAAAAGTGTAGACGAAACAGTATCGGACATCAATGTACGAGGCGGCACCAACGATCAAAACCTAATTCTTTACGACGGCATTAAAATGTATCAATCCGGGCATTTCTTCGGGTTAATCTCTGCCTTCAATCCCTATTTGACAGAGAAAGTAACTTTGATAAAAAATGGGACCAGTGCGGAATATGGCGATGGCGTAAGTAGTGTGATAAGCATAGAGACCAAAAATAAGGTGAAACAGCACTTTGTAGGAGGTGCCGGCTTTAATTTATTGAGTGGCGACGTATTTGGACACGTTCCGGTGAGTGAAAAGGTCTCGCTTCAATTCTCCGGAAGGCGATCTACCACGGATTTTTTAAAAACTCCTACCTATGACCGGTTTTTTGAAAAAGCATTTCAAGACAGTGAGGTGGGAGCTGGTAATTCTACCGAAGACAATAAGGGCCTTATCCAAAAAGAGGACTTTTACTTCTATGATGTTACTGGAAAAATTTTATATGACATTAACGACAAACACAAGGCAAGAGTCAGTTTTATTCACATTGACAATCACCTCAACTACAATGAAACCACAGAGAACGACCATAAACAGAGTCTTCTAGAACAGCAAAACTTTTCTATTGGAGGGAGCTTACAAAGTAGCTGGACTCCGCGATTCTCAAGCCACTTAAACGCATACTATACCCGGTACGATCTGGATACGCAAAATTCGGTTTCAGAATCACAGCAGCTATTCCAAAACAACCAAGTATTGGAGAATTCCATAAAATTGAAAACCAACTACCAGCTGGGAAACACCCTAAATTGGCTTAACGGATACCAATTGAATGAAACTGGGATTACCAACCGGACCGTAGTAACGCAGCCTGCCTATAGAAGCAATATAAAGAGTGTAATACTCACTCACTCCTTCTTTTCCGAATTGGCCTACCGCTCCCCCAATAACAAATGGTTTGCCCGCGGAGGTGCCCGATTAAACTACATTAACAATCTAAAAACTTTCGACACTTTTGACGCCCTTTTAGTAGAGCCTAGGATTAACCTCAACTACGCCATCACCAGGGATCTAAAAGTTGAGGCATTGGCAGAAATTAAGAGTCAGACCTCTAACCAGATCATAGATCTAGAGCAAAACTTTTTAGGCATAGAAAAAAGAAGGTGGATTTTATCGGACAATCAAAAGCTACCCATTACCAAGAGCAAACAAGCCTCCTTAGGATTCAACTATGATAAGAACAACCTTTATGTAGGATTTGAGGGTTTCTATAAAAAGGTAGAGGGTATAAGTACTGCTACCCAAGGATTTCAAAACAAGGATCAATTTAATGGTGAAATTGGAAGCTATGACGTTTCTGGTCTGGAGTTCCTTATCAACAAAAAAACCAATACCTATAGCACTTGGTTAAGTTATACCTATAACTACAACAACTATTATTTTAAGGACCTTGTACCGCATACATTCCCCAATAATTTAGACATACGGCATACCATTACCTTTGCCGGCACCTACACCATTAATGATTTTAAGATTGGACTAGGAGCCAACTACCGCACCGGAAAACCTTACACCCAACCACAGGAGGGAAACAATGCCATAGACACCAGCACCTTTCCCAATAGAATAAATTACCAGGAACCCAATAGTAGCAGGTTGCCAGCATACCTAAGGGCAGACGCATCCTTTCTTTATAATTTTAATTTGGGAAGTAGTATAAAGGCCACCGTTGGTGCTTCCGTATTGAATATATTGAACAAAAAGAACATTCTTAACACCTACTATCGTTTAAACGATGAAAACGAAATAGAAACTATCAATAGGGTGTCATTAGGGGTTACCCCTAATGTAAGTTTTAGGATGAATTTTTAGGCTGTAACCACACTGGGCAGTTGCCAGTCCTTCTAATTAAAAAAGTATGATTCTGCCAGGATAGCTATAAAAAAATCGGAGGTCCCGGGAACATTCCCGAAACCTCCGATTATATATTTATAGTATAATTTATTTGGACAGATCCTTTATTCTAATGTTTCTAAAGGCTAGTTCTGAGCCATGTCCCAGAAAAGCGATATGTCCTTTTTTCCTTAACAATCCTGGGTGATCTTTTTTATCCAAGGTCCCATTTTTGGTGGCCTCCTTTATATTCCCGTCCAAGATTACTTTTCCGTTTAGGGTAATCTTTATATGATCTCCCTTTACAATCACCTCTTGGGAATTCCATTCCCCAACCGGATTTAATGCGCCTCTTTGGGCAGCCATAATCCCATATACCGAACCATGGTACTGGTAGGGCTCTAAGTTGGCATATATCTCGGCAGTATCGTCCAAGATCTGCAATTCTTTCCCTACATAGGCAACATCTCCGGTAAGAGGGGCATGAATCCCTAAACCATTGTTAGCACCAGGAGTTAGTTTAAAATCGAACCTAAAGATAAAATCCGAATACTCTTCGATGGTATATAGGTTACCATGGCCTCCTTGTTTTGGGCGCACCAGCAACTCATTGTTTTCCACAATATAATCGGTTTTATTTCCCGTCCAATGG
The DNA here is from genome assembly GCF_002150785.1 of Arenibacter amylolyticus. Taxonomy (GTDB): domain Bacteria; phylum Bacteroidota; class Bacteroidia; order Flavobacteriales; family Flavobacteriaceae; genus Arenibacter; species Arenibacter amylolyticus. The sequence goes on along the minus strand of NZ_MTAZ01000005.1, from coordinate 56,067 downwards.
TCCAATTCCTTTCCAGTAAGCAACGATTTAAATCCGTCTTTCTTTTCAGCATCGGACAATTGATCGCCTCCAGAGCTTATTTCCCTTACGTAGATATTTCTAAAACCGAGATCTTCTCCGTGCGCCTGCAATTCTATGGCTTCTTTTGGAAAGATGGATTGGCTACGATCCCAGTAGTTTTCTAAAACTACATTATCCGTTACCAGCACCCCATTTAGATAAACGGTAACCCGTTCTCCTACCATCTTAATTCTAAACGTATTCCACTCATCCACCGGATTATCTGCAACCACCAACGGATCGCTCTCGTGCTTCTGGTTATTATAGAGTCCGCCAGACCCTACTTGGGCGCCTACTTTTACTAGGGCAGTATCCCAAATCTGTACTTGTGGAGTACCTCTTAAGTAAATTCCGGAATCCCCACCATTGGTAATTTTCCAGTCTATGATCATTTCAAAATCGCCATAATCCTTAATCGTACAGATATTGTTATATCCTTCTCCTTTAAAACCAATAACACCATCCTCTATATACCAATCCCTCATCATCTGCTCATTGGCTTTTGCCTGCTCCCTTGCCAGTTGCTTGGCAGACATTTTGGATCGTGCAATCGGGTTTTGCACCAAGCCTTCCCAACCTGTAAAGTCTTTTCCATTAAAAATGGAAAGAAAACCTGGGTCATTGGACATATTATTTAAAAACTCCCTTACGTCAATTTTAATATACTGGCTATCAGGACCGGTTAAGTTATCTACGCTCCTAGAAACAATATCACGCACCACATCCCCACTAAGGCCATTATTCTTACCTGGGGTCGGTAGCGCGATGGCAATAGCCGCATTAGAGGCTGTAGTAACCAGCTCCTCATCATTTAGGTACTCGGACACAAAGACCAAAGAAAGGAAGGTCTTCACATTTCTTGCAGCCCTCAATACCTGTTGTTTTTCCCCTGTGTTTTGTGCCTCGGGCATCAATTTCCTAATCAAAAGCAATTTTTGATCGTCAGGATAGTTGGAGCGGACTACTTTGGTAAGATAATTTCCAAAAGATTTTTTTCTGATCTCCCCTTCCTTGGCGTTTTTCACCGACTGAAATAGGTAGGGAATGGCATCATTATTCTTCCAATTGGATAGGGCGTTAAGAGCAACTATCTTTTCCTTATCTTTCCCAGTAGACAATTGATGGGAAACCAACTTCAATGCCTTATCACTACTTAAGGAAGCCAACACCGGCAACAACTTAGTCTTATCCGATGCTGCATCGTATGCCTCGTATAGGGTATTGGAGAATTTACCGTTCCCATTATTTACAATTTGAAGCAACGCTCGCTGAACGTTTCCTATTTGATTCTCTTGATCCGTTTTACTAAGCAGTCCTAATAGTACAGGTAAATCTTTTTCCGCACTTATGGACGGCAGAGCTTGGTAAACGGCTGTATTCACTTTTTCACTTCCTTGATTTAGTAGCGAAAGAAGGGTATTAAACTGCTCCTTGGCATCTCTGGCCGACAATACATTTACCAATACTACCTTGGCTTCTTCTCCTACTACGGCCAGTTGATCTGCCAACAACTGGTTGTCCTCTGCGCTAACCAACCTCAACAAGGTTTCTTCAATAGCCAATAAGGCTTTAGGAGATTTGGCAGTTAATAAACTGTTGAACAATACGGGCAAAGCCTTGGATTTGTCCTGGTAAGACAATGCTTTAATTCCGGCAATACGCACCGCAACATCCTTATCCTTCACAGCTCTTAGGAGAACCGATTGAAACACTACCTCTTCCTTGTTTTTGGCTAGCATTCTGATAAGTAAGGGCTTGGTTTCCGCAGCAGCCCTCCTATATTGTTTTGCCCATTTGGCCACCTCAGCAGATGATAACTCTTCCCCCGCAGCATCCAAAACAGCACCTACATAGGCGGTATTTTTATTTCTGGATTCCTTCAGCAATATTCTAGTAGCACCCCTACCTTCATTTTTATTTAAGATGTGCACTCCGGCAGACCTAAAATGCAATTGATCCTCGCTCTTGCATTCTTTAAGCAGGGTATTGGCAACCTTATTACTCAAGGCCTTATTAGCTTGTTTCTGGAGGGTATTTCCATAATGGATAAAGGCTATAATACTTTTGGTGTCGTCTAATTGAAAGTTAGACTTGGCAGCCCATTTTTCTAGCACTTCGTAAGAAGCAGGACTTGCAATATTGGCCAGTGCCATTAAGCCTTGCTGCTGCACTGCCTTAGAAGAGGAAGAAAGTGCCGTGTATATGGCATCAACTGCAGGAGCAAACTCTAGCGTTCCCAAGGCATGAAGCAAGTCGGCCAACTTATCCCCTGCCGCATAATTGGCAGCATCCAATATGGCATTGGCAGCATTCTCTGTTCCGATAGAAGTAAGGGCAGCAAGAACTGGCTTATAAAGTGCATCGTTCTTTAGCAATTCGCTTAAGGTCGCTACCGAAGCATCTGTCCCGCAATAGATGAGTCTATCTATAAGAAAGGTTTTCACCTCATGGTCCGAAGCCTTATTCAGCGCTTTTAACAACGCATTTTCTACTACGCCGTTTTCTATCGCAGGCTGCAATCCACCGCTATAAATTGCTAGGCTGTTTATGGCGTATCGTACTTTGGTATCATCTCCTGTTCCCAGGGGAATTAACCTATCGGTAAATTTCAGTATTCCATTTTCCCCTAGTTCTATAAGCTCTTGCATCAATCGATCGGAATGCTCCAAATCTTCCGTTGGCAATTGTGCCAAAATATCAGCAACCTTGGTATCTAAGGTTCTGTTGTCCTGTGCATTGATAACTTGTGCGCTAACGAACAACAATAGCACACTTATGGTTTTATATAAATTATTCATCGTATAAATTCTTCTTATTGATTAATATGCCCAAGAGGTTCTCATGGGTTGATCGATCAGTCTATTGGCCTCCTCATCATTGATAAATTCCTGCTTCACCGGATCAAACTCTAAGGTACGTCCTAAACGCAAGGCAATAAGCCCCATATTTACAACAGTACAAGATCTATGGCCGTTTACCTCGTTCAAGGCAAATTTCTGTCTCGTTCTTACCGATTCCGAGAATTCGGTAATCTGCTCTTCAGGATCGGGCATACTATTGATTAAACCTTCAATATTTGGGATGGTAGACTTAAATCCGTTATAGATCTTTCCATTAGGTCCTTCTATATAGGCAGCATCCTTGTCTTTGTTCTCTCCATCAAGAATAATTTGACATCCATCTGCATACGTATAGACTACTTTTCTCCAGGTACCGATGGCATCATAATGTTGTTCTGGGGCATCTACTTCCACTTTTACCGGGCTGGTATTATCCTTCCCTAGGAAATACTGCACAGGATCTATGTAGTGCTGGCCCATATCGCCAAGACCACCACCGTCATAATCCCAATACCCTCTAAAAGTACCATGTACCCTGTGTGGGTGATACGGCTTCTCCGGAGCTGGACCCAACCACATATTGTAATCTAACTCTGAAGGTACGGGCTGCGGGGTTAAATTTTCCTTTCCCACCCAATAGAATTTCCAGTTAAACCCAGTAACCCCACTAATGGTAACTTTTAGCGGCCATCCCAAGGCACCACTATCTACTACCTTCTTTAATTTTCTTACTGGGGTACCCATGCCGTAAAAGTTATCTTTAAATCGGAACCAAGTATTTAAACGGAACATTTTCCCGTGTTGTTCCATGGCCTCCACCACTTTTTTACCTTCCCCAATGGTTCTGGTCATTGGTTTTTCGCACCAAACGTCCTTACCAGCCTCTGCAGCCATAATAGACATTAATCCGTGCCAATGCGGTGGTGTGGCAATATGTACGATATCGACATCCGGGCGCTGCAACACCTCACGAAAATCGCGATATCCGGTTACCCCACTACCAACCTTTTTTAGGGTATTGGCCAAGTGATTGGCATCGGCATCACAAATGGCCAATAGTCTGGTTCCTTCATAAGTTAAATGGCCTTGTCCCATGCCTCCTACTCCAATAACCGCTTTTGTTAATTGGTCACTTGGGGCTATAAAATTGGTTCCCCCCATTACATGTCTTGGAATAATACTGATCCCTGCAGCTGCCACAAGGGATTTTCTTACGAAATCCCTCCGGCTTGTTGAATTTTTCTTCATCGATTCCTATACTATTTCTATTAATTATATGAATATGTGCTATTTACTTCGTCAAAGAAACACCACACTGCGTAAAAATAGGGGTAATATTTGGGGTAATATTTACAGGAAAAGTGAAATGTTTCTAAAAACCATTCACAAAATGAGGATTAGACCATAGAATTTCCAACGATCTCCTCAAATTTCACAGGGTAAGTTTCCCCGTAAAGTTTTTGATACAATTTGGAAAATTTGTCATAGACCGAATGGGCTGTACTTAGTTTCCCTTGGAGAATTAGTATTTTTAATTTTAACTGCAGGGCATTTTCATTTAAATCGTCATAGATATACATCACTTGCGCCAAATCTTGGAGTAGTACCTGATGTTCCTCCAACGATAACTTGGATACAACTTCTTGGCAGACTTCCAATACCCTATTACTTAATTCTTCCACAAAGGGATCTAACCAAGCATCCTCTATATTCGCCAAAAAGCGTTCTTCCTTAAGGATAGTCAGTAGTTTTGGCAAGATTTTCTCTAATTGCATAACCCCAATATCCGTCTTAAGGAAGAAATCTAGGTAATAGAGCACCTCCCTGTATTCACAGAAACAGTCATCCCCTATTTCTAGCACCCAGTGCCTATCCTTAAAGACCAATTGAATGGTAGTGGAAGCAGCCAATATTGCCCTTAGATTCTGAATATTGGTCCCTCGGGTATTTTTGGCCCTGCTTGGACTCATTCCAGGCCAAAGATATTCGGTAAGTTTTTTGGTGCTAATCCCCTTCCTATCCCCCACACTATACAACAGCACAACAAGAAAGAGCTGTTTAAGCTTAGGGGAAAGCTTTTTTGCGATATCGGCCCCGTCTCCTAAGATAATCTTAAGAGGACCAAAGCAGTGGATACTCTCCACAAAGGTCGCACGTTCCTGCTCCACATTAGGATTTACCTGCCTTGCAGCTACTATAGAAGTAGCAACGGGCTCGCCAGCCTTCCCTATGGTCCGTTTTCTTCTCCAATAACTATACAGCGAAAACACCAACAGGAGCAGCCCTATCACAATTAGTGGTATAAGAAATCCGCTTAACCCCTTGGCCTTCGCGATGGAGTCTCCCTTGAATTCCTCTTTTATTTCAGAGGGATTAAGTTCCCGATCCCATATTTTAATATCATCTAGATAACCGATGAAAAACTCTTGCCACAAATTACTCCCTACCACCAAGTTATAGTCCGAGGTATCATAATCCTCAATCAACTGGATTTTATCTGTCTGCACCCCGTTTATAAAAAAGGAAAGCTCGTGGTTCCATTTGGAATGCACTAGGGCTACATGAGTCCATTGGTCCACCGGGACCGGAGAGGAGCGGGAGATATAGTCTTTTATATCGGCCATTGTGAAAGTAAGAAAGCCTTTATGTAGCTTTAACACAAAATTCTCCCCCTTGCCCAAAATACTGTTGTTGTTACTGAGGACAGTTGGTTTGATCCATGCTGCGATGGTAAAACTACCTTGCAAGGCCATTCTACTATCCAGACCGGCATCCACATAAGCGCCATCATTAAAATAGCCAACCGTAGCACGATTTCTATCTTCCTCTAATTGAACCTTATTTACAATAAGCTCCTTATTATTTTTTCTGCTAATATTCCTAATCGTAGGACTGAAAGAAAAATGATCGGTAAGCCCATACTCTGGGTCTAAAGGAAAGCCGACAAACTCTTTTAAATTGCCACTATTATCTGCCGTGGTACGAATAATGTCTGGGGAGAAATAATATCCTGCTTTATAGGGGATAAACACCGGCAAATCATCCACAGCTTCCATTGGAAGACTAAAATAGGCGTTCACCCGTAGGTTTTTATGATTCTTGAACCCTACATCCTTTAAGGGTCCCGTTTTGGAATTCACCGTCCCAAAAACCCGTTTCACCTTATTTAACTCCTGTACCAAACTATCGGCCCCTAAGAATTTGGACGGGTCTACTTGTAGAAAGTTAGGCACCCTGCCCATTGCTCTCCAAAGTTGCAACAAGAGACTGTCCTTCATAGGGTGCTCATTCTTCAGCACCACCAAGCTTAGCTCTTTACTCACAGTAAACTGCAAGGAATCTACTTCTTTAGCCTTTCCATTCCACGGCAGGGCATCTACCAGATCTATGGGCACTACAGATACACTATCAATAGAGAAATCCAAATTCTTTAAGGAATTACCGCCCCATAACAACACGGCATCCTTCCCTGAAACTAGCTGTTTTAAAAAGCTCTGGTATTGTTCTCTGGCTTCTGGGACATACACAGCCAGCGGAGCCTTCCCCTGCATTATGGTAGCTAAGTTGGAGTCTTTCACCTCATCAATATCGATTAAGACGTGCGAACGCAACCTAAGCTTCCACTTATCTTCCTCGGAAAGCAGGGAGTATTCTTGCGCAACGCCCTTCCCCATCAAGGGAAGGATCAGCAAGCTGATGAAATATAAAATTAAAGGTCTCTTTAGCAAAATTTACGCAATCGCCCCTTACCGGGATTTAATATTGATTCCGCAATTTAGAAAGAATAAATAGAAAATACACTAAAGACCCAGAGGTATCCAAAAGGTCACCATTAGACAGCCCATCCCGCTTTACTAACTAGGAAATGAACATGAAAAAGCCTACATTCTTTCTGGCACTTGGATTCCCAAAAGCCCAAAAGCAGTGCTAATAACCTCGCTTACCTTTTTTGACAGTTGAATTCTGAAAATCCGTTTATTTTCATCCGACTCCCCTAAAATGGATACGTTTTGATAAAAGGAGTTAAACTCTTTCACCAGGTCGTAGGTATAATTTGCTATTAAAGCCGGACTAAAATTTTCTGCGGCAAGCTGTATGGTTTCAGGAAATAATTGAAGTTGCTTTATAAGCTCCTTTTCCTTCTCATGCATTTCAACCAAATTTGATGGCTCAGAGGCATTTAGGTTCAATTCCTTTCCTTTTCTTAGAATAGATTGGATTCTTGCGTAGGTATACTGTATAAACGGCCCTGTATTTCCTTGAAAATCTACTGATTCCTCCGGATTAAATAGGATGCGTTTTTTGGGATCTACCTTTAGAATGTAATATTTAAGAGCTCCCATCCCAATAATTTTATAGAGCTCTTGCTTCTCCTCTTCCGAATAATCTTCCAACTTACCAAGTTCCTCGGAAATATCGGCGGCAGTACGGGCCATATCCTCCATCAACTCATCGGCATCTACTACAGTTCCCTCCCTACTTTTCATCTTCCCACTTGGCAAGTCTACCATCCCATAACTTAAATGGTACAAGTTGTCTGCCCAATTGAAGCCCAACTTTTTTAAGATCAGGAAGAGTACTTTAAAATGATAGTCCTGTTCGTTCCCTACGGTATAAACCATTCCACCAACGTCTGGATTATCTTTTACCCGTTGTATGGCAGTTCCAATATCTTGGGTCATATAAACCGCAGTACCATCGGATCTAAGCACAATCTTTTCATCGAGGCCCTCATCGGTAAGGTCTATCCACACACTACCATCGTCCTTCCTGTAAAAAACACCTCTTTTTAATCCGTCTTCCACAAAATCCTTACCTAATAGATAGGTATCACTTTCATAATATAGTTGATCAAAATCTACTCCTAGATTTTTATAGGTCACATCAAAACCATCATAGACCCAGGAATTCATGGTTTCCCACAACTTAACCACTTCTGGATCTCCTGCCTCCCATTTTCTTAGCATTTCCTGAGCTTCCGATAAAATAGGCGCTTCTTTCTCTGCCACCTCCTTATCTACACCTTGGGCCACCATATCCTCTATTTGCGACTTATAAGCTTTATCGAAGGCCACGTAATAATTACCTACCAACTTATCGCCTTTGAGTCCGGTACTTTCCGGAGTTTCCCCATTACCAAAATGTTGCCAAGCCACCATACTTTTACAAATATGGATTCCCCTGTCATTAATTATTTGGGTTTTATATACCTTTTTCCCAGCTGCTTTTAGAATTTCGGCCACCGAATATCCCAACAGATTATTTCTAACATGTCCCAAATGGAGGGGTTTATTGGTATTTGGCGAGGAGTACTCCACCATAACAGCCTTATCTTGTTCTTGGCCTACCAAACCAAAGTCTGGATTAGGTAATATTCCTTTAAAGAACTGAAGGTAATAGGCATCACTGATAATGATGTTAAGAAACCCTTTTACCACATTAAAATCCTGAACTTCTTCTACCTTATCTTTTAAGTACTGACCTATTTGCTCCCCTATTTGCACAGGGTTTCCTTTCACCACCCTCAACATGGGGAAAATAACGACCGTTAGGTCCCCGGCAAAATCCTTACGGGTAGGTTGAAACTCTACCGTGGGCAATTCTACCTGATATATTTCGGATACTGCTTCCTTTACCTTCTGGGATAAGATTTCTTGAATGTTCATTAAGTTCTGGTGTTTAAGCCTGCAAAATTAAACAATTTTCTTGTTACTACGAGATGATGTACCCATACAGCCATGGAAGTAAGAAGATTTCTTTAACTTTATATGCTATAACGCCCTAACAAAAGCCCTAGTAGGGAAAAAACAAACTAGAATGCTACTCAACGTTTCCTATAACAATAAAGAAGTCTTGCGAAAAATAGACAAGGAAGTAGGCAAGCCATTTACTATAAAAGAACGGTTTGCCCTAAACGGTATAGGCTCTCCCAAACTGTTTATCGTGGACAGCAGTAGTCAAATAAAGAATTTACTGCTCTTAGACAATAACACAAATACTTGCAATATAGAACTCCGCCCTCAGGGAATCATTATACGATTTAGATCTTTATTGGAGACCTTCGGACTCATTATCCCCTATTATAAATTATCGCTATACAAAACGGATTTGGGACTATATACCATTTACAGGGACGAGTATTATATTCAGATAAAAGCAGACACCAAGGCAATACAGAAGTTTTTTACTAAGATGCTGGGATATAGGGCAGACAATTCCCCCACTTCCATTGAAGACCTCTAATTCCTAATTTTTCAATTGACACCAGTTTCTATGAAAACAACAATTTACATCTTGGAAACACGTATTAATTATAAGGGCAGTTAGACTCCGTAAACTATTAATCGAGAAAAAAATTAAGGCACTCAGATCCATTTTTAAAAACCCACTACTCTCCATTTCAATCGGGATCTTAACCCTCCTGATTTTAACGGTGTTCCTAGCTACCGAGGCTACCTACAACACCATAGAAGCAACCTCACTTTGGGTACGAAATTATTTTGGAGCCTTTTATCTCTATTTAGGCTTAGGCTGTGTGCTCTTACTATTGGGCATTGCCTTGTCCCCCTTAGGGAGCATCAGACTTGGAAAATCTTCACAGTTTCCGGAGCATAGTTTTTGGGCATGGATTGCCATGTTGTACAGTGCCGGGATGGGCGCCGGTATATTATTACGGGCGGTACAAGAACCTGTTTTTATGCAACAACATCCACCCTACGCTTCCCAGGCCACCCCAGACATCCTTGCCTTAACCTACACCTTTTATCAATGGGGCTTTACGGCTTGGGCATTTTACGGACTTTTCGCAATGGTCATCGGCTATTTCCTTTTCACAAAAAAACGAAAGGTATTGGTAAGCGCCACTCTTGAAGACGCAGTATCCCAAAAGCCCATAAAACTGGGCATCGATATTTTAACCATTATTACCACGGTATTTGGTCTGGTAGCCGCCATTGGCCTGGGTACTACTCAGATAAATGGGGGAATAAACCATGTATTCTCTGCAAATAACGGACTATATGCCACCTTATTATTAACCACACTTATCTCTTCCCTTGCCCTATATTCTGCCTGGAACGGTGTTAAGAGAGGGATAAAAGTAATCTCTAAAATAAACATCCGAATTACCCTTGCCTTGTTGTTATTTACTTTTTTCAACAGCGATATCAATATGGTTCTTATAAATTTTTTCAAAGCTACTTGGCAATATTTCATAGATTTTATCCCTATGAGTTTAGCCTATGGAGACTATGATCCGGGCATTGCATTTTTAACGGACTGGACCTATTACTATTGGGCATTTTGGATTGCCTGGGCTCCTTTTACAGGAATTTTCATTGCACGCATATCCAAAGGACGCACCTTGCGACAATTGTCATTGGGAGTATTAATTGTCCCTAGTTTGGGAACATTTTTCTGGTTTTCCGTTTTTGGAAGCTCGGCCTTTCAACTCATAGAGGGCTGGGGTGGTTACCAGGGGGAGTTTAGCGGGGTATTTTCCTCCCTATTTATATTCTTTGCCAATTACCCCATGGCCACCCTATTAAACTTGACCACCATTGTACTCTTAATCGGATTCTTGGTTACTTCGGTAGATTCTGCAGTTTATGTATTGAGCATGTTTTCGGATAAGGGGAACAAAAACCCGAAAAAATTACATCGCCTGCTTTGGTCTATTTTCCTATTTCTTACTACCGTTGCCATGATTCTTTTGGGAAATGCCAAACCAGCGGTAGATGTGTTGGTAGCGGCACAAAAGTTATTGATCATCACCTCCCTACCCTTTGCCTTTTTCATGATATTTATGACCCTATTATTTCTAAGGCAGTTGATAATACAAAAAAGGCTTCCTAGATCCGGGCATGAGAATAGCCTAAATTAGGAAGCCTATTAAATTTTGAGTCAAAAAGACTATTCTTTTGGCAAAAACACCTCTGCCATCATGCATCTTGCACTTCCTCCCCCACAGGTTTCAATGGTATCCAAGGAACTGTGTACAATTTCACAATGTTTTTCGATCGCTGCAATCTGGTCGGGCCTAAGGCTCTCATAAGCAGTGGTACTCATCACAAGAAGTCGCTTATTCCCCATTCCCAACACTTGAAGCATATTGCCGGCAAATTGGTGCATTTGCGCCTCGGTAATAGCGATAATTTCCTTTCCATCTTTCTTTAAATGGGAAACCACATTTTTCTTTTCCTTGTTATCATCTATCGAATCCAAGCAGATAACGGCAAAGGTTTCTGCCAAGCACATCATAACATTGGTGTGATAAATTGGTTTCCTTCCTCCATTTACAGATTGGTAAGCGGTAAATACTACAGGAGTAAACTCAAAATCCTCACAAAATTCTATTAAAAGATCCTCATCTGCACGCTGGGAAAGGGCACAATACGCCTTTTGGTTTTCCCTATCCAAGATCATAACCCCGGTAGCCTCAAGGAACAATTCTTCGGCCTCTGCAGCGGTATAATCCATAATATTACGGATAACAAAACCTTTTTCCTCCAAAACATCCAAAACATCCTCCCTACGCTCCTTTCTCCTATTTTCCGCAAATAAGGGATAAAGTCCCACAGTACCATCTTCATGAAAAGATATCCAATTGTTAGGGAACACTGCATCTGGAGTATCTACCTCCTTCCTATCTTCCATTACAATTACGTTTACACCCTTTTCCCTTAGCACACGTACAAAGGCATCGAACTCTGCCTGGGCCCTACTATTTATCTCTTTATTTTTTAAATCAATATCTTCCTGAAAGTAATTGTTTACTGCAGTCTGCTCGTTCATCCGAAAATTTACCGGACGGATCATAAGAATGTTATTGGTAATCTGCATTATTTTAATTTTTAAAAAATTGAAACACTAAACCTAAACGAATTGAATTGGAATGATAATTTGGCTGGCAACGGACCTTAAACTGTCCATGGCCACCGTTTTAAGCCGGGGCAAAGATATCTTTTATTCCTGTAAATGGAGTACTATTGATTTTGTATAAAATAAGCCTTTAGCCTCCCCCACTTTACTGGTACCACTGTCCATTTTTATAGGAAATACGCAACACGTTGTGGCATCCACATAAGCTACTCCCTAACCAGTGGTAAGGTGCTACACCTAAGCAAACCTCCCTGTTTGGAAACTTCCGCATAGGGAATTTCCTCTACGGTTATCCCACGGTCCCTAAGCCAGTTGTTTAACCTGGTAAAATTACGCTCCGACACCACCACGGTTGGCGAAATGGAAAAAACATTGCTCATCATATTATACATCTCCTCTTTGGTAATCTCAAATACCTTGTCTTTCCCAAAGTAATCTACCAACCATTGGTATTCCTCTTCTACCAAGAATCCATTTTTATGCAAAATTGCCATATCCCTACCTATGGGCTGAAAACAACAATCCAAATGCAGGGCATTTTCCTTGGGATTGGTGTTGGATTTACGAAGTTCGAAGGCCTTAACCGTCTTATTCGGAAACTTTTCCTTTAAAAATTCCACAGCCGCTTTATTGGTTCTAGCGGTTATATAATCGGCATAATCCGGCCCGGTATAAGTGCCTATAAATATATGATCGTTCCACGGCATTACATCCCCGCCTTCTATATGAACCTCCTTAGGAGGGTAAATAATTTGGTCTTCATGTATTTTCTTTAGGACGTATTTTATAGCATCGAACTCTCTTTCCCTGTCTGGAAGGATATTTGCTTTAATCAACTTATCTTCTATGACAAAGGCGATATCCCTAGCAAAGATCTGGTTGCAATTTGCAATGACCTTCGGACTAAACACTTGTACATTATGTTTTTCCAAGACCGCGGTAAAGGCCGCTATTTCACCTATCATATCTTCCTCCTTGGGATAGGTACCCGCTAGAATGTGCTGTAACGACTTTGGATCATACGCCTCCTCTGCCAAGGGGACTGGACCGCTATGAACTGCTGTTCCCAACACCACCGACTTTAAACTTGAAGTCTCGTCCTTAATATTCAACTTTATCATTGCCGATTTTTAATCAAATATAAAATACTTATGCTTATAAATAACCTGCCCCAAGCATTTTAAATACTTGGGGCAGTGTAATCAATAGGGGGTCCTATTATCTTTTATCCAATTCTACAAACTCCCTGGACGGATGCCCAACGTATACCTGTCTAGGACGACCTATAGGTTCGTTGTTCAACCTCATTTCCCTCCACTGGGCAATCCACCCCGGTAAACGGCCCAAGGCAAACATTACCGTGAACATTTCAGTTGGAATTCCTAGCGACCTGTAGATGATTCCAGAATAAAAATCTACGTTTGGATATAATTTTCTATCTACAAAATAGGAATCTTCCAGTGCTTCTTTTTCCAAGCCTTTGGCAATATCCAAAATAGGATCTTCCAACCCAAGATCACTCAACACCTCGTCTGCTGCCTTTTTTATTATTCTAGCCCTTGGATCAAAATTCTTATATACTCTATGCCCAAAGCCCATTAATCTAAATGGATCGTTTTTATCCTTGGCCTTGTTCATATATTTCTTGGTATCCCCACCATCGGCCGCAATAGCCTCTAGCATCTCCAATACGGCTTGATTAGCCCCACCGTGCAAAGGACCCCATAATGCAGCGATCCCTGCGGACAAGGAGGCAAACAGCCCCGCGTGAGACGACCCCACCATACGTACGGTAGAGGTGGAGCAGTTCTGCTCGTGGTCTGCATGTAGGATCAATAATTTATCCAGGGCATCGATGACCACCTTGTTCTTTTCATATTGGTGGTTGGGTCTTTTAAACATCATCTTATGGATGTTCTCCACATAGCCCAAGGTATCATCCCCATAATCTAACGGAAGGCCTTTTTTCTTTCTTAAGGTCCATGCTACCAGTACGGGAAATTTTGCCAAGATTCTTACAATGGCCCAATACATCTCCTTTTCGGAGGATACATTCACAGAGCTGGGGTTAAATGCAATCAAAGCAGAAGTTAAACTAGTAAGCACTCCCATGGGGTGCGCCGATTTTGGAAAACCGTCCAAAATTTTCTTCATCTCCTCATCTACATGAGACTCTCCCTTAATATCGTTATGAAATTTGTTGAGTTCCTCTTGATTGGGCAATTCCCCAAAAATCAACAAATAGGCCACTTCTAAAAAATCTGCCTTTTCCGCTAATTCTTCAATGGAATACCCTCTGTACCGCAACATGCCTTTTTCCCCGTCCAGAAACGTAATGGCACTTTGACAAGAGCCCGTATTCTTATAGCCAGGATCGATAGTGATCATTCCCGTAGCGGAACGCATAGTTTTTATATCGATGGCCAATTCATTCTCAGTACCTTTTATCACTGGAAATTCGTAACTTTTTCCAGCATATTCCAATCTTGCGTTATTTGACATTTCTTAGCTTCCTATTTTTTTGATTAACGGTAAAATTACTAAAAACACCTAAGTTTAACAATTCAGGATTTCTTATTTTACAAATTATTATGAAATCGATTTAATAAAAGCGGAGCCTTTATTTATGGATTAATGGAATACAAATATTTATAGTATTCATCCAAGGATTTTTCCCAGGTAAATCTCATTTTTTTGGCGTTGGCCCCTATCTTCTTCCATTTTGGTTTATCGTTGATAAAAATGTCAATTGCCTGTTCTGTCACTTCCAACATGTTTTTGATCTTCTCATCATAGGTGTCCCCATCAAAACTAAAACCAGTTTTCATATGTTCCACAGTATCCTTTAGCCCCCCAGTGTTATGAACCAAACAGGGATTTCCATTTCGCATGGACAACATCTGACTTATTCCGCATGGCTCAAATAAGCTGGGCATAAAGTAAAGGTCGGTTTCCAGATAAATAGAATCTATAAGGTCTTCGGACTGTCCGTTGGTAAAAATAAAGTTTTCGTGCTTATAGCTCAACTCGCGAAACAGTTGCTCATAATCTGGCGCCCCAGTTCCCAAGAGCATAAAAATTCCATCAACCTTTTTCAATTTTTCCAGAATTTCTTCAAATGCTTCTGGAGATCGCTTAAAAAAGTAAAACTTCTGTTCTGTTAATCTGGCCACACTAGAGATGATAAATTTAGGCCTATTGGAAACATACCTCATTACCTTCTCTCCTGTATGGGCAAGGAAGTCGGCCTTATATTTTTTATTCTCGTCTTGTAGCCATCCAAAAAGGGCTTTTACAATATTTCTATAAATAAAACCTGTTTCTGCTACCCTAATATTATTGTAGTTGGCACCATTTAAGATTCCAAACAGCCTTCCTTCGTTATTCGCTTGCTGCAGATCCGTTTCCAATCCTTCTCCCCCAATAAACTCTGGCGGATTGCTAGGCAACAGCACATCTTCCTTATAGGAGGGAGATACGGTATGCACAGCATCTGCAAGCCGAATCCCTACGGCCATAAGGTTAATACAGTCTTGGTAACGATGGTCCCTTAAGGCTTCCTCATCAATAGGGATATTTGGAAACCAATGGGACAAGGACGAATAGTTATTGTAGAAGGGTCTTATCCCTTGAATAGCGAGATTGTGTATGGTATACACAAAACGCATCTTCTTTAAATCGGTGTAATCCGGGTGGTACGTTTTTAAGAACAGTAAAAGACTAGAGTGCCAGTCGTGCATATGCACAATATCTAGCTCGCCAAAGTACCCCAACTTTATAGCTTCGGCAACCGCTGTACAAAAAATGGTGTATTTTACATTGTCGGTATAGAAAGCCTCCTCAGGATCGTCATGGTAGATATGACCTATTTCCCCTGCGGTTATTTCCGGATGATGTACAACATAGTGATGCACATTATCAAACTCCCTCTTCGGAGGAACTTTATATAGTTCCGCCAAATATTCCATCCCCCTTAGATTAAGAGACATGGTCCCCACCAGCGTTCCGTTTTGGTGTAGCCTGGAATAGGAAGGCACAACGATATGCGCAGCATCTCCGCGCCCAGAAATATGTCGTGGTACATCACGGACCACATCCCCCATTCCACCCGCCTTGCATCTAGCAATGCCATCGTTCTCTGCGGATACAAATAGAAAGTTGATCATAGGTTATTTTAAAGGGTTGGTTAATAAAGTATAATATAAATATTTATTTCTGATATAATAACAATAGCTCGATTTAATTAATAAAAAATGCCATTCAAGTTTTGAATGGCATTTTTTTATTGTTGCAATTAAAAGAAAAGCTATTAAATGTTAAAAGCATTTCTCTGCGGATAATAGGCCACAGTTCCCAATTCCTCTTCAATTCTAAGCAACTGGTTATATTTTGCCATCCTATCGGACCTTGAGGCAGAACCTGTTTTAATCTGTCCGGTGTTCAGTGCAACGGCAAGATCTGCAATGGTATTGTCCTCAGTCTCTCCTGAACGGTGCGACATTACGGAGGTAAATCCTGCATTCTTAGCCATATTGATAGCTGCTATAGTTTCGGTAAGTGTTCCAATCTGGTTTACCTTAATCAAAATGGAGTTTGCGATACCCTCTTTAATTCCTCTGGATAAACGCTCAACATTAGTAACAAACAAATCGTCTCCTACTAATTGTACCTTATCCCCAATTTTTTCGGTCAGGGCTTTCCAACCATCCCAATCGTTTTCATCCATACCGTCTTCAATGGAAAGGATAGGGTATTTGGCGCTTAGATCTGCCAAGTATTGAGCTTGTTCCTCAGAGGTTCTTACCACTCCCTTGTCTCCTTCAAATTTAGTATAGTCATATTTACCATCCACGTAGAATTCTGCAGCAGCACAATCCAAGGCGATCATTACTTCGTCTCCTAATTTATAGCCTGCTTTTTCTACTGCTTTAGCTATGGTGTCCAAAGCATCTTCGGTACCTCCTGCAAGATTAGGTGCAAAACCACCTTCATCACCTACAGCTGTACTTAACCCTCTTTCGTGAAGAACGTCTTTTAGGTGGTGGAAAATTTCGGTTCCCATCTGCATAGCGTGGGAAAAACTTTTTGCCTTAATGGGCATCACCATAAATTCCTGAAAAGCGATCGGGGCATCGGAGTGAGAACCACCGTTAATTATATTCATCATAGGCACAGGCAAAGTGTTTGCACTTACCCCTCCTACATATCTAAAAAGGGAAAGTCCCAATTCATTTGCTGCCGCCTTGGCTACTGCCAAAGATACACCTAGAATGGCGTTAGCTCCCAGTTTTGATTTGTTTGGCGTACCGTCCAAGTCGATCATCACCTGGTCTACCAAGTTCTGCTCAAAAACGGACATACCCAATATTTCTTCAGCAATCACGGTATTCACATTTTCTACCGCCTGTGATACCCCTTTGCCCATAAAAGTCTTGCCTCCATCACGCAACTCAACGGCCTCGTGCTCTCCAGTAGAAGCTCCGGATGGAACAGCAGCCCTACCCATAATACCATTTTCGGTGATTACATCTACTTCTACCGTAGGATTACCTCTAGAATCAAGAATTTGTCTTGCATGAACGCTTAGGATGATACTCATATATCGTAATTTTAATTTTATTTAATTTATTATGCAAATATAGTAAAGGAAGCCCGTTCCTCCCTATTATTATCGCCCAAATAGCCGTTTTAGGGCCTATTATGGGACTCTATCGTTTTAGTTGGATGCAGATTGGATCATTTCTAAGAATTGATCAAATAGGTAATTGGCATCATTGGGTCCTGGACTAGCTTCTGGGTGGTATTGAACCGAAAATACATCCTTCCCCTTTATCCTCATCCCAGCCAAGGTATTGTCATTTAGATGCACATGGGTCAACTCTAAATTAGGATTAGCCTCTGCTTCTTCCTTATTCACCGCAAAACCATGATTTTGGGAAGTGATTTCCCCTTTCCCTGTCAATAGGTTCATAACCGGGTGGTTAATACCCCTATGTCCGTTATGCATTTTATAAGTAGACACCTCGTTAGCCAAAGCCAACACCTGATGTCCAAGGCAAATACCAAATACTGGCTTACCAGATTCGATCATTTTCTTAGCAGCTGCTACGGCTTCGTGCAAAGGATCTGGATCTCCAGGTCCATTAGAAATAAAATATCCATCCGGATTCCATTCACTCATTTCCTCGAAGGTAGCGTTGTAAGGAAACACCTTTATATAAGCATCCCTTTTGGCTAGGTTTCTAAGAATATTCCTTTTAATCCCAATATCCAAAGCTGCAATCCTATACTTTGCAGTTTCCTCACCAAAGTAATAAGCTTCTTTGGTAGAAACTTTGGAAGCCAGTTCCAAACCTTCCATATTAGGCACTTCGGCCAGCTGCTTTTTTAATTCTTCAATATTGTTAACATCGGTGGTCATAACGGCGTTCATGGCTCCATGATCTCTAATATAACCTACCAAAGCACGGGTATCTACATCGGATATGGCAAACAAATTGCTCTTCTCCATAAACTCTAACAAACTTGCATCGGATAGATCCCTGGAATAGTTATAACTGAAATTCTTGCATACCAAACCAGCTATTTGTACCGTATCAGATTCTACTTCTTCGTCACGTGTACCATAATTGCCAATATGGGCATTGCTTGTTACCATGATCTGCCCGTAATAGGAAGGATCAGTGAATATTTCCTGATATCCGGTCATTCCGGTATTAAAGCACGCCTCTCCAAAGACCGTTCCTTCTTTGTCACCTACAGACTTGCCGTGAAATATAGTTCCATCGGCCAATAACAAAATTGCTTTTTTTCTTGATTGATACTTCATTTACTAGTGTTCCCTTTATTAAATTGACAAAATGATATATAGTTGGATGCTTTCCCTAGCCGGCTATAGCACTCGCAGCCACAAAGTTACGAGAAAACCGGATTATTTGATATAAAAAAAGGATAAGCTTTAAGGCTTATCCTTTTTAAAAAATAGTATTATTTAAAAGCTGACTTATTCTTTGGAATCATCACCTTTAGGTTCTGCTTTAGAATCCGTATCCGCTTTTGCTTCAGTGTTAGTAGCAGGTGCTTCGGGCGTAGCAGCCTTTTTAGCTCCTCTACCTCTTCTGGTAGTTTTTTGCTTCTTAGGCTTGTCAGCATTGTAGATTTCGTTGAAATCCACCAATTCTATCATCGCCATATCAGCATTATCCCCCAAACGGTTACCCAGCTTAATAATTCTGGTATACCCACCTGGTCTATCGCCTACTTTCTCCGCTACAGTCCCGAAAAGTTCGGTAATTGCATTTTTATCGCGAAGGTTTTTAAAAGCGATACGGCGGTTGTGGGTTCCTTTCTCAAGAGTTTGATTGTTCTCTGCCTTAGACCTAGTGATCAATGGCTCTACAAACTGCTTTAAAGCTTTCGCCTTAGCAACAGTTGTATTAATTCTCTTGTGCTCTATTAAAGAACAGGCCATGTTAGCCAACATCGCGCTTCTATGGGCTGTCTTTCTTCCTAAATGATTAACTTTTTTGCCGTGTCTCATTGTACTTTTCTATAAACTTTTCGTAGATAGGGTTATCCCATTCTTAAAAAGCGGTATTAATCTTTATCCAATTTATATTTTGATAAGTCCATTCCGAAACTTAATCCTTTGTTCATCACCAATTCTTCCAATTCGGTCAAGGATTTTTTTCCAAAGTTTCTAAACTTCATTAAATCGTTTTTGTTATAGGCAACCAAGTCTCCCAAAGAATCCACTTCAGCTGCTTTTAAGCAGTTAAGTGCCCTTACGGAAAGATCCAAATCTACCAATTTAGTCTTTAAAAGCTGACGCATGTGCAAAGATTCCTCATCATAGGTCTCTGTTTGCGCAATCTCATCGGCTTCCAAAGTAATACGCTCATCCGAAAACAACATAAAGTGGTGAATAAGAACTTTCGCCCCTTCCGTTAAAGCGTCTTTCGGGTGGATAGAGCCATCGGTAACAATTTCGAAAACCAATTTTTCGTAATCCGTTTTCTGTTCTACCCTAAAGTTTTCGATACTATACTTTACGTTTTTAATAGGTGTAAATATAGAATCTACTGCAATGGTCCCCAACATGGCGTTGGATTTCTTGTTTTCCTCTGCTGGCACATAGCCCCTGCCTTTTTCAATGACAATATCCATGTTAAGGTTTACCGAGGACTCCATATTACAGATAACTAAATCTGGGTTCAATACCTGGTAACCAGAGATAAACTTTTGAAAGTCACCTGCTGTTAACTGCTCTTTTCCACTAATGGAAATGGAAACTGTCTCACTGTCCACGTCTTCGATCTGCCTCTTAAAGCGAACTTGCTTTAAGTTAAGGATGATTTCGGTAACGTCTTCAACAACACCTGAAATTACAGAAAACTCGTGCTCTACCTTATCAATTCTGACTGAAGTGATAGCGAAACCTTCCAACGAGGAAAGCAGAACCCTTCTTAATGCGTTCCCAATAGTAAGGCCATAACCTGGTTCCAACGGACGAAATTCAAATTTGCCTTCGAAATCGGAGGAATCAATCATTATAACTTTATCGGGCTTCTGAAAATTTAATAATGCCATAATTGGATCAGTGTTGTTTTATTTAGAGTATAACTCAACTATTAATTGTTCTTTTATGTTTTCCGGAATTTGCATTCTTTCTGGGATGGCAACAAAACTACCCTCCTTTTTTTCTGAATTCCATGTAATCCACTCGTACACCTTAGAATTGGCGTCCAAAGATTCTACAATGGCTTTTAGGGATTTAGATTTTTCCCTTACTCCTACAACATCACCTGGCTTTAGGGTATAAGAAGGAATATTTACCAATTCGCCGTTCACGGTAATGTGTCTGTGGGAAACCAATTGTCTGGCTGCGCTTCTAGTAGGAGCAATCCCCATTCTGTAAACCACATTATCTAGACGGGACTCACAAAGCTGAAGCAATACCTCACCGGTAACTCCACCACTTCTGTTGGCCTTTCCAAATATGTTTCTAAATTGTTTTTCCAAAATACCGTAGGTGTATTTTGCTTTTTGCTTTTCCATTAACTGGATAGCATATTCGGACTTTTTACCACGGCGTCTGTTGTTACCATGTTGTCCAGGAGGATAATTTCTTTTCTCAAAAGCTTTATCGTCTCCGAAAATCGCTTCCCCGAATTTACGGGCGATCTTTGTTTTTGGTCCTGTATATCTTGCCATTTCTCTTTAATTTTGGAAGTGTGATTATGAATTAAGGCTTATCCTTCGATAATCGTAACTACACTCCTTTGAAAAACCCAATTTCGGGTCAATGATTATTAAAATTATACTCTTCTTCTTTTTGGTGGTCTACATCCGTTGTGCGGCATTGGGGTAATATCGATTATTTCTGTTACCTCAATTCCGGCATTGTGTAGAGATCGGATGGCAGATTCCCTTCCATTTCCTGGTCCCTTAACGTAAACCTTTACCTTTCTTAAACCAGCCTCATGTGCAATTCTTGCACAATCTTCGGAAGCAACCTGAGCTGCGTATGGGGTGTTCTTTTTAGAGCCTCTAAAACCCATTTTACCTGCTGAAGACCAAGAGATAACATCTCCTTTTTTGTTGGTTAAGGAAATAATAATATTATTAAAAGAAGCTGTCACATGGGCTTCGCCCACAGACTCTACCACTACTTTGCGCTTCTTAGCCGCTTTTGAACTTGCCTTTGCCATAATATCCTACTTATTATTTAGTTACCTTCTTTTTGTTAGCAACTGTTTTTCTCTTTCCTTTTCTTGTTCTAGAGTTGTTCTTGGTTCTTTGACCTCTTAAAGGCAGACCCGACCTATGGCGTATACCTCTATAACAACCTATATCCATTAAACGCTTAATGTTCATTTGGTTTTCGGAACGCAATTCCCCTTCAATTGTCAAAGAAGAAACTACCTCACGAATACGGCCTATCTCATCATCGTTCCATTCAGATACTTTGGTATCTTCACTTACTTGGGCTTTGGATAAAATTTCCTTTGCCCTACTCTGTCCTATACCAAATATATAGGTCAGGGCTATAACCCCTCTTTTTTGTTTTGGTATATCTACACCTGCGATTCTTGCCATAACTACCCTTGTCTTTGTTTAAATCTAGGATTCTTTTTATTGATTACGTACAATCTGCCTTTTCTGCGCACAATCTTGCACTCGGCACTTCTTTTTTTTACTGATGCTCTAACTTTCATCCTATTTGCTTAATATCTATATGTAATTCTTGCTTTAGTTAAATCGTACGGACTCATTTCAAGTTTTACCTTATCTCCCGGAAGCAACTTAATATAATGCATACGCATCTTACCCGAGATATGTGCCGTTACCACATGACCGTTTTCCAACTCTACGCGGAACATGGCATTGGATAATGCCTCGATTATGCTTCCATCCTGTTCTATTGCTGCTTGTTTAGCCATAAACTACGCTACCTTTCTATTTTTACCAGATTTCATTAAACCATCATAATGCCTGTTAAGCAAATATGAATTCACCTGCTGCACGGTATCAATGGCTACTCCCACCATAATTAATAAGGAGGTACCACCATAAAACAGAGCCCAACCCATTTGCACGCCCATTAACTTGGCAATTACTGCCGGAAGAACCGCCAGCAAGGCTAAGAAAATAGAACCTGGCAGGGTAATTAGGGACATAATCTTATCTAAGTATTCCCCTGTTTCCTTTCCTGGTCTGATTCCAGGAATGAATCCGCCGCTTCTTTTAAGATCATCGGCCATCTTATTGGTCGGTACTGTAATCGCCGTATAGAAATAGGTGAAAACAATGATTAAAAATCCGAACAACAAATTATAAGCCAAACCAAAAATATCTTCAAATTGGACTTCCATCCACTGCCCTACTGCTGTATTGTTAAAAGTTTTACCTAGTAATCCAGGTGCAAACATAATAGCCTGAGCAAAGATAATGGGCATTACCCCGGAAGCATTCAATTTTAGAGGTATATATTGTCTAGACCCCATAATGTTCTTCTCGTATCCTCCGGAGGCGGTACGTCTGGCATACTGAACAGGTACCTGACGTGTAGCCATCACCAATAGCACGCACAATAAGATCACGACAAACCAAATAATAACTTCGATCAGCATAAACATCAACCCTCCAGTATTATTGGTAGTTCTAGAGATAAACTCTTGAACGAAACTCTGAGGCATGGTAGCAATAATACCCACCATGATCAACAAGGAGATTCCGTTCCCAATCCCTTTATCGGTAATCTTTTCACCCAACCACATTGCGAATATGGTTCCAGATACCAAGATAATTACCGAGGGAACAATAAAGTCTAACCCTTTTCCAAAGACGAATGCGCTTTCCGGTACTCCCAACGCTCCAAGGCTATACAGATAAGTAGGGGCCTGAACAACACAAATACCAATGGTTAACCATCGGGTAATTTGATTGATTGTTTTTCTACCACTTTCCCCTTCCTTCTGTAACTTCTGAAGATAAGGAATAGCAATACCCATTAACTGTACTACAATAGAAGCGGAGATATAGGGCATAATCCCCAATGCAAAAACGGAGGCATTAGATAATGCTCCTCCGGTAAATGCATTTAAGATTCCTAAAATACCGCTATCTGTACTGGAGGCAAGTGCGTCCAATTGCGTTGAATCAATACCTGGAAGTACTACTTGCGCACCAAAACGGTACACTAAAAGCAAGCCAAGGGTTACCATAATTCTACCCTTGAGCTCTTCTATCTTCCAAATGTTTGATACTGTATCGAAAAATTTCTTCATAGTAATATTTGCTTATAAACTTATTGCTTCACCACCTGCAGCTTCAATAGCAGCCTTTGCTGTAGCAGTAAATTTATGAACAGAAACTTTAAGGGATGCTTTAAGCTCCCCACCACCCAAGATTTTTACAAGATCGTTCTTACCTACCAAGCCGTTCTCAATAAGCAGCTCTAAAGTAACCGTATCTTTAACGATTCCTCTATCCACTAACTCTTGCAACTTATCTAGGTTGATACCTGCATAATCTTTTCGGTTAATGTTGGTAAATCCGAATTTTGGAACACGTCTTTGCAAAGGCATCTGTCCACCTTCGAAACCAAGTTTCTTGGAATATCCAGATCTGGATTTTGCCCCTTTGTGTCCTCTGGTAGCTGTACCACCTTTACCAGTACCTTGTCCTCTACCTACAATTTTACCGGCTCTTTGTTTCGCTCCCTCTGCAGGTTTTAAATTACTTAAATTCATAACACTAAAATTGTTTAAGCCTCTACTATAGAAACTAAGTGTTTAACTTTATTTACCATACCAAGAATATTAGGGGTATCATCATGTTCTACCACCTGTCCTATTCTTCGTAAGCCAAGAGCCTCTAGGGTCCTCTTTTGATTTTGAGCCCTATTAATAGCGCTCTTTACCTGTTTTACTTTAATCTTTGCCATGTTTTTTAGTATTCAGCATTCAGTAATCAGTAACCAGTACCAGCAGCTTGCTTTATTGCATCGGCAAAAATAAACCAACCAATACTTAAGTACCTAATACTTTGTACTATAATTTTATCCTTTAAAAACTTTTTCCAAGGAAACACCTCTTTGAGCTGCCACTGTTTTGGCATCCCTAAGTTGTAAAAGCGCATCAAAAGTAGCTTTCACTACGTTGTGCGGGTTGGAAGATCCCTGGGATTTAGACAATACGTCCTGCACCCCTACAGATTCCAACACGGCTCTTACAGCACCACCGGCAATTACTCCGGTACCCTCAGAAGCAGGCTGGATATAAACTCTTGCCCCACCGTATTTCCCTTTTTGCTCGTGTGGCAAAGTTCCTTTATTAAGAGGTATTCTAACAAGGTTTTTCTTGGCATCCTCGATGGCTTTTGCAATAGCGGTAGCCACTTCTTTGGATTTCCCCAAACCATGACCAACAACACCATTCTCATCACCAACAATAACGATAGCGGAAAATCCGAACGCTCTACCACCTTTGGTAACTTTGGTAACACGTTGTATCCCTACCAATTTATCCTTTAATTCTAATCCTCCCGGCTTAACAGCCTCTACGTTTTTGTATTTCTGATACATAATATTCTTAGAATTTTAATCCTGCTTCCCTTGCGCCTTCGGCCAATGATTTAACACGTCCGTGGTATAAGTTACCACCTCTATCAAAAGCAACCTCTTCTATTCCGGCCTCTTTTGCCTTTTCGGCGATAGTTTTACCTACCAAGTTAGCAACTTCTGTTTTAGTTCCTTTTGTCTTTGCCAATTCTTTGTCTCTAGATGAAGCAGCCACTAATGTAGTTCCGGCAACGTCGTCTATCAATTGAGCATATATTTCACTATTACTTCTAAAAACAGCTAGTCTTGGTTTTTGAGCAGTACCTGAGGATACTTTTCTTATCCTCCTTCTGATACGTAGTTTTCTTTCAGTCTTCGATAATCCCATATTCCTAATTATTAGGCTGATTTACCAGCTTTTCTTCTTAATTCTTCTCCTACGAATTTAATCCCTTTTCCTTTGTAAGGCTCTGGCTTACGGAAAGACCTTATTTTGGCAGCTACTTGACCCACTAGTTGTTTATCATGGGAACTAAGCTTTATAATAGGATTCTTACCCTTATCCGAGACAGTCTCTATCTTCACCTCTGGGGCGATATCCATAATAATATTATGTGAAAAACCTAAAGCAAGATCTAACTTCTGACCTTGGTTACTTGCTCGGTATCCAACACCGACCAATTCAAGTTCTTTTACCCAACCCTTGGAAACTCCTTGGGTCATATTATAAATTAAAGATCTGTAAAGACCATGTTTTGCCTTGTGCTCCTTGGAATCGGACGGTCTTGTAACAAAAATTTGACCTTCCTCTACCTTCACAGCCGCTCCAGTAAACTCTTGGGAAAGTGTTCCCAGCTTACCTTTCACGGTAACCACTTCGTCCTTTACTTCTACGGTTACTCCTTCTGGAATTGCTATTGGATTATTACCTATTCTAGACATTCTTCTAAATCTTTAGTATATTAATAGACATAACATAAAACTTCCCCACCTGCATTCTCAAGCTTTGCTTGCTTACTGGTCATTACCCCATGTGAAGTTGAAACGATGGCAATACCAAGACCGTTTAGAACCCTAGGCAACTCTTTGGAGTTGGCGTACTTCCTAAGTCCAGGCTTACTCACACGCTTAAGTTTTCTAATGATAGGCTCTTTTGTAACCTTATCGTACTTTAAAGCGATCTTAATCGTACCCTGAATGGAATCGTCTTCAAATTTGTAGCTTAAAATATATCCTTGATCGAATAATATTTTAGTAATTTCTTTCTTTAAATTGGAAGCTGGTATTTCTACCACTCTGTGCCCTGCACTACTTGCGTTCCTAATTCTTGTTAAATAATCCGAGATTGGATCTGTGAACATAGTTATTGATTTACGGTAACGGTTTTCAACATTAACATTGAACCTGCCACCTGTTTATAAAATTTTACCAGCTTGCTTTCTTAACCCCTGGTATAAGACCGTTATTTGCCAGTTCCCTAAAGGTAACCCTAGATACTCCAAAAGTTCTCATATAACCTCTTGGCCTACCAGTAAGTTTGCAACGATTGTGCAAACGCACCGGAGATGCGTTCTTTGGCAATCTCTGCAATGCCTCATAATCTCCAGCTTCTTTTAAAGCCTTCCTTTTCTCAGCATACTTAGCTACAGTCTTTTCTCTTTTGACCTCACGGGCCTTCATAGATTCTTTAGCCATACTAATTCTTTTTAAAAGGTAATCCTAATTCTGTTAATAATGATTTGGATTCTTTATCTGTTTCCGCAGAGGTTACAAATGTAATATCCATTCCATTGATTTTATTAATTTTATCAATGTTTATTTCAGGAAATATGATTTGCTCTGTAATTCCAAGGGTATAATTACCTCTTCCATCGAATCCGGTAGCTTTTAAACCTTGAAAATCCCTTACCCTTGGAAGGGCAGCTGTAACCAACCTGTCCAAAAATTCGTACATCCTTTCACCTCGCAAGGTAACTTTTGCCCCAATCGGCATCCCTTTACGCAGTTTAAATGCTGCAACATCCTTTTTGGAGATTGTTGTAATTGCTTTTTGGCCAGTGATCAAGGTTAGCTCCTCCACCGCATAGTCGATAAGCTTCTTGTCCGCAACCGCGGCACCAACACCCCTGCTTACAACAATTTTCTCTAATTTGGGAACCTGCATTACATTCTTGTAACCAAACTCCTCCTGAAGAGCATTTACCACTCTTTCTTTATATTCCTGTTTTAATCTTGGAACGTAAGCCATAATTAAATTACTTCTTTAGATTTCTTAGAAAATCTCACTTTTTTACCATCTCTCACCTCAAACCCAACTCTTGTGGTCTCTCCCGACTTAGGATCGATCAAGGATAGGTTAGAAATGCTTAAAGGAGCCTCTTTCTTCACGATACCTCCTTGCGGATTGTTCGCGCTTGGTTTTTCGTGCTTGGAAACCATATTGGCACCTTCCACGATCGCCTTGTTCTTCTCACGGTCTACCATAACTACTTTGCCTTCAACCCCTTTGTGGTCTCCTGCTATAATCCTTACGGTATCCCCTGTTTTTATTTTCAATTTTCCCATTTTGCTGTTTTTATTAAAGCACCTCTGGAGCCAATGATATAATTTTCATGAACTGTTTGTCACGAAGTTCTCTGGCCACAGGACCAAATACACGTGTACCTCTCATTTCACCGGTAGGGTTTAAAAGCACACAAGCATTATCGTCAAAACGAATATAGGAGCCATCTGGTCTTCTAACCTCTTTCTTTGTCCTTACAACAACCGCCGTGGAAACCGTACCTTTCTTAACACTTCCGTTTGGGGTAGCTTCCTTAACAGTTACTACAATTTTATCTCCTACAGAAGCATACCTTCTTTTGGTACCTCCCAGCACACGAATGGTCAAAACTTCTTTTGCCCCCGTATTGTCCGCTACTTTTAGTCTAGATTCTTGCTGTAACATAATTATTTGGCTCTTTCAATGATTTCCACTAATCTCCAACATTTGGTTCTGCTCAATGGACGAGTCTCCATGATCTTTACAGTATCCCCAATATTGCAATCGTTCTTTTCATCGTGCGCAACGTATTTCTTAGTTTTTAACACGAACTTTCCGTACATAGGGTGTTTAACACGCTTAACTTCTGAAACCACTACTGATTTCTCCATCTTATTGCTAGTGACAACTCCTATTCTCTCTTTTCTTAAATTCCTTTTTTCCATAAAGCAGAACCAATTATTGTAATTCTCTTTTTGTTAACTCAGTTGCCAATCTCGCCACTGTCTTTCTCACTTTTCTGATAAGCAAAGGATTTTCCAATGGTGTTACGGAGTGAGCCATTTTAAGATCGGCGTACTGCTTTTTGTACTCAGCACTCTTTCCTTTGAGCTCCTCAACTGATAATTCTTTAATTTCTGATTGTTTCATGATTCCTTGCAATTATATTAAGCAGAATAGTCCCTAGCAATAATAAATTTTGTTCTTACTGGCAATTTCTGAGCTGCAAGACGTAAAGCCTCTTTAGCAACATCAATTGGAACTCCAGCAACCTCGAACATTATCCTTCCTGGCAACACTCTAGCCACAAAATATTCAGGGGCACCTTTACCTTTACCCATACGTACTTCTAAAGGCTTTCTGGTGATAGGCTTGTCCGGGAATATTTTTATCCACAACTGCCCTTCCCTTTTCATATATCTAGTTGCCGCGATACGAGCTGCCTCTATCTGCCGCGATGTGATGAAAGAAGTGTCCAAGGATTTGATTCCGAACATACCGTTGGAAAGTTGATGTCCTCTTCCAGAGATCCCTTTCATACGCCCTTTCTGCGTTTTGCGGTACTTAGTTCTTTTTGGCTGTAACATTTTCTTTGTTCTTTAAAAAATTACTTTCTACGACGTTGTTTCTTCGGTCCTTCGTGCTTTCCACCTTTTCCGCCAGTCTGACCTTTAGCCATACCAACTAATGGAGAAAGCTCTCTCTTTCCGTAAACCTCCCCTTTCATGATCCAGACTTTGATCCCCAACCTTCCGTAGGAAGTATGAGCTTCATGCATTGCATAATCAATATCTGCCCTGAAAGTGGACAAAGGAATTCTACCTTCCTTATAAGATTCGGACCTAGCCATTTCCGCTCCGTTCAAACGTCCAGATATCTGTATCTTGATTCCTTCAGCGTTCATTCTCATTGCCGCGGCTATTGCCATCTTGATAGCTCTTCTAAAGGAGATTCTGCTTTCGATCTGACGTGCCACACTAGCAGCAACCAAATTAGCGTCCAATTCCGGTCTCTTGATCTCAAAAATATTGATCTGGATCTCCTTATCCGTAATTTTCTTCAACTCCTCTTTAAGCTTATCAACCTCTTGACCACCTTTACCGATAATAATACCAGGTCTAGCCGTGGTAATGGTTACTGTGATCAACTTAAGGGTTCGCTCAATGATAATCCTAGACACACTAGCTTTCGCTAAACGCGCATGTATATATCTCCTGATCTTATCGTCTTCGGCAAGCTTATCGCCATAATCGTTTCCACCGTACCAGTTAGACTCCCATCCCCTGATGATTCCTAGGCGATTTCCGATTGGATTTGTTTTCTGTCCCATACTAAATGCTCTAGCTTTGTGTATTATTATTAGATCCCAAAACCAAGGTAACATGGTTGGAACGTTTTCTTATTCTATGCGCTCTTCCCTGAGGGGCTGGACGTAGTCTCTTCAACATACTTCCGCTATCTACTCTGATCTCTTTTATAAAAAGCTCAGCATCCTCAATACTCGCATCTTCGTTTTTGGCTTGCCAGTTTGCTATTGCGGACAACAACAACTTCTCTAACCTTCGTGAAGCTTCTTTAGGGTTGAACTTTAAAATAGCAAGCGCCTTTTCAACCTGCACACCTCTAACCAAATCCGCAACCAAGCGCATTTTTCTTGGAGAGGTAGGGCAATTGTTTAATTTGGCAAATGCTACTTGCTGTTTTTCCGCCTTTATCCTTTCGGCCATTTGTCTTTTTCGAACTCCCATAGCTTACTACTTTTTACCTTTATTTTTTGCTCCTGCATGACCTCTAAAAGATCTAGTCGGAGAAAATTCACCTAATTTGTGACCCACCATGTTCTCTGTAACAAAAACTGGTACAAACTGCTTTCCGTTGTGCACCGCTATGGTCTGCCCCACGAAATCTGGAGTAATCATAGATGCCCTGGACCAAGTCTTAATGACTGCCTTTTTACCGGATTCTACATTTTGCTGGACTTTCTTATCCAAACTATAGTGAACGTAAGGTCCTTTCTTTAATGAACGTGCCATTTCTTTCTACTTTTTATTTCTTTCTACGTTCTAATATATACTTGTTGGTACTCTTGGTCCTAGAACGAGTTCTATACCCCTTAGCTGGGATTCCGTTCCTAGATCTTGGATGTCCTCCAGAAGCTCTACCTTCACCACCACCCATCGGGTGATCGATTGGGTTCATCGCTACCGGTCTAGTCCTTGGCCTTCTACCTAACCATCTACTTCTACCCGCTTTACCGGATACCAATAACTGATGGTCGTGGTTAGAAACAGCACCAATAGTCGCCATACACTCAGACAATACCAATCTGGTTTCACCTGAAGGCAACTTGATAGTTACAAACTTACCTTCCTTAGCCATCAATTGAGCAAAAGTACCGGCACTTCTCGCCATAACCGCTCCCTGACCAGGACGTAATTCAATTGCAGAAATAACAGCCCCTAAAGGAATAGACTTCAAAGGAAGTGCGTTTCCTATTTCGGGAGATGCGTCGGCACCGGAAGAAACTTCCTGTCCTACTTGCAAACCACTAGGTGCAATGATATATCTTTTCTCGCCATCGGCGTACGACAACAAGGCAATAAACCCTGTTCTGTTTGGATCGTATTCAATAGACTCCACTTTAGCGACAACACCTTGCTTGTCTCTTTTGAAATCGATGATACGATACCTTCTCTTATGACCTCCACCTTTCTGGCGAATAGTCATCTTTCCTTGACTGTTTCTACCTCCGGACTTTTTTATCGGAGCAAGCAAGCTTTTCTCCGGCTTATCAGTAGTGATGGCGTCAAATCCATTTACTACTCTAAAACGCTGTCCTGGAGTGATTGGTTTTAATTTTCTAACTGACATGTTTTGTCTTTATAGATTACTGTAAAAATCAATGATATCCCCTTCTGCAAGATCTACAATTGCTTTCTTATAAGCATTGGTCTTACCGTGCTGCACACCTGTTTTGGTGTAACGCGATTTGCGTGAGGGACCATAATTCATAGTTCGAACTTTCTCAACTGAAACACCATAAGTAGCCTCTACCGCTTCTTTGATCTGAATCTTGTTAACCCTAGGATCAACAAGAAAACCGTAGCGATTGTTCAATTCGCTCTCAGCTGTCATTTTTTCCGTAATAATTGGCTTTATCAACACACTCATGACTAGTTGTTTGTTAAGTTAGATTCGATTCCTTCTAAGGCACCTTCCGTCAACACTACGCTTCCTGCATTCAATATCTTGTAAGTGCTTAGCTCTGAGCTAGTTACAACCTCAGACTTTTCCAAATTGCGAGAGGACAAATATACGTTATTATTTCTATCACCCAATACAATTAAGGACTTTTTACCTTCCAAGCCCAAGGAATTCAATATGTTAAGGAACTCCTTTGTCTTTGGCGTCTCCATATTAAAGTCTTCCACAACGATTATCGCATTGTCACTAGACTTAATGCTAAGAGCCGATTTTCTGGCCAAACGCTTTAAGTTCTTGTTCAATTTCTGCTTATAATCTTTTGGTCTAGGTCCGAAAATTCGGCCTCCACCCCTGAAAACAGGAGATTTGATACTACCAGCTCTAGCGGTACCCGTACCTTTTTGTTTCTTGATCTTTCTTGTACTACCTGCTATTTCGGCACGCTCCTTAGTTTTGTGCGTCCCTTGTCTTTGGTGTGCCAAGTATTGCTTAACATCCAAATAAACAGCATGATTGTTCGGCTCTATTGCGAATACAGCATCAGAAAGTTCTACCTCTCTACCTGTTTCTTTTCCCTTTATATCTAAAACTGCTACCTTCATTACTTCTGAATAGTTACGTAAGCGTTCTTATGTCCAGGAACACAACCTTTTACTACTAAAAGATTTTTCTCTGGAACAATTTTCAATACTCTCAAGTTCTGAACGGTCACCTGATCGTTACCCATTCTACCGGCCATCTTCATACCCTTAAATACTTTTGAAGGATCGGATGCCGCACCAATGGACCCCGGAGCTCTTAACCTGTTGTGCTGACCGTGAGTTTGCTGACCAACACCACCAAAGCCGTGTCTTTTAACAACCCCCTGGAAACCTTTACCCTTAGATGTACCAACTACATCTACGAATTCGCCTTCCACAAACAGATCCACACCTAAAGTGTCACCTAATTTAAATTCACCTTCCCAATCTTGGAATTCAACGACTTTTTTCTTAGGAGAAGCCCCTGCTTTTTTAAAGTGACCTGTAGCCGCTTTGTTAGCACGTTTTTCTGCCTTGTCATCGAAACCAAGCTGAAGGGCACTGTACCCGTCAACCTCTTCGGTTCTGACTTGGGTAACTACGCATGGCCCAGCCTCGATTACCGTACATGGAATATTCTTCCCGTTCTCGTCGAAGATGCTGGTCATACCAATTTTTCTACCTATTAACCCAGACATACTTATAATTGATTATTAATTGATTACTACTCAAATTTTTAGATAAAAAAAGGGTCAAAAATAAATCGACCCTGATTTTATTTTTTTCTCCATCTTTCCTTCGCGAAACGCTCCGGACATGTCATTTTCACCACTCAGGCGAAAAAGTTTTGCAAAACTACACTTTTATCTCGACTTCTACACCACTTGGAAGCTCTAATTTCATTAAAGCATCAATAGTTTTAGAAGAAGAGCTGTAAATATCCAGTAATCGCTTGTAAGAACTCAATTGAAATTGCTCTCTTGCTTTCTTATTTACGTGCGGTGAACGCAATACTGTAAATATTTTTTTATGTGTTGGCAAAGGAATTGGACCAGTTACAACCGCCCCCGTAGTCTTTACCGTTTTTACGATCTTCTCGGCAGATTTATCTACCAAGTTATGGTCGTACGATTTTAATTTGATTCTAATTTTCTGACTCATCTTAGTTGGATTTAAGCGGTTATTCCCTTAGCTTTTTTAATAACTTCCTCTGCAATATTGGAAGGCGTTTCCGCGTAGTGCGAGAATTCCATAGTAGAAGTTGCCCTTCCTGACGACAAGGTCCTTAAAGAGGTAACATACCCGAACATTTCAGATAACGGCACCGATCCTTTTACCACCTTAGATCCAGCTCTATCATCCATACTGGTAATAGTACCCCTTCTACGGTTAAGATCCCCAACGATATCACCCATATTCTCTTCTGGGGTTAACACCTCAATCTTCATAATTGGCTCCATCAACACGGCACGCGCGGCTTTAGCAGCTGCTTTGTATCCCATTTTAGCTGCCAATTCAAAGGACAACGAATCGGAATCCACTGCGTGGAAAGATCCATCCTTTAAAGTAACCTTCATACTATCCATCTCAAATCCGGCCAAAGGACCATTCTTCATAGCCTCTTTAAATCCTTTCTCAACAGAAGGAATATATTCTTTAGGAATATTACCACCTTTGATAAGGTTTTCGAACTCAAGACCATCCTTACCTTCATCTGCAGGACCCATAGTAAATACGATATCCGCAAACTTACCACGACCACCAGACTGCTTCTTATAAACCTCTCTGTGATCTGCTGTAGCAGTCAATGCTTCCTTGTACTCTACCTGCGGCTCACCTTGGTTAACATCTACCTTAAACTCACGCTTAAGACGATCTACAATAATATCCAAGTGAAGCTCTCCCATTCCTGAGATGATAGTTTGTCCAGAAGCCTCATCGGTCTTTACCTGGAACGTTGGATCCTCTTCGGCCAACTTAGCAAGCGCCATTCCCAACTTATCAACATCCGCCTTGGTTCTTGGCTCCACTGCGATACCGATAACGGGATCTGGGAAATCCATACTCTCCAAAACAATTGGATGCTTTTCATCAGACATGGTATCCCCTGTCTTAATATCCTTAAATCCAACCGCAGCACCAATATCACCCGCCTCAATAAAATCGAGTGCATTTTGCTTATTGGAGTGCATTTGATAAATTCTTGAAATTCGCTCTCTCTTTCCTGAACGATTGTTCAAGATATACGAACCAGCATCCAAACGACCGGAATACGCTCTAAAGAACGCTAAACGACCTACAAATGGATCTGTTGCAATTTTAAATGCAAGTGCAGCAAACGGCTCCTTCACATCTGGCTTACGCTTTTCCTCTTCACCTGTATCCGGATTAGTACCAATAATAGCCTCTTTATCCAATGGAGAAGGCAAGTACCTACAAACCGCATCCAACAAGAACTGAACCCCTTTATTTTTAAAGGAAGAACCACACACCATAGGAATGATACTCATATCCATTACAGCAGCTCTTAGAGCAGCATGGATCTCCTCCTCGGAAATAGAATTTTCGTCCTCGAAGAATTTCTCCATCAAAGTCTCGTCATACTCAGCAACCGCTTCAATAAGCTTGGCTCTGTACTCCTTAACCTCATCTACCATATCAGCAGGAATATCGACCACATCAAAAGTAGATCCGAAATTCTCATCGTGCCAAATGATAGCTCTATTCTTTACCAGATCAACTACCCCTTTAAAATCAGCCTCATCTCCAATAGGCAAAACAATTGGCACCGCATTGGACCCCAACATATCTTTCACCTGATTGTTAACACTAATAAAGTTAGCTCCCTGACGGTCCATTTTATTTACGAAACCAATTCGAGGAACCTTATAATTATCGGCCAATCTCCAGTTAGTCTCTGATTGAGGCTCTACTCCATCTACAGCACTAAAAAGAAAAACCAATCCATCAAGAACCCTCAACGAACGGTTTACCTCCACTGTAAAGTCTACGTGACCAGGAGTATCTATAATGTTAAAATGGTAAGACTCCGTGTCATCCAGCACTTGACCATTTTCCATGGGGAAATTCCAATCACAGGTAGTAGCAGCAGAAGTAATTGTAATACCTCTTTCCTGCTCCTGATCCATCCAGTCCATTGTTGCAGAACCTTCATGGGTCTCACCTAGCTTATGGTTAACTCCAGTGTAAAAAAGAATTCTTTCGGTAGTTGTTGTTTTCCCAGCATCAATATGCGCTGCAATACCTATGTTTCTTGTTAATTTTAAATCTCTTGCCATTTGCTTTTATTAAAATCTAAAGTGGGAGAAAGCTTTATTTGCTTCGGCCATCTTATGAGTATCAACTCTCTTTTTAACCGCCGCACCTTCTTCTTTAGAAGCCGCCAAAATTTCGGACGCCAACTTTAAAGACATTGCTTTTTCGTTTCTTTTTCTTGAAAAACCGATAAGCCATTTCATGGCTGTTGAAATCTTACGATCCGGTCTTATTTGCATAGGAATCTGAAAGGTAGCCCCTCCAACTCTCCTACTTCTCACCTCTACGTGTGGCATCACATTAGATAATGCATCCTTCCACAACTCCAAGGCTGTTTTCTCCTCGTCAGTCTTCTTCTCTTCTACGATATCCATTGCATCGTAAAATACCTTAAAGGCTGTTGATTTCTTACCATCACGCATCATCATATTCACAAAACGTGTCACCAACTGGTCATTATACCTTGGATCCGGTAAAAGTGGCCTCTTTTTTGCCTGCTTTTTTCTCATTTCTTATCATTTAATTGTTTGGACAGGGATCCCCTATCTTTACTTCTTAGGTCGTTTTGCGCCGTATTTAGATCTTCGCTGAGCTCTTCCAGCAACACCTGCTGTATCCAAAGCACCTCTAACGATGTGATACCTAACTCCTGGCAAATCCTTAACCCTTCCGCCCCTTACTAATACTATCGAGTGCTCTTGCAAGTTGTGCCCTTCTCCAGGTATGTAAGCGTTTACCTCTTTTCCGTTTGTTAACCTTACCCTTGCAACTTTACGCATTGCAGAGTTTGGTTTTTTCGGAGTAGTAGTATAAACACGCGTACAAACACCTCTTCTTTGAGGGCACGAATCCAAGGCAACCGATTTACTCTTCTTAGTAATAGTGACTCTTCCTTTTCGTACTAATTGTGAAATTGTTGGCATACTATATATGTATAATAAAACTTATCCCCTCTTTTTAAGGGCTGGCAAATGTAACAATTATCCAGAATAATTCAAATTGCATAATAGTTTTTTTTCATTTTTTTTTGAGAATCAACCCATTGCATCAAAAAAGCACTCCAACAAAACCCTCTTCTCCCCTAAGCACACCGCCACTCCAATTTTTTTCACCAAACCCCTCCCAACCCTCTATTGCGCCAATACGGACGGCACCTCCCCTAATTTTAACAAAAATTGTTATAAATCCCCCTGCAATAGAAGCGATTGTTAATTATGAAAGAAAACAACCCGTATTTGTTGGATTCATGACTCAAAACTTAAAGTTTTATTAAAATTATTTTTTTTATTAACATCTATTTATGATTTTTGCTCCAGCTAATTCAAATAATTTTAAAATGAAAACAAAACTAAATGGAATCCTAACGCTATTCCTAGCGTTAGTGGTGCAACTTGCTTTTGCACAGGAAAAAACGATTTCAGGGACGGTGACGGATCAAGATGGTCTCCCCCTCCCTGGAGTAAACATTCTTGTGCAGGGCACTACTTCGGGCACACAAACCGATTTTGATGGAAACTATTCGATAAGTGCTTCTGAAGGCCAAAGCCTTATTTTCACTTATATAGGACAGACAACCGTACGGCGAACCGTTGGATCTGGTAACACTATAGATGTTCAGATGAAAGAGGACGCCCAAGCATTGGAAGAGGTGGTTATTACCGCGATAGGTATTACCAGGAGCGAAAAAGGACTAGGCTACAACGTACAAACGGTAGATGCCGAAGCTATTAGCTCTAAGCCCAACGCCGATGTGGTTAACTCACTTTCTGGAACAACTTCTGGGGTACAGATTGTAAACTCTTCTGGTGAGGCAGGTGCATCTACCTTTATCACCATTCGTGGATCTGCATCCATTACTGGTAACAACCAGCCTTTATTTGTTGTTAACGGACTTCCTATAGCTTCTGGCGGTGGTTCTAGTGGTACTGGTGGAGTAAACACTTCTAGCCGTTCCATAGACATTAACCCAGATGACATTGCCAGCGTATCTGTTCTTAAAGGAGGTGCTGCAACTGCCTTGTACGGTGTTAGGGCTGCCAACGGTGCTATTATCATCACCACAAAGTCTGGTAAAAACCTAAACGCCAAGAAAATTG
This sequence comes from Arenibacter amylolyticus, assembly GCF_002150785.1. GTDB lineage: Bacteria > Bacteroidota > Bacteroidia > Flavobacteriales > Flavobacteriaceae > Arenibacter > Arenibacter amylolyticus. The sequence continues at coordinate 18,865 of NZ_MTAZ01000005.1, read as the reverse complement.
AGGTTCACAGCTCCATAGGGGTAGATGTAATTTCCCATGTACCGGGAAGACAAGACAAATACTCCCAAGGAAGTGGAGGCGCTTGGGCTGGCGGTAGCGCTACCTCTTGGGGCGCCCCTATTGCCGAATTGGAATATGACGGAGACAGCTCCTACAAGTGGGATCCTTTTGGAAGATTGGTACCTAAAGGCACTGGCAACGGTATGCCGGCAAAAGCCTATGATGTTTATGATTTCTTCCAACATGGTTCGGTAAGCAACAACAGCATCAGCATTAGTAACGGAAACGATCAAGGAGACTACTTCTTCTCACTATCTAACAGAGAACAAGAAGGTATTATACCTAATAACACCTATGGTAGAACCACGGTAAGATTAAATGCCAACACCAACATTTCAGATAATATCAAGTTTGGTGCAGATATGGCTTACACCAATTCTAGAGCAGTCCAAATCCAAAAGGGTTCTAACGTATCCGGTATTATGCTAGGGCTATTACGAACTGCCACTACCTTTGACAACAGTGCTGGATATGAATTCCCGGATGGATCCCAACGTAACTACAGAAACGGTGGAGGTTATGACAACCCCTATTGGATTTCTAACAACATTGCCTTTGATGAGGATGTAAACCGTTTTACCGGAGGTGTTAATTTAAACGTGAAATTTACAGATCATCTAAGCTTAACGTACAACACAGGTATTGACTGGTACAACAGACGCTATGTGGATAGGTTTAAAATAAACTCTAGAGGTAATCCAAGAGGGTATTTGGGTGAGTATATGAATTTCAACAGCGTATTCAACTCCGACCTTCTTTTAAACTATCGCAATGACATCACTGAGGATTTAAACTTGAGTCTTACGGTAGGAAACAACTACTATTCCACCAACAGTAAATTTCTTTTTGGAGATGCAACCGGATTGGAAATTCCAGATTTTTATCAGCTAAACAACACCAGTAACAACACCACCTCTACGGGCACAAGCCGCTCTAGAACCATGGCTGTTTTTGCTGATCTTCAATTAGCCTGGGACGATATGATCTTTTTAGGTTTAACCGGTAGAAATGATTGGGCCACTACGATGCCGAAGAAAAACAATAGCGCTTTTTACCCTTCCGCAAGTTTAGGTTTTGTATTCACTGAAATTGATGGATTAAAAAACAATCCCGTCCTATCTTTTGGTAAATTGAGGGCTTCTGCTGCTACTACTGCAAACATTGCCCCTGCCTACCAAACTACCAACAACTTTGTAGCTGCAGGTACAGCTGATGGTTGGACAGGTGGTGTAGAATTCCCCTATGCAGGTCAGACCGGATTTGCTGTTAGCTCTGGCTTAGGAAACCCGGATCTAAAACACGAAACCCAGGATTCTTGGGAAGTAGGAGCCGATCTAAGGTTCTTTAATAGTCGCTTAGGAGTAGACTTCACTTATTTCAACAACAACAATACAGACCTGTTGATGAGTGTGCCTATTGCAGCCTCTTCTGGATTTACCTCCGTATTCCTAAACGCCGCCTCCATGGAGTCTAAGGGTATAGAGATTAGCTTAAACGCCACGCCGGTAAAGACCGAGAACTTTCAGTGGGATTTTGTTGCCAACTATACTGAATTCAGTAACATCGTTACCAAATTGGCCGATGGTGTGGACAATATCTTCTTAGGTGGATTTACCACCCCACAAGTAAGAGCCGTTGTTGGTGAAGAATACAGAAGTATTTTTGGTGAGGACTGGTATAGGGATGCCAATGGAAACGTAATCATCAACGATGATCCAACCGATAATTTCAGGGATGGCTATCCAATGACCAATACCGCTCAAGGATTGGTTCCCATTGGAAACTTCAACCCGGATTGGACGGCCAACATGACCAACACGCTTACCTACAAGAACCTAAGCCTATCTTTCTTAATAGATGTAAAGTCGGGCGGGGTTATGTACAACGGAACTGCCTTTGCAATGAACTTCTTTGGGGTACATGAGCGTACGGAAAAAAGAGAGGTATATTACAATACCGATGGCAGCATCGACTTTGACAGAACTCCTGCAGAAAACATCGTAGTGATGGATGGAGTATACGGTCATATAGATGATGACGGCAATGTAGTTTCTAGTGGTGTTAAGAACGTTACTCCCGTAGTTCAGGACCAAGCTTGGTTCCAAGGAGCTGGTAGTAACTTTGGTGGAGGGCCATCCTCGGCCGCAATGGAGCCCGCAGATTGGGTTAGGCTAAGAGATTTAACCGTCGCTTACAACTTACCTGAAATATCTCCGCTAATCAAAGACGCTCAAATTTACTTTTCCGGTAGGAATCTTTGGATAGACACCCCTTATACAGGCATCGATCCAGAAACGAACCTAGGGGGAGCAACCAACGCCCAAGGTATGGACTACTTTAACAGTCCAGGCACCAGAAGTTTCACTATGGGCCTTAAATTGACCTTCTAATTGTAAAAAACAAAATCATGAGAAAAAATAAAAGCAACATATATAAAAACCTGATGGCGGTAATAGGCTTATTACTTGTATCAGTGTCTTGTAACAATTGGATCGACCACGATCTAAACATTGATCCAGATGCTCCTGCAGATGTTCCAATGAGCCTACTTTTACCGGCCATTCAGCAGTCTATGGGGTACAACCTTCTAGGAAACAACACCGTAAGGACCAACAACATCTGGATGCAACACTTTGATGGAACGGATAGGCAGTCCTACACCGAAACCAGGTATCAATTAACCCCGGCAGATGTAAATAACGTATGGGGGTCTATTTATACTGAAATGATGATGAACAGTACCCTGATTGTAGACAAGGCAAGTACTGAAGCAGCACCTTCACCCCATTTTGAAGGGGTTGGACAAGTATTGTTGGCCACCACATTAGGTATTACCACGGATCTTTTTGGATCTATCCCTTACACCGAGGCCTTTCAAGGCTCGGAGAATGTTTTGTCTCCTGCCTATGACACTCAGGAATCCATCTACAACAGCATATTTTCGCTGTTGAATTCGGCGGTGACCAATTTGAATAGCTCCACAAATACCATCCCTGTAGAAGGTGATGTTATCTATGGTGGCGACTTGAACAAATGGAAGAAAGCTGCGAACTCTATTAAAGCGCGGCATCATTTACAGCTTTCCAAAGTAAACGGAAATGCAGCATACACCGCAGCTTTAGAGGCAGTAGCTAAAGGATTTACTTCTAATGCCGATGATATGCTAGTACCATTTGAGGACAAGAACCGTAACCCCATCTACCAATTTATGGAAGAGCGTACAGATATTAGAATGGGCGCTACCTTAATTGATCTTTTGGCTTCTAACGATGACCCTCGTCTTCCTTTCTACGCAGAAATGGATGCAGACGGAAATTATACGGGTAGTACACCAGGAGGACAAAATGATGCTGCTTCCAAACCGGGAGAAAACATAGCAGGATTTGATGCTTCCACCAAATTAATGACCTATTCAGAATTAAAGTTCATTGAAGCTGAAGCTAAGTTAGCTTTAGGTCAGGCTGGTGCTCAGGAAGCCTATGAAGCTGCAGTTGCTGCTTCTGTATTAAGGGTTACCGGAGAGGCCAACCAAGCTTGGTTAGATGCTAACATCAATGGGGTTCCAGTTTCCCTAGAGGGCATTATGACCCAGAAATATATTGACGGTGTTGCTACCAACCAGCCCTATGCAGATTGGAGAAGAACTGGACTACCTGCACTTGAATTGGCAGAAGGTGCAGTAATTCCAAATATACCAACAAGGTTTCCATACGCTCAAAGCGAATTGGACTACAATAGTGAGAACGTACCGGCGGTTACCATTTCGGATAAATTATGGTGGGATCAATAAAATTAAAAAGATAAAAGATGAAAAATAAAATCATATATTCAGCTCTACTACTGGTTGGCGCACTATTTGCGGTTTCCTGTGAGTACGATGAAACAGAATTTGCTAAACTAACCAACAATGCTCCAGACCCTAATGCCACCTATTACGTGCAGTTTAAGGATGCATCTAAAGACCTGGAATCAGGGGTAGACGAGTCTGGTAATTTGGTAGACATTGAGACCTCGATTGTGGTTGCTATTCTGGGTACTCCTCAGTCCGCAGATATCACGGTGAACTTAGAAGTAGACCCCTCTACCACCATAGCATCCAATATGTACGAGCTGTCCTCAACATCCGTAACAATCCCTGCTGGTTCTACAGGAGGATCTGTAACAATGAAAACCAACACCTCGGAAATGCCCGTTGGCGAGAAGTTACAATTGGTCTTAAATATTGACGCAGGAGCCAATACCGCTACAGCTGGGACCAAATTAACATACCAGCTTATGCGAATCGCATTTTGCCCATTAGAGAACGGTACTGCAGACCTTGCTGGATCCTATGCCTCTACCATAGACCTTAACGGTTACGGCGACGCTATTACTGCGACGGAGGTAGATGGTAAACTATCCATTTCTGGACTAGGGGTGTCATTTATTAATAACTTCTGGGGTGAAGATGTGATTGCTGGAGGCACTATTACTGCCGAAGTAGCAGGAAATGGCGTTATCACCATTCCAAGACAGTATATCTATACCACCACCTATCAAGGCGATCCGTATGAGTACGAAATAGCTGGAACAGGGAAATGGACTAACTGTGACGCCAAACCAACACTAGTGATAGATTATGATATCTATTATGTGGGTGAAGACCAAGGTCTTGCATCACAATATTTCCCAACCTACCTAGCATCATCTACTTTAGGAGGCACCTTTACTATGAATTAATTTTCAAAAAGTACATTCACAACCTATTACCTAGGTAAAACTACAAAGGGGCATTCATAATTTTTTGAATGCCCCTTTTACTTTTATAAGATGTTAAATCAAGAATTGCCATACTATGCCAGCATAAGTGTTACCTCCTTAGGCACATAACTTTCATCCTAATTTTTAGCTAGAAGCACGCTATACCTTAACTCCCTATCCCTCTAAGAAAATAGCGTTCTCTTACTAAAAATGGGAACCCTAATTTACAAAAACGGCATCCCTACCCTTCCATCCCGGTGATAAAACAAAACTTTATCTACAAAAACAACCAACGAAGAGTAGCGTCAAACTTTACCACCCTATTATGCCAGGTTCAGTTGAAAAGAGGACAACTTACATGCTAGCAAAAAGAGGGCTCTAATTAAACCTCATCCTAACAATAAATCCAATTCCAAAAGTTGTTCGATTCGGATAATAATAAATATCTCCTACAAGATTTACGAAAATAAAATACTTTTTAAAAGAATTTATTTTTCATTTTGTAACAATTATAAGTATTTTTTTAACAAACCATCAATGCATTGCTATATTTTTTGTTAATTCAATTGTTTAGTTAACATTCTTTTATGAATTTTACAATAGGATATTCAAATAAATATATTATGAAAACAACACTACATGGAATCCTGACGCTATTTTTAGCATTGGTTGTGCAACTTGCATTTGCACAAGAGAAAACAATTTCAGGAACGGTCACGGATCAAGACAATCTACCGCTCCCTGGAGTTAACATCCTTGTACAGGGTACCACAACCGGGACTCAAACCGATTTTGATGGTAATTACTCCATTAAAGCAAGCGAAGGACAGACTTTAGCATTCTCTTTCATAGGTTTTCAAACCGCTGAAAGGGTTGTTGGTGCAGGTAGCACCATCAACGTACAGATGGAGGAAGACACAGAGGTACTGGAAGAGGTGGTGGTAACCGCTCAAGGTATTAGGGCACAACCCAGATCTTTAAGTTATTCCGTACAGTCCGTAGATTCGGAAGACATTACTAAGTCTAGGGAGACCAACTTAGTGTCTGCCTTAAGCTCTAAGGCCGCTGGGGTTCAAGTAACCACCTCATCGGGATCGGTAGGCGCATCGGCAAATATTAGAATTCGTGGTAATACTTCCATCACCCGTTCAAATTCTCCCTTGTTTGTCGTAGATGGCGTACCCATTGACAACTCCTCATTCTCGGAAGACCCCACCCAAACCTTTAATAACTCTAGTGTAGGGGGAAGTGATTTTTCCAACCGTGCCATAGATATTAATTCCAGTGATATTGAATCGGTCAATATACTTAAAGGAATTGCCGCCCAGACCCTTTATGGACTTCGTGCGGCAAATGGGGTTGTTCTCATTACCACCAAGAAAGGTAAAGCGGGTAAGACTAGGGTTACACTGACCACCTCTAGCACACTATCTGATTATAACCAGGTACCCTCCTTACAAAAAATATATGCTCAGGGACGTCACAATAACGGGTTGGAATATAGAGGGCCTGAAACTTTTGAGGGCGATTCTTGGGGACCAAAAATATCCGATCTGGAGTTTGACGGTGACACTTCCTATCCCTTTGATAGGGGCGGTCGTCTAGTTCCTGCCGGAACAGGAAATGGCACTCCCGCTAGAGCGTATGATCACTATGATTTTTTTAGGACCGGAGATGCTATTGATATCAACTTAGCTGTCAGTGGAGGAAATGAAAACATTAACTACAGGGCATCAATTGGAAGATTAACCCAAAATGGAATTTCCCCAAACGAAGAATTTGAACGCAAGACCTTTAGATTGGATATGCAGGCTAAGTTAAATGAAAAGATCACCTTGGACGCTTCTGGCCAGTACACCAATTCCGGAGGTGTTAGGGTGCAAAGGGGATCCAATATATCGGGTATTATGTTAGGATTGTTACGTACCACTCCTACTTTTGACAACGGTAATGGTCTTAGGGGACAAGCCGCTGCTGATAGTCCAGCATCCTATTACTATGACATCGCTGGTTCTGAACTACCGGGACATAGAAGTTATCGTGATGGTATTTACAACAACCCGTACTTTACAGTTGCCAAAAACCCAAACTTGGATGACGTAAACCGGACCATAGGTAAATTGGGCCTGACCTACGCCTTCAATGATTGGCTCAGTTTTAAATCATCCGGCTCCATCGATAGATACACCGATACTAGAAAAATTGGTTTTGATATCCTAGATGCCAGTTTTGGAAATGGCCGTACCCTCAATGATGTTATTGCCAATCAGGATATAAACTGGAATTTCCTTATTAGTGCAAATCATGATTTCAGCGAGAAGATTGGGATAACCGCTAATATTGGTTATGACGGGTATTATAACAAGAGTAATAGGCAAACCGTCATTGGCGATGGGATGACCATTCCCGGATTCTTTAATTTAAGCAACGTTGAAACTACACAGGCTTCGGAAATTTCCAACTCAAAAAAACTTATCGGAGCCTTTGCAACGGCTACTATAAGTTACGACAATATGATTTTTTTAACACCGTCCTTTAGAAATGACTGGTCTTCTACCCTACCCGTTGGCGATAATACCTTTCAATCTTATTCCATTGGGGGCAGTTTTGTATTTAGCGAATTGCTCAACGCAGATTCTTTTATTAATTATGGTAAGCTAAGGGGGTCCTGGGGTAAATCCGGTAATGATGCGCCTGTCTATGCCACCATCACCAATTTCATAGGCACCTCTGTAAGTGGTGACGGATTTATACAAAATGTCACTTTCCCCGCTTACGATGCTACTTCTTTTGAGCGGTCTTCAAGAGCTGGCAACCCGATATTAAAGCCTGAGGAAACCACGGAGTTTGAGGTAGGCTTAGAATTAGGTATGCTAAGGAACCGATTGAAGTTCGATTTCTCCTATTATGACAAAGAAACATCTGACCAGATAATTCCAGTGGATGCTGCTCCTTCTTCCGGGTTTATAGACCGATTTGAAAATGTTGGAATCGTTTCCAATAAAGGTTATGAAGTAACTTTAAGTGGTACACCCATCAGAACGGATGATGTTTCTTGGAATGTGAGTGTTAACTGGACCACGTATGAAAATGTGGTAGAAGAACTAGTAGAAGGTGTTGAAAGTGTCACATTAAACGGTTTTTCCAGTACCAGTTCACGTGCGGTTGCCGGAGCATCCTATGGAGTTATTTTTGGCTCAAGATTCCTTAGAAACGAAGCGGGAGCTATATTAATAGATGATGACGGTTATCCGCTACAAAATCCTGAAGATGGTGTTGTGGGAGATCCCATTCCGGATTGGCTTGCCGGAATTAGCTCCTCCCTAAGATATAAAGGCTTTGGTCTTTCTGTCCTGTTCGACATTAGAGAAGGTGGTGATGTATGGTGCGGTACCTGCGGCATCTTAGACTATTTTGGGGTTTCGGAGGCCACATTGATCCGGGATCAAACTACTTTATTTCCAGGAATTGTTGAGTCTACCGGCGCAGCAAATACCCAAACTGTCCCTTACTCAGACCCATCGATCAGCGAGAATAATAACTGGTGGAGACGCTATGGATTTGGGGGGCTTTCCGAAACCGCTATTTATGACGGCTCTTGGATACGCTTAAGAGAAATTACAGTTTCATACGATCTACCCTCTAAATGGCTTGAAGGCACCTTTATAGAAGCTATGTCCTTATCAGCTTTTGGACGAAATCTATGGTTGAACACCGATTATCCCGGTGTAGATCCCGAGACCAACTTGACCGGTGACACCAATGGTATTGGATTGGATTATTTTAATCAGCCCAACACTACAAGTTATGGCCTTAACCTAAAATTAAACTTTTAAGAAGATGAAAACTACAAACTTAATATTTGGCATGCTATTTATTGGCCTGTTGGCTTCTTGCGAAATCACGGATGTTAATGTGGATCCAGATAATCCATCTGCAGAATCTATTAATGCCGGAGCTATTTATCCTGGAATGATTGCCCAAACCCATAGGAATTCAGTGGCATTGGGTGGTAGAATAGCGGGAATAGTAATTCAACATTTTGAAGGCCTAGATGCACAGCAAATTGCCTATGGGCAATATAATATTGGAGAAAGCGATACGGACGACCTATGGGACTTTGGTCTTTATGGAGCTGGTTCTATGAGGGATTGCTTTGTAATAATGCAAAATAGTGAAGGAGAGGTAAGTGCATTGGCTAAATTATATATGGCCGCCAACTTAGGGGTTGCCATAAGTACTTGGGGAGATGTCCCATACTCTGAAGCCTTTATAGGGGACGCGGGAAATCTAAACCCCGTATATGACAATCAATTAGCTCTTTACGGTACTATTCAGACGCTGTTGGATGAATCCCTTTCCGAAGGTGTGAAATCTGGCATTGGTGCATTTATGGGTGCAGGATCCACAGGCAATATAGATTGGGAAAAAACCGCGCATGCCTTAAAGGCACGTTACTACTTGCACCTTACGTCTGTTGATGGTACAGCTGCCCAAAGCGCCCTACAGGAAGCTCAACAAGCCTTTAGCAGCACCTCGGAACAACCAGATTTTATCTATAGTTCACCAGCGCAAAACGCAAACCCTTTCGCACTTTTCGACAATGACAGGCCCAGCACTTTAGGATTTTCAACATCGCTTTTTACTATGATGACCGGAGACCCCAGATTACCTTTCTATACTACCGATGGGGAAAGCTTTGCCGGCGTACCCGGTTTGTTTTGGGGACAATTTGAATCTCCTACCCCACTCATTTCGTATTGGGAAGTGAAATTCATTGAAGCGGAAGCGATTGTTAGGACCGGAGGCTCCGATGCAGCTGCATTGTCGGCTTTACAAGAGGCAGTAATGGCCAATATGCTTTACGTAGGGGTTACCCAAGCTGATGCGGATACCTACACCAATACCTTGGCACTTACAGGTAGTGAGGCCAATAAAATAGAAACCATTATTGTGGAAAAATACAAGGCTCTGTATGGAAACGCCCCGTTTGAAGCATGGGTAGATTACCGTAGAACCGGATTTCCAAATTTGACGCCCAATCCGGATGCCGTTCCCAGTAATAATCCCTCTGGGGTAATACCGAGGCGATTTTTATACCCCCTTTCTGAGCGCACCACTAATTTAGCAAATTATGAAGCTGCTATTTCTGCACAAGGCGGACATTTACTGGATGATGATTTAGCATCATTTCCAAGCAACTAAAACAAAAGGATTTTCATCTTCATAAAGCCATCTGCCTAGCGGCGGGTGGTTTTTTTTATCTACCTTTGCGTCTATGGAAAAAACAACCCAAATTTACGGTATTAGAGCCGTTATGGAGGCCATCAATGCCAACGAGCCCATAGATAAAGTCTTTATCCAGAAAGGATTAAAAGGCGATCTCTCTCGGGAGATGGAGACCCTACTTCGCAAGAAGGGCATCAGCGCCTCTTATGTCCCCGTTGAAAAACTAAACCGCATTACCAAAAACAACCACCAAGGAGTGGTAGCCAACATATCTCCTGTTGACTTTCTTTCCATAGAGGAATTAATTGCACAAGTAGCGGAGAAAGAAACGGCCCCTCTTTTTCTTTTATTAGACCAACTTTCCGATGTCCGTAATTTTGGCGCAATTATTAGAACTGCAGAATGCACAGGCGTAGATGGAATAATTATTCAGAAGAGAGGAGCAGCACCCGTTACCGCCGACACCGTTAAGACTTCGGCCGGAGCTGCTTTTAGAGTACCTATTGCAAAGGTAGACCATATAAAAGATGCCGTTTTCTTTTTACAGGCATCAGGAATTCAAGTGGTTGCCGCCACGGAAAAAACAGACAACACCCTTTATGAGGTATCGTTATCTGCCCCCACGGCAATCATTATGGGATCTGAAGATCAAGGCATCTCCCCCTCCATCCTAAAAGCCTCGGATCATATGGCCAAATTGCCTATGCTGGGAACCATTGGATCCCTTAATGTATCTGTAGCTTGCGGCGTTTTCCTATACGAGGTAGTACGGCAGCGTTTGGGCAAAACCTCCAAATAAACGAAACATATTGTTACCAGGCTGGCGGCCCCTAGTGGGCCACCACACCTACTCCCTACTATCAGCGGAGTCCCCTTTTTCCGACTTCCTATAGTGGTAAATAATACTGGGTGGCTCTTTATGGGGCACCGCCTCCTGCTCGGATGGACGCTCAATAAAATTACCATCTTCATCAAAGTGTCTTAGGAACTCATCTTCCTCCTCATTATAATCTTCCCTTTCCCAATCGTATTTCCTAGGTTTTGGCAAGGAAGCCTTTACTAATAGGGCCAACAACAATCCCGTTGAGAATCCGCCTAAGTGCCCCTCCCAAGAAATCCCTTCCTTTACCGGAAAAATATACCACAGCATACTTCCGTAGATAAATACTACGATAAGGGAAAGTGCTACCAACCTGTAGTGTTTGGAAATAATTCCCTTAAAAAAAATGAAACTAGCCAATACATATATAAGACCACTTGCGCCAATATGAAAGCTAGGCCTACCAATTAACCAGGTAATAAAACCAGATATTAGTATTCCAAGTAGTAGCACTTTGGCAGTGATTCCCCTATAAAAATATGTCAAGCCAGCTGTAAGTATCGCCAACGGGAGGGTGTTATTGTACAGATGGTCTACCGATCCATGAAGGAAGGGACTAAAGATAATCCCCCTTAATCCGCTAAACGTTCTTGGATAGATACCATACTCGTTTAAGTTTACTTGGAATTTAATTTCTACCCAAAATACGGTCCAAATGGCAAGCACTGAAATTAGCGGCAATACAATGACCGAATTTGAATATTTAAAATACGATTGCTCCGTCATACTTGAAATATAAGTATAAAATCAACATCCCTGCCAAGATTCCATTTTTCGATAAAATGTCATCTATTTAAAAGTCTTATTTTTGTGCCCTATGAATAAACCACTTGCAGAAAGAGTACGCCCCAAATCACTGGAGGAGTACATAAGTCAACATCATCTGGTAGGTGAAAAGGGATCGCTTACCCATCAAATTAAACAAGGAATTCTTCCTTCCCTCATCCTATGGGGCCCCCCAGGAACGGGCAAAACCACCTTGGCCAATATCATTGCCGAGACCAGCGGAAGACCCTTTTACACTTTGAGTGCTATTAGCAGTGGTGTAAAAGAGGTAAGGGAGGTAATTGAAAAAGCTAAACAAAGCGGCGGTTTATTCACAACTAAAAACCCTATCCTTTTTATTGATGAGATCCACCGGTTTAGCAAGTCGCAACAAGACTCCCTTTTAGGTGCTGTTGAGAAAGGCTGGGTCACCTTAATTGGAGCGACTACCGAAAACCCCAGCTTTGAGGTAATCCCCGCGCTCCTATCCCGTTGTCAGGTCTACATCCTGAATCCGTTTGGAAAAGAGGACTTGGAAGCTCTTTTAAAAAGGGCCATGAATCTGGATACCCATCTTAAGAAAAAAACCATTCACCTGAAGGAGACCGAGGCACTGTTAAGACTTTCCGGTGGGGATGGCAGAAAACTATTGAACATCTTTGAGCTTATTATAAACTCCGAAGCCAAAGAGGAAATTAATATAACAGACGAACTGGTTTTAAGTAAGGTTCAGCAAAATACGGTGCTCTATGACAAAACTGGGGAGCAACATTACGACATCATCTCTGCTTTTATCAAATCTATACGCGGCAGCGACCCCAATGCCGCCGTATATTGGCTGGCTAGGATGATAGAAGGCGGAGAAGACGTGAAATTTATTGCCCGAAGACTGTTGATATTGGCCTCCGAAGATATTGGCAATGCCAATCCCACCGCATTGGTAATGGCAAATACCACATTCCAGGCAGTTACTACCATAGGATATCCAGAAGCGCGTATAATTCTAAGCCAGTGTGTTATTTATTTAGCCACCTCCCCTAAGAGCAATGCCAGCTATATGGCCATCAATAAAGCGCAACAAACCGTTAAACAAACGGGAGACCTATCGGTACCGCTACCTTTACGAAATGCGCCTACCAAACTAATGAAAGATCTAGGGTACGGGCAAGAATACAAATATGCACACGATTATGACCAAAACTTTGTGGACGAAGAGTTTATGCCGACCGAGTTAAAAGGGGCCAGCTTTTATAGCCCAGGCAACAATAATCGAGAAAATGCCATCAAGGAATTCCTTAAGAAGCGGTGGAAGAACAAGTATAAATTATAATCTAGGGGGTTCCTACGAAAGGAACTCCCTGGTTTGCAAAATACATTCGGATTAGAATTTAATGTTCATCTTTTTGTTCATCAGTTCGCCTCCCTCATAGTATTCGAACACCCAATTTCCACCTCTTTTATACAAGATTCCATTTGCTTCTTGCCAATTAGGTTTCGCCATATAAAAGTTACTGAAACTAGTCTGCTGCAAGATCATCACAATTTTAGGGGTGCTATCCACTAATTGGTAGCCATTGGGAATGGCCTGAGCATACAAAACATCGCTTTCCACCACATTTTTCACCTGCGTGGCAGTTTCGGTTAGCTGCCCTTCCCCTTGCTTAAAATCTGACTGCGCTGGAGTTAGATCCTTATAGGACTGCTCTTTCAAAGTAGCCTTTTGCTGCACCACAGGATCGTGCGTACTGTTTTTTGGTGCCTGGGTGGCAGTTTGCGAAATTCTTTTTACATCGTCCTTAAAACTAATCGTTACTGGCTCCTTATTAGCTGCCGGTTGGTATTGGTAATCTACATCGGACAGGGACTGCATACTTTCTTTTATGGCCCCTGAATACGCTGCTTTAAAATCTTTTTCTTTACTCCTTCCTTCCTTGGTTACATATACCTCTTTAGAGAAACAGTCCTTTAAACTAAGGGTAAGTTTAGTGGTAAACATGGAAGAATCATCGTTTAAGGACAATACCAGTCCCAAACATCTATTGTTCAACAAATCCTCTGGCATAGCATTGTCGTACACCGCATTAAATCCATTTTCCACCAATAAATATTTAATCAAGGTACTGGTCTGGTACTGATTCTCCTGCTTAAAGGCATCTAACTTAACAGGTACGATAATGTATTTATACTTATTTAATTCTGCCTGTGACATTCCTAAAAAACAATTCAGCAAAAAGATAGCAATCAGTAAATTTCTCATGTAAAACTCGGATTATTTCTTGCCCCAAGATATAATATTTAATCCAAACTGAAAAGAAGCATAGTGACTATCAGCCACATTCCCATAAGCTAGAAGGTTATCTGCCATTACATATAAATTAACCGGACCTGCTTGTAAACTTAGTCCCAATCCTATATTTGAAAATGAAAACTTATCTACCGTATAGGTAGCTTTTACGGCCAAGGCATGCCCGAAGCGACGCAGATAAAAGGCCGTTAAAGCAGCTTGCGGTCCCCTAGGCCTGTTAATAACATACAATTGTCCTCCCACCGCATTGTTGAAGTCTTTAAAACGCTGTCTGCCAAACACCAAATCCTTACAGTCACACCTACCACGAGATGGCATAGGCTTGCCAAAGTTATAGCGAAGAGACCCATATAGTTTAGTAGGTCTAAAGCTAAGATAGCTTTTTGTATTATTTTCATAGGGAATCAAAGATTCTACCTCCTCTATTAATTCTTGCCAAAGGTCGTCGTTAAGGTTAGAAAATGCCTCTGGCAAAATAAACTCTATTCCCTCTACGGTAGCCGCCCCATTTAGGCTATAGTTTTTTACATCGGTGGTATTGTAAATAAATCCAAGGTCTAACAAGCTACCCGTTAGTAGGGTTCTTTCGTTTAAGTGATAGGTAAACCCTAAATCCACACCCAGTCCCAAATCGCCCCCAAAAAACATTCTACGGCTAAGAACCTCAGATAAAGAAGTATTTTCGTTGTCGTCCAAGGCATCTTTAATTTCATCTAAACCAGAGGAGCGAAATTCCATATCTGCCACCAAGGTGTTAGCTCGTAGATTATTCTCTCCCTCCGTAGTAACAAAATACCCGCTGTTCTTTGTAGAGGAAGCATGAAATACACTTGAATATATTTTTGCCCTTGCCCCTACAGTAAGCTTTTTATGGATTCTTTTATTAAGTCCAAAATGAAACACATTCACCATTTCGGACCTAGCTTTTAAGTGGTCTAGATTAAACCTTCTTCCCAAATGAGGGGCATTGCCCTCAAATGCTAGGATGGCAAGATCCTTAAACCAATAGCCTATAGCATCTCCCTCCGTATAAATCCCGAAGGAATAAAAGTTATCTGGATTCCTTCCCCTAAATCCGGCATTAAGAAGGTGTGTTTGAAAAGTTCCGCTTAGTTCGTCCCTTATCCCCATCCTATCTATTGCCTTTTCCCGGACTTTATCATTAAAGTCTTCCCCATCATCCGCAAAAAGATCATGGACAGTGAGGGCATTGGAGCCTGCTTGAATAGACAGACCGGAAACAACCGGTAGACCGGCATACCACTGATAATCCGTCAGCATCCCGGGATTGACCATCAGGGCATCGGGGATTTCCGTGAAATCGTATAACAATTGTTTGTTCTGGGCTAGAAGCGGGACATTGCTCGTGAGCAATATCAATAAAATAATAGCCCAAGACCTCATCGTATCCGCATCGTAAATTCACCCATAGACCTAAAAATGATCTTTGGGTCTGGAAGGTTAGAAACACTGGTATTGTCGCCCAAGTTCTGCACATGAACCCTAATACTGGAGGTGTTTTTGATAATTTCTATGTTTTTACCAGAAGCGCCACCATAAGCTACCTCCTTTTCTACGGTAGCCGTTGGCCCTGGGTCTACGTGAATGTACATAGTATCCAGAATTAGCTTAGCTTCATCCAAAAACTCTACAGTGAGGTCTAATTCCTTGCTTGTGGTGTTTTCAATTTCATATATAATAGAACCTTCCAACACCCGGTCTGCAAAGATATCTTCATTAAATCCGTCAAAATTAAAATCCTGGCTTACGGAACCTCCTACAATAGGCTGATTAAATACATCTTCCGGCGCTTCCACATATAGGATACTTCCCTCAATGGTAGGCTCTATGAATAAATCATCCAATTGATCAAAATTCTGCTTCTCCACACAGGAAACTAGTCCTAGTAGCGTAATTATAGACAGAATTAAAATCTTATTTACCATAAGGTGCACATTGCAAAATCAGACTATAAGATCATGATCTACAATATACAACTTTATAAAAACAATTTTATTTCATTCAAGTTCTGAATAATTTCGCAATAATTATGCTTAGGTTCCTTATGGGCATTAAAATGAAGTACGTGAAATCCCACCCTTTGAGCCCCAATAATATCTGCCTCCACGCTATCTCCTATCATTATAGATCTTTGGGGAACTGCCTTGGCCTTATCCAGTGCTAATTGAAATATTAAGGGATCTGGCTTTTTTGCACCGGCCATTTCCGAATTAATAACCTGATTAAAAAAGTGGTCGATTTTGGCATTGCGCAATTTCCTATCCTGTACCTCCTGAAATCCGTTGGTAATGATATGAAGCTTGTATTTGGGTTGTAAGTACCCCAAGATCTCTAAGGCATTTGGAAATAGGTTATTATAGGAAGACAAGTGCTCTATATACTGATTGGCCAAATAATGTATAAGCTCATCACCTACCCCATACCTCAACGAGTCGAAGGTGTTTTTAAGCCTTTGATATCTCAACTCTTCTTTAGTGACTTTCCCCTCCCTATACTTCTTCCAAAATTCTAGGTTAATGGGAATATAGGTTTTTAAAAAGTCATCCAAATCCACCCCCACGGCACTTTCAGACAAAATCTTCTGGAAAGTAAGGGCAGAATTCTTTTCGAAATCCCAGAGTGTATGATCTAGATCGAAAAACACATCGGTAACCGTATTACTGTACATATACTTTCTTTAAAATATTTCTATATAACTCCTTCCAATTCAGCTTCGCTTCGCCCCCAAGCAGCTCATTAGAAAAAATGGTTACAAACGTACCATTTACCTTTTTCACTTCCAAAGCAAGAGACGCTACCACCTTAAGTGCCTCTTCTTTTGAATTGGTAGTTAACAAGCTATAATCATGGAGGGCAAATGGGTGAATTTCTATAGGCTGTTGAACCTCCAGAAGAATGTCATAAAAATAGAAAGGGGTGCAACTCCCCGCTCTAAATCCACTTTCATGGGTATAACCCATGGTATAATCGTTTGTAAACCCCGCATCCACTAAATTCCGATAGGTTTCTGGAATATCTACCCTGTTAAAACGCATGCGGGAGCTATTGATGGGTCTATGAATTACATTGGAAAGATTCTTTTTCTCTTCCATCAACAAGGTTTTGTTGTTAAAGGAACTGTACGAACAGCAAAGAGAAACCACCTCGTAATCTGCAACCGACTTAATAAGGTATTTAAATTTGTTATTACTGGGAGACACATTCTTGTCATAGGTAGAATATTCCGCAAATTGGAAAAAGAACCTGCCCTTAGCATTGTATTGTTTGTGCAATTCTATGAGCTCAAAAAAATTATCATAGGGATCCCTCTTTAATTTCATCAACACAGATATCCGATCTACCACCCGTCTTAATCTTAGAGAGACCAAGTCTAATAAGAAGCCCGAAATCCCCCTTACCAACCCCCTGTGCAAAAAACAATGGGAAGTGGTAACATCAATGATGGGGTTAAAACGGTATGATCTAGGCTTGTATTCCAATTCTGGAAATTTTTCTTTAAGCCCTTCCAATAACCTAAGCGCCCATATATCTACCACTGGAATCTGCAAAAAGTTATTCTGATACGCCAAACTGTCTTTCGGAGGAAACCTACCGTGGATATCCTTAACGTGTGGCAAATACTCCTCATACCTACTGAGTAAATAAAAACTAGCGGCAAAAATGTCGAAGGGCAGGTTACTCCTTTCCCCGGCGGCAAAAAAACAAGGTACGCCTTCCCAATCCGATACATGTATTTGAAGATCGTTAATTCCCTGCTCGAACAATAGATCATTGCTCCTTAAAAAAAACTCGTTTTGAAGTGGCTGCTTCGTATAGGTTATTTTGGGACCGGCGTGTTTTATAAAATCTTCCACTTTGGTTGTGAAGGAAACCTCTATACCCAAAATATTGGTGAATAAATGCTTCGTTATATATCTAAAGCGGGAAGTGATCTTATGGGTGTAAATAAGCAGCATAGTCTTTATTTTTCTCTAACGGGTTTTATTACCGATATCCTTTGGCGCCTCCCTATGACCGGAAAGAACCGATTGATATTTAGAAATACGTTTCTACCCGAAGCTAACACTTTAAATTAGTTTTTATAGCAGGCCTTCATCAGCAAAACTAAAGTATTCTTTTTGAGTAATGATAATATGATCTAACACTTTTATGTCCAAGGCTTGAGACGCCAACTTCAATTTTTGGGTTATCTGTTTATCGGCCTCACTGGGCTTAAGGGTACCTGATGGGTGGTTATGGGCAAGTATAAGGCCCACGGCTCCAAGCTCTAAAGCTTGCTTTAATACCAAGCGGACATCTACCAAGGTTCCGGTAATACCCCCTTTACTCTGCTGACCTGCAAAAAGAACTTTATTGGAGTTGTTAAGGTATACAATCCAAAACTCCTCATGGGGGAGTTCTCCCATTTTAGGCTGCAAAAGATTAAAAACACATCTACTGGAAGAGATTTTGGTAATCTTCTGTCCGTCTTCTCCCCTTCGCCTTCGTCCAATCTCTAAGGCAGCAACAATAGATACAGCCTTGGCCTCTCCAATCCCCTTGAACTTCATAAGCTGTTTTACGGAAAGTTTGCCCAATTCGTTAAGGTTATTATTTACCGAGGCCAAAATACGCTTGGAGAGCTCCACCGCACTTTCATTTCTACTGCCGGAACCGATAAGAATAGCAATCAATTCTGCGTCAGTTAGGATTGTCCGCCCCTTCTGGACCAGTTTCTCCCGTGGCTTATCATCATCGGACCAATTTTTTATGGAAAAGGTGGTAGATTTTTCTTGCATAGGTTAAAGATAAGAATTATAGTCTATTGGAGGATTTACTTTGAATCGAGTAGGAAGGTAGCCATTATTTGGCTACCTGTCCTCTCA
>NZ_MTAZ01000048.1 GCF_002150785.1 Arenibacter amylolyticus | reverse complement strand
GTGGACTTTCACCACCTAGCGAATTACCATGCACGGCACACAACGAAAAAAGCCGACTCTTAAAAGTCGGCTTTCCCTTTGTGCAGGCGGAGAGACTCGAACTCTCACACCTCGCGGCACTAGATCCTAAGTTTTCAAATACATGACCCTAAAAACACTTATATGGCTGTATTTCAGTGTTTTACAAAATTTCAAAAACCATATTAGACCATATAAAACCATATAAAACCGCCAATTGTTTTAACATTGTTTTACCACTTTTTTGTATCTTTAACTAAATTGTAAAGAACAAATGGCAACCGTTAAGGCATTACTTTGGAAAAGAAAAAACAAAGCAGGTGAGTGTACAATTGCCATCCGGATTACCAAAAATAGAAAATCCACTTATATACATACGGGCCAAAAAATCAAACCTCATGACTGGGATGAAGTAACGAGTCAAGTTAAAAAAAGTCACCCCAACTCCAAACGCTTAAACAATTTCATCGCTTCCAAAATTATAGAAGCTAATAAATCTTTATTGGAAATTGAGACTGAAAGCAACAATAATATCCAAATTGCCGACATTAAAAGAACCATATCAGGTAAACACAAAAGCCACTCCTTTTACGAATTTACAGAATTTTACTTTCAAGAACTGGGACGAAATAAAAAGTATTCCAGAATCAATGCAGAACGTCCCCTACTCAATAGGATTAAGAGATATCCAAAGGCCAAGAACTTAACCTTCGAAGCTATAACACCACAATTCCTACGAGGTTTCATATCTTATTTACGAAGCAGTAAAAACAACATTGGAGAAAGAACCATCGTCAATAACCTGATTTTTATCAGAACCTTATACAATAGAGCGACCCACCAAAACTTGATTTCCAAGGATCTTTATCCTTTTGGTAATTCCGAAGGCAAAATAAAGATTAGAATCCCAAAATCCATAAAGATTGGCTTAACCGCGGAGGAAATTACAATTTTGGAAACCCTGGACCTTTCCGATGACCCCAAGCAGCACCACGCACGAAATGTGTTTCTTTTTAGTTTTTACCTTGCAGGAATGCGAGTTGCTGATGCCCTTAAAATGAAATGGGCAAACGTACAGGGAGAGCGAATATATTATACGATGAGCAAAAATCATAAAAACCTATCGCTTAAAATTCACAACAAGCTTCAAAAAATATTGGATGAGTACCACCCGAACAAAACTTCAGAAAAAGATTATATATTTCCCGAATTAAAAAGTGCTACTAATGACCCAAAGGATATCCTGAGATTGACTAAAATAGGAAACAAAAAACTCAACAGATGCTTGCGACAAATTGCCCATAGGGCTGATATCACCAAAAAACTTACCATGCACGTTGCTCGTCATTCCTTTGGCAATATCTCAGGGGACCGAATTCCGCTACAGGTGCTTCAGAAACTATATAATCATTCCGACATTAAGACCACCATAGAATATCAGCAGAATTTCATCAACAAAGACTTGGACGAGGCTCTGGATTTAGTAATAGGGGCTTGATTTACATCCCTTCAGTTTGATACTCCTAATTGAAAAGGAGTTGTTAAGAGCTATTCCAGCAAATATTTGGCTGATGAAAAAATATTGAATTTACAATCCGATATAATAGTAATTTTATCAGAGGCAGCTAAAGCGGAGATAGGCGTTGATGAAGACCAACCTCTTAGAAATAACCTCCCTTACGACTGGAATGGTCTGGGGCCCAAACGAGCCCCTAAACCAAAATTAATCCAAAAGTCAAAATGCCTCGAAAAACTTTCAACTGTCCGATGAAATCGTAACTATTGCAACTATTCAATTCCAAAAACCTGTACTTCGGCTAAAGATAAATTGGTTGTACCTGTTAATTGTACCCTAATATATCTACCTGTCCTACTTACTGGAATTGCTGTTTCATAACCGGCTACTCCTTCATGAAAAAAGCTATAGACATCATCTTGCAATAAAATATCAGCTACAGAATCTGATTCAAAAGGATCGTCTGAAACGAACACATAAAAATCAACCAATCTATCTCCACAGCAATCTTGTCTATTGAATAATTTTATCTCTTGGATAAATGGAGAAATATTACCTAAATCAACCTGCAACCATTCCTCACCACTACCCCCAGTATGCGTAACAGATCCATCTCCCCACTGTCCACTAGTATTACCGTCTACAGCTCTAGAACTAACCCCCCCAGCGATTGTGCTAGATTGAGTTGTTAATTTACCTAAAGCTATATTAGGAGGTAATCCGCTCTTTAAAACGAAGTACTTTACGTTCATTGCCTTGTTAAGTTCAATTTTATCACTACTAACCTTCTTTATTTCGACCGGTAATAAATAAATTTGATCTTGATCCAATCCTGGGGTACTAATACTAATTTTTAAAGTGTCAGAAGATTTTTCATTCTTTTTAATCTTCGCTGTAGTACCACTAAAAGTTAGATTCTCTGCAGGGAAAGGCGCATAGTCTGTACCGTTATTTTCATTGAACGTATCGATTAACTCCTTGCTATAAGCTATTTCCACATCAATATCCTCCTTCGCTTCTTTATATAAGGCTATGGAAATCTCTTTTTCGGATGGAAAATCCATAAATAGAATATTAAAATCTTCAGTCTCCCCAAAATTTGGAGATATAAATATTCCATTTTGATTAAAACTAGCCAATTCCTCTTCTTCACATCCTAGATGCAGAAATGCCATTAATAACATTAAGGTTTGAAGCACTATAGTATATTTTTTCATTTTTTATTTTTTTAATTCATTCTAATTTAAACGACTACCATCCAGGGTTTTGGATTAGTTTTTCGCTCTTCTGAATTTCATCAAGAGGGATAGGGTATAAATACATTGCTTTATCCCATGCTCTGGTCTCGTAAGGGGTTCTCTTATAAAAACTCATTTCATCCGAGGCATTCATATTCATGCCATAAAAGGTTCCCCCCTGGCCTCCTTCACCAACTTGGTTATCTGCAATCATCCATCTTCGCACATCAAAATACCGCTGACCTTCTGTTGCCAACTCAACCCTCATTTCTCTTTGAATGGCTTCACGTTGTTTATCTTGATCTCCAACAATATTGGCCTTCACATCTATCAGTTTAGGAATACCTGCACGGTCTCTCACTTTATCAACATACTCAATAACTCTAGGATCTGACGGATTTACCTCATTGAGGGCTTCGGCAAATAATAATTGAAACTCTGCCAATCTAAATATAAATGATGGGCGATATTCTGATTGCGGATTGCTACCAGAGTTATATATTTCCCGACTTATGCGTTTATATAACAAATAGCCCGACCATGGATAGTCGGCGGAAGTATTTCCATTTCCACTACCACTAAAAAATTGAATAGAATTATTACTTATATGCCAGTTTCTATTTTGATAAAATACCGTTTGATAAAAACGCGGCTCCCTATTGATCCACATCTTATATATACCTTCCCCAGCTTGTCCAGAAAGGTCTTCTCCAGGCCCTGAAATCCCCTCTTCACTATATAGCGGAGAGTCTTCTATAGTTAATCCATCTATCATAAAAAAGTCATCTACCAACTCTTGAGTGACCGCAATGTTTGCAAAACCACCTCTTTCTGTACGTGGCGTTGCTCTTCTATCTACACCTTCACCCCAAAGTGCTCCCCAGCTCGCATTGGGATTAGCCCAAATCACTTCCTTATTGATTCCCCTAAATAGATTATATAAAGAGGCGTGAGGATCATAATCTCCGTTATCATCATATTCCTTATATAACTCATAATTGCCAGCTTCGGCAAAATCAATGAAATCTTGCATAGCGTCTAACGCTTTTTGCCACTTTGTGGGATCGTTCTCTGGAAATAGCTTCTCTCCATCCATGTCCGTAATCTCTAAAGCTTCTGCGTATCCTCCATTTAAAAGAGGACTCGCAGCGTACATCCACATTCTACCTCTGACTGCCAAGGCAACCCCTTTTGTAGGTAATGCAAGAAAATCCTCTTTTGTCTCTATAGAATTCAACTGATCCGACACTTCCAACAATTCCTGGTCTAAAAATGTCACTACCTCATCCACCGAATTACGCGCAAAATCCAAATCAGTAGATAATGGATCTATGCTGGTATCCATAATTGGAATAGGTCCATACAACTCAAATAACAGATAGTGATAGTAAGCTCGTAAAAATCTAGCTTGTGCTCTAAGCTCTGCAAGTTCATTTTGATCAATATAATCTGCCAAACCACTTTGCGGAATCACTTTAGCGTTTTCAAGAAATAAATTAGCCTGTCTAATTAATTGATAAAGAAGATTCCATCTATGAAAAGGCGCATTGGCTTGGTTATAACCATTGGTAGTAGTATTCCTCAAAGGACCTTGCGCCATTTTAAGTTCATCCGAAGCTCCTGCCCAAGGGTTATCTAGGCCACCAATACCGATAATCATGTTGGAGGAATTTGGAATCCCTGTAAAGATATTTCGATGAAATTCTCTTACTTGAGAAGGGTTATTAAAAATTTCCTCCATTGTCTGTTCGCCCGCAAGTTCATCTGAAACATTCAAAAAGTCTTTGCTACAGGAGAATAGAAGCAGTACGCCAAAAAATGCGGTGAATAATTTTATATAGTTTTTCATTGTCTTTTAAAATTTTAAATCCAATCCAAATGTTACGTTCCTCGGTATAGGGTAATTCATTCCAGCATTAGCATTTCCAATTTCTGGGTCCCAAAATTTAACATCATCCCAAACGTGTAAATTAGTACCCATCACATAAAACCTGGCACTTCTTATTTTAAGTCTATCAACTAAATTTTCATTAAGCTGCCAACCTATTTCTACATTTTTCAATCTTAGAAAGCTAGCATCTCTTAACCACCATGTGCTTGGCACACTATTGTGGTAGAAATTACTTGTTCTTAATCTTGGAAACAATACATCCTGGCTAGGATTATCCGGACTCCATCTGTCCATGGCTATTGTTCTTAACGAGGTTTCTTCTACCCCCCAAGCGAACGGGAAAAAACCTTGACCATTTTGACCTCCCAGTACCGTTGAAACACTTCCTGCACCTTGAAAGAAGACATTCACATAAAAATTCCTATAGTCCACGTTTAACCCAACTCCGTATACCAATTCTGGAACAGAAGGTTTGGCGATATCACGAGACTGATCAAATTGATTAATAACGCCATCATTATTTAGATCCTTATATTTAATATCTCCAGGTCTAAGGTTAGCTCCAAGTGTAGATACGGGCAAGCCTTCTTTTAGTTCATATACGTTATTACCATTAACGTCGGTAGATATATCAAAATCAGAATCTTCATAAAGTCCTTCTGCCACATAAATGCTATTAATGTTAAGGCTTGTTCCAGTAATGTTCATCCAATCATACAACTGCGGAACTTCATCATATTCAATAATCTTGTTCTTCGCATAGGTTATATTCCCCCTTACAGCTACAGATAGGTCATTAAAATTTTCTCGAATATTCAAACTTCCGTCAAAACCTTTATTGGAAACTTTCCCGAAATTCTGCCAAGGAGCTTGTCTAAATCCCGCTGCAGCAGAAACGGTTCTTCTTTGTAGAAGGATATTGTATCTCTCATTGTCGAAATAATTCACGGATAAGTTAATCCTATTAGAAAATAAATCAATATCCAAACCGTAGTTAACTTTATTTTCAATTTCCCATGACAATGCAGGTGAAGCAAATCTACCTTCTACTAATCCTCCTATTCCATTTTGACCGCCGCTACCTCCAATTCCGATTGGATAACCAGGCGCCCCGTTAAAGGCCCCCCTATATAGGAATCGTTCTCCTCCTGTCTGATCATTTCCAGTCCGACCAAGAGACGCCCTCAATTTAAGTCCTGAAATAACATCCTCTATTTTCCCCTTAAAAAATGGTTCCTTATCAATTACCCAAGCGGCACCAACAGCAGGGAAAAATCCAAATCGATGCCCTTCAGCAAATGATTCACTCCCAGTAAGTCCAAAGTTAACTTCAAGAGAATATTTCCTATCGTACATATAAGTAGCTCTACCAACATAAGCTTGCTTCCTGAATGCTAAAGCTTGATCGTGATGCTGTTTCTCTTTTTGATAATAAAGCACCATTCCACCTACGTCATGAGTTTCATTAAATACTCTACTATAGTTAATGGAGGATTCCAAATAAATATTCTTAAATCCGCTATTGCTTTCAGTAGGCTCACCAAACGGCTGTTCATTAATTACTTGATCATAAATTAATTCGCCGTTTCCGTCCCTACCTCTCGTGACAAACTGGGCTGGTGTCTTTAATCTTCTTGACCCATACTGAGAATAGGAATCATAGCTCACTACCCCCCTTACATTTAACCCTTCGGTAAGAATTCCTAAATCTTGTTCTATAGCTACTTTAGATTGAATCCCTGTTCTCCACTCTTTGGCATACCCGGACTCCATTAATAAGTTATATGGATTTACTCTATTTCCACTTGGCCTTGGATGTGAAGCGTTTACGCCATCCGGAAAAACCATGGGAAACAAATTTGGAGGAGCAATTGTCATTCGCTGAAAAATCTGTGAAGTTCCTACTCCTGGAAAGTTTGTTTCCATATATTGACCACTCAAGTCAACGGTTAGCAAAGTGGTAGGAGTAACATCAAAATCAACATTACTTCTTAAGTTATATCTATTCAACCCAATATTATTGTTATAATCTGCAACGGGGTTTTGCTTAAAAATTCCACTTTCATTGTAAAATGAGCTAGAGATAAAGAATTTTGCGCGGTCACCTCCTCCTCTAAAGTTTAGTAAGTGTCGAGTATTATTGGTTGTTTTACTCAATAAATCTAACCACTGAACATCTGGATATAGGTAAGGATCTTGGCCTGAAGCATATCTACCTATTAATTCTTGACTATAGGATGGAACTCTCCCTTCATTTATAAGCGCTTCATTATAGGAATGCATAAAATCTACTGACCCAACAAATTCGGGCAAACGTGTAGGTTCCGAAATTCCATATTCTCCTCTATAAGATATGACGGTCTTCTGATTTTTCCCTCGTTTAGAAGTAATCAAAATAACTCCATTAGCTCCTTCTGCACCATAAACAGCAGTAGCAGCTGCATCCTTTAGCAAGGTAAAAGATTCAATAGCATCTGGGTCAATATCATTCATAGACCTGGGGATACCATCCACCAATACCAAGGGCTGTGTTCCACCTGCAAAGGAACTTACTCCTCGTATCCAAAATTCAGAGTTATCATAACCTGGTTCTCCCGATCGCTGAATTGCAATCAACCCAGGAATTCTACCCGCAATATTATTGGTTAAATTCCTAGTTGGCATTCTTATATCCGCTCCCTTAACGGTACTCACAGCACTAACCACACTTTCCTCCTTTTGCTTCCCAAAACCTACTACAACCACACCTTCCAAACCTGCAGCTGATTCTTCTAGAGTAATTGTAAATTCGGTTTTGGAGCCAACAACAATTTCTTTTGTGGCATAACCTATATAAGAAGCAATCAATACAGGTTTTTCACTGGTAAGGGTAATGGTGAAGTTCCCATCAAAATCGGTTTGCGTTCCATTTGTGGTTCCTTTCTCCAAAATATTAGCTCCAGGAAGTGGAGCTCCGGTTTCATCCAATACAACCCCTGTTACCACATACTTTTGTTGGGATAAATTCTCTAAGATCGAGTTTGTCTGGTCGGAATTTTGTTTTTTGTGAATGGTAACCTGTCTACCATCAATTTCATAGCTTATATCTGTATTAAAAAATGCTTTATTTAGAATAGTAGTCAGTTCTGAATTTTTAAAATTCAGTGATATTAACTTCTCCTCATTCAATACTTCATCTTTATAAAAAAAGATATACTCGCTATTGTCCTGAATTTCCTTTATCAGTTCTTTTAGTGAAACTTTTTCTACGTTGATGTCTATTTTCACTTGGGAGTATGAAGGATTGGCGTAAACAGAGCACAAGCCCAAACTTATCAGTAATAGAAAAACCCTCATAATGATGCTAAGTATGCCGCATTTCACAGTATTTTTTACTCGCTGTGGAATGCGACTGAAATTTTTATTCATAATTTTGTTTTATGTTAGTTAATGTTGCCCGGTCAAGGCAATGTTGGTTTTACTGCCAAAAGATGTTGGCGCATCTTTTGGCTTTTTCTTAATATTTCGATAATAGCTCTACTTCATTGGCAGTTCTTTTTTGTTGATTACATATTGATTTTCAGATATTTTGGTATATTCCATATCTGTTGTTCTAGCTATAATCCGTAATACCTTTTCAACATCTTCTTTTAAATCTAAATTTCCCGAAAAGGTTTCTTCTGCAAGCTCTGGAGCATTTATTTCAATATCCACATTATAATGTCTTGTTAGCTTTCTTATTATAAATTGCAAAGCATCATTTTTAAATACCAACTCATTATTTCTCCATGAAAAATAGTGATCCACATTAACGGTTTCTGACACTATTCTTTTATCTGCCTTATTGTAAGTAGCCTGGGTCCCAGGGGTGATTTTTAGCCTATTTTTAGGTTTTTTTAAATTCTGGCTAAGATATTCAATATCTACGCTACCGCTTTTTAATGTAGTCTTAACTTCTTTATCGTTCTTATAAGTACTCACATTGAATACAGTACCTAAGACTTCTATTTTTTGTCCCTCCGAAACCACCAAAAAAGGACGCTTCTTGTCACTAACTACTTCAAATATGGCCTCCCCCTCCAGATAGACCTCTCTATTACCCCCTTTAAAAACAGCAGGGTATACCAATCGAGAGCCTGAATTCAACCAAATTTTACTACCATCAGACAATTCAATTTTAGATTTCTTCCCAAAGGGTACCATCAAGGTATTGTATACAACAGCATTCTTTTTTAATGCATTCTGATAAATAGATTGCTCCTCTTCTATAGTAACTTTGTCCCCAGTTGACGAATAGGTTATCTTGGAGTCCACACCCTCTACATTTACCGCTTTTCCTTCCCCGGTTATTAAAATCACCTTGCCATTCTTATTCTCTTCTAGTAACGCAGAGGTATTAACATAATCTATAATAGATTCTGTTGGTGATTGATTATAGAACATTCCTATTCCGAGCAAAATAATAGCAGAAGCAGCGGCCATGAAACGCAAACGTTTCTTCTTTCTCTCAAGGCTGTGAATAGATTGGAATATTTTTCCTTTTAATTCCTTCTTCTCCTTGCTAGACAATAAGAAATCTTCCTTGTTATTATTTTCTTTAATATTCATAATAATTTCATTTCAATCAGAGGGGGGATATAACTTATGGAAATTAAACACATAAGAATACCCCTCCCTATATATATAAGCAGTTAATAGTAGATGTATAGACAACTTTTTCTAACTATTTTTAAAAAATAATATTTCAAGAAGTAGAAAAACAGACATAGGGGTTTGCCTCAAGCTAGTTAGCGCCCTGTAAATCATGGTTCTAGCAGACTGAATTGAAACATTCATGATCTTTGAAATCTCTTCATAAGATTTGTCTTGATAAAACCTCAAATACAGGCCTTTTTGTTGTTTTTCGGTTAATGAGTCCATGGCAACAGCCAAACGGTTGCTTTTTTTGGAAGCCTGTTCATTGATAATTATCTCACTTTCAATTGAGGGAATCGAATTTTTATCACGAATAAAATCTAAAAGTGGAATATCTACAGAAACAGGCGACTCCTTTCTTCCGTATTTCCGGTTAATTTTTCGTTCCAATGATTTCTGAAGATAATAACTAATATTGTCTGGTTCGGATAATTTGAGTCTATATTTATATAAGTCCAGAAAAAGATCATGGATACAATCCATTACCCATCCTTTATCTGAAATTCTTTTCATACCATGCGAATACAAATCATCCACATAATAATCATAAAGCTGACCTAGTGATTTGGTGTCGCCGGTTTTAATTCTTTCCCAAACTAAATACTCAGAAAAATTTGACTTTCCTAACATTCTTTTCTTCATTGTTAACCAGCTATTTTGGACTTCTTCCCATATATTATAGCTATCGAAACTAATTGCCAATTCTTATATATCAACAAACCCTTAATTCATATAATAAAGTAGGCTCAGGCTATATACACCTCATTTTACCGGTTAGTTAGAAATAAATAAGGATGAGAATTGAAAAAATGACAACTAAACTATTTTGTTTAAAAGACTACGTTTTTAGATCAAAAAAACGACAAGTTAATAAAATTAACCGCACGTTAAAGTATTGTTAAGTTGAATTACGATCAATTTTAAGTAAATCCTAGACTGTGCATAAAAATCAAATCATGAGATAAACAATCAAGAATATTAGAGATAATGGAAGAAAAAAGGGCCTATAAAAGCCCTTCATCCGCAAAGGAGTAATACCCTTCCCTGGTTATGATAATACTATCCAGCGTGGGAATATCCAATAGTTTGGAAGCATTCCTCAATTTGGTTATAATTTGCTTATCAGCTTCCGAGGGATTTAGGTTCCCAGAGGGGTGATTATGGACAAGTATTATGCTATGTGTTTTAATCAGGACTGCCTGCCTGAGCACATCTTTTACCGAGATCAGACAGCCACTATCGGTTCCGGAGGTTAGATGGTGTACGTTTACCACCTGATTTTTTCGGTTCAGATGAATGACCTTCACTTCCTCGTGATCGTCCATAATATCCTCGAAGTAAGGATAAATAAAAGTTCTCACGTCACAGGAAGCGGTTATCTTAAAGATAGGTAGGGTGGTCCTCTTGTAAATAGCCGTTAATTCTCCAACAAAATCCTTAAAGGTTGCGATTCTAATTTTTTCCATGATAGTAAATTTTTAAGATTATGCAGCCAACACAATCAACAGCAGCGCAGCGGTGCGGATAAGTCCATGTGGAGATTTTAAAAAATTGCGGTGGGTTCCCCCGACAGGAGGGATACCCCATTTTTTCAAATTCTACATGGACCGGGCAAAGGCGGCTTGATTAACTTGCGGCATAGTCATGAAAATTGACTTAATAGGTATAGGCAATTCCTTCGACCGACTAAGATATTCGGACTAATAAAAACCGGGATAGAATCTGTCCCCATAAAACAATAAGGGTATTATTAGAACCCATCTATAACAGTTTGGATCCATAGTTTCTGGAGAAAGGAGCCTATAAAACTAAGAATCAATAGATGGAAGACTCCTACTCCACTCCTTCCGTTCTGGAGTTGCTAAAGAACAGCTCATCATAGATCTTTTTTTTCAGATCAAAGGAAGGTCGCGGATCGATCTTCTCTCTATTTTTCAGAATCTCATAATGTAGATGGGGACCTGTAGAACTTCCTGTACTTCCCACCGTGCCAATGATCTGGTGCTGGGCTATCGACTCTCCTTTATGGACCAAGACTTTTTCCAGGTGTCCATATAGCGTCTCAAAGCCAAATCGGTGCCATATAATAATGTGGGTACCATACCCCTTTTTGGAATACACTACCTCCTTTATGGTACCGGATGCCGTTGCATGTACGGTGGTTCCATCCGGGGCGGATAAGTCGATCCCAACATGATTTTTCTCGTTTTTAGAAATGGGATGTATTCGAAATCCATAGTCCCTGGAAATGGAATATTTACCCTTTCCCAAGGGGACGGCAGCAGGAAATTGCGTTAACAAATTAGGACGGTATTTAAGGTAGGTTTCCAAAGAGCTTATGTACGAGTAATCCGGTATTCGATATAGAAAACCCACTATGCGCGTTTCAATGGCCATCAACAATCGCTCTCGTTCTATTGCTGTCCCCTGCCCTGTATTTAAGCTATCGTTTAAATTCATCTCCAACCGCAGCTCATATAATTCCATTGTTTTCACGGCATCCTCTAATTGTTGATCCGATCTACCTAGGCCATTCTGAACAAGATAAAATAGACTGATGACCATGAGCACTACAAAGTATCTCAGCCCTGCTTTTCCGAAAACCAGCTTGGTTTCCAGTCCCTTAGCTTCCACTTTTTTACTCCAAAATCCAAACGAAGAGAAAAATTTCATATATTTGTATTTATACGCAAAAACACTAATAATATACAAATTAATAGTCAATTTATATCCTATGGACCATTGGTTAACAAAAGATACCCTCATACACCTCCCCAGGCTTTTCGAATATTTGGGGTACCAACTCCTCCGTTCCGAGGAGACCTACCTGTTATTTGAAAAGAGTGGAAAGCATCGTATCATCATCCTCACGGAGAAGGGATACTTCTATTATACGGTACAACGGCCTCAGGAAAAACTTTCTGCTTCGGACCTAATTACGACCCACGTATCGAAAATGGAGGGGGCTAAAGAAGAATTGATTTGGGACAAGGTGGCCAAGTACTATGATGAAGTGGTGAAAATAAAATCGCTCCTCGTAGCCAATAACCCTGACCCTGAGTTAAAAAAGGTTGAAATGAATTTCAATCATTTTCATTCCTATCGAAAGCCCCTAGAAGAATCATCAAAAATGGAACTCTACCAGATAGCGCATATGGGCCCTTTTACAGAACGTATATTCCTAAGCGAGGAAAGAGATCCCCTATTTCCATTGTTCAATCTGCAGAATGACATCTGCGGTTACTTCCATGATATGGGAACGGAAGTAGTTCCTTATAGAGAGTCGGCCATAGGGCACTCCCTATGGTATTCCAATATCCCCAAGAAAATAGAAGGTCTATTTCTATTTAGCAACCCCAAGGAAGCCCTGGCCTTCCACAAGAAATTCCGATTGGAAAATGTGGTTTATCTAGCCTTGGGCACCCTTAATTACAAGACGACCAATATCCTCTTCCAAATACAGCGGATTACAAAGGTGGATAAACTGTATTTGAGTTTCACGGGACAACGCAAGATAGAAGGATATTTACGGGACCTGCAATTACTCACCTACCTACAGGGCTCCGAGCTACGACTTACCCATACCGACCGTACGCTTATGGTACGGTTTCCCATGGGAAGTGATAGATCCTTCACCCGACTATACGATCATATAAGGAGTTATAATAAGGCCTTGGCCAAAAGAATGCTGGAATACAATAAAGTCCTCAACCAAAACCTGCTCAATAAATTCAGCATTGTGGTTTCCAAGGACAATGGCGACCTTAGGGTGCGATTGCCTATAGAATCCCAGGCGATCAAGGTTTTTGTCTGGTCCTATTACAAAAACTACCTGAACAAAACGGTCGACATTCTAAAACCACGATCTGCGAACTGGCATGCAGATTGGGAAAATTCGTGTAACCAAGTCAATGAAAGGAAGGAGGTGCCATTGAAAGAATATAGAATAGCGCTTTAAAATGAAAAGAGGACGCTCCCGCCCTCTTTTCTTCAAATTCCGTAACTCACAAATCACTCCTGATCTGAAAGTTATTCAAAGGTAACAAATTCAAATTCCGTAACAATTAAAATCACTCAAAAATGGAAAATCAAGTAGAAAACACTGTTCAAAGAGTTTTCGTCTATGTCAATCAAGTTTGGCAAAAGGGCGAAGCCGTATCCATAAACGATACCACTTTTAAGATAAAGATCCATAACCATCCACCCTTCGAAATGCCAAAAAACAGCATTCATGTGGAAGCTCGAAAGACCAAGGACCAACAATTTGCTGTGGCCGATGCCAAAAGACGCTTGGAAGGGGCCTATATAAGTTTCGAGAAATTAGCTTCCAATATCCAGGAGAACATTGTAGAGGGCAAGGAAGCGCTATTAACGACCACCTACATCAAGGACGGGAAGTTAAAAGAATCCGTAAAAATGGTCCAAATGCTCTACCACCCTACCTATGGCTCCAAGTTGGACGTGCAGGTAAAACGCACCGAAACAGTAAAATGGGAGGAGGCAATTGCCTATGGGTATCAGTTCACTAAGGAGGAATACCATGCCATGGTGCAAGAGGGGAAGACCGTCCTGTTCACAGGAAATTCCTTGGATGGGGAGACTTTTCAAAAACTGGCCTATTTTGAGCCAAAACTAAATAACATCCGGACCAAGTCTACCGTCTCGGCCAATATGTATGTGCTGGGCCAACAGCTGACCGCTTCCCAATCGGAAAAATTAAACCAGGGCCAAGAGGTTAAGATTACGATTAAAAAAACGCAAAAAGGACCTTTGACCTATAGGGTACGATGGAACGCCAAGGGTCAACGATTTCTATATCGAAATTGTGAACCGCTGGAACAGCAAAAGGCTGAACTATCGGCACATGGTGAAACAAAAAAGGATCAGCTCAACAATACCTTAAAGGGGTAGTTTTTTTATTGCAGGTTCAACCAATGGCCGGTCTACGGATTAGGTCGGCCTTTATCTACATTGCCATGAACGGGCCAAATTACATAGACGATCCACAGCACTATAAAACACTGATCTCAAAAATCAATTTAGAGGTTAACTTTTCTGCGTTCCTGCATCGAAGTGGCTATGCCTTAATAAAGAAAAGCGCAAATTCCATGGAGTTCCTGAATTCCAAAGACCGAATTGTACTGCATACAGGCCGCAATCCGGTGACCTATTTCAACCGAAACGATTCCCTGGACAAGGGGCTCTTTTTCAAGTTTCTTTTAAAACGGAGCGACAACTTTTACGAGGCCGTACGAGAAGGGCTAAAAATTGCGAATACCAGTGCACAAATAGTCAGCATCCCCTTAAAGAAGAGACAGGCTACCTACAAAAACAAACCTTTGGAACTGAGTTTTACTATTGCCCCCTTGGAAAATCCCAGTTACCTATTGCAACAAAGGGGGATTACCATGGCTACTCTGAAAAGCGTCAACTTTTGCAACCGAATCTATAATGCCTATCCCAATAAAAAGAACGGCCATAAGATAGCTAATATCGCCTTTCCCAAATACGATTTGGCAGACAGCCCACAGAATTACATATTGTTCAACAAGGCCTATAGAGTTTCGGAGTCAAATAAGCTGAAAAAGTTTCGTCTTGTGCTCAACCGGAAGGATCATTTCCTGTTTTATTCCACTCCTATAAAAGATCCCTCTGCGATTGTTGTAGGGGAAAGTGCCGTAGACCTTCTCTCCTACCACCAACTCCATGGAAGCCCTCAATATTTTTATGTTTCCTTCAGCGGAAACGTCTACTCAAAAAAACTCAATTTTTTCAATCGGCTTACCGCCCCCTATCTTGGCTCCAAAATGACGGGCATAAAATCCATCATGGACAATGATAGTAAGGGTTTTGAGTTCGATATAAAATTATTGGCCAGTCTCTTAAATTTTTATAATCGGGATCTTCAGGCAGAAGCACTGTTCCGACGTGGAGACGTTAACTTCTCCATTAACTATTCAGACTGTAGTAGAAATAAATTAATAACACATGTACACAGTTTAACGGAAACAACCCAAGCGTTAGTACAGCGAGGATTGTTACAATGGACAAGAACCCAAGATAGAATATGGTGGAAATTCAATATAAAGAAGATGATGGACGTTCCCCGAAAGAACGGGGAAGAACATCCCTTCAAGATACTCATGGAAACCATTAGTACTGTGTACCTATCTTTTACGATTATTGTCGATAAATCGATTGGAAAGGACTGGAACGACGACCTTTTGAATACCCAAAAGCAAAAGTTCCAAAAAATGGAATCTGATAGGCCTCATAGGTGGGAAATTAGAGATAAGGTGCGTTTAAAATACCGTGTGGGTCACCATAATCCTGGTAGCATAGGTACTATAATAGCAATATACCAAGACGGAATTAGCTGCCAATTTGGTTCTGGGGACACCCTAGCACTTCCTATGGGTCATATCGAAGAGCATTCTAATCGAACATCCATTGTTAGTAAGGACCAAGAACCGCCTAGTCCCCATAGGGGCTTATAAGGACCTTGTTAAAGTTACTGAGTGCACTTGGTTTTTGTTTCAACAAAAACGAAACACATCATAATCTGGTAAGGCTTGTGTAATAAAACAAACCAATCATGAACAATCAAAATCTGGCCTTTTCGTCCATGCTGCTATCGGTAGGTTTCTTCGTGGTATTGGGATTTATCCCCTACTACCCCCTACTGCAATATTTGGAATGGGATTCGCCCCTTTCCGAAGTGGTTCATGATTTTCTAGGCAGGTTCATTACACTGCAGAAACCATTGCTTAGCAGATCCTTATTACTACTGATTGTCTTGGGGAGCGTGATGCTCTATAACCCCAGGAAAAAAGAAAACAGCTCCCTTGTCACCGGATTGGTATACTTTTCATTCGGGAGTCTGTTACTATTTATTACGGCTTATTTTAAAACCATTCTAGTTGCGTTACTGTGCTACTCTCTTGTCTTATATTGTCTTGGTTTTATATGGTCGGTTACCGGGGCCGTTCACCTATTCCAAGTAACGAACTTTTCTAACGAGGCCGAGGAAGATCCATTCAATGACCAGAACGAATCCTTCCGGCAAATGGAAGAAAAGATAGAGACCGAATATTCCGTAAACATCCCTTATGAGTATCGTTACAGGGGACAGCTCCGCAAAGGATGGGTCAACTTCGTGAATCTGTTCCGAGCTTTGTTGGTTATAGGGACTCCAGGCAGTGGGAAGTCCTTTGCCTTGATCGAAGAGATCATAGAACAGATGATCACAAAAAACTATACCATGCTGATCTACGATTTTAAGTTGGATACCCTTAGTAAAATCGCCTACAATTATTGGCGCCGGAAAAAGGACCTACCCAAGGAAGCGGACCAATCACACAGACTTCCCGAATTCTATATCTTGAGCTTTGACAACATTGAGAAATCGCACCGTTGCAATCCTATAGACCCTTACCTCATGCAAAACCAGACGGATGCTTCGGATGCCGCAACTATTATTATGAAGAACCTGAACAGGGAATGGATCAAACGCGGTGATTTTTTCTCCAAAAGCGCCATTAGTTTTGTGGCTGGACTCATCTGGTATTTAAAAAAGAAATCAGAGGAAACAGGAGAGTACCTCTGTACCCTCCCCCATGTGATTACCTTATCTACTATCAACATCGAATACCTGTTGGAAATTATGATGCAGGAGGTGGAAGTCTGCAGTTTAATGATACCCTTTAAGGATGCCATGGATCGAAAAGCAAGTCAGCAATTGGCAGGACAGACCGCCAGTGCCCAGATTTCACTCTCGATGCTGGCCAACAAGGAAATCTTTTATATCATGACTGGGAACGATTTCCAATTGGATATCAATAATCCTCAACGCCCAAAAATAGTCTGCATTCAAAACAATCCGGACCGCTCTGAAATATACGCCGCTCCCATTGGATTATACATTAACAAGGCGCTACAGGTGGTGAACAAACCAGGGTGTAGGCCAATGGGTCTGATCTTGGATGAACTTCCCACTGTATTCATTATGGGACTGCGTAGAATTATCGATACGGGACGGGCCCACTATGTGGCAACTGTACTGGGCATACAGAGCATCACTCAACTAATAGCCGATTATGGCAGGGAACTGGCAGAAGTCATTTTTGACAACTGCTCCAATGTCTTCAGTGGTGCGGCAAAAGGAGAAACAGCTCGTCGGATCAGTGAGATCTTTGGTCGTATCCATCAGGAAAAAAGAAGCAAGGCGGTTTCCAACCAGGACACTACCGTCAATTTTAGTACCATCCTTTCGTCCTTGCTACCAAAGAGCAGGATAACCAGTATGTCCACCGGGCATTTTGCAGGTATAGTGGCCGATACCTTTGAGCACCCGATAGCACAAAAATTATGTTGCGGATTGATAAAACCCAACATGGAAGCAAAGAAAATCCAAGGTAAATACGAACTTCCCGCTCACACCGAATTTAAAAATAAGCACCATCGGAAACTGGTAGCCTCAAAAATGGGCATTTTAAAAAACCTAGATTTTTTTGAGGTGTTGACGCATCTCGATTTCCATCAGAGGGATCCTAGAAACTTCTACGGCGAGTACCTTGATGGATTTACCAAAGCACATTATAAAAATTCCATTAAACAGTCTCAGTTTATGCTAATCGCCAAGGAAGTAAAGCTATTTGATCATCTATCAAAAATAGAGAGGTTTACAAAAGAGGATACCGATTCAAGAAACTCTATAAAAGAAAATATTACGAATTTGATAGATCGGATGTTCACAGAGCAAGAGAAGAATAGGGTTTTGGAGAAAAATTTCATGAAAGTGATCCAGGATATCAATACGCTGGTGGAACGTGAGTATTGTCGTGCCACAGGAAAAAAACCGAAGTTAGCAGTATTTGACAAGAATAAGATAGGCGGTGAAATAGAAAAATCCCTCCAAGAGAACGACATTATCGCCAATGGTTTTATTACCGATTTCCATAGCAGGGCCAAAAAGGAATTGGCAGATGCTTATCGTAGGCAAAATGAAATCACTAACTTTGAAGTGTTATCGGAAACCGATTCTCCAAAGTTAGCCAATGGCAGCACAACGGATTTAGAGAGCTTATTCTCTAGCTTCCCTATAGCATTGGATATGGAAAATTAATCATTCAAAACATGAAAGACATTTACGAGTTGATGAAAGCTCCTACCGAGGATTTTAACTATATCAGTGAACGGTTAAAATTGATACGTGAAGAGCTGATACAAAAGGATACCGGTAACAGGCGTACCAGCGCATTTTCCATTAAAGCCATCACGGAGCGTTTCGATATGGACTATAATACCCTGGTCAATGTAGAGCGTGGAGCCATTTCCTTAACAACTATTAAATTGATATTGTATTACTATTCCCTAGGGTATAATCCAGCATGGATCCTTTCGGAGGACAATGAATTTATCCCAAAGACCAATATTGGTGAAAATATTGTCTATCAAGCCGATGTACAAGAGGAATACAAGGAAATGGAAGCCGCTATTGTAACTGCCTTGACTGAGTTTAAAAAGAAGATCTAAACAGAAGCCTCAAACCTGCAGTTGCTTCTTTGAAATACAAACATAAGGAGAATGTCCATTCTCCCATCCTTTATAGCCTCCTACATCTAACTGTGATCAATAATTTGATGTAGACACTCAACTTTTCCAATTAGATATATTACAGAATACTTTACCAAATTATTTCATCCATTATTAGGCCATATTATCCAATTCATAAATAATTTTTTTACATGTAAATAATATCTTACATTAGTTGACAACGACATAGTAATGTAATAACTAAAAATATCTTGGACTCTAGGCTAAAAAACATAGCGGTTAAAACAGGTGACCATCCGAATGATCAAACGTAATATTAAGGGGAATAAATGACTAGAGCCATTCACCATTTTTAAACCCTGTTTAAACTTTGAATGGCATAACTATAAAATTACATTTTCATGAAAGCTTTAGATTTAAATGCTTTGGAAAAAATTGATGGTGACTCTTGGAGTTGGATAGGTGGTGCAATAGGTTTGATAGGTTTAGGTATAGCCCTTACAACAACTACAGCTAGAGTTGGGTCTTTGGCTTGGGATGGAATGATGATAAGTGCCTTTGGAGTGGGAGGTTCTTTAGGTCATTTTGGCTATTCACTTTCTTAAATAAAAGAAAAAATGATAAAGAATAGAACAAACTTAATTTTCGTAATAGCTTTTTTACTAATTGGACTTTTAGCTTCGAGAATATTTATAGAAAAGCTATTTGATTTTGAATCATATTTACAATTTGATATTATAATGCATTTGTTCATGATTATAGGACTATTAATGACCGCTTTTGGTCAAAAGCAAAAGAAAATCAAAGTTTAAATATCACTTCAACCCCTATAAGCTAGTTTCTTCCAATGTAAAGTCGAGAGTCTTCTTCACTACCTCAAATTCTTATCACTTGAAAAATGAAGAGCTAATGGTAATATCTCTGAAATTTTTGGATAATCTAGATTCAAATTTCCCATTACCTATCGATTACTCCTACTACTTCATCGAATTTTACCAACAGGACGACTACCTCTTTGTAAAACCACTTCCGAAATAGTAAATAAAGTCTTACATTAGCAGGTCTTAAAATAGATATAAAATAACAAGTCACTATCCACGTACTTTGGCCACAATTTAATAAATATGAATTTAGAATTTGACCCACTAAATAGTTCAGAAGGATTTGATTCTGAAATAATAAATGCAGCAAAAAAAAGAGAGATAAGGAACATCCTAAAGTCTTATGTGGGAATATTCGACTCCTTTTCTGAGTTGATACAAAATTCACTGGATTCTGTCGATAGGCGTAAAAAGGTAGATTCACGAATCGAGAAGAAAATTTGGTTAAATATTGATCTATCGGAAAATAGCTTCACAATTATAGATAATGGAATAGGATTTCAAAAAAAGGAATTTGAAGCTTTTTTGGCACCTAATATTTCATTTAAGGACGGTAGTGAAACAAGGGGAAATAAAGGAGTTGGAGCAACATATATTGCGTATGGATTTAATAAACTAACCCTTGGTACAAAGAACGCTGATTTCAATTTTATTGGTCAAATGATTAATGGGCGAAAATGGGTTGAAGATAAAGAAGGCTTAGTAACAAGACCCATGGTTCGACCGTATAGTGAAACACCTAAAGAGTTCAATGATCTCGACCAAGGAACTTTTTTTAAAATAAATTTTGGAGGCGACTATACCAGACCAAAAACCCTCTCATACTTTACCGCCATATATGCTGAACAATGGATTTTCCTATTGCTTTTAAAAACTCCGCTAGGTGGCATTTATTTCGATAAAAATTCATCGCCAACCAAATTTCATCTAAGTGTTACCGATAATCAAGGAAATATTACTACCATAGATGACAGACCAGCTTCTTATAAATATCCGCATTCGAAAATAAAAGCAAGTGCGGATATAAAAGAAATTTTAGAAACTCAGCAATCTTTGATGAATAAAGGAAAAGATCCTTCAAAGCTTCCTGCAAAGTTTGAGCGATTAAATGGATTGTACGAGTTTTTTAATTCTGATGAAGTTAAGTCATTGCCAACCAATAAACTGGAACCACAACATCATGCCCTGATTGATGAATACTCCATTGAAGCCTATGGATACTTTGGGTACTCTACTCAATTATGGGATGAATTTAATGACCACTTAGCTAAGCTTAGAAAAGGATATCGAGTATTAAGAGGTGGCTTACTCATTGCAAACAATAATATGCTCCAAGGAGATTATATCGCAATCCCACTTACTTCAAACATTGGTTATCAAAATCAAACACATGTAATTGTTCATTTGAAAAATGCTGACCCTGATTTAGGAAGAAAGGGCTTTCAACCAGAGATAAAAGAGCTTTGTGAGTATATTGCTGTTGGAATTGTGAATAAATTGAAACAGTGGAAGTCAAAGTTGAGAAATGATTCAGGTGCAAAGCCAGTAATTACAACTCAAATCAACCTTCACAATTGGATCAAAGAACAGGAATCTCATGAGGATTCAAACCCCCTGAACCTGAGCAACCCAAATTTCTTCAAACCGATAAATGAAATTTCTATTTCATCTATTCCACAATCCGAACAAGACGTAATAGTTCTATTCAATCAACTAATTGCAGGAGGTGTGATAAGAGGCATTAAACTACTAGCAACTAGCCAATATGCCACTTATGATGGTATTTTCAAATACTATATAAAAGAACCAAGAGAAAATCACCTGTTCGATAAAACTACTAATCCGCTTGGAGTTCAAGAACTGGGATTACCGATAGATACAGTATCGAACCCGAACGTTTTGGAATACAAATTCAACCTTGATGCACTTTTTCAAGAGTTTGAAAATGAAGATAAATTCGAGAAAGACGTTAATCTAGCCATAGCCTGGGAACTTGGTGAGCAGTGGAAGCGAAACTATGAAATAACTTCTTTATTGGATTTAGACAATCTACATCATCGTCAATTCCATGGGATCACTCATATCATCAATTCAAAGACATCTAGTTTTAATTTGATAATCTTAAAAGAGTTAATGGACTATTTACATGAGGTTGATGCAGTACAAGAATATCATAGATCTACATATGCTGAAAGCATTTTTGAATAAAAATTACTGTGGTCAATAGAGTGGACGAATTCACCACTAAATAGAAACAGACTGGGCCTCTCACACCACCTTACGTACTGGATCTTGAAGAGGGTTAGACCATCGCCAGGAAAAATCGATTATTTCAGGAAAAACAACCCAGGGGCATTCA
Organism: Arenibacter amylolyticus; assembly: GCF_002150785.1. Taxonomy (GTDB): domain Bacteria; phylum Bacteroidota; class Bacteroidia; order Flavobacteriales; family Flavobacteriaceae; genus Arenibacter; species Arenibacter amylolyticus. Next base: position 6,601 of record NZ_MTAZ01000048.1, on the reverse strand, counting down.
ATAAGGTTTTCAGATATTTCGTTGTGCTGCACTCGGACTGGGAATTCATAGATAGTAATAAGATAAAATAGGGAACACTTATACCTTTCCCGGCGACCAGATATTGAAAACCATTGGCAGCGTATATAATAAGGCAAAATACAAGCTCAAGCATAACACGGTTACGAAAGCTTGCTAGGTATGCCTCGTAAGGAACTAGTTTACCACCAACAAAAATGGATGGTTCATCGAACGATCCATTTATAAAGTGGCCTTAGAGGTAAATCAAAAATGAGAGGAAGACAATCCAAAATATTATTACTTCGGCAACTGATCAAGGAACACCAGATCGGAACTTTAAAAAGGCAATGGGGTTTCACATATACCTTGATGCAAGGAAAGCATCATGATGATAACTTGCTATAACCTTAGACGACTTATGTCCAAACTTGGTTCATAAGAGCTCAATCATAGACTTTAAGTTAATGGTTTTACTGTATTCGATCACTATCGGTCAATTTCGGCAATTTGGGGAGACTTACTAGTAATGGCCAATTTGTAGTATCGCCGAGGAAATGGCGATAAAGCACAATCTATATCCATGTAAATTAAAACAGATTGCTTAAATTTAATCGAAAAAGGTTTGCTGCGCAGACTCCCGTTGCCCACAATTAAAGAAAACCGAACTGAATTGAAAAATCTGAACTTTGAAACGATACTAAAAGATGCGGAAAAATTCATTCTGACCGAGAATGATTCATACATTCGAACTTATCCAGAATTTCTAAAATATTTTGAGAATCTTGACCAAATAGAGGAACACCATTTGATTATTGCAAGTCATTTTGTTTATGGTTGGATGCCGACAATAATCCAATTGAATTTGGAACGAAAAGATAAAGTATTGTTCTTATTGAACGCTGCGAAAAACGGACACGTTTTGGACAAATCGGAACTAGAAATTTTAAAGAACTCGATAAATAATTCACTCGTAGGACTTTCAAAACTGTTGCATTTTATCAATCCGATAGATTATGCGATTTGGGACAGTCGGATTTTTAGATACTTGACCGAAAAGAAAAGCAGTTACGGAATTGATAAACCTGAAAACTATCTCAAATATTTAAACGGACTTAAAATTATTGCGGAACATAAAGATTACGGAAAATTGCACAACATTATTGCTCGGAATTTTGATTACGAAATCTATCCGAATAGAGTTATTGAAATCACAATGTTCGAGACTGACAGAAATAGACAGACTGAAAAATTTATCGTGAAAACGACAAAAGGAATAGAAAAAATAACTGTGGGCAATAACTAAGTCTTCGTGTGGTCGGTACGGCCAAACATGAAGACCTTGTTGACTGAACCGGGTCCGGTTGCGCCTTACTATGGGGATTGCTATGGTTTAAATGAGTTTTATAGATGAGCATCGAAGTCCTGTCAGGGCCATAACGTTATTAAAAATCACTTTCTCTTGTCCGCTCAGGTTCGTTTATGATATTTCTGCACCCTTCTCCCTGTCTAGGACGATCTTATCTTGCCTGTTATCTTGATCTTGGCCATGGGCATCCCCTTACGCTTTTTGGTGCGTTGTGCTGGGGGCAAATTTTTTCAATTTTTCGGACCATGCTTTGGGCGGGCCACGGCTATCGAATACCGCTATGGTCACCATAATCCCGATCTGGCAGTAAGGACATCGACGATGTTTCAAGGGCGGTCGTTCATGGTTCACTGGTCTGCCCAAGACTTGTTGCAGTAGAGGGAGCAACTCACTTTTCTTGGAACTGCTCAGGATTCCATAATGGCGTATGCGCACGAATCCCTTGGGCAGGATGTGGGGAAACCTGCGTATGAATTCGGCATCGTCCAAACGAAGCAGTCCCTTTCTACTCCCATTGCGGTAATCCTTGACAGTAAATGTAACGCCATTAATGTCTAGGTTTTTTATTCGGTGGTTACTGATGGCAATCTTGTGGGTATAGCGGCCAAGATATTCCACTACTTGAGCCGGACCTAAAAATGGACGTTTGCAATAAATTACCCAATTGTGCTGTATCCGTCCCACGAACCACGTCTTGGAGAACCGATTAATTCTTATAAGGTCTTTACCCTATAGCGGGTTTATCCTTTTTTAAGTTTTTTATAGTTCTGTGGATAAAGGTCCCGGATGTCCTTATGGTTGATGGTCATGATATTCTCCAAGGTATACTTTAACCATTCATATGGATTTACCTCGTGTTTTTTGCAGGTAGCAAAAAAGGAATAAATGGCAGCGGCCCTTTGTGCGGCATCATGTGAACCTGCGAAGAGGTAGTTTTTTCTTCCCAATGCCAGGGGTCTTATGGCATTTTCCACCAGGTTATTATCGATTTCCAGGATGCCGTCATAAAGATAGGTGCTGAGCTGGTCCCAACGGTTCATGGTATATAGGAAAGCTTTTCCGATGGGACTCTTGGGTAGGACCAGTTGCTGTTTCATCTGCTGGAACAACCATTTTCCAAATTCATTGATCACCGGTAGGGACTCCTCCAGTCTTAGGGCTTTTCGCTCCTTGGGATTTAGTTCCCTTTGCCTGGCACTGGCTTCTATTGCATAGAGTTTTTGGATAAAGGTCAAGGCTTTTTCCGCACGCTCTTTGTCATTGTCCTTCGCTTTATCGAATTCCCTTCTTGCATGGGCCCAGCAGTTTAGGTGGGTAACACCTTCTCGTTTTCCTATTTTATCATAGGCCACGTAGCCATCGGTCTGAAGATAGCCCTTGAAATCTGCCAATACATGCTTGGCAGCCTCTCGGCTACGTCCGGGCTGGTAATCAAAGAGTACGGTGCCATCAATGGGACAATGATGCACCCAATAATAGCCTTTATGGGTTTTTCCCTTTTTATTGGGGTCCATCACTTTTATAGTGGACTCATCGCTTTGCAGGTATCCTTTGGAGCGAATATCCTCAAGGAGGTATTGGTAAAGAATGTCGATGATTTTAAGGCTCTGCCTGGTCCAGCCCTCCAAGGTCGAGGAAGCTATGGGTATCCCCGCTCTTTTAAAGCGTTGCATATGTCGATAAAGCGGGAGATGGTCCTGATATTTGTCCACTAGGATGGAGGCCAGCAATCCTGCCCCGGGAATGCCCTTTTCAATTACCCGCTCGGGAAGTACGCCGATTACCACTCCTTCTTTGTTTTTGGGGGCATACTTATAGCGGATGTAGCGTTTGATATAGTATTTGGCAGGCTCGTACTCCAGCTCATCGGTCACTTCTTCCCCGATACATACCATATCCGTAAGATCTCCTTCAGGGTAGATCTTGATCTCTTCCACGGGCAGGTGGTCCGGAAGGGCCATTCTTCCCTTATGGGCCAATGTTCTTTTGCGGCGCTCATAAGTGAGTTTCTCTTTAAGCTCCCCTTCTTGTTTTTCCGCCTTTTCCGCTTCCATCTCAAAGGGAAGGCTCATCTGGTCCTTATCGCCCTCGAAGCGTTCCCTTTTCTGGCCAAAGGCCAAGCGTTTGTAATAAGCCAGTTGAAATTCAAGCTCGGAAATCCTATGCTCTCTCTTAGCAAGATCGCCCTCAACTTTAGCCAATTTCCTGGCCTCCTTTTGCAAGGATTTTTCCTGTTTTTCAAGGAGTGCCAAAAGCTGTTCTTTGGTAAGGTTTTCTAGGGGTTCTTGCATGGTGTAAAGATACAAAAACCAACCCGTAGAAACTACTGAGACCCCTTGTTTTTATTGGTGTTCCATCACTTTTTTTATCTCGGATAACGGAGTTTCTGATGGGCCTCTTTTACTTGCAGCCCCTCAACCATAAGAACCAATTTGGACCAGGTCATACAATGGTTGTCCCCTGTAAAGACCGGGGGGCTGAAACTGCCCTGTTCCAGGCGTTTGTAATACAGCACAAAACCACCGGCCTCCCAGTGTAGGAGCTTGAGATGGGTGCGGTTTCGGTTTTAAAAAATAAATACATCCCCTCTGGTCGGTTCCCTGCCCAGCTCGTTCTTGACCAGACCGCTCAGGCCATTGAACGATTTGCGCATGTCGCAGGGCCTTGGGTAGAAATAGTAGGTCTGGTAGGAGCTCAGGGCAAACATTAATAGAGCTATAGAAGCTTGCTGATCAATGGAAGTTGTGAGGTATCCAATCGTAGCCGGACCCCATTAGGGTAAATCAATTCTATGCTTCCCGTTATTTCCGATTTAGGATGGATGGCAACAAATCCGAAGCTCCCGGATGTCTCCTGTTGTGCTTTCTTTTTCTTCCAGTAATAGAAGGTGGAGGGCAAAAGGCCCTTTTCCTTGCAAAAATCCCTACCGCTAAGGGAACTGTCCTCAAATTCCTCGATAAGGGCAAACATTTTCTCTTCCTTGCTCATTATATACTAATTTATGGGCAAAGCTAGATGCAGGAAATTAAGTTAACAATATGTGTTTGGTGGGATGCATACACCAATCTGGGGTTTGAACGTTGGGAAGAGATCTTTGGGGACCCTGTACTGACGGCTGCTGAGGTAGACCGGTTAACCCATAAGGCATATCTCATAAATATGAATGGAGAGTCCTATCGGTTAAAAGAAACCAAAGAAATGATAAACAAATGAAAAAAGAAAAAATGGTACCAGGTCCCCGCTATACTTCTGTTCCTAGGGATATCCCTAGGAACAGAAGTACCATTGTTAATTAATTTAAAATGGTATACTTTTGAAATGATATAGTAGTATACTTTTCAGTTGAAATAAACAAAATAAGGTATGGGTATAACAGAAAAGGCATCAGAAGTAATTAATAAGGCTAAGGAAAAGCTTAGAAAAGAAGTTTCCGATATTGAAAATCGTACAGATCTTACGGATCAAAAAAAAGTAGATAAGGTCATAACTATTTTTAGTACATTCTGTGCGGCAATAGCTGTACAACCTATCCCTTTTGCTGACATATTTGTATTGACCCCTATCCAAGGATATATGGGTAAGAAATTAGCTGACATAAGAGGTTACAATATTTCTGAAGCAGGAGCTAAAGAAATATTCAAGGAATTGGCTGGTCTGGTTGGACTCGGATTTCTTGCACAGCAACTCGCTATAGGAGCTTACAAGACAGTTTTGCCGTTTTTAGGGGCTATAACGACCATTCCCTTAGTTTTCGGTTTAACCTTCGGTATGGGTCATGTAATGGATTACTACTTTGTTAAAAAAATAAAAGGGGAAAAAATAAATAAAGAAGAGTTAAATAACATTTTTAAAAAGGCTAGAGCAGAAGGCAAAAAAACGGCTAAAAAAAATAAGGAAGAAATCAATAAACGAAAAGACGAGCTATAGTGTCTACTGCAAAATACATTAAAAAAAATATTGACGCCACCCTAGTTTTAGGAGCTTTGGCTAAATTAACTTTTGGTGATATTGAGCAGTTAAACGCCGATGAAGAATTGGTGTTACAAGCATTGAAACGAGCAGTACCAGATTTGGAAAATAAAAGCTTGGATGAAACACAAGATTATTTACAAGCTTTAGATGAAGACCAATTGTTAGGCCTGGCAAATAACGTAAAAGGCATTTTACATGAGATACAATTTGTACAAATAGAAAATGAAGATGGCGATGAAATTACCGCATCGCTATTTACTGACACTAACCACCCAGATACAGATGTGCTTCTAACGAATGAGCAAACAGGTGAAACTATTGCAGTTCAAGTAAAAGCAACAGATAGCTCTTCTTATGTAAATGATTGGATAAACAGCCACGATGAAGGTTATATTTTGGTTACCGAGGAGATTGCCGATAAATTGGGATTGGAGTCTACGGATATTTCAAACGAAGAGCTTACAGCTGATGTGTCGGAGTTCATAAGCAAATTGATAAAATTGGACGACGATGATTCGCTTTGGGACTATATGCCCGGGCTACCAACCATTTCTATTGCGATAGCAGGATATTATCTATACTTGGAATATAAAAAAGGAGAAATTTCTTTTGATACTTTTAAAATAAAGTTCGTAAAGTTAACCGGAATAAAAATCGCAAAATTTACTTTAATAGCAGGTTTAATGACGATCCCTGGAATTAATGTTCTCCTAGGAGCAGGATTATTGTTTAATTTACTATACAACACCGGAAGTTTTATAAATAACAATGTAAAATAATTATCACAAAGCCATATGCTATAATAAAATCAAATTTCCTAAAATAATTTACAGTTATGAGCAAAATTAGAATTTACCCTTTAGCCGAACAAGATAAAATCACTAAAGACCCTATAAATATCGGGATAGATTTGGGTACCACCTACACTCTGATGGCGACGGTAGATGCTGATAATGTCGATTTTAATAAAGCCAACCAAATACCCGTGCAATTTGTTCGGTTTCCTCAATATAGCCCATTTGAATATGACCAAACCATTGAAGACGAAAAATTAGCATCTATCGTGGCTTTCTATAATGGCAAACCCTACGCAGGTAATAATCTGTACCACTTAAAAGGGCATTCAGAGTTTCAACTAAAAAAAACATGTTCTACCATTGTAAAGTAGTAATGGATGTAAATCATCATCCTTTATATCCTGATGCCATCAATGCATAATCGACACTATCCCGCAATTTGTGTAAGTAGAAAATAGAGGGTGCT
>NZ_MTAZ01000047.1 GCF_002150785.1 Arenibacter amylolyticus | reverse complement strand
AATGCTGCGCATTTCATCAATGGAAAAAATGAACAGAATTAGTTATTAGAACAGAACTAATCCTTTTTATAAATAAATCCAATGAAAAGTATAACTAATTCTATCAAAAATTCTGGACAGTTTAAGTTTATTCATATGATAGTAGTGCGTAATCAGTTTGGTAGAGTTACCCTTCCAAGGGAGGTGGAGACCCTATCAATCTTGTTGAAAAGGAAATTCGAATACTTTGGGGATAAACGCACTAATGACTAGCGTAGGGGAGTGGTAGTAAGTGCGCGGATTGTGCTGACTAAGGAAAGTATAAAACAAAAAAAGGAGGGGAACCACCCCCTCCTTAATAAATAAACTAACTCAACTAAATAACAACTAATTATGTGTTTAGTTATATCCTGGAGATTGCTCTAATAATGGGTTTCTACCGATCATATCTGTAGTAATCGGTAAAATCAATTTAAACTCATCTCCAGGGCTTAGGAACTCAATATTGTCGAATACAAAGCTGGCTCCTGCTCTTCTTAGATCCCACCATCTTTTACCTTCACCGATAAACTCCTTGTATCGTTCATTTAGGATGGCGTTGGTGTTTTCGGTTTGAGATCCGTTCACATACGCATGAAACAATGGGTTATAATTATCCCCATAAGCTCTTTCGCGAATCTGGTTGATTTCTGCAGAAGGATCCTCACCTAAATAGTTCTTGGCTTCGGCCAATAAAAGAACTACATCGGCATAACGGTAAACTGGTACGTTGTTTTCAAAAATTCTTTCAGTACCAAATACTCTTCCTAAGAACTTGTTGAAGACAGAACCAAAATAGGCATCTTCGTTATAGGTAGGGTACCCCAATCCGCCATTGTCATCCACATACAGTCTAATGAAGGTTGCATCTTTACGTGCATCGTCATTATCGTCCAGTAATAAAATGGTCTTTTCAGACTGTCCATATCTATTAGCACCTGCAATTACGAAGTCGGACATGGACTCACCATTGTCATTGAAGGTTGGGTTTACTTCCGTGCTTCTTCCAGTTAAACTGTTGTAAAAGTTTTCAGCTTCATCTTGCTTGTAATCCAATGCGAAAATAAACTCGTTGTTATTTTCATTGGCTACTCCCCATAGATCATCAATGCTAGGCTCTAAGCTTACACCTAAAGATGCAATTTGCTCAAGGGCGTTTTTAGCCTCGGTAAAATCGGCAGTACCACCACCCATTAGGTTACCAGACCAGATGTATACGTCCCCTTTAAGGGTAAGGGTAGCTGCTTTGGACCAGTAGATTTTTTTGCCCTCAAAGAAGCTGTCGTCAGATCCAAAAGCGCTTAAGGAGGCAGCTATGTCAGACTTTATTAATTCCATCACCTCGCTTTGCGGAGAACGCTCCTTGGCCAAGACATTGGGATCTACATCGGTTAATGGCTCTAGAATAATAGGCACATCTCCCCATGTTTTCAATAGCGTATAGTAGTACAATGCACGTAATCCATACGCCTGTCCCAGTAGGTGCTGCTTGTCATCCTCATTCACAAATTCAATATTGGGAACATTTACCAAAAAGTCGTTCAACCTATGAATTCTTGTATAAAGTCCAGCCCACCCTCCAAAAGGAGCAGTGGCAACCGTGATGTCGGAACGAATCAAAGATTCATTAGAAGGAGATTCAAAAGTTCTTCCCCCCCAAATATCACTTCTAATCTCTCCCAGCAACCATAAAGTTCCTGCAGAACTTCTTAGGTTGGCATACAATCCTGTATGCGCAGTTCTAGCACCAGTTTCGGAATCCCAGAAACCTTGTGCTGTCAATTCACTGGGACTGTTTAGTTCCAGCTCACTTTCACAGGCCGTGAAAGTAACTACAGCGATTAATAGATATATATATTTCTTCATCTTCTTAATTTTTAAAATGTTAAGTTTAATCCAATAGTAACAGTTTTAGGAACCGGGAAGGCACCGTACTGTACTCCACCAATTTCAGGTGTGTCACCAGAGAAGCTCTTAAAGTAGTGTAAGTTGCTACCAGTAACAAACAGGCTCAATCGCTTAATAGCGTCATTGAAGTATGCTGCAGGTACGTCATAGCTTAGGGTTACTTCACGCAAGGCTAAGTAATCTCCTTTTTCCCAGAACTGGTCGTTAGCGGCGTTCATTAAGCTAGAGCTATCCCCAAAGGATGCTCCTTCGTTTCCTCTCCATACGTTCTTGGTACCGTTTACAAAAACGAAGCGTGGCCACTCTGTATCCATATTATTAGGTGTCCAAGAATCCAATACCTCTATAGGCTGGTTTAAGTTACCTTGGGTTTGTCCATATCCTTTATTTCTAATATGGTTCCATACCAAATGTCCTGTTGCAAAATCGGTCTTCACAAATAGATTAAAGTTCTTATATCTTAAGCTAGTAGTAAGTCCACCAATGAAATCTGGAGTAGTTCTACCAATCACCTTTCTGTCTAGGCTGTTGATAACACCATCACCATTTTGGTCTTTCCACTTAACATCTCCAGCAAAGTGCTTAAACTTATCGCCAGGTAAGAAAGTATCCTCAATAGAAGCGTCTGCATCAGCATCGGCTTGATCCCTATAGATACGCTCTTGCTCATAGGCAATTACTAGATCGTTACCTGCTCGTTTACCTTCCTGGTATCCACCGATCCACTCTTCTTGACCAGTTTTGGCATTCCAAATTAACTGTCCTGCCTGTCTGTTTAGATCGTTGGCATTCTCAGGAAGTTTAACCACGTAGTTTTTGTTGGAAGTAAAAGTAGCTCCCACATTCCAAGTTAGGTCCTCGCTATTAATAACGTTCCCGTTTACTTGAAGTTCAAAACCTTTGTTTCTAATGGTTCCGTTATTGGTTAAAATACTGCTGAACCCAGTGTAGAAGGGTAAGGTTAGGTCTGCCAATTTATCCTTGATATCCCTAGAATACACATCGGCAATGAAAGTAAGGTTGTTGTTGAAAAATGAGATATCCAAACCAGCATTAAAGGTGGTAGATTTCTCCCATTTCAAATCCAAAGTTGGTAGTAAGGAGTTGGCATATCCGGTTTGACCGTCGTAGATACCTTGACTTCCGTAAGCACCAAATACTCCGTAATTACTTAAAACATCTTGGTTACCATTAACACCGTAACTCAATCTTGGTTTTACCCTAGAAATGGTATTGCTAATGTTAGAATCCATAAAGAAGCTCTCGTTGTGTAAGTTCCATCCTACGGATACTCCTGGGAAGAAGCCAAATTTCTCGTTACCCAATCTAGAGGATCCATCACGTCTAAAGGTACCACTGATCAAGTATCTGTTGTCGTAATCGTACAATAAACGTCCAAAGGTCGATGTTAGTACATACTCGGTTTCAAAGCTGGACGGTATTCCGTCTGCTTCTGCACCTGCATTCAAGGTCGGGATTAAATCTGTAGGCGAGTTTCTGGTTCCTGCAGAAGTGCTAAAGAAATTGTCTTTATAATACTCAGCTCCCACCAAAGCGTTAAAATTGTGATCACCAACTCTTTTGGTGTAGTTAAGGGTACCCGTCAACTGGTTTCTTAGAGTTCTTCCTAAGCTAACAGAGGCAGCTCTTTCGGCTCTAATGGGACCAGTAGTGCTTCCTACCCTAAAGGCTTTATTAAAGTTCTCGTTGTGGTTGTTAATGGCAAAGTGACTACCATTCACAGCAAAGATTAAATTATCTAGGATGTTCCAGTCAAATCCTACGGATGCAGACAAACGCTGCTCTAGATTTTTTCTGATAAACTTATCTTGATAATATAATGGGTTACCAAAGCCTTGGTTTTGTCCCACGGCATAAATATCGGACCAAGTTCCATCAGGATTGTTGTCATAGGTTCTAGAAGTAGGTGCCTGACCTTGGAATCTTCTAAACACCGTGTCATCACCACCTAGTGGGCTACGGTTTAGGTTAGAGTGCGAATAAAGCACGTTGGAATTAATCTTAAAATTGTCTGTAATCCTATAAGATCCTGAAAACTTTCCAGAGTATCTTTTAAAACCAGATCCTAAAATCAATCCATCGTTATCCAATAAGCCTAAACCTAAGTAGTAAGTTCCTTTTTCGTTACCACCATCAAAAGATAGGTAGTGATCCTTGGAGGCGCTGTTCTGATAAATGCGATCTCCTACACTCTTGTTGTCAAAGAATAAAATTTGCTGATTAGGGTTTAGAACATCGGGAATCGCATTCCAACCAGGCTGATTTAATAGGTACTGGTTATCCGCAGTTAACAACTGGGTAGTAAATGGAGAGTTGGTAGTGTTTCCACCGGTTCCCATAGAATTGGCTCCATCTAAAAAGGCACCAAAAGATCCAGGGTTGTTAATAGCTTCCCTATACCAAGCAATGGACTGTCTGTTGTAATTAATGAAGTCTTCTGCACCAATATACTTTTGATCGTTGCGCTCCTCGTTCATACTGTATTTGTACTTGTAGTTGATAGAGGATTTTCCAGCTTTTCCTGTTTTGGTGGTTACCAAGATAACCCCGTTGGCGGATCTTGCACCATAAATAGCGGTAGCAGCTGCATCTTTCAGTACTTCTATAGACTCAATGTCGTCCGAGTTAAGTGCGTAAAAAGATCCAGGGATCCCGTCTATTAAGATCAGAGGGGAACCGGTGCCATCAAAATTAGTACCACCACGCAATACGATTTGTGGGGTAGAACCTGGTTGTCCGGTAGTGTTGGTTACACGTAAACCTGCAATCGTACCCTGTAGGGCTGTTGCGGCATTGGATCTTGTAGAAGTTTCCAAAATTTTTGTATCCAATTTAGATACAGAAGTGGTAAGTGTTGCCCTGGTCTGAGAACCGTACCCGGTTACAACCACCTCGTCTAACAAGGCAGCATCCTCTGATAAGGTTACATTAATAGTAGTTTGGTTTCCAACTGGAATGTTTTTGGTGGTAAAACCAATGTAGCTAAATACCAAAATGTCATCGTCACTTGCTTGAATGGTATAGTTTCCATCAAAATCCGATTGTGTCCCCGTGGTAGTACCTTGTACTAATACGTTGGCCCCAGGAAGGGGTTGTCCTGTGTCGTCGGAAATAGTTCCGCTGACTGTTTTCTGTTGTGCGTACAAACCTCCCATAAATAGAAAGGCCGTTAGTGCTAGCACATGCTTTAAGAGTTTGTTTTTGTGTATCATTTTGTTAGTTCTTATGTATTACATAATGCAATGATATTAAATAATGGTTTCTTAACAAAATATTTGCAGTTTTTTTTGGTGAATTATAAATTGTGATTTTATGATGTTTACCCCTGACAATGTGATATTCCTACATATAAATGAATGAAATATTGTTAAAAACTTATTCGGATCAATAAATTGAAAAGTTATATTAGCACTAGTAAAATATGGCTTAGGTGTAGATTGCTTGGGTTTTGTTTGAGGTGTTATTTAATAATTCTTCTAAAATTCCTTTTGTGCACCTCAATTTGTTTACCTAGATTTGTATTATGTATAACATAACAGCATTTGAAAAATGAAAGGACTTATAGCAGCGACCTATGCACCCATGCACCAGGATTCTTCGCTTAATGTAGAGATAGTACCGCAATATGCGGATTTCTTAAAAGGAAATGGGGTGAAAGGGGTTTTTATAAATGGGTCTACTGGAGACTTTACCTCTTTGTCCGTAGCCGAAAGGAAGGAAATTACGAAGGCTTGGGGTCAAAATAAGTCGAGCGACCTATTTGTAATAGATCATGTAGGGCATACTAGCTTGCAGGAAGCTAAGGAGTTGGCTGCCTATGCTGCTGATAAGGTAGACGGGATTGCTGCATTGGCTCCTTATTACTTTAGATTATCCGATATTAATAAGTTAGTAGAATATTGTAAGGAAATTGCCGCCTGTGCACCTAATATTCCTTTTTATTATTACCATATCCCTGTATTGACTGGAGCCAATTTTAATATGGCAGAATTCTTAGCGTTGGCAACACCGCAGATTCCCAATCTAGCCGGAATTAAGTTTACCAACAACAATCTTATAGATTATAAATACTCTAAGGAGTTTAATGGAGGGTCTGCTAATATTTTATTTGGATTTGATGAGATTTTCCTTGCTAGTCTTCCCTTTGGTGCCGATGGCTGGGTAGGGAGTACCTATAACCACTTGGCTCCATTGTACTTAGCTATAGAGGAAGCGTTTAATAATAATAATCATACATTGGCTGCAGATCTTCAGCAGAAATCCATGAAGTTTGTAGATGTCTTAAATGCAAAAGGTGGTTTTAACGGTGCTGCAAAATCCTTTATGAAGGCATTAGGATTGGATTTAGGTCCTAGTAGGTTCCCGCATACCACGCTAACGGAGGCTCAAATTGAAGAGGCGAAGTCAGAATTGGATGCTTTGGGAATTACTCCATATCTAGGTAAGGTATAAATAGTTCTACAATACACTGTTCTTTAATAAGGGCTTAACTATAAGGTTGTTTGGTGTTTAATGGAATTGAGTTGAGAAATTTTTATTTGCTTATTTTTTTAATGACTTTTTCCATGCATGCACAGCAAATAAAGGTGGCCTGCGTAGGGAACAGCGTTACCTATGGAACTGCAATTGAGAATAGGGAGCGTAATGCTTATCCAGTTCAATTGCAGCAAATGCTCGGGGATGTCTACAAGGTAGCGAACTTTGGACATCCCGGAGCTACTATGCTAAAAAAGGGGCATAAACCTTATTGGGATACCCCTCAATTTGATGCTTCTAAGGCTTTCTTGCCAAATTTGGTCGTAATTCATTTAGGGCTTAACGATCAAGGGAATAATAATTGGCCCGATCATAAGGATAGCTTTGTTTCCGATTATCTAGCGATGATTCAGGAATATAGAGAATTGCCTTCTTCCCCAGAAGTTATCATCTGTCAAATGTCTCCCTCCTTTTCTGGCCACCATTGGTTTGAAGAAGGGATGCGGGAGAATTATTTAGAGATTCAGTCTAAGATAGATCTCATAGGCCAACAAGCTGGAGTTCCTGTGATTAATCTTCAAGAGCCCTTGTACCGATTCCCGGAATACTATGCAGATGATCTTCACCCTGCCAAAGAAGGGGCTACCATAATAGCCAAGAAAATAGCTCAATTTATTAGTGGTGACTATGGAGGATTAGCACTTCCCATGCTTTACGGGGAGCAAATGGTTTTTCAAAGAAATATACCCTTGGTCATCAAGGGGGTGGCAAATGCCACGGACGAGATTACCATACAGTTTAATGGTAAAATCAAGCGCACCAAAGTTTCTCGCCATGGTCAATGGCAAGTTACCTATCCTGCACAGAAAGCGGGCGGTCCGTACCAATTGACGATTTCTTCCAAGCAATCGGGGGAAATCCATATTTCCGAAACCTATGTAGGAGAGGTTTGGTTGGCATCCGGGCAATCCAATATGGCTTTTAAACTGGCCGAGGAAAAGCAGGGAGCCTCCATCCTAAAGGATTCCATAAGCTCCAATATCTTTCTTTTTTCTATGGATCCAAAAGCGCACACTTCCAATCGCGCTTATACCAAGGAGGAGTTGGCATACTGCAATGCGGAAGGCTTTTTTAAACCTTCGGGCTGGAACACGGCTTTAGGGTCTAGCATGGAAAATTTTTCTGCAGTTGCCTACGCATTTGCCTATAATCTTCAAAAAGAATTAAAGGTGCCAGTAGGCATCATTTCCAATGCGGTAGGAGGATCTACCACTCAAAGTTGGATTAGTAGGGAGGCCATGGAGACCACCCATGAAACTATTAGTTTGCTAAACGATACCCATCGTCATCCCTTGGTGCAGCCGTGGGTAAATCAACGCAAGGAGAAAAACATGGTTGCTATGAGCCAATATCGCATTAAAGCTAGGCATCCCTTTGATCCTACCATGTTGTTCGACGCGGGGATTTATCCTATAAAAGATTTCCCCATTAAAGGAGTTATCTGGTACCAGGGAGAGTCTAATGCAGAACGGGAAATATTACATACCAAGCTGTTTAAAATGTTGGTGGCAGATTGGCGTAAGCATTGGAATAATCCCGCTATGGCATTTAATTATGTTCAATTAAGTAGCATCAACAGGCCTAATTGGGGGAAGTTTAGGGATTCGCAACGAAAACTTCTGTCCATTCCCAATACCGGAATGGCCGTGAGCATGGATGTGGGGCACCCCACAAATGTGCACCCCAAAAAAAAATGGGTGGTAGGCAAACGTTTGTCTAAGATTGCCCTGGCAAAAAATTACGGATTGGATATTCCTTTTTCCGGACCCTTGTTAGATTTTGTAAATGTACAGGATAAGGAATTGGAAGTACACTTTCTCCACGGGGAAGGATTGCAGACTACCAATGGAAAATCGGTAACGGATATTGAAATCGCCGGTGATGATAAGGTATTTGTAAAGGCAAAGACCCAAATAGATAGCGGGGTGTTACGGGTTTGGAGCAAACAGGTGAAAAAACCTAGATATGTGAGGTACGGTTATAGTTCCTATTCCGATGGGAATTTGACCAATGCCCATGGGATTCCAGCGTCCACGTTTTCCAATTTGATAGATTGAAAATTTAATAAATATTTAGATACCAACGTTTTACCGTGAAATATGAAGAAAATAGTTGATAAAATAAGGTGGTACTCCTGCAACGCTGGGTTAAATATGGGTGTGGTGCTATTATTTGCTTTAAGTGCCTGTGCTCAAGGAAAGCCGACGCAGCTTGCAGATAAATATCCGCTTATTCCCACGCCACAGGAACTAACTTATGGGAAGAAAGAGGTAACTTTTTCTGGATTACGTCTTGTAAACAACGACTTTAAAACAGCGGAGTTAGCTCCTGAAAAGGTATTGCGTACCGAAGGTCTGTGGACCGATAAAAAAGGACTGGAAGTAGAAATTTTACAAAATTCCAATCTCACCAACCAAGAAGCCTATACCTTAAAAATCGATAAAAAAATAACCATTACTGCCCCTACGGAAAAGGGAGCTTATTATGGTCTGCAGTCCTTGGCCCAGGTGATAAGGGAAAAGGGAAGGAGTTGGAGCTTGCCACAATTGGACATTAAGGATTGGCCCGCTTTTAAAATTAGGGGGTTTATGCACGACACGGGTAGAAACTACCAAAGTGTGGCACAGCTAAAAGAACAAATAGATGTTCTGGCTAAATACAAGTACAATATATTTCATTGGCATTTAACAGATGATCCAGGATGGCGTTTAGAAAGTAAATTATACCCAGAATTAAAAGCGGATTCATCCTTTAGTAGACATGTGGGCAAATATTATACTCAAGAAGATTTTAAAGAAATACTTGCCTACAGTAAGGAACGTCAAATAACGGTGATTCCAGAATTTGATATACCTGGGCACACCAGGGCCTTTAGAAAAGCTTTTGGAATAAAGACGATGAAAGAGGAAAGGGTGCTCCCCATTCTAATAGATCTTTTTGACGAGTTGATGTCACTTGCCGATGCCGAAGAAATGCCCTATATCCACATAGGGACCGATGAAGTTAGGAATGAGCCAGAATATGTGGAAGACGAGATGATTCTTACCTTAATGAACCACATAAAAGGTAAGGGCCGTGAGCTAATAGTATGGAAAGAAGGTATTGAAATTGAAGGGGATAGTACCTCTATTAATCAACTTTGGGCACAACACGAGGTACGTAAGGGACACCGATTTATAGACTCTAGGGCCAATTACATTAATCACTTGGATCCCTTTGCGGGAATGGCTCGTTTGTTTTTCCAACAACCCTGTAGACAGCCTGCTGGAGATTCCCTGGCCTTGGGAGGAATATTGTGTGCATGGCCAGACAACAATGTGGCTAATGAACGCGATATATTAAAACAGAACCCCATTTATCCTTCTATTGTTTTTTATTCCGATGCCATTTGGAAGGGTAGGGAGAAAAACTATTTAGAGTATTGGGCCAAACTTCCACCGAAAGGATCCGAAGAGCTGAAAAGGTTTATGGATTTTGAACAAAAAGTATTGGTACATAGAGACCATTTCTTTAAAGATAAAGAGTTTCCATATGTGGCCCAGACGGAAGCTTTATGGAAGATTATAGGTCCCTTTGATCATAAGGGCGACTTTACAGCCTCATTTCCTGTAGAGAAGGAGTTGCAATCTAGTTATACGGTAGATGGGACCACCTATAAATGGGATGATACTCCGGTAGGGGCAACCATACATCTTAAACATTACTTTGGATTCCCAGCAATAACGGAAGCCAAATCTGGAACCTATTATGCGCATACCAAAATTTATTCTTCAGAGGCGAGGGAACAGACTTTTTGGATAGGGTTTTACGGTTGGTCCAGGTCTGGAGGTAGAAGGGGAGGACCTGCGCCCAGTCAAGGTCAATGGCATTTTACAGAACCAAAGATTTGGGTGAACAATGAGGAAGTTGCACCCCCAGTATGGCAACAGCCAGAGTTGGCAGTAGCAACCGATGAGATTCCTTTTATAGATGAGGATTATTTTTATAGGGAACCCGCCAAGGTAAAATTGAAAAAAGGTTGGAATACGGTACTTTTGAAGATACCCCATGGAGGTCGTTCTTGGAAATGGATGTATACGTTTATACCCGTATCCTTGGATGGGAACAACGTTAGAGAGGTACAAGACCTTAAATACGACCCTTCATTTTAATTTAGAATAGTTATGAAGCAGTTTTTATTTCTATTGTCGGTAGGAATCTTGGTTACGAGTGTAAATGCACAAACCTTTTCCGATCATTATTATCAGCGAAAGGCCTTGTTTGAATCGACCCCAGATACGGAGAATGAAATAATTTTTTTGGGAAATAGTATTACCGAAGGAGGGGATTGGAAAGCTTTGTTTCCCAATGTAAACGCGGTGAATAGGGGAATAAGTGGGGATGTAACAGCGGGTATCCTCAATCGGCTTTCCGAAGTGACTTCTTCACAACCCAAAAAGATATTTCTGTTGATTGGAACCAATGATCTGGCTAGGGGAAAATCCAAATCCTATGTGGTAGATCATGTGGCATCCATTTTGCATGAGATACAAAAAGATTCAGAAAATACGGAGATATTCTTACAGAGTATCCTGCCAGTGAATCCGAAGGTAGGCGACAAATTTTCCGGGCATAAAAGTAATCAGCAACTAATTATGTCGGTAAACCGGTCCCTAGAGGAGCTCGCTAAAAGGAATAATGTTTCTTTTATAGACCTTCATAAAAGATTTAGGAACGCTAAAGGAGCGTTAAAACCAAAGTTTACCTATGATGGCTTGCATTTGAGCAAGCAGGGGTATAAAAAATGGAAACGGGTCCTAAGACCTTATGTCAACTAAAAAATTAATCGGTTAATAGGCTAAGAACCTATAAATAACTACCTTAAAGAGATGATGAGAAAGAATAAATATTATGCAATTATTGCCATAATGGCTTTGGTATTAGGGTCTTGTGGCAACACCTCCAATAAGGAGCCGATAAGTGGGTTTACCTACGAAACTGGTCAACCCGTACTTCCAGTGCTCACTTTCAAGCAAAAGAATAAGGTGGTGGAAGTTAAATTGTCTATTCCCGAGCAAGGTTCGGACCTGGCAATAACCGCTATGGACTTTAACTTGGAAGGTACTACGGACCTGAGCGATATTACTGCGATGGAAGTATATGCTTCCTTTAAGGAACCTCGTTTTGAAACAGGTACCAAGTTTGGAGGAAGTAATCAAATAAAATCTCAAATACGGATTAAAGGTCATCAACCATTACAGGCTGGAGATAATTATTTTTGGTTGTCCATGGCATTACGGGATACGGTAGATTTATCCAATAAAATAAGTGCCAAAAGTGTATCCATTACCTTGTCTAATGGGCAGGTACTTAAGCCAACCTTAGAGAAGTCTACTACTTCGCAAAGAGTAGGGATAGCTTTAAGGCAGCATAATCAAGACAATGTGGATACCTATCGTATTCCCGGTTTGGTAACTACTAATAAGGGTACTTTAATTGCCGTATATGACAATCGCTATAACGGGCCTGTAGACCTTCAGGCCGATGTAGATGTAGGGATGAGTCGCAGTACGGATGGAGGAACTACTTGGGAACCCATGAAGGTAATTATGGATATGGGTGAATACGGTGGTAAACCTGAGGAGGAAAATGGAATTGGCGATCCCGCCATCCTAGTAGATCGCAATACAGGGACCATTTGGGTTGCTGCGGTATGGGCACATGGACATCCTGGAAAACGTAATTGGCATGCTTCCAATCCAGGTATGACCCCCGAAGAAACAAGTCAGTTTATATTAGTTAAGAGCGAAGACGACGGCCTAACATGGTCCGATCCAATAAATATTACTTCTCAGGTTAAAAAGCCAGAGTGGCAATTATTACTACAAGGGCCCGGAAAGGGTATTAGCCTGAAGGATGGTACCTTGGTTTTCCCTGCCCAATTTAAGGATAAGGATAGAATGCCTCATTCTACAATAATCTATAGTAAGGACCAAGGTACTACCTGGAAAATAGGTACAGGTGCAAGACCCAATACTACCGAGGCACAGGTGGTACAGTTAGATGATGGAAGTCTAATGCTCAATATGCGCGACAATCGAGGTGGAGCAAGGGCGGTGGCCATCACCAAGGACTTAGGAAAAACCTGGGAAGAACATGTTTCTTCAAGAAAAGCGCTAATAGAACCTGTTTGCATGGCTAGTTTAATCAGTTTTGATCATGCAGAGAAGGGAAGAATCCTTTTCTTTTTCAACCCAAATAATGAAAAGCGAAGAACCAATATGACCATCAAGACCAGTTTTGACCAAGGAGTTACCTGGCCAACTGAAAATCAATTGGAGCTTCACGAGGACGACTGCTACGGGTATTCGTGTATGACGGTGATCGATGAAAATCATATTGGTATTTTATACGAAGGGAACAAGGAGTTGTTTTTTGAAAAAGTAAATCTGAACGAATTGTTCTAGCATGATAGGTTGTCTAGGAAATTAAATAGTTAAAAATCCATACCAATGAAAAGCAAGCCAAGACCCTATGTATTAGCAGAAAACAATTGGAAATCCGTAAAGGAAATGGATTACGAGGTGGCCGTTCTTCCGTGGGGAGCTACGGAAGCACATAATTATCACCTTCCTTATGCGACGGATAATATTTTGGCCGAAAATGTAGCAGTTGCGGCGGCGAGGCAAGCTTGGGAAAACGGAGCAAAAGTAGTGGTGCTACCTACTATCCCCTTTGGCGTAAATACAGGCCAAATGGACGTAAAACTATGTATGAATATGAGTCCTAGTACCCAATATGCCGTCTTAAAGGACGTGGTTCAGGTATTGGATGCTCATGACATACGGAAGTTGGTGATAGTGAATGGGCATGGTGGAAATAACTTTAAACAATTTATACGTGAGTTGAGTTTGGAATTTCCCAAGGTATTTGTTTGCGCGTTAAATTGGTGGAACAACACAGATCCCCAACCATATTTTGAGGAACCCGGAGATCATGCCGGAGAATTGGAAACCTCCGTGGTTATGCACCTAACCCCAGAATGGGTTTTGTCTTTGGACCAAGCGGGATCTGGGAAAGGAAAAACTTTTAAAATAAAAGGATTAAAGGAAGGATGGGTAAGCTCCCAAAGGCAATGGACGCAAGTGACTGAAGATACAGGTGTTGGAAACCCTCAATTCTCCACTGCTGAAAAAGGAAAGAAATTCTTTGATGTTTCTGCAAAGAATATTGGAGCGTTTATGGAAGCCCTCTCCAAAGCAGATCTTGAGGATATGTACGAGTAAGTAAATGGAGGAGGATCCCTAAGGAATTCCCTAGGAGCTAATGGTTCAGGTAATTAAAGCTTGGGCTTTCTTCCAAAATGAAGCATGAGTAAAATTGAACAACTATAAATTAATAAACAGAAAATGAGAAAGTTATTTATCGGGCTGTTGTTATGTAGCAGCATGGTCCTTACAGGACAAACGGAAAACCATCAAATTGCCGATGGGGTAAAGGTGTACAAAGACCTATTTAATGCAGAGGAAGTAGATGGAGTAGCCTGTTTTAGGATTCCTGCTATCATTACAGCGCCCAATGGTGATTTAATAGCTGCTATTGACGAGAGAGTTCCTGGATGTGGCGACCTTAAATGGAGTAAGGATATCAATATTGTGATAAGAAGAAGTAGCGACAATGGAAAAACTTGGGGTGATATAGAAACGGTGGTAGACTTCCCTTATGGACAGTCTGCTTCGGATCCTTCTATGATTGTGGATGCAAAAACCAATGAAATATTTATGTTTTACAACTATATGGATTTGGACAAGGAAAGAGATGTATACTACTTCCATGTTGTGAAAAGTGCTGATAATGGAAAAACTTGGACGAAGCCCGAGGATATTACCAGTCAGATTGCCAAGGAAGAATGGCATAATGATTTTAAATTTATCACTTCCGGACGTGGAATCCAGACCAGAGATGGGAAATTATTGCATACTATGGTGAACCTTAACAGCGGACTACACTTATTTGCAAGTGACGACCATGGTAAATCTTGGTATTTGATAGATACTCCAATTCAGCCTGCAGATGAATCTAAGGTAATAGAATTGGCAGATGGTACTTGGATGATTAATGCGCGAGTGAATAATGCGGGGATGCGTTATGTGCACCGTTCTACGGATCAAGGGAAAACATGGACAACTACAGAAGAGCCACAGTTAATAGATCCAGGTTGTAATGCCAGTATCATTAGGTATACCGCTATAGAGGATGGTTACAAGAAAAACAGACTTCTTTTTTCCAATGCTAAAATGGAAAAAGGGAGAATGAATATGACCGTACGTGTAAGTTATGACGAAGGAGAGACTTGGACGGAAGGAAAAACTATTTACACCGGTAGTTCTGCGTATTCTTCTATGACCGTATTGGAAAATGGGGATATAGGATTGTTCTTTGAGCAAGACGGCTACTCTAAAAATCCATTTGTAAGCTTTTCTTTAAAATGGGCTACCGATGGAAAAGATAAGTACAAGAAGCCTTCTAGAAGAAAGAGAAAGTAATTTTTTAGACCGATAGCTCATAGAGATGAAATTGAGCTAAACCAATTGGAAAAAAAATAGCGGGCAATGCCCGCTATTTTTTTTCTTTGTTAAATACTCTATCAAAATGGGGTTCTAAATGTCTGCGCATGGCTACCCTAAAAGTTTCCGGGGTGCCCACTTTAAGATTGTCTAATAACATTCTATGATTTACAAATTCTCCGCTAGAATATTTATAGTCCTTTAAATTGGTATCGTTTAGGTGTACAAATTCAAATACAGGTAAGAGGAGATCCTGAAATTTTTGAAGCGTAGTGTTTTTAGACATTTCATAAAGTTTTCCATGAAATGCAATTTCCTTGTCCAGAGAAAATACACTCTGGTTGTAAGCGGCCTCTTCTTCTAACTGAACAATTTCTTCCAATTCTTCAAGATCGCTTTGGGTTTTATACTCAAAAAGGAAGTCGGCCATCCCCATTTCCATTATCATCCGTAATTCAAACAGGTTTTTTAAGGTGCCTGTTGCTAATAGGGTGGGATCTAACATACGCTCCAGATTATGCATAATATCCGGATTGGTCAAGATCATCCCGCGATGCTTTTTAGATTCAATAATGCCCAAGGTGCGTAATCGGGAAATAGCTTCCCTTACTACAGTGCGACTCACCCCTAGGGATTCTGCAAAATCCATTTCCTTTGGAATGGAATCGCCCGCCTTTAACTTATTCTCTTTTATAAACTGCAATAAGCGCGCCTCCACCTTATCTGCAAGTGATAAGGTCTCTAACGGCTCTAATTTCAACGATTTATCCATAATTTTTTGGTAGGTTTATTCTGCAATTAACAAAGAGGTAAATTGCACAACTTGTAAAAATAGTATTGTATCATAAATAAAAAAATAATTCTGCTCTTAACTATTAAAGGAAACTACTGTCTAATATAAGAAATATTTTTAAATTTGTATTATGTCTAACATAAGATTATTATGAAAAATTCTGAGCTTTATAGAAATACCCTGCTGAACGATGTCATTCCTTTTTGGGAAAATCATTCCTTAGATACGGAAAATGGAGGGTACTTTACCTGTCTAGATCAAACTGGAGAGGTGTTTGATACCGATAAATTTGTGTGGCTACAGGGGCGACAGGCTTGGACGTTTTCCATGCTGTACAATCAGGTGGAGAAAAATCCAAAATGGCTTGAAATAGCAAAATCGGGTATCGATTTCCTTCGTGAACACGCCATGGATAAGGATGGGAATTTCTACTTTTCCCTTACTAAAGAGGGGAAACCCTTGGTACAACCTTATAATATTTTCTCGGACTGTTTTGCAGCAATGGCTTTTAGTCAGTACGCAAAGGCTACCGGCGACGAATCCATAAGGGAGTTGGCTAAACAGACCTATTACAATATTTTAAAGAAAAAGGACAATTCTAAAGGTGTTTATGAGAAAAACACGGATGCAAGACCATTAAAGGGGTTTTCGCTTCCCATGATCCTCTCAAATTTAGTATTGGAGTTAGAAGATGTACTAGACGCTGAAGAAATAGAAAAAACCATCGACTTTAGTGTTAGCGAAGTAATGGAGGTGTTTTTACAGAAAGATTCTGGGATTATTTACGAATTTGTTACTCCAGAAGGAAAACTATGCGACAGCTTTAATGGCCGTTTGTTAAATCCAGGACACGGGATTGAGGCCATGTGGTTTATGATTGATATAGGGGTAAGAAAAAATGATAAAGACCTAATAGAAAAGGCTACCCAGGTTATCCTAAATATTCTGGAGTATAGCTGGGATGAAGAGCATGGGGGAATATTCTATTTCTTGGATGCCAAGGGGAAACCCCCACAGCAGTTAGAATGGGACCAGAAATTATGGTGGGTGCATTTAGAAACCCTAGTAGCTTTGTCCAAATCTTTTGAACATACGGGGAATAAGAATATAGGGGAGTGGTACCAAAAAGTACACGACTATGCGTGGAGCCATTTTTCAGATCCAGAGAATGGCGAATGGTTTGGGTATCTTAACAGGGAAGGAAAGCCGTTATTAACTTTAAAAGGTGGTAAGTGGAAAGGCTGTTTCCACGTTCCAAGAGCTATGTTCCAATGTTGGAAGAGTTTCGAAAATATTGAGGCCAAAGGGCAAAGTTTATAAGGTAGTCAGTACTTTGAAGCTTATAAAAATGAAAAGGCCGATAATTTTAATTACCGGCCTTTTTTTTATACTGTACTCCTTTATAAATTTGAAGTGAGCTGTACTGATGTATTAATAGGTGACGTATTCTACAATATCTAGCCCGTATCCTACAATTCCTACTCGTTTAATATGGGACGAATTGGTTAGCAATCTAATTTTGGCGATATCCAGATCGTGCAGAATCTGTGCCCCAACTCCAAAATCTTTGGCGTCCATATCTACTTTAGGGGCCTTGTAAATTCCTTCTTTTTGTAACTTTTTTAATTCGCCCAATCTACCCAAGAGGTTCAGTGATTTGCTTTCTTGATTGATAAAAACGATAGCTCCTTTGCCCTCGGTGTTAATGGCATTGAACATGTCTTCCAACTTCTTATCGGGATTATTGGTCAGCGTTCCTAGGATATCGTTGTTAATTAAGGTAGAGTTTATACGTGTAAGTACCTTTTCATCTTTTTTCCAGCCTCCTTTTGTCAACGCTATATGCACCTGATTGTTGGTGGTCTGTTGGTAGGCCCTGAGTCTAAACTTGCCAAACCTGGTCATTATATCAAAATCCTCCTTTTTTTGGATTAAGCTATCGTGCTCCATTCGGTAGGCCACCAAATCTTCTATAGAGACAATCTTTAAATCAAACTTCTTGGCCACCTGGTATAACTGAGGTAGTCTGGCCATGGTGCCATCATCGTTCATAATCTCAACAATAACCCCAGCTGGCTGTAGTCCGGCTAAACGGGCAAAGTCTATGGCCGCCTCCGTGTGTCCGGTTCTCCGTAAAACCCCTCCATCTTTGGCTACCAGCGGAAAAATATGTCCTGGCCTTGCCAAATCGTGCGGTTTTAGGTCTTGTTTGGTCATAGCGAGCACGGTCTTGGCTCTATCTGAGGCAGAGATACCTGTGGTAACTCCTTCTCCCCGTAAGTCTACCGAAACCGTAAAGGCGGTTTCCATAGGATCCGTATTGTTATGAACCATCATATGTAAACCCAATTCCTTACACCTTTGTTCCGTCAGGGGGGCACAGATAAGTCCCTTTCCGTGAGTGGCCATAAAGTTGATCATCTCAGGGGTAGCTAGTTCAGCAGCTGCAATAAAATCGCCCTCATTTTCCCTGTTCTCATCGTCCACTACAATAATAACCTTCCCTTGCCTAATATCTTCAATGGCTTCTTCTATGGTATTTAGTGTAATGGTGTCATCCACTTTAGTTGTCATGCGTAGCAGTTTTATTAAACTTTTTAAATAATCCTTTAAAAAAATCTATAGTACTTCCAAAGGTCACCAAGCCTTTATCGGTGGTGGCCCGTCTTGTTAGAAAAACACCTAAAGGTAACATAATAAAGGTAGGTAGCCATGCCCCAATAATAGGATGGATGTTACCTTCCTTGGCATAGTTGCCAGAAAATACCCCAATAAAGTAATAGGTAAGAAATAATATAATAGCAATTACCATGGGTAGTCCTAGTCCGCCTTTTCGTATAATGGCTCCTAGGGGAGCTCCCACAAAAAAGAGGATTATACAGGATAGGGCCAAGGCATATTTTTTATGCAGCGATAGAATATGCAGACGGTAAATCTTGTATTTAATCTGTAATTCTTGTCGCTTTCCTTTAATAGTGGTTAAAATATTGGCTGTAGCCGTTTTTGCACTGGACAACAATTGCATTTTTTGATACTCCGGGTATAGGGAAACTATACTGTCCGTGGAAACCGTGGTCCCTAGGGAATCCCTTTCCCGCTTCTTCTCTGCAATTACTTTGGCCGATAGAGAATCTGGTTTGTTAAGCTTTATAAAAGCACCCATTCTATTGACAATATTCTTGGAAAAGGCCGTTACCGCTTTAACATTGTCTTCTTGCAAAGAGTCAATGTCTTTGGACAAGCGCGTAATATTTTTCATTTTTTCCGTACTAATGTCCCGCTCCTCATTGAGGTCTACATCATTTAAATCGGAAACATCCTTATTAATGGTATAGGTTTTAAAATTGGCCTTTGCAAACGGATTTTTCAGTCGGCCCTGAGCGCTTTTGGCGGTCATTTCTTCATAATAGTTCCCGTCCTTGAGCACCAATTGAAGGATATCCGACTTCTCACTACTAATAAGTTCTCCGGATTCTGCTTTAATCACCGTGGTATTTACGCCCCTTCCAGATTTTTTGTGAATAATAACATTGTCTAGGAACCGATCTTTCTCCCCATATTTCCTATCTACCTTCATATTCATATCCGTTCCTTCCAAATCACTGAAAACCCCTTCCGTAATAATTGCGGCAGGCTTTACCTTGGCAATATTTCTCCGTAAGTTATAGATTTTCTGTTCTGAGATGGGGATGATGTTGTTGGCGAAATAGAAAGTAAGTCCGCCCAAAAAGGTTACAAATATGATAAGACCCAGCATGGACCGCTGCAGGGAAATACCCGATGCTTTCATAGCTGCAAATTCGTAGTTCTCGGCAAAGGATCCAAAGGTAAGGATAGACGATAGTAATACCGTTAAGGGGATTACCCGTTCCATGAGGTTGGGCAATAGGTAGAACATAAACTTGCCAATAATTAGCAGGTCTAGCCCCTTCCCAGCCAAGTCGTCAATAAATAACCATATCGTTTGAAAAATAAAGATGAACATCAATATTACAAACGAACTGAAAAAATTAAAGAGGAACCTCGATAATATATATCGGTCTAGAATTTTCAATGCTTTAATTTCTTATAATGTAGTACCCGTTTTCTATGTACTTGTCCTCATCAAAAGTAAATAAGGTTTTGGACAAAGGTTGGTCAATTTTAAAAGAATTAACAGTAATTGTGGTTTTGGTCCCGTTCTTACCGGTTTCTATTAACTTGTAAATATGCTTGGTTTCTACGTCCACTCCTAAAAGGATCGATTTTGTTTCAGAATTACTATCGATGGGAGTTAGCTTTACAAACTGTATTTTTCTTCCCTGAACATTTTGTAGGATATCCCAATCGTAGCGATGTCCTTCCTTGTAAAAAGTCAACATTTTGGAAGGGGTGATGGTATTTTCATCGTCTATTTTTTCCTCTACGGTAACCTCTTCATTTTCTGGAACTACGGTATATACTTTCTTCCCGTCGTACAATTGTTTGGCACCCATATAATTAAACACATATTTATCGCCCTGCATAGTAACGTCTCCGCGGGTATCTGTGTTAATATTGGCCTCCTCGTTCCGAAGGGAGTACTTGAAATCCACAAAAATATTATCGTAGCTCATTACCTTATTGTAAACTTCATCCAATAGGGATTTGGCCTTATTAGAGTCTTGGGCCATGGCCATGGTACTGCTAATGGTAAATAGTACTAGGAGAAATAATCTTTTCATCTTCTTTTCTTTATCTATTTGTTAATGTCCTTTAGGGCGTTTCATTGCTCAGGAGCTGATCTAACGCAATCATATCTTGCACCAGTACTTGTCTCGCCTTACTGCCTTCAAACGGACCTACGATCCCTGCAGCTTCCAATTGGTCTATTATTCTTCCTGCGCGGTTATAGCCCAATTTTAGCTTTCTTTGGATTAACGAGGCAGACCCTTGTTGTGCAATAACAATTACTTCGGCCGCTTCCCTAAACTTAGCGTCCCTTTCGGAAATATTATAATCAATACCTGTGCCAGACTCGTCGTTTCCAACATATTCTGGAAGCATATGGGCATCTGGATAGGCTCTTTGAGACCCAATAAAGTCCGTAATCTTTGCTACCTCAGGGGTGTCAACAAATGCACACTGAATTCTAGTAACTTCGTTGCCCTGGGTAAAGAGCATATCTCCACGACCAATTAACTGATCGGCCCCTTGGGCATCTAGAATGGTCCTAGAGTCTATTTTGGAAGTCACCCTAAATGCTATTCTAGCCGGGAAGTTGGCCTTAATAATACCCGTAATCACATTTACCGACGGTCTTTGGGTAGCAATTATTAAATGTATACCTACCGCCCTGGCCAATTGGGCTAATCTGGCAATAGGGGTCTCTACTTCCTTACCGGCAGTCATAATAAGATCGGCAAATTCATCAATGACCAAAACGATGTAAGGAAGGAACATATGCCCGTCATTGGGATTTAATTTTCGAGCCTTAAACTTAACGTTGTATTCTTTGATGTTTCGCACCATGGCCACCTTTAATAGCTCGTACCTATTATCCATCTCTATGCAGAGTGAATTTAAGGTGTTAATTACCTTGGCGTTATCCGTGATGATGGCTTCCTCAGAATCGGGCAGTTTGGCCAAGTAATGACGTTCTATTTTGTTAAATAGGGTTAGTTCTACCTTTTTTGGATCTATTAGCACAAACTTTACCTCGGCAGGATGTTTTTTAAAGAGCAAGGATGTTAATACCGCATTTAATCCCACGGATTTACCCTGTCCTGTAGCACCAGCCATTAGTAGGTGGGGCATTTTAGCCAAATCTACTACAAAGGTCTCATTGCTAATAGTCTTCCCAAAGGCAATAGGTAATTGCATTTCGGCCTTTTGGAATTTGCTGGAGGCAATTACGGACCGCATGGAAACAATAGTGGCATTTTTATTGGGCACCTCAATTCCTATGGTTCCCTTCCCTGGAATTGGGGCAATAATACGGATTCCCAAGGCTGCGAGGGAAAGGGCAATATCGTCTTCCAAGTTTTTTATTTTGGAAATACGCACCCCAGCATCCGGGACAATCTCATATAAGGTTACCGTTGGTCCAATAGTAGCTTTAATCTGGGCAATGCCAATTTTGTAGTTCTTTAGGGTGTCTACAATCTTGTTTTTATTTTCCTCTAGCTCCTCCTGGTTAATGGTAATTCCGCCCGAAGCACCGTGATGGTCTAGGAGATCCAACGTTGGAAATTTGTAATTCCCTAACTCTAGAGTGGGATCAAATTCCCCAAAATCTTCCACCAATTTACTGGAGATATTATCCACCTCTTCGGTCTCTTCGTTTATTTTCTCCACTTCCATAGCGATGGTCTCCTCCTCATGGCCTACATTAATTTGGAGTTCATCTTCTGTTTCCTCCTTCTGTATTGGGGGAATGTCTTTCTTATGGGTATAGGTATCCATGGAAACCACGGCTTCTTCCTCTTCTTCTTCCGTTAGCGCCAAATTCTCCTTATCTGCAGCAACGGATGAAATAGGGGAGGGATCTGTAGCTGTTTTAAATTCTGAAGCCACCGATTTTTTCTTCTTTTTTATGTAGGCTACAGCTGCCTCTGGTGAAAATTGAAAGAATCGCACCAATATTACAATCAGTCCAAATAACAGTAAAAGAAATACCCCTATTTTACCGCCATAATCTTGTAGGAAGTCGTTTATTTCAAAGCCTACCATACCGCCCAAGAGGGGTTTGGATGGGGCGAAAAATCCGAAGGCAATGGATATCCAAATGATAAAGACCAATCCCCAGTACCATTTTCTGAGCAGCCCTTGTTTGGAGAGGCTGAAAAATAAATGAGTCCCAGAAATAAATATAAGGAAGGTGAATATGATGGACGAGATACCAAATCCTTGGTAGAGGACTAAATGCCCTATACTGGCCCCAAACTTATTTAAAAGGTTTTTAGCTTGTTCTTTCCTGTTAGAAAACTCACTTAGGATGCTTTGGTCATCTTGCCAAGTGAAGTAAAAGGAAAGGAAAGAAAAAAACAGGGCTACGCCCAGCAACATCAACAAACCACCCAAAATAACCTTGTTCTTTTTAGATAGTTTAAAGGGGAAGCCTTTTTTGGTAGGGGTCGACTTAGATTTTCTTGCCTTCTTTGTCATTACATCTTTTATTCTGGGGGCTAAATTACAAATTTACTGGTATACGGAACTCTACTTTTTGCCAATCTATAGGGGTTGGCCATGGCTTATCCCTATGTGGGGCTGTTAGCGACTGTATACCAATCAACTCCATTTATCCACATATATTTTATAGTTGCAAGAAATAATAAGGATCTCAAAAAATCTTTGGAATATAGATAATGAGTCCAACAACGCAGGCGGCGATCGATACTAGAAGAACTGCACCGGCCGCTATATCCTTTATAAACCCAATTCTTGGATCGAAATTGGGCTGCACAAAATCGGATAGTTTTTCTATAGCCGTATTCATTCCCTCTATTCCGAGCACCAAGGCGATGGCAAGAACTTGTAGGCTCCATTCTGTACCAGAAATGTCAAAATAAAAGCCTGCAGCGGTCATTATCAAACTAATAAAGACCTGAACCTTTAAACTGGCTTCGGTCTTTATTAGTAATATAGCGCCTTTCACTGCAAAACCTATGCTGCGGATCCTATTGACAAGGAAACTTTCCTTAGGCATTCAATAAGGCTTCTAATGCTGCTTTGTAATTGGGCTCATCTACGGTCTCTGCTACTTGCTCCGTGTAGAGAACTTTCCCTTCTTCATCCAAAACTACCACAGATCTGGAAAGAAGTGGGGCAAGCGGACCGTCTGTAAACGCTACCTTATAAGCTTCGCCAAAATTTCCATCTTTAAAATCGGAAAGCATTTCTACATTTTCTATTCCTTCTGCACCACAAAAACGTCCTTGTGCAAATGGAAGGTCTTTGGAAATACACAATACTACGGTATTCTCTAATTCGGCCGCTTCTTTGTTGAACTGACGTACAGATTGAGCGCAGGTTCCGGTATCTATGCTGGGAAAAATGTTTAATACTACCTTTTTTCCTTTGTAGTCGGATAAGGTGGCGGAGGAAAGATCTCCTTTAGTTAAAGTAAATGCCGGAGCATTGCTGCCTGTGGCAGGCAAAGTTCCTATTGTATTGATGGGATTTCCCTTAAGTGTTACAGTAGCCATGATTCTTAGTTTTAATTTGCCGTGAAAATAAAAAATATATAGCGTAAATGTAAGCAATCATGGATAAAAAAGTAGGTTGCTACAGTTTATGCGAAG
Source organism: Arenibacter amylolyticus (assembly GCF_002150785.1). Lineage (GTDB taxonomy): Bacteria > Bacteroidota > Bacteroidia > Flavobacteriales > Flavobacteriaceae > Arenibacter > Arenibacter amylolyticus. The sequence goes on along the minus strand of NZ_MTAZ01000047.1, from coordinate 19,686 downwards.
AATTGGGGTGTTTTAATCAAAAAAGCCGTTTATAAAAGGATTTCCTATTTATAAACGGCTTTGTATTTTATTTGTTAGACCGGTACGCCTAGAGTACTTACTGGTCAATAGATCCCAAAACCCTTTGCATAAACTCATTGAGGGCATCTTTTTGGGATTTGCCTTCTTGAATGGACTTGTTGACTTCCAACGCTCCATATAGATTTGAGATCAATTCTCCTATAACATCCAGTTCTTCGTCCTTTAAGGAAGATACCTCCGAGATAGACTCTAAGGTTTCTATGGTTTCCAAAACATAGTCCTCGTCATTTTCGGCGATGAACTCGGTAAGTTGCTTAATTACTGGTAATTTCACTAATCAAATCTTTTAGCACATCGTGCTTGTTAGTCTGTACCTGATTCTTGATCTCCCCATTCTCAAAAACTGCAAACGTAGGTAGGTTATCTACCTTGGCCAATTTTCTGGACTCAGGAAACTTTTCAGCATCCGCAAGTACAAAGGTGATCCCTTCATTTTCGGAAGCTTCTTTTTTAAACTTAGGCTTCATAATTCTACAGTTACCACACCATGTGGCAGAATACTGTACAACTACCTTTTTATTCTGATCGATAATCTCCTTAAGATTATCATTTTCTAATTCTAATATCATATCTCTAAATTTTTAAATTCGTACTTAAAGAAGAGGAGTCCATTACTTTAATGGACTCCTGATACTTATTGATAGCTCTTAGTTAGAATGAGTGGCCAAGTAACTAGCTACTCCGTCTCTATCAGCAGTCATTGCTTCTTTGCCTTCTTCCCAGTTTGCAGGACAAACTTCTCCTTTTTGCTGAACGTGGGTATAAGCGTCAATTAAACGAAGGTATTCGTTTACGTTTCTTCCTAAAGGCATATGGTTAATTCCTTCGTGGAATACAGTACCTTCCTCATCAATTAAGTAAGTGGCACGGTAAGTTACGTTGTCACCTTCAACGGTTACTACACCAGTCTCTTCGTTGTACTGCTCATTGGTGATGTCTAAGATACCTAGGGTAGAAGCAAGGTTTCTGTTGCTATCTGCCAATATTGGGTAAGTAACACCTTCAATTCCTCCATTTTCTTTGGAAGTGCTTAACCAAGCGAAGTGAACTTCTGCAGTGTCACAAGAAGCACCGATTACTATGGTATTTCTACTTTCAAACTCGCTCAAAGCATTTTGGAAAGCGTGTAATTCTGTTGGACATACAAAGGTGAAATCCTTTGGGTACCAAAACAGGAGTACTTTCTTATTGTTTTTTTTGGCTTCTTCTAAAACGTTCAGTTTAAAAGTATCGCCCATTTCATTCATTGCGTTTACACTAAGATCTGGAAATTTTCTTCCTACAAAAGTCATATGTTTAATTTTTATTGTTGATTTCTGATACAAAATTACAGCTTATATCAAGCTTTGGAAGAAATTTGGATCTAAAAAATTTATAAGGTTATAGCTTTAATAGATGGCTCACTATTACTACGGGGGTCAATCATGGTTTTGTGAGGTTTATATGGGGTTTTAGGACCTGTCTTCCTCCTAAACCCGCTATATCGGTACGGTTGTAATGAACAGGAATTTAATGAATGTTCCTTAGTGTTTTAATGCTAGTGTGGCTCAATGGTAAACACCTATTTATTTAATATTAAGCCGTAGCGATTATTTAACTAGAAGGGAGCTCATTTATAGGCTAAATGTATAACATAGCTGATGCTGTAAAAAGTATTCCCAATGTGAATTACGCACCAAAGAGGTAATTGCCCTTGGAAAGATAGACCATTAACTTTTAGCGAACTCCATCGTATTGTTGGCCAGCTGTTTTATCTTAATATTAAAGGCAGCAAAAATTAACGTCATAAACGGACTCAACCAATTAAATATGGCATAGACGAAATATTCTGCCACGCCTATTCCCAATACTCCGGAATGGTAGGCACCACAGGTATTCCACGGTATAAGCACAGAGGTAACTGTTCCAGAATCTTCCAAGGTACGACTAAGGTTTTCTGGAGCTAAGCCTTTTTCTCGATACGCTTTTGTAAACATCTTACCGGCAACCACAATGGATAGATACTGATCCGAGGCGGTAAGGTTCAATGCCAAACAACTGGCAACCGTACTGGCAAATAAACTAAAGGTGGATTTTGCTAAACTTAAAAGGGCACTACTAATTCTTGCCAGGGCACCAATGCCATCCATAACCCCTCCAAAAACCATGGCGCATATAATTAACCAGATTGTCCCCAGCATTCCTGTCATTCCCTTGGAAGAAAATAGATCGCTCAGGACCGCATTTTCGGTGGCAATATTAGTCTGTATAGTGATAGCGTTCATTACTCCCCGATATCCGGATTCTATAGTAAGCGATGAGGCTCCAGTGAGCTCCATAACAATATTGGGTTGGAAAATTAAGGCGAATACTGCTCCTAATAAGGTACCTACTAACAAAGCCATAAGGGGAGGAGCCTTTTTAAGAATAAGAACTACTACCGCTATCGGCACCAAAAATAGCCATCCATTAATGTTAAAGGTTTGCTCTATAGAATTCATTATCCCTTGGGTGTCTGCCGTACCACTGGTATCCAAGGTGAAGCCTAGGATGACAAATACCAATATAGTAACAATTATAGTAGGAACTGTGGTAAGAGCCATATACTTAATGTGGCTAAATAGTTCGCTACCAGCCATGGCAGGTGCTAAGTTGGTGGTGTCACTTAAAGGCGACATTTTATCCCCAAAATACGCTCCAGACAAGATGGCGCCTCCAGTCATCCCTAAGGGAATTCCCAGGGTGGTGCCAATACCTACCAGAGCAATACCCACCGTAGCCGAAGTGGTCCATGAGCTTCCAGTGGCCACGGAAATCACCGCACAGATTATAACACAGGCAGCTAGAAAAATAGTGGGATTTAAAATTTGAAGTCCATAATAGATCATGGTGGGGATAATTCCACTGATAAGCCAAGTACCAGAAAGCGCCCCTACCATAAGTAGGATGAGTAAGGCACCCGTGGTAGATTTCACATTATCTGCCACCTCGGCAATCATTTTACCGTAGGGGACCTTATTTAACACCCCTACAATCGCCGCAACAGCACCTCCCATAAGAAGGATAAATTGGTTAGAGCCACCCAGCGCATCGTCTCCAAAAACAAAGACATTATAGGATAGCATTCCTACCAGTGCAAATACAGGTATGAGAGCTTCCCAAATATTTAATTCCTTGTTTTCTGTAATATGTTCATTTTCAGTTTGGCTGGGGGTAGGGCTTTGGTTTTGCATCTATCTGTTCTTAGTTCCTGGGTAATATTACGATTTTGCCCAATGTTCTGCAAGCCTAAATGAAATAGGTTCCAATTTGGGCACCCCCATTTCTAGACAATGCCCCTTTATATCATTGTTAAGGTAAACACCTCTTATGCATATAATTGAAATGGTATAATTTTTTACCAGTGGCTAGTAATTATTGGTGAGACAAACAAATTGTTTAAAGGATACCCAACTCCTTAATACAACTTTTCATGGTGGTATAAGTACGCTCAATATTATCATCCAGCCCTATAGAGAAGCGAATCAGTCCATTGGAAAGTCCCATTTCCAATTGTTCTTCCATCGGAATCTCGGAAGAGGTAGAAGAGCCTGGTGCACTAAAGAGGGTTTTGTAAAATCCGAGGCTTACTGCTAAATAGCCAAGGTTTTTCTCTTGCATTAGCTCCATAAGTGCGTTTGCCTTTTCCAAAGAACCAACATCAAGGGTTAATAAGCCTCCATAGCCGTATGCTGCATTGTATTGTTGAATCATGGTCTTATGGTCTTTGTGCGATGCCAATCCGGGATAACCTACCTTGAGTCCGTCCTCTTCAAATTTCTGGGCCAAATACAGTGCATTTTCACTGTGTTTTTTCATTCTAATATGTAGGGTTCGCATATTTTTTAAGATAGATGCCGCCCGTAAACTATCTAACGTACTCCCTAAAAGCATTCCCGCACCAGAATTTACATCTTTTAGACTAAGACAGAAATCTTTAGTACCACAAACGGCTCCAGCAACACAGTCGCTTGTTCCATTAATAAATTTAGTGAGGCTATGAATTACAATATCGGCCCCTAATTTTGCAGGAGTAATAGATAGGGGAGAAAAGGTGTTATCTACCACCAACGGAATACCGTGCTTTTTTGCAATGCGAGACATCGCTTCAATGTCCGTTACCTCTAGCAGGGGATTACTGACCGACTCACAGTAAATCATTTTTGTTTTTTGCGTAATAGCCTTGGTTACCGCCTTTGTATCCGTGGTGTCCACAAATGAAATGCGGATATCAAATTTCTTCAAAAAGTTCTTCATGAAAGCATAGGTGCCTCCATAGATTGTTCTACTGCTAACAATATGGTCTCCCGCGTTGCACAATTGTAAGATAACAGCTGTGATGGCCCCCATGCCACTGCCTGTTACATTAGCAGTTTCCGTACCTTCCAGGGCTGCTAAAGCTTCTCCTAAATATAAATTGGATGGGGAAGAGTGTCTGCTATACAGATAGCAACCCTCCGTGTTCCCTTCAAAAGTATCGAACATGGTTTTGGCTGACAAAAATGTATAGGTGGAAGAATCGGAAATGGAGGGATTAACTCCACCAAATTCTCCAAAATATTGTAAGTCTTGTAAATGATCGGCACCTTTATACTTCATGATATATCTTTTTATTTATCTATAAATTTATGTGTTTATAGTGATGTAATCAATGAAATAGCTAATTTGCAGTATATAAAACTAAATGAACGTTGTATTTAGATTTTATTTCTACCAATCCTTTATTGGGGTTTTTAATACCGAAAATATATCAGCATGAAATTGGACGCAACAGATTTAAAGTTATTGAGACTGCTGCAACAGAATAGCAAGCGAACCACTAAAGAGTACGGCTTGTTGTTGGGGCTTTCAGTTACCGCAACCTATGAACGTATAAGGCGTTTAGAGAAAACGGGGGTGATTACCAAGTACGTAGCCCTGGTAGATAAGAAGAAGGTGAATAGATCGTTTGTAGTGCTGTGCCACGTAAAGCTAACACAACATACAAAAGATCATATAGCCCAGTTTGAGCGGGAAGTGCTTCAATTGGACGAGGTGGTGGAGTGCCATCATATTAGTGGCGATTACGATTATATCCTTAAAATATATGTGGGGGATATGGAAGCGTATCGCGACTTTATGGTGACTAAGCTTACGGCCCTAAACCATATAGGTAGTACCCAAAGCGCCTTTGTTATTAAGGAGGTGAAAAACAACACGGAAATTCCCCTCTAAGCCCTAAAAAAATAAAACCATCTTAATTTCGCAAACTTGCTTGGTTGTGCAACCACAAAACATTTGTATTTTTGTTTCAATTAAGTTAAAACTAATCTTTATCAATACATTAATAATATGACCCAATACGATGTAGCCATTATTGGCTCCGGTCCTGGAGGATATGTCGCTGCTATTAGATGTGCCCAATTAGGAATGAAAACCGCAATTATAGAGAAGTATTCCACCTTAGGGGGCACCTGCCTGAACGTTGGTTGTATACCATCCAAAGCTTTGTTGGATTCTTCGCATCATTATGAGGATGCAGTGAAGCATTTTGAAACACACGGTATTGACATTCCGGGTGAAATAAAGGTAGATTTGGAAAAGATGATTTCCAGAAAACAATCTGTAGTGGACCAAACCTGTGATGGGGTAAAATTCTTGATGGACAAGAATAAGATTACTGTATACGAAGGCTTGGGAAGTTTTAAGGATGCTACGCATATTAATATTGCAAAGGCCGATGGGGAAACAGAAACCATTGAGGTAAAGAATGTAATTATAGCTACTGGTTCCAAACCATCGAGTCTTCCTTTTATAAAGCTAGATAAAGAGCGTGTAATTACCTCTACGGAAGCATTGAAACTGAAAGAAATTCCAAAACATTTAGTAATCATCGGAGGAGGAGCTATCGGATTGGAACTGGGTCAGGTATACAAGCGATTGGGTGCAGATGTGACCGTAGTAGAATTTATGGATCGTATCATTCCAGGAATGGATGCAGCCTTATCCAAGGAGTTAACAAAAGTGATGCGGAAGCAGAAGGTGAAATTCTTGCTATCGCACAAAGTAAAATCCGTGGAGAACAATGGCAACGAGGTAGTTATTAAGGCTGATGATAAAAAAGGAGCCGAAGTAGAACTGAAAGGAGACTATTGTTTAGTTGCGGTAGGTAGAAGACCTTTTACCGAAGGTCTAAAACTAGAAGCTGCAGGAGTACAATTAGAGAAAAACGGCACCATAGCTGTTAATGATCATTTACAAACCAATGTTCCTAACATATACGCAATTGGCGATGTAGTTCGTGGTGCTATGTTGGCGCATAAAGCGGAGGAGGAAGGAACTATGGTAGCCGAATTATTGGCGGGACAAAAGCCTCATATAGATTATAACCTTATTCCCGGGGTGGTTTATACATGGCCAGAAGTAGCGGCTGTTGGTAAAACCGAAGAGCAATTGAAGGAGGAAGGAACTCAGTACAAAGTGGGGCAGTTTCCAATGAGAGCATTGGGACGTTCCCGTGCTAGTATGGATTTGGACGGATTTGTAAAAATTCTTGCCGATAAGGAAACCGATGAAGTACTTGGTATACATATGATTGGGGCTCGTGCGGCCGATTTGATTGCTGAAGGTGTTACAGCCATGGAATTTAGGGCATCAGCCGAAGATATCTCAAGAATGAGTCACGCGCACCCTACCTATGCCGAGGCAATTAAGGAAGCAGCGCTAGCAGCAACCGAAGATCGCGCTTTGCATATCTAAACAGCATTTTAATTATAGCTAACACATAAAAAAGACTTGTTGGAACTCCAACAAGTTTTTTTTATGTTCAAGGTTTAATGTTTCAGGTTCAAGGTAGCGCTTTCCAGATATTTCATGGAAACATGTGACTACATACGGGAAAAGGTATGGCATTCGGTTCTGCAAACGTTTAGCGGGTGGTTTCTGGCTCCAAGACGGTACTTGCAAATGAACAAGTTTAAAAGTTGAAGTAACCACGATAAAATCTGACAGTTAAGAATTATATTTAAAGAGTGAAAACAACAAATATTAATCCTTAAAACTGTCAGAATGAATACAGAAACAAAGGTAATTAAATCTAAGGTAGGTTTATTATAGTTAGCAGAACAATTGGGCAACGTATCCCAGGCTTGTAAACTTTTTGGTTATAGCAGAGATAGCTTTTATCGTTTCAAAGAGCTCTATGACCAAGGAGGTGAGTTAGCACTTCGGGAACTCAATAGAAGGAAGCCAAACCTCAAGAATCGAATTGAGGAAGAAGTGGAAAAAGCTGTAGTGCAAATCGCTTTTGAATTTCCTGCCTATGGACAACTCCGTGCTTCCAACGAGCTTAAAAAGAAAGGTATCTTCATTTCACCAGCGGGTGTGCGATGTGTTTGGCTTCGCAACGATCTGGAGACTTTTAGAAAGAGACTGAAATATTTGGAAACCAGAATGGCGCAAGATGGATTGGTCCTTACAGAATCCCAGCTTACTGCTCTAGAAAAGGCCAAGGAAGAGAAGAAAGCACATGGGGAGATAGAAACGCACCATCCTGGCTACCTGGGAGCCCAGGACACCTATTATGTGGGAACCATCAAAGGGGTTGGAAGAATCTACCAACAAACCTTTATTGATACGTATTGCAAGGTGGCCCATGCTAAACTCTACGACCGCAAAAACGCACTGGTGGCTGCGGATATGCTAAATGACCGGGTACTACCTTTCTATGAAGAACAGGACCTGAGACTACTAAGGATATTAACAGATAGAGGGACCGAATACTGTGGCAACAGAGAACACCATGAATACCAACTTTACATGGCCATTGAAGATATCGACCATACAAGGACCAAGGCCAAAAGCCCACAGACCAACGGAATCTGTGAGCGGTTCCACAGGACCATCCAAGATGAGTTTTACGCAGTAGCATTTAGAAAGAAAATCTATTCTTCCATTGAAGAAATACAGGTAGATCTGGATGGCTGGTTGTAGTATTACAATAATGAAAGAACCCACACAGGAAAGCACTGTTTTGGAAGAACACCGATGCAGACCCTACTGGACAGCAAATATTTGGCTGATGAAAAAATGTTGGATTTACAATCCGATAAAATTGTACCTTTATTAGAGGCAGGTAAAGCGGAAACAGGCTCTGGTGGGGATCAACCTGTCAGGAAAAACCTGTCCGACGACTGGAATGGTCAAGGGGCTCCAAACGAGCCCCTAAACCAAAATTATTCCAAGAGTCAAAATGCCTAAAAAAACTATTAACTGTCAGACGAAATCGTAGCTATTACAACTTACTACTATAAAAATATCCCTCCGCTTTGCACATTCAGGCAAACCACCTTCCTTTCAAAAAGGGAGGAGCTTTTGTTTAAGCTTTTGCAATTAGTTGCAAACTTGATAATTGGCGCGGTTGGAAATTATCAAATAATGCTTCATAAAGCTAGAAATATAGTTTTGCGTTATTTCACTACACCTATGAGCCACCAAATCTCACTACTCACTACTCAAATCTAAATACTAGAAAATTGTTCACTGCAAAACTGATTACCGATTGCTATTCACTGAACTAATTGATTGCCGTTCACTGGCGATTGAATCCTTTAAACGTAGCTTGGACTCCGCTATTAGTTTAGTATTATTAAATCAGGTCCAAATCACTCTCATTCACCTTATTCCATCAATCACTTCATTTTCAAACTAACACATTTCCAAATTGTCACATTAATTCGCGTTAGCTATTGCAGCGGCAACCTTTTTTGACCAATTAGCGTTTGATCCTGCAAGGTTTGCCTAACCTTGTAGGTATTTTGAACACCGCTTGTATAGGGAAAGCGGATGATATGAAATAAAAATACCAAACAAAAAAGTTATAGCGGAAAGAGCGACCCGATAGGGGAACGCCCAGCAAAAAAATAACGAACAAGCTCGTCAATAATAAATAGATGAGGAAGGTATAAAATTAAAAAAAGTCCCGAGGCTTAATACCAACAGGACTTTCCTTTATTTCTAGCGTAGTGTGTAATTGAAGTAGCTCACTACTCTGTACTCAATACTAAATCTCCTTATGTGATCCATCACAAAAAGGAGGGTTCTTAGTGAGTTTACAAGTACAGAAATAGGCGGTTTTCTCTTCCGTAGCAACATATGCTAGGGGAGGGGTGGCTTTTTTTGCCCTGTGGGACCCATCGCATAATGGCTGATTAATACTGTGACCACAAGTACACCAAGAATATCTTTTATCTACCTCCATGGCTATTGCCACAGGAGAGTATTTTTTAATAGGTTCGCTCATAATTAATATTTTCCGCGAACATAAGTCAAACCATCATAATAAGGGGTATTGGTATACTAATTCTTTACCATTCTAAATAAGCGTAGCAGACTTGTTTTAGATTTAGACCAAATGATTCCTAAGCCAGGGAAACTTTCCATTCCCAGCCATACGGCTAGTTTGTTAGACACTGCCTTAACGCCCGTGGCAAAATGAATTTTAATCTGTGCCTTGTTGGCTTCATATTTTAAGGATAGTATGGTGGTCACGATCATAAAGGCAACTGCTGACGGAATCACAATAGAAGGGGCTAAGGAGTGATGGAAATAGCGGTATAGGCCCAAACCGGTAAAACTTCCATATAGGATTATAAAGTGAATAACGTATATGGAGAGGGTGCTTTTACCAATATTCAATAAGGTATTGTGCGTCAGAAACCTTCTGAAAAACATAAAAACGGCAAACACTATAAAAACATCACCCAATCTAATGAATAGATAATTGTTAAGGTAAATCTTAGAAAACAAAGCCATTCCTGTTAGGTTGGATAGGGATAAAAAGAAGGGTGAGGAAAAATAAATAAGTAATGTCCCTATCCCTAAAAAGCTGAGGATGGCTACAGGGTATAAGTAAGTGCTATTTCTAAATCGATGAAACCAAACTGAAAGGAATGCTCCAATACTTGCATATCCAAACCAAGGAATAATGGTAAATACAGAACCATGGGCTTTGGTAAGGTAATTGGCCAAGAAGCTAGGCATATAATGATGTGGGTATTGTTTGTAATAGGGTTCCATTACAAACAGTACTAGGGTAAAGATTAAAAGTAGGGCTGGAAAAAAATACCTGCTCCTTTTGGTTGTTAACAGATAGATCCCAATAATCCCCAAAATAGAAACCCCTATACAATGAAGTACGTCCACTAAGTAAAAAGAGTCGTAAATCTGTCCGTTTAAGAGGCCAAATATGTTTAATCTTAGTAGGTAGCCAATTATAATCAGCTGTAGCCCTCGTTTCACCCCCTTCTTAACGCGCGGGTTGCTTAAGCCAACGTTATCTGCCTTTATAAGTAAGTAGGTAAATATAAACCCAGATACCGTAAAGAAAACTGGCGCGGTAATCCCTCTGAAATACCTCCAAATGGAATAATAAGTATTGGTATTGTCCCTATAGGCAGTATCTAACAAGCCATCTACAAAATGCCCTTGCAGCATCATTAAGATTGCCCAGGCTCTTATAGCGTCTATAAAATATAGTCTTAAATTGGAATTCCCCATTAATTGTGAATGATAGTTGTATGTGACTGTATACCAGTAGGGTTGGTGATTGAAGGTGTAAAATTAGATAATTTGCTCGCAATTCAATCCATTTTGCGGTATTTTCGTTGTAATAATTAAAAAAAAGGATGTCGAAACTACTAGCATTTGCCGGAAGTAATTCCACCAAGTCCATCAATTTCAAATTGGTGGAGCATACTGCTTCCCTGATAACCGATAAGGAAGTGCGCACCTTAAACATGTCGCAAATAAGTCTTCCCGTCTTTAGTGAGGATTTAGAGAAAGAAGAAGGATATGCTCCAATTATAAAGGAGTTGTTAACGGAAATAAGTCAAGTTGAAGGCCTTATTGTCTCCGTGAATGAACACAATGGGTATCCCTCCGCTTTTTTTAAGAATGTATTAGACTGGCTCTCCAGGGTAGATAGAAGTTTTTTAAAGGATAAAAAAGTGCTATTAATGGCAACTTCCAAAGGGAGGGGAGGAGCTCTAAATTCACTGGAAGCAACGCAAAAGCTATTCACAAGATTTGGGGGAGAAGTAGTAGCTACCTTTTCTTTGCCCTCATTTAATTATACCTTTACCCCAACTGAGGGAATTACAGACGTGGAGCTCAAACAAGCGCATCAGACTGCTTTGGGAAAATTCCTTTCTAAAATTTAAAATCTTTTGCGAAAAAAGGCATCGTTTACGGTTGAGGATATAAATCGGTTTAAAACCAATTTGCTACAATGGGCCCAGCAGTTTGATGAGGTGGTCTGGCAAGATAGCAATGGACATCATGGGGAATACCATTCCTTTGATGCCATCCTTGCAGTGGATGGACTCACCTCCATGGTGACCGATTATGAAAATGCCTTTGAGGATTTAAAAACCTTTCAGTCTAGCACTAAAGATTGGATCTTTGGTTATTTGTCCTACGACCTTAAAAATGATGTAGAACGATTATCGTCCTCCAATTACGACGGCTTAGAATTTCCAGACCTATTTTTCTTTCAACCTAAAAAAATCATTTTTCTTAAAGGTAACCTAGTAAGCTTTCACTATTTAAATATGGTGGATGAAGAGATTGAGGAGGATTTTAAAGACCTTAATAGTTCCAGTACCACTTATTCGCAAAATAGGCTTCCCCAAACAGCGGTTTCCATTAAACACAGAATCGCCAAGGAGGATTATTATGCCAACGTAAAAACCATGCTGAACCATATTCATAGAGGGGATATCTACGAGGCTAATTTTTGCCAAGAATTTTATGCAGAGGGATTGGAAATAGACCCTGTAGCAACCTATTTTGGGTTAAATGCTATTTCGAGGGCTCCATTTGCCACTTTTTTAAAATTAAATCACCACTATCTATTGTCTGCATCACCGGAACGATATCTTAAAAAACAGGGAACGAAGGTGATTTCACAACCTATTAAAGGTACCGCTAAAAGAGCATATGATGTTGCGGAGGATTCTGAATTGGCTGCAACCTTGGCCGCTGATCCTAAAGAAAGGGCAGAAAATATTATGATTGTAGATCTAGTACGGAACGATCTTTCCAAGAGCGCGCTGAAAGGCACCGTGCAGGTAGAGGAATTGTGTAAAGTATATTCTTTTGATCAGGTGCATCAGATGATCTCTACTATAACGTCTAAGGTGGCTCCCAATAAAAACCCGATAGATATTATTAAAGAAACTTTTCCCATGGGTAGTATGACCGGGGCGCCAAAAGTTTCGGCCATGAAAATAATAGAGGCTTTAGAAGCTACTAAAAGGGGACTGTACTCTGGAAGTGTGGGGTATATTAGTCCGGAGGGCGACTTCGACTTTAATGTTGTTATCAGGAGTATTCTTTATAATAAAAATAAATCCTATGCCTCTTTCTCGGTAGGGAGTGCCATCACTGCAAAAGCCTCCCCGGAAAGGGAGTATGAGGAATGCCTGCTAAAGGCAAAGGCCATGCAGCAAGTTTTGGAAGATGTGCATAACCATAGGGAAGATCAACGCTAGGTTTCTAGGTGAATCACAAACCAGTATAGTAGATAAATGGATATATGGAAACTATAACCCTTCCGTTAAAGTATAAGGATACCACAATATACTGCTGGTACGTGCCACCGCCAATAGTTAAGGGTTTGGTGGTATTAGTACACGGTTTTGGAGAGCATTCCGGACGCTATTTCCCCGAGGTGGTGCCCACCCTTCTAGATATAAACATGGCGGTAATTAGTTACGATAATTTTGGTCACGGCCAGTCGGGAGGAAAAAGAGGGGATTGCCCTAGCTATGGAGCCCTTATGGGGTTATTAGACGCAGTAGTAGCTAAAGGTAAAGCCCTAGTCCCCGATACGCCCATTTTCTTATACGGCCATAGTATGGGAGGAAACCTGGTGCTTAATTATGCCCTGCGATCTAAAGTAAAGCTTAAAGGGGTGGTGGCTAGCAGCCCTTATTTAAAATTAGCCTTTCAACCCCCTACATGGAAAATGACTTTAGGCAAAGCCATGCTGAGGTTGTTGCCGCATGTTACCCTTTCTGCAGGTCTGGATCCCTCCGGTATCTCCAGGATTCCCGAAGAAGTGGAACAGTATAAGCAAGACCCATATATTCATGATAGGGTAAGCCCTATGTTTTCCTTTCCGGTGATGGCAGCCGGCCAATGGGCAATTGACCATGCCGCTCACTTAAAAACGCCCACTCTCTTGCTACATGGGACTGGAGACCGTATAATTGATTATAAGGGAACTCAGGGTTTTCATGAAAACGCTGCTGTAACCACCTTACAATTAATGGAAGGTGGGTATCACGAATTGCACAAGGATCTTTGTAGCAAGGAGGTACTTCAAATAATATCCAATTGGATGAAGAAAAGCGATTATAAATCCATCCTCCCCAAAGATTCTAACGGGAAGGGTAAGAATTAAGGGGACAAACCATCATTTTTGCATGACTTTAATCCATTATTCTTCCTTATTTTAGTGCCGTGTTAAATCGATTTATAAATCATATAGAGGAAAACTTCCCCCACCTAGGTAAGGAGGTATTTTTACTGGCGATTAGTGGAGGGGTAGACAGCGTGGTTTTGGCACATTTATGTGCTGCCTCCAAATTGGATTTTGCTCTGGCACATTGTAATTTTCATTTGCGAGAGGAGGAGAGTAACAAGGATGAAGCCTTTGTAAGGCAATTGGCAAAGGATTTGGACAAAACCTTGTATGTTACCCATTTTCAGACAAGGGAATACGCAACACAACACAAACTTACCATTCAGATTGCAGCCAGAGAACTGCGATATAATTGGTTTAAGGAATTAAAGCAGGACCATGCCATAAAAACCTTGGTCACCGCCCATCATGCCGATGATAATTTGGAGACCTTTCTCATTAACCTGTCACGAGGTACGGGAATTGAAGGATTAACCGGTATACCTGCCAAGACAGCATCTATTTCTAGACCCTTACTCAAATTTTCCAGGGAGGAGGTGGTCACCTATGCCAAAGAAAATAAGTTGGCATGGCGGGAAGATGCCAGTAATGAGGATGTTAAGTATTTAAGAAATAATATTAGGCACACTATTGTACCTAGATTAAAGGAATTGCATCCAACATTTTTAGAAAATTTTTTAAGGACCCAAGAGCATTTATTGGATACCTTAAAAATAAATCAGGATTATATACAAAACTTGAGAAAACAACTCTTTATTAAGGAGGAAAACCAAGAGAAAGTGTCAACGACTGCATTGTTAAACTTACAGCCTACCAAGAGCTATCTCTTCCATTTCTTTAAGGAGTATGGGTTTACCCAATGGGACGATATTTATGGGCTGTTAACGGCCAATAGTGGGAAAGAGGTACATTCTCCCACCCATAGATTACTGAAGGATAGGGAATATTTAATGTTACGTAGAATCACCCCTGAGGTGGAAACTGTTTATCGAATATCCGAAGGGCAGGCGATAATTAATGAACCAATTCCCATGAAAATCGAGGAAATTGATCAAATGGAAAAGTTTTCCCAAAATATCCTTTATGTAGACAAAGAAAAGTTAAAGTATCCCTTAATTATTCGGAAAAGGGAAAAAGGGGACTATTTTTACCCCTTAGGAATGAGGGGCAAAAAAAAAGTGTCCAAATTTTTCAAAGATGAAAAACTGGATAGCTTCTCCAAGGAAAGCCAATGGTTACTGTGTTCCGGGAATCATGTGGTATGGATCATAGGAAAACGTGCCGATGATCGATTTAAAATTACGGAAACAACAAAAAATATTGTAAAGATTAGTTTGGAACAATGAGGAAATTAACTGGAGTACTTATATTAATATTCGGGATGTTTTGGGGCCAAGCCCAAACAAACGAAAATCCTACTGCATGGAGCTACAAAGCAGAAAAGATATCGGATACGGAATACAATTTAATTATTAAGGCCGATATCTATGAGGGATGGTATATATTTTCCCAATATACCAATGAAAATGGCTCCCTTCCTAGTGAGTTTACCTTTGTAAAAGCAGGGGAAGACTATGAATTGATAGGGGAGGCTACAGAAAGTGCTACCATTACGGAATATTCCGAAATTTTTGAGGTAGAAGAGACCTTTTTTAGGAATGAGGCCATTTTTACTCAAAAAATTAAGCTCCTAGACCCAACGGTTACGCAGGTAGAAGTAGGTCTATTCTATCAAATATGTAACGAGGTTTGTATCCCTAAAGATGAGGTTTTCTACATTTCACTAACGGGGGAAAAAGCTGTTGTAGTAGAAAAAGAGATAGACGAACGAAGCAAGGAACTAAGTGCAGCATTAGTTGTAGACCTAAAGAATAAACCTCTTTTAGTAGAAGGGGATAGGGATCACGTGGACGAAAAGACCGGAATATGGGTCATTTTTGGACTAGGATTCTTAGGAGGGTTTATTGCGTTACTCACTCCCTGTGTATTCCCTATGATACCTCTTACGGTTTCTTTCTTTACCAAACAATCGGGTCATAAATCCCGAGGCATTGCCAATGCCTTGTTGTATAGCTTTTTTATTGTACTGATCTACTTTTTATTAAGCCTTCCGTTTCACCTTTTCGATTCGGTAGATTCCCAGATCTTGAACACCATTGCTACTAATATCTGGTTAAACATTGCCTTCTTTATCATATTTATATTCTTTGCCTTTTCCTTTTTTGGATACTATGAACTAACCTTACCTAGCTCCTGGGCCAATAAGATGGATGCGGCCTCTTCTAAAGTGGGCGGGGGAATCGGGATATTCTTTATGGCAATAACGCTGGCTATTGTTTCTTTCTCCTGTACGGGGCCTATTTTAGGCGGATTATTAGGAAGTACTGCTTTGGCAGACGGGGATGTGGCTACCAACCTTACCATTGGTATGGTCGGATTTGGTTTTGCCCTGGCCTTGCCGTTTGGTTTATTTGCCCTGTTCCCAGCATGGTTAAATTCTATGCCTAAATCTGGTGGATGGATGACTACCGTAAAAGTAACCCTGGGCTTTTTAGAATTGGCCCTTGCCTTTAAATTCTTGTCTAATGCAGACTTGGTGGGGAACTGGGGAATCTTTAAAAGGGAAATCTTTTTAGGGATCTGGATCCTATTGTTTGTACTGTTAACCTTATATCTATTTGGGATATTGCGTTTCCCACATGAAGGGCCTAAGCAAAAGTTGTCTACAGGAAGAAAAATTACCGGACTACTAGCTGCTGCTTTCTCTGTTTACCTGATATTGGGAGTTACCAAGGTTACCAATTTAAAATTGTTGAGTGGCTTTCCACCGCCAGATTTTTATAGTGTGGTAGCCCAGGAAAGCGATTGCCCATTGGGTATAGATTGTTTTAAAGATTTTGACGAGGGAGTGGCCTATGCCAAAGAGGTAAACAAACCTATTTTGTTAGACTTTACGGGCTGGGCTTGTGTTAACTGTCGAAAGATGGAGGAGCACGTTTGGAGTGAGCCAGATATCTATCCTATTTTGAAAGATGAGTATGTATTGATATCCTTATATATTGATGATCGAAAGAAGTTGCCGACGGAAGAACAGTTCCATTACAAATATGAATCGGGGCGGGTAAAGGAAATCACTACCGTAGGTGAAAAATGGGGTACCTTCCAAACGATTAATTTTAATGCGGCATCACAGCCCTATTACGTACTGCTCTCACCAGATTTGGAAATATTAAATTCTGCCAAGCAATATACCGATAGGGATACCTATAAGGAATGGCTTAAGAAGGGAGTTTCAAATTTCCGAAATCTAAGCATGGTCAAATAAAAATAGTAGGGGAGTCGAGGGTTGTTTTAAGTAGTACAACCCTAACTTTTGCCTATTATCGAATAAAGCTACATCGCTTAAAGGCACTCTTAGGAGTGTCTTTTTTTTTCACCATATTTAATTTACCTTTAGCTATTAAACTATACTGGTGAGGATACTTAAAAAACTGCTTTGGGCTATTGTAAGCTTAATCATTGTACTGGCCATCTTAGCCTTTGTGGCAAAATATTTACTTTCTCCCACTTACTCCGGGGAGCAAGCGTTGCCAAATTTAAAAGAACAGGTAGAAGTTTATTATGACGACTATGGGATCCCCCATATCTATGCAGAGCACCTAGAGGACGCCTATAGGAGTTTAGGGTATGTGCATGCCCAAGACCGACTCTGGCAAATGGAATTATTGCGAAGGATAGGGGCAGGAAAACTTTCTGCAATCTTCGGCGAGGAATTAGTGGATACCGATAAGTTTTTTCTAGCATTGGGGATCAATGAGGCCTCAGAGAAAACTGTGGCACAATTGGATGTTAATTCGCCCATGGTAAAGCTCTCTCAAGCTTATTTGGAAGGAGTCAACCATTTTATGGAGGTGGGGCCAACCCCCATAGAGTTCTATCTTACCGGAATAGAAAAAAGACCCTTTACCCTAAAGGATGTGTATAATACTATGGGGTATATGGCCTTTAGTTTTGCCATGGCGCATAAGACAGATCCCCTATTGACCAATATTAAAAATAAGCTGGGGCCCGAGTATTTAATAGACCTGGAGATGGATGTAGATTCCACTTACACCTTGATAAAAAACTACAACCCCATTCCCAAGGATACTTTAGGGAATCAAATAGCGAGCATGGTTCATAAAGTGCTACAACCATTGCCTTTGCCTCAATTTGAAGGTAGTAATAGTTGGGTACTAGCCCCGCAAAAAACAAAGAACGGTCAGGTTATTTTTGCCAATGATCCACATATCGGTTTTGCTCAGCCTTCCGTATGGTTCGAGGCACATGTGACTACCCCTAATTATGAAAAATATGGCTATCATTTGGCCGGTGTGCCCTTCCCATTGCTGGGTCATGATAGAAAGTTGGCCTATGGTATGACGATGTTCGAGAATGATGATATCGATTTTTATTACGAGGAGGTA
Organism: Arenibacter amylolyticus; assembly: GCF_002150785.1. Classification (GTDB taxonomy): domain Bacteria; phylum Bacteroidota; class Bacteroidia; order Flavobacteriales; family Flavobacteriaceae; genus Arenibacter; species Arenibacter amylolyticus. Next base: position 1,656 of record NZ_MTAZ01000047.1, on the reverse strand, counting down.
AAGGAAGACGATTCAACGCTCTATAAGACGCCAAACGGATGGAAAGAATTTGAAGTAGTGAGTAAGACTATCGAAGTGAAAAACGGAGAAGACGTACCGTTCACCTATAAAAAAACAGATCACGGTCCAATTCTAAACGGAATTATAGATGTGGTAGGTGGGGAACGCCCCATAGCGATGTCCTGGATTTATACCAAGATGGAAAATAAGGTGATGGATGCCCTTTATGGAATTACCCAAGCTCAAAATTTATCCGAGTTCCAAGCGGCACTCCCCAATATTCATGCTCCCGGCCTTAACCTTATGTACGGGGACGCAGCGGGTAATATTGCTTGGTTTGCCTCGGCGCAACTCTATAAAATGCCAGAGAATACCCATACAAAATTGATTCTGGATGGGAGTAGTGGAAAGCACGAACCACTGGAATACTTGGATTTTTCAGAAAATCCAAAGGCCATAAATCCGCCTTGGAATTATGTGTATTCGGCCAATAACCAGCCCGATTCCATCGCGGGTATACTATATCCCGGGTACTACTTGCCCGAAAATAGGGCAAAGCGGATTGTAGAATTGCTAGAGTCTAAAGACGAATGGAATAGGGAGGAGGTAGAGGAGATGCTACTAGATGAGGTGTCTGACGTAAATACAGAAATAGTTGCCGCTTTATCTAAATATATGGATGTTTCCCAGCTGGACGCTACCGAAATAAAAAAACTGGATAAAATTAACGCCTGGCAAGGGGGCAGCGGGATAGATAGTATTGCCCCTACCATTTATCACCGGTGGATTTACGCCTTCCTTAAAAATACTTTTGAGGATGAATTGGGGCCAGAAATGTTTCAGCAATTGCTAAGTACCCACTTAAGTAAACGGATGATTGCACCCATGGCGAAAAAGGAAAAATCCATATGGTTCGATGATGTTCATACATCTGATACAGTGGAGACTAAAACCAACAGGGTAAACCATGCCTTTAAGATGGCCATTAATTCATTGAAAGCCGATTTAGGGAACGATCCACGAAAATGGACCTGGGGAAAGGTGCATACCTTGGAGCACGAGCACCCCATAGGGAAGGTGAAAGCGCTGAGACGTTTTCTAAACGTGGGTCCCTTCCCGATGAGCGCCACAAGGGAGGTGATTAATAATATGGCTTTCCAGTACAACGAAACGGGGAGATATCCTGTGACCTCCGGACCTTCCACAAGGAGGGTGATAGATTTTTCCGATGTGGAAAACAGTACCAGTATTTTGCCCACCGGACAATCCGGGAATCCGTTTAGTAAACACTATAAAGATCAGGCAGAAATGTTCAATAAAGGGGAATATAGGAAGATGATGATGAACAGGGAAGAGATTATTACCTTCAGGAAATCCCTCCTTACCCTAAGGCCTGTTAATTAGCTTATTTGAAAATGGGCTGATTTGAAAATGATAGAAGTTGATCTGGTTCACCTAATTATAGTGAAACGAATAATAAATCCATTAATGAAGCTTCCTAAAAATCAAGTCTGCTGCTCCTTGATTTATAAATATGAACTGCCAGGTGGTAATTAGGCAACGGATAATCTGGACTTTAGTCCAACATCTTAGAGTCTCTTACACCTTGGATTCGCCTAATATTACAGTAGTTGGTCTATTTTACCTAAGAGTAAT
>NZ_MTAZ01000046.1 GCF_002150785.1 Arenibacter amylolyticus | reverse complement strand
TAGTTTTAGAACTTCCTGAAATCGTTTAGGACAGTATTGTTTTTGCAACATAAAAAAATCTCTCGGCTATCCTTTGATTGTCGAGAGATTTTTTTCATTAATATAATAAGTAGAATGGTTTAGTCAATTGCCGTATTGGCCTGAATTTCTGATAGAGGTATAGGAAAATAACTATGTGTGGTAGCATCAAATCCACTTCTTCCAGCAGTATTCATAGCAGCATCCAACATTCCCCAACGACGTAAATCAAAGAAGCGGGTAGATTCCAAGGTCAGTTCCATGGTACGCTCATGGATTATTTGTGCCTTTACATCAGATTTTGAGGACACTGTAATTGGAGGCATATTTCCGTGCACCCTTCTTACCTCATTAATAAGACTGATGGCCAAAGGCGTATTATCGGTTTCGTTAAGCGCTTCCGCATACATCAACAAAACATCTGCATAACGCATCAACACCACATTTACGCCAACATAACTATTGTTCCAAACATAATTTGGCAACCACTTTCTAAAATAGGCTTTGTTATCACGGGTGTCGCCATAGGTTTCGTTCATTAGAACGTCCCAAGTGCTACCTTGCATTTCGTTGGTATTGGGGTCGTTATAAAATGGATCTTTAAAATAAAGGGTGCCATAAAGTCTGTTGTCGTACAGTCCGTTACTGGCTATCTGACCTTCTTTTTTCATGACATCTACCAATTGGGGGTTGGCTTCTATGCCTCCCCATCCGCCTATGGACCAATCGCCCACAAAGGCATGAAGTCTGGTGGCGTTCCATGAAGTAGCATCCCCCGATTTAAATTGAAGTTCGAAAATAGATTCTTGGTTATTTTCATTTTCGCCATTAAAAAGGCTAAGGAAATCTGGCTCCAAAGCATATACTTGACTATCTACGACCGCCTTAAATGCATCTGCGGCATTTTTGTAGTCCGTAGTTTCCGCAGAGCTGGCATCACCGGCCTTATGTAAATAGGCCTTTCCTAGATAGGCTAAGGCCGCTCCTTTGGTAGCTCTGCCCAAATCAGTATCCGCCACTGTGACCGGTAACATCTCGGATGCCGCCTTAAAGTCGGTAATTATAGCTTCCCAAGCCTCGGGACGGCTAGATAATGGCTTGTCTAATGTCTCTGGTGAGATGATTTCGTTTCGGATTATGATTTGTTCATAAAGGCTAAGCAATTTAAAATGATAGTAAGCCCTTAAAAAGGTAGCTTCTCCAATGATTTGTTTCTTTTCATCATCGGAAATCTGATCCGATGTCATTTCCCCTACTTTGGTAATCACCTGATTGGCAAAATTAAGCCCCTTGTAATTAGTGCCCCAGAGGACGTCCAAAAAGATGTGACCATTGGTATAGTTGAAATTAAAGATAGACATCCAATGAGCGTAATTGCTGGCATCGGGCCCCGGTAAGGCGTAATCAGATCTGAAATATTCCACTACTGGTCTACCTTCTTGCCAACCGTCCCAAAAATTACTTCTAGATTCAAGTTCAGAATAGGCTGCGGTTAGCCCAGATAGGGCATCCTCAGCATTTCTCCAAAAGTTTTCGGAAGTTAATTTGTCCGGTGAGGTCTCAACCAGAAACTCGTCGTCGTTACAGGATACCATGGCTACCAATAAAAAGGTTGCTATGAATATTTTATATAGATTTTTCATTGTATGAATATTTTTATTGATAATTAAAATTGAAGTTGTAGACCCAAAATGACTGATTTGTATTTTGGATACAAATTGATGTCGATACCCCTGGAAAGGATACTTCCACCTACCTCAGGATCCAAACCGTCATACTTGGTAAAAGTGAGCAGGTTCTGCCCAGTAGCATATAATCTTAACCTATTGATAAATGTATTATCTATTAGGGATTCTGGGAATGAATATCCCAATTGAATGGTTTTTAGACGCAGGTAATCTCCATCCTGTAAAAACCTGGTGGAGGCGCGGTTATTCTGATTGGGATCACCCAATACCGCCCTGGGCATATCGGTATTGGTATTGCTTGGGGTCCAAGAATTTAAGGTGGCGGTTCTAAAGTTTCTACCGGTATCCATACTTAATAATCTAAAATCGTTTCCGTTATAGATTTTATTTCCGCCAACCCCTTGGAAGAATACGTTAAAATCAAATCCTTTATAATTTGCTGATAAATTTAAACTGTACTCGTACTTGGGAATTGCTGTCCCCTGATAGGTTTCGTCCTCCGAATTGATAATGCCATCACCATTTTGATCGATAAATCTGATATCGCCGGGGGCAGCATCGGGCTGTATTAAATTGCCTGCTACACTATGGGCGTCCACTTCGGCCTGATTTTGAAAAATCCCATCCGCTACCGGTAAAAAGTAAGCCCCAGGTTCATGGTTGATCCTTGTTTGGTTTACAAAATGATCCGATCCAAATAAGAGGCCGGTACCGAATAATACCTGATTTTCATTACTCAATTTAGTTACCTCACTGTTGATTGTAGTGAAGGTAGAAAATAGGGAATATTGAAAGTCGTTGTCCTTATTGGTATAACCCAATTCAATCTCTATCCCTTTATTCTGAAACTCCCCTACGTTTACTACAGGGTTATTGATTCCGGCAGAAGGCGAAACCTCCTTGATAATCAATAAATCTTCTGTTGTACTATTATAGTAGTTGATAGCTCCAGTTAATTTATTGCCTAGGGCGGCAAAATCCAATCCGAAATTAGAGGAGGTATTGGTTTCCCATTGTAAGTTATCATTCTGCAACGATCTTGCAATACTACCTAGACTGGAGTTTTGGGGGTTGCCAAATACGTATCCTCCATCGTTTTGACTCTTACCCTGAGAGATTAAGGCAACATAGTCATAATACCCCAATGCACTGTCGTTACCTGCCTGTCCCCAACTATAGCGTAGCTTTAGAAAATTAAATAGCTCCTGATCTTTCATAAATTCCTCATCGGTGATTTTCCACCCTAGGGCATAGGAAGGGAACACTCCGTACTTATTGTTTTTTCCAAATTTAGAACTACCGTCCCTACGGACACTGGCCTGAAATAAATATTTATTATCGTAGGTGTAGTTCACTCGACCGAATTGGGAAACCAAAGCATATTTGGCGTTGGTGCCGTTCGCCGAATAGGTACCGTCGTTAAAAGCATTCAAGGTATTAAAGTTGGGGTCTAAAATAATAGCGGGAACTTTGTTGTTGTCCTCGTCCAATTTATAGCCTTCCCCTTGGGCATAGGTTTCTTTGAAAGGCTCCGAAATTCTTTGGTAACCCGCCAATAGCTGGAAGGTGTTTTTTCCGATTTCTCCCTCATAATTTAGGGTGTATTCTTGATTAAGCCTTCTAAATTCACTGTTGTACTCCGAAATAAAGGAAAATTCACGCTGCGGATCGTCTTGTACGTCCCTTACCCTAAAGGGTTGGTGAAAGTTATAGGTGTAATTTGCCAGGTTGGATAAGGAGAAATTGGAATTGAAATTTAAACCGTCTATAATTTCATAGCCAATGTTCACATTTCCTAAGAAATACTTCAGCTTTGTATATCCGTCAAAAAATTTTGCTTCTCCGACAGGGTTTCTGTGATCTGGAATATCTCCGGACCTAAAACCGTAGCCAGACTCCTTGCTACTGTCCAATACCGGTATCAATGGAGAAATAAAATAGGTTTCCCTTAGTGAAAATTTAAAGTCTTCCCTATAGGTTTCACTATAGGTTAAATTGGTTTTAATATTAAGACGCCCTTTTTTGGTGCCGATATTGGCACTGATGCCTTTTTTTGTGAATTCGGAACCCAGTAGAATGCCGGTTTCATCCGCAAAATTACCGCTTATGCTATAGTCCACAAATTCGGAGGCTCCGCTAACACGTACGTTTTGTAGGTGTAAAAGGCCATCCCTGTGGGTTTCATTAATCCAATCTGTATTGGTGGCCGGAGGATTGGTCAAGTATTGAGGTAAGGCTGCTCCCGCATTCTGGTACATTTGTGTATGGACATCAATATACCCTTGGGCGTCTAACAGGTTCATTTTTTTTCGCACAGTATTCATGCTTAGGGAAGAACCAATTTCTACTTTGGGCTTTCCGCTTTTTCCTTTTTTTGTGCTGATAATAACCACCCCGTTGGCGGCCCTAGTTCCGTAAATGGCACCGGAAGCCGCATCCTTTAAGATCTCTATTGAGGCGATGTTATTGGAATCTATAAAATAAGGATCGGCCTGAACTCCATCCACGATATATAAAGGTTGGTTATTCCCGAAACTTCCAATACCCCTAATCATGATATCCGAAGCAGATCCAGGACTTCCCGAAGATTGGGTAACGGTAACCCCGGAAACACGTCCTTGAAGGGCATCTACTGGGTTGGTGCTTACAACCTTAGTAAGTTCTTCACTTTTTACGGTACTAATGGCTCCGGTTACGTCGCTTTTCTTCTGGGTTCCGTACCCAACGACCACAATTTCATCCAAGCTCTGAGCATCCTCCTCCATGATGATGTTAATTTGGCTTTGGTTGCCTACAATCACCTCTTGGGTCATAAATCCAAGATATCTAATTACTAAAGTGGTCTGGGGATTGGGAACCTCAATACTAAAATTACCGTCAAAATCCGTCTGTACTCCAATGGTCGAATTTTCCTTAAGGGTAATAGAGGCGCCGGGTAAAGGATACCCATTACTATCCGTCACTGTTCCCGAGACAATTTGCTGTACCTCCACTTTCTTAGGAGTAAAGGGTTTCTTTTCTAAAAGGATTGCTCCATCCGAGGTGAAGTTGACATCGAAGTTTCCGAAGGACAGGCTCTTTTTCAACAAATCATTTGCCTTGATCTTCCCTTTTTTTAGAAAAATTTTAGGTGCTTGGTCAAATAAATCCGAGCGGTAGATAAAGGTGTGCTCGGTTTGGTTCTTGATGAGTTCAAAAACTTGTACAACAGATAGATGGGTGTCCGATTTGATAAGTATCTTTTCATTTTGCGCGAATGCTGTTTTAGGACCAAAACCAAAGGTAGCCATACAGCATAAGAAGATAAAAGTCTTCATAACGGTCATTAGAAGTTTTCCCTTGCCAAAAACAAGAGGTTGATTAAAATTAGTTTTCATAAATTTGATGGTTAGTTAGTTAAACATTTAATTAATTAATCCTAGGCGGATAGCGGAGTAAATTGTCCAGGTTTAAACGCTATCCCCTTTTTTAATCCCTACTGTAATACGATTGTTTTTCCTATTGTTTTAAATTTTGCTTCATTGGTGTTTTCTATAATTGTAAGTATGTTTTCTATCGCTTGCTTCTTGTTGAAGACCCCGTTGAACGGTACACCTGCAGCGTCCTTGTTTTCAATGACGAATTCTACATCGTACCAACGGGAGAGTACTTCTAAAATCTCGCTTAACGGCTTTTCCTTAAAGCTGAAGAAACCATTTTTCCATGAAATTTCGTTGTATATATCTACCTCCTTAAGGGAGATCTGATTCGTTGCACTATCTAAGTTTGCCTGCTGTCCTGGTAGTAGATTGGTAGATGCTGCACCAGTGTTTACCAAAACTTTACCTTCTACCAAGGTAGTCGCTATATTGGAGTCTTCTTTATAGGCTTTAATATTAAATTGGGTTCCTAGTACATCTACCTCTTGGTTTCCAGTGGCCACCATAAAATGCGACCCTCCATGGGCGGTACTCGGGGACACTTCAAAATAGGCTTCTCCATACAATAAGCTTACTTTTCTAGGGGAATTGGCCATGAAGTTTACGGGATACCTCAACTGTGAATCCGAATTAAGCCACACCTTGGTCCCGTCCGAAAGGACAATGAAAAATTGTCCGCCCCTTGGAATGGTCAGAACATTATAGGCTACTTTTGTATTTTCAACTTCAGATTGACCATTATAAATTAGCTGTTCCCCATTGCTATTTATGTGTGGGGCCTCATAGGTGGCTCCCTTTCCCAAGACTATTTGCTCGCCGTTATCCAACGTTAGGGTGGCTTTGTCACTTCCAATAACTATGGGGCTGATTTCGCTAGTTGTAGGGGCATCTGTTATGGGTTTTGACACTTCCTTGGTGAAAAACACGGTGGAAAGGATTAGAAGAACTACGGCCGCGGCGGCTGAATATTTCCAAAAAGCAATAGATACTCGTTTGGATTTGTTGGTAGAAGCGAGTCTATTCCAGCCTTTTTTTAAGTCTATAGTATCCGGGGATCGGACATAGTTTTCCTTGACCTTGGTAAAATAGTCCCTATGTTTTTCAGACTCCCCATACCATTCTTGGAAGCGCAGTTCTTCTTCCTTGGTCAGGGTGTTGTTTAGCTTTTTTACGATGAGCTTAAACTCCATTATTGATAATAATTTAAGAGGCGTTTTAATGATATGACAATTTAAAACGGCAAATGGGTGACAGGAAATAAAAAAAACTTTGCTTTTTTTACGGAGTAGACCTGATTCTTTTTGTCCCCCAGTTGATAGTATGTATGCGGTGCTTGCCCTGTTTTAGCACATTAGATGGTAATTGTAGATAGATTTCAGTGAGAAAAATATCTTTTAAGAACGAAAGATAAAAATCCATGAAATGATACTAAGTAATTCCCAAATCCTAATTTTTGCGCGTTTTAATTGGGTTTTTACAGTGTTGACGGATACGCCCATTTCTTCGGCGATCTCCAAATATTTATAATTGCTGATGAACCGTAATTTTACAATGGTTTGCATATTCGGGGGCAAGGATTCGATGATGCTGATAACCTTGTTGTAAATCTTAACCTTTTCTTCCTCTTCCAGTGCTTCCAAGTGGTATTCATGATCTATAACCGAGTGTAGTTCCAAAAGACCTTCTTGATCTGTAATTTTGATTGCTTTCAAATAATTTAGGCAACGATTGCGGACCATGGCGTACAAATACGAGTTTAAAGAAGATTTTAAAGCGATAGTATCCGCTTTTTCCCAGAGATAAATAAAGGTTTCTTGAACTACATCCTCACTGGCGTTTCGGTCATAAAGATATCCAAAGGCATAATGGACCAGACTTTCATATAGGTCTTCAAAAAGATTTTTATAAACAAATCTGTTCCGTTTCTGTATTTCCCTAAATATGGATATATCGTCCAATTTCTATAATGAATTTTGACAAAACTAATCAAAAGATATATACCATGATGTCCCTAGAATAAAAGGTGAAAAGAAGTTAAAAAAGTTGCAGATTCAATATTTTTTGTAATTTGGCGCTGTCCAAATAAATAGAGCAATTAAGATTACTTGGATTGCTTTCTCCTATTGTTTTAAGATAGAATTTGCATAAATTAAAAGCCTATAATTAAGATTATGGACCCTTAATGTATAATCTTATGGACACCCAGTATTCAGTATTTACTTTTTTTATTTTGACCTGGCTATTTGTTAGCTGTCAACAACATCCTACGTCAAATTGGGATCAGGGGGCAGATAATGGAAATCTTGCCTATTTTTCCAATATTTTGGATTTTAGAGGTACCCCTAAATCAAAGGATGATAGAAGCATGTTAATGTTTTCTGACCAGGGCGCTTGGTTTGCCTATAGTTTTCCGGATACCCTTGGGGCTTATGGCGGATTTTCCGGTCCCTTTCTTATGACCCAGCAAAATGGAAAGTGGATAAGCAGGTCTTTGGCCCAATTAGAAATTAGTAGAAATGATCCCGGTTCGGAATTATTGGAATTGGGAAATCATTTAAAGTCGCAAACTTCTTATGCCAGCCATCTGGAACAAGTATATGAAAATGATTCGCTAAGGATTCAGCAGGAATTGGTCTTTATGAGCGGACATACCGCTTTACAGCGTACCACAATATCCAATATCAGTAAGCATGGGCTCACCATTAATTCCCGATTTAAGGGAGGATTATTCAATTTGGGCATCACGGCAACCAAGAAAGAAAAGGGGGTGAAGCTTAGCAGTGTCCATAGTAAGGCCAATGGCTACTTACAGCTAATCAATCAAGAGGGAAATGTATTTGTACCCGATAGTATAAACTACGCTATTGGAAATGAAACGGTATACTTAAATCCGGGGGGAAGCAAACAGTTTCTTTTAGCGCAGACTTTTATTTTTCCCGAATATTCATGGAAGAAGGAAAAAGCGATTATAAGGAATATTAAGTTCGATTCGGTTTTGGAGGCAAGAAAAGCAGAAAAGGAAAACATGCTTACTGCCTTAATTCAGAAGAGCAGGGATAATTTTAAAGCGGATAAATATGCCGAGGTGTTGGCCAAAGCCCAAATGACACTTCAAAATAATTGGCGCATCCCGGCAGGGGAGTTAAAGCATCAAGGCTTGTTTCCAAGTTATCACTACGAATGGTTTCATGGCTTTTGGTCTTGGGACTCATGGAAACATGCGGTGGGACTTTCAGCTTACGATGGTAATTTGGCAAAGGATCAGATTAGGGCCATGTTCCATTTTCAAAGTGAAGACGGATTTATCGTAGATTGTGTTTATAGGGATACTACCATTGAGCCCCATAACTACAGGGATACCAAGCCCCCATTGGCAGCTTGGGCAGTTACCAAGGTATTGGAAAAAGACAAGGACCTGGCTTTTTTAAAGGAAATGTACCCCAAACTGCTAAAATACCACCAGTGGTGGTACGCCAAACGCGACCATGACCAGGACGGGCTATGTGAATATGGATCTACGGACGGGACCGTATTGGCCGCAAAATGGGAAAGTGGCATGGACAATGCAATCCGTTTTGATCATTCCAAAATCCTAAAAAATTCGGAAGGAGCCTATTCCTTAAACCAAGAAAGCGTAGATTTAAATGCCTATTTGTATGCCGAAAAATTATACTTGGCCAATATGGCAAAGACATTGGGAAAAAACGAAGATGTTGATCGGCTGACTATGGAGGCCGCCCTATTAAAAGAAAAAGTACAAACCCAATTCTTCGATAGAGAAGATGGATGGTTTTATGATACCAATTTAGAAGGTACTAGCTTTGTTAAAGGTGCAGGAAGTGAGGGTTGGACGGCCCTTTGGGCTAATGCGGCAACTCCTGAGCAGGCTGTTGCAATAAAGGATAAGATGATGGATCCCAACAAGTTTTTCACTAGGGTGCCCTTTCAGACCATGGCCAAGGACCATCCTAAGTTTGATCCTATGAACGGCTATTGGAGAGGACCAAATTGGTTGGATCAGGCCTATTTTGGAATTAAAGGGTTACGAAATTATGGGTTTAACAAAGAGGCTGATCTGGCTACGATACAACTTTTGGAGGGGGCGCTGGGTGTACTTGGAAAAGGAACTCCTATTCATGAGAATTACCACCCCCTTACAGGGGAAGGTCTATATGCTAAAAATTTTAGCTGGAGTGCTGCCCACCTTATCATGATGCTAACTAAGGAATAAGTCCATATAATGGATTACCTATAAAAAATGTGTTTAATGGATTACAATAACTTACACATCAGTACGGAAAAGGCAGAAAGAATAGCCCGGGATCTTTTTAAAATTGAAGGCAAGGCAAAACCCTTGCCCGGGGAAATCGATTTTAACTTTAAGATCGATGCCAAGAACGGGAAATCCTATATCCTAAAAGTATCCCGTCCTGGGGAAGATGAGGATTATCTGGATTTTCAACAGCATTTGTTGCAGTATGTGGAAGAAAATGGGAAGGAGTTGGTATCCCCTAAGGTCTTTCCCGATGTGGCTGGGAACCTTATTTCGGAAATAAAAGACGATTTTGGGCAGCTGCGGAAAGTGCGACTCCTGTCTTGGATTTCTGGACGGGTATGGAGCGGGGTAAATCCGCAATTGGACGAGCTACGGTTTGGTCTTGGGGTACATTGTGGGAAACTTACCCAAGCCTTGCAGGGGTTTAATCATTCCAAAGCCCATAGGGAATTTGAGTGGGACGTGGCCCAAGGCCAATGGACTACAGAGCATCAACACCTTTTTAAAGACCAAGAAAAGGAAATCGTCTCCTTTTACCAGCGGTTATTTCTACAGGAACAGCCAACTTACTCCAAGCTCAGAAAAAGCGTAGTGCACAACGATGCCAATGATAACAACGTAATAGTTTCCGAGGATTTGTTGAATCCTAAGGTGATTTCTGCCATCGATTTTGGGGATGCTGTTTACACACAAATCATTAACGATCTTGCCATTGCCTGTGCCTATGCTATTATGGGACATGAGGATCCCTTAGAGGCGGCCCTACCCATTGTAAAAGGCTATCACCAGACCTTTCCCCTGCAGCAAGAGGAACTCAAGCATTTATATATGGCCATTGGGATGCGACTGACGATATCGGTGACCAAAAGCGCCATCAATAAAATAGCGGAGCCAGATAATACCTACCTGCTAATCAGTGAGAAACCGGCTTGGGAAGTCCTTAAAAAATGGCGAGAAATAAATGCCGATTTTGCCCATTTTAGCTTTAGGGAGGTCTGTGGGTTTAGCGCGCATCCCAATGAAGAACCATTTGTAGCATGGTGTGAAAAAAATACTTTTTCTTTAAAAAATATGTTTCCCAACATCGGCAGGGATCAGGTTTTTGACCTAGATCTTAGCGTTTCTAGTAAGTGGTTGGGTCATGAGAAGGATTTTAACGACCTAGACTTCTTTCAGTATAAAATCAATAAATTACAAGGGGAACACCTTACTAAAATTTTAGCAGGGGGCTACCTAGAGCCGCGTCCCATTTACACTACTGCATCCTATGAGAAAAAAGGCAACAAGGGTCGTGAGAGTCGCTCTATACATTTAGGGGTAGATTTCTGGTTGCCTGCAGACACGCCGGTACATGCGTTATTGGATGGTGAGGTAGTGGTGGCGGTGAATGACGCCGGCGATAAGGAATACGGGGGATTGGTAATATTAAAACACCAGGTAGCGGGAATTGAGTTTTACTCCCTGTATGGGCATCTCTCCGTGGAAAGTGCCACTTCCCATAAAAAGGGGGAGTTTATTGCTGGCGGACAATTAATTGGTGTATTGGGTGAGGGGCAAGAAAACGGGAACTGGGTGCCCCACCTTCATTTTCAATTGATGCTTTCCCTCTTAGACTATACGGTAGATTTCCCTGGAGTAACCTATGTGAGTCAGCGTTCCGTATGGGCCAGTATTTGTCCAGATCCCAACCTATTATTCAAGTTGGATGCCTTGGAAGCAAGGAAAGAGCTTGCCAACGCAGATATCGTAGCCTATAGAAAGGAACATCTGGGGAAGAGTTTAAGCTTGCAATATAAAGAGCCAATTAAAATGGTACGTGGTGCGGGTCCTTATTTAATGGATCAGTATGGAAGAAAATATCTGGATACCGTAAACAATGTAGCCCATGTAGGGCACGAGCACCCAGCAGTAGTTACGGCAGGGCAAGAGCAGATGGCACTTATAAATACCAATAGTCGCTATTTACATGAAAATATCAATGCATTGGCCCAAGAGCTATTGAAAACTCTGCCGCCAGAATTAAGTGTCCTTCATTTTGTAAATTCGGGCAGTGAGGCTAATGAATTGGCTATCCGTATGGTGAAAGCCGCTACGGGACAACGGGATATTATAGCTTCCGAAGTGGGCTATCATGGTAACTCTAATATGTGTATCGATATCAGCTCCTATAAATTTGATGGAAAAGGGGGACAGGGAGCCCCAGAACATACCCATATTTTTCCCCTTCCCGATGCATTTAGAGGAAAATACCGAGGGAAGGACGCTGGTCCAAAATATGCCGAGGAAGTATGGAAACAACTTCAGAAAATTACTTCCAAAGGCCGGAAGGTGGGAGCTTTTATCGTAGAGCCGATTATAAGTTGTGGCGGACAGGTAGAATTACCGGCTGGATTTTTAAAAGAGGTTTACCAAATAGTGAGAGAAGCTGGCGGACTCTGTATTTCCGATGAGGTGCAAGTGGGCTGCGGTAGGGTGGGGAAAACTTTTTGGGGTTTTCAATTGCATGATGTTACGCCCGATATTGTGACCATTGGCAAGCCCTTGGGGAATGGTCATCCGCTTGCAGCGGTAGCCTGCACCCCAGAAGTGGCGGAGAAGTTTGCCAATGGGATGGAATACTTCAATACCTTTGGAGGTAATCCCGTATCCTGTGCCATTGGGGCTGAAGTACTAAGGGTAGTAGAACGCGAAAATCTTCAGGAACATGCCTATACTATTGGAGAGTTTTTAAAGGAAGAATTAAGAAAATTAGCGTCCGATTATCCCATCATCGGAGATGTAAGGGGACAAGGGCTCTTCTTGGGAATGGAATTGGTAAATGAACATAAAGAGCCATTAACAGAGCAGACCCAGTACCTGGCAGACAGAATGAAAGATCATGCGATCTTAATGAGTACGGATGGTCCCGATAACAATGTGCTCAAAATAAAACCCCCTTTAGTGTTTGCCAAAGAACATGCCGAGGAGCTGCTGTCCTATCTCCGTAAAATTATGGCTGAGGACTTTATGAAGGTATAAGCGTACGATGACGATGGCGTCAGACAGGAGTCTCGCTCGTCCCAAAAGCTAAGGCGAGAGCTAGTCGGTAGCAGTCGAAACCTAACAACCCCAGCGCGGATCAAGGTTTCAACCCAGTCATCCACCCTACCCATAGGTCGGTCCAACCAGCTAAATGAGGATTCTCTAATCCCAAGGCAAAGCCATGGCCGCCAGTGGGATAAATATGCATTTCTACGGCGACCATGTTTTTACGCAGCGCTTCATAGAAAAGGAGGCTATTTTCTACGGGTACTGCAGTGTCATCCGACGCGTGGACCAAAAATGTAGGAGGAGTGTCGGCCGTTACATGAAATTCGTTGGAAAAGTGATCTTTCAATTTTTGGGATGGATGCTCACCCAATAAATTCTTTCTAGATCCTCCATGGGTATTTAGGTCGCCCATACTTATCACTGGGTAGACAAGGGCCATAAAATTGGGTTGTGCACTTAGTTGGTCAATGGCATCCTGTTTCGCATAAACCACTTCATTATAATGGGTGCCCAGGGTAGAGGCCAAATGCCCACCGGCGGAAAATCCGATAATACCAATGTTTTCCGGATCAATATTCCATGCGGTTGCCTTGGAACGCACCAATCGCATAGCGCGTTGCGCATCTTGTAAGGGTACATTATGTTTATCGGTGGCCCATAGAGTGTTTGGAAGGCGATATTTTACTACTATACCAGCAATGCCTTTGGAATTTAAAAGCTTGGCAAAATCGGTTCCTTCCCAATCATAAGCCAAAATCCCATAACCTCCACCAGGGAATATAAGTACCGCCTGTCCTGTAGCAATTTTTTTTGCGGGGAGGTATACTTCTATGGTTGGCGTCTGTACTTTGGAGATTCTTATGATATCCTCCTTAATAATTTCTTCGGTAATATCAGTTGCTATGGCATTTGGAATAGTTTTCGGCCATAGCGGTAGAACGGTGTTTTGGGCAAAGTTGGTCATGGTACATAAATATGCTATAAAGAAAAATAATGCTTTCATTAGGTAACGTATAGGTTGGTAGTTTTAAAGATAGAAAATTAGGAGAAGGGAATACCTATGAATATAGGTTTAAATGATCATGGGTTTTGTGATTGGATCGTTGGGATAATAGAAATGTTATACAGGAGTTCATTATTTCTATCAATTATAAAAGTAAAATAATTGGATATGAAAATAGAACTTAAGACGCCACTTAATACTGCTATTCCATCTCAATAATTGCTAAGCTTAAGATTAAAAATTTCTGGACTAATCCAACTTGTTTGTGTAGTATCGTTTTGGAAGAAAAGGGTGATGAAAACGAATGATTTAAAAGTGAAAATGGCGAAATAAAAAGGTGAATTCCGCCATTTTCCTATCTAGTTTCTTGTTGTTAAACAAACTACTCAGTCGGAATTGTTGGCTAAGTGCCTCATTTTGAAGGACTGTTTGTTAAATAGTGATTTCGTTTTAGGACCTTATGGTCTAATCGCTATTTTTTGGCCAGGTTTCATTGAGAGGATCATAACATCGCCTTCCCATTGTATTTCCATCTTGGGTTCCGTAGTAATTTGTTGTGTGGAAAAAGGATTTTTTAACCGGAATACCCCTCCTTTTTCAGAAACAACGGACACCCATTTTACATTTCCAGATTTCAGTTTGGAGGATACCAAAAAGGCACCTTCCGCACGTAATTTGGAAAATTCCGCGTCCTTCCAATTTTTGGGAATGGCCGGGAAAATATGGACAGTTCCCGTATGGCTCTGTATCAACATTTCCTGTAATCCGGCAGCAAAAGCAAAGTTGCCTTCTAGGGTGAATGGTCGGTAGATTAAATTGGATTTACCGGTCCCGGATTGATCGCCGTTTACATGAAAACTATTGGGAAGGACAAAAGCAGTGGCAAAATCTCTCAAGGCCTTTGCCGCACCTTCTCCATCCAAGGCCCTAGCTTTTAAGTTGGCCAGCCAACTAAAAGAATATCCCACCCATTGACTTGTTCCTACTTGATCTAAATTTTCAATGGTCTTCCTTATTATTTCTTTATCCTCTTCTCCGTTGGAAACGTCTATAAGACCAAGGGGGTGAATCGCCATTAGATGCGATAAATGACGGTGCGATTCTTGGTAGGGCAAACTGGGCGCCACCATAAGGCCTTGCTCATTTACGGCAAAATCTGGCCACTCCTCTAGTGAGGCCTTCCATCGGTTGGCTTCCTCCGTTAATCCCAACTCTAGGGCCAATTCAGCGGCATGGGTATAGGTCCATCTCACTAGAGAAAGGTCAAAATTGGTGATGTCGTTAAACCAAGCCTCGCGGGTATTGTTTCGGATTTCTGGACTAGAACTCAAAGGAAGTTTTCTTTGGCCGGTTTCATCCAATTCGGATAATTCGTCAAAATGTATTGCAACGTCCCTGATCCAAGGATATGCTTCCTCTTTTAGGAAATCGCGGTCCATGGAATAACGCCAATGCAAATAAAAATGCTGCCCCAACCAGGCCCCTACGGTAGGTCCGAAGGAATACTGAATCCAACCTCCCATAGGTTCTCCCGTTAAGGTGGTTACCCCAGGTACGTTTAAGCCATTGGTGCCATAAAACTCTTTGGTGTATTTTTTGAATGTTGCCTTGTAGGTGGTCATCCAATCCAAAAATCCCTTTTGCAGGTCTAGTTGATTCCCAGTATAAGCAGGCCAATAACTTAATTGGGTATTTAGATCGTGATGGAAATCGCCCTTCCACGGGGGTAGCTTCCCATGGTCTGCCGTCCACACACTTTGTAGTGAAATAGGAGGCGCATCTTGCCTTGCCGCCGATCCAAATTTGTATAGCTCCATATACCATTGGTTCTGTAGGATGGGGTCTGGCACCTTGATAGCGGATTGTTTCCAGAAATTGTGCCACCATTTAGTGTGACTTGCCATAGCGGAGTCAATTCCTGTTGTAAGGCTGTTGGCGACTATTTGGGTTGCGGTTTCCGTAGTGTCCCCCTCATTTTGTTTGGTGCTCATGCTCCAGCTCCCCTTTAGATGGGTAGGACTCGGTTGCCATTGGGTGTGTACCTGAAACCTAAAGTCTTCCCAACCCTGCTGGTCATAAGTGATGGTATACTCTTTTTGTGTAACCCTGCCACCATCGTAATCTAACCTGCGTAAGTCTTGTCCCGTTACCGGATCCTCAGTTCCTGCCTGTTGTAAGGATACATAAGGTGGGGGAATAATGGTGGGGTCTAAATCACTATTGATGTTCTCAAATGAATACCAACCTACGGGTTCTGTAGCATGTACAAAAGTTTTTAGGACCGCTCCATTCTTCCATTTAACCTCACAGATGGCGGTAGCTAAGTTCAATTTTACATATGCTACCTCACCCAAGCCACTAATATCGAACTCTAGGGAACCCCCTGGAATTTTGGAGGGTGCCGGTAGTAGATCGTAAGGCTCGTCATAACGTTCTTGTACCTTGTGATAGGTATTGTTTTCCCACTGTTGTTTTACCCAATCGAAGCCATAATCCTTAAAGTTGAGATTTTCCATGGGACGCAAATCCCATAGGTCCGAACGGTCTAACGAAAAGCGAAGTTTTCCATTTTTTTCCCATATCAAAGCTCCTACGGTAGCATTTCCTAAGGGAATGGCCTCGTCCCAAGAAGTGGCTAATTGGTTAAACTTAAGTTCGTATTGTGGAATATGATCCAGTTTTATATGCTTTTCCTTCTTCTTGCAACTAACAAGTAAGCATAAGATAAGTAGGGAACATAGTATTTTGTGATTCATTGGGATTGGTTTGCAAACTGTGATTGCCCGGGTTATATAAGGTTTATAATTGAATTTTACAGCTTAACACTTTGATTATTAAAGCGCCCAAGATACCTAACCTGAAGGAAAAGAGCAACCCTCGGAAAAACTAAGTTTATTTTTTTTAAGGGGGAAGGAGATTTTTTATGGTAGTGGGGTGTTGCCAAGCTAATGGTGTGGGCAATAGGTAGGGAATTGAGAGGCTTTTGTAGGAGGGAAATAAAGAAATCCGGATGCCCCAATGGGGTTCCGGATTTCTTAAACTAACTCAATAAAATTATGGCACTTATGAGCAGGTGCCATTGTTTGTTCACAAAACTCAATTGTAAATTCTTAATTTAACCTTTATGCAATTTAGAACTAAAGAAAGGATTACACTACCACTATTGGGGCTTATTATGGTATTTTTTTGCATCAAACAATTGTTTTAGGCAAAATTGGTATATGCAAGGATGTTGCTGTGTTAGATCCTATAAATTTGCCTAATAGTTTTAAAGTGTTCAATACCTTTCAAATCCCTTCCATTTTACAATTAATCTCGTTTAATTCATCGGATTTAAATACTGATTCAAAATCACTGCTTTGTTTTTCTTTAACCGAATTTCTGTAGTTTGTCCTTGGTAAGTTACCTTTTTTGTTTGGTCTTGGGCTGACTGGATCCTCACTTGGGATAAGGTGCCATTCTTCCATACTAAATCAACTTGAATTCCGCCTCTTGCCTTTAAGCCAGTAATTTTTCCAGTAGGCCAAGCTTTTGGAAGCGCAGGCAATAGTTGAATTTCTCCGGAATGGGATTGCAAAAGCATCTCTGCCATTCCTGAGCTTGCTCCCATATTGCCGTCTAATTGAAAGGGTGGATGAGTGGATAGGAGATTGGTGTAGACTCCACCACCGTCCATCATATTCACCCCATCCTCATGGACCAATTGCATGCCTCTCCTCATGAGTTTATAGGCGCGGTCTCCGTCCAATAAACGGGCCCAAAAATTAATTTTCCATCCTATGGACCATCCGGTGCCATCATCGCCCCTAGCATTTAGGGAAACTCTGGCGGCATCCAATAATTTAGGGGTTTGTATAGAATTAATCTGGTCTCCAGGGTACAGCGCATATAAATGGGAAACATGACGATGTTTGTTATTAGGGTCGTCTACATCTTCCTTCCATTCCTGTAACTGCCCCCAATTTCCAATTCTTAGCGGTAATAGCTGCGCTTTTGCCTTGATCAATTTTTCACTAAATTCCTTGTCTTCCCCTAAAACCTCGGTGGCGCTAATGCAATTGGAGAAAATATCCCAAGCAATTTGAATATCCATATAGGCCCCTGTGGAAATACCTCCGTGTTCGGGAGAATAGGAAGGAGAGGATACCAAGTACCCCTCTTCGTCCTTGGTAAGGTAATCTAACCAGAATAGGGCAGCCTCTTTCATAATGGGATATCCTTTTTCCCTTAGGTAATCCACATCCCCTGAAAATTTATAATGGTCCCATACGTGCCTTCCGTACCATGCAGCTCCCCCTGGGAAAAAGCCCCAAGGAAAATCCCATCCCGGAGCGGTGAATCCAAAGGGGTTGTTCATAGTATTGACAATCCACCCCCGCGTATTGAAGAAATCCTTGGCCGACTTACGTCCTGGGGCTCTCAGCTTGTCTATATAATCTATTAGTGGCTCATGGGTTTCCGATAAGTTGGTGATTTCTGCTGGCCAGTAAATCATTTGAATGTTGATATTGGCATGGTAATCACTGGCCCAAGGCGGATTCGTCATATTATTCCACTTTCCTTGGAGATTGGCAGGCATGCTGCCAGGCCTGGAACTACTGATAAGCAGATAACGTCCGTATTGAAAATAAAGGGTTTCCAATTGTGGGTCCTCGTTTCCGGCAGCGTATGCTTGTAGCCTTTTGTCTGTTGGAATATGGGCTTGGTCCGCGGATTCCAATATAAAATGGACCCTAGAAAATAAGCGGGTGTAATCCGCAATGTGTTCGGATATAAGCTGGTTGTAGCTTTTTTGTTTTAAAGCATTGATTGTCTTTTTGTTTAAAGCCTTGTAATCCCGTCCCGTGTAATGAGGGTATTCGTTTTTATAATCCGTTGCTGCGGTTAGATAAAGGATCACTTCCTTGGCAGCGGTTATCAATAATTCCCCATCCTTAAAGGTAAGCTTGCCACCATCGGTATCTATTAACATCCTGCTTTCCATTTTCATCCCATTGTTTTCCAGGCTGCCAGACATGATTAGTTGGTTCCCTTGTAGTACGGTGGTAGTATTTTTATGGACGGTGGTTTTCTTAATAACGTAGTCAATTCCCTCCGGACTGTTATTTTCATATTTGAAAACGAGGGTCCTGCTGGGGTAATTGGCAAAGTAGGTACGCTTATGGGCGATACCATTTTCGGAATATTGAACGGTCGCAAGGGCTTTGGAAATATCTAGAGTTCTGGTATAATTGCTGGGTTGTCCTTTGTGCTCTGGCCTTACGAAGACATCCCCAAAGGGCTGGTAGGAGCCATAACCTATCCATCCTGTCTGTTCATTAGTCCCTTTAATGATGCCCGTTAGTTCTTTATTAGCTAATTGATGGGCTTCGTTATACTTGCCTTCCTGAAGTAATCTTCTAACCTCTGGCAGGTGTTTATGTGCGTTTTCGCGGTTTCCTCCGTTGTATTGTTCCCATTCTCCCTTACCGCCAGCCCATAGGGTTTCTTCATTAAATTGGATATGCTCCTCTTCCACCGCTCCAAAGATCATAGCGCCCATATAGGCGTTGCCAATAGGGAGTGCTTCGGTCATCCACTTTTTTGCTGGCTCTTGGTACCAAAGTTTTAATGCGGTTTCCTCCTGGCTATGGAGGTGAAAACTGGTGAAAAGGACAAGCGCGATTAAGGTGCTGAAATAGCCGTATTTTATAGTGTTCATTGGTCCAAATTTAAAGGAATCCAGGAATTTGGATAATTCCTGGATTCTTTTTGTTTTAAGGTGTTTGTATTTAAATGTTTTATGCCTAGTAGTCAGGATTCTGCACCAATACCCCTTGACTCTTATCTATTTCTGATTGGGGTAAAAGTTGGACTTACCCTTTTTCCTAACAAATGGCAACAATTGTTTATTTCGCAATGATTGGAGAGGCAAGATACAGGTTGAGCACATGCTTTGCTACAACTTCATGGTTTTAAATTGATAGGTATTTTGCCTCCAGCATGCTTATTTTAATAAAAACTAAAATTGGAGCACAGGACAAAGTAATATGCTTCCAGGCTTTGTTTTTGGTATAACTATAAATTGATCAAATAAAAATAAGGCATGGGAAGTAGCTCCCCATGCCTTATAAAATAGTATTGGGTATCTTACTAGATTAGTACCCTGTGTTTTGTGTTAAATTAGGGTTGTTCTGCATTTCCGAAGTAGGGATCGGAAACAATAATTCCCTTTCGGTTAGAGCTTTATTGGGCAAGTAAGAGAAAGTGTGTCCCACAAAATCCTCCAATTGATTGGTTTCTGGGTTGTAGGCCTTTCTCCACCGCACCATATCAAACCAAGTTTGGTTTTCAAAACTTAGCTCGTGTACCTGCTCAATTCTCACAGCAGTCCTGAAATCATCCTGTGAAAGTCCGGCCAAATCCGGGATTTCTGCACGCTCCCTAATTAGATTTACTGCAGCATATGCCTCTGCAGTGGGGCCGCCTTCAGCTTCATTTACGGCTTCGGCATACATTAGCAGTACATCGGCATACCTGTAGAGGGTCCAGTTTAGGTCAGACTGGGCACTCTCTTCATTAGCAGCAATATCAAAGAGCTTATAAATATAGGGTGCTCCTAAATTAATGCTGTCATTGCGATCTGCCTCCAAGGAATAGCTGGTAAAATAAAACTGCTTTTCTTCAGCACGTTTATCACCGTCCTCATAGGAGTTTGCAAACTCGTTGGTAGAAAAGATGCCCCCTGTTTGGGCAGAGTAAGCCGAGATTCCTAGGTTATAGGGCAATATAGCAGGCTGCCAATTCCCAGACTGAATGTTAGCTGCAAATTGGGTCATAAAGATATATTCCCCAGTGTTTTTGGTGGCAGGGTCGTGAAGCTCATCATAGGTGTCAAAAAGCCTGAACTCCCCGGAGTCAATAACTTCTTTAGCCTTGTTGGCTGCAAGCTGATAGTTTTCGGTTTTCTGTAATGGGTAGCCCGCCATGGTCAAATATACGTCTGCCAACAAGGTTTTTATCGCTCCCATGGATACCCGCCCCGATAGGTCCCTCCAAGGGAGTCCGGCGCTTTCTGCTTCTTTAAGGTCGCTTACTATTAAGTCGTAAACTGCCTCTGGGGAAGCTTGTTCGGGGTATAGCTGTTCAGAAGATAAATCTACGGTGTTGGTAATTAGCGGGATGTTTCCAAACATTCTTACTAAACCAAAGTAGTAGTAGGCCCTAAAGAATTTTGCTTCAGCCAAATACCGCTGCTTTTCGGCTTCGTCCATATTGATCTCAGGAATTTTTTCGATCGCTAAATTAGCTCTGGATATCCCGGTATAGTATTCGGTCCAGAAGGTATTACCATATCCATTGTCGGAATTATTGATCAAATCTTTTACTAGGTAAATATTGGTGGCCTGCCCCAAGGAGGTGTTGGCCAACCCAGTAGCAAATTCCAACATTAACCATGGCCCCCCTCCAAAACCACTATTGGTAATCGGTATTAAGGGTTCGTAAATCCCATTAACAGCGCTTTTGGCATGTTCGGCCGTTGTAAAGTAGGTGTCGGTTGTAAAGTTAGATGCATCCTCTTCGTCCAAAAAGTCACTACAAGCCGTAGTGCAGGATATTGCGGTTACGACGGCTATAGCTCGTATAAATTTTCTATAGATTTTCATTTTATTATCTTTTATATGGTTATAGTCCAACATTTAATCCTAGCATAAAGGTGCGGGGTCTTGGATAATCGTACAAAGAGAATCCTTGATCAAAGGCCCCACTTCCATTCGAGCTTTCTGGGTCATAGCCCGGAAATTTTGTGCTTACAAAGAAGTTCTGCACCGAAGTGTATACCCTAATACGGTTTAAGTGCAAACGCTTCACCAATTCTGGTTCAAACACATACGATAGCATTAAATTTCTTCCCCTTAGGAAGGCCGCATCCTTTAATTTTCCGGAGTCATTATTGGTGTCGTATCCAGCAGCAATAGGTCTAATCTGGGCAATATCCGTATCCTGATTCTCTGGAGTCCACGCATTTAGAACGGTCTTAAAACTATTGGCTATGGTTTGTCGATCCTCCGCAGAGTGTTCATCTCGATACATTACACTGTTGCCATATTGAAATTGAAGGTCTACCAATAACTCAAAGTTGCCATATCGGAACGTATTGGAAAAGGTTCCAAAACCATCGGGAATACCCTTTCCTATAATGGCACGGTCATCGCTATTTATTTTACCATCGTTATTAAGGTCCCTGTATTTGATGTCGCCCGGTAATCGGTCATAGATGGCTGCTTGCGCTGCCTCATCCGTATTCCAAGTTCCCTCATCAATATACCCGTAGAAGGTACCTACCGGTTCTCCTACTCTAATCAATGTGGACCCTAGGTAAATGTCGGAACCGCCGGAAAGCTCAACCACCTCATTTTTATTGATGGAAATATTGAAGTTGCTGTTCCATCCAAAAACCTCATTATCTACATTGGTGGTATGTAAATTAATTTCGATTCCTTTGTTTTCCATACTTCCCACATTTCTAAAGACATTGGTGAAACCGCTGGAAGACGGAACGGGGGCATTTAGAAGCATGTCTGTAGTCAATTTGCGATAAACATCAACTTCCAATCCTATGCGGTTGTTTAAAAGGCCTACTTCGAGGCCTACATCCACCTGATCTGTTTTCTCCCATTTTAAATCAGGATTAGCCATACGGCCTGGAACGGTATAGGCTGCACGGTCGCCATTAAAGATTACGGTTCCGTTGGTTAGTCCGGCCAGTGCTCTGTAAGCAGGAATCTCGGAGTTACCTGTAGAACCATAGCTGGCTCTCAATTTTAGGTTAGAAATGGTGGCATTACCTCGTAAAAAGTCTTCTTGGGATACCCTCCATGCCAAAGCTGCCGATGGGAAGAAAGCAAACTGATTTTCCGGTCCAAATTTGGAGGATCCGTCCGCTCTCCCGGTTAGGGTTAGTAAATATTTATTCTTGAGGTTGTAGTTAATACGCCCAAAGTAAGAATTTAGTCCGTAAGCGATTTTGCTAGATGAGGGTGCCTGTGGTTTAGAGCCGGCCCCAAGGTTATTGAAGCCGTAAAAGTCATCGGCAAATCCGCGGGTAGATGCCCTAGATCGAAACTCGTCTATATGCTGCCAAGAGAGTCCTAGCATGGCAGACAAGGAGTTGTCACTGTTGAAATCCTTGTTATAGGTTAAATAGTTTTCAAATTGCCATGAATTATAACGGGAATTATCTACGTAGGCCTCCCCATCGGGTCTGGCTATATATCTAAGGTCCTTCCCTCCGTAGTAATCATTTCTTTGATTGATGACATTGGCACCCAAGGTGGTACGCAATTGAAGATTGTCGGTGAATTTAATGGTGCTGTGGAAATTTCCCAAAACTGTTTGGGTCTTTAGAAAGTACCTGCGGTCATTGGCTACTGCTACGGGACTTCCGCCACCTTCCATCCCCGGATAGTCTATGTTGGATCCCCAACTCCCATCCTCATATCGTACGGGTATAATTGGTAGGGCTTCAAAAACCTGTCGCATCGTGGTAATTCCACCGCCACCAAGTTGGTCTACCTGCTTTTCGTTCTGGTCGTTATAGCTTAAACTACCCCCAATATTTAACCAGTCGTTTACATCAGTATCTAACGTAAATCTGCCCGAATAACGCTTTAGCCAAGACTCTATAATTAATCCCTCTTCATCGCGGAAGCCCATAAATAGACCAAAATTGGAGTTTTCATTACCTCCGGTGAAGGATACTTGATGATTTTGTGTGAAAGAATCCCTGATGGCTTCGTCCTGCCAATCCGTATCATGGAGCGGCTTGCCATCTGCATCAAAGAGCCTAGGGTCTGTCCTTTTTAATCTAGGATCCGTATAGCGACCACCGGCCCATCCATCGGGATCATACTTTTCAGCATTAGCATAGGCAATTTCCTCCACAAGCAAAAACTCTTCGGAATTCAATAGATCCAACTTTTTGGGTAGCGTTCCTAGGCTGAAGTCTACATCGTAATTAACATGGGTGCCACCGGAAGTAGTCCCTTTTTTAGTGGTTACTAATATCACCCCATTGGCACCTCTTGCACCATATATAGCGGTGGCAGAAGCGTCTTTCAATACTTCAATGGATTCAATGTCATTCGGATTCATGTAGTCTATTGGGGTGCTTCCATTCGGTAGACTGGCAGCACTAAGGATCACCCCGTCAATTACATAAAGCGGCGTATTGGCAATACTTACCGAGGTGTTTCCACGGATTCTTACAGCTGTCCTACCTCCTGGACGCCCAGAGCCTGTGGTAACATTAACCCCTGCAACCTTTCCAGCCATTGCTTGGTTTAAGGAGGCGGCAGGCCTTTCTGCCAATTCTTCTGCCTTAACGGAGCCTACTGCTCCGGTGAGGTCACTTTTCTTTTGGGTTCCGTATCCTATCAATACCACTTCATCCAAACCGGCGGCATCCTCCTCTAAGGCTACGGAAATGGTCGTTTGTCCCTCAATAGCAACCTCCCTAGTGGCAAATCCTATATAGGAAACCACCAAGGTGGCGTTTTCGTTGGCTACTGAAATATTGAAGTTTCCATCAAAATCAGCAGTTACTCCGTTGGTAGTGCCTTTCTCTACGATGTTGGCGCCTGGCAAGGGAGCACCGTTACTATCGGTAATCGTTCCACTTACGGAATGCTGCGGTATGGGGGCTTGTTTAAATTCTTTTGTGGATGTGGCAGCGGTAATTGCCTGTAGTTGAAATAGTGTAATCAGCATTAATAGGGCGGATAGTTTCTTCTTAGGACGAAACATGCTGGACCAGTTTATTTGCCGGCCCTCCGCTTGGCTAGTTAATCTCATATTTATTAAAAATTTGGTGGTTAATATTGTAGCGTGCACACTTTCTTATGTTAGTTGTATCTACAGTAGCTGTGGTTTTTAAGTGAAAGTGCTATGTTTTCGTTTTCTATCGGTTCATCTTCTTTAATATTTATTTAGGTTAGTCTTGGAGATTCTGGTAAAAGCCTTCAATTGCCCATCTTCTGGCAGTTTAGCAAATCGCTTTTCTTGATATATCGCTATCCTTTCGCGAAAGCAAAGGGTTTTTTGCTTAGCGATTGGTAAAACTATTTTAATCTAGTTTTACAGCTCGTGTTCATCGGTTTTCTTATTCTTCTCAGTTTTGGAAAAGAATATATCCGTAAAAGTATGGGTGCTAATGTATTCGGTATTATCATGCTTGTCCACCAAGCAAAGGTGAAATCACAATACTTTTTTTGCCTTAGGTGGAGTTTAGGCAGAATTGAAGTATATTTGTGGTATTAGATGGCGTTTTTTTAAGTTCTAAAGTTCACATATGGTATGAAGCTACATTTGCTTAATAGATCTAGTTTACAAAATAGTTCCTTCACGGTGGCCCATAATAGTTTTTCACATTTTTTAAAGGTGTGGCACTACCATCCGGAATTGGAGTTGGTCTATATTGTCAGAAGTACTGGCACGAGGTTTATTGGAGATGGGATTGAAAAGTTTGAGGAAGGGGAGTTGGTGCTCCTAGGGAAGAACCTGCCTCATATGTGGCTTAATGATGAGGTCTATTTTGAGGAAGATTCCAATTTGATGAGTGAAGCCATTGCGGTTCACTTTAGAGAAGATTTCTTGGGGATGGATTTTTTAAATGCTATGGAAATGAAGCCCATTGCCCAATTGATAAAAAGGGCAGACCAAGGTATAAAATTTGTAGGCGTGGAGGATACCGTGCTTTCCAAGGTAAAAGAACTAAGTGAGTTAGACCCTTTCCATAAAACCATTGGGCTGTTGGAAGTGCTCCATCATTTGGCCATTCATGAGGAGTATCAATTATTGTCTAGTCCCGGATTTTTAAATTCTTTTAATAAGACCGATAACAAGACCTTGGATGAAATCTATGAATTTATCTTTAAAAACTTCAATCATCCTATTGGCTCCAAGGATGTTGCCGAAGTGGCAAAAATGAATCCTTCCGCCTTTAGTAGGTTCTTTAAAAGGATTCATAGAAAGACCTTTACCCGATACCTGAATGAAATTAGAATAGGGTATGCCTGTAAATTATTGATAGAAAATAGGGACAACATAACCCCAGTCTGTTATGAGTCTGGATTTAATAATATTTCAAATTTTAATCGTCATTTTAAATCCATTGTGGGTATGTCGCCTTCTGAATATGTGAAGCTTCATACTCAAATTAAGGAATGATACCTGAAAAATGTCAAAAAAGTATCGACAATGAGGCTTTTGGTGGTGGAATTGTAAGGGATATAGGTTTAGATTTGTTTTTTTAATAAATGAAATAATGAGTAGTAAAACAATAATTACGGATGTTTTGGTAAAAGACGTCCGGTTTCCCACCAGTAGATCCTTAGATGGCTCAGATGCCATGAATCCAGATCCAGATTATTCAGCCGCTTATGTAGTGTTGAAAACCAACCATCCTGACGGATTGGAAGGGCATGGGCTTACCTTTACTATAGGTAGGGGTAATGAGCTTTGTGCAGCTGCAATACATTCCCTTGCTCCCTTGGTGAAGGGAAAATCCATGGAAAGTTTTATTGAAAATATGGGAGATTTCTGGAAGATGATCACTGGAGATAGTCAGCTTAGATGGTTGGGGCCAGAGAAAGGAGTAATCCATTTGGCGACCGGTGCCGTGGTTAATGCAGTTTGGGATCTCTATGCTAAGATGGAGAATAAGCCGCTATGGAAATTGCTGGCCGATATGTCTCCGGAAGAGCTCGTTTCCTGTATAGATTTCACCTACATTACCGATGCCGTTACCCCAGAGGAGGCCTTGCAGTTATTGAAGGAAAAGGAAGCTACCAAACAGGAAAGAATAGATTACTTGTTAGAAAACGGATACCCGGCATACACCACTTCTGCAGGATGGTTGGGCTACTCGGACGATAAGATGAGGCGTTTGTGTCGCGAGGCCAAGGAAGCTGGATTTAAGCATATGAAAATAAAGGTGGGGTCCGACCTTCAGGATGATATGAGGCGTGCAGCCATTATCCGAGAGGAGATTGGAACAGACTTAAGATTGATGATGGATGCCAACCAAAAATGGGATGTGGATGAAGCAATCACCAATATGGCATCGCTTGGGAAGTTTGAGCCTTGGTGGATAGAAGAGCCTACCAGTCCGGACGATATTCTGGGGCATGCTAAGATTGCCGAGGCCGTACACCCTATAAAAGTGGCTACAGGCGAGCATTGCCAGAATAGGGTGATCTTTAAGCAATTGATGCAGGCCGATGCTATGGGGATCTGTCAAATAGATAGCTGTAGGGTTGGGGGAGTAAACGAAATCCTAGCAATTCTTCTAATGGCCGCAAAATTTAATATTCCGGTCTGTCCACATGCTGGAGGTGTAGGTTTATGCGAATATGTACAGCACCTTTCCATGATCGATTTTATTGCGATAAGCGGTTCCATGGAAGATCGTATTATTGAGTATGTAGATCATTTACACGAACATTTCTACGATCCTGTGGTGATTAAGAACGGTGCCTATATGCCTCCTTCCATGCCAGGATATAGTATTACCATGAAAGAGCAGTCTTTGGAGGACTACAGTTTTCCTGATGGGATAATCTGGCAGGAAGACGCGGACCAAAAATCGCAGCAGTAAAAAAGAATTTATTAATAGAGGATAAATACGTGCAAGAAGATGACGCTATTTAGTTTAAAAAATAAAACAGCTATTATCACTGGCGGAGCTAGTGGTATTGGCGAGGCAATTTCCAAAAAGTTTGCGGCCCAAGGAGCCCATGTGCATATCTTGGAATATAATGCCGAAAACGGGGAGAAAATAGTAAAGGATATTTCCGCTTCTGGAGGTGTCGCTACGTTTCATGCCTGCGATGTTTCCAATACAGCGCAGGTATCCCAAGTGGTTAATGCCATTGCAAAGGAGCAATACATAGATATCTTGGTGAACAATGCCGGTATTGCCCACGTTGGGAACTTGGAAGGGACTACGGAAGATGATTTGGATAGAATCTACAATGTAAATGTGAAGGGTGTGTATAATTGTATGCATGCAGTGGTAGGTAAGATGAAGGAAAAGGGAGGGGTGATTGTAAATATGGCCTCCATTGCTTCCTCGGTTGGGATATCGGACCGTTTTGCCTACTCCATGTCCAAAGGAGCCGTGTTAACCATGACTCTTTCCGTGGCCAAGGATTATCTGGAGCAAGGGATACGCTGCAATAGCATTTCCCCTGCAAGGATCCATACCCCGTTTGTGGATGGGTTTATTGGAAAAAACTACCCTGGGAAAGAAGAGGAGATGTTCCAGAAACTTTCCAAGACCCAGCCTATCGGTAGAATGGGGAAACCGGAAGAGGTAGCTAATCTGGCGTTGTACCTATGTTCGGACGAAGCCTCCTTTATTACGGGAACCGATTTTCCTATAGATGGAGGGTTTATTAAATTGAATGGGTAGGATTAGTGAGTTAATGTACCAGTGTTTCAATGTACCAAAATAATAATGTACCAATATAACAATGTATCAATATAACAATGTGCCAGTGTATCAATGAGTCCATGTGTCAACTTGAGGATTTGTTAATGCGGCGATTGGTCAATTTAATAGCAAGGCCAGCGTGTATACTGGCAATAATATCAACCAACGAAAAGTGAAAAATAGTAAGATGAATAAGTTATTTCAATGTCTGGCCTTAGTGGTGTTTTTGACGGCCTGTTCCCAAAAACCAAAGTTTGATGCCTTGGTAATGCCCGTTTCCAGTACCATTCCCGTGAACGATACGGATAGTAAGGATTCCATTATATTAAAAGCAGCACATGTAGTTCCTACGCCTAACCAGTACGAGGCCTTAAAAAATGAATTTATCGCTTTCATCCATTTTGGGCCCAATACCTTTACTAGAATGGAATGGGGTAATGGAATGGAAGATCCAAAGGTATTTAATCTTAAAAACCTGGATACGGATCAATGGTGTAAGGCCATGAGCGACGCAGGGATGAAAAAGGTAATCCTAACCGTAAAACACCATGACGGATTTGTATTGTGGCAAAGTAGGTATACCGACCACGGAATAATGTCCACTCCTTTTCAAGATGGTAAGGGGGATGTGTTAAGGGAGCTTTCGGAATCATGTAAAAAGTACGGGCTTAAACTTGGGGTGTATTTGTCTCCGGCAGACTTGTTCCAGATAGAGAATGAGGAGGGACTTTATGGGAATTTAAGTGAGTATACAGAGCGTACCATTCCAAGACCGGTAGAAGGAAGGCCTTTCGAGAACAAGACTACTTTTACTTTTAAGGTGGACGATTATAACGAGTATTTCTTAAACCAGCTTTTTGAGTTGTTAACCGAATACGGTCCTATCCATGAGGTGTGGTTTGATGGGGCTCATCCGAAACGCAAAGGCGGACAGACCTATAATTATCTAGCTTGGAAGGAATTGATAAGAACATTGGCGCCAGAAACGGTAATCTTTGGGAAAGAGGACATCCGTTGGTGCGGTAATGAAGCAGGGGATACTAGGGATACGGAGTGGAACGTAATTCCGTACTTGGAGGATCCGGCGAACCTAAACAAATTTGAGGATATAACCGCAGAAGATATTGGAAGTAGGGAAAAGCTCTACAATGCCAAGTTTTTGCATTATCAACAAGCAGAAATAAACACCTCTATTAGAGAGGGATGGTTTTATAGGGACGATACCGATCAAAAGGTGCGCAGTACCGACGACGTTTTTGATATTTACGAAAGATCAGTAGGTGGTAACGCTACCTTTTTATTAAATATTCCTCCAAATAGGGAAGGGAAGTTTTCCCCGGAAGATGTTAGGGTATTGGAGGAAGTAGGGCAGCGTATTAGGGAAACCTATTCCAATAATTTATTAGCAGATGCCAAGGGGCCCAAAAACATCCTGGATGCCAATGATGCGCTTTTTGAGGTGTTGGACAAGGAGAATGCTGAGCTTGTCCTTAGCACCAAAGCACCTATTACCTTTAATAGATTGGTCTTGCAGGAAGCCATTGCAACCCATGGGGAAAGGGTAGAGCAACATGCTTTGGATGCTTGGATAAACAATGAGTGGCAAGAAATAGCGGTATCCACGAATATTGGGTATAAGCGAATATTGCGTTTCCCAGAGGTGACCACCAATAAGGTGAGGGTAAGATTCTTGCAGTCTAGGTGGTACCCCGCGATCTCCTTTGTAGGGGCTTATTACTACAACACTCGTCCACCACAACTTGCCATTGAAAGAGATGTGAACGGGATGGTGAGCATAGCCCCCAAGAAAGAGGACTTTGGTTGGAAGCCCCATGGACAGGATATCAGTGCAAATTTAAACGGGGACTATATTATTAGGTATACCACCGACGGTTCCATGCCTACGGCGAATTCTCCTATTTATGAGGATCCTTTTTCCTTGGCAGCAGGGGAAGTAAAGGCAGTGGCCCAAATTAACGATCAATTAGGGGCTGTGGTAGAAAGAGAGCTAGGAGTGATGAAAAAAGATTGGAAACTATTGCAGCAAAGTAGCGCACAGTCTGGTCGCGAAGGAGCAGCAGCTTTTGATGCCGATCCTACCACCTACTGGCAGTCTGCTTCCAATAATCAAAATCACTACCTATCCTTGGATCTAGGTGCGGAATATGCCCTAAAAGGATTTACCTATACGCCACAAAAAGCACATAGGGACGGAATGATAGAAAAAGGCGTGCTTAAAATTAGTGCCGATGGGAAGTCGTGGAAAACCTTGGAATCCTTCGAGTTTGGAAACCTTATTAACGATCCAACTACCCGGAAGCATGTATTTAAGTCGGTTGTAAATACCCGATATATTAGAATTGAATCCAGAGAAATTGCTGGCGGAGGGAAAGTTGCCACAATCGCTGAGGTCGATTTTTTGTTGGAGGAGAAATAGTACTGAGTATTGAGTACTGAGTACTGAGTACTGAGTACTGAGTAGTGAGAATTCAGAATTGTGGCTTCGACTCCGCCTGCCTTGGGCAGGTAAACTCCGCCACCGATTTGTAGGAGATTGAGCTTGCCTACCGGTAGGCAGGGGTATTCGAAATCGGTTACCAACTAGCGGATAGTATTTGAAACATTTAGAATAAAAATCAATTTAAAACAATAAGAAGATGAAATTAATTCGATTTGGAGAGGTAGGAAAGGAAAAGCCAGGAGTGCAGTTGGAAAATGGAAAGCGACTGGATGTTTCTGCATTTGGAAGGGATTTTGACGAGGATTTCTTTGGAACGGATGGTTTAGAGCAATTAGCAGCTTGGTTAAAGGATAATGAAGGAAGTTGTCCGGTAGTAGGCCAGGAAGTGCGATTGGGAGCGCCATTGGTTAGACCTTCAAAAATAGTGTGTGTTGGACTCAATTACGCTAAACACGCGGCCGAAAGTGGTATGGCGGTTCCTAAAGAGCCCGTACTTTTCTTCAAGGCAACTTCCGCCATTGTTGGTCCCAATGATGACGTAATTATTCCTAAAGGAAGTGAAAAAACAGACTGGGAAGTAGAATTGGCAGTGGTTATCGGGAAAAAAGCATCCTATGTTTCCAAGGAAGACGCCATGGATCACGTTGCAGGCTATGTTTTGCATAACGACTATAGCGAGCGAGAATTTCAAATAGAGCGCGAAGGTCAGTGGGTAAAGGGTAAGAGCTGTGATACCTTTGCTCCCCTAGGGCCATTTATCGCCACGAAAGATGAGATTAAAGACCCCAATAACCTACACCTGTGGTTAAAGCTAAACGGGGAAACCGTACAGGATAGCTCAACGTCCGACTTTATTTTTAACGTACAGGAAGTGGTAAGCTATATCAGTCAGTTTATGACCCTTCTACCAGGGGATATTATTTCTACCGGTACGCCCTTTGGAGTGGGATTAGGATTTAATCCCCCAAAGTACCTAAAACCAGGAGATGTGGTAGAGTTGGGTATTGAAGGATTGGGTACCTCTAAGCAGACCGCCAAAGCCTATCAAGGATAATAAATTAAAAATAAAATTGCCCTCTCCAGAAAATGTTGAGGGCCATTTTTCCTGCTTTAAAGAAAACGACAGTTTTCACTCATTTTTTTATGAGTTGAAGCCACTGTGAGCTTTAACAAAATTGGAAGATCTAAAAATGAATCAGATTAAAACGCTACTACTTACACTACTTGTATTCACTATCTACAGTTGCCAGACTCAGGAAAAGGAGACTGCCTCTAATGAAATATGGTACGCTCAACCCGCTTCCCAATGGATGGAAGCCCTGCCCGTTGGTAATGGTAGGTTGGGAGCTATGGTTTTTGGAGACCCCAATAACGAACGCATTCAGCTTAACGAGGACTCAATGTGGCCAGGTGGTCCGGATTGGGGCGACTCCAAAGGAACGCCAGAGGACCTAGCACATTTTAGAAAATTGTTAAGGGAGGGAAACCCACATGAAGTAGATGCTACCTATATGGATAAGTTTTCCTATAAAACGGTGGTGAGATCACACCAGACTATGGGCGATCTTTTTATCGATTTTAAAGGGGATAAGAAGGTAGAAAACTACAAAAGATCTTTAGATCTAAACAATGCCTTGGTAGAAGTGACGTATACCAGTAATGGAGCCGAATATTCTGAAAAAGTATTTTCTTCCCATGCAGATGACCTTATGGTAATTCATTTAAGTACCACCGCTGCTGAGGGAATGGATTTTGACCTGAGGCTGGATCGGCCCGAAGATCACGGACATAAAACCGTCACCACCTCCAATCCATCGGATTCCGAAATTAGTATGCTGGGAATGGTAACCCAGTACGGGGGGAAGCGCGAATCCCAACCATTTCCAATCGATTACGGGGTGAAATTTGAAACTCGACTAAAGGTGGAAAATACCACAGGGGAAGTAGTTGCCAATAATGGATCCTTATCCTTAAAAGGAGTGAAAGAAGCTACCATTTACCTTGTGGCCAACACTTCCTTTTATTCGGATGATTATAAAACCAAAAATATTGAAACCCTAAAAAGCGTAGCGGGGAAAACATTTTCAAGTCTATTGAACAGGCATATTGAAGACTATTCTTCCTTGTATAACCGAGTTGCTTTAGACTTGGGAGGTAAGGAATTAGATTCCCTTCCTACGGATGTTAGACTACAAAGAATTAAGGACGGTAAAGACGACCCGGATTTAGCGGCTAAATTATTTCAATTCGGTCGGTATTTGCTGATAGCATCCTCACGGCCAGGAACCAATCCGGCCAACTTACAAGGTATTTGGAACAACCACCTAGAGGCACCTTGGAATGCCGATTACCACCTGAACATTAACCTCCAAATGAATTATTGGCCGGCTGAGGTGACCAATCTTTCCGAATTGCATATGCCTTTGTTCGATTTTGGAGACCGCCTACTCGAAAGGGGGAAAATTACCGCTAAGGAGCAATACGGAATTGATAGGGGAGCGGTAATGCACCAAGCCACAGATTTGTGGGCAACGGCATGGATGCGTGCCGAAAGGACCTATTGGGGCGCATGGATCCACGGTGGTGGATGGTTGGCCCAACATTATTGGGAACATTATAAATTCACAGAAGATGAAGAATTTCTTCAAAATCGTGCTTATCCCTTCCTAAAGACAATTAGCGAGTTTTATTTGGATTGGTTGCAGAAGGATGAAAATAGTGAAAAGTGGATTTCCTATCCCGAAGCCTCCCCAGAGAATTCCTATTATGCAGCAGACGGGAAACCAGTTGCCATGGCCATGGGTTCGGCTATGGGGCATCAAATTATAGCGGAAGCTTTTGAGAATACCTTGGAAGCGGCGCAAGTGTTGGAGATAGAGGACGACTTTATTAAAGAGGTAAGGACTAAATTGGAAGATCTCTATCCTGGAGTTAAGATTGGAAAAGATGGTCGAATTTTAGAGTGGAACGAGGAATATGAAGAGCCGGAAAAAGGACATCGCCATATGTCGCACCTCTATGCACTTCACCCTGGTGTTGCTATTACCTCCAAGGAT
Source organism: Arenibacter amylolyticus (assembly GCF_002150785.1). Classification (GTDB taxonomy): domain Bacteria; phylum Bacteroidota; class Bacteroidia; order Flavobacteriales; family Flavobacteriaceae; genus Arenibacter; species Arenibacter amylolyticus. The sequence continues at coordinate 7,412 of NZ_MTAZ01000046.1, read as the reverse complement.
AAGGAAGCCTTTGCCGCAGCCCAAAAGACCATTGATTACCGCTTACAGCACGGTGGTGCTGGTACCGGGTGGAGTAGGGCCTGGATGATTAATTTCAATGCCCGATTGCTAGATGCTAAGTCGGCACAAGAGAATATCACAAAACTGATGCAGATATCTATAGCAGATAATTTGTTTGACGAGCATCCGCCCTTTCAGATCGATGGTAACTTTGGATACACGGCCGGAGTAGCAGAGTTGCTAATGCAATCCCATGAAGGATTTATTAGGTTGTTGCCTGCATTGCCCCCAAACTGGGAATCGGGATCCATAACCGGACTGGTAGCCCGCGGAAATGTTGAACTGGATTTGGAATGGAAAGACGGAAAATTGGTGAAAGTGGGGCTTTTGGCTAAGAGGAATACGGAGGTAGATTTGTTATATAACCAGGTTGAAACCACAGTTGCATTAAAAAAAGACCAGAAAATCTGGTTGAATTCAGCCTTGGAGAAAGTAAACTAAGGAAAATAATAGACTAAGGAGAATACATATATACACTAATGAGAAAACTGATTGCTTTTATTTTTTTATTCGCCCTCACTGCAAATCTTGCACAAGGACAAGAACCGGAAACTACCTCTCAAAATGAGGAGAAAATGGAGTGGTTTAAAGATGCCAAACTGGGGATATTCATTCACTGGGGACTCTATTCCGTGAATGGAATAGACGAGTCTTGGTCTTTTTTTAACGGGTACATTTCCCATAAGGATTACCTAAAACAGACCAAGGGATTCACTGCAAAGAACTATGATCCAACTGCCTGGGTAGATTTAATTAAAAAGAGCGGGGCCAAGTACTCGGTCATCACCTCCAAACACCACGACGGATTTGCACTCTGGGATTCCAAATTTGGCGATTTTAACTCGGTAAAGGGTGCAGCGTCCAAGAAAGATGTACTTAGCCCCTTTGTTTCCGAACTTCGGAAGAATAACCTAAAAGTGGGAATCTACTACTCATTGCCAGATTGGTCTTATGCCGATTACACCCATTTTACGCGCGATTCCATGCGTTATAAAATAGCGGATGAACCCAAAAGATGGGATAAATTCCTAAAATATTACCAAGGGCAACTAAAAGAACTGTCTGACACCTACAATCCGGATCTTTATTGGTTTGATGGGGACTGGGAGCACAGCTCCGAAGATTGGCAGGCACCAAAAGTGCGACAAATGCTGTTGGATAGGAACCCCAATACGATTTTAAATTCCCGACTTAAGGAGCATGGGGATTATGCCACCCCAGAACAAGGAATGCCCATTACAAGGCCTGAGAACAAGTTTTGGGAACTCTGCCTTACTATGAACGATTCTTGGGGATATCAAAAAAACGACCATAATTACAAAACCACCAATCAGATTATAGGGGTATTCGCCGATGTCATTAGTAATGGGGGTAACCTATTACTGGATATAGGTCCAAAAGGCGATGGTAGTATTCCAAAAGAGCAAGTAGCTATCTTGGAAGGCTTGGGGAGATGGACCAACAAGCATAAAGAAGCCATATACGGTACACGCTCGGGAATTCCGAAAGAGCATTTTTATGGACCTACCACCCTGTCCAAAGATCAGAACATCCTGTATTTATTCGTAAAAGGAAATCCTGGAGGGGAAGTGGTCTTACGCGGACTTAAGAATAATATTAACCGCATTTGGGTTGTGGGTGAAGGCACTAAACTATCGCATCAGGTGATAGGGAAGGTGTATTGGAGCCACTATCCAGGGATTAAATACATTAAGGTGCCAGAGCATGTGTTGGATGAGGATATGACCGTAATTGCCGTATTGTTAGATGGCAAGGTAGACCTGTACCGTGAAGATGGTGCGGTGATAGAGAGTAATTAAATATTAGATAGTTGAGGTGTAAAAAGTAGTGTTTATATTGCTTTAGGATATATGTGGTGGGATATAACCAATAAATACAGGGCCAATGCAAAAATATAGTTGCTTTAATATATTTAATATGGATAGTATGAAGTTTATACTAGCTCTTCTTGCATTGGCCTTCTTGGGAGGATGTAAGGATATGCAACCGAACCAAGTGGATAATAATGCTTCCCAGCCCAACATTGTGATGTTTTTGGTAGATGATATGGGGTGGCAGGATACTTCCGTGCCCTTCTGGACCCAAAGAACCCCCTTTAACGATTTGTACCAAACCCCTAATATGGAGCGTTTGGCAAAAGAGGGGATGAAATTCACCCAAGCCTATGCTACCGCTGTTTGCAGTCCCACACGAGTGAGTTTAATGACGGGGATGAATGCCGCAAGACACCGGGTATCCAATTGGACACTGCACAAGGATAAATTGCAGCCCATGGAAACCAATCATAAGTCGCTAAGCTTCCCAGAATGGAATGTAAATGGGATGACGCCCTCCCTGGAGGTGGATAAAGCAGTATATGCCACTCCGCTGCCACAGTTGTTGCAAGATGCAGGCTATTATACCATTCATTCGGGTAAGGCCCATTTAGGGGCCATAGGTACCCTAGGGGAAGATCCCTTAAATCTCGGTTTTGATGTGAATATTGCCGGACATGCAGCAGGAGCTCCAGGAAGTTTTCTGGGAACCGAGGATTATGGTAATGGAAATAAGGGTAGGGAAATATGGGCCGTGCCAGGTTTGGAGAAATACCATGGGGAAGAGGTCTTCCTAACGGAGGCTATTACCTTGGAAGCCTTGGAGGCAATGGACGTAGCCCAAGAGGAAAACAAACCCTTCTTTTTGCATATGTCCCATTATGCAGTGCATACCCCCATCATGGCAGATGCCCGTTTCGTACAAAAATACTATGACAAAGGGTTAGATTCCATCGAAGCAAAATATGCCTCTTTGGTAGAGGGGATGGATAAGAGCCTAGGAGATATCATGGATTATTTGGAGAAAAAGGAACTGGCCGAGAATACCATCATCCTTTTTATGTCGGACAACGGAGGGTTGAGTGTCTATGCTAGGGGAGGAGAAAGAAACACCCACAACAAACCTTTGAATAGCGGGAAGGGATCGGCCTACGAAGGGGGCATTCGAGTTCCCAGTTTAGTGAAATGGCCAGGGAAAACGCCGCCCAACTCGGTTACCGACCATAAGATCATTATAGAGGATTTTTATCCCACCATTTTGGAAATGGCAGGTGTGAAACAGTATAAAACGGTACAGCAGGTAGATGGATTTAGTTTTGTTCCCACCCTAAAGTCGGGCGAGGATCATTCCAAAGAGCGACCCTTATTCTGGCATTATCCCAATGAGTGGGGACCTTCCGGACCGGGAATTGGAGCCTCCAGTAGTACTAGGGTGGGGGATTATAAATTAATTTACTACCACCAAGACGGTAGGATGGAACTCTTTAATTTAAAGGAAGATATTGGGGAGACCAAGAATTTGGTAGCAGCACAACCAGAAAAAACAAAGGAGTTGGCAAAAATATTGTCCGATCATTTACGTGAGGTAGAAGCACAAATGCCTTCCCAGAAGGATACTGGGATGCAGATTCCCTACCCAGATGAGGTATTATAGCAGTAGTAATTTTTCATACTAAAAATTTTATGGATTTACATCTTAAGGATAAAGTGATTATAGTGACCGGAGGATCTAAAGGGATTGGTCACGGGATTAGTTTGGTGCTCGCCCAGGAAGGGGCCATCCCCGTTATTGTTGGTAGGGATAAGGCCAGTATGGAGCAGGTGGTGGCAGAAATTAAGGAAAGCGGCGGTAAGGCTTTTTATACTACTGCCGAGCTAACGGACCCGGAACAATGTAAATTGGCTGTGGAACGTACCCTAGCAGAATTCGGTAGGATAGACGGCTTGGTGAACAATGCCGGGATTAATGACGGGGTTGGACTGGAAAGCGGGAATTATGCCGATTTTCTACAATCCATTAATCGCAACCTTACCCATTACTACCTTATGGCCCATCATGCGCTACCAGAACTTAAAAAGACCGAAGGGGCCATCGTAAATATCGGTTCTAAAACATCGGTAACGGGTCAGGGAGGAACTTCGGGCTATGCAGCTGCCAATGGAGGGCGTAATGCGCTAACCCGGGAGTGGGCCGTAGAATTGCTTCCCTATAATGTGCGCGTTAATGCGGTAATTGTAGCGGAATGTTATACGCCATTATATGATCGTTGGATTAAAACCTTTGAGGATCCAGAAACCAAACTAAAGGGTATCACCGATAAGATTCCTTTGGGGAAAAGAATGACCACCGCAGCGGAAATTGCCGATACCGTAGCCTTTCTACTCTCTAAAAGATCCAGTCATACTACCGGACAATTACTCTATGTAGACGGGGGATATACCCACTTGGACCGCGCCATTTCCTAAAGGGTGTAAATTAAGTAACTAGTAACCATCCAATAAACTAAATAAAAACACCATTCAATGAATCAAAAAAGACCAGCAGTTGTATCTAAAAAGGTGCTTGTTCCCTTTATTTTAATCACCTCCTTATTTGCCCTGTGGGGATTTGCCAATGCAGTGACCGATCCCATGGTGCAGGCCTTTAAAAAAGTTTTGGAGCTTTCCAATTCCCAAGCGGCTTGGGTGCAAATGGCGTTTTATGGGGGGTATTTCTGTATGGCCTTGCCAGCGGCCCTCTTTGTTCGCAAGTATTCCTATAAGGTTGGGGTGTTAATTGGACTGGCCTTGTATGCGGCTGGCGCCTTGCTCTTTTACCCTGCGGCCATTACGGAGCAGTTCTGGTTCTTTTGTTTGGGGTTATATATTTTAACCTTCGGATTGGCATTCTTGGAAACTACTGCCAACCCCTATATATTGGCAATGGGAGCCCCGGAAACAGCTACCCAGCGCTTAATTTTGGCCCAGGCGTTTAATCCCGTTGGCTTGCTATTGGGGTTATTGGTAGCGCAGCAATTTGTACTTAAAAAAATACAATCGGTCAATTATGACGATTACTCCGCGCTTTCGGAGGCAAAGAAAGCGATGATTAGAACGTCGGACCTAATGGTGATACGAGATCCCTATGTGGTGCTGGGGTTGGTTATTTTGGCCATATTTTTCCTGATTCTAGTTAGTAAAATGCCGCAAGCCAAGGAAGAAGGCGGAATCCCCAGTTTAAAAGATACTTTTAACGGCTTGGCAAAGAATAATAAATATGTGTTAGGGGTAGTTGCCCAAATCTTTTATGTGGGAGCCCAGATTATGTGCTGGACCTATATCTACCAGTATGCAGAGGCTATTGGCATGGAGGGCGACACCGCTGCAAATTATCAAATACTGGCCTTTGTACTGTTCTTGGTAGGTCGCGCTGTAGGAACCTATGTGCTGAGATTTACAAGTCCTGGGAAATTACTGGCTTATTTTGCGATTTGTGCAGGTGCATGTACTCTAGGAGCTATCTATATTCAGGGAATGGTAGGCTTGTACAGCTTGGTGGCTATTACCTTTTTTATGTCCATTATGTTCCCTACCATTTACGGGGTAGCACTTACCGGACTTTCAGAAGAGAAGTCTAAGATTGGGGCGGCAGGCTTGGTTATGGCCATTGTGGGTGGCGCCTTAATGCCCAAACTGCAGGGAATGATCATTGATCTTGGCGGTAATGCGGTAGACGATATAAAAATCACCGGAGTTGCAGAGGTCAATTTTTCCTTTATCCTTCCACTGCTTTGTTTCATCTACATTGCATGGTACGGATTCCGAGTATTTAGAAAATATGAACTTAAATTAGCCTAACCCAATAATTATGGTTTATAGCCTTTAAAAATAAATCACATGAAAAGACATTGTTTGGCATTGGATCTAAAGGACGATGAAGCCTTGATCAAAAAATATGAAGAATACCATAAAGAGGTATGGCCCGAGATTATACAAAGCATCAAAGAATCTGGCATCATAAATATGGAGATCTATAGGGTAGGGAACCGTATGTTTATGATAATGGAAGTCGATGACGATTTTACTTTTGAAAAGAAAGCATTGATCGATGCTAAGTACCCGGAGAATGAAAAGTGGGAAGAACTAATGTGGCAGTACCAACAGGCACTTCCCATGGCCAAACCGGGAGAGAAATGGATGTTGATGGAAAAAGTCTTTCAGTTATAGGGGTACACCGCTCCATGACCAATTTAATAATTACCCTTTGTAAGCGTTATGCAAGAGAAAAAGAAAGAAATAAAAATAAATACCAAATACCCTTCCGTAGACGATCTAAGGAAAAGGGCCAAGCAACGGATTCCGAAATTTGCGTTCGAATATTTGGATGGGGGCTGTAATGAAGATGTAAACCTGTATAAGAACACTTCCGAAATTAGGGAAGTGGAGCTCTTGCCTTATTATTTAAGCAAGCATACGGGTTCTAGCATGAAAACGGAACTGTTTGGACATACCTACGACGCTCCTTTCGGTATTGCCCCCGTGGGATTACAAGGGCTTATGTGGCCAAACTCTCCAGAAATTCTGGCCAAGGCTGCCTTTGAGCACAATATCCCTTTTATCCTGAGTACGGTAAGTACCAGCAGTATCGAGCGGATTAGTGAAATTACCGAAGGCAAGGCATGGTTTCAACTCTACCATCCTACGGAAGATAGCGTAAGGGACGATATTATTAAAAGGGCCGAAGCAGCCGAATGTCCGGTGCTAGTGATCTTGGCAGATGTGCCTACTTTTGGATTTAGGCCCCGGGATATACGCAATGGCTTGGCCATGCCCCCAAAGATGTCTGTGAAGAATATCCTTCAGGTATTGGGGAAACCCAGTTGGGCAATGAACACCTTAAAACACGGGCAGCCTAATTTTGAGACCTTGCGACCCTATATGCCAAAGGGGCTAGATTTGGCTCAGTTGGGGAAATTTATGGACCAGACGTTTACAGGCCGATTAAACGAGGAGAAAATTAAACCGATCCGCGATATGTGGAAAGGTAAATTGGTGATAAAAGGCGTTGCCAACGAGGCCGATGCCGAGAAATGCATAAAGTTGGGCTTAGATGGGATTATTGTATCCAACCACGGAGGTAGGCAGTTAGATGCTGGTGAGTCTACCATCAAGCCACTGGTACGGATTGCCGAAAAATACGGCGATCAGATTAAGGTGATGATGGATAGCGGTTTAAGGGGTGGTCCGGATATTGCAAGAACCTTGGCTTCTGGGGCCGAGTTCACCTTCTTGGGGCGTTCTTTTATGTACGGAGTGGCGGCTTTGGGTGCACAAGGAGGCGATCATACCATTTCCCTTTTAAAAACAGAATTACAGCAGGTGATGGAGCAGATATGCTGTGAAGAGGTGAAAGATTTTCCAAATCACCTTTTATAATTAGGACGATTGTTTAGTGCTGAAAGGAATTATTAAAAATTTTAGCACTTTAAGTTTCTTTTCCTGTTTTCCTCAATGCAACACCCTAAAAATATTTGGCGA
>NZ_MTAZ01000045.1 GCF_002150785.1 Arenibacter amylolyticus | reverse complement strand
AAAAAACAATATACAAGCCATGAATAAAAAACGAACCAGGGCCGAAAAGTGAAGGTACGGTGTACCTTTGACTTTGAGGAGCCAGCTGTAGCGAGGGGCAAGATTTCGTATCCTTTAAATGATTTCTATACCAAGGCCGGAACCAAAGTAAGAAGCATATTGTTTTGAAAGTTTTTCACTTTTAAGTGGTCAACCTAAATCGGAGACGAAAACAATTGTTTATTGCTAATTGATTATTGTTTACTGAAAAAACTGACTACCGTTTACTGACTACTGAGTCCATCTAAATTCTCTCTACTTTGTACTCAATACTATAAAAAATCCCTCCGCTTTGCACTTTCAGGCAAACCACCTCCCTTTTAAATTAAAGGGAGGAGCTTTTGATTTCCCCCCTAGTAGAGGTCAACCTATATCTGGGACGTACAAGAAAAGCCACTATCATATGACTAGATTTGTATTTAGCTGGTATGTAGCTAGTTGAGCTTCTATTTTTTCTTTTGCTTTTTCCAAAGATACAAGTTTTTTTCGCCAATATTTCTCTTGTGCTCCTTCCATGATATCTGGCCTGAACTCCTCTTTTTCTGTTACGAGCTTGTAATACACGGATGCTATTTTTCTTGCGGTACCCACAATGGCATGTCCTGAGCCAGATCTTGCTTTTTTCTTTCGCAAGTAATCACCAAATGGGTTTTTCGCGTTCCATAGCCCGTTCGCAGCTTCTCTTAATGCCTGACCGGCACGGTTCTTTTTTTTCGGCACCCTGCTAGAGATCATTTTGCCTCCTGTAATCTTATTGTTGGGCACGACGTTGAGCCATGAGAGGAACTGTTTTTCGGTCGGAAATTTTTGTTTGAGGCACGGCCCTGTCTCAGAAAGCAAAGTTAATGCGGTTATGTCCTTCAACCCCCATATCTTGGTTACGTCCACACCGAGGACATCGTAAAGGTATTGGGTAACGTTGAAGTCGGGTTGATTCTTGCGTGTCTTGTTGCCTTTTATGGATTTGGTAGCACCGGGGTCTTTATCTAGGCGTTCTAATGCCTTTTCTGTTGCAAGGTCGCAGTCCTTGAGTCGGTTTTCAAGAAATTGGTAATGTTTATAGGATTGTTGCAGACAGAAGATTTGTTCCTCTCGCCAATTACCTTCAAGGCTCTTTAGCAAGACCTGCTTACTCGCCTTGATTCGTCTGTCTCGGTGTTGTACCAATACTTTGTAATCACGCTCACCAGCGAGGATGGATTCGATAATCGAGCGACCGGTCTTGCCTGTAATATCGTTGATGACATTAGCCAATTTTATATTCATCTGTTCCAGGGCTTTCTGCATACGTTGAGTCTGCCGTGACATTTCTTTTATGAGGTTTTTTCGCTCGCGTACGTAGCAACGCAGGCTACGGGTCAGGTTATCTGGTTGAAAGCACGGGTTTAGCAAGCCACAGGCGTGTAGGTGCTGCAACCACTGGGCATCGCTTATATCGCTTTTGCGTCCGGGGACATGTTTGACGGCTTTTGCATTGACCAGATAGACTTCGAGTCCATAATCTAATAGTATTGTGTACAAATGGAACCAGTAAACTCCTGTGGATTCCATAGCCACAGTTTTAATACCTAGTGAGCAAAGCCATTGGGCCAATCGATGAAGGTCGGCGGTAAAGCTTTGAAAGACTCTGACCTTAGTAGCGCATTCTTTAGGAACGGCCACATAGTGGTCCCTCGAGGAAATATCTATCCCTGCTGCCATAGAATTTAGTAACTTTGCCATAATAAATTATTTTATAAGAGGGATCCTCCAGCGTGCCTTAATGAAGCATAAGCTATCATAAGGGGTCTAGGCCTCCAGTCGGTATGTTAAGAGCACGCACGCCTATACTGACGAAGGGGCTTTTTAGCACCAGTGTTGTTTAAGGTCTGTGAGGGTCTCTCTTTGTTATTCAATAAAGTTACAAAAAGTCATATTGGCCGGTAGTCCCGCACTTCAGCGGGGGAGGTACTGACTACTGTTTACCGTTTACTGGCTACTTAACCAATCTCAATACTCAATACTAACTACTTTGTACTTACTACTATAAAAAATCCCTTAACCCTATAAATCAAGTAGTTAATCTAAAAGCCTAAATTCCTCCCATTTCCTTCATCGGTCATCAAAAGCCTATAAGATATTGATTTACAGAAATATAAGGAAGGTTCGCAAACTATTTAAGAAAAATTTCTTTTTGATTGTAAGTAAATAGTCTGATCAAATTTTAATATACTTGTAGGTTTATAAATAAATTAACTAAACCTATTATGAAATTAAATTTAATTCTTGCATTGGTTATGCTATCCTCAAGCATTGGCTTTGGGCAACGCATTCAGGGCAAGGTCACCGATGAATCCGGTGTTCCCTTACCAGGAGTAACCGTATTGGTGGTAGGAACCACTACGGGTACCACAACAGATTTTGATGGTAATTATGCCATTAACGCAAAAGAAGGTGAAAACTTATTATTCTCTTATCTAGGCATGCTTTCACAAACCATCCGCCTAGGGTCCCAATCTACCTTGAATGTGACAATGAAAGAGGATGCCACTAGTTTAGATGAAGTGGTGGTTACGGCTTTTGGAAATGAAAGCAAAAAGAGATCCCTAACCAACGCCGTACAATCCATTAACGCCGAGCAGTTACTGCAAGGAAACCAAAATAATATGGTAAATGGATTACAAGGGAAAGTATCTGGAGTTACGGTGGTAAATTCTGGAGGTGCCCCAGGAGCTTCTTCTGTTATCCTTATTCGTGGAGGGACTTCTATTACGGGGAATAACCAACCCCTATTTGTGGTAGACGGAATTCCAATAGATAACTCTACGAATTCCAGTTTAATTGTGGCTAGCACCAACAGAGCATCGGATATTAACCCAGAAGATATAGAGAGCATCTCTGTATTAAAAGGACCCACTGCTGCTGCCTTATACGGAATTCAGGCATCAGAAGGTGCTGTAATTATTACCACCAAAAAAGGGAAAGCCGGCGTAAGCAAAGTTTCGTATTCCGGATCCCTTTCCGTGGATAAGGTAATAGGTACCCCAGAAACCCAAAAAATATACGGACAGGGGAGACAGGTAGGAACGGACAGCTCTTTTACCTACGATACCGAATCCGAGTTTTCTTGGGGTGATAAAATAGCACAGGGCACTCCATTGTTTAACAATATTGAAGGTATATACCAGACAGCGGTTACTCAAAACCATAATGTTAGCTACTCCTCTGGGAACGAAAAAGGCAATATGTATTTTTCTATTGGTGACCTTTCCCAAGAAGGAGTTATCCCGAGTACCAGCTATGATAAAACCTCCTTTAAGGTGAATTTAAACTCCAATATCAGAAAAAATTTAACCCTAGGGGTATCCGGGAATTATATAGATACAAAAATAGCAAGCACAAGACAGGGAAATGCCACAGGAGGAAGCTTTAGAAGCCTACTTGCATACCCTTCCAATGTGAACGCTAAGGATTACAGCAACCCGGATGGATCTCAAAAAACGTTTTTCCTAGATCAACAATTCGATAATCCGTATTGGAGTATTAACAATAGTCCAAACACGGATCAGGTTAAACGACTGCTTGGAGTAATCAGTCTAAACTATAAGTTTTTAGAGGATTTTAATCTATCCTACAAACTAGGTATTGATAATTACAGCGAATACAATAAGAAAATTATTGGCGACGGTTCCTTAATCGAAAATCTGAACAAAGGAAGTATAAGTCAATTTGAAAAAGATCATAGCGGCCTAACATCCAATTTAATATTACGATACAATAAAGAGGTGTCCCAAGATTTCACCATTGATGCTATGGCTGGTAACTCTGTAGAAGAACTGGATATCAGGACAACCTATAGCAGCGGACGTGGCTTTCAAGCCCCAGGGATCTATAGTATTGGAAACATCCTTATCGAAAACCAGCAAATTAATGAGGTAATCACTAGAAAGCGAATCGTGGGTGTTTTTGGAGAGCTCCAATTGGCCTGGAAAGACGCCTTGTTCCTCACTGCAACCGGAAGAAATGACTGGTCCTCTACCCTACCAAAAAACAAAAGATCCTTTTTCTATCCGTCTTTAGGAACCTCGGCCATACTTACAGATTTAATAAAGGACATTAAAACAGACGAGGGCTTAAACTATTTAAAATTTAGGGCCACCTGGGCAAGAGTAGGTAAAGATGCTCCAATAGGCGCATTGGAAAGCTCCCTAGGGACTAATATCAATGGTCTGGCCAGTTCTGCCTATACATGGAATGGAGTGAATGTGGGTAATCCAAATCTGGAACCAGAATTTACAAACAGTTATGAGGTAGGTGCCGATATGAGATTTCTTAAAAACAGGCTTAGTCTAGATTTGAGTTATTATAGAAACAAATCGGATAATCAGATTCTAAGGGATATCCGTGTACCTCCTACTACAGGTACATTCTATGCCACCCTAAATGGGGGAGCCATTGAGAACAAAGGAATTGAAGCCCTACTTTCCGCTAGAATATTGGAGAAGAGTAATGGAATTTCCTGGGGAATGGATTTTAATTTTGGTATGAATAAAAGCAAAGTCTTGGAACTCCCTGGATTTTTAAATGAAGTATACTTATCGGACTCATGGACCTTTAGGAACTCAGCAGCTGGGGCCGCTATTTTGGATGGTTCGTTATTTGGATTAAGAGGAAAGCGTCCTCTAAAAAATGACAATGGCGAAGTTGTTATTAACTCCAATGGTTTCCCTGTGCTTTCTGATGAGACCTTTACAGACGTAAATAGGTTGCCAGACTGGTCTTTAGGAATTACCAACCGAATTGCTTACAAAAACCTAAGTATGTCTTTTTTACTAGACATTGTTCAAGGCCAGGATATTTACAATGCAACCGAATCTGCCCTGGTTTATTATGGACTTAGTACTAATACCTTGGATAGAGGGGAAAGTACCACTTTAAACGGGGTTACAGTAGATGGAAGTCCAAATAATGTTTCCGTTGTAAAAAACCAGAAATATTTCCAAGATTACTATTCTACCAATTCTGAAAATTTCGTTGAGGATGGCTCCTTTGCCCGATTGAGGTATGTTACGCTTTCCTATCAATTTCCGAAGGATATGTTAGATAAAATAGCTATAGGCTCTATGGAATTATACGCTACGGCAAGAAATCTCTTTACCATTTCCAATTACAGCGGAGTAGATCCTGAAATAAATACTTTTGGCGCAGGAATTTCCGGAGCTGGATCCATGTATATAGATAACTTGGGAACCCCAAGTACCAGAGGATTCGATATAGGATTAAAATTTACTTTCTAAAAAACATATAAGATGAAAATATTTAAATATTTATGGATATCGGTACTTCTTGCAAGTACCTCGTGTTCCGACGACTATTTTGATGTGAATGGTTCGGAGACTGCCCCTACCACCACGTCCTTAGCACCCCAGTATCGCATACAGGGCGCTATTGAAAATACAACAGGGACTGCACAATACAGGGGCATGCGAGAAGTTTTGGGAATCGTGCAATACGGCTCACAAAATGTTGCCGATTACTATTCCGAAACATGGAGTTCCTTCCTAACCACAGGAAGGTACTTCTTATGGCAAAATGCCTATGTGTATGCCTTGCCTAATACCGCAGACCTTATTGTTTTGGGAGAGGCGTATGATTCCCCCAACTTTGTGGCCGTAGGGAAAATTTTGAGGGCTTACATCTTGGGAATGACCACGGACCAATATGGTGATATTGTGATTGGGGATACCTACGACGGGAAAAGCTCTATGAACATTACGCCAAAATTTGTCACCCAGGAGGAGGCCTACAAAACCATTCTACAACTGTTGGATGAGGCAATACTACATTTGGACGAGGAAAGCGCCATAGGTCTTAACCAAGAAGGCGGCGATGTACTCTATAATGGAAACCAGGAAAACTGGAAAAAATTTGCCTATTCCCTTAAAGCCAGATATTTAAACCATTTGAGCAAGAAAACCTCTGGTGAAATGGCTTATAATCCTGATGCTATCATAGAAGCTTGCAATAATGCCATAGATTCCAATGAGTTAAACGCACAGAAAAATTATGGAGGCGGGGAAGCAGAAAATGACAACCAGCCCTTTAGCGCCAATGGATATGGTTCCTCTAGGATGGACTTCTTTTCAGATTTCTTTGTGAAGTTATTAAAGAATCCGCTTAATCTAACCATACCCACCCAAGATCCTAGACTAGAAATAATAGTTCCTGAAGCCGTTAATGGTGGCTACCAAGGGGTGGTTATTGGTCGTGGTCTTGCAGGAGAATCTCCAGATGATTATTCCCTAGGAAATGGTGGATTCTATACCAGCGCAAGCTCCCCCACCTATATGATTACTTACAGTGAGGTAAAATTTATTTCTGCCGAAGCCAAATTTAGAAAAGGTGACAAGGCCGGTGCCTATGCAGATTTTAAGGAAGGAGTGAGAGCCGACCTTGAAAAGCTAATGGTGCCTGCTGATCAAATATCGGACTATATGACGATGTTGGACATGGAAGTAGGAGAAGAAAATTTAGGACTATCCCACATCTTCGTGCAGAAATATATCGCCAACGTATTAAATCCAGAAACTTGGGTAGATATGCGTAGAATGGACTATAGCGATGCTATTTATCATGGTCTAAAAAGACCCGAAAATGTAAATCTAGATATCTTTCCTAATGAGGATGACTGGATTCAAGCCATGATGTACGAATACAATGAGGAAGATAGGAACTATGAAAATATGCCCGACAATAACCCGTACGTTCGGTTAACAACTCCCTTATGGTGGAATACTGCTGAATAAACTGCTTTCAACCTAGAATTGCTAGCATTAACAAAAACTCCCGTAAATTATCTTCACGGGAGTTTTTTTTTATCAATACCTTTTGGCTTTAGGTAATCTGGAAATCTTTTAGATCCTTGTGATCTTGGCCCCAATTGCCCTTAGCCTAGTGTCTATATTCTCATAGCCACGGTCTATTTGTTCAATATTGTGAATGGTAGACGTTCCTTTGGCCGACAGGGCTGCAATTAACAGGGAAACCCCTGCCCTAATATCCGGAGACACCATGGTAGTAGCCTTTAAGCTCGACTTAAAGTTGTGTCCAATTACAGTAGCTCTATGTGGGTCGCAAAGAATGATCTTGGCCCCCATATCTATCAATTTATCAACAAAGAAGAGTCGGCTTTCAAACATTTTCTGATGAATAAGTACTTCCCCTTTTGCTTGGGTCGCCATCACTAGGATAATACTTAGCAAGTCTGGCGTCATTCCCGGCCATGGTGCATCCGAAACGGTTAGAATGGACCCGTCTATATAATTCTGAATCTTGTAGCCGTCCTTTTGTTCGGGGATAAAAATATCATCGCCTCTACGCTCTAACTCTATTCCCATTTTCCTGAAAACACTGGGAATCTGTCCTAGATCGTCCCAGCTCACATCTTTAATGGTCAGCTCACTTTTGGTCATGGCTGCCAACCCAATCCAGCTACCTATCTCAATCATATCTGGAAGCATGCGGTGTTCCGTACCTCCAAGGGATGTTACCCCCTCAATTTCCAATAAATTAGAGCCTATACCCGTAATCTTGGCCCCCATTCTATTGAGCATCTTACAAAGCTGCTGCAAATAAGGTTCGCAGGCCGCATTGTAGATAGTGGTCTTTCCCTCCGCAAGGACCGCTGCCATTACTATATTTGCGGTCCCGGTAACCGATGCCTCGTCTAATAGCATATAGGTTCCTTGCAAGCGATCTGCTTCCACACCGTAAAAGTGCTCTTCCTTATTATATCTAAACTTGGCGCCCAATTTTATGAATCCTTCAAAATGGGTATCCAATCGTCTCCTTCCAATTTTATCCCCTCCAGGTTTAGGCACATAGCCTTTTCCAAAACGGGCCAACAAAGGTCCTACTAACATGATGGATCCCCGTAATCCTCGTCCATCTTCTTTAAACTGGGCAGATTGTAAGAATTCTAAATTGATGTCCTTGGCCGTAAATGAATAGGTACTCCTATCTATTTTTTCGACTACCACTCCCAAATCTTTCAACAGAGCGATTAGTTTATTGACATCTACAATATCTGGAATATTGCTAATCGTAATTTTTTCCGGGGTAAGTAATACGGCACAAAGTATTTGCAACGCTTCGTTCTTGGCCCCTTGAGGCGTAATCTCACCAGACAACTGGTGCCCGCCTTCAATTTTAAATGTTCCCATAAAATTAATGACGCTTTTTACCGCGAGAGTGGTTTCTTTGAGATTTTTTTGATGAAGAGGTTCTGGAGGTTTTGGCTACCCTATTTTTTAAGAACTGTCCGCTTTCGGTTAAGTTCTCACCTCCCTTGGCAAGGTCTATTTGACCGTCACTAAGTTCATATAAATGCTTAAATATGATCTTGTCGTCTACGGTATCCTTATTCCAGTTTAGGTAACACTTTTTCATGTGATTGGCAATGGCGTATTCCAATCCATCGCGCTTATCACCTTTTTCCCATTTTACGGCAACATCAATCATCCGTTTAATGTTGTTCCCATAAAATCGGTATTTTGGAAAATTTTGAGGGTATCCCAAGGGATCTGGCCTCCTTTGCAAGCTTTCCTTGGAAGTAATGGGAAATGGGGAAGTTACGTTCAGTTTAAAGTCGGACATAATAAATAGCTGATCCCACAACTTGTGATGAAAATCTGGCACATCGCGCAAGTGAGGCTGTATATTCCCCATTACACTTATGATTGCCTTGGCTATCCTGTCCCGCTCTTCATCGTCCTCAATGGAAACCGCATAGTCCACCATTTTTTGGAAATGACGCCCATACTCGGGAATAATGAGCTTAGAGCGCTCAGTATTGTATTCTAAGTTTTCTACTAAATTCAAATCGAAATGTTTATTGCTAATGATTTATGTGTTGATAAGGAAGTATTCTTATAACGCTCGCAAATTACTAAAATTATGCTAGATATACTATTTTATAGCGATATTACCCCTTCCAACTTCCCTACAGCCTTGTATTTTTCGATCACCGCATCTGGACCATCCAAGTTTACAGTGATAGATAGACTGGTGTATTTGGCCGTTTTTGAGGTTTTAGATTCTATAACCGCTCCGGTATTATCGAAAATAGTTTCTATCTGTTTTATTTTCTCGCTATTGGTAGGTACAATAAATTTATAGAGGTAATTGGAGGGCCACTTGCTTACTGTAGCCAATTGTTCCTTTAATCTTTTGTAGAAATCTTCCGAATTTTGTGGTTCCATGCCCTTATTTTTTTGGCAAAGATATAAAGTATCCTTGTCAATTTTTTAATCTTTATGGTATTTCATTACTTTGCAAGGCTATTTCCGTAGCATATTGCACAACACTAAATTTCGTTATTTGAATTCTAAAAAAATTGTTATTACGGGCGGACCCAGCACCGGCAAGACCTCTATCATAAATAAAATAGAAGCGCTGGGCTACTTTTGCTTTGAAGAAATTTCGCGTCAGGTTACCTTAGAAGCAAGGAAAGAGGGGATTCCGCAATTGTTTAAAACAGACCCACTGCTCTTTAGCGAACGTATTATGGAAGGCAGAATGGCCCAGTTCCACGCGTCCCAAAAAGTAGACGAGCCTCTTATTTTCTTTGATCGCGGACTTCCAGATGTTACTGCTTATATGGATTGTTTTGGTCAGGAGTACGGTCCCCAATTTGTGAAACCCATTGAGACCCTCCGATACGATCATATCTTTTTATTGCCCCCTTGGCAAGAAATTCACGCTTCGGACAATGAGCGTTACGAAAGTTATGAAGAAGCCCTGCAAATCCATAGTTGTTTAGAAAAAACCTATAGGGATTTTGGATACACTATTATTGATGTTCCCAAGGAAACCGTAGAAGGAAGAGTTACCTTTATCCTAAATGCCTTAAAAAACACTTAGTGGAACAGCATCCCAAAGAGATTTTACAGCAGTATTGGGGATTCCCGGATTTTAGAAATTCGCAGGAAGAAATTATCCATGCCGTACTGCAAGGGAAAGATGTGATGGCCCTACTCCCCACCGGAGGAGGTAAATCTCTTTGTTATCAAGTTCCAGCCCTGGCAAAGGACGGGATATGTATTGTAGTATCCCCTTTGGTAGCCTTGATAAATAACCAGGTAGAAACTTTAAAATCCTTGGGGATAAAAGCCATTGCCCTAACTGGGGGAATCTCCTTTGAAGAGGTAAATCAATTATTGGACAATTGCCTGTACGGGAATTATAAGTTTTTATACCTCTCTCCAGAACGCTTGCAGCAAGACCTGGTTCGCGATCGCATACAACAGATGAACGTAAACCTTATCGCCATCGATGAGGCTCATTGTATTTCACAATGGGGAAACGATTTTAGGCCTGCCTATTTAAAATGTGCAGAGCTTAGGGAACTAGTGCCCCAGGCACCGGTAATTGCCCTAACGGCCACGGCAACCGATATGGTGGTCCAGGATATTTGTGAAAACCTAGGATTGAAGGAACCACTTAGGGTAAAGGATTCCTTTGCAAGAAACAATATTACCTTCAATGTGTTTTGGGACGAGGATAAGAATTATCGATTAAGGGAGCTGTGCAGGGAATGCAGAACCAGCGTCATTGTATATGTCCGCAATAGAAGAATGACGGTAACATTGACCAATTATTTAATCAATCAAGGGCAATCGGCCACTTTCTTCCATGGGGGAATCAATAAAAAGGATAAAGAAGAGCGATTAAACAACTGGCTATCCAATAAGGTTAAGGTAATGGTAGCTACCAATGCCTTTGGTATGGGGATAGACAAGCCAGATGTGGGACTGGTTATCCACTACCAGATTCCAGACAGTATGGAAAATTATTTTCAGGAAGCCGGGAGGGCCGGTCGCAATGGACAACCAGCACGCGCCGTAATGATTGTAAATCAAAAGGATGAATCCCAGGTGCGCAATCAGTTTTTAGGCTCGCTGCCAGATGTAGCTTTTATAAAACTCCTTTATAACAAACTGAATAATTATTTCCAGATTCCTTTTGGGGAAGGTAGCAGTGAGACCTACCCCCTACCCTTTAATGCCTTTTGCGACACCTATAAATTAAAAGGAAACCTCACCTATAATGGGCTGCGAATATTGGATCAGAATTCGGTAATCTCCCTCTCAGAGGCTTTTTCACAAAAAACTACCATTAGGTTTATTGCATCTAAGGGACACCTATTCCAGTATTTGGATACGCATACTAAAACTGCCCCCATCATTCAGACTATTCTACGTACTTATGGGGGGGTGTTCGACTTTGATACTAAAATCAACACCTTATTGATTGCCAAAAAAGTGAATACATCGGAACAAGAGGTAATCCGCACTTTGGAGCGATTGGCGCAGGATGAAATAATAGAATACTCCGCACAACACAACGATCTAGAAATTACTTTTTTAGTTCCTCGGGAAGATGAGCGTACCATACATATGTTTGCTCAGAAAATAAAACAAATGATTGCTGTGAAAACCGCCAATGTAGATCAAATATTGACCTACGTAAAAAACACTACGGTCTGTAGAAGCGCTCAACTCCTCTCCTACTTTGGGGAAAAACAACCTACACCCTGCGGGCAATGTGATGTTTGTCTACAAAAAAAGCCTATAGACCAAGACATCATTACCATTGTACAACAGGAGATTTTAAAACATTTACAAATACAAAAGTATGGATCCCGCGAGTTGATCCGACTACTTACGTATAAAGAAAGCTCTGTTTTAATGGCCTTACAAGGGCTGTTAGAAGACGGCAGTATAAGTATTAACTCAACAAATCAATACGAAATAAGCAAATAATGGAAAAACCTAGAATCGTATTTATGGGCACCCCGGATTTTGCGGTAGCCACTTTGGAAGCCTTACACAAAGGTGGTTTCCCCGTAGTGGGGGTTATCACTGCTCCCGATAAACCTGCCGGCCGTGGAAGAAAACTGAACCAATCCGCTGTAAAGCAATACGCTTTAGAGAACGGGCTAAATCTATTACAGCCCACCAATTTAAAAGATGAGGGGTTTTTGGAGTCCTTAAAATCCCTTAGGCCACAGTTGCAGATTGTGGTAGCCTTTAGAATGTTGCCTAAACTAGTTTGGGCCATCCCCCCAATGGGCACTTTTAATTTACACGCCTCCCTCCTCCCGGATTACCGTGGGGCGGCTCCCATTAACTGGGCCATCATAAATGGGGAAAAGGAAACGGGTGCCACTACCTTCTTTATTGACGAAAAAATAGACACTGGAGAAATATTGTTACGGGAAAGCACCTCTATTAGTGAGGACGACACTGCCGGCACGCTACACGATAGGTTAATGATACTAGGAGCCCAATTGGTCATCAAAACCGTAGAGCAGCTTATGGCTGGAGAAATAACCCCGAAAAAACAGTCCGAGGATACCGAATTGAAAGAGGCTCCTAAAATTCATAGGGATACCTGTGAAGTAAACTGGGACCAGCCAATGGAACAAGTATATAATAAGATAAGAGGATTAAGTCCCTACCCCACCGCTTGGAGTACCTTATATAATGGAGAAGATAAAAGTTTGGTCAAAATCTATAAAGCGGCCAAGGAGGAAGCTACGCACCAAATGGAAGTTGGAAGCCTCTTGGCATCTAAAAATGAGCTAAAGGTTGCGGTTAAAGGAGGCTATATGAAACTCCTAGAAATTCAACTTCCAGGAAAACGAAGAATGACCATTCGGGAGGTTTTAAACGGATTAAAATTGGAAAAAAGTGCTTATCTGCGCTAAACCCCCATGTACATTGACGCCAGCGAGAACCGTAAAAATCCTCCTACTTTATTAACAATGTCCCGAAGTTATCAACAAAATTAGCGATTTCCCTATGTTTTACTTGCGTTACTGGCAAATCCGTATAATTTTGTTGGAGTATTAAAATATAAATAATAACAATTAATTAATCGAAATTATGAACAAAACAGAATTAATAGATGCAATGGCAGCTGATGCTGGCATTACAAAAGCAGCAGCAAAGAAAGCTTTGGAATCTTTTTTAGGAAATGTTGAAAGCTCTCTAAAAAAAGGAGATAGAGTATCTTTAGTAGGTTTCGGATCTTGGTCTGTTTCCAAAAGAAATGCTAGGGAAGGTAGAAACCCATCTACTGGTAAAACAATTCAAATCGCAGCAAAAAATGTTGTTAAGTTTAAAGCGGGATCTGATTTAAGTCAGTCTGTTAACTAATCATTTTTTCAGCATACGTATAAAACACTTCCGTGTGGAAGTGTTTTTTTTTGCGAAAAACTTTCCAAATTTAGTTAAATATAGTACTTTAGGAATATAGAACCCTATGTTATGATCGCGGAAAAACCAAAAAAAGGTAAACTTCTTATCGCTGAACCGACACTTTCCGGCGATGTTTCCTTTCACAGGTCCATAGTATTACTTGCCGAACATAATGGCGAGGGTTCCGTTGGATTTATTCTCAACAAACCCCTAAATCACAACATAAACGACCTAGTCACAGAAATAGAAGCTTCCTTTCCGGTATACAATGGTGGCCCCGTAGAGCAGGACAACCTTTATTTTATCCATAAGGTACCCGATTTGATAGAGAATAGTATTGAAATTGCGGATGGTATATTTTGGGGTGGCGATTTCAGCTGTATTATAGATCTGATTAACAATCGCATTATCACTGAAAACGACATCCGTTTCTTTTTGGGTTATTCTGGCTGGTCTTCACTACAATTAGAAGAGGAGCTCCACTCCAAATCTTGGATTGTGGCCAACAATATTTACCATTGCAATATCATTCAGAAATCTGCTGATGCATTTTGGAGAGAAAAGATGTTGGAGTTAGGCGGCAACTACCTCATTTGGTCCAATTCTCCCGAAAACCCCAATTTAAATTAATTCTTCTACCCTAGTTAAGTCTTGCTGCGGCGTTTAATTTACCAACAAGGTCTTGTGCCACAGTGGTATCATACGTCTTTTTCCGATACTTACTAATAGGTTGTATCCCAACAATGGCGTTGGTGATAAACAATTCATCTGCCTTTTGAAGCTCGAAAGGGGAAATATGGGTTTCCTCGAATACGTATTGCTCCAAAGCTTCTAAGATTCCAATTAGTTTTTTACGGATAATTCCGTTTAAACAGCCGTCTTTTAAGGGGGCAGTTTTAATATGATTTCCCTTCACCAAAAAGAGGTTCCCATTAAGAGCCTCTACTACCCGCTTCTCATTGTTTACAAGGAGGCAGTTCTGATAACCGTTTTCCTTCGCAAAAACGCTACCTAGCACGTTAATAAGCTTGTTGTTGCTCTTAAGGGTAGACAACATATCTGGGTTGACATAAAAGTCTTTAAAAATTTCCACTTCATAGGCATCTTTGTTAAGCACAAAGAAGGGAGCTTCCAATGCTATGGCCTCCATTAGGAAGGAAATATCATTGGTATCCGGTAAATAGAGTCCGCCATTATTTCTAAAAACGGTGAATCGCACTCGCGCTGGGCCATTTTCCAAGGAATTTGCCGTGACGGTAGCCATGATCTGTTCTTCCAAATACTCCATGGTAAAGCTCATAGGGATTTCCATTCGCAGGATACGCATAGAGGCCATAAGCCTTAGGTAGTGGTCTTCCCAAAAGAACAGTTTGCCATTCACCACCCGTAAGGTCTCAAAAAGAGAGTCGCCATAGCGAAGTCCCCTATTTTCGTGATTTAGAAAAAATGAATCGTCGGAAAGTAGATCTCCATTAAAATTGATCATAAAAAAAGCCTTGAAAAATCAAGGCCAAAGATACATTTATTTCGTTAAAGGCCTAGGTAGACCCCAAAACTTGTTTAAGGCTAGACACCTGATTCTCCCATAGCATTTTAGATTCGGCCACCTCGTCCTCTTCTGCAAAATCCGTAATGAAGAGAGACACATCCTTAGTAATCTCATCCACAATAATGCGCATTTCAAAAAAGCTATCATCTTCTTCTGCGACCCAGGTAAACTTGACGAATTCGTCACTTTTCCGTTTTAGCATTCTTGCCTCTTCTTCCGAGCCGTCCCAGATAAAATAAAACTTTTCTCCTCTGGAGTTCACATTATCGGCAAACCACTCTGAAAGTCCGGAAGGAGTGGATATATATTGATACAGTAACTGTGGCGAGGACTGTATAACAAATTCAACTTCAAATTTAACTTTATCGTTCATTCCAATCGTATATTTATGGTTGTCAATATATATATTTATATAGGATTAAAAAATAAAAGAAGAATATTAATTTTTTTCTAATCTTATTTTGAAAGAATAGAAATTAAACTATATATTTGCAGCCGTTTTGAAATACAAATGGCGAGGTAGCTCAGTCGGTTAGAGCGTCGGATTCATAACCCGGAGGTCTCGGGTTCAACTCCCGATCTCGCTACTAGTAAACACGGGGAACCCAGGAGATTCATCTTCTGGGTTTTTTTATTGGGTAAAACATAGGTAAAACATTTTTCCCTCATTATCACCTAATATCCAACGACATATATCTTTACAACCTTATCCTTCTTCCACGAAAAACTGTCTCAATTTGAGCTAATTTAGGTTGTTTTAATAGCCAATTGTTGGTCGATTTTACTAGGAAATAATCACAGTTCCGCTACCCCCTTTTTTAAATCTTAATTATTTTTACCTTGTCTCGTCGTGTCTCCTTGCTCTTTTTTAAAGGATAATAGCATCTTCTTTAAATTTATTCCTATCCCTAAAAGTTGGATTGGAAGGATATTTCCACGGTTTTGGGTGAAAAATTATATGATTAAACGGCGAACCCGGAAAGGTCAGAGTGGTTATTGAAACTATTTTATTTACCAGCCTTTGAGTTTCTCCAACGGAAGGTAAAGCATCTGGGAAATTAGTGCAGTCCATTTTCGAATACAGTAAGAGTATAAACAATCAAAAAAAAGGGCCTATAAAAGCCCTTCATCCGCAAAGGAGTAATACCCTTCCCTGGTTATGATAATACTATCCAGCGTGGGAATATCCAATAGCTTGGAAGCATTCTTCAATTTGGTTGATATTTGCTTATCAGCTTCCGAGGGATTTAGGTTCCCAGAGGGATGATTATGGACAAGTATTATGCTATGTGTTTTAATCAGGACTGCCTGTCTGAGCACATCTTTTACCGAGATCAGACAGCCACTATCGGTTCCTGAGGTTAGATGGTGAACGTTTACCATGCCGGTCTATGCCTACCTTAACCGGTAGGCAAGCCTGCCTTAACCGGTAGTTCGCGCGTCACCCTCGGACTACATCGATAAAAACCAATCCAGTTTAAACAAACAGCCCCAGTTGATCAGGATATCACCCGTTTTAATGATTATGGAACTTCTCAATGTTCGACCCAAGTTTTCCTACTCCCCAACTAGGAACTGACTTCATTTTACAAATACCAAAACATTGGATCATTCAACATCAATAAATCAAAATTGCTAGGATAACCCGCAGCCTAGGTAAGAAAGATGATAGGCACTATGTGTCATGATAACTTATCACGAAAAAACTCAATGGTCCTACTCCATGCGAGTTCAGCCGCATCCCTATCATACCTTGGGGTAGTGTCATTATGAAATCCGTGGTTTACTTTAGGGTAGATATACGCGGTGTATTCTTTATTATGTTTTTTTAAGGCCGACTCATAGGCGGGCCATCCTGCATTTACACGTTTATCCAATTCCGCGAATTGAAGCAGTAAGGGTGCTTCTATCTTTTCAATATCTTCCGTTGGCTGTCCTCCGTAAAAGGGTACGGCTGCAGCTAGATCTGGGAGCCTCACGGCCATCATATTGGAAATCCAACCCCCAAAACAAAAGCCTACCACCCCTACTTTTCCATTACAATCCGGGTGTGATTTTAGATAGTGAAAAGCGGCTATAAAATCTTGAAGCATCTCTTCCCTATCCCTTTTCTGTTGTAGCTCGCGTCCCTCATCGTCATTCCCAGGGTAACCTCCCAAGGGAGTAAGGGCATCCGGAGCAAGAGAAATAAAGCCCTCAAGGGCTGCCCTTCGTCCTACATCCTCTATATGGGGATTTAGGCCACGGTTCTCATGCACCACCACAATTCCAGATATTTTTCCTTTAGTTTCGGCAGGCTTGGATAATAAAGCCTTCATCTCCCCTCCTCCTTTTGGGGAATTATAGGTAATGTACTCCGATTTTAACCTAGGATCCTCCTGTTTAATCTGAATTTTCTTCACATAATCGGGCGATATAAAGCTAAGCAACGAACCAACCGTGAGTCCACCTACTGCATAGGTAGCAAGCTTATCCATAAACAACCTTCTATTGACCCGGTTATGGGCATAATCGTCATAGAGATCAAACACTTCTTGTTTAATGTCTTCCTTTGTGATTTTTTTCATTTTTCCAAGATGTAAGTATGGGTTAATCTAAAATTTGTTGCACTACCCTTAGGAAGGTTTCCCTCTTATGAACGTGCATTACCGTCTTCTTTGACCGGAATATTCCATGGCCTCCCCTTTTCCAAAACCATAACTAAATCCGAAGGAAACAAATCGGCCTCTTTGTCGCGTATTATAAATTTCAAAATCTGCCTGGGCAATCTGGCTCTCATCTATCCTAGACTCAAACACATCCCGTATACTTAGGCTGAGTACCGCCTTGCCTTTAAACATACTTTTTCTTAGCCCTAAATCCATATACAGATTATCGTTTATAGTACTTTGAACAGTTTGGTAACTAGATTCATAATTACCGGTCATTTCCAGATCGATATCCTCTGGCAGTTTCAACTTTGCCATTAATTTGGCAGACCACTGATCTCCTTTAAAATCGAACACTGCGTCTTCAAACATGCCCTCCCGCTTAAACTGACTATAATTAAAGTCGCCCGTAAGAGTAAACCATTTTACGGGACTATATTTGGAATTAAACTCAATCCCATTGGATTGGTTGGTTCCAATGTTCTCTGGTCTATAGGTACTGATATTATTCTCAAAGGTAGATACGCGTTCTATAACATCGGTTGTATAGCGTCTGTAGATGCCAAGATTTAACGAGGTCTTACCCAAAATATAAATACTGGTAATCTCATAGGAATCTGTAAATTCTGGCAAAAGATCCGGATTCCCTTGGCGGATGCTATAGTTATTGCGAATGTTAAAAAAGGGATTTAAATCCCATAATCTAGGCCTGTAAATACGTTTGGAATACCCTGCTTGCAAAGAAATCCTCTCGTTAAACTTATAGGAAGTATGCACACTTGGGAAAAAGTTGGTGTAATCCTGGTCATTAGCTTCTCCGGATGTTGCCAATAAGGTGCTTAGATCTGTTTGTTCTAAGCGTAGCCCTGCTTTTATACCCCATTTTTCTCCTTCGTAGGAGGCAGTACCATAGAGCCCTAAGACTTTTTGATTGTACTCAAAAATATTGGTCAGGCCAGGATCGTTCTCAAAGACACCATTCACTAAGTTATTTACCTCATAATCATTGCTCACATCGTTCAGAACATATTGCGCGCCGGTTTCCAAGGTCCATTGGTCCGTAAACGGATTGGTGTAGTCTAACTTATACGTAAATACCGCTTCTTTAAAATCGGTTCTCGTTTGTTGGGTTGCATCATTATTATCTCCAGCAATAGTGGTGTTTACAAATTCGGAGGATTGGTCCTTCCCAAAAAAATTACCCAAGGCACTAAAGAGCAAGGTATGGTCTTCATCCCCCTTAAAATCTTTCTTATACTGCAATTCGTACTGCAATTTCGGGTTTTTGGCCTCGGTGACCTCGTTCCTTTCCCATTCGGCACTCGTATCCCCATTAGGAGCAATGGCTGCAAAGGCCGTGGACGATGGTTGCTCCTCTATTTCCATTGCAAAATTTCCGGAAAGCGTAAGTACATTGGTTTCATTGATGTGGTAATCCGTTCCCAAAACAATATTGTAATAGGTTTCATTCCGATATTCGGTACCCTTGCTAAGGATGGTGCGATTATTGGTCAAATCCACATTTCTAGTTTCAATATCATTAGGCAATTCGCGAATGCCAACTCCTAACTGACTGAAAAGATTGAATTTTTCCGTCCGCCTATTTAGACTTACCCCCACGCTATGGGTATTGGGAGCACCTGTATTTACAGAAATAGAGCCATTTAGCCCTTTTCGATCTTCCTTTTTAATAACGATATTGATAATTCCCGACGTACCCTCGGCATCGTATTTTGCAGACGGATTGGTAATCACCTCTATCCTATCTATCATATCAGCTGTAATAGTACCTAGGGCATTTCCCTGTTCACTTGCGATAATAGACGGCTTCCCATTAATCAAAATTTGAACACCCTGGCTACCGCGTAAACTTACCTGTCCCTCTATATTGACGTTTACCGAAGGGACATTATTCAGTACTTCTAAGGCACTGGCACCAGTGGTACTTAGATCTTTCCCCACATTAAACACCCGTTTGTCCAACTTAAATTCGGTGCGCGAAATT
The DNA here is from genome assembly GCF_002150785.1 of Arenibacter amylolyticus. GTDB lineage: Bacteria > Bacteroidota > Bacteroidia > Flavobacteriales > Flavobacteriaceae > Arenibacter > Arenibacter amylolyticus. Next base: position 54,988 of record NZ_MTAZ01000045.1, on the reverse strand, counting down.
TCACCTTGTACTACTACCTCCCGTAATTGTTCGGCATTCTCGGAGAGGGCAATGGTACCTAAATCGATCTTTCGGGCTTGCCCAAGCGGTTTAGCAAAAATCTTGTTCTGAAAGCCAAGGAAACTAACTTCTATATAAAAATCGGAAGCCTCCGTCTTTAATTGGAACCTTCCATCATCCGAGGTGGTAGTACCTGCTATTGGTTTTTTGCTCTCTACTTCCGCTACCATTACGGTAGCAAAGGCAATGGGCTGTCCACTGACCTCTTCCACCACCTTTCCGGTAATGGTATAGGTGTTTTCTTGGGCAAATGATACCTGGGAATTAAGTGACAAAAAGAAAAAAGATAATAATTGAATGCAATAGTATTTCATATTCTGATTGTTAAGGTGTCCTACAGTTTGTGCGTAAACCTAAGTTGCAACTTTTAAGTTAACCCCATTAACAATTTTCTGTAAACGACATAAATGGGAATGTAAACAACACAGCTTGCACAAAATTACGTTCACATCTGTTCCGGACAATAAAAACCGATGAAAGTGAACAGCTTGTACCACTGGAAATATTAAAGTTAAAAATTATTAGCCTGATCCACTTACTACAAACCACTTATTCTATTTTCAAGACATGCAGGAATTTTGAGTGCTATCCTTTAACACCTCCACTTAAGCATCTTAGTTTGTTATATCTAAACAAGACCTAGAAGGTCCATTGAGAAGCAAAGGCGCCTGCTTGGCGCTTCAAAACAGTACCATTGTTTTTTCTTTTTTGTCATGGTCCAAAACTTAGATTTTGTACTTAACTTGTAATGCTATTTGAGTTAGTTATGCTGATGTGTTTCATCCTACCACATATATTATGATCTAAAACATGCGCAAGTTCACGGAGAAAGCAGACAAATTAGGGAGCGGGATCTAAGCATTACAAGAATAGGAATAAACCAACCGACATCGATATGAAAAGAAAATTTACTGGCCTAGTTATCCTACTCCTAATTTTTTCTTCTTTAAATGGGCAATCCCTGTCCAAAAACGACATCACCCATCTTGCCAATGAGAAATTCCCTGAGGCGCTTCAGTCTCTTAGGCAATTTCTCCAGATTCCGAATGACGGCCATTTTCCAGACCAGATAGAAAACAACTTAGTATGGTGCGATTCGGTTTTTACCGGCTTAAAATTCAACACCCAAAGAATTACTACTAGCGGGGCACCACTGCTATTTGCAGAGCGAATATTTCACCAGGAAGCTAAAACTGTATTGTTTTATCTACAGATCGATGGCCAACCCGTAGATACCACCAAATGGCTCCAACCAAATCCTTTTGTTCCGGTGCTAAAAAAGAACGTCGGTTTAAACCTATGGGAAACCATAGCCTTCCCCACAAAGCTCGATTCTTTAGACCTGGATTGGCGCATTTTTGCAAGATCGGCCTCCGATTCCAAAGGTCCTGCCATGGCCTTTATTTCTGCCCTGCAAATAATGCAGTTTAAAAAAATCACTCCTGCTTATAATATAAAAGTGATTATGGACTTTCAGGAGGAAATGGGTTCTCCCCAACTTCCTAAAGCGGTAGAGGACAACAAGGAATTATTAAAAGCAGAGATGGTATTGATTATGGATGGCACCAGACACCTATCTAACCTCCCTACCCTCACTTATGGTGCGAGGGGTATTGCCACGGCCACCTTAAGGGTCTTTGGCCCTAGATACGACCTACACAGTGGTCAATACGGTAATTTTGCCCCCAATCCCGTATTTGATACCGCAAAACTCTTGGGCAGCTTAAAGGATGAGGACGGTAAGGTTACCCTACCGGGATTCTATGACGGCATCACCCTTAGCGACAAAGAAAAACAACTACTGAACAGCCTTCCAGAAAACAAGGACAGTATTATGCAAACTTTGGGAATCGCTATCGCAGATGCAGTAGGGAATAGTTATCAGGAATCCTTGCAGTATCCCTCCCTCAACATTAGGGGACTTAGAGCTGCATGGGTAGGTAATGCGGTCCGCACCGTAATTCCCTCAGAGGTAATTGTGGAGTTCGATATGCGTTTGGTTCCCGAATCGGATGGAAATCGATTAATGGAACTCTTAAAAAATCACATTCAGCAACAGGGGTATCACTTAGTGGATGCTATCCCTACAGAATTGGAACGGCAAAACTTTAAAAAACTAGCCTCGTTTACCTATAAGCTGGGATCTAATGCATACAGAACGGATTTTGAAAGTCCTGTTGGTGTAATGCTAAATAAGGCCTTGAGTAGAATATATGGAACGGATTATGTCACTATGAGGACTACGGGCGGCTCCCAGCCCATTGCTCCTTTTATTAAAACACTGGGTATTCCGGCAGTATCAATCCGTATTCCCAATCCGGATAACAATATACATGCTCCCAACGAAAACCTGAGATTGGGTAACTTTCTAGAAGGCCTGGAAACCTGTTTGGCAATATTGGATCAGCCGATTGAGTAAATTTAGAAGAAATACTACAGGTATTTTGTCTTGAACGGTGCCAGCACCATTCTCAAAAAAATATAAATATTCCTTTGTCATATAGTACGGCACCGGTGAAATGATCCGTAAATTAAATTCCATTTTTCTTCGGTGTCTTCACTGTTATTGTTAATTACAATTTCAATCCTGTCCTTTTCTTTAACCTAATTTACTTATCAAAAGTGCCTTTCTCTACAAACGCATTGAGGATTTTTAGGAGTAAACCTTTTCTTTGGCAACATTACCTACACCTGAAACCTCATACAAATCTTAAGGTCAGCGGATTATCCAACTCTTCAAGATCATAATACGTCAATAATCCGCTATTTAAAATTTAAATAAGACATTGGTGATTAAATAGATTTTATAAAAAAATATAAATACATTAGATTAGTCCCTGAGAAACCTGAATAAACCCAACTTATTCCATTGTCCTATGGTAATGGCTTATGGAATAAAACTAATCAACCAACTAAGATTATGAAGAAAAATTACTTATTCGCACTAATGCTATTTGTTGCTATTGGATGCAAAAACAGCGCGAAAACAGAGCATAGGATTAAAAAGGAACCTATAGGGATAGATAATATCGCCTATAAATGGGGCGAAATGGCGCTGACCGCAACCGCTTATGATACAGATCGATTTCAACCTAGACCAACGATTACTTCCCGCTACTTGGGGTTGATTTTTGTCGCTATTTTTGATGCCTGGTCCCGTTTTGATGAAAATGCAATTCCGGTATACCTTAACGATGTAGAGAGAAGACCCGCCCAAGAACATTCATTGAAAAACAAGGAAATAGCAATTAGTTATGCTGGATTTCGAGCGATGAGTGAGTATTATTATTCTGATAAAGAATTGTTTGCTGATTTCATGAAGGAACTAGGTTTAGATCCAAATAACGAAAGCTTAGATCCCACTACCCCAGAAGGAATTGGCAACTTAGCTGCAAAGGCGGTAATTGCGGCCAGAATTGGCGACGGTGCCAATCAATATGGTGAGGAAGAAGGCTCAAATGGAGTTCCCTATTACAATTACGTAGGTTATGAGCCTATCAATTCTGCGGATAATAATGTGGATATAAATCGTTGGCAACCTAAATATTTTTCGGATGGAATGGGAGGCAAATTTGCCCCAGGATGTTTAACTCCTTTTTGGGATAAAGTAAAACCCATAGCCCTAAAATCTGGCGACCAATTTAGACCAGGACCACCGCCCATGGTGGGTTCTAAGCAATTAGAAGAGGAGGTTAAGGAGGTTGTAGAAATGCAGGCCAACCTTACCGATTACCAAAAAGCATTAGTAGAATTTATGCGAGATGGCCCACAATCAGTTCAACAAGCCGGACATTGGTTGCAATTTGCTCAAGAGGTATCGATTCGAGATAATCATACACTGGACCAAGATGTGAAAATGTATTTTTTTAATCAAGTTGTTGCTATGGATGCTTTTATTGCATCTTGGGATTCAAAAATGTTCTATGATTATGCTAGACCCTACGCATTGGTACATACCTATTATGATGATCAAAAAATTAAAGCTTGGGGAGGTGAGGACAAGGGAATCATAGAACTGGACGGAAACCAATGGAGACCCTATTCCCCGGAAACCTTTTTATGTCCGCCGTTTCCAAGTTATGTTTCCGGGCATAGTACCATTAGCGGAGGTTGTGCAGAAGCCTTAAAAATGTGGACTGGAAGTGATGAGTTTGGCTCCGATGCACAATTGGTAGCAGGTGCAATGACAGAACCGAATAGTTTGGGAGACACCATTACTTTAGAATTTCCTACATTCACAGAAACTGCGGAAATGGCTGGTATTTCAAGAGTTTTAGGAGGCTATCATATTCAGGCAGACAACATAGCTGGACTAGAATTGGGAAGAGATGTAGCTAAAGAGGTTTGGCAGTTTTACAAGAAACATACAGGTGAAGATAACGAACTACAATAGTTAAATATGTGCCCCGGCCGATTGGCGGGGCACATATACTTTTCAATAGAGATTCATTCCCTAAGCGAAGAAATTATGGCAACCTTAATTCCTTTTCCAAGTAAAATACTCCAATATTTAATTTAAAATGAGGTGGAACCCTTCTTATGTTCTTGTCCATTTTTCATCTAAAAAGGACTAAATTACTTATCTTTAAAGGTAGTTAGACACAGTTCCTGCCCTTTTTTTTCAATTACGGAAGTAAACTTTTATTTTAAAATAACCTCCTATGATTCGGAATGTTTACTTAGATACTCCCTTCCTATAAAAATCTCTTTATGAAAAAAATATTGGTAAAAGAAGGCTTATTCGTTATGGGGTGTGATAAGAATCCAAGCATTGAGGATCATTTTTTTTATCAAGACCTTATCATTGTGGAATGGATAGCATAAGACATAAGATTCAACTTCTTCCCAAGGGCGATGTACACAGCCATTTACATCTAAGTGCTCGCTTAGACTTACTTAAAGCTCAGTATCCGCACTTAGACCTTCCCCTACCCCAATATTACGACGGCTTTATGGGAATGATGGAGTTTATTAACCAACACATTAAACCTTTTATGAGTTCTTCGGAGAAGGCCATTGCCCTTATGGATCTGGGAATAAGGAGTAGTATAGCAGACCGTGTAACCCGCTTGGAAGCTAGTGTGGACTTAAACCTTATTAGGCTTTTTGGAAATTCGATAAAAGAATTCATCGAAGCAGTGGAAGGTTTAAAGCAAAAGTACGTGGGGGTAATCGATTTTAGGCCGGAAATCGGTATTAATAAGGACAGTTCAATTGACCTTATCAATGGATTAGCCAGGTGTTGTTTTGAAAGTGGTGTGTTCTACGGATTAGACATTTACGGAAACGAAAAAGGAAGGGATTTAAGCGGTTTTCGGCAACTATTTCTGAATGCCAAATACAAGAACCTTAAAACCAAGGTCCATATAGGGGAATTTGGGGGACCCGAAACCATAGAAGAGGCTATTATGCATCTAGAGCCCGATGAAATTCAGCACGGCATACATGCAGTAAAATCCGCCAAAACCATTCAAATGATCCTAGAAAGGGGCATAAGGCTTAATATATGTCCTCAAAGCAATATTGCCCTAGGAGCGGTTGCAGACCTACATACCCATCCCATTAGAAAGCTGTACGACGCTGGAATTAATTTAACCATCAATACGGACGATCTGCTACTCTTTAACGCTAGCCTAACAGACCAATATATAAGTCTTATGGAGCAAGGTGTTTTTTCTTTCAACGAAATAGATGGCATACGTTTAAACTCTTTACAATAATTTTCAATACACCTAGCGCTTCAACCCCCGGACAGCAGTGAAACACAAGATTAAAACTGTAGCGTTTACCCTGATATTCTCATGGAAGTCTTAGCCCTTTTCTCTCCCTGGCTAAACCATCCATTAAAATTAGTTACATGAGTATCCGTAAATTACATTATTCTCCCTGTAACGCACATTTTTTGCAGACAGAAATATTTAAACAATAAAGCACTTACCTAATGCGGTAGTAACCATTCGCAAATTGGATAAAATTACTTATTTTTATGCTAACTAAGTGCTAGTCAGCACTATATACCATTAAAAAGACCATTAACTAAATACCCGATATTATGAAAACTTTTGAAGAATACCTAGCTAGAGCCGGCTTTGTTGGAATTGTAATTATTATCTCAATGAGCCTTTTATTAATTCAGTCCTGCAAAAATGAAACGAAGGAGAAAAAGCAGGAAACCGAGAAAATAGTTAAGGAGAATGTTATAGAAATTATAACAGAGAACATGGATTTTCAAATGCCAGATACTATTACTTCAGGATGGAATACCTTTCGCTATAAAAATCTATCACCGCAAACACATTTTTTCCTGGTAGATAAGTACCCAGAGGGAAAGACCGCAAACGATGCAGAAAATCTAGTATCCCCCGTGTTCGATAGTGCTATGAAATTAATTATGGAAGGAAAGGTTGAAGAAGGGTATGCCGAGTTTGAAAAACTCCCAGAATGGTTTGGCGAAGTAGTATTTGTTGGGGGTTCTGGATTAGTCTCACCCGGCCAAATAGGGGAGACAACTCTTAAATTAGCGCCTGGTAAATACGTTATTGAATGCTATGTAAAAATGAGCAATGGTATTTTCCACACCTCTATGGGAATGACAAAAGATTTAGTAGTTTCCAATACCGATTCGGGTAATAAGCCCTTGACTGCTGATGTAGACATTAGCATTTCCAGTACCGAGGGAATTGTCTTTAACGACTCCGTTAGTGCTGGAAAACACACTTTTTCTGTATTCTATAAAGATCAAATTGCACATGAACATTTTGTTGGTCATGATATTCATCTTGTAAAGTTGGAGGAAGATGCCAATCTGGAGGAATTGGAAGTATGGATGAATTGGTCGGATCCTAAAGGTTTAATAGACCCTTCACCCAAAGGTGTAACCTTCATTGGAGGCGTTAATGATATGCCTGCAGGCAATACCGGCTATTTCACGGCAACTATAGAGCCTGGTAAATATGCCCTCATTTCCGAGGTGCCCAATGCGTCCAGTAAAAATATGCTGAAAACATTTGAGGTGGCTAAGTAACCTAAGCTAAAGGCTACAATCAGCAACTTTTGAGGGATCCTGTGTTCGGCAACATCCGTTCCCTGGTTATCTTGGGAGCATAAGATGCAGCATTTGATGAACTATAGGTTCCCCACCATTTTCATAACCTCTTCCCTATAACTTCTGCCTACCGGAATTTTAATGGATCCCATCCCAATTTGATGGCTCTCAATAATTTCCATGTGCCTTTTAGAAACAATATAAGACTTGTGCACCCTAATAAATTCGGTTGGACTCACAATTTCAAAAACATCCTTCATATTTTGCCTAGAAAGTATTTTCTTGGTTTTGGTATGAAAGGTTAGGTAGTTGCCATCCTTCTCCAAATATAAAATATCCTGAGTATTGATTTTATGAAGTTGCGGGCCGCTTTTAATATATATCGTCTTATCTCGCTCTATTGCCCTTGATGGGTTGCTCGCTGGAGTCTCAGGCACAAGTAAACTTTTAGCCTTGGCAACCGCCTTTAAAAAGCGCTTAAAACCTATGGGTTTCAATAAATAATCTACCGTGTTATGATCGTAACTCTCCAAGGCGTATTCCGAATACGCTGTAGTGAAAATTACTTTGGGTTTTTGTTCCAAAACATTTAGGAATTCCATTCCCGTTAATTTAGGCATATTGATATCCAAAAACAGCAGGTCTATCTTATTTCGCTGTAAATAATCTAACGCTTTCACCGGGTCCCTAAAACTAGCTTCCACTTGTAGCAGGTCTGTTTCCTCTGCATAGCGCTGCAGCACCTGTATAGCTTTGGGCTCATCATCTATGATTATGGTTTTAATACTACCCATCTGTCTTAATATTCAATGCTACCGTAAACCTATCCGCTGTTTCCGAAATATCTAAGGTATGGTTTTTAGGGTAAATTAAATCTAATCGTCGTTTTACATTCTCCAATCCTATCCCAGAAGCACTCTCTGATCCCCCCTTATTGTTAAACGTTTTATTTACTACCTTAAAGCGAATATTTCCATCACTTGCGTCTACCATCATATTGATAATGGAACTTTGGTCCATACTAAACCCGTGTTTAAAAGCATTTTCCACAAAGGGCAATAAAATCATGGGAGCAACCGCTACTTGATTTAAATTTCCCTTTTTATCAAAATTGATTATAAAATCATTCTCATCATATCGCAACTTCTGAATTTCTATAAAACTCTCAATGTAATCTACCTCTTTTTTTAAAGACACAAAGGACGAATTGCTCTCGTATAACATATACCGCATTAGGTTAGACAATTCGCTTATTCCGGTAGAAAGCTCGTCTATCTTATGTTTTTGGGAGATGGAGAACAAGTTGTTTAGGGTATTGAACAGGAAATGTGGATTAATCTGCGCCTTCAAAAAATTTAATTCCGTCTTTAGCTTTTCCTGGGTAATCTGGTTCCGTAGTTTTTCATTTTTAAACCATTCCAAAGTAAATGCATAGGCAAAGGATATCACCGTATAAAAAACGAAAAGCGCCATATGTAAACCGAAGGATGGGAAAAGGAATACCTCCTTTCGTGGGTCGTCGTAATAGTTCACGTATTTATTTAAGATTATACTTAAGCCCATTGCCAAGAAAATAGTAACACCTAATTTAAGCAGGTACGATCTAGTCTTTTTATCTTGAAAATAGGTTTTTAAAAACGCAAATATATTGGTATAAAAAACCAAGGCACACAAGCCCACAGTAATAGCAGTAGCCAGGGTAAATCTGTGGTCAAAGGTTATTAAAACCTTTTCTTCCAAACCATTAATTTCCTCTTCAATAATCTCTACAGTAGACACCCCAAAAACCCTAGTAATGAAGTAATAACTAAGGGTCCAAAAGAGCATGTGTAAAATTATGATCAAGGTTTTTCTAAGCATGTGTAATGGGTTTCTCCATAAAATTAGCATTTATAGTGAATATGACTAGGGCTGTTTTACAAACAACCTCAATAAAGTGATCAACAACCTAGATTGGAAATTTACGACTAAATAACAGAGAGGGGTTCTTTGGTCCCACTTACCTACCCTACATAACAAACATTTTCACAATTTAAGATCTGTTCTTAATCTTGTTTTAAGCAAGACACTCCCTACCTATTAAAGCCCATTTGCGGATCCTCTTGCCAGCCACCTAATAATCTTTAAATACAACTATCATGAAACACTCTATTCTTCTTATCCTATGCATTATGGTTAGCTTCCTAGTTCATGGACAGCAAAATTTAGGAACCCGGATGGACGAGTATCTGCAGCGAACGGAATCTTTAGGTTTCTCCGGAGCAGTACTCCTATCCAAAGATGGTGAAACCCTATTAAATAAAGGCTATGGCTATGCAGATAGGGAAAACAAGAAAAAAAACACGCCCAATGCTATTTTTTCAACAGGATCCGTTACCAAACAATTTACGGCAGCGGCTATTATGAAGTTGGAAATGATGGGAAAATTAAAAACCACCGATAAAATTACTGTTTATTTAGAGGAGGTACCCCAAGATAAGACCAATATTAGCATTCACCACCTACTCACCCATACCTCCGGATTACCAGGAGCCATTGGTGACGATTTTGAGGAAATCTCCAAAGAAGCCTATCTAAAACAAGCCCTAAACTCGGATTTAAAATTTAATCCCGGAGAGAATTTTAACTATTCCAACGTTGGCTACTCTTTACTGGCAATAATTATAGAAAAGCTGAGCAGAGTAGATTATGAGGAATTCCTCAATACCCACCTATTTACTCCAGCCGGAATGGATCACACAGGCTATCGACTTCCCAAATGGGATACCACTAATTTTGTTCACATTTATAATGGTACTAAGAACAATGGTTCCACCAAACAATTTACAAATCCAACATGGCACCTTAAAGGCAACGGGGGCATCTTGTCTACCACCAGCGATATGCTTAAATGGGTAAAGGCCTTAGAAACGGAAAAAATACTTTCTTCTGAGGCCAAGAATAAAATGTGGACACCTTACAAGAACGATTATGGTTATGGCTGGGATGTGTTGGATGATGGCGCATTAAGACAGCACGATGGCGGTAGTACATTGGGTCTAAGTGCAGAATTACGATGGTTTGTAAAAGACAACATCATTACCATGCTATTTACCAACGCCACCATCAACGGAAAATTAGCCTTTTATGTGGTGCGGGGCGATTTAGAAGCATTGGCAATGGGAGAGCAAGTTCCGCTTCCTCCAAAGTTTAATAAGGTAGAAGTCAATACCGAAACGTTGATAGGAACCTACCAATTACCATCTGGTCAGCAATTTAAAATTGAAGACAACACTGGAACCTTAGCATTAATGGTAGACAATCAGGAAATGTTGGATTTAATTTCGGATCCCGATAATTACAGTCCTAATAGTCCAGCCATGCAGTTAAACGAAAAGTTCCATAAAGCCTTTAACAAAGCCTTCAAAGAGAATGATTATAGTGGGTTCTCCTTTACCAATGCGAAGGATCTATTGGAAAGGGAAATTAAGAATGAAATTAAAATGGAAGGCCTGCAAAATCCCAAATACAAAGTGTTGAAATCATTTTTGTCCCAAAACAATAAAAATGCCTACATCACCCAAGTCGCTTTGAGTGACGATACTAATTTTAACGATGAATGCCTACTATTAAGTATCGTAACCGAAAACGGCAACTTTAAAGGGCTAGCGGTGAATTTTGATGTAATTGGACCCATGGAGCTATCCCTATACCCCATTGGGGAGAATAAATTACAGGCTTACAACCTAGACCTTAAAATGGGTGCCATTCTATCCCTACTACCCCAAAATGACCGCCACCTCTTACGGGTAAACAATATGGATATCCCTAATGTTAAGAAGGTAAAGTAGGCTCGGTAACTATTGTAAAATATTAGGGATGTAACTACTCCTTTAGCTGCCCTATACGGTAACTAACCCTATAACCCTAATCCATAGCAGAATTCTATAATAAAAACTAATAGCATGAAAATAAAGTCTAACCTCCTTCAACTGATTCTAATAGTGCTATTGCCCCTCATATCTCAATCCCAAGAGCATACAATCACAGGGAAGGTGGTAGATGGCAACAATTCTCCCCTAGAATTTGTGAACGCCATGCTCTATAAGGCAGACAGTTCTTTTATAAAAGGCACTGTGACCGATGCCAATGGGGTTTTTAGCTTAAATAATCCCCAAGCTACAGTCGCCTATCTAAAACTGCAATCCTTGGGATTTAAAGAGGTACTAACACCTATTACCTCAGCAACATCCAACATTCAATTAGGTACCATCACTCTAGAAAATGATGAGGTGGTATTGGATGAGGTGGTGCTTACCGCAGAAAAACCCCTTATAGAACGCCGGTCCGATAGATTAATCGTTAATGTGAGTAACAGCATTCTAGCAACAGGCAGCAACGGATTGGAACTTTTGGAAAGATCCCCAGGTCTTTTTATTGAAGACGGCGGCATATCGCTACGAGGACGAACAGGAGTAAATATCCAGATAAACGGGCGGCAACAACGATTGTCTGCCTCAGAATTAAACACTTATTTACAGTCCATTCCCTCCTCCCAAATAGAGAAAATAGAAATCATCCACAATCCATCTGCTGCTTTCGATGCCGAAGGTTCTGCCGGACTGGTAAATATTGTCTTAAAAAGGGACGGTAATTTAGGGACTAATGGGAGTGTAAACGCCTCCTATGGACAAGGAATTTATGATAGGAATTCTGAGGGGCTGTCCTTAAATCACCGGAGTAGAAAAACCTCCTTCTATTTAGGTCTCAACCACAACCTAAATCAAGGGTACAACCAATTATTCACCATCAGGAGGTTCTCTGAAAATGGAGCGGTTAAAGAAACCTTCGATCAAAATTCAAAATCCAAAACCCCCACCCATGCTTACCTCGCAAATATAGGGATGGATTATAGCATTGGGGAGCGTTCCACACTTGGGGCCGACCTTACTACCAACTGGTCCAGAGCAAACCAAGATGCCAATGGGAATTCTATAATCTTGGATGATACCAATACACAAACTAGCTCTTTCCTTACTGAAACAACCTCTAGAACTAACCGATTTAATTTTTCCATCAACACAAACTTCAGGACCGATTTTAGGGAGGATAAGGGAAGTTTTATCCTCAATATGGATTATGCTTCGTACGGTACGGATGCCGACCAACATTTTATCACAGATCTCACTGAAAGTGGTAATCGGTCTACGGATATATTAACCGGGGAAATTGAGGGGGATTTGAATTTATTTGTTCTAAAAGCAGACTTTAATGTAACTGAAAACCAATGGGGAGACCTTGGGTTGGGACTAAAATCGAGTTTCGTAACCAACGATAGTGATTTAGACTATTTTGATGTTGTTAATAGTAGTACCACCCCTAATAATCTCTACAGCAACCATTTTAAATACAGCGAGAATATTAATGCAGCTTATGTAAATTGGAAACTATCCAAGGAAAAATGGACCTACCAAATAGGGCTACGTACAGAACATACCCATATAGAGGGAACACAGTTAGACGGCCCTCTTAAATTTAAGCGGGATTATGTACAACTATTTCCCAGCTTCTTTTTGGAATACAAACCTTCGGAAAAAAACACCTTTGGGTTTAATGCCAATAGGAGAATAAATAGACCCAATTACAATCAGCTTAGTCCATTTAGGGCCTTTGTAGATATCACTACTTCCAGAGTAGGGAATCCTGAATTGATGCCAGAAATTGCCAACAACGTAGAGGTTATATATAATTACGACAATTGGTTAGATCTAAGTTTGGCTTATAGTAATACCTCGGATAGAATACTACCCGTACTTATCCAGGATGATGCCAACCAATCTACCGCTGTGCAATTAGTAAATATTGATGATTACAACTACCTAGGTCTAAATGCCAGTGTTTCCTTAAAACCGCTTAAATCACTCACAAGCAGGTGGGATTTGGAGTTTTTCTATAACGAGTTCCTAGGAGTTGTAAATGGCTTTAATCTCAGCGAAAAAGGGTCATCTTTTAGAATTAGGTCTTATAATACCTATAGGTTTGGCAAGGGATGGTCCACAGAACTCAGCGGATTTTACCAGCCCCTTTATAACTTTGGAATCAGCAGCTTTGAATCGCGCTGGAAGGTAGATTTCGGCATCCAAAAATCTATCTTCAAGGAGAATGGAAAAATAAAATTTGCCATCACCGATATATTTTGGAAGTACTATCCCAGAGGGTATACAGATTTTGGGAATATCAACGAAGATTTTAGAAGCCTTCGCGATACACGCGTAGCTACCCTATCCCTCACTTATAATTTTGGCAATAAGAAAGTAAAGGTCAATAAAAATGAAGGAGGGGCCAAAGAAGAAAAAGAAAGAACCTAACTGCAATACCGGTTACGTATAGCAGTGTACTTAGTTTTCTCGCTCCTCCTGCAATCACCAACTTAATCATTGGTGTATTACAAGCATGAATGAGCGTTTATACAGCATTATTTAATAGATATTTCATCCATGAATATCCAGGCATCCCCTTCTCTCACGTGCCATTCCGGTAAGGTCTCCCTATTTTTGGCGGAAATTTTAATATGGGAAACGGCTTGTTTCTCAAAACTGGCCTCAATTCGTTTAATTATGGGTTCCCTTTTCTCCTCAGTTTCCAAACTTTGGTCCAAAACGGTAGTAAAAGTTTCCCCATCCCCTGATACGGAGATAGTAACCTGGGTGGGGAGCATTACGGAGGTAGCTCCTATGTCTTGGTAGTAGTTAAGCCCTACAAAAGATAACTCCTTAGCATTGCCCAATTCTACCACCACTTCAAAATCCTCTTTTGGAATCCCCTGCCAGTTGGGATCGTCCCCCCGAACAGTAGCAAACTTATTATTGATAAGGGCCCTATCCCCACCACCACTATAAGTTTCGTTATAGGCATTGGTGTAGCGTACGGAGGCCTGCTCCAACAATCCGGTAGAAAACATCTTTATCAATGGGAATCCGATGGGTTCTCCTTTTCTAAAGGTTTGTGCCCTTAGATCAATGGAAGAGGTATAAGTTATGGGCTCAGTATAACGCTCAGCGTCCCTAGTAGGCTCGGAACCGTCCAAGGTGTATCTTATATCATATTGATCTAGTTCGTTAAACAGCTGCAGTGTAAACACCTTATTTTCCTTGTCATAATTCACCTCGTAGTTAGGGGTCATAGCACTACCTGCAAAATTATAACCCAATTCCTGAAACCGATCCAACTGATGATCTAACTTCTTTATAAAATACTCCTTATCCTTATTTTCAGATCTAGTCCAGAGTGCCTCCGAAAGTGCACTTAGCCTAGGGAGCATCATATATTGTGCGTGACTCAAAGTTTCTATCTGTTCTGTCCAAAGATTGGCTTGTCCCCCCAATATATGGTGTCTTTTATCCGCTAGGATATCCGTAGGAATGGGATTGAAATCGTACACCTTCAACAAATTATTATAACCGCCCCAGGAAGGAGGTTCAAATTCACTTTTCCCCTGGCCATGGTCAAAGTACAATGGGTCTCCGGGTGACATTACCACGTCGTGTCCGGTATTGGCAGCCTCTATTCCACCAGCAATGCCTCTCCAAGACATTACGGTGGCCCTTTCGGGCAAGCCACCTTCCAAAATTTCGTCCCATCCAATAAGTTTTCGGTTTTTGGAATGAATAAATTTCTCCATTCTCTTTACAAAGTAACTCTGCAATTCCTCGCCGTTTTGTAGATTTTCCTCTTGCATTCTCAATGTACATTTATCACAATTCAACCAGGACTCCTTCCCTACCTCATCCCCTCCAATATGCAGGTATTCGTAAGGGAAGAGTGCTACCACCTCACTGATGATATTTTGTAAAAATTGGAAGCTGCCATCATTCCCTGCACAGTACACCCCGGTAATGTTCTTACTGTCACAAGAAAATTCCGGATAACACTGTAGCGCAGCCTCGGAATGTCCCGGCATTTCAATTTCAGGAATTACATCTATATACCGGTCCTTAGCATAGGCAACAATTTCTCGGATATCATCTTTGGTATAGTATCCTCCATATACCGTTCCGGAAGCATCTTTTTCGGTTACTTCAAAGTCTTCCCAAGGCTTTTTATTTTTCTTTACTTTTCGCCATGCCCCTTTATTGGTAAGTTCTGGGTAGGCATCGATCTGGATACGCCATCCAATACCATCTACCAAATGCCAATGAAATTTATTCATCTTGTGCATGGCCAAAATATCTATAACCTTCTTAACGGAATCCTTGGGCATAAAATGACGGGATACATCCAACATCATTCCCCGCCAACCAAAGGCGGGGGCATCATTAATAGTTATATAATTTAAAAGAGGCTCCTTTATGGAAGCCCTTGGAGATAATAATTGTTTTAAAGACGCTACCCCATAAAATATCCCTTGGTAAGTCGCACCTTGTATCAACACCCCCGTTTTATCTACGGTGAGACTATAGGAACCTACGGGATTATCTTCCTCAGAGCGCACCAAACTAATGGCGTTGGATTGACCGGTGTTGGTTACTTTTAAATTCAAATTAAAATTGCTCTCCAGAAAAGAGTTTATTTCTTCTGCGAGCTTCTTCGCCTCTTGGGTAGCATCTATTACAATGACGGTATTTTCACTGATTTTAAATGCCCCATCGTGGTAAGCAATCTGGTTGGGTTGCGGAATGATGCCTGTGATGACCGGTGCTTTCTTATTGCAGGAGGCAACTAGTATGTAGAGTATAGGAAGAATAAATTGGTAAGCTTTCATTGGTGGTCCCGTTTTGTTATTTGGTAAAAATAATCAAATCCAACAGCGCACCAATTTTTTGATTTTCCATGACATATAGGGTTCATCAAACAGTGTGATCCTCAATCATTTATTTATTAGCTAATTTTAGACATAGTATGCTCCTTTATTTATTTGATTACACCAAGGCTTAAAATCGGATCCATTGCGCTTTAGGACATTTGATAAACCCTCAGTTATAACCGCTACTATGGAAGCACACCATCAACCTTGCTTTTCAAGTAAAAAAGTGCTATTATTAGCTTAGGTTAAAGGGTAATTACCCCAGGGAAAATCCACGAAGCATGGGACGAAAACTATCGATGTTATTTCCACGATGGCCCGAACAGAATAAGAGGAGACTGAAACTACGCGTAGAGAGTAAAAAACCTTAGTACCTGAACCCTTGGCACCTACCCCTACATCCGAGCGGTGCAAACCGTTTTCCCATGGAATTTTAAAAATAGTTAATCGTAAAAAATGTACCTATATGAATGACAATAGAAAAGCCTATAGCACCCTTCCAAAAATTAAAAAATTACAATGGCATGCCCAGCATTGGGAATCCGATCTTCGGTATATGGAAGACGAAGTCAGTTTTGTTGAACAGCTATTAAAGGCCGATATTTATAAACCCAACACCCCTAATCTTTTTGAAAAACTTCAGAAATATGCAGCTAGGCTGGGGGAATTTGAGGCCCGAAAAACAAGGCTTCGACAACTAATATCGGAACACCAAACCCTTCTTGAAAACATTTCGAAGTCCGACCAAGAAACAATAGAATCTTCCGTTGGTCACAAACACGATGATTTGGAAATGGAGGTTTTGCATTGCACGGACAACTTTAAGGAATTAAAGGCCGAAATCTTCAACTTTCTAAGCAGCACTATTAAAAAATCCTAAGTCACACTTGGGGATTCCCATTGAAAAATTGGGAATCCCCAACTTTGAACTATAACCACATAGATAGAAAAACTATTATAGTTCCATGGTTATTGCCCTAAAATCAACCCATACATTTTTGTTTTTTTCCTTAGTTTTATCCCTTGGCCAAAAAATTTATGTCAAGGAGCCAGAGAACTTATAGCCTTTAAAACCCTATTAGATCTTCTTTGCTTCCATAAAACCGTTTCTAATAATTAATCCAACTAGTTTAAAATGCAAAAGAGAAATCAAATTACCTCAGGGCAGGCCCGCCTAAACGGAAACGGGCAGGCCCATGAGGCATCGGAAGGAAAATGCCGATTACAAATCCACCCAAGGGTCGGAGCAACTTGCCTGACGGCAGTCAGGTTCAAATCTCACTTAGTGAGTAAAGTGTTTACATGGAGTTTACTCCTTCTTATCCCTACGCTTTTAATGGGCCAAGCGTCAAATTTTGGTGTTATCCCACAACCAAATCACCTAGAAAGCAAATCTGGCACCTACACTTTTGGGGAGGTCGTCCAGATTTCAGGAAATAATGAACGACTTGATGCCTTAGTACAATATGCGTCTAACATCTTCACCGAGGAAAACAATTGGCGTACCGAAAAGGGCCAAAACCATAGGAAGTCAGACCTAAGACTAGAACTAAACCAAAAGGAAGATCAGGCCGAGGGCGCCTACCGATTGGAGGTCAACAAAAAGGGAATCCTTATCTCCGCTGCCAATGAACAAGGTATATTCTATGGTCTGCAGACCCTACGGCAGTTAGTATCCCAACAGCAAGGAATAAATTTGGCATATGTTAGTATCACAGACGCTCCCCGATTTGGTTGGAGGGCTTATATGTTAGATGAAGGACGCTATTTCCAAGGGATGGACCAGGTTAAGAAATTACTAGACGAAATGGCCCGACTAAAAATGAACGTCTTCCATTGGCATTTGGTAGACGATCAAGGCTGGAGGATAGAAATAAAGAAATATCCTTTATTGACCGAAGTTGGATCTAAAAGAAAAAGCACTCAAGTAGGTCCTAGAAAATGGGACAGTCCCATACAATCCGGGGAGCCCCATGAAGGTTATTATACACAGGAAGAAATTAAGGAGATTATAGCCTATGCAGAGGAGCGATATATAACGATAGTACCGGAGATAGAAATGCCAGGTCATTCATCTGCCGCAATAGCCGCCTACCCTTGGTTAGGTTCGTCTGGAAAACAGATAGAAGTCCCTATCAACTTCGGGGTAAGTGAAGATATCTTTAATGTAGCCGACCCAAAAGTCTACGATTTCCTTACCGATGTATTGGATGAGGTGATGGCCTTATTCCCTTCCAAAGTTATCCATATTGGGGGTGATGAAGCAAAGTACGACCATTGGGAGAATTCTGAGGAGATTAGAGCGTATATGAAAAAGCACAACTTACCGACCTTTGCAGATTTACAAGTGGATTTCACCAATAGAATATCTAATTATATTGAAAGTAAAGGAAGAAAAATGATGGGATGGAACGAAATTCTAGGGAAAAACGTTCATGAGTACCAAGCGGAAAAAGATGGCGAAGCAGAAACCGAACTATCCAAAAATGCAGTAATCCATTTCTGGAGAGGAGATATTAAATTGATGACGGAAGCTGCCGAAGCTGGGTATACCATTGTGAACTCTTTACACACGGAAACCTATTTGGATTATTCTTATAGCAGTATTCCCTTAAAGCGGGCCTATGATTTTAACCCCGTACCGAAGGATCTAGACTCCAAGTACCACAACAGAATTATTGGGACGGGTACCCAGATGTGGGGAGAATGGATTCCTACTAGTGGTTATATGGATTTTATGACCTTTCCCCGTATAGCGGCCTATGCAGAAGTAGGTTGGACACAGCCCCAGCAAAAGGATTTTGATCGATATATTAAAGTACTTCCCAAGCTAATGGAAATATGGAAAGACAAAGAGATTTATTATGCTCCCTTAGAGGAAGCCATGCCTAAATAGAGGGAATGCGCAACTAGGATTGGTACAGGATTAGGGAGGTAAGGATGTTACAAGACTTATCTCCCTTTCTTACCTTAAGATGTCTCCCTTTTAACGAATTACCCGCCCGTCTTCCATTAGAATAATTCTATCCGTACGTTTGGCAAAATCCTTATCATGGGTTACTACCAGGAGCGCCAAGCCTTCTTCTTCCTTTAGGCGTTTAAAAATATGGAAAACATTTTCCGAATTATGACTATCCAAATTTCCGGTAGGCTCATCGCCCATAAGTATAGTGGGGTTATTAATTAAAGCTCTGGCAATGGCTACCCGCTGTTTTTCACCCCCAGAGATCCTAGACGCTTTCTGTTTGGCCAATTGATCTATATGAAGCATTTTGAGCTTTTCCATTGCGTCGTGCTCTATTTCTGCTGTGGATTTCTCTGCTAGTTTTTTTGCGGGAAGCATCACATTTTCCAACACGCTGAATTCCGATAATAGATAATGGAACTGAAACACAAAGCCAATATGTTTATTTCGTATGCGCGAAAGATTAGTTTTGGGTTGTCCGGTCACCAATTTCCCATCTAAATAAAGTTCTCCGGTATAGTCCGTGTCCATGGTAGAGAGGATATAGAGCAAGGTTGATTTACCACATCCAGACTTCCCCATAATCGCAGCAAACTCTCCCTGTTCTACCCCAAAGGAGATATCTTTCAGCACATGAAATTCCTTGGGCTTATGAAAATACTTATCAATATTTTTAGTCTCTAGTACAAGCGTCATTGTTTCTACCTTTAAGTGCCACGGATAATACGTACGGGATCAATTCGTTTCGCCTTGCTTGCTGGCAGCCATCCTGCGATAAATGTAGAAAGTAAGGCAAAGGATATCCCTATAACATAATAGGCTATATTGTAATTAATGGGATAGGTAGTTATTGTGGGTAAGGCCTCGGTTTCAAAAGGCACCCTATCTATCAGCCTGGAAAAGACATAGCCAATAATTAATCCGAGAGTACCCCCAGAAACACCTATAATCATCGCTTGGCTCATAAATATCAATTGTACGTCCGTACCGGAGAATCCCGTGGCTTTTAAAATGGCGATATCCTTCATTTTCTCATAAATAAGCATGTTTAGAATATTGTAAATCCCAAATCCTGCTACAATCAGAAGGGTAATAGAAACCGCATAGGTAATAAGATTTCTGATGTTGGATCCGGTCTCAAATTGGGCATTGGCCTGATTGATATCCGTAGCGGTAACTTTAAATTGACTTACCAGGTTCTCTGCCATGGTAGGTGCCTTTTCTATATCGAAAAGTTTTATCTTGATATCCGTTATATAATTTTGTGCTTCTCCCAATATACGTTGTACCGTCTTTAGGTTGGCATAGCTCTGTACATTGTCTATATCGGCAATCCCGCTTTGATAGATCCCTACTATTTTTAAGGGAAAAACATCGCCCCTTACCGTGCTTACCTGTACTCTATCCCCCACGGCGAGGGACATTTTAGAAGCAAGGCCAGCTCCCAGCAGTATCCCATTGTCTGTATTCTTAAGCGCTTCCGGACTCCCTCCAACAATATAATCACCCATATTGGAGAGTCGGGCTTCTTCCATAACATCCACTCCTATCAAGTTTCCTCCCAGTTCTATGGATCCAGAGAGATAAAAGATCTGAGCACGCAATTGAGGAGTGGCACCTTTTACCTCCTTGTTATTTTTCAAATAATGTAAAATGGGAAGTGCATTGTGAATTTTTTGCTGCCCCTGCTTAGGCTTTATGGAATGCACCATATTTACCGAATTCTTAAACGGTTCGTATAGCGCTACTGGCTGTTCTACACTCGGTTTAATTTCGTTGTAAAGATGTATATGGGGCGTCTGGTTTAAAATAAGGCTGTCTAACATTTGATTCAGTCCGGTCATAAAACTAACCAAAGTGATATAGGCCGCAATCCCGAAAGTTACCCCTAGGGCAGCAGTGACCGTAGATTTCCTTTTGGTAATCAAATGGGTCTTGGCTATGTTCAATATCACTTTCCAATTAATCATTGTTTGGGCTTTAATAACTCGGTTTCTTCATTAATTCCGGCCAATATTTCTACGCGTTCCAGATTTTGCAATCCCAGAGTAACCTCCAACACCCCATCTGGAGTATGTACTTTATTCCCATCGGTAAGATAAGTTTTGGGGATGGTTAAGGCATTTTCCTTCTCCGCAATAATTATGTTCCCCTCCCCTGCCAATCCAGGGTACAAGGTTTTGGGCGGATCATTAAAAGTGGCCTCGACCGTAAAGGTTTGCGATCGTTCGTCCTTTCTTGGATATATTTTCGTTACCGTTGCCGTGAATACCTGTGAGGGATAGGCATCCAAGCTTATTAAGGCTTTTTGACCTAGAGTCAGCTTAACAATATCCATCTCATCTACCAGCATTTCAATTACAAAGACGGAAGCACTACCTACCACTGCTAGGGGCTCCAAAATGCTTACCACTTCTCCAGGTTCCTTAAAAAGTGCGTACACCTTTCCGTTAATCTTACTACTAACGGTAAAGTCCTTGCTATTTATCCTTGCTGCCTCATAGTTGTTGCTAGCCTGCTGCAATTGGGTTTTTAGCTCGTTTTTGGTGCGGGCGTACCTACTTTTTAAAATGTTGCGGTTGTTTAGGGAAAGTTCATAGGCCAATTGGCGGTTATCTAGTTCCGTTTTGGACCCTATCTGTTGATCCCACAACCGTTTTTGACGAAAAAAATTGATGGAATCATTTCTAAAATTCAGGCTTGCCGCCTGTATTTGTTCTTCCAAATCCTTTAACAAGGCTGCACTACCATTATAATTCTCCTCTGCTAATTGCAGGGCAAGCTTTGCATTTTCG
Source organism: Arenibacter amylolyticus (assembly GCF_002150785.1). Classification (GTDB taxonomy): domain Bacteria; phylum Bacteroidota; class Bacteroidia; order Flavobacteriales; family Flavobacteriaceae; genus Arenibacter; species Arenibacter amylolyticus. The sequence goes on along the minus strand of NZ_MTAZ01000045.1, from coordinate 33,341 downwards.
GTATTGAGTTTTGGGGTTTTATTAATTATCTGCATCAGGGGGGTACCCGGTTGTACTAAGTCGCCCTCCTCTACCAAGTTTTGATCCAATATACCACCCACTGCCGCATATACCCTATACAAACTATCTGGTTGTATAGTGGCAGAAGCATAAACAGATTCTGTCAACGACGATATTTTCGGAAAAACCCGCTCTTGTGGCCCTTCGCATGAGGTTAAGAACAAAACGGTTACCAAGAGTATCAAATAACGCATAATAGAATAATTATCTTCATTCAAAATAACATTAATTTGAGCTTTAAGAACATGAGCAAAGTCATTAGTCCAACTAATTTGAAAGCTTATTGCTCATTCCTCTTAATGGCCAAGATCAACCGATCTTAAATGTTGAAATATTGTTTTCTGAATAAATAGCCTTCTAACGAGTTGTGAACACCATCGCTATTATTTGCCCGGGCTTGAGTAGTATGCCTACTAAAAAGGCTACTCATAAAGTAGCTTATAAGACCACTACTTTATAAATAACCTCTTCACATTGAATAAGGTTTAAGCTTCTGGTGTACTACCAAGCCCCACTGTTGTTAATCATCCGATACAAGCAAACAGACTAAAATCTTTAGGTGACAGCATATCGTTACAACAGCCCCATTATCCATTTAGGATCAACAATTAATCAAAATTGCCATTCAATTTAAGCGATCATCATTCCTCCATCTACTACAAGGGTGCATCCCGTTATATAGCTACTCTGATCTGAGCCAAGAAAAAGGGCCATTTCAGCAATTTCTTTCGATTCTGCATACCTATCTAAGGGAACTGTAGACTGGAATCCCTTTTGTACATCAAGCGGACTATTTGGAGATATGGATTTTTCTATACGTCGCATCATTTCATTGTTTACGGGACCGGGAAGAATGGTATTCACCCTTATTTATAAATAGTTATGACGCCCGTCATATCCCCACCCTACTTCCTTTATATCCTTACAAATACAGTTTATCCCTGACCAAAATCATAGCAATTGGAAGTAAGGTGGACTATTTTTATGCAAAAGCACTAAATGAAAGACCAATGAACACCATCTTAATACCTACAGATTTTTCCAAAAACTCAAAAAACGCACTCTTGTATGCGCTAGACCTATTTAGGCATACCCCTTGTCATTTTATTATCAGCTATATTAATTTGGATGGCACGGACTATAAGGAAAGGCCCATCTATAATTTTGGGACCAACATTTTGGTAGAAAGAGCTCCTAAGGGTATTCAGGAGAAATTAGAGGACCTTAAGAAGCTTGTTTACTCCACCTCCTCAAAAGGCACTCAGCATTTGTGTAGCCTTATTTGTGAGGAAGGGTTCTTTGTTAAGGCCATTCAAAAACTTATTCATGATAAGAACGTAGATCTTATAATTATGGGTACTAAAGGAGCAACGGCCCTTAAGGAGTTTTTTACGGGCTCGCATGCTGGCGATGTCATTACCAAGGTAGGATGTGATGTTTTGGTGGTACCCCATAAAGCCCGATACAAAGGTTTTAAGCAGCTGGTCTTTCCTGTGGATTTTGAGTTGCCCATAAATGACACCCTCCTAAAAAAGATGGATAACCTGGTTGGTTTACAACCCACCCAAATTCACTTACTATACGTCACTAAATCAGATATTCCTCTTTTTAAGGAAGTGGAGGCCCTGCAACGCCAATGGGTTAAACGCATCTCTGAAACTCTAAATAAACCGGTTAAATTTCATAGAGTTATATCAAAAAAAGTGGAGGATGGCATTCAGTCCTATACCGATGAAATTTCGGCAGACCTCATCGTCATGATCTCCAAGGAATATGGGCCCTTTCATAAACTATTTATGGACACTACCGTAGAGGAGGTAAGCTTTAATACCAAAATCCCTCTTCTGTCCATACAAGTCTAACGGTACGGGATGTTTTACAATCCATAACAAGTAAAAAGTAACAATGGTAGGTAGTGTTTATAATCCGGACTAAGGTGATTGTTATCATGGTGTGCTGCTAACTTTTCGGTTAGTTTTAATAATTAATAAAAAACACAAGGCTATGGTACGTATTCTATTACCCACGGACTTTTCAGATAATTCATTTCAAGCAATTCAATATGCCCTTAAGCTTTATAAGGAAGCGGAGTGTACATTTTTTCTATTACACACCTATACCCCAGCAGTATACCAAACCGAATACTTGTTGGGAAGTCCAGGACAAATAGGCCTGGGTGATGTATTACAGGAAAGTAGCATGTCGCAACTGGAAGAATTAAAGATGAAACTGGATAACAAGAATCCCAAGCACCACTTTATTGTCCATTCGGCATTTAATACCCTAGTGGGTGAAATATCGGATATGATAGATGCCGAAAATATAGACCTTATTGTAATGGGTACCCAAGGAGCCACAGGGTTGCAAGAAATTCTGTTAGGCACTAATACCGTACACGTAATAAAACAGGCTAAGTGTCCCGTAATTGCAGTCCCACCCAACTTTGAATACGAGGCACCCAAAGAAATCCTGTTTCCCACCGATTATGAAATTTCCTATGATATGGAACGAATGGAACCCCTGCTTGCCCTTGTCCAAAAGTATAACTCCAGAATAAACGTATTACATGTACGGGCTAGCTATGAGCTAAATCCCCTACAGGAAAAAAATAAGGCGCAACTAGAGGGGTTATTGAAAGATACTGCCCTTTTTCATGAAGTTCCCGACAGTGAAATTATCACGGCAATTAACCAATTTCAGGGTAAAAATCGCACCAACCTCCTTGTTATGATGCAGAACAAGCACAGTTTTATAGAGCGAATGTTCTTGGAGCCGGTGATCAAAAAAATAGGATTCCATATCACTATTCCCTTTATGGTGTTCCCTCCTCTTTAATAGTGACCCATGAAGAATATCTTAATAGCTACCGATTTTTCCAACGATGCATACGCAGCCTTGTTCTATGCCACGCAGCTGTTGTCCTCCCAAGGCTGTACGTTTTATATTCTCCATGTCTATAACCAGTACCCCCCATTAAAAGGAGGACTTCTGCCCCTTATAGGGAGTAAAAAAACTTTGGGTTCCAACCAAAGGGAGTCGGAAGAAAAATTGGCCCAAACTCTCTATAAAATAGGGTTGGATGACCAGAACCCCCAGCATCAATTTAAGTCTTTGTCCAAGCGAGGGGTTCTACCCAAAATTAGTAAACAGCTCATTAAAGCGTACAACATAGATCTAATGGTGATGGGGAGCAAAGGGGAAACGGCGGCCAAAGAGTTGTTTTTTGGGGGCCATACCATAAAAATGGCCAATGCTTTAAAAAAGTGTCCTTTATTGGCCATTCCTAGGGAAGCGGATTTTAAACCTCCTAAGGAAATTGCTTTAGTAACCGATTTTAAAAAAGGCTGTTCCCAAAAAACAATCGCCCCATTACTATGGATAACGGCACTTTTAAAAGCATCCCTACGAATATTGCACATCCCACAGGACAATATACTCAACAAGGTGCAGGAAGCCAATAGAAAATTACTTCAAAGCTACCTCAGAGAAATTGATTATAATTTTCATTGGATACCCCAATTTGAAGATAAGGCCCTAGTCATCAATTATTTTATTGAGCGTAGACCTATAGATATTTTGACCATGGTACACCACAAGCACCGATTTCTGGAGCTGATGGTACGCGAACCTATTGTGCAGGATATAAGTATGTATGCAAAGATCCCCTTGCTAATCCTTCCACTTGCCGACTGACGGTTGTCATATTTTTACTCCCCCCTGTACGCTATATTTACGCTATTAACTCCAAAAGAAGTGGAACCTATGGACAAAAGAATTTTAATACCTACGGATTTCTCCAAAAATGCCCTAAACGCGGTTAGATATGCCTTGGATCTTTATGAAAAACTAAACTGTACCTTCTATTTTTTAAATGTTTTTAGGCTAGATAGTTACACTACCAGTAATTTATTGGTACCAGAACCAGGAAGCGGAGAGTACGAAGAGGCAAGGGCGAAATCGGAGGAAAAATTTCAAAAACTGTTAGAGATAATTGCCTTGCATCGAGATAATCCTAAACATACCTACCATACCATAGCTTCCTATAATTTTCTATCGGAGGCTATAAAGCAGACCATAGACCAAAAGGATATCGATTTGGTGGTGATGGGCACCCAAGGTGCTTCGGGCATCAAAGGGGTCATATTTGGAAGCAATACGGTAAATACCATGGAGGTAATTACGGAGTGCCCCGTATTGGCCATCCCCGAAAATGTCAGTTTTAAGCCGCCTAAGGAAATAGTTTTTCCATCCGACTTTAAAACCAGCTACAAGAGAAAGGAATTGAATTATCTCATAGAAATTGCCCAAATACACCAAGCGTATATTCGGGTTATCTACATTAGCAAGAAGGAAGAACTAACAGACTTGCAGATAAACAACAAAGACTTATTACAGGAGATTCTGGAGACTGTAGATCACAGTTTTCATACACTACCCGAGAAAGATGTGGCCCACGGGATTACATCCTTCGCGAATAGGAGAAATAGCGATATGATCGCTTTTATAAATCGGAAACATTTTTTCTTTGGCAGCATATTTTCTAGGCCCTTGGTAAAGGAAATAGGATATAACGCTACGGTTCCGATTTTGGCTTTACACTAAAAAATAAATACTATGAAAAATTTTGGGATTTGGATGGACAAAGAAAAAGCTCACATTGTGAGGCTTTCGGGAAATGAAGAAGGATTTGAAACTATCATGTCGGATTTAGAGTTTTATAGACCGCATGGCGGATCTGGTACAAGGTCGGCAAAATGGGGGCCACAAGATGTAATACAAGACAGTAAATTTCTAGAGCGCGAAAAGCATCAATTAAAAGCGTATTTCAGCAACCTGGCCCATGCCATAGCGGATGCCGATGCGATTGCTCTTTTCGGCCCTGCCGATACGAATGAAAAGTTTAAGAAGGAATTGACAGAGAATTACAAGGCGTTGGCCAGTAAACTAAAGGGAGTAATTAAGTCGGATAGTATGACCGAAAATCAGGTAAAAGCCTTGGTACGGGATTATTTTAAAAACGGAAAATAGTCGATAAAAAAATAGCGCCTAACCTATTCTGTTTTTAGGTAGTAATATATGAATGCTATATGATAGAACTCCTCGACTTTTTTGATAATCCCATTGTGGTTAGAGTCACTAAGCTACTCCTATGGGTACTCTTCATTGTGCTGGTAATAGGTTTTTTAAGGAAACTTTTAAAAAAGCGAATAAGCGACCTATCCATACGGTACAAAGCCCAAAAAGGAGTGGAGGTAATTGGATATCTACTAATCGGCATCTTGGTATTGATATCCTTTACGGTAGATAACATAGAGAATTACACTGTTATTATTGGTCTTTTTACCGCGGGAATCACCTTTACCTTGCAGGAGCTTATACTGAGTATAGCAGGTTCTTTTTATATCTTTTTTGTGCGTGTCTATAAACCCGGGGATCGTATAGAAATCAATGGGATTAAAGGCGATGTTATTGACATAGATAGTATTTATACCACCCTAATGGAAATGGGCGAATGGGTAAGTAGTGATAATTATTCTGGTAGAATTATAAAAATAAGCAATGCTTTTGTTTTTAAAGGCCCCATAAAGAACTACTCCATGGATTTCCCCTTTATTTGGGATGAACTGGATATACTAATAACCTTTGATTCCGATGTGGAATTGGCGAAAAAAATAATGTTAGATACTGCAACCAGTTTGCTTTCGGAATATACAGCAAGCTCAATGGCCAAATGGGAGGAAATGGTAGCCCACTATTATATTGAAAACGCTACCCTAGAACCCACCTTGGCATTACGCATAACCGATAATTGGATTGCATTAAACCTAAGGTACATTACCGATTATAAATTGAGGAGAGTCACAAAAAACAAACTATTTCACCAAATATCACAAGCCGTTTCGGCCACAGACGGCAAGGTCAACCTAGCATCGACCACCTTACAATTGCTGAAAATACCCGAATTGGAAGTGAATCTGAAAAAATAGTTTGATAAACCTAATATAAAATATCAAGAAGTAACAGCATGAAATTACTGGTATATAGTGCTAAAGAATTTGAGATTCCATTTTTGGAAGCTGCCAACAAGGGTACCTATAAGGTATTCTATTGTAGGGAAGCTTTGGATATAAACACCGCCATTAAAGCTGTTGGTTATAAAACAATCTCTATATTTTCTGGGGATAGCCCTTCCCTTGTTGTATTGGAGAAATTGTGGGATTTAGGTGTGCGCCATATTACCCTCCGTTCTACTGGGCATAACAACATCCAAATCCACACCGCAAAACGCTTAGGGTTTAAAGTGGCCAATGTTCCAAGCTATTCTCCCTACGCCATTGCAGAACATGCTACTACCTTGCTTTTGGCATTGAATAGAAAAATTTTTTTGGCAAATTCCAGGACCAAAATCTACAATTTTGCTCAACAGGATTTAATGGGCTTTGATCTTCATGGTAAAACGATGGGAATTATTGGTACGGGGAATATTGGGAGTATTATGGTAAAGATTATGAACGGATTTGGCTGTCATATTTTAGCCAACGATCTAAGTCCTAATTCTAACCTAGTTGCTACCTACGGCGTACGCTATGTGGGTTTAGAGGAGCTATATTCCAATTCGGATATCATCAGTTTACATGTACCACTTACCCAAGAGACCCACTATCTAATTGATGAAGCTGCCTTAAACATCATGAAAAACGGGGTGGTGTTACTCAATACCGCTCGAGGCGCAGTAGTAAAGACCAATGCATTGATACACGCCTTAGAAAATCACTTAATTGGAGCCTACGGTGCCGATGTGTACGAAAAGGAAAAAGGCACTTTCTATAGGGACAATTCCAAAACCGGAATTAAGGATGAACAACTTAAAAAACTGCTTTCCTTTTCCAATGTATTGCTTACCCCACATCAGGGCTTTATAACTAGGGAGGCACTGAGTAATATTGCCGAAACTACCTTTTATAATTTGGACTGCTGGGCCAAGGGAGTAAACAGTGAAAACGAATTGGGATGGGAGGCCAGTATCTTATAAAACGGGACTAAAAACCTTTCCAAACCCTTCTTTTAACTTTTCGGTCCAAGGCCTGCTCACATATTCTTGGTAAGAAAGCATTCTACTTATATTGGCATCTTTAAGAAAATCGTTACGAAGCATCTTTGCAAATTCACGATCATAGATAATGGCATTTACCTCATAGTTTTGTTCAAAGCTTCGCACGTCCAGATTAGCTGTCCCAACAGTAGAAACAGTATCGTCACTTACCATGATTTTACTGTGCAGGAATCCCTCCGGAAAAAGATAGATTTTAATACCGGATTTTAGCATGGCCTCAAAATAGGAACGCACGCTCCAACCAACAATTTTGCCATCAACCTTTTCCGATAGCATAAGACGAACATCTACCCCGCTTCGGGCTGCAGTCTGCAAAGCCTGCATAATTGCTTGCCCCGGAATAATATAGGGATTGGTTATGTAGAGATAGTCTTTAGCCATATTGATCATCGCAAAAATGGCTTGTTCCATCGCAGGGAAATCGTCATCGGGCCCCCCAGAAACAATTTGCACCATAGTATTTTCCCCAGTAGTGGCCTCCGATGGAAGCCTAGGAATGGGTTCAATGGTAGTCTGACTTACCAGGTACCAATCCATCGAAAAAAGATAATTTAAGTGGCTTGCCGCCTCCCCTTCTATTTTAAGATGCATATCGTGCCAATTGCCCAAGGCTAAATCTCCTTTTAAGTATTTGTCGGAAATATTAATTCCTCCCGTAAAGGCAACCTTTCCATCTACCACTATAATTTTACGATGGTTTCTATAATTGAGGGACGATAGGAATCGTCCAAATTTAAAAGGCAAAAAGGGAATCACCTCAACACCAATGGCTATTAATTTTTTCCGATATGCCTTACTCAATGAAAAACTGCCTATTCCGTCATAAATCAGTCTTATTTTAACCCCTTGGGCAATTTTCTTCTCAAAGAGTGCTAACAACTGATTGGCAAGTTCCCCATCCTCAAAAATATAATATTGTAGGTGTATCTGTTTTTTGGCAAGCTCAAGTGCCTGAAAAATAGCTTCAAAAGTCGTTTTCCCATCCTTTAAAAGCTGTAAGCGATTATGAGGGGTTGGAGGAAATTGGGAGTTTTTATACACCAACATCATCATTTTTTTATACTCGCCATCAAAGGACTCCATCTGTGCCGTGGAAGGTTTGGGCAGGTTTAAAAAGGCCTTTTTTCTTAGTTTGAAGAGCTTATTCTTTCGTCTATTCCTTCCCAATAAAAGGTATAGTAAAATACCACCCACAGGAACAGTAAAAATGGCCAAGAGCCATGCCAAAGTTCTGGAAGGCCTAGCCCCATGTAACAAAACACTTATTACAATGATGACGGCAAAAAAGAGGTAGCCTACAATAAGGAGCAAAAACCACATAGCACTAGTTATTTATTCAAGGTAAAATATATTACCATAAAAATCAGATAAATACGGCTGCTATTTGCTTCAAATGGCGTTCTACGTTTTGGTGGCAAAGGCAACCTCTAAATAAAGGATTCCTTTAATTGGGCAGGATTCAATTAAACACATAGCCCAGCAACCAATAGAGAATAATAAATACTACGATAGCCCCTATACAACCGCATTTACCTCCCCCAAGTTTTTTTGCGCCCCAACCTGCCAACAAAGCTCTTATGATATTTTTCATTTTATTCGGGTGTTTTTAGTGTTCCTTTAAAAGTTGTTTTCTTCCAAATTTAAATCCAGTGTGAGTTTCTGGATAATATCATTAATATCTTCGGCCTGTGCCTGCAAAATTGCGCTGGTAGTATCTGGAATGTTTTTGTGATTCAACACCTCTTGGTACTTCTTTATTAGATCTTTTTCCCGTTGTAGTATCAATCGGTCTACTTCTATAGCAGTAAGATTTCTACTGCCCACGGTGGCGGCAACCCCATCATAAATACAAGGTGAATCTTTTTTAAGTTTATATACGCCTCCTTCCTTAACCGCTACAATCTCTTCCCTCAAGTTTTTTTCGAACTCCTTTCTTTGTGCCGCCTGCTGCATGAAGAAAATACGTTTACGTTCCAGTTCCTCTGTAAGGGACATCTCTTCATATGCTTCCTTGGAGGCAACTATCTCACATAGGAGCTCTTCCAATGTGGTAACCCAGTGTGCGCTATCCGTTTCCATTGTGTATCGATTAAAAGGTTATTATTTATATCCGTATTACAGGAATGTATTTCTTAGCCATTGGTAGTAAACCCTGGATAACACGTCATGCCCCCATCTACAAAAATGGTGGTACCATTGATATATTCGGATTCATCGGAAGCCAACCAACTTGCAACACTTCCAATATCCTCTGGAATCCCAATTCTCTTATAGGGTATAAGTTTCAGCATGGTCTCTGCACCCTCCTTAGAACTCCATACGTCCTTGTTGATATCCGTTTTAATACCTCCAGGAGCAATACTATTACATCGAATTTTTTCTGGTCCATATTCTTGACAGATACTCTCCATCAACATTAATAATCCGCCTTTGGAAGCGGCATAATTGGCATGCCCCGCCCAAGGGATAACCTCGTGTACGGAACTCATGTGTATAATTTTGCCCAGGGATTTGGAAACCTCTTTTCTAAAGCCCCTTCTTTTAAATTCGATGATAGACTCTCTAGCACAGAGGAATTGTCCGGTAAGATTAACATCCAACACTTTTTTCCAATCGGTTAAGGGCATTTCGTGGAGGGGGTGATCTAGTTGGATTCCCGCATTGGCAACACAAACATCTACCGTTCCAAAATGGGAAACTGTCTTTTTAAACATAGCCTTCACCTCCTTTTCCTCACTTACGTCGCATTTAAAAACGATTGCTTCTCCGCAATCGGAATTATCATTTATCCAGTGAGCCAATTCCTCGGCTTCTTTTTTACCCGAATGATAGTTAACTACAACATTCCCACCTTCCATCCCCATGGCCATCGCAACTGCTTTCCCAATACCCGAACTAGCACCTGTAAAAATACAGGTCTGATTCACTAAGCGTCCATTTGGCTTTTGCATGACTATGTTTTATATAAATTTAAAGAAAATACTCTTAAAATAAGACCACCTATTACCTTTGAGGGAATGATTAAACCGATAGAGGTAAAAATCACAGCTAAAAAAAGGATTGGGATTAAAAGCAGTGGGCCTCAATAGTTAGTTATCCCTTAAGGTACCGATAAAAAATACCCCGATGCAAGCAAGGGGGTATTTTTGATTATGGCAGCACTTTTTATTGATTCATTGGAACATAGGCCAGTCGTTGTCCGCCTACCGAAACATCGGCCATTAGGCCTTTTTTGGGCAGTACAAACACCACCACACCATTTTTATAATTGGCATTAGCCGCAACGCCTTTTTCTAAGGCAATTGCTTTGGCTTCCGCGGAAAATTCATACTTTCCCTCCTTAAAGTGTTTCAGGGCCTCCTCGGTTTCAAAAAAGATTATTTCCGTAAAAGTCTGTCCGCCTGCTTGTAGACCTACATCCAATTTTTTAAGGTTAGCCATTCCAATCAGGGTACCATTTTCATACACTGCCCCATTTCCGGAAGCTCCTCCCACAATAAAGGCCCCTTCCCCAACATTTGGGAAGATTACGTAGCCTGAGGCATTTTTGAAATATTGATCTATGCCTATATTCATTTTTTCCGCGTGCATTTTTGCTTTTTCCGCGGCATCTATAACTTTTTGATCTTTTTCATTCTGTGCAAAGACCCCAAAGGTCATCATGATGATCACCAAAGTGATAGCTGATTTTAAAACTTTCATATCATATAGATTTAAATTAATATTCATTTAAAAGGGTGGTAAGTGTTCTCTTACTACTTTCAATTCACCTCTTCACTATTCAAACTTAAAGAGTTGAAAAACAATCCATTAACCCAAACAGTTAAAGTTTTAATGTTTTTGGAAACCCTTCTTATTCTAAATACCCAATAAACTTTATTTCCTTTCAAAACTGCAGCCTGATAAAAATTAAATGATGCCTCATCAGCAAAAAAATCAAAAGGATCAAGAAAAACTGTTTTAAAAGCATTGAGAAAAATATTATTTACGTAAACTTGAAATCTAATCCACCTCTATAATTGTATATATATGGCTTCAGGTTTTTTTGCTTTACTAGATGATATTGCGAGTTTAATGGACGATGTAGGAGCAATGAGCAAAATAGCCGGTAAGAAAACCGCCGGCATTTTGGGAGATGATCTGGCGGTAAACGCCGAAAAAGCTTCAGGTTTTGTTTCCTCTAGGGAAATTCCTGTATTATGGGCCATAACCAAAGGTTCCTTAATAAATAAAGTGATTATTTTACCGGTTGCCTTTGCTTTAAGTGCTTTTTTACCTGTTGCGGTAACCGTAATATTACTATTAGGCGGACTCTATTTAGCCTATGAGGGAGCAGAAAAAATTCATGAATACCTCTTTCATCGGGAACATGGGAAAAAAGTAGCGGTAGAACAGAAACTCACCAAAGAAGAAATCCTAGCATTGGAAAAGGACAAGATTAAATCGGCCATCCTTACCGACTTTATTCTCTCCGTAGAAATTGTAATTATCGCCCTGGGAACGGTAGTAAATCAGACCATCACCATCCAGATCATGGTAGTCTCCATCATTGCTTTAATAGCCACGGTAGGCGTGTATGGTATTGTAGCCCTGATTGTTAGAATGGACGATTTTGGGTTTAAACTCATTGCTATGACCGAGGAGGATGACAGTATTTCTGATAAGATAGGGCAGTTTTTGGTAAACGCCCTTCCCATTGTGATTAGGAGCCTATCCGTAATTGGCACCATAGCCCTATTATTGGTTTCTGGAGGCATCTTTATGCACAATTTGGAGTTCCTGCACCATTGGTTTTCTGGCATCCCCTCCCTTCTGGGCGAATTTATTGTGGGGTTGATCGTAGGCACACTCTGCCTCCTAGTTGTTATACCAATAAAAAAACTGGTGAAGGGATAGAGAATTAGATCATTAGTTTCTCTTAGCCAAAAGCTCTCCTAATCCATATATTATCAAGATTTATCCAACGCCACCGTCAGCCCCATTGCAATAAAGACCACTCCGGCGATTATATCTATCCACCCATTGGCTTTTGGATTGGCCATTAATTTTTTGGAAAAGGTGCCAGAAAAATAGGTAAGGGTTAGGCACCATACTATCCCAATAATGGCATAAGATACGCCCAACAATACAAACGGAATGGGATTATTTAACTCATTGGGATTTATGAACTGCGGAAAAAATGCTAAAAAAAATAGGGCGACTTTCGGATTAAAGGTATTAGTAACCAAGCCAGCGATAAAACTCTGTTTTTTGCTAGGCTTACCTACCACAGAAGGCTTCCCCATTGACTTTTCTTTTTTGGAAATGAAATTGGAAATTCCAAGATAAATCAGGTAAGCAGCCCCCAAGTACTTTATCAAGGAAAAGGCCATGGCCGATTGTGCAATTAAAATAGAAAGTCCCAGGGCTGCTAACACAGTATGTACCAACACCCCAGAATTTATTCCGAGTGAGGCATAGAAGCCTGCTTTTCTCCCTTGGGTAATGGACTTATTCAAAATAAAGACCGTATCCAAGCCTGGGGTCATCACAAAAAATAAAGCGGTGAGCAAAAATGCCAAGAAATTTTCGATTCCCATACCAATCAATTTTGCAGGTCCATAAAATGAACTGGCAAAAGTATTGAAATTTAGCTTCCTAACACCCTCTAGTCAGCAGGGTTTATTTATGGAAAATCTGCCCCCTATCTAATCGTATTTTCCAAAATTATGATCGACGGGCCACTTGTAAGCCATTTTTTTCCTAAACCTGTAGTATCCCCTGCTGGGGTAAAGTACACAAAGGATCCCAAAGCCAAATCCAAATCCCCATCCCCATCCATATCCTCTGCATCCATAACAATCCACCGCCCCTTGGTGGCTTGGGGGAAGGAATAGTCCTTAAATTCCAAATTCCCCTTGTTCTCCAAATAAACAAAGCTCTCCTCGGGGGTACCAGAATAATCCGGAAAGAACGATATGGCCGCTATATCGAGATCACCATCAAGGTCAAAATCCCGTGCCAAGGCCTTATAAGCCCCATTTAAGGGATAAAAGTAAGCTTGTTTAAACTGAAGGTCTCCCTGGTTGAGAAATATGTAAATTCCGTGATAATTTTTAAGGAAGGGGGTCTTGTCTGCGTTATCTCCGCAGACGTAGAGGATATCATCTAATCCATCATTATTGAAATCGACCACCTCCATATACTGTGAACCAAATAAGGGCATAAAGGACAAGAGTCTTTTTTCCAAAAACGTTCCGTCCCCATGATTCTCATAATAGAATACCCCCTCATCGCCCTGTGCCATAAGAACCATTATATCATTAAAACCGTCCCCATTCATATCTTTTATTACGGCTTTTATAGCTCCTGGTCTCGAATTCAAAAGCTGTTTTCTATATCCCTTTTTCCCCTCATTGATGTAAGTGACCAATTTACCAGTATGGTTCCCAAACTCACAGGCTACTATATCTTCCAAGCCATTGTTATTTAAATCCCCAAAGGCCATGTATACGGGACGTTGCATGCTATCCAAGACTTTTTCCGATCTATTGAAATGTTCCCCTGGTTTAGTAGAAGATATCCGCAGCAAGCTTCCCTCTGCCGCATCATTTGGAAAAATACTTTTCCCTGCAGTGGTCACATATAGGGCATCGTCTTTTTCATGATATTGTACGGTACTTGCTTTTAGCCCTACCACATAGTCTTTTTCCAATTTGGAGTTAAGAAAAGTGAGGTTGTTGGTGTGTTGTTTACCATCGGCATAGACTATGCCCCTCCCCTTAGATCTAATTTTCACCATTGTTGTTAAGGGGGGGCGTTGTGCAAACGCTACTTCTCGAAATTTAAAATGTGGCAATCCCATGCTAATTTCCTTGGAATAGGAAAGGGAAGGCATTTCATCTGGAGCATTCTCTAAATAATAATCCACAATCCTATCCCAGTCGGCCTTCGCCATCATGGGGGTATCGGGAAAAACTCCGGCCCTCTCTACCCGTTCGCCTCCGTTGTCCATTGCCAATAGGCTATCGCGCTGATGCGCCCCTTGATAAATTCCCAGTCGGAATGCCATAGCGGGAAGTACATCCTCTTTCCAACTGAATTTTGGCAAACTATCCGGAGGCACCAAAAGATGGCAACTGGCGCAATGAATATGTGCCAATTCCTTCCCCGATAGCTGGGAAACAGGTATCTCAGGGTTTTCTATTTCTAGTACCCCTTTCTTCCTTTCCGAACAAGAAATAAGGAAAAGGAGCATAAGACCTAAAAACACATATTCCTTCATACCCGAACCTATTTAACCATCCAATTAGGCAGTTAGGAACCATTGGACAGAACCAAAATAGTATTTAAAAATGAATACCTCCACTCGGAAGGGATGAAATACTTTATCTCGTTTAATTTTTGCTATTGATGGTGAAAAGAAGGCCTTTTATGGAGAAGGGTTTGCAAATCAAAACCCTAATTTGCCTTGTGGTTATGGTAGAAGCTACACCATTCTACTAAGAAGTACCGTGGCAAGCCCCCATAAAATAAGGCTTAGAATTCCCCCTACAATAAAGAAATGTCTAAACTTATAGTTTCCAACTCCGTATATCAGGGTATTGGTTTGATATCCAACGGGAGTAAAAAAGCTAAAGTTAGCCGCGAATAAAACGGCCATAATAAAAGGTTTATAGTCTAGTTGTAGGCCTTGAGCTACAGCTATGGCAATGGGTGTCATTATAATGGCGGTGGCATTGTTGCTAATTACCCCACTCATCACCATGGTTACAAAAAACAGGGTTCCAATACTCACCATTTCGGATTGCCCCCCTAGGAATCCTAAAAGTTGTTGGGATATCCATAAATCTGCCCCACTATTATTCATGGCAATCCCCAACGGAATCATTCCGGCGAGCAAAAAGAATATTTGCCAATTCACTTTTTTATAAACCCGATCTAAGTCGAGATTATTGGTCAGTAGCAACAGTCCCACTCCAAATAGCGCGCTCATTAATATGGACAATATTCCCGTTCCGGCCAAAACCACTACCATAAGAAGCACCGCTAAAGAGAAGTATTTCTTTTTGGGAGCAGGTTCCTCCGGTCTGTCAAGCTGCTGAAGTAGCACAATATTTTCTATGGAATCCAAGGCCTGTATATTTTGTCTACTTACATCTACCAACAACCTATCTCCTGCTTTAAGTACCAGTTTATCATCGCTACTCCGTACGGTCCTATCTCTAATATGGGTAAGTGATTTTCCTTTCCTAATAGCAATGGGCAACACATCTTGCTGCATAAATCCCCTTAAATTCCCCAAGGTTTTCCCCAACAACGCCGCCCCTGGCAACATCAGCAGCTCCACAAAAATGCGTTCGTCCAACTGTGGGGTCTCATCATCCTCCTCCTGCTTAGGCTCTTCTGAGGGCATCCAATGGGGATCCTCATTTATTCCTAGGTGCTGTGATTCATTCAGTTTAGAAAGGTTATTTATATCGCACATCAGCAGGAGTTCATCGTTCGCTTTAAGTGTAATATATTTTCCTGGAGCATTATGCATACGGTTGTCACGTATTAACTGCAGTAGGGATATTTCTGGGTTGTCGTAGAGGAATGTGTCTTCAATCTTTTTATCTACCAAATTGGATTCACTATTAATTCGGACGCTGGTAATATATTCTCCAATGCTGTATTCCTCATTTAAATTTAAATCCTTATCCCATGGCAACCACCGTAACGCTATTGTAAGGTAAAGAACAGAAACGCCCAAAAATATTAACCCCAGTATGCTAAACTCGAAAAATCCCAAGGAAGGTGCCCCTAAATCCTTTGCTACCGAATTAACGATTAAATTTGTGGAGGTGCCCATAAGGGTACAGGATCCCCCCAAGATACCGGCAAATGAAATAGGCAACAACAATTTGGATTTGGGTACCTTAAACCGTTGAGACAACTGATTAAGTATCTTTATAAAAACAATCACTACCGCCGTAGTACTGATAAAGGCCGATATACTAGCGGTCACCACCATAAACAAAGGTGCCATCACGTAAACGGAAAGTCCCTTGATCCTTACCAGGCCCGATGTAAGCCAAGCAACCACGCCATTTTCCTCCATAGCAATAGCCAATATCATTAAGGCCAACACGGCAATGGTAGCGCTATTTGAAAATCCGCTAACGGCTTCCTCAGGAGTTATTATTCCTAAGAGGGCTAGGGAAACAATAATAAAAAAGGCTATTTTATCTACGGGGAATATCTCTAGGGCGAATAACAAAATTACCGTCACCAGTACTAGAAACACTTGTATAATTTCTACTGTCATCCCAAATAAAATTAGCAAGGGGAGCAAACTCAATTAATAAATTACATAAAATATGTTTATGATTTAATACCCACCTCTCTTAAATTATGAAATTGTCCCCTTAGTTTGCCTATGGGCATGCAACGGGCTTTAGATTAAGCAGCTATAAGCTTTTTACACTCCTCCATACACTCTAAACAGGAATTGGCACATTCTTGGCAATGGGAATGCTTATGTTGCCCACACTGCTCCGCACACCATTCACATACCTCTGCACATAATCTACAATACTCCTTGGAGAATCTGCTGTCTGCCGTTAAGAACTTCACCACGGCTGAACAAGCTTCTATACAGAGGATACAGCATTTAGGACAATCGTTTTTACTTTCCAGTCCGGCCATTTGGAGCAAGCAATACTCACAATCCTGAATACACTTATAACAGGCTTCCAAACAATCTGAATAATCTTTTTTCATACGTACATGTTTTTAGAGTTTAGCTTAAAGTTATAGAATCTTCTATTCCATTAAGTTCTCTATCACCTAATTTATAGACGCAAATGGTCCTCCGCTTTCCTTAGGGTTTTGGCCATGGGCCCCAACGCCTAAACGCACTCCCTAGACGGCCACTTTAAAGCTGTCCATGCCCCTTTTACCCCTGTTTAGGGCCCTCCCAATCATAGCCGTTGTAGCCTGTTAAATAATTATGATTTCAGTATCTTTATCCTTTTAAGGATAAACCGTATTAAGTAAATTTACCCCAAATACCAGTTATGAAAAATACCATTTCCCATAGGGTGGCCGATTTTCTAAAAAGTTATCCACCGTTCAATCTTTTGGGAAAATCCGACCTTTTGGCCTTATCGGAGCAAATTATCATTATCTATAAGGATAAGGATAGTCCGGTTTTTTTGGAGAACGATAAGCCACACCCGCACTTTTACGTTGTAAACAAAGGCGCTATTGCGTTGAGAGTAAGCAGTGAAAAAAGCATGGTTGACCTCTGTGACGAAGGCGATATTTTTGGGCTTAGACCCTTAATGGCTTCGGAAAATTATAAAATGGAGGCCAGGGCGAAGGAGGAAAGTATTATATATGCTATTCCCATAGATATTTTTAAACCCTATGCCCTCCAGAATCATAAGGTGGGCGATTATTTGATAGCCAGCTTTGCATCAAATACTAGGAATCCCTATTCGGAAAGTCATCGTGGCAGACTATATGAAGAGTTATTAGACCCGGTTGCACCTCATACCCCCTTAATGGACTTACAGACGGTGACCTATTCCAAAAAACTGATCAGTTGTCGTGAAGACACCCCCGTGAATGAGGTGGCAGAAAAAATGACTAAAAACAAGGTGGGGGCCATGGTAGTCTTAAAAAACAAATTGCCCATTGGGATCATCACAGACAGGGACCTGCGCAACAATATTGTTACGGGAAAATATCCTATTACGGTTGAAGCCTCCAAAATAATGGTGTCCCCTGTCACCACCTTCACCAAACACCTTACCATCACGCAGGCACAAATGGCTATGATGAAAGATAATATTAGTCATTTATGTATCACTAAGGACGGCACGCCAAATACCAAGGCTGTTGGGATATTGTCTAAGCACGACATTATGGTGGCCATGGGGAATAATCCTGTGGTATTGATTAAAGCCATTAAGCGGGCCAAGAAAATAAAGTCCATTAAGCGCCTACGGAAAAGTATTGACCATTTACTATCTGGATATTTGGAACAGAATATCCCAATGACCCTCACCTCAAAAATCATTACCGAACTAAACGATGTATGCATTAAGCAGGTTATAAAGCTTTCTTTGAAAGAAATGCCCAGCAAGCCCCCGGTTAAATTTACCTGGCTCTCGCTAGGAAGTCAGGGACGTAGTGAGCAATTACTACAAACCGATCAGGATAATGCCCTGGTATTTGAAAATGTCCCTGAGGAAGACCTTCAGGAAACCACCGATTATTTTCTAAAACTGGCTAAAATAATTAACAAGGGGCTGTTCGATATTGGATATGATTATTGTCCCGCAGAGATGATGGCCTCCAATCCCAATTGGTGCCATAGCCTTGATGAATGGAAGGCGAAAGTAACCCAATGGATCACTAATCCCGGATCTGATGAGGTGTTGCTTTCCTCTATATTTTTTGATTACAATGTTACCTACGGAAATAAGGCCTTGGCCGACGAATTGTCTGAGCATATTTTTGAAATCACCCAGAAATATCCCCTTTTCTATCTTCATTTGGCCAGTGGAGCCCTCCAGAACCCTTCTCCTACCGGTTTTTTTAGGCAGGTATTATTGGAAGCCGATGGAGAACACAAGGACACCTTCGATTTAAAACGGAGAGCCCTAATGCCGCTGACCGATGCAGCCAGAGTACTTATCCTATCCCATTCCGTAAAAAACGTAAACAATACTTTTGAACGATTTGATAAATTGGCCCAGTTGGAACCCAATAATAAGGAAACCTTTTTGGCCTGTTCCCACGCTACCAAGGCCCTACTAAAATTTAGGACCAAACAGGGGCTGATGCATAACGATTCTGGAAGGTATATTGCCATAGAGCAACTAAACAAGGAGGAGCGGATAAAACTGAAGCGGACCTTTAAGACCATTAGGGATATTCAGGAGTTGATCAGTGTACGTTTCAAAGTCTCAAATTTAATGCGATGATTAATTTCTTTAGAAAAAAACCGGTTTCGCACCCTAAGTATTGGGAGGAATATGTGCAGAGTTTTGAGCAAAAGCTGCCCACGGAGCTACATGAAATCCGATTTGTAGTTTTGGATACGGAAACTACGGGCTTTGATTATATCCATGACCGTATCCTTTCCATAGGGGCACTTACCCTTCAAAATCAATCTATCTTGGTATCGGAAGGCTTGGAACTCTACTTGGAGCAGGAGCATTACAATACTGATAGCATCAAAATCCATGGTATTTTAAAAAGTGAGAATATATACCGGATAAGTGAGGAGGAGGCCATGCAACAACTATTGGGGTATTTAGGGAACGCGGTAATCATAGCGCATCATGCGGTTTTCGATATGAATATGATTAATAAGGCATTGGAGAGAATGGGACTTCCTAAACTAAAAAACTTGGTTATGGACACTTCCAATTTATATAAAAGCACCCTGTTAACCTCCAACCTCATCAAAAAAAAGGAACACTATTCCTTGGACGAGTTGGCAGAGAAATTTGATATATCGCGGAAAGATAGGCATACCGCCATGGGGGATGCCTATATTACCGCTATTGCCTTTTTAAAAATAAAATCGCGCCTCAAGGAAAAAGGCGTTTTAAGACTAAAAGACCTTTTAAAAATTGGGTAAGGTTCCCTAAGACCTCGTAGATAGATAATTGAGTACGTTGCGCTCTATCCGCTCCTGGATATTAGAGATATCCCCTTTTATAAATTTCTCACCTGTAATATTTTCGAACAATTCTATATATCGTTCGGAAACCGATTCTATATACGCATCAGACATTTCGGGAACTACCTGTCCTTCTAGGCCTTGGAAATTATTAGAGATTAACCATTGCCTAACAAACTCTTTGGACAATTGTTTTTGTACTTCTCCCTTATCCTGTCTTTCCTGATATCCATCCGCATAGAAATAACGGGATGAATCCGGTGTATGGATTTCATCGATCAATACAATTTCTCCTTCCTTGGTCTTCCCAAATTCGTATTTGGTATCTACAAGAATAAGCCCTCTTTTGGCAGCTATCTCCGTCCCTCTTTCAAAAAGGGCACGGGTATATTTTTCCAATTGTACATACTCTTCTTCACTTACAATTCCCCGTTCCAGAATTTCTTCCCTAGAAATATCCTCATCGTGGTCGCCCATCTCTGCTTTGGTGGCCGGGGTAAGTATAGGAGTGGGGAATTTATCGTTCTCCTTCATCCCATCGGGCATGGCAACGCCGCACAAATCCCTTTTTCCCTTTGCATATTCCCTAGCTGCGTGTCCGGACAAGTATCCACGGATAACCATCTCTACTTTATAAGGCTCGCAGGCGTGACCTACGGCCACATTGGGATCTGGAGTAGCCATTAGCCAATTGGGTACTATATCGGCCGTATCGGCCATCATTTTGGTGGCTATCTGGTTTAGGATTTGCCCTTTATAGGGGATGCCTTTTGGCATCACCACATCAAAGGCAGACAGTCTGTCCGTAGCAACCATCACCATTAAATCGTCTTCCAGGGTATATACTTCCCTCACCTTTCCCTTATAGACCGACTTCTGACCTGGGAATTTAAAATTTGTATTAATTATTGTATTGCTCATCAAGAAAAATCAATTATTGTGCTCAATTCCTTTATAGGCATCTATCACCTTTTTCACCAATTTATGTCTAATTACATCCTTATCGTCCAAATAAATCACCTTTATTCCGTCTACGTTCTGCAAGACCAACAAGGCCTCTTTTAGTCCGGAAACATACCGCCTTGGTAAATCTATTTGCCCTGGGTCCCCATTAATCAGAAATTTGGCATGCTTCCCCATTCTAGTAAGAAACATTTTCATTTGAGCATGGGTAGTATTTTGTGCCTCGTCCAAAATTACAAAGGCATGGTCTAAGGTACGCCCCCTCATAAATGCCATGGGCGCTATCTGTATGGTGCCATTTTCCAAATAATGGGCCAATTTCTCAGGAGCTATCATATCCCTAAGGGCGTCGTACAACGGCTGCATATACGGATCTAGTTTCTCCTTCATATCTCCAGGTAGGAAACCTAAATTCTCTCCGGCCTCTACCGCTGGTCTGGTCAAAATAATCCGTTTCACCTGTTTCTCCTTCAATGCCCTTACGGCAAGCGCTACCCCAGTATAGGTTTTCCCGGTTCCGGCGGGGCCTACGGCAAAAACCATATCGTTTGCATTTACGGCATCTACCAATTTTCGCTGATTGGAGGTCACCGCACGAATTAGTCGGCCTTGGGTACCGTGCACCAATACCTCCCCACTAGCCTTGGAAGATTCCACTTCCTCCTGGCCATTAGCAGTGAGTAATCGTTCTATACTATTTACATCAAGCTTATTGAATTTGGCGTAATGTGAGGTTAGCATATCAAATCTGCGATCAAACTCATCCAATTGCGCCTCATCACCGTACACCTTGATCTTATTGCCACGGGCAACGATTTTCAGCTTCGGAAAATGCTTTTTCAACAAATCAATATTCTCATTGTTCTGTCCAAAAAATTCCCTTGGGCCGATATCCGTAAGTTCTATGATAAGTTCGTTCAAAAATTAGGTATATTAGAAAGGATTAGAAATAAATTTAATATTTTGGTTCGATAATAATTTGTGTAATTTTGTGACACAAAATTAAGTAAAAAACTACTCACCAAACAAAAACATATCAACAGTCCTCTATGCCTATAATTACATTAACTACAGATTTTGGATATAAAGATCATTTTGTAGGGGCCATTAAGGGAACAATTTACAAAGAACTGGGAGATCCCAAGATTGTTGATATCTCACATGCCATATCCCCTTTTAACATTCAGGAGTGTGCCTATATCCTTAAAAACTCCTATAAAAATTTCCCTGACGGAAGTATCCATATTGTAGGGATCGATTCTGAACTATCCCCTGAAAATCAGCATATAGCGGCATTTGTAGACAACCATTATTTTATCATGGCCAACAATGGGGTTATAGGTCTGATAACTTCCGAGATAGTACCAGAAAAGGTAGTGGAAATTCAGTTACCCAACTCGGTGGATGGTCCGTTTCCGGTATTGGACGTTTTTGTGAAGACTGCCTGCCATATTGCAAGAGGTGGTAAATTGGAAGTGATAGGAAGGGATTTTAAGAATTTAAAAGACCTTAGGGATGTTAAGCCTAGGCTATCTGCCGATGGCAATACCCTCTCTGGAAGTGTAATCTATATAGACAACTACGGCAATATAGTTACTAATATAGAGCAAAACGATTTTCTACTCTACGGAAAAGGGAGGCCTTTTACTGTGTCTGTCCGCAATAAACGCATTAGACAGATACACCGTAAATATGGTGAAATTGTGGATTACAATCAAGAAAGGGAAAAACGCAAAACCCCGGGGGAGCTTCTCGCCTTGTTTAATACCGCTGGATATTTGGAAATTGCGATCTATAAGAGCGACCTCAATACCGTGGGTGGCGCCTCTACCCTATTAGGGTTGGATTATAGGGATACCATAGCCATTGATTTTGAATAAGCCCCTGCCCTATGATGGTGAGAATCGTAAAATTAACCTTTAAGTCCGAAAACATTACTAGTTTTAAATCCCTCTTTGAAAAGCACCGGATAGCTATGCAAAAGGTGGATGGATGTACGTTTTTGGAGTTGCTACAAGACATAGAAGACCCACGTGTTTTTTTCACTCATAGCCATTGGAAAAGCAAGGCCCATTTGGAGGCGTATAGAAAATCGGAATATTTTGGCCAAATTTGGAAAAAGACCAAGTTGCTTTTTGAGGAAAAACCGGAAGCATGGTCTTTGGAAAAACAATAACAAAACCCTAATTGAACCGCATGATCGCAATTTTTAAAAGAGAAATCCAGTCGTTCTTCACCTCTCCCATAGGGTATTTGGTGATTGGACTGTTCTTGGTACTAAATGGACTATTCCTTTGGGTTTTTAAAAGCCCTTATAACCTCTTTGATTACGGGTTTGCAGATATGGGACTATTTTTCCTCCTTGCTCCTTGGGTATTTTTATTCCTAATTCCCGCAATTACCATGAAGAGCTTTTCCGAAGAAAAGAAAATGGGCACCTTAGAATTGCTTTTTATAAAGCCAATATCCCTGATGAATTTAGTGATGGGAAAATTTCTAGGGACCTTTTTATTGTCCGTGATCGCTATCATTCCCACCCTCCTCTACGTATATACCATTTCAGAATTGGGTACCACCGTGGGTAATTTGGATCTAGGAATGGTTTTGGGATCCTATTTTGGGTTGTTATTCCTTATCGCCAGCTATACGGCAATAGGATTATTTGCCTCTACCCTATCGGAAAATCAGATTGTGGCTTTTATCTTAGCCATGGTACTAAGTTTTTTAATTTTTTACGGCTTTGAAGGAATCGCGGAAACCATCCCTTCAGGGAATTGGCACTTATTGATAAAAAAAATAGGGATGAAAGCCCATTTTGATAGTATCGCGCGCGGGGTGCTAGACACTCGGGATATTGTATACTTTATAGGTCTTTGCGCGTTCTTTTTATTCCTAACCATGAATCAGCTAAAAAATCAAACTAGATAATGGGAAACAGCTTGCTATCCATTTTAAAGGCATTGTTAGTGCTGATTTTGTTTAATGTCCTAGGGAATATTTTCTACACCCGGGCAGATCTTACGGAAGACAAAAGGTATACCCTATCTCAACCTGCCATAGAAGCCGTGGAAAAATTTAATGCCCCGGTGATTATAGACATTCTACTAGAGGGGAATTTACCCCCGGAGTTCTTGAGGTTACGGGACGAAACCCGACAATTACTGGGAGAATATGTTTCTAAGAACAAGCACCTAAAATTTGCGTTTGTAGACCCTATGGAGGATGCCCCCTCTACGGAAGCGATGATTGGGGAACTACAAGGTTTGGGACTTACTCCCACTCAGGTAACCGTGGAACAGGGTGGAAAGGTCTCGCAAGAAATTATATTTCCATGGGCCATTGTTACTTACGGAACTAAATCCGTAAAAGTTCCCCTTCTAAAAAATAAATTGGGAGCTAGTTCCGAGGAGCGGGTTAACAATTCCGTTCAGCACTTGGAATATGCCTTTGCCAACGCCTTTACCCAATTAAATTTGACCGATAAAAAGCGGGTTGCCGTTATTAAGGGCAATGGACAGCTAGAGGATATTTTCATGGCAGATTACCTCACCACTATCCGGGACTATTACAATATTGGGGCCATTACCTTAGATTCTGTTGCCAGCAATCCACAAGGAGTATTAGATCAGTTGCGCGACTTTGACCTGGCACTAATTGCTAAACCTACGGAAGCCTTCACCGAGGAAGAGAAGTTTATTTTAGACCAATATATTACCGGAGGAGGAAAATCCCTATGGCTTATAGATCAGGTAGCCATGGAAATGGATAGCCTTTACAATGAACAGGGCACGGCCCTGGCCTTTCCCCGACAATTGAATTTGGACGATTTTTTCTTTCGATATGGACTTAGGTTGAATGCCAATCTAATTAATGATTTCTATGCCACCCAGATAGTAATGGCCACCGGAGAAGGAAATGACTCCCAGTACAACCCGGTACCTTGGCACTACCACCCCATGGTTATCTCCAAAAACGATCATCCCATCAACACCAATTTGGAAGCGCTACGGTTCCAGTTTGCAGGATCTATAGATACCCTTTCCAGTTCGTATAACAAGCATATATTACTGGAAAGCTCCCCCTATTCCAAGGCAGAGGGTGCTCCTAGACAAATTAGCTTGGAAATAATTAATAGTATTCCCAGTATAGAAAACTATGAAACGGGCCATATACCCTTGGCGGTTTTGGTAGAAGGGGAATTTAACTCCACTTTTACCAATAGGGTAAAACCTATTGCCCTAGAGAAGGTGTTGGACAAGGGACCCCAAAATAAGATGATCGTTATTTCGGATGGTGACCTAATTAAGAACCAAATTCGCAACGGAAGACCGTTGGAATTGGGGTATGACAAGTGGACAAATAACTATTATGGCAACAAAGAATTCCTGATTAATTGCCTTAATTACCTTTTAGACGATAATGGACTTATAAACATTCGTACAAAGAAAGTAGCGATACCATTTTTGGACGAGGTGAAAATTAGTGAGCAAAAAACCAAATGGCAGCTGATTAATATTGGCCTGCCACTGGTTTTGACCCTTTTGTTTGGATGGGCAATTAACGCTTTTAGACGCAAAAAATACAGCCGATAAGTGTTAATAAGTTTCTTTCCATAAAAAGGACATTTAAAATATCTTTGTTTTTGAGTGAGATGCAAGGAATTCTGCTGATATTAGCCTTATTATCCTAATGGAAAATATGAACTAAAGGTTCCTTAAAAATAAATAAGAGACACATGAAATTTATAGTATCTAGTACCTATTTACTAAAACAGCTCCAAATTTTAGGAGGGGTTATCAACAACAGTAATACCCTACCTATTCTGGACAATTTTCTTTTTGATCTAAAACAAAGCGAACTTACCGTTTCCGCCTCAGATCTAGAAACCACCATGAGTTCCGTTTTGGAGGTAGACTCGGACAATGAGGGAACCATTGCGGTACCAGCAAAACTATTGTTAGAGATTTTAAGGACCTTTCCAGAGCAACCTTTAACTTTTGTTGTGGAAGACAACAACACGGTAGAAATCAGCTCTAACCACGGTAAATATGCGTTGGCCTATGCGGATGGATCAGAATTTCCAAAATCCGTAGAACTGACTAATCCTTCTTCTACCACTATTATGGGTGATGTGTTGGCCACTGCCATCAACAAAACCATTTTTGCTGCGGGCAATGACGACCTTAGGCCGGTAATGAGCGGGGTGTTTTTTCAATTTTCTCCGGAAAGCCTAACTTTTGTAGCTACGGATGCTCATAAATTGGTAAAATACCAACGTACCGATATTACGGCTTCCAAGGTGGCCGAGTTTATTATGCCGAAAAAACCATTGAATCTTTTAAAAGGGATCTTGGCTGGTAGCGAGACCGATGTATTGATAGAATACAACGAGAGCAACGCCAAGTTCAGCTTTGAAAATACGGTTTTGATCTGTAGGCTAATCGATGGGAAATACCCCAATTACGAGGCGGTAATTCCAAAGGAAAATCCAAACAAACTATCTATCTCTAGAACCCAGATTTTGAGTTCGGTTAGAAGGGTATCTATTTTCTCTAACAAGACCACGCATCAAATTCGATTAAAAATAGCAGGAGCGGAATTAAATATTTCTGCCGAGGATATAGATTACAGCAACAAGGCGGAAGAGCGTTTAACTTGCTCCTACCAAGGAGACGATATGCAAATTGGATTCAACTCCCGTTTCTTGGTAGAAATGTTGAACAACCTCACTTCCGATGATGTACAGTTAGAAATGAGCCTACCTAATAGAGCAGGTATCCTTACCCCTATAGACGGTTTGGATGAAGGCGAAATGGTCACTATGTTAGTGATGCCGGTAATGCTGAATAGCTAATACATTACACCGAATATCACCATAAAAAAAACCGCATTGTTCTCAATGCGGATTTTTTTATGGTTCATTTCTTAAACAAACTTAATACTCAACGGGTAATAAGGATCCTCCCCATTAGAAACTTTAATGGCATTGACAATGGGAAATATAAGGCAAAGGAGTCCTACTGCAATAATACCCAGGAATCCCAATCCACATAATAAGATTAGAGGAATACATGCCAAGGCATATAGGATCATACTAATCTGAAAGTTTACAATGGCCTTGCCATGCTCGTCCATATCTATTACACTGTCCCGTTTTGTAAGCCATAACACCAAGGGGACAATAAATCCGCCAAAGCCGGTTACAAGATCTAATAGCTGACTTAAATGGGTGATGATCAATAATTGTTTATTCTCTACTTTCATTCAATATAATTCTTAATGGAACACTAAACATATACATAAAGCCTAAAGGAAAGTGTTAGGTATTGAAAATGGGTTCCAAAACCTCATAATTTGTAATAACCAACACAAGCTGTACTTCCTAGTAACGACCTCTAGTAATGGTAAGACGAGGAGTGCTACTTAATGTTACAAATATGGATCGGAAATTTTATACGTCAGGGTACTTATTGTTTTTTATATAGTTTCTCCAATTTCAATTCATTTACACGTATATTGTTATGGAGCTTTGCTATCTTATTGTTCAGGTTCTTAATATCCACGGGAGACAATTTCCCTTTCCTTTCCCCCTTGCTAATGCTGGCTTCTATTTTTTCGATTTTTTTAAGGTCCTTTGCAATCGCCTTTTTTCTAGATTCTATTTGGGAAACAATTTTCTCTTTGCTCTTTATGGACTTTTCTGCCTTACGCCTAGCTTTTTCCGCTTTCTTGGTGTCCCTTTCTGCTTTTGCTATACGCTGTTCTATACTCTTTGCTTCTTTTAGCCGCTCCTTTTCCAATTTCTGTTTCAACTTTATTTCCTCAGCAGTGGGTACAGGAAGCGTTTTAGGCTCTTGTGCAAAGGAGAAATTAAAACAAGCCAGTAATAAGAGGAAACCGAGGAATTTTATAGTTCTCATGTTCTATTTTTTTATCAGGGCAGTTTAAGGAAACATACCTCGTATTTATAGTACCAGAATAAATGGACGGCATACCAATAATAAGGGATAATCATCAAGTATTCTATTATAGTAAATTTACCCATTTATTCCCTGCCTTTAGTGAAAAAACCCATAATTAACACTCCCTCTAAATTCATTTTTTACAAATGCACTGATAGCTATCCGTAGTCCTATTTTTTATATGTGGGAGGCAACATTTATTCAATAAAAACACCTACTTGTATAGCCCCCACTTCATTCGCTTGGGTTGTCCCAATAAATTGTATTTTTGCAACAAATTAAAGGGGTATAACAAGCTCCCTGTATTATGAGCCCAATAGGGACACTTAGAATCTGATTCATGACGAACAACGACAATATTATTGCCTTGGCCACTGCCTCCGGAGCGGGTGCCATTGCGGTTATCCGTATTTCTGGAAAGGATGCCATTTCCATAACCAACCCCCTTTTTAGATCCATTCACGGTAAGGATTTAAAAAAGCAAAGGAGTCACACTATTCATTTGGGGCATATTGTGGATAAGGGAAAGGTATTGGACGAGGTGTTGGTATCGGTATTCAAAGGCCCTAATTCCTATACGGGCGAGGACGTTATAGAAATCTCCTGTCACGGTTCCCCTTATATTCAGCAACAGATCATTCAGCTATTTCTACGGAATGGTTGCCGATCTGCCCAGGCCGGGGAATTTACCCTGCGTGCCTTCCTACACGGAAAAATGGATTTGAGTCAGGCAGAGGCCGTGGCAGACCTAATCGCTTCCGATAATGAGGCCAGTCATCAGATAGCTATGCAACAGATGCGGGGCGGATTTAGCAACGAAATAGAAAAACTACGACAAGAGTTACTCAATTTTGCTTCCCTTATAGAATTGGAACTCGATTTTGCAGAGGAGGATGTGGAGTTTGCGGACCGGAGTGAGTTTAAAGAATTGCTTAGCAAGATCCAGGAGGTATTAAAGCGATTAATTGATTCCTTTGCCGTGGGGAACGTCATAAAAAATGGAATTCCCATCGCTATTGTAGGAGAGCCCAACGTAGGAAAGTCTACCCTCTTAAATGCGCTGTTGAATGAGGAACGCGCCATTGTAAGTGATATTGCAGGTACTACTAGGGACACCATAGAAGACGAAATTAATATTGGAGGTGTTGGATTCCGTTTTATAGATACTGCGGGAATTAGGGATACTAAGGATGTTGTGGAGAGTATAGGTATCCAGAAAACTTTTGAGAAAATTGCCCAGGCCCAGGTAGTAGTGTTGTTGGTAGATGCCTATGAAATGGCGTCCGATCCAGACAAACTAAGATCTAGCACGGTAGAATTGGAAAAAATAAAAAACAGGTATCCCCAAAAACCATTGTTGGTCATTGCCAATAAGGTAGACAGGCTGAAGGCGGAAGAAATAGAGGCTTTAAAAGCACAAATTTCCGAGCTTTACCTTTTATCGGCCAAAACCGGATTGGGTGTTGAGGAATTGAAAGAACGCTTATTGGAGTTTGTAAACACCGGTGCGTTGCGAAACAGTGAAACCATCGTCACCAATACTAGGCACTACAACGCCCTTATAAAAGCTTTGGAAGAGATAGAGAAGGTTCAGTTTGGAATGGACGAGGAAACCCCTAGCGATTTGTTAGCCATTGATATAAGGGAAGCCCTTTACCATTTAGGGGAAATCACCGGACAAGTGACCAACGACGAATTGTTGGGCAACATTTTTGCTAATTTCTGTATCGGCAAATAGACATTCATTTTATTTGATATCATATAATATCATTTGACTGCAAATAGCTGGAAATCAAAAGATTGTTAATAAATCGATAGATTTTATTTTCCTATACTTATGTAATAATTGTACTTTTATTGTGTCTCATGTGTGTCGCTTCTTCTATTTATAAGACGAGACACAAAAAAATGTGTCGCTATGATGAAAGTTCACTTAAGGAAGAAGAAATTAAAAACTGGGAGACAGAGCCTTTATTTAGAGTTTTATAAAGGAGTTAAAACTCTTAGCAATGGAAAGGTTAAGCACCTAAGGAATTACGAATACTTACAACTCTATTTAATAGAGGATCCTAAAACGACGGCTGAAAAGAAAAAGAATCAAGAACAACTTGAATTGGCCGAACAAATATTGGCCATTAGAAAAGCCGAAGTCTATCAAGGAAGGTATAACCTTAAAAACGACACCAAAGGAAAAGTTGGTTTATTAGACTTTTATGTCCAGAAGAAAGAGGAACGCTACCAGTCCAAAGGAAATTATGACAATTGGGATGCTGCCCAGAAACATTTGGAGGCCTATTGCTCCCCTTCTATTACCTTAGACGATATTGATCTTGATTTTATAAAAGGGTACAAGAAATACCTAGATACCGTTGCTGTTACCCAGAGTAATAAGAAGTTATCCCAAAACACCAAGAATGCGTACTACAATAAATTTAAGGCTTGTTTAAATGCCGCTTTTGAAGAGGGATATCTCAATGAGAATTACATTAAGAAAGTCAAAGGTTTTTCAGCCGCTGAGTCCACACGAGAATACCTCACCTCCGATGAACTCCAAAAACTATCCAAGACCCCCTGCCCTATTCCTTTATTAAAACGCGCTTTTCTCTTTTCCACCTTATCGGGGATACGTTGGTCTGATATTAATAAGCTAAAGTGGTCCGAGGTCCGCGATGAGGGGGTGGACAATTCCGGGAATTTTATATTCCGCATTGTCTTTCAGCAAAAGAAAACCGAAGGGGTGGAATACTTATATATCTCACAACAGGCTAGGGAGCTTTTAGGGGAACGCAGAGGCCCCAATGACCGCGTATTCAAAGGTCTAAAATATAGTGCCCATATGAACCTCCAACTCCTCCGTTGGTGTATGTTTGCCGGCATCCACAAGCACATCACCTTCCATTCCGCCAGGCATACCAATGCGGTGCTATTACTGGAAAATGGTGCGGATATCTATACCGTCTCCAAACGTCTTGGTCACCGTGAAATACGAACTACGGAAATCTATGCCAAAATCATTGACAAGAAGATGAAGGAAGCCGCGAACTTACTTCCTAAGTTGAATTTGGATTTGATGTAACACTCGTTTAAGGTTACAATATCACGTGCTCATAGTTTAGGGTTTTTCAAGTCCATGCGCTTTTCGATCTCATCTATTCAATATTTTCCGCAATATCGCTTGTTTATAAACATCTGATTGTTAATTGCTTTCCAATAATCCACTGGATGTTTTGGGAAATAAGAGCTATGTTAGTTACCGATAAAATGAGGGTATAGTAACTTGTTGTTATATATATATGTTGTAAACAATTTTTACACAAACATTAACCATAAAAAACAATAGAAATTATGAAAAGAAAACTACTTTTAATCCTACTCTTAATTTGGAATTTCAACTCAATATTTGGACAAATTTGTGGAACACCTCCTCCAACTACTCCAATAATTTACCCCCAAGAGGACAATAACACAAAAGGCAAAGAGTCGAACTCTTACAAAAGTTCTAGTTCATATACTTGTATCAATGTGTTTTTCCATATTGTAAGAAATACAAATGGAACGAATGCGTTCCCATTGCCAGATACAAATGATATAACGGTGGAACTTAACGAATTTTATAGTCCACATAATATCATAATTAATAATATAGGAACTAACTTTATTGATAATTCTGACTTCATTCAAGTAGATGAAGGTGAACACACAGTATTAATGAATTCTGGTTATGATGTCCCGAATGCTATTAATTACTATATAGTTGAAGAATTATGGGATGTTTACATCAATGGTGTATACCAAGGGTTTGTAACTGGTGTAGCAGATAGTATTCCATCAAACAGTTTAGTCATAAGAAGTGATAGAGTTCTTCTACCTACTTCACATCACGAATTGGGTCATTGTTTAAATCTTTACCATACCTTTCAAGGTACTGCTCCAAATACTTCTGGGTGTGCAGAAGCAATTAATGGGTCAAATTGTAGTACTTGCGGAGATGTTGTATGTGATACACCTGCTGATTCAAACGCTGGAAATTCAGGAGGTTACACACCTGATTTAACAAACATTATGTCATACTACAATAATAGGGACCATTTCACAAATGGCCAAGGTAACAGAATGCGATATGCCATACAAAACGAATCTGTTTTACAAAATATAACCGCCAATTCTTGCCCGTCGTTAAATGGTCCAAATACAATCTGTAGTCCTTCAAATTCAACATTCACCCTTCAAAATGGAGGGACGCCCGTAACTTGGCAAGTATCATCAAATTTATTGGTTGTAAGCAGCAACGACACTTCGATTACAGTCAAACCAAAGTACAGTAGCGGAAGTATTGGACAGATAACTGCAAACCTAAGCTCTGGTGCAGGTTTAACAACAGAAGTTCAAATCAATAATCCCAGTTTAACAAATAGCGAGGTATTTGTCCGGGACAGTAATTATAACAATTTAACTGGAAGTGGCACTTCGCTAGACCCATATTTAATTTGTGACGGTGAGGAATATGTAATCAATATGTATTCAAATTATGTAAATAGTATAAACTATACTACTATCCCGAGTGGTTGGACATCCTATTCATATGGCATTTATGAGATTGCCTTTACACCCAATAATATGAACTACGGCAACACTTATGCCATAGATATAGATTATACAGGTATCTGTAGTAATGGTGTGCACACAATATATTTTAAAAAGGACAATTATTGCTTCGGAGGTTATTTTACTGTTTCGCCAAACCCAAGTTCAGAAACTCTGAATATTGAGTTTAAAAATCCAAACCAAGCAAATACTACTTTTAGCGAAACCGAACTAAAATCCAATTATAAATTGTATGATTTTCATTCCAATCTCGTTCTACAAGGGAACTTGGATAAACAAAAAAATTCCATTAATGTTTCATCCCTAAGAAAAGGAATGTATATTCTTAAAATCTATATTGGTGAAAATGTAGAAACACATCAAATTATCATTAACTAAAAATTTATGGTCATGAAAAACATAATCTTATTATTCACTATTATTATATCATTTAGTTCCTGTAGTCAAAATGATGAAAATCAAAAAAATGAAAACTCTATATATGGAACTTGGAAATTAGTAGAAATATACGGAAGTGATGGAGGTAATAGTCCACAATGGAATCCTGTTAACAATGGTTACACTTATACATTTAACTCTGATAATTCATTTGCATCAAATAGATTTTCTGAGTGTTCAACTGGAATGTATGAATTAACTTCTTCCAATTTAACCTTAAAGTATAATTGTGATGGCTTTAATACTGGTATTGAAAATCCTCCTGGTTCATTTGTGGAAAATTATGTCTTTGAAAGTAACCATCTAATTTTAACACCGACCTATTTAAATTGTGATGAAGGTTGTTCTTATAAGTTCGAAAAAGTGGAATAAAAACTGTTTACAACCATGTATAACCGCAATTACGGCGGATTCGACTACGTCCGAATCCACTCGGAATTGCTAACGTCTGTGCCAAACCGAAAATTAACGCATATTAACCCGTAACTGACGGTTATACGAGACCGTCAGACTGTCTCAAAACTTGACAACTCTGTTG